>NZ_JBVKBD010000002.1:0-1160569 GCF_055657365.1 Streptomyces sp. NPDC107559 | reverse complement strand
ACGCCCGGTTACATTCCGAACCCGGAAGCTAAGCCTCACAGCGCCGATGGTACTGCAGGGGGGACCCTGTGGGAGAGTAGGACGCCGCCGAACAATCATTCAAAGGGTTGGTCCCTGAACTTCTGTTCAGGGACCAACCCTTTTTTGTTGGTCGACACTTGACGTTCACATTCCGCTACGAGCATCGACGGCATGGGTACTGCCGCAATACTCAGGGCCGCCGGCGTCGGAGTCGGTGACGAGGTCATCGTGCCGGCCTTCGGGAACATGGAGGTCGCCGAGGCGGCGACCCTGGCCGGTGCGCTCCCGGTGTTCGCCGACATAGATCCGGTGACCTACTGCCTCGACGCGTCGGCTGTCGAGGCCTCCGTGACCTCGCGGACGGTGGCCGTCGTGGCCGTGCACCGCTTCGGCCGACCGGCCGACATCGCCCGCCTCCACGCACTCGGACAGCGGCACGGACTGCTCGTACTGCAGCAGGGCGAGTCCGAGGCGCCGTACGACGAGGTTGCCCAGCGCCGGCAGCGTGCCGCGTACCTCGACGGGAAGCTGCGCGGGGTGCGCACGCCCGACGGGGGTGACGGACACACCTACCAGCAGTACGTCGTCCGGGTCCCCGGTAACGGGCGGCCCGACCGTGACGCCTTTGCACGCGCCCTGCGCGGCAGGGGAGTTGACTGCCGGGTGCCGGTGAAGACGCCGGTGCATCGACTGCCCGAGTTCCGGCGTTGCGTGTCCCTGCCGGAGACCGAACTGGCCGCCGACGAGACGCTCGCGCTGCCCGTGGAAGCCTCCCTGACGAAGCGGGACATGCAGCGGATCGTGGCCGCGTGCAATGCGCTCGGAGGATTGCTCCAACCCGCCTTCTGAGCGAGTTGGGAGCACGGGTCTGTTCGGGGTATGCTCTATTTCGTTGCCGCGAGGGAAACCTCGAAAACGCAACTGGCCCCCATAGCTCAGTCGGCAGAGCGTCTCCATGGTAAGGAGAAGGTCAACGGTTCGATTCCGTTTGGGGGCTCCACCAGAAAGGCCCCGCCCATCGGGCGGGGCCTTTCTCATGTCCTGCTTCCTGCCGCCTAATCGTGCTGGAGGCCCGGGACCCGCATCGCCAGGATCGCCATGTCGTCCGACGGGGCGTCCGAAGCGAAACGCTCCACCGCGCGCATGATGCGTGCCGCGACCGCGCCGGCCGTCAGGCCCGTGCACGTCGTGAGGACGTCGGTGAGGCCGTCGTCGCCCAGCATGCGGGTGCCCTCGCGGCGTTCGGTGACCCCGTCCGTGACACACAGCAGGACGTCCCCCGGGTCGAGGGTGACCGTCTGCTCGTACAGCTCCAGGTCCTCGATGACGCCGAGCAGCGGCTGGGGTTCGGCGGCCGTCTCGACCGTGCCGTCCTGGCGCAGCCGGAGCGGCAGCGGGTGACCGGCGCAGACCACCTTCAGTTCCGCGCTGCCGTCCGGCTGGGGGCGCAGCTCGCCGTACAGGAGGGTCAGGAAGCGGCTGCGGGCGCCCTCGTCGAGGATCGCCGAGTTCAGGCGCTCCAGCACGGCCGGGCCGCTGAGGCCCTCGCGGGCCAGCAGCCGCAGCGCGTGCCGGGCCAGGCCAGTTACCGCCGCCGCGTTCGGTCCGGTACCGCACACGTCGCCGATGGCGAAGCCGTAGGCGCCGTCGCTGATCGGGAACAGGTCGTAGAAGTCGCCGCCGACCTCGTTGCCCTCGCCGGCCGCGCGGTAGATGACCTCGACCTCGACGCCCTCGATGGTGGGCAGCTCGGGCGGCAGCAGGCTGCGCTGGAGCGACTGGCTGATCGCCGTGCGCTCGGAGTAGAGACGGGCGTTGTCGAGGGCCAGGGCGGCGCGCCGGCTCAGGTCCTCGGCCAGTTCCAGGATCTCCTGGCGGAAGTGTTCGTCGGTGGGCTTGCCGAGCGTCAGCATGCCGATGACGCGGTTGCGGGCGACCAGCGGGAGGACCACCGTCTCACCGCCGACCGCGGCCGCCGTGGCCAGCGTCGGAGCGATGCGTGAGACGGCATGGTGGATCGGGGCGCCGCCGCTCAGTCCCAGGCTGCGCATGGAGCTGCGCAGGGCCGCCTGGTGGGCCAGTTCGCCCGGAGCCGTCCAGACGCGCGCGCCCGGGGTGGGGACCGGGTCCGGCGGCGCGATCTTGGACAGGAGCGACTTGATGCCGTCGATCAGCTCCTCGTCCTCGTGCAGCACATAGGACAGGTACGGCTCGGAGGCCTGGTCGGCGATCGTGTACACGGCGCACCAGGTGGCCAGGGTGGGCACTGTCATCTGGGCCATCAGGGCGAGGGTCTGGTCCCGGTCCAGGGTGCCGGCCAGCAGGTCGGAGGCTTCGACGAGGAAGCTCAGGGAGCCTCGTCGCAGGCGCTCCAGTTCGCCCAGGCGGGCCGACTCCACCGCGAGCGCGATGCGGTCCGCGGCGAACTGGAGGCGCAGCGCCTCCTCGTTGGAGTATCTGCCCGGGGCCTCCGCGGCCACTCCGAGGGAGCCGGTGAGCCGGCCTTCGACCTTGAGCGGGACCGTCACGACCGAGCGCATGCCGGTGGCGTTCAGGAGGGGCACGGCGCCGGGGACGGCCGCGAGGTCCTCGTGGACGGCGGGCATACGGGCCGAGCCGTAGCGGCCGGGGCCCGCCTCGACGGGGACCCGGGCGAAGCGCTGGCGCGCGGAGGGCAGTCCGGTCGAGGCGCGGACCTCCAACTCCGTTTCGTCGTCGGTGGCCAGGAGCAGGAAGGCGGAGTCGCCGTCGAGCATGTCGCGGGCGCGCTCCACCGTGCGCTGGAGGAGACCGTCGAGGTCGTCCGGGGCCGGGGAGCCGATGAACACCTCGAAGGGGTCGGCGCCCTGGATGTCGGAGGAGGAGCCCGCGTCGGAGGCCGGGACGCGCAACGGGGTCTGGAGGACGGCGCGTTCGTGGTCGCGGACGAGCAGACAGACCGTGGACGGCTCGCCGCCGGTGTCGCGGACGCGCAGGTGGGAGGCGTAGACCGGGATCACCCGGCCGCTCGCGGTGCGCAGGCCGTAACTGCCTTCCCAGCGCGAGAGTTGAAGGGCCTCGGCGATGCCGGTGCCCGTGCCGGGGGTGTGCGGCCAGGCGGCGAGATCGGTGAGGGGCTTGCCGGTGACCTGGTCCGCGGCGTAGCCGAAGAGTTCCTCGGCGTCCTCGTTCCAGGCGATGATCGCGCCGTTGCGGTCGATCTGGACGACGGCGACGCGGACCCGGCCGTCGGCGAGGGGGAGGAGGTGGGCGGGCAGCGAGGGGCCCGCGGAACGGGTGCCCACCGAGCGTGCGGGCAGGTCGAGTTGGAACCAGACGTTCTTGTGGGTCGGTGTGTACTCGACGCCCCATCGGCCCGCCAGGGCCGCGCACAGCTGGAGTCCGCGCCCGCCCTCGCGGTCGGGGCTGCCCATGTTGACGGCGGCGCCCTGGAGCGGGATCTCCCGCTCGGGGTAGCGGTCGGAGACCTCGATGCGTGCGCCGTCGTCGCTGCGCAGGCACAGGACGTCCGCGGCCGTGCCCGCGTGGACCACGGCGTTGGTCACCAGTTCGCTGGTGAGGACCACCGCGTCGTCGACGATGTCGGCGAAGCCCCATCCCTGGAGGGTGTCGCGGACGAAGGAGCGGGCGGTCGCTACGGAGCGCCCGACGGGCTCGAAGCTGGCGGCCGCGCGCGCGGTGATCACAGAACTCCTCGGCCGGTCGTCTACGTGCAGGGTTCCCGGGCCGACCGGAAGGCGCGGGGCCTGCGGGGCGAGGCCGTTCGTCGGCCGGGGTTCCGGGGACGGTCCCCCGGGGATCAGTCCGGTGGTCATGTGTGCGGCCGCCCCTCCGATGCCCGCTGGTGCTCGTGCCACCGCCCAGACCGGATGCGCCGGCACGGCTGGACAGCCGCATGCAAGGTTACTTACCTTCCCTGCCCGCGCGGATGCCGGTCGTCCGTGTTTCCGTCCGGAGGGTGTGCGGACGATGTGCGAAGCTGCCGAACTGTTATGGCCTGGTTCGGTGAGGGTGAAACACTGGGCAAGCTTCTGGTGAAGGAACCGGCAGGCTGAGTGGGTACTGCGGATGGTGGGCAGCAGCCCCTCGGGCGGTCTGACCGCATCGGGCACAAGCAGGCAGCATGACACCGGTACGCCGATCGGGAGTGCCGGGGCACAGAGCGGCAATGGTCGACCCTTGCGGGAGGGACACAGTGGAGTCTGGCGCACCTACGCGGGCCACGAAGGCGCGCGCGAAAGGCGGACAGTCCCCTAGTAGCAGCCGGGGCAAGGGGCACAACGGCACCACCACGGTGGACACGGCTGCCCTGAACCGGCTGCTCGTCGCTCTGCTGGCCATGCGGGACGGGAACTTCCGCAAGCGGCTCACGGTGTCCGGGGACGGCGAGATGTCGGAGATCGCGGCGGTCTTCAATGAGGTCGCCGACCGCAATCTGCATCTCACGGGCGAGTTGTCGCGGGTGCGGCGCATGGTCGGACGTGAGGGAAAGCTCACCGAACGCCTGGAGACGGGGGCCTGCGAGGGTTCCTGGGCGACCGCGATCGACAACTCCAACGCGCTCGTGGACGATCTCGTACGACCTGTCTCCGAGGTCAGCCGGGTGCTGTCGGGGGTGGCCGAGGGTGATCTGTCGCCGCGGATGGATCTGCGGACCCAGGGGCCGGACGGGCCGGGGCATCCGCTGCGCGGGGAGTTCCTGAAGGTCGGGCGTACGGTCAACAACCTGGTCGACCAGTTGTCGACGTTCACCGACGAGGTCACGCGGGTGGCCAGCGAGGTCGGTACGGAGGGCAAGCTGGGCGGTCAGGCCCAGGTGCGCGGCATGTCGGGTTCCTGGAAGGACCTCACGGACTCCGTCAACACGATGGCGTACCGGCTGACGGCCCAGGTGCGCGACATCGCCCTGGTGACGACGGCGGTCGCCAAGGGTGATCTGTCCCGCAAGGTCACGGTGCACGTGGCCGGCGAGATGCTGGAGCTGAAGAACACCGTCAACACGATGGTGGACCAGCTCTCCGCGTTCTCCTCCGAGGTGACGCGGGTGGCCCGCGAGGTGGGTACCGAGGGCATCCTGGGCGGTCAGGCCCAGGTGTCCGGTGTCGACGGGGTGTGGAAGGAACTCACCGACTCGGTGAACACCATGGCCGGTAACCTCACGGCCCAGGTGCGGGGGATCGCGGAGGTGACCACCGCGGTCGCCAGCGGTGACCTGTCGCGGAAGGTGACCGTGCAGGCGCGCGGCGAGGTGGCCCAGCTCGCCGACACGATCAACCAGATGACCGAGACGCTGCGGGTGTTCGCGGACGAGGTCACGCGGGTGGCCAACGAGGTCGGTGGCGAGGGGCGGCTCGGCGGGCAGGCGAACGTGCCGGGGGCCGCGGGCACCTGGAAGGACCTGACGGACTCCGTCAACACCGTCTTCCGGAACCTGACCACGCAGGTGCGGGACATCGCGGCCGTGACGACGGCCGTGGCCAGCGGTGATCTGTCCCGCAAGGTCACGGTGGACGTGGCCGGCGAGATGCTGGAGCTGAAGAACACGGTCAACGGGATGGTGGACCAGCTGTCCGCCTTCGGCGCCGAGGTCACCCGCGTCGCCCGGGAGATCGGCAACGAGGGCGAACTGGGCGGCCAGGCCCAGGTGCCCGGGGTCGCGGGCGACTGGAAGGACCTCACGGACTCCGTGAACACGGCGTTCCGCAACCTCACCGGGCAGGTGCGCAACATCGCCCAGGTGACGACGGCGGTCGCCAACGGTGATCTGTCCCAGAAGGTCACGGTGGACGTGGCCGGTGAGATGCTCCAGCTGAAGAACACCGTGAACACCATGGTGGACCAGTTGTCTTCGTTCGCCGACCAGGTCATCCAGATGGGCCGCGAGGTGGGTACGGAGGGCCGGCTCGGCGGTCAGGCCCAGGTACCCGGGGTGTCCGGCACCTGGAAGGAGCTCACCGACTCCGTCAACTCCATCACCGGCAATCTGACCGCCCAGGTGCGGCAGATCGCTCAGGTCACGACGGCGGTGGCGCGGGGTGATCTGTCGCAGAAGATCACCGTGGACGCGCGCGGCGAGATCCTGGAGCTGAAGATCACCATCAACACGATGGTGGACCAGCTGTCCGCGTTCGCCGACCAGGTGACCAAGGTGGCCCGCGAGGTGGGCACGGACGGCCGCCTCGGCGGTCAGGCGCAGGTGCCCGGCGTCGCCGGTGTGTGGCGGGACCTGACCGACTCGGTGAACGGTATGGCCGGCAACCTCACCGCCCAGGTGCGCAACATCGCGCAGGTCGCCACGGCGGTGGCGCGGGGTGATCTGTCGCAGAAGATCACCGTGGACGCGCGCGGCGAGATCCTGGAGCTGAAGAACACCCTGAACACGATGGTGGACCAGCTGTCGTCGTTCGCGGAGCAGGTGACGCGGGTGGCCCGTGAGGTGGGCACCGAGGGCATGCTGGGCGGTCAGGCGGAGGTGCAGGGGGTCGCGGGCACCTGGAAGGACCTCACCCAGTCCGTGAACTTCATGGCGAACAACCTGACCATCCAGGTCCGCAACATCGCCGAGGTCACGACGGCGGTCGCCAAGGGCGACCTGTCGAAGAAGATCACCGTCGACGCCAAGGGCGAGATCCTCGAACTCGTCACGACCGTCAACACGATGGTGGACCAGCTGTCGTCGTTCGCGGAGCAGGTGACGCGGGTGGCCCGTGAGGTGGGCACCGAGGGCATCCTCGGCGGCCAGGCGCACGTGCCGGGCGTCACGGGCATCTGGAAGGACCTCAGCGACAACGTCAACCTGATGGCCAAGAACCTGACCGTGCAGGTGCGCAACATCTCGCAGGTCGCGGCGGCCGTCGCCAACGGCGACCTGACGCGGACGGTGACGATCGACGCGAGCGGTGAGGTCGCGCAGCTCGCGGACACCTTCAACACCATGGTGAAGACGCTGAGTTCGTTCGCCGAGCAGGTCACCAAGGTGGCCCGCGAGGTGGGCACGGACGGCATCCTCGGCGGCCAGGCGCACGTGCCCGGTGTGGCCGGCACCTGGAAGGACCTCACCGAGTCGGTGAACCAGATGGCGTCCAACCTGACCGGTCAGGTGCGCAACATCGCGATGGTGACGACCGCCATCGCCAAGGGTGACCTGACGAAGAAGATCGACATCGACGCGCGCGGTGAGATCCTGGAGCTGAAGACCACCATCAACACCATGGTCGACCAGCTGTCCTCGTTCGCCGAGGAGGTCACCCGGGTGGCCCGTGAGGTGGGCACGGAGGGCCAGCTGGGCGGCCAGGCACGCGTGCGTGACGTCGACGGCACCTGGCGCGACCTCACCGAGTCGGTGAACGAGATGGCCGGGAACCTGACCCGGCAGGTGCGCGCCATCGCGCGCGTGGCGGCCGCGGTGACCCGCGGCGACCTGAACCTGAAGATCGACGTGGACGCCTCCGGCGAGATCGAGGAGCTCCAGGGCTCGGTCAACAAGATGATCGCCAACCTGCGCGACACCACGATCGCCAACAAGGAGCAGGACTGGCTCAAGGGCAACCTGGCCCGTATCTCCGCGCTGATGCAGGGCCGCCGCGACCTGGAGGACGTCGCCTCGCTGATCATGAGCGAGCTGACCCCGGTGGTCTCCGCGCAGCACGGCGCGTTCTTCGTCGCCCTGCCGCTGGTCGACGGCAAGGAGGTGGGCGGCGGCGCGGACGACCGGTACGAGCTGCGCATGCTGGGCTCGTACGGCTACTCGATGGGCTCCATGCCGACCTCGTTCGGGCCGGGTGAGGCGCTGGTGGGCACGGCGGCCGAGGAGAAGCGCACGATCCTCGTGGAGAACGCGCCGAGCGGCTATCTGAAGATCGCGTCCGGGCTCGGCGAGGCGCCGCCCGCGCAGGTGATCGTGCTGCCGGTGCTCTTCGAGGGCAAGGTGCTCGGCATCATCGAGCTGGCGTCGTTCACGCCGTTCACGCAGATCCAGAAGGACTTCCTCAACCAGATCGCCGAGATGATCGCGACCAGCGTCAACACCATCTCGGTCAACACCAAGACGGAACAGCTGCTGAAGCAGTCGCAGGAGCTCACCGAGCAACTGCGGGAGCGTTCGGTGGAGTTGGAGCAGCGGCAGAAGGCCCTCCAGGCGTCCAACGCCGAACTGGAGGAGAAGGCCGAGCTGCTGGCCCAGCAGAACCGCGACATCGAGGTGAAGAACACCGAGATCGAGGAGGCGCGGCAGGTCCTGGAGGAGCGCGCCGAGCAACTCGCCGTGTCGATGCGCTACAAGAGCGAGTTCCTGGCCAACATGTCGCACGAGCTGCGTACGCCGCTGAACTCGCTGCTGATCCTGGCCAAGCTGCTCGCCGACAACGCCGAGGGCAATCTCTCCCCGAAGCAGGTCGAGTTCGCCGAGACGATCCACGGGGCCGGTTCCGACCTGCTCCAGCTGATCAACGACATCCTGGACCTGTCGAAGGTCGAGGCGGGCAAGATGGACGTCTCCCCGACGCGCATCGCGCTGGTGCAGCTCGTCGACTATGTGGAGGCCACCTTCCGGCCGTTGACCGCGGAGAAGGGCCTCGATCTGTCCGTACGGGTGTCGCCCGAGCTGCCCGCCACCCTGCACACCGACGAGCAGCGGCTGCTCCAGGTGCTGCGCAACCTGCTGTCCAACGCGGTGAAGTTCACCGATTCCGGGTCGGTGGAGCTGGTGATCAGGCCGGCCGGGGCGGATGTTCCGGTGGCGATCCGGGAGCAGTTGCTGGAGGCCGGTTCGCTCGGCGCCCCGGACGCGCCGCTGATCGCGTTCTCGGTGACCGACACGGGGATCGGGATCGCGGCCGGCAAGATGCGGGTGATCTTCGAGGCGTTCAAGCAGGCGGACGGGACGACCAGCCGCAAGTACGGCGGTACGGGTCTCGGGCTGTCGATCTCGCGGGAGATCGCGCAGCTGCTCGGCGGCGAGATCCACGCGCAGAGCGAGCCCGGCCGGGGCTCGACCTTCACGTTGTACCTGCCGCTGCACCCGAGCGAGCTGCCCCCGCACGGCTACCAGCAGCCGGTGCCGGCCCTGGAGGCGGGCGAGCTGGTGGCGTCCGAGGGTGATCTGTCCGTGTTCTCCGAGGCTGAGGTCGAGACACCGGCCGAGGTGAAGTCGTACCGGGAGACGCAGAACGGTCCGGCCGCGCTCTTCCGGCGCCGTCGCCGGGGCGCGCCGGGGCTGGAACAGGGCATCGGGCAGCTGGAGCAGTGGCAGGCGGAGCAGGAGCCCGAGGCGCGGTCTGCGCAGGGCTTCCGGTTCGGCGGCGAGAAGGTGCTCATCGTCGACGACGACATCCGCAACGTGTTCGCGCTCACCAGTGTCCTGGAGCAGCACGGGCTGTCGGTGCTGTACGCCGAGAACGGGCGCGAGGGCATCGAGGTGCTGGAGCAGCACGACGACGTGGCGGTCGTTCTGATGGACATCATGATGCCCGAGATGGACGGGTATGCGACGACCACCGCGATCCGCAGGATGCCGCAGTTCTCCGGGCTGCCGATCATCGCGCTGACCGCGAAGGCGATGAAGGGCGACCGGGAGAAGGCGATCGAATCGGGCGCCTCCGACTATGTGACGAAGCCGGTCGACCCCGATCATCTGCTGGCCGTGATGGAGCAGTGGATGCGGCAGTAGTGGCGGTATCGGTCGGAGTTCGCACAGGGCTGGTGCGGATGTGGCGGGATCCTCGGGAGTTCACACGGAGTTGCTGACGCAGTGTGTCCGAAGCCGTGTAGAAGTACGGTATTCGGGGAACCTTCTGGTCTCCTGCTGCGTTTCTGCTACGTGCACAGTGACATCGCGGTGACAGGGTGTGGCGACGGGCGGGGTGCGGCTACCATGACCGGCACGAGGACGGGCGACGCAAGGGAGTCGTCCGCTGGGGCGGCACCAGGTGGTGCTTTCCCAAGTCCTGCGGACCGGGGAGGCCCCATGCCGGGGCGAGGAGGGCGGGCCATGGTGCAGAAGGCCAAGATCCTCCTGGTCGATGACCGGCCGGAGAATCTGCTGGCGCTGGAGGCGATCCTCTCTGCGCTCGATCAGACGCTGGTGCGGGCATCGTCCGGGGAGGAAGCGCTCAAGGCGCTGCTGACGGACGACTTCGCGGTCATTCTGCTGGACGTCCAGATGCCGGGAATGGACGGTTTCGAAACAGCCGCACACATCAAGCGACGGGAACGGACCCGGGACATCCCGATCATCTTCCTCACCGCGATCAACCACGGTCCCCATCACACCTTCCGCGGCTACGCGGCGGGCGCGGTGGACTACATCTCGAAGCCCTTCGATCCGTGGGTGCTGCGCGCGAAGGTGTCCGTTTTCGTCGAGCTGTACATGAAGAACTGCCAGCTGCGGGAGCAGGCGGCGCTGCTGCGGCTCCAGTTGGAGGGCGGCGGCAAGGCCGTGCCCGGCGGGGCGAAGGAGTCGCCCGGTCTGCTCGCGGAGCTCTCCGCGCGCCTCGCGGCCGTCGAGGAGCAGGCCGAGGCGCTGTCCAAGCAGCTCGACGACGACTCCGCCGACGCGGCGGCGGTGGCCACTGCGGCCCACCTCGAACGCAAGCTGACCGGGCTGCGCCGGGCCCTGGACGCCTTGGAGCCTGGCACCGGCGGCACGGCCCCGGTTCCGTCGCAGAACTGACGCGCGGTGAAGTCGCGGGTACGTGTGAACCCGCGTCAGTTCCGGGCCCCCACAAGGGCGACACGAACGGGTGAAGCATTGGCCACACGTGTCCGCTGTCGTCTCCACCGGTAACCTCACACCTATGGCCTCACGTTCCTCCGCAGCCAAGAAGCCGCCCGCGAAGAAGGCGGCCGCTTCAGCGAAGGCTCCGGCGAAGGCCGCTGCCAAGAAACCCCCGGCGAAGAAGGCGCCCGCCAAGAAGGCCGCGGCGAAGAAGGCCGCGCCCCCCAGGCCGGCGCCCAGCCCCACCGGGGGCGTCTACCGGCTCGTCCGTGCCCTCTGGCTCGGCCTTGCGCATGCCGTCGGCGCGGTGTTCCGGGGCATAGGGCAGGGCGCGAAGAACCTCGACCCGGCGCACCGCAAGGACGGCGTGGCGCTGCTGCTGTTCGGTCTCGCGCTGATCGTCGCCGCCGGCACCTGGGCCGACCTGCGCGGCCCGGTCGGCGATCTCGTCGAGATCCTGGTGACCGGTGCCTTCGGCCGTCTCGACCTGCTCGTCCCGGTCCTGCTCGCGGCCATCGCCGTGCGCTTCGTACGGCACCCCGAGAAGCCGGAGGCCAACGGCCGGATCGTGATCGGCCTGTCCGCGCTCGTCATCGGTGTGCTCGGCCAGGTCCACATCGCCTGTGGCTCGCCCGCCCGCAGCGACGGCATGCAGGCGATAAGGGACGCCGGCGGTCTCATCGGCTGGGGCGTGGCGACCCCGTTGACGTACGGCATGGGCGACGTGCTGGCCGTGCCGCTGCTCGTGCTGCTCACCGTCTTCGGGCTGCTCGTGGTCACGGCGACCCCGGTCAACGCCGTCCCGCAGCGGCTGCGGGCGCTCGCCGTACGGCTGGGCGTACTGCACGACCCCGCGGCGGACGACCTCACCGACGACGACGAGCGGTACGACGAGCAGTGGCGCGAGGGGCTGCCCGCACGCTCCCGCAGACAACCGGGCGCCGCCCGGCCGTACGACCCGGACGACGCGGAGCAGGAGGCGCTGTCCCGGCGCCGCGGCCGCCCCCGGCGCTCCGTGGTGCCGCAGCCGGACATGGGGCGCCAGCCGGACGCCGTGGACGTGGCCGCGGCCGCCGCGGCGGCGCTCGACGGCGCGGTGCTGCACGGTATGCCGCCCTCGCCGATCGTCGCCGACCTCACCCAGGGCGTCAGCGTCGCCGACCGCGAGCCGACCGCACCGACGCCCGCCCCCACGCCCGTACCGGCGGCGCGGCCCAAGCAGGAGCGGCTCCCGGTCGGCGCGGTCCCCGACCTGACCAAGGCGGCACCCGAACACCCGCGCGAGCTGCCGCCGCGCGCCGAACAGCTCCAGCTGTCCGGGGACATCACCTATGCGCTGCCCTCGCTCGACCTGCTGGAGCGCGGCGGGCCCGGCAAGGCGCGCAGCGCCGCCAACGACGCCGTCGTCGCCTCGCTGACGAACGTCTTCACCGAGTTCAAGGTGGACGCGGCCGTCACCGGGTTCACCCGTGGGCCGACGGTCACGCGCTACGAGGTCGCGCTGGGCCCTGCCGTGAAGGTCGAGCGCATCACCGCGCTCACCAAGAACATCGCGTACGCCGTCGCCAGTCCGGACGTGCGGATCATCAGCCCGATCCCCGGCAAGTCGGCGGTCGGCATCGAGATCCCGAACACCGACCGGGAGATGGTCAACCTCGGGGACGTCCTGCGCCTCGCGGACGCCGCCGAGGACGACCACCCGATGCTGGTGGCGCTCGGCAAGGACGTCGAGGGCGGCTATGTGATGGCCAACCTCGCGAAGATGCCGCACATCCTGGTGGCCGGAGCCACCGGTTCCGGCAAGTCCTCGTGCATCAACTGCCTCATCACCTCGGTGATGGTCCGGGCGACCCCCGAGGACGTCCGGATGGTCCTCGTCGACCCCAAGCGCGTGGAGCTGACCGCGTACGAGGGAATTCCGCACCTGATCACGCCGATCATCACCAACCCCAAGCGGGCCGCCGAGGCGTTGCAGTGGGTCGTGCGGGAGATGGACCTGCGCTACGACGACCTCGCGGCGTTCGGGTTCCGGCACATCGACGACTTCAACGAGGCCATCAGGAACGGCAAGGTGAAGCTGCCCGAGGGCAGTGAGCGCGAGCTCAGCCCGTACCCGTACCTGCTGGTCATCGTCGACGAGCTCGCCGACCTGATGATGGTCGCGCCGCGGGACGTCGAGGACGCGATCGTGCGCATCACCCAGTTGGCCCGCGCGGCCGGCATCCACCTGGTGCTGGCGACCCAGCGGCCGTCCGTCGACGTGGTCACCGGCCTGATCAAGGCGAACGTGCCGTCGCGGCTCGCGTTCGCCACCTCCTCGCTCGCCGACAGCCGGGTCATCCTCGACCAGCCGGGCGCCGAGAAGCTGATCGGCAAGGGCGACGGGCTGTTCCTGCCGATGGGGGCCAACAAACCCACCCGTATGCAGGGCGCGTTCGTGACCGAGGACGAGGTCGCGGCCATCGTCCGGCACTGCAAGGATCAGATGACCCCGGTCTTCCGGGACGACGTCGTGGTCGGCACCAAACAGAAGAAGGAGATCGACGAGGACATCGGCGACGACCTGGACCTGCTGTGCCAGGCGGCCGAACTGGTGGTCTCCACCCAGTTCGGGTCGACGTCCATGCTCCAGCGCAAGCTCCGGGTCGGCTTCGCCAAGGCCGGGCGGCTGATGGACCTGATGGAGTCCCGTGGCGTGGTCGGACCCAGCGAGGGGTCCAAGGCACGTGACGTACTGGTGAAGCCGGACGAACTCGACGGCGTGCTCGCGGTGATCCGCGGTGATTCTGAAGGATAATAGGGACACTGGCGCGCGTCGGCAGGTCGGCAGCGGGCTCCGTACCGCAGGATGATGTTGGATCGTGACCCATCCGTAAGCGATCAACGGCAACCGTTTCCCCCCGGCATACGTCAACTTGGAGGAAGCGCAAAGCCGCTGCCGAACCGTCGGGATGACCGGCCATTCCGATGGCGTACAAAGTCCTGCCGCCCGGTTGCCCCACCCTTTCGTACCACCCCTAGACTGAACTTCCAGCACAGGTGGCTACTCGCTCGAAAGGCGCCCCCGTGTCCATCGGCAACTCCCCTGAAGACGAGCGTCCGTTCGAGGACGATCGTGAGGATGCCCACCTTTCCATCGGCCGCACTCTGCAGCAGGCGCGCATCGCCGCCGGGCTGACCGTAGACGACGTCAGTACCGCCACCCGGGTGCGTATCGCCATCGTGCACGCCATCGAGGCGGACGACTTCGCCCCGTGCGGCGGCGACGTCTACGCCCGCGGTCACCTCAGGACCCTGGCCAAGGCCGTCCACCTCGATCCCGAGCCCCTGCTGGCCCAGTTCTCCGCCGAGCGTGGTGGCCGCCCGGCGCCCACCCCGGCCGCACCCCTGTTCGAGGCGGAGCGCATCCGTCCCGAGCGGCGCGGACCCAACTGGACCGCGGCCATGGTCGCCGCCATCGTCGCGGTGGTCGGCTTCGTCGGCTTCACCGCGTTCAAGGGCGGCGACGGCGACGGCCGGGACCAGATCGCCGAAGGCTCCTCCACGCCCACGACGAGCACCACCGCCTCCGCCACTCCGAAGAAGGACAGCAAGCCCGTCGACCCCAAGCCGGAGCCGTCCGACAGCGCCATCGCGGCCGCCCCGCAGGACAAGGTGACCGTCCAGGTCAGCGCCGCCGACGGCCGCAGCTGGATCTCCGCCAAGGACCACAACGGTCGGCTGCTCTTCGACGGGCTGCTCAAGGAGGGCGAGTCCAAGACCTTCCAGGACTCCTCGAAGATCAACCTGGTGCTCGGCGACGCCGGCGCCATCCAGCTCTACGTCAACGGCAAGAAGATCGAGGACGACTTCCAGCCGGGCGCCGTGGAGCGTCTGACGTACACGAAGGGTGACCCGCAGGTCGGGTGACCCTGTGATCACGTGAACCGGCACGGGGTTGGCCAAGATCGGCCAACCCCGTCGACGTGGGGTGTCAGCGGGACGAAGTAGTCTTGAGCCCATGCCTGAACGCCGTACCGTCGCACTCGTCACCCTTGGCTGCGCCCGTAACGAGGTGGACTCGGAGGAGCTCGCAGGCCGCTTGGAGGCGGACGGCTGGGACCTCGTGGAGGACGCCGCGAACGCGGACGTCGCCGTCGTCAACACCTGCGGCTTCGTCGACGCCGCCAAGAAGGACTCCGTGGACGCCCTCCTGGAGGCCAACGATCTCAAGGGCCGGGGCAGAACCCAGGCCGTCGTGGCGGTCGGCTGCATGGCCGAGCGGTACGGCAAGGAACTCGCCGAGGCCCTCCCCGAGGCCGACGGGGTGCTCGGCTTCGACGACTACACCGACATCTCCGACCGCCTCCAGACCATCCTGTCCGGCGGTGTCCACGCCGCCCACACCCCGCGCGACCGGCGCAAGCTGCTGCCGATCAGCCCGGCCGAGCGGCAGGACGCGGGCGCCGAGGTGGCCCTCCCCGGGCACGGCGCCCCCACGGACCTCCCCGAGGGCGTGGCCCCGGTCTCCGGGCCCCGGGCGCCCCTGCGCCGCCGTCTGGACGGCTCCCCGGTCGCCTCGGTGAAGCTCGCCTCCGGCTGTGACCGCCGCTGCTCCTTCTGCGCCATCCCGTCCTTCCGCGGCTCCTTCATCTCGCGCCGCCCGAGCGACGTGCTGAACGAGACGCGCTGGCTGGCCGAGCAGGGCGTGAAGGAGATCATGCTGGTCTCCGAGAACAACACCTCGTACGGCAAGGACCTGGGCGACATCCGGCTGCTGGAGTCGCTGCTGCCCGAGCTCGCCGACGTCGACGGCATCGAGCGGGTGCGGGTCAGCTACCTCCAGCCCGCCGAGATGCGGCCCGGCCTGATCGACGTGCTGACCTCGACCCCCAAGGTCGTGCCCTACTTCGATCTCTCCTTCCAGCACTCGGCACCCGCGGTGCTGCGCTCGATGCGCCGCTTCGGCGACACCGACCGCTTCCTGGAGCTGCTCGACACCATCCGCGGCAAGGCCCCGGAGGCAGGCGTGCGCTCCAACTTCATCGTGGGCTTCCCGGGCGAGTCCGAGTCCGACCTGGCCGAGCTGGAGCGTTTCCTCAACGGCGCGCGGCTCGATGCCATCGGCGTCTTCGGGTACTCCGACGAGGAGGGCACCGAGGCGGCGACCTACGACAACAAGCTCGACGAGGACGTCGTCGCCGAGCGGCTGGCCCGGATCTCCCGGCTGGCCGAGGAACTCGTCTCGCAGCGGGCCGAGGAGCGCCTGGGCGAGACCGTGCGAGTCCTGGTGGAGTCGGTGGACTCCGAGGACGGCGCGTACGGCCGCGGGGCGCACCAGGCCCCGGAGACCGACGGACAGGTGCTGCTCACCAGCGGCGCCGGACTGAGCGTCGGCCGTATCGTCGAGGCGAAGGTGGTCGGTACGGAGGGTGTCGACCTCGTGGCCGAGCCGCTCGTCGGCTCGCTCGCGTGTCCTGAGGAGGCGGGCAGATGACGGGTGTCCCGGCAGCAGCGGCGGGCGGCCCCGCGAAGGCGCGCACGGTGAACGAGCCGTCCGGCAAGGGCGCCGCGTCGGCGGCCGGGTCCGGACCCGGCCGCACATCCGGCGCGGGCCGCGGCTCTGCCGCCGCTCGCGAGTCCGGTGCGGTCCGCGACTCCGTCGCCGGTCGCGAATCCGATGCCGCGCAGGGGGAGCACGAGAACGGGAAGTCGGCACGGCGCGAGAAGTTGACGGCCGCGGCCGTCAACCAGGCCAGCGTCTGGAACATCGCCAATCTGCTGACCATGCTCCGGCTGATCCTGGTGCCAGGCTTCGTGGCCCTGCTGCTCGCCGACGGCGGATACGACCCCGCGTGGCGCTCGCTCGCCTGGGCGGCCTTCGCCATCGCGATGATCACCGACCTGTTCGACGGACATCTGGCCCGCACCTACAACCTCGTCACCGACTTCGGGAAGATCGCCGACCCCATCGCCGACAAGGCGATCATGGGCGCGGCGCTGATCTGTCTCTCCTGGCTGGGCGACCTGCCCTGGTGGGTGACCGGAGTCATCCTCGGCCGGGAGCTCGGGGTCACGCTGATCCGTTTCCTCGTCATCCGGTACGGGGTCATCCCGGCGAGCCGGGGCGGCAAGCTCAAGACGCTCGCCCAGGGCATCGCCGTCGGGATGTACGTCCTGGCACTGACGGGCTGGCTGGCCACCGCGAGGTTCTGGGTGATGGCGGTGGCGGTCGTCCTGACCGTGGTCACCGGCCTCGACTACGTGAGACAGGCCATCGTGCTGCGCAGGCAGGGAATCGCCGAGCGCAAAGCCGCGTCGGAGGAGGCGGGGGCGTGAGTTCCGCGGCCGCCGACCTGGTGCGACTACTCACGGTGAAGGGCGAGACGGTCGCCGTCGCCGAGTCGCTCACCGGCGGTCTGGTCGCGGCGGAGATCACCGCGGTCTCCGGGGCCTCCAAGGTGTTCCGGGGGTCGGTGACCGCGTACGCCACCGACCTCAAGCACGCGCTGCTGGGCGTCGACCCCACTCTGCTGGCCGAGCGCGGGGCGGTGGATCCGCAGGTCGCGGCAGAGATGGCGGCGGGAGTCCGCAAGGCGCTGGGTGCCGACTGGGGCCTCGCGACCACCGGCGTGGCCGGCCCCGAACCGCAGGACGGCCAACCGGTCGGAACGGTCTTCGTGGCCCTGGACGGCCCCTCCGCGGCGCATTCCGGTTCTGCCCGCGGCGGAAAAGTGATGGCGCTGCGGTTGAACGGCGACCGCGCGGAAATCCGTATGGAGAGTGTACGGAGCGTACTCGCACTGTTCCTGAGGGAGCTCGCGAGCGAACAGACTGGGAATGAGCGGGCACAGGATACGGAACAGAACGGGGGGTTTTGATGTTTGCAGCCCTGAGTGAACACGACATCGCTCCCCGCACGGCCGCGGCGCAAGGCGGTACGGTGGGGCGTGAAGGATGCGGCTACGCGGTCCGAGGAGGGAGCCACCGATGATTCTGCTCCGTCGCCTGCTGGGTGACGTGCTGCGTCGGCAGCGCCAACGCCAGGGCCGTACTCTGCGCGAAGTCTCCTCGTCCGCCCGAGTCTCACTCGGCTATCTCTCCGAGGTGGAGCGGGGGCAGAAGGAGGCATCCTCCGAGCTGCTCTCCGCCATCTGCGACGCGCTGGACGTACGGATGTCCGAGCTCATGCGGGAAGTCAGCGACGAGCTCGCTCTCGCCGAGCTGGCCCAGTCCGCTGCGGCCACTCCCAGCGAGCCCGTGCCCACCCCGGTGCGTGCCATGCTGGGTTCCGTTTCGGTGACCGGCGTGCCACCGGAACGCGTGACCATCAAGGCACCCGCCGAAGCGGTGGACGTGGTCGCCGCGTAACACCCACCACCGTGGGTGTGTGAACCGACGCACATTCGTCAAGCCCCGGCCCGGGCTTCTCCGGACAGACCTTCCGGAGAGGCGCTGCCGGGGCTTTCGCGTTCCCCCGTGCCTGCTCTCCGCCTTCTCCGCGCCTTTCCGGGTGCGCTTCCCGTGCCCCTTTCGGGTCCGTTTGCCGGTGTCCGGCGGGGCGGTCATGGTGGAGGGACATGGCCGGACCCGGACCAGCCCGCGGAGGAGATGCATGAACGTCGTGAAGAGCCCGTTGTCCGACAAGGACCTGAAGACGGTGTCCGAGGCGCTCCAGGGCGCGCTCGTCGACCTGGTGGACCTGTCGCTCGTGGCGAAGCAGGTCCACTGGAACGTCGTCGGCGCCCGCTTCCGGTCCATCCATCTTCAGCTCGACGAAGTCGTGGACAGTGCGCGCCTGCACTCCGACACCGTCGCGGAACGGGCCTCGGCGCTCGGGGTGTCACCCGACGGACGCGCCGCCACGGTGGCCGGCGGCAGCGGAATCGCCACCGTGCCCGAGGGCTGGATCAAGGACACGGACGCCGTACGCACGCTCGTCGCCGCGCTGGGCGCGGTGATCACACGGATGCGGGAGCGGGTGGGCGCCACCGGCGACGCCGATCCGGTCAGCCAGGACATCTTCATCTCGGTCACGGCGGATCTGGAGAAGCACCACTGGATGTTCCAGGCCGAGAACGTCTGACAGACGCCGGCAGGCGAGGTGCGCCTGTGTGCTGTCGGTGCGCCCTCCCGGTGTAGAGGGCGGCGTTCTAGCGTCGTTCCGTCGGGGCCGGTGGGTCTGCGGCGTCGGGCTGGAGGTGGTGGCGGACCATGGCAGGGCGGATACGGGCGGTGCGCTGGGGGGCGGCTCTCGGACTCGGGGCGCTGTGGTGGTGGGCCGTGCTGCGGCTCGCGCTCGCGCCGGACTCGGGTGCGCTGGAGGGCACCGTCGTGGCCGGGGGCTGGGGGCTGAGCCTGCTGCCGGTCCACTGCATGCCCAAGGCGGGGGCGCCCGGTGCACTCGGGGCGGGACGCTGGATCCGGGCCTGGCGGGGCGTTCCGGTCACCACGGCATCGCCACTCCGCCGTTCGGACGCAGAATCTGGCCCGTCGTGAAGGACGACGCGTCGGAGGCCAGATGGAGCACGGCGTGGGCGACGTCCTCGGGCGCGCCGACCCGGCCCAGCGGTGACATCCGGCACATCAGCGCCTCGGTGTGGGCCTGCGCCGTGGCGTCGTGGCGGTCGGTCATGGGCGTACGGATCCAGCCCGGGGCGACCGCGTTGACGCGTATGCCGTGCCCGCCCAGCTCGGTCGCCAGCGTCTTCGTCAGCTGTACGACGGCCGCCTTGGCCGCGCCGTAGCAGAGCAGACCGGCACCGCCCGTGTCGACGGCACCCGAGGCCATCGTGATGATGCTGCCGCGGATGCCCTGCGCGAGCATCAGACGGGCCGCCTCCTGACAGGCGTACAGCACCCCCTTGAAGTTGACGTCCAGCACCCGGTCCAGATCCTCGTCCCGGGTCTCCAGGACCGGACTGCTGTGCATGATGCCGGCGATCGCGGCCATGACGTCCAGACGGCCGCAGGACTCCACGGC
Organism: Streptomyces sp. NPDC107559; assembly: GCF_055657365.1. Lineage (NCBI taxonomy): Bacteria > Bacillati > Actinomycetota > Actinomycetes > Kitasatosporales > Streptomycetaceae > Streptomyces > Streptomyces sp. NPDC107559. The sequence goes on along the minus strand of NZ_JBVKBD010000002.1, from coordinate 1,140,872 downwards.
CCGCTGGAGCCGCTCGCGGTCGGTGACGTCGAGATGATGGACGTGGGCGGTGCCGCCACCCTCCTTGATCAGCGTCGCCGTCTCGTGCAGGCCCTGCGCGTCCCGGTCCGCGCCGTGCACGGTGGCGCCCGCCTCGGCGAGCAGAACGGCGGCGGCGCGGCCGATGCCGCCCGCGGCGCCGGTGACGAATGCGGTGCGTCCGGTGAGGTCGTACGCCTTGACGGGCATGAGGGGACGGTACGAGCGAATCTGACGGGTCGTCAATTGGTAGGACCGGACCGGAATCCGCGGGAGGCCGGGGTGCCCGGTGCCGGGGCCGGTCCCGGCTGGCAGGCGGGACACCAGTAGGTGGGGCGCTCACGGGAGCCGTCGCCCTGGTCGGCCGCGCGGACCGGGGTGCGGCAGCGCAGACAGGGGCGGTGTGCCCGGCCGTACACGAACAGCTCCTGGCCGCGTCGGCCCGTGGTGCTGCGGACCGGGCGGTCGCGGTTGGCTTCCAGAAGCCTCTTGGCGAGTGCGGGGAGTTGTGCCGCGCGGTCGGCGGGCAGGGCGCCGACGGGGAGCCACGGGGTCACACCGAGCAGGAAGCAGAGCTCGCTCTTGTAGACGTTGCCGATGCCGGCGAGATTGCGCTGGTCGAGCAGGGCCTCGCCGAGGGCGCGGGCGGGGTCCGTGCGGAGGTTGGCCAGGGCCCGCTCGGGGTTCCAGTCCGGGCCCAGCAGGTCGGGGCCCAGGTGGCCGACGGCGCGGTGCTCGTCGGCGGTGCGCAGGAGTTCGAGCACCGGGAGGCGGTAGCCGACGGCCGTGTGCTCGGTGGTTCCCAGGATCGCCCGGATCTGGTGGGCCGGGCCGCCGGTCCAGCGCGCCCCCGGGGGGTAGATCTTCCAGGAGCCGTCCATCCGCAGATGCGAGTGCAGGGTCAGGCCGCCCTCGATACGTGTGAGGAGGTGCTTGCCCCGCGGGGTGACGTCCAGGACGGTGCGGCCCGTGAGGTCGGCCGTGGCGTACTTCGGTACCCGCAGGTCGGATCGGATCAGTACCCGGCCCGCGAGGGCGATGTGCAGACGCCTCGCGGCCTGCCAGACCGTGTCACCTTCGGGCATGGGTCAAGGGTGGCACGGGGGAGGCTGTGCGGGGAGCGGGGAGCGGGGAGCGGGGTGCGGGGTGCGGGGTGCGGGGAGCGGGGAGGGGCGGTGGCCGGATGGGTTCGGGGCCGGCTCAGGCCCGTAGCCGCAGGCCCCGGGGGGTGGCGATGAAGCCCGCTTCTTCCAGCAGGGTGCCGATGGGCGAGGTCAGGGCCGAGGCGCCGTTGACGCGTTCCACGGTGACCGTGCCGAGGGAACCCGCCCGGGCGGCAGCGGCGAGAGCCTGTGCCGCCTCCCGCAGGCGGGGGTCCTCGGTGGCGTTGCCGTCGGGATCCTCGGGCCAGGCCAGCAGGGTCTTGCCGCCGCGCTCCATGTAGATCGCCGGCTCGCCGTCGACCAGCACCACCAGGGAGCCCGCCTTGCGGCCGGGCTTGTGCCCGGCGCCGCTCGGGGGCTCCGGCCAGGAGAGGGCGGCGCCGTAGGCGTTCGCGGGGTCGGCGGCCGCCAGGACCACGGCTCGGGAGCCGGGGGCGGGAGCGGGGCGGGCGCGGCGGCCGGGAAAGGCGGATCCGGCGCCGTACGGGACACCGGGGCCACCTCGGGGACCGCCCGCGCCGGGCGGCGCGAAGCCGCGCGGCGGGACGCGGCCGCCGGGCCCGGCGAAGGCGTCCTGTCCCGCGAAGGCGTCCGGCGCGGCGAGGCTGCCGAAGTCCGGGGTGCCGAAGTCCGTTGTGCCGAAGTCCGTGGTGTTGAAGTCCGTTGTGCCGAAGTCCGGGAAGTCGAGGGCGTCGGCGTCCGCGGAGGTGAAGCCGTCGGCCGGGTGGCCGGGTGTGCCGTGGCCGTCGGGGAAGCCGGGGGCGGACACCTGGTCCGACGGGTTCTCGCCGCGTTCACGGGCGTTGGCCACCGCGCGCAGGCGGTCCACCGCACCGTCCATCGCGAACTGGGCCGCGCCGAGCCCCTCGACGACATAACCGCGCCGTGCCTGACCGCTGTCCTCGAAGGCGGACAGAACGCGGTAGACCGCGGAGAACCCGCCCTCGACGCCTTCCGCGGCGACCGCCCCCCGGGTCACCACGCCGTGCCGGTCGAGGAGGGTGCGGGCCAGCGCGTGGGCCCGCACCGTGGAGTCCGGTTCGCGTTGCGGGAGCAGCGACCAGCGGCCCGCGACGGTCGGCGGTCCGCCGCGGGAGGCGGGGCGGGCCGCCGCCGTCAGCGAGCCGTAGCGCCCGCGCGGCACGGTGCGTTTGGCGCGGTGCGCGGTGGAGCCCGCGGTGCGTCCCGAGCCGAGGAGGGAGCGCATGGGCGCGAGCGTGTCGTTCGTGAGCCGGCCGGACCAGGCCAGATCCCAGACCGCGTCGGCGAGTTGGGGGTCCGTGGCGTCGGGGTGGGTGGTGGCACGGACCTGGTCGGCGATCTGACGGAAGAACAATCCGTAGCCCCCGGAGAGGGCGTCCAGCACGGACTGGTGGAGCGCCGTCGGTTCCAGCGGGTGGGGCGGGGGCAGCAGCAGCGGGGCCGCGTCCGCCAGATACAGGGAGATCCAGCCGTCCTTGCCGGGCAGCGCTCCCGCTCCGGCCCACACCACCTCGCCCGCGGAGGTGAGTTCGTCGAGCAGCGCGGGGGTGTAGTGCGCGACACGGGACGGCAGGATCAGCTTCTCCAGGGCGGACGCGGGAACCGACGCGCCCTGCAACTGCTCCACCGCGCGCACCAGTCCGTCGATGCCGCGCAGCCCGTGCCCTTGGCCGATGTGCTGCCACTGGGGGAGGAACTGGGCGAGCGCCGGCGGGCTCACCGGCTCCAGCTCGTGCCGCAGCGCCGCCAGCGAGCGGCGTCGCAGCCGGCGCAGGACGGTCGCGTCGCACCACTCCTGGCCGATCCCGGCGGGATGGAACTCGCCCTGCACGACCCGCCCGGAGGCCGCCAGCCGCTGGAGGGCGCCCTCGGTGACCGCGACGCCCAGGCCGAAGCGGGCCGCCACCGTGACGGAGGTGAACGGGCCGTGTGTGCGGGCGAAGCGGGCGAGGAGGTCGCCGAGGGGGTCCTTGACCGGCTCGGTGAACGCTTCGGGGACACCGACCGGAAGCGCCGTGCCCAGGGCGTCGCGCAGCCGGCCCGCGTCCTCGATCGCCGCCCAGTGGTCCGCTCCGGCGACGCGGACCCGGATCGCGCGGCGGGCGGCGGCCAGCTCCGGCGCCCACTGCGGTTCGGCGCCGCGCTCGGCCAGTTCGGCGTCGGTGAGCGGCCCGAGCAGACGCAGCAGGTCCGCGACGCCCTCGGCGTCCTTGACCCGCCGGTCCTCGGTGCGCCACTGGAGCTCGCGCTCCAGCTCGCCCAGTACCTCGGCGTCGAGCAGCTCCCGCAGCTCCGCCTGGCCGAGCAGCTCGGCCAGCAGCCGCGAGTCCAGCGAGAGCGCGGCCGCGCGGCGCTCGGCGAGCGGTGAGTCGCCCTCGTAGAGGAACTGGGCGACGTAGCCGAACAGGAGGGAGCGGGCGAAGGGGGACGGCTCCGGGGTGGTGACCTCGACCAGGCGCACCTTCCGGGACTCCAGGTCGCCCATCAGCTCGACCAGGCCGGGGACGTCGAAGACGTCCTGGAGGCATTCGCGGACCGCCTCCAGCACGATCGGGAACGAACCGAACTCGCTCGCCACCTCCAGCAGTTGGGCGGCGCGCTGGCGCTGCTGCCAGAGCGGGGTGCGCTTGCCCGGGTTGCGGCGCGGCAGCAGCAGAGCACGCGCCGCGCACTCGCGGAAGCGGGACGCGAACAGGGCCGAACCACCCACCTGGTCGGTGACGACCCGGTCGACCTCGCCCTTGTCGAAGACGACGTCCGCCGCGCCGACCGGGGCCCGGTCGGCGTCGTACTCCGTACCCGCCTTCATCGGTGCCTGGTCGAGCAGGTCCAGGCCCATCAGGTCGGCGTCGGGAAGGCGCAGCACGATGCCGTCGTCGGCGTGCATGACCTGGGCGTCCATGCCGTACCGCTCGGCGAGGCGGGCGCCGAGGGCGAGCGCCCACGGGGCGTGGACCTGGGCGCCGAAGGGGGAGTGCACGACGACCCGCCAGTCGCCGAGCTCGTCACGGAAGCGCTCCACGACGATCGTGCGGTCGTCCGGCACATGGCCGCAGGCCTCGCGCTGCTCGTCCAGGTAGGACAGCACGTTGTCCGCGGCCCAGGCGTCCAGCCCCGCGGTGAGCAGACGCAGCCGGGCGTCCTGTTTCGGCAGCGAGCCGACCTCGCGCAGGAACGCGCCCAGCGCGCGGCCCAGTTCGAGCGGCCGGCCCAGCTGGTCGCCCTTCCAGAAGGGCAGTCGGCCCGGTACCCCGGGGGCGGGGGAGACCAGGACCCGGTCACGGGTGATGTCCTCGATGCGCCAGGAGCTGGTGCCCAGCGTGAAGACGTCCCCCACCCGGGACTCGTAGACCATCTCCTCGTCCAGCTCGCCGACCCGGCCTCCGCCCTTCTTCGGATCGGCGCCGGCCAGGAACACGCCGAACAGGCCGCGGTCGGGGATCGTGCCTCCGGAGGTGACGGCGAGGCGCTGCGCGCCGGGGCGGCCGGTGATCGTGCCCGCGACGCGGTCCCACACCACGCGCGGGCGCAGTTCCGCGAAGGCGTCGGACGGGTAGCGGCCGGCGAGCATGTCGAGGACCGCGGTGAACGCCGACTCCGGCAGCGAGGCGAAGGGGGCGGCGCGGCGGACCGCGGCGAGCAGGTCGTCGACCTGCCAGGTGTCCATGGACGTCATGGCGACCACCTGCTGGGCCAGCACGTCCAGGGGGTTGGCGGGGACCTTCAGGGACTCGATGGCACCCACGCGCATCCGCTCGGTGACCACGGCGGCCTGGACCAGGTCACCGCGGTACTTCGGGAACACCACACCGGTGGAGACGGCGCCCACCTGGTGTCCCGCGCGGCCGACGCGCTGGAGGCCGGAGGCGACGGACGGCGGTGACTCGACCTGGACCACCAGGTCGACGGCGCCCATGTCGATGCCGAGTTCGAGACTGGAGGTGGCGACCACGGCCGGCAGCCGGCCCGCCTTCAGGTCCTCCTCGACGAGGGCGCGCTGTTCCTTGGACACCGAGCCGTGATGGGCGCGCGCGATGACCGGCGGGGCGCCCTGGGCCGCCCCCGAGCCGCCCATGAGTTCGGCGGGCGCGTGGTGTTCGGCGAGGGGCTCGCCGGTGGCCCGCTCGTACGCGATCTCGTTGAGCCGGTTGCACAGCCGCTCCGCGAGGCGGCGGGAGTTGGCGAAGACGATCGTGGACCGGTGGGACTGGACGAGGTCGGCGATCCGCTCCTCCACGTGCGGCCAGATCGAAGGACGCTCCTTGCCCTCCGAGCCGTCGGCGACCGGAGAGCCGCCCAGCTCCGCCAGGTCCTCGACCGGGACGACGACCGAGAGGTCGAACTCCTTGCCGGACTTCGGCTGGACGATCTCCACCTTGCGGCGCGGCGAGAGGTAGCGCGCGACCTCGTCGACCGGGCGGACGGTCGCCGAGAGGCCGATCCGGCGGGCCGGCCTCGGCAGGATCTCGTCCAGCCGCTCCAGGGAGAGCGCCAGGTGCGCGCCCCGCTTGGTGCCCGCCACCGCGTGCACCTCGTCGAGGATCACCGTCTCGATGCCGGTCAGCGCGTCGCGGGTGGCCGACGTCAGCATCAGGAAGAGGGACTCCGGGGTGGTGATCAGGATGTCCGGCGGGCGGGTGGCCAGCGCGCGGCGCTCGGCGGGCGGGGTGTCGCCGGAGCGGATGCCGACCTTCACCTCGGGCTCGGGCAGCCCCAGGCGCACGGATTCCTGGCGGATGCCGGTCAGCGGGCTGCGCAGGTTGCGCTCGACGTCGACCGCGAGCGCCTTCAGCGGGGAGACGTACAGCACCCGGCAGCGCTTGCGAGGGTCGGCCGGGGGCGGGGTGGAGGCGAGCTGGTCCAGGGCGGCGAGGAACGCGGCCAGCGTCTTTCCCGAGCCGGTCGGGGCGACCACCAGCACGTCCGAACCCTCGCGGATGGCCTGCCACGCGCCCGCCTGGGCCGCGGTGGGCGCGGAGAACGCCCCCGTGAACCAGCCGCGGGTCGCGGGGGAGAAGCCGTCGAGGGCCCGGTGTGCGGAGCTGACCATGCGTCCATCCTGCACCCGGCCACTGACAATCGCCCTGACCTGCGCGAATGCTGGCAATTCGCGGACCCGGCGATCGCCGTGCGACCGGCCGTGGCGGAGAATGACCCCTATGGCAGTTTCGGGCGAGCGGGCACGGCACTGGCAGTACGCGGAACTGCCGGGGGTCGATCTGCTGCGCGCCCGGTACGTGCGCAAGACCTTCGTGCGGCACACCCACGAGAACTTCGTGATCGCCGCCATCGCGGAGGGCGTGGAGGTCTTCCACCACGGCGGCGGCGACCAGTACGCGGGTGCCGGAGCGGTCGCCCTGGTCAACCCCGACACCCCGCACACCGGACGGGCGGGGGTGCCCGAGGGCTGGCGGTACGGAGCCGTGTACCCCTCGCCGGAGCTCGTGTCGGAGATAGCGGCCGAGACGACCGCCCTGCGGGGCACCCCGGGATTCGTCAGCCCCGTCCTCGACGACCCGCGCACCGTCGCACTGGTGCACCAGGTGCTGCGTGCCGCGGACGAGGGCGACGCGCTGGCCGCCGACACCCTGCTACGGGTCGCGGTGACCCGGCTGCTCCGGCTGAACGGCGGCCCTCTGCCACGGCGCGAGGTACGCACCGCAGGCGCCCGGACCGCGGCACGCGCGCGTGCCGTGCTGGAGGAGCGGATGGCCGCGCCGCCGACCCTGGAACGGCTGGCGTCCGACCTCGGGACCAGCCCGTTCGCGCTGCTCCGCGCGTTCCGGGACGTCTACGGGATGCCGCCGCACACCTGGCTCACGGACGCCCGGGTGCGCCGGGCGCGACGGCTGCTGGACGCGGGGACGGCGCCCGCGGAGACCGCGCTCGCGGTCGGGTTCGCCGACCAGCCGCACCTCAACCGCCACTTCGCGCGGATCGTGGGCGTGCCCCCGGGCGCCTACCAGCGCGAGCGCCAGGGCGTACGCGGGCGTTAGGACGTACGCAGGCGTTAGGACGTACGCGGGCATGAGGGCGTGCGCGGGCGTGAGGACGTGCACGAGCGCAAGGGCGTGCGCGGGCGCAAGGGCGTGCGCGGGCGTCAGGACGTACACGACCGTTAGGACGTACGGACACGAGCGCAAGGGCGTATACGAGCGCAAGAACGTACAAGACGCGCGGCCGCGGCCGTCCGTACCGTCCGGAACGTGACAGAACAGACAGCACTCGCGGACAGGCGCGCCGGACACGGGGAGAAACCCGACGGCGCCGTCGTACGGGACGCCCTCGGAGTCGGGGTCGCCGTAGGACTGTCCGGCTTCGCCTTCGGGGTGACCTCGGCCGGCAGCGGACTCACACCGGCGCAGACCTGTGTCCTCAGCCTCCTGGTGTTCACCGGGGCGTCCCAGTTCGCGCTGGTGGGGGCCCTCGCGGCCGGCGGCAACCCGTTCACGGCCGCCGCGGGCGCGTTCTTCCTGGGGGTGCGCAACGCGTTCTACGGACTGCGTCTGTCGCAGCTGCTGGCCCTTCCGCGCGCGGTGCGTCCGTTCGCCGCCCACTGGGTCATCGACGAGACGACCGCCGTCGCGCTGGCGCAGCCGACCCGGCGCAGCGCCCGCCTGGGGTTCACCGTCACCGGGCTCAGCCTCTACCTGCTGTGGAACCTCACCACCCTGCTCGGCGCGCTGGGCGCCGAGGCCATCGGGGACACCGGCGCCTGGGGTCTCGACGCGGCAGGACCCGCGGTCTTCCTGGCGCTGCTGGCCCCGATGCTGAGGTCCACCACCGAGCGGGCCGTCGCGGGTCTCGCGGTCCTGCTCGGCCTCGGGCTGCTGTCGGTACTGCCCGCGGGGGTGCCCGTCCTGGTGGCCGCGCTCGCGGCGCCGGTCGTCCTCTACGCGACCGGCCGCCGCCGGGGCGGGACGCGTGACCTGGCGGAACACGAGCCGGCGGAACGCGACCGGGTGGATCCCGGCCGCACGGGACCCGCCCTTGCGGAACCCGCCTTCGCGGAACCCGGCCCTGTGGAGAAGGAGGACCGTTGAACACGTGGATCGCCATCGGCGCGACCGCCCTCGGCTGCTACGCCGCCAAACTCGCCGGACTGCTCGTCCCCGCGGGGGCACTCGAGCGCCCGCTCGTCCGGCGGCTCGCCGCGCTGCTGCCGGTCGCCCTGCTCGCCGCCCTCACGGCCCAGCAGACCTTCGCCGACGGGCACACGGTCGTGCTGGACGCCAGGGCCGCGGGGCTTGCCGCGGCGGCGGTGGCGCTCGTGCTGCGCGCGCCGTTCCTGCTGGTCGTCGCGGCAGCCGTGCTGGTGACCGCGGGGGTACGGGCCCTGGGCGGCTGATCGGGGGTCCGCTCAGCCGACCGAGCGGCCGTACGCCCTGAGCGTGCGCAGTGCCTCGACGGTCACCATCGGACGGGCCTCCAGCGTGGGGCCCGCGGCCCACTGCCGCCAGCGCAGGGGCCAGCCGCCGTCCTCCCGCTGCTCGCTCGCGAGGAAGTCCAGCGAGCGGCTCACCTCCTCGTCCGTGAACCACGCGCGCGCGAGGGAACGCGGGGTGCGGGCGTAGTCGTGCGGGAAGTGGTACTCGCCCGGGGCGTAGCCCGGCGCGACGGGGTACGTGTCGAGACGGTCCGGGTCCAGGGCCACCAGCCGTTGCTCACGCACCAGGCGGCCCAGACGGTCGGCGGCCGCCTCCGCGCGCGGGCGGTCGGGAACGGAGTCCAGGAAGGCCACGGCGGCCTCGATCTCGTAGGGGTGGGACTTCTCCAGGGACTCGACCTGCTGCCAGCAGAAGTCCGTGGCCCGGAACAGCCAGGCGTGCCACACCTCGTTGCGGTGCAGCACACCCACCACCGGCCCGCTGGCCAGGAGTTCGCTGGGCGGCTGGTCCACGATCGGGACGAAGGGGGCCGCCGGGTAGCCGCGCTGGCTGGGGTGGACGGCGGGCAGCGCGCCGTCCGGCGTGGACACGGCGGTCAGGTAGCGGCACACCCGCTCCACCCGCTGACCGCCGCAGCGTCCGATGGAGTCCAGGACGCGCAGGGCGTGCGCGGTGTGCAGCGGCTGGCTGACCGGGCCGCGCAGATCCGGTTCCAGCGCGTTGCCGTACCCGCCGTCCTGGTTGCGGTAGGCGTCCAGCGCCGTCTCCACCGGATCGGGACTGCCGTTGAGGAAGTGATACGCGAAGAGGCGCTGCTCCAGCACGCGCGCGGTGAGCCAGACGAACTGCTCGGCGCGGAAGAGCGGGGAACGGGCCGGGGGCGTCGAGGGGGGTGCGGAAGCTCCTGTTGCGGACATGCGTCAGACCGTAGGACGGAAAGCGGTCTCGGCAAGCGGTCCCGGCGCGGGCCCACTCCCAGGGGGCGGGATACTGGATTCATGCGGTTGACGGTCTTCTGGCAGCGGATGGCGGAGCACTTCGGTGCGGGCGCCGAGACGTTCGCACGCGATCATGTGATGTCGGAACTCGGCGGGCGTACGGTGCACGAGGCACTGGCGGCCGGCTGGGCGGCCAAGGACGTGTGGCGGGTGGTCTGCACGGTGATGGGCGTACCGCAGGAGAAGCGTTGAACGGGCACGAAGATCGGTATGCGGTGACCGGTTGTCGGCGGCGTGGGCGAGACTTGATCCGTGGCACCCACTGACGAGACCGGACAGTCCGCTCCGCACACAGCCCCGTTCGGCACGCCGCCGCCGGCCCCGCCGGTGGACGCGGCCGCCGGGGCGGCCGCGCGCATGCCCCGCTGGCTGCCGCGCGCCATGGTGCTCGCGCTCTCACTCATCGCTGTGTTCCAGCTCGGCAGTTGGGCCTTCCACCAGCTGACCGGACTGCTGATCAACATAGTCATCGCGTTCTTCCTGGCGCTCGCCATAGAGCCCGCGGTGAGCTGGATGGCCGCCCACGGCATGCGCAGGGGGCTCGCCACCTTCCTGGTGTTCTTCGGACTGCTGATCGCCACGGCCGGCTTCGTCGTCCTGCTCGGGTCCATGCTCGCCGGGCAGATCATCAAGATGATCGAGGGCTTCCCGGACTATCTCGACTCGGTCATCAACTGGATCAACACCACGTTCCACACCCACCTCAGACGGGTCGACGTCCAGGAGGGCCTGCTCCACTCCGACTGGCTGCGGAGGTACGCGCAGAACAGCGCCGCGGGCGTGCTGGACGTGTCCACGCAGGTGCTCGGCGGCCTCTTCCGGCTGCTGACGGTCGCGCTGTTCTCGTTCTACTTCGCCGCCGACGGGCCACGGCTGCGCCGCACCATCTGCTCCGTGCTGCCGCCCGCCCGGCAGGCCGAGGTGCTGCGTGCCTGGGAGATCGCCGTCGACAAGACCGGCGGCTATCTGTACTCGCGCGGACTGATGGCGCTGATCTCGGGCGTCGCCCACTACATCCTGCTGGAGGCCCTGGGCATCCCGTACGCGCCCGTGCTCGGTCTGTGGGTGGGTGTGGTCTCCCAGTTCGTCCCCACCATCGGCACGTATCTCGCGGGCGCCCTGCCCATGTTGATCGCCTTCACCGTCAACCCCTGGTACGCGGTGTGGGTGCTGGTCTTCGTCGTGATCTACCAGCAGTTCGAGAACTACGTGTTGCAGCCCAAGCTGACGTCGAAGACCGTCGACATCCATCCCGCGCTCGCCTTCGGGTCGGTCGTGGCGGGCACCGCCCTGCTCGGCGCGGTCGGCGCGCTGATCGCCATCCCCGCGGTCGCCACGCTGCAGGCGTTCCTCGGCGCGTATGTGAAGCGGTACGCCGTCACGGACGATCCCCGGGTGCACGGGCACCGAAGACGAGGCGCGGGTTCCAGTCTGTTCACGCGCGCGTGGCAGCTGGCACGGCGGTCCCCGGACACCCGGTCGGACGGAGGTTCCGTCCAGGAGGCCGACCGGGAGTCCGACTGACGCGCGCAGAGCCCGGCCCGGACCCGGTCAGTACGTCCGGCCCGGACCCGGTCAGTACGTGAGGACCGGACCCGGTCAGTACGTGAGGACCGCCCACACCCCGGCGGCGGCGACGGCGACGGCGTAGCAGCCGACCCCCACGGCCACGATCCGGTGCCGGACCGGCTCGCTCCAGGACGTGCGGGACAGCAGCCAGGCCAGCGCGGGCAGGACCAGGATCGCGTGCAGGCTGACCCCGTGCAGCGGCTTCAGCGAAGCCGTCGAATGGTAGGCGGCCTCCTGATGGCCGGTACGGGTGAGCACGACCCCCCGCGCGATCATCGCGGCGCCCGAGGCCAGCGCGACGAGCAGGACCGCGAACCCGGAACGCACCGCCAGCGGCATGCCCGCGGGGCCCGTCGGCCGGTTCCGGAAGGACAGGACCGCGAACAGGGTCAGCAGCACCACGAGCACACCCCCGCCCACCGCGAGCGTCATGGACACCGCCGTATCGAAGGGGGTCTCCATGTTGAGATGCGAGGGCACCCGGCGCCACGCCTGGAGGGTGATCCCCCCGACCTCCACGACGCAGTCCGCCGCGAAGACCGCCAGCAGCCCGGAGCGCAGTCGGCGCCCCATGCGCAGGTACGACGTGACCCAGGCGACCGTGATCAGGGTCACGCCGAAGGACAGTCCGAAGGTCACCGGCTTGCGCCAGGAGACGGGGCCGTCCCAGGGTCCGCCGTCGACGGCGAACACCAGGAGATGCAGGAGCCCGGAGAGGACCAGGAGCAGGCCGGTCACCAGCAGGCGGCGGTCCACGGCCGGGCCCGGCGGGTCGAGGGCGAGGGCGGAGCTGGGGAGACCGCGCCCACGGCCGTCCGCCCGGCTGTCCTTCCGGCTGTCTCCGGGGCCGGCTCCCCGAGCGTTGTCCCGGCCGTCTGCGTGGCCGTCTGCGTGGCCGTCTGCGTGGCCGTCTGCGCGGCCGTCTCGCCGGCCGGTCTCCCTGCTGCCGGGCACGGCCCCGTCGCTGCTGTTCATGGCTCGAGCCTCGCGGGAACGGCGCGCGCCGTCGTCGTCCGGCCGGAGGCGGTCGGCGTACGCCGGGGGAAGTAGCCGGGGCCTGCCGGAGCCTTCCGGGGCCTGTCGAGGTCTGTCGAGGTCTGCCGGGCGGCTCGGGGCCTGCCGGGCGGCTTGGGGCCTGCCGGGCGGTCCCGGCGCCGGATCCGGGGCGCCGTCGGTGCGTGAACGTAGGCTCGGAGGTGGCGCGTGGTGCGCTTGACACGAAAATCGAACATCCATTCTCATGGAGGCTCCGGCATGGTTCTCGGGCGGCATTTAAGCCCGGTTTGGTGGGGTAGGTGCCCGAGTTATCCACAGGCCGGACCGGCGTCGGGGCGCATTGTCAGTGGCAGGCGTTAGCGTCTTTGACGTGAAGCGATCGACTCAAGCAAACCGGGTGGAACCCATGGCAGGAACCGACCGCGAGAAGGCGCTCGACGCCGCGCTCGCACAGATTGAACGGCAATTCGGCAAGGGCGCGGTGATGCGCCTGGGCGAGCGCCCGAACGAGCCCATCGAGGTCATCCCCACCGGGTCGACCGCACTCGACGTCGCCCTGGGCGTCGGCGGCCTGCCGCGCGGCCGCGTGGTGGAGGTGTACGGCCCGGAGTCCTCCGGCAAGACGACCCTGACCCTGCACGCGGTGGCGAACGCGCAGAAGGCCGGCGGCCAGGTCGCCTTCGTCGACGCGGAGCACGCACTCGACCCCGAGTACGCGAAGAAGCTCGGCGTCGACATCGACAACCTGATCCTGTCCCAGCCGGACAACGGCGAGCAGGCGCTGGAGATCGTGGACATGCTGGTCCGCTCCGGTGCGCTCGATCTCATCGTCATCGACTCGGTCGCCGCGCTCGTCCCGCGCGCGGAGATCGAGGGTGAGATGGGCGACAGTCACGTGGGTCTCCAGGCCCGTCTGATGAGCCAGGCCCTGCGGAAGATCACCAGCGCGCTCAACCAGTCGAAGACCACCGCGATCTTCATCAACCAGCTCCGCGAGAAGATCGGCGTGATGTTCGGCTCCCCGGAGACCACGACCGGTGGCCGGGCCCTGAAGTTCTACGCCTCCGTGCGCATCGACATCCGTCGTATCGAGACCCTGAAGGACGGCACCGAGGCGGTCGGCAACCGCACCCGCTGCAAGGTCGTCAAGAACAAGGTCGCGCCGCCCTTCAAGCAGGCCGAGTTCGACATCCTCTACGGCCAGGGCATCAGCCGTGAGGGCGGCCTGATCGACATGGGCGTGGAGCACGGCTTCGTCCGCAAGGCCGGTGCCTGGTACACGTACGAGGGCGACCAGCTCGGCCAGGGCAAGGAGAACGCGCGCAACTTCCTGAAGGACAACCCCGACCTGGCCAACGAGATCGAGAAGAAGATCAAGGAGAAGCTCGGCGTCGGTGTGCGGCCGGAGGAGCCCACCGCGCAGTCGGGTACGGACGCGGCGGCCCCGGCGACCGCGGCCGCGGACGAGGCCGCGAAGACCGTGCCCGCTCCCGCCGCTGCCAAGGCCACCAGGACCAAGGCCGCGGCTGCCAAGAGCTGACCCGTGACACGACGAACCGACTGGGCCGAGTACGACCGCCTCGACGCCCCGCCCAGGCGGGGAAGGCGAGGCCGGGGCGGCCCCGGAGGCGTGGACAGCGGCCCGTACGGGGGACCCGACGAGGGCGGTCACGGGTACGAGGGGCCGGAAGTCGGCGGTTACGGGTACGCGGTGCCGGACGACGGAGGTCACGGCCACGGGGGGCCGGACCATGACGCGTACGGGGGTGAGCCGACGTCGCGCGAGGGCTCTGCGGGGCGCGGCGGACGCGGTCGCCGGCGGCGCGCTGCCACGCAGCCGTCCGGCGACCCACAGGACGAAGACTCCTCCTCCTCGTCGAGGGCCGAGCAGGGGGAGTCCTCGGGAGACCCGGCTGAGCGGGCGCGGGCGATCTGTCTGCGCCTGCTCACCGGGACCCCACGCACGCGCAAGCAGCTCGCGGACGCCCTGCGCAAGCGGGACGTCCCGGACGATGTCGCCGACGCGGTGCTGTCGCGGTTCGAGGAGGTCGGGCTGATCGACGACGGCGCGTTCGCGGGCGCCTGGGTGGAGTCCCGGCACCACGGCCGGGGTCTGGCCCGGCGCGCTCTCGCCCAGGAACTGCGGACCAAGGGCGTCGACTCCACCCTGATCGACGAAGCCGTCGGCCGGCTCGACTCGGAGCAGGAGGAGGCGACCGCGCGCGAACTCGTCGCCCGCAAGCTGCGCACCACCCGCGGGCTCGACCGTGACAAACGGCTGCGACGCCTCGCCGGCATGCTCGCCCGCAAGGGCTACTCCCAGGGCCTGGCCCTGCGGGTGGTCCGACAGGCACTGGAGGAGGAAGGCGAGGACACGGAGTTCCTCGCCGACGGAGACCACTACGGGTACGACGAGGGCTGAGCGCGCCCCCGCGAGACCCCCGCAAGACCCCCGCGAGAGGTCCTGCCGAGCTGTTCGACACTAGAGGCTGCCGCGTCGCGAGAGGGGTCTGTGGCGCGCAGCTTTACGTTGCGTTCCCGGGAGGGTGTCCTTCTTCACCCCGGCTGTACCGTCTGCTGCCGTCCTGCGGTTCCGCGCACTTCCGTCGCCGTACATCCCGATGGTCGTGGCATGCCGCTGCATCCCCGAATGCGTCCGAAAGGCGGCCCAGACATGCCCGTGCCCGCTCGTCCCCGAAGAGCGCTGGTCGCCTCGGCCCTCGGTACCAGCCTGCTGCTCAGCGGATGCGGTCTGGGGCAGGAGGCGGCCTCGGACGCGGTCACCGGGCCGCTCACCTTCGGCTTCGTCAACGGCGGTACGACGAAGTTCCACACCTGTCTCCAGGCGGCCGTGGAGGCGGAGGCGAAGAACTACCGGGCCAGGCTCTACACGGCCGATTCGCACCAGGACGCCGCCACCGAGCTGACCAACATCAAGGAGATGATCGCGAAGAAGGTCGACGCGCTGATCGTGCAGACCGTCGACGTCCACGCCCTCGAGGACGACATCGCCAGGGCGAAGGCCTCCGGCATCCCGATCTTCCTGACCTCGGTCGTCCCCGA
Organism: Streptomyces sp. NPDC107559; assembly: GCF_055657365.1. Lineage (NCBI taxonomy): Bacteria > Bacillati > Actinomycetota > Actinomycetes > Kitasatosporales > Streptomycetaceae > Streptomyces > Streptomyces sp. NPDC107559. The sequence continues at coordinate 1,125,695 of NZ_JBVKBD010000002.1, read as the reverse complement.
CGACACGTCCGGCCTGCTCGGCGCCGTGGTGGTCGACCTGAAAAAGGTCGGCAGCCTCGACGCCGGCTGGATCGGCGAGGACGCGGCCGGTAAGGACGTCCGGGTCGGCATCGTCGCGGGCGCCCCCGGCGCCGCCTCCGACCTCCTCGTGGGCGGCTTCAAGGGTGCCCTGCCTGCCAACGCCGAGGTGGTCGCGACCGGAGCCGGCATGTTCGACCCGAGCCGGGCGCGGGAGGTCGCGAAGAGCATGATCAAGGACCACCCGGACCTCGACTACGCCTTCGTCGCGAACGAGGAGATGGCCTTCGCGGTCCGCAAGGCCTTCGACGCGGCCGGCGCCGAGGACGTCAGGATCGTGACGGTCAACGGCACCGACGAGGCCCTGGCCGCCCTCAAGGACGGCCGTTTCTCCGCCACGGTCGCCAACTCGGCCGCGGACACCGGCGCACTGGCCGTCACCAACGCCGTGGCCCTGCTGCGTGAGGATGACCGGGTCGACAGGATCGCCCGGACGTCCCTGCGGCTGGTCACCAAGGACAACGCGGACACGGCCCCGCTCTACTGCCCGTCGGACGACCTGTGAGCAGACCGGTGATCGGGCCGCTGCCGCCCAGGGGCGAGCGTCGGGCTCGGCATCCTGGGCGCAAGCGGGAGACGTCCCCGGAAATGTCCCCTCCTGGAGCCGCCGACCCCGCCACGGCCGCAACTCGGTGAGAGCCCGGAACTCGGTGAGAGCCGCGCCGGTGACGGTGGCCGTGGAGGCGGCCGTCGCTCAGTTCCCGCCGCCGGAGCCCATGGTCATCGCGACGGACGTGGTGACCACGGTGGCGACCAGGCCGCAGGCGAGAAGGGACGCGAGGACGTATCGAGGGCGGTCGTCGCCCCGGCCGTGCCCGGGCAGGCCGGGGGCCAGCGCCGCCCAGTGCCGGACGGTCTCCCGGACCTCGTGACGGTGCTGTGCGGCGGCACGGATCCGCAGGACGGCCGCGACGGTCGCGCCCGCCGTCGCCGTTGCGCACTCCGCCTGCCACGCCGCGCCGGCGAAGAGCAGTACGGCGACGGCGGCGAGCGTCGTCCAGCCGGTCAGGCAGGCCACCGCCGCGGTACGGCGGGAGACCGGCCGGTCGGCGCCCGCGCGCAGGTCGGCGACGGCAGGGACGTACCAGACGCAGCCGGCGGCGGTCAGCAGCGCGGCGCCCAGCGCCGGAACGGTTCCTGCCACGGCTCAGCCCACTTCCTCGAGTGCGGCGATCTCCGGGTGGTGCAGGTCGAAGGCCGGGGATTCGGAGCGGATGCGGGGCAGGGAGACGAAGTTGTGGCGCGGCGGCGGGCAGGAGGTGACCCACTCCAGTGAGCGGCCGTAGCCCCAGGGGTCGTCGGCCTCGACGTTCGTGCCGTACTTCGCGGTCTTCCACAGGTTGTAGAGGAACGGCAGGATCGACAGTCCCAGCAGGAACGAGCCGATGGTGGACAGGGTGTTGAGGGCGGTGAAGCCGTCGGCGGCGAGGTAGTCGGCGTAGCGGCGGGGCATGCCCTCGACGCCGAGCCAGTGCTGGACCAGGAAGGTCGTGTGGAAACCGGCCGTCAGCGTCCAGAAGGTGATCTTGCCGAGGCGTTCGTCGAGCATCTTGCCGGTGAACTTGGGCCACCAGAAGTGGAAGCCGGCGAACATCGCGTACACGACCGTACCGAAGACCGTGTAGTGGAAGTGCGCGACCACGAAGTACGAGTCGGACAGGTGGAAGTCCATCGGCGGCGAGGCGAGGATCACGCCGGTCAGCCCGCCGAAGACGAAGGTGATCAGGAAGCCGGTGGCCCAGAGCATCGGCGTCTCGAAGCTCAGGGAGCCCCTCCACATGGTGCCGATCCAGTTGAAGAACTTCACGCCGGTCGGGACCGCGATGAGGAAGGTCATGAAGGAGAAGAAGGGGAGCAGGACACCGCCGGTGACGTACATGTGATGGGCCCACACGGTCACGGACAGGCCGGCGATGGCGATGGTGGCGCTGATCAGGCCCATGTAGCCGAACATCGGCTTACGGGCGAAGACCGGGAGCACCTCGGAGACGATGCCGAAGAACGGCAGGGCGAGGACGTACACCTCCGGGTGGCCGAAGAACCAGAACAGGTGCTGCCACAGCAGCGCGCCCCCGTTGGCCGCGTCGAAGACGTGGGAGCCGAACTTGCGGTCGCACTCCAGCGCGAACAGCGCGGCGGCCAGCACCGGGAAGATGATCAGGACCAGGACGCCGGTCAGCAGCACGTTCCAGGTGAAGATCGGCATCCGGAACATGGTCATGCCCGGCGCACGCATGCAGATGATGGTGGTGATGAAGTTGACCGCGCCGAGGATGCTCCCGAAGCCGGACAGGGCGACGCCCATGATCCACAGATCGGCGCCCACGCCCGGGGAGTGGACGGCGTCGGACAGCGGCGCGTACAGGAACCAGCCGAAGTCGGCGGCGCCGTCCGGGGTGAGGAAGCCGAACGCGGCGATCGACGAGCCGAACAGGAACAGCCAGTAGGCCAGCATGTTCAGCCGGGGGAAGGCCACGTCCGGGGCACCGATCTGCAACGGCATGATCCAGTTGGCGAAGCCGGTGAACAGGGGCATCGCGAACATCAGCAGCATGATCGAGCCGTGCATGGTGAAGGCCTGGTTGAACTGCTCGTTCGACATGATCTGCAGGCCGGGACGGGCGAGTTCGGCGCGCATCACCAGCGCCAGCACGCCGCCGACGAGGAAGAACGCGAACGCCGTGACCAGGTACATCGTCCCGATTTTCTTGTGGTCGGTGGTCGTCAGCCAGTCCGTCCACGCCGGCCGGGGCGCCGGTCCTGCCGCAGGTCCGGGCGGACCGTCTGCCACGGCGACGCCGGCACCCGGCCGTGCGGTCCTCGGCTGTTGTATCTCGTCCACCGGACGGTGTCCTCCCCATCAGTCGATGCCGATCGGTTGATGCCGATCGGTCGATGCCGATCGGGTCGATGTCGATCGGATTGATGTCGTCGACGTGCCGGGAAGGACCAGAAGTGCGGGAATGGACCTGGCCCTTCCCGGCCGCCGTCACATGATCAGCTGTGGGGCACCCGGTCCGGATAGGGCCCAACAGCCCCTGTCCGGTCCCCCGGTAGGGCCCAACGGCCCCTCTTCGCTCCGCTGAGCGCCGGCCCCCGCTCCTCGGCGTGGCGGGCCGCCTCGCGGTGCAGGGCGCCGCCTGCCGCGACGTCGCCGTCCGGTTGGGCATCGCACTGCCCGACCAGCCGTCGCCACAACAGCAGGGCTTCGCGTCCCGGCTGAACGCGGAGAGCGGCAAGCAGTTCGACACCGACCTGGCCACCATCGTGCGCACGACGAACGGCCAGTTCCTCGCCGAGGCCGGCGCAGGGGTGAGAGCCCGCGCCGAACCGTTCGCGCCGGCCGGGTCGCCTCGACACACGAGGAGACCCGGCCGGCCGGGAGACGGAGGAACTCAGAGCAGCGTCTGCCAGTGGTCCCACCAGCGTGTGGCGATCAGCATCACGATGCCCAGACACCAGGTGACCGGCACCACCCAGTGGAACTCCAGTACACCCGCGACCACTTCGCGGGGCGCGCGGACGAACCCGTGCCGAAGATTGTGCGCGGTGGTGTACCAGAACATGGCGATGGTGGCCGCCCAGGCCAGGCAGCACCACAGGCACAACGCGCCGATCTCGTACAGCGCCTGGGTCATCAGCCACATGCAGAAGCCCGCGCCGAACAGCGTGCCGACGTTCAGAGCCAGCCAGAACCACCGGCGGAAACGGGCCCCTGCCAGCAGCGCGAATCCGACGGCGACGACCACCGGATAGGTGAGCAGGCCCAGCAACGGGTTCGGAAAGCCGAACACGGACGACTGGGCGCTCTTCATCACGTCGGAGCAGGACAGGATCGGGCTCAGGTTGCACGAGGGTGAGAAGTGCGGGTCCTGCAGCAGCTGGAACTTGTCGACGGTGATCACGAAAGAGGCGAGGACGCCGAGCGCGCCGGAGACGATCAGCAGCCAGGCGAAGGCGCGGGAGGCTCCGGTGCCGCCCGCCGGTACGGTGCTCCGTTCGCGTCCGCCGCCCTCCGTCCCGGCGGTGGGGTGGCGCACGGTCGTGGTGGTGCCGGTCATCGGGGTGTTCCCGCGTCGCGGTCGGCGTGTCGACTCCCGGCGAGCCCCAGGACAGGCCCTAGGCGACCGGAAGCCCCGCCGTCCGCCACGCCTGGAAACCGCCGACCAGGTCGGTCGCCCGGTGCAGGCCCAGCTGGTGCAGGGACGCGGCGGCCAGGCTGGAGGCGTAACCCTCGTTGCAGATCACGACGATGCGCAGATCGTGGCCGGTGGCCTCCGGGACGCGGTGGCTGCCCTGCGGGTCGAGGCGCCATTCCAGCTCGTTGCGTTCTATGACGAGCGCGCCGGGGATCAGGCCGTCCCGCTCGCGCAGTGCCGCGTACCGGATGTCCACCAGCAGTGCCTCGCCCGCCCGAGCGGCCTCGTACGCCGCTGGCGCCTCGATCCGCTCGTAGCCCTCGCGCACCCGCTCCAGCAGCTCGTCGATGCCGGTCGGCCGGCGCTCGCCCGGGGCGCTCACTGCCAGTCCTGCGGGCGCTCGACGTGCTCCAGCCGCAGCACCGGTCCGGTACGGCTGTAGCGGCGGATCTGCGGCAGCGGGGGGTGGTAGGCGTGTACGGAGATCGCGTGCTCGGCGGCGGACTCGTTGAGGACCTCGTGGACGTGGTGGCGGCCGAAGGAGCGGCCCCGGCCCGCCGGGAGCCGACGCTGCCGGTCGACGCCGTCGGAGAGTTCCAGGGTCTTCCAGCCGTCGGCGGGCAGGCGCGCGGCGAGCGAGTTCTCCTTGAGCTCGCCCCGCGCGGTGAGGAAGGCACCGACCGACTCCGCGTGGTCGTGCCAGCCGGTGCCGCTGCCGGGCGGCCAGCCGATCAGCCAGGCCTCGCTGCCGCCTGGCCCGTCCAGGCGCACCCAGGTGCGGCCCTGCGGGTCCAGCGGGAGCGAGGCGATCAACTCGGTGTTGGCGGCGGTGCGCCGTACGAAGTCGAGGAGGTCCGCCTGCGTGAGGGCCTGGGCCGGGTGGGGCACGGAGGCGGAGACGGGGGCAGAGGGAGTGAGAGGCACGGGCACCGTCCTGGTCAGCGTTCGCGAGAGCGCGCGGCGGCGAAGGGCGGCGCGCGCGGGTGAAGAGGGATGCGAATTCAGCAGGACGGGCGACACACGCAGCCCGCGTAGCGGACGAGGTCCATATGGACCCTCCGCCAAAGGCGCACGCAGGTGTCGGTCACGATCCGGAGTAGACCATGCCGGTGCCGGACGGTCAACTCACTGTCACTATGCGGACCACAGGGTGACGGTGAGTCGCGCGCGGGTGGCCGCGCGGGGGCGCGCCCGCAGCCCACCGGACCGTGTGCTCATGTGCCCAAGTGCGCAATGCGGTCACGTCGAGGCGGAGCCGACCGTCGCCTCTCTGCGGGCCGGGCCGCCGAGCGTCGCCTCGGCCGCCGCGTACAGGTCGGCCGGGCGCACGCCGTTCAGGGCGGTGACGAGATGGCCGTCGGGGCGGACGAGGAGCACGGTGTGGGCGGCCGCGCCGGGGTAGCTCTCGGCGACCAGCAGCTCCGCCGGGTGCGGCAGCGCGGTCACCGCGGCGGCGAGCCGGGGCATGATCCCGGCCGTCACCCAGTGCTTGCGCTCCCACACCCCCGTGCCCGGTGCGATCAGGACGACGAGCAGCGCCCCCCGGCCCAGCCGCTCCCGGAGCGGTACGAAGGAGCCGTCCTCCGCCGTCACCCGTACGTCCGCGACCTGGGTGCCCGGCGGGGTGTCCACGGGGACCTCGGCCTCCAGGAGCGGCGGCGTGAGCGGGGAGCCGGCGTACCCACCGGGTTCCCCCAGCGGGCCGCGGCCGAGGTGGCCGTCGGTGAGCAGAGCCTCGTGACCCCGGGCCGAGCCGGGGACGAAGGCCCGGAGCCCGCCGCCGCCGCGCAGCAGCGGCAGTACCTGGTCGGCGGCGCGCAGCCGGGCGGCGACGACGGCGCGCCGCTCCGTCTGGTAACTGTCGAGCAGTGTCTCGTGCGGGCCGTGGTGCCAGGCGAGCGCCAGCTTCCAGGCGAGGTTGTCGGCGTCCCTGAGCCCCTCGTCCAGCCCCTGGGTGCCGAGCGTGCCGAGCAGATGGGCGGCGTCCCCGGCGAGGAAGACCCGCCCCACGCGCCAGCGGCGGGCCAGCCGGTGGTGGACCGTGTGGACGCCGGTGTCCAGCAGTTCGTACGGCGGTGTGGAGCCGTCCGTCCAGCCGGCCAGGGTCTCCCGGACCCGGGTCACCAGGAGCTCGGGGGTGACCAGGTCCTTGCTGCCGGGCGGCAGCAGCCAGTCCAGCCGCCAGGCGCCGTCCGGCAGCGGGCGTGCGGTGACCTCTCCGGCCCAGGGCCCGGACGTCCGCCAGGGCGGCATCCGATGGATCAACGCTTCGTCGGTCCAGGGAAGTTCCGTGCGCAGCGCGGCCACGGCGTGTCGTTCCACCGCGGTGCGGCCCGGGAAGCGGATGTCCTGAAGTTTGCGGACCGTCGAGCGCGGACCGTCGCAGCCCACCAGGTAACTGCCGCGCCACCAGGTGCCCTTGTCGCCCCGGGTGCGGGCCGTGACGCCGGAGGACTCCTGCTCGACGGCGTCCAGACGGCTGTCCACGGCGACCTTGACGAGCCGCTCGCCGGCGACGGCCGCGCGCAGGGCGCCGGTCAGCACGTGCTGGGCGAGGTGCAGCGGTCCGGGTTCGGTGTCGTCGAAGGTGATCTCGCGCATCACCTGCTTGCGCCGCAGCGACCGCCATCCGGCCCAGCGCACGCCCTCCTCGGCGAGCGGCACCCCGGTCAGCCGTTCCACGAGCGCGGCGGTGTCCGCGCGCAGTACGACCGTGCGCGCGAGGCGGGGTTCGTCCTTGCCCGGTCCCTCGTCCAGGACGACCGAGGGCACCTCCTGACGGGCCAGCGCCAGGGCGAGCGTGAGCCCCACGGGCCCCGCACCGACGATGATCACCGGGTCCACGGCGCTGCGCCTCCTGCCCGCGGCGACGTCCTGGGGGACGTGGGTGAGCAGGAGGACGGGGCAGGGTGCACGATCACAGAACGTATGCAACCTATTGCCGCTGCTTGCGTCAAGTGACGGAGGCCGTGGCGATCACGCCACGGCCTCCGTATCGGTCACCCGACGGCTTCCGGCAGGTTTCCGCACTGGTCACGCCACTGTTCCCGGGCCGCACCCGCCACTTGAGCGAGTGTCAGATGCTGCCGCCCGCGCCGGCGCCGAAGGAGCCCCCGACCTCCGCGGCGTTGAGCTCCTCGACGTCCTCGGCGCCGAGCACCTTGCCGGTGCCCCGCTTGCTGCGGCGCAGCCGGCGCTCCAGCCAGGAGGCGAAGGAGGTGAGGGCGAAGTTCAGCAGCACGAAGATGATCCCCACCACGATGAAGCTGGGGATGACGTTGGCGTAGTTGGCCGCGAGGGTGCTGCGCGCGCTCATCAGCTCGGGGAAGGTGAGCATCACACCGCCCAGCGCGGTGTCCTTCACGATGACGACCAGCTGGCTGACGATGGCCGGCAGCATCACCGTGACGGCCTGCGGCAGCAGGATGCTGGTCATCGTCTGGCCCTTGCGCAGACCGACCGCGTACGCGGCCTCCGTCTGCCCCTTGGGCAGGGCGAGGATGCCGGCCCGGACGACCTCGGCGAGGACCGAGGCGTTGTAGAGCACCAGACCGGTGACGACCGCGTAGAACGGCCGGTCGTCGCTGGAGACATCCGTGGACCGGACGTAGAACTCCATCGCGAACAGCATCAGCAGCAGTACCGGCACCGCCCGGAAGAACTCCACCACCACTCCGGCCGGGATGCGGACCCAGCGATGGTCGGACATCCGGGCTATGCCGAAGACCGCGCCCAGCGGAAGCGCGATGACCATGGAGAGCGCGGCGGCCTTCAGCGTGCTGCCGAGCCCCGGCAGCAGGTAGGTGTTCCAGGCCTGGGCGGTGACGAAGGGCTCCCACAGGGCCCATTCGAGCTGGTTCTTGTCGTCCATCATCCCCCACGCCCACCACAGCAGCAGGGCGAGCAGGAGGAAGAAGACGACAGAGATGACGATGTTGCGCTGTCTGGCCCGCGGGCCGGGGGCGTCGTAGAGGACGGAACTCATCGCTTCACCGCCATGCGCTTGCCGACCCAGCCGAGGAGGAGGCCGGTGGGCAGGGTCAGCACCACGAAGCCGAGGGCGAAGAACGCGCCGATGGCGAGGGTCTGGGCCTCGTTCTCGAGCATCGTCTTCATCAGGGTGGCGGCCTCGGCCACGCCGATAGCGGCCGCCACGGTGGTGTTCTTGGTCAGGGCGATCAGCACGTTCGCCAGCGGGGCGATCACCGCCCGGAAGGCCTGCGGCAGCACGATCAGCCGCAGTGACTGGCTGAAGCTCAGCCCGATGGCGCGGGCCGCCTCCGCCTGTCCCACGGGCACGGTGTTGATGCCGGAGCGGATCGCCTCGCAGACGAAGGCCGCCGTGTAGGCGGAGAGGCTGAGCACCGCCAGCCGGAAGCCCTGGACCTTGAAGTCGTCGGACGCGCCCATGGTGACGCCGAAGATGTCGGCCAGGCCCAGCGAGGAGAAGACGATGATGACCGTCAGGGGGATGTTCCGCACGATGTTCACGTAGGCGGTGCCGAAGCCGCGCATGAGCGGGACCGGGCTGACCCGCATCGCCGTCAGCAGGGTGCCCCAGACGAGGGAGCCGACGGCGGAGAGGGCGGTGAGTTCCACCGTCGTCCAGAACGCCCCGAGGACGTCGTAACCTTCAAGAAAGTCGAACACGATCTCCCGCGCTTCCGGGTGTGTGGCGTACGTGGAGGGTGTGGCGCGCCGCCACCCGCCTGTCAGGTGGCGGGTGGCGCCGCGTCCTGGGAACCCTGCGTTGCTCGGCCGGAGCCTCGCGTCACTTGACGATGTTGCCGATCGTCGGGGCGGGCTCGCTCTTGTAGTTCGCCGGGCCGAAGTTCGCGTCGACGGCCTTCTGCCAGGAGCCGTCGCTGACCATCTTCTTCAGGGCGTCGTTGATCTTCTTGACGGTCGCGGTGTCGCCCTTCTTGACGCCGATGCCGTAGTTCTCGTTGCTCAGCTTCAGACCGGCGAGCTTGAACTTGCCCTTGTACTGGTCCTGGGAGGCGAAGCCGGCGAGGATCGAGTCGTCGGTGGTCACCGCGTCCACGGCACCGTTCTGGAGGGCGGCGATGCACTCCGAGTAGGAGCTCACCTCCTTGAGCTGCGCGTCCGGAGCGATCGTCTTCTGCACGTTCTGCGCCGAGGTCGAACCGGTCACGGAACACAGCTTCTTGCCGTTGAGGTCCGTGCCCTTGGAAATGGTCGAGTCGCTCTTGATCAGCAGATCCTGGTGGGCCAGCAGGTAGGGGCCGGCGAAGTCGACCTTCTGCTTGCGCTCGTCGTTGATGGAGTAGGTGGCCGCGATGAACTTCACGTCGCCGCGGGCGAGCGCGTTCTCACGGTCGGCGCTCTTGGTCTGGACCCACTCGATCTTGTCGGGCGTGTAGCCGAGTTCCTTGGCCACATAGGTCGCCACGTCGACGTCGAAGCCGGCGTACGTGCCGTCGGGCTTCTGCAGGCCCAGACCGGGCTGGTCGAACTTGATGCCGATCTTGATCTTGCCGCCGCCGGAGCCGGAGCTGCCGCTGTCGTTGTCCTTCTTGTCGCCACCACAGGCGGTGGCACTCAGCGCGAGGGCGAGTACGACGGCCGAGGCGGCGGTGACCTTGCGGAGCTTCATGGTGAACATCCTTCGGTGATGAGGGAAAGCGGGCCGTCAGGTGCGGGTGACGCGAGTCATCGGGGGCACGACGGGCGTGCCGGACGCGGTCAGTGGTGCAGGATCTTCGACAGGAAGTCCTTGGCGCGGTCGCTGCGCGGGTTGCTGAAGAACTGCTCGGGCACGGCCTGTTCGACGATGCGTCCGTCCGCCATGAAGACCACGCGGTCCGCGGCCGAGCGGGCGAAGCCCATCTCGTGGGTGACGACGATCATCGTCATGCCGTCCCGGGCGAGCTGCTGCATGACCTCCAGCACCTCGTTGATCATCTCCGGGTCGAGAGCCGACGTCGGCTCGTCGAAGAGCATGACCTTCGGGTCCATCGCCAGAGCCCGCGCGATGGCGACGCGCTGCTGCTGCCCGCCGGAGAGCTGCGCGGGGTACTTGTCGGCCTGCGCGCCCACACCGACCCGGTCCAGCAGTGCCCGCGCCTTCTCCTGGGCCTGCTGCTTGTTCGCCTTGCGGACCTTGATCTGGGCCAGCGTCACGTTCTCGAGCACGGTCTTGTGCGCGAAGAGATTGAAGGACTGGAAGACCATCCCGACGTCGGCACGCAACCGGGCCAGGTCCCGCCCCTCCTGGGGCAACGGCCTGCCGTCGATCGTGATCGTGCCCGAATCGACGGTCTCCAGCCGGTTGATGGTGCGGCACAGGGTGGACTTGCCGGACCCGGAGGGCCCGATGACCACGACGACCTCGCCGCGGGCGATCGTCAGATCGATGTCCTGGAGCACGTGCAACGCGCCGAAATGCTTGTTGACGCTCTTCAGGACGACCAGTTCGTCGGTCGCGGCCGCGTCCTCCTTGGCCACCGATACTTCGGTCATCGCTTCAAGGCTCCGTCCTCCTCGGTTTCGCAGGACAGTAGTGATGCCGCACGACCAGCGTCATTACATCTGAGGGGAATCTGAGCATCACGATCCGATAGCAATCGGACACGTGTCGTAGCAGTTGCGCCCGGGGCGCGTATCGGCCGGGTAACGGAACGTGCCCGGAGCCGGAACCCCCTTGACGCCGTTGTCGTCCATCAGCGTGACTGCCATGGTGCACACGCGCGTGCACGTGACCTATCCAACGACTTCGTACCGACGCCGTACGACCGATGAACCGGAGGGGGCGGGGGTGAGACTGCTCCTCGTCGAGGACGACAACCACGTCGCCGCCGCGCTGTCCGCGGTCCTGGCGCGGCACGGCTTCGAGGTCACGCATGCCCGCAGCGGGGAGGAGGCCCTCCAGGCGCTCGTCCCCGAAGGCCCCGGCTTCGGGGTGGTCCTGCTGGACCTGGGCCTGCCCGACCAGGACGGCTACGAGGTGTGCGGCAAGATCCGCAAGCGCACCGCCACGCCGGTGATCATGGTGACCGCCCGTGCCGACGTGCGCTCGCGCATCCACGGGCTCAACCTCGGTGCCGACGACTACGTGGTCAAGCCGTACGACACCGGTGAACTGCTCGCCCGTATCCACGCCGTCAGCCGGCGCACCGTGCCCGAGGACGCCTCCGGCGCCACCGACAGCGCGCTGCGCCTGGGGCCCGTAGTCATCGAACTGCCCACCCGCCAGGTCAGCGTGGACGGCTCGGTCGTCGCGCTGACCCGCAAGGAGTTCGACCTGCTCGCGCTGCTCGCCCAGCGCCCCGGTGTCGTCTTCCGTCGCGAGCAGATCATCAGCGAGGTCTGGCGCACCAGTTGGGAGGGGACCGGCCGCACCCTGGAGGTGCACGTGGCGTCCCTGCGCGCCAAACTGCGGCTGCCCGCCCTGATCGAGACGGTACGCGGCGTGGGCTACCGGCTCGTCGCCCCGGACGCCTAGCGGGGACGGCTTGCGCACCCGTCTGCTGCCGCTGCTCATCGTCCTGATGGCGGCCGTGCTGCTCGCTCTCGGAGTCCCGCTCGCCGCCAGCGTGGCCGCGGCCCAGCAGCAGAAGGTCGTCGTCGACCGTATCGACGACACGGCGCGCTTCGCCGCCCTCGCCCAGTTCGTCACCGAGGTGCCCGGCGGTTCGCGTACCACGAACCGGGACGAGCGCAAGGAGACGCTCAACGACGAACTCGCCAGCTACTACAAGGTCTACGGCATTCGTGCCGGGGTGTTCTACCGCACCGACACCCCCATGGCTCAGGCACCCGCCGACTGGTTCCTCCCGCCGGCGGGCGAGGTGCGGGAGGCCTTCGGCGAAGCGCTGCTCAGCCGCCGCAGCCACGACCCGGAGCAGGTCTGGCCCTGGCAGCGCCGTCATCTCGTGGTCGCGTCGCCGGTCATCCGGGACGGAGACGTCGTCGCGGTGGTGGTCACCGACTCGCCCACCGGGGCGATGCGGGCCCGGATCCTGCACGGCTGGCTGATCGTCGGCGCGGGCGAGATCGCCGCGATGCTGCTGGCCGTCGGCGCCGCCCTGCGGCTGACCGGCTGGGTCCTCAGACCGGTGCGGGTGCTGGACGCCACCACCCACGACATCGCCACCGGACGCCTGAAGTCCCGGGTCGCGGTGGGCGGTGGACCCCCGGAACTCAGAAGGCTGGCGCGCTCGTTCAACGAGATGGCGGACAACGTCGAGGACGTGCTGGAGCAGCAGCGCGCGTTCGTCGCCGACGCCTCGCACCAGTTGCGCAACCCGCTCGCGGCCCTGCTGCTGCGCATCGAACTGCTCGCCCTCGAACTGCCCGACGGCAACGAGGAGATCGCCTCCGTCCGCACCGAGGGCAAGCGCCTGGCGCAGGTCCTCGACGACCTGCTCGACCTGGCGCTCGCCGAGCACGCCGACGCGGACCTCACGCTCACCGACATCGGCGCGCTGGCCGCCGAGCGGGTCGCGGCCTGGGCACCGACCGCCGAGGCCAAGGGGGTACGGCTGGTGGGCAACTGCCCGCCCGTCACCGCCTGGGCCGACCCGATCACCCTGTCCAGCGCGCTGGACGCGGTGATGGACAACGCGGTGAAGTTCACGCCCGGGGACGAGACCGTCGAGGTGACCGTCGCCTCCCACGGCGCCACCTCGACCGTCGTCGTCACCGACAACGGCCCCGGACTCACCGAGGAGGAACTCGGCCGGGTCGGCGACCGCTTCTGGCGCAGCGGCCGGCACCAGAACGTCAAGGGATCCGGTCTCGGTCTGTCGATCTCCCGGGTCCTGCTGGCGGCCGGCGGCGGCACGATCTCCTACGGCCACAACGAGCCGCGCGGACTGCGGGTGACGGTGACGCTCCCGCGGGCGGAGCCTACGGCTTGACCGACCGGTAGTAGCGCCGGGCGCCCTCGTGCAGCCGGAGCGGATCGGTGTAGATCGCCGTGCGCAGGTCGACCAGCTGGGCCGAGTGGACGTGCGCGCCGATGCCGTCCCGGCTCTTGATCACGGTCCGGGTGACCCACTCGGTGAGCCGGGGGTCCATGTCCGCCCGGGTGATCAGCAGGTTGGACACCGCCATCGTCGGCACGACCGCTCCGTTCTGCACGGTCGGGTAGGCGGACTCCGGCATGTTGGTGGCGCGGTAGTACCGGGTGACGTCGCCCTTCCCGTGCAGCTTCGTCACGAGATCGGGCTCTATGGGCACGAACCGCAGGGAGAAGCCCTCGGCGAGCCTGCGCACACCGTCCGTCGGCAGGCCGCCGGACCAGAAGAAGGCGTCGATCCCACCGGACCTCAGCCGGTCGGGGGCGGTGCCTATGCCGTCGGGCTCGGGGGTGATGTCCTTGCGCGCGTCGATGCCGGCCGCCCCGAGCACCCGGTCGGCGATGAGCCGCACCCCGGACTCGGGCGGCCCGATGGCCACGCGCCTGCCCCTCAGGTCCGCCACGGAGTGGATGTCCGAGTCGCGCGGGACGACGAGCTGGACGTAGTCGTCGTAGAGGCGGGCGACCCCGCGCAGCCCGGCGGCTCCCTTGCCGCCGTTCGCTTCGTACGTCTCCACCGCGTCCGCCGCGGCGATGGTGAAGTCGGCCTGTCCGGAGGCCACGCGCGCGACGTTCTCCTGCGAGCCGTCGCTGGTCCGCAGCTTCACCGTCAGGTCGGGCATGTCCCGGTCCAGCTCGCTGCGCAGCAGCCGGCCGTACTCCTGGTAGACGCCGCTCGGGGTACCGGTGCTGAACGTGATCGTCCCGCCCGGCGGCTCCTCGCCGAGCGGCACCAGCCACCACAGCAGCAGCCCGAGCGCCACGAAACCGGCGGCCGCGCCCTGCAGGGTGCGGCGCCTGCCGATACGGGGGATCACCTTGGACATGGGCGCGATCCTGCCAGCACAGGCGCGGTGCTGGCCAGGGGCCGAGGGGACCGGCGGGTGCAATCGGGGCGGGGAACGGCCCGGCCGGGACTGTCGGTGGTGGTCGGTACAGTCGGGCGCATGAGCACCTCGCCCGCCGATCTGGTCCGTGAGTTCCACCTCGCCTTCGGGCTGGACGCCCGCAGCATCCCCACCCAGGTGTCCGAGCAGCTCGCCGCACACCGGGGCGAGCTGCTCGCGGAGGAGGCCGCCGAGGTGGCCGAGGTCTCGGTCGCGGGCCCGCTCGACAGCCTCGCCCACGAACTGGCCGACGTCGTCTACGTGGCGTACGGCACGGCCCTCGTCCACGGGATCGACCTCGACGCGGTGATCGCCGAGATCCATCGCTCCAACATGACCAAGCTGGGCCCCGACGGCCAGGTCGCCCGCCGCGCGGACGGCAAGGTCCTGAAGGGCGACCACTACGAGGCACCGGACGTGTCGGGCGTGCTGCGCCGCCAGGGATGGCTGCCCGACGGCGCCGTCTGAGACGCTCCGCTCCGGCCGGAGCCGTGCACCCGTCCCCGGGTGTCGGTCCCGGGGTGCCGGGCCCCGCGCATCCGGTCCCCGTGGGTCGGCCCCGGGGTGCCGGTCCCCGTGGGTCGGTCCCGCGCACCCGGTCCTGCCCGGGCTCAGTCGCCCACGGTCGTCCCGGTCCGCGCGCCGTCCTCCTCCGCCGTGCCCTCCGCCGCGCGCGCCGCTTCGTCCAGGGGCGGCCGTCGGGTCGCGCCGCGACGGCTCCACCAGGTCGCGAGCGGATCCGTGTAGCGCGCGGTGAGCGGGCCGAGGACGACGAGGAGAAGGACGTACGCCGTGGCCAGCGGCCCCAGGGACGGCTCGATGCCGGCCGTGACCGCCAGGCCCGCGATGACGATCGAGAACTCGCCGCGGGCCACCAGCGCTCCACCCGCCCGCCAGCGCCCCTTGACCGAGATGCCCGCGCGCCACGACGCCCAGTACCCGGTGGCGATCTTCGTCGCCGCGGTGACGACGGCGAGGACGAGGGCGGGCAGCAGGACCGGAGGGATACTCGCCGGATCCGTGTGCAGACCGAAGAAGACGAAGAAGACGGCGGCGAACAGGTCGCGCAACGGGCTCAGCAGCGTGTGCGCGCCCTCCGCGGCCTCCCCGGACAGCGCGATGCCGACCAGGAACGCGCCGACCGCCGCCGACACCTGGAGCTGCTGCGCCACGCCCGCCACCAGGATGGTCAGGCCCAGCACGACGAGCAGCAGCTTCTCCGGGTCGTCGCTGGAGACGAAGCGGGAGACGACCCGCCCGTAGCGGACCGCGACGAACAGCACCAGCCCGGCGGCCCCCAGCGCGACGGCCAGCGTGACGCTCCCGGCGGCCAGCCCCGCCCCGGCGACCAGCGCGGTGACGATGGGCAGGTACACCGCCATCGCCAGGTCCTCCAGCACCAGGACACTGAGGATCACCGGCGTCTCCCGGTTGCCGACCCGGCCGAGGTCGCCGAGCACCTTGGCGATCACCCCGGACGACGAGATCCAGGTGACCCCCGCCAGCACCACCGCGGCCACCGGGCCCCAGCCGAGCAGCAGGGCCGCCGCGGCGCCGGGCAGGGCGTTGAGGGCGCAGTCGACCAGCCCGGACGGGTAGTGGGCCTTGAGGTTGGAGACCAGATCGCTCGCCGAGTACTCCAGACCGAGCATCAGCAGCAGCAGGATGACGCCGATCTCGGCGCCGGTGGCGACGAACTCCTCGCTCGCGCCGAGCGGCAGCAGCCCGCCCTCACCGAAGGCGAGCCCGGCCAGCAGGTACAGCGGGATGGGCGAGATCCGGAAGCGGGCGGCCGCCCGGCCGAGCAGGCCGAGCGCGAGGATGATGGAACCGAACTCGATCAGCAGGACCGCTGAGTGCACGCTCACTCCCGTCCGAGGATCGCCGCCGCCGTGTCGACGCCCTCACGGGTGCCGATGACGATGAGGGTGTCGCCGCCCGCCAGCCGGAAGTCCGGCGTTGGGGACGGGGTGGCCCCGGAGCGCCGCAGCACCGCCACGATCGACGCGCCGGTCTCGGTCCGCATCCGGGTCTCGCCCAGCAGGCGCCCGTTCCAGTACGAGCCGGCCGCGATCTCGATGCGCTCGGCCACCAGGCCCAGGTCGGTGGTGTACAGCAGGTTCGGGCTGTGGTGGGACGGCTTCAGCGCGTCGATCAGGGTTCCCGCCTCCGCGCCGGTCAGCCGCAGCGAGTGGGCGCAGGAGTCCGGGTCGTCCGTCCGGTACATGTTCACCGTGCGGGTGCCGTCGCGGTGTGCCACCACGGACAGGTGGCGCTGTTCCCGCGTCACCAGGTCGTACTGGACCCCGATGCCCGGCAGCGGCGTCGCCCGGAGGCGTGGAGCAGACACGTTTCTTCCCCTTGCTGATCGTTCTTGTCGACCGTCCTGCCGACGGCAACGGACCTCGTCGAGGGTCCTGCCGACGGAAACGGACCTCGTCGCGGGTCCCGCCGGTCGCCCGGCGGACGGATCGTGCGCAGGACCCCGGAGCCGCCATGCTGCCATTCGCCCGTACGGTGGCGATATGGGTGTCATGACGGATGTACGGGGACGGCGCGGGGCGGAGAAGCTGGTAGGCCCTGGTGGTGGGAGCGGGTCGGCGGACATGGTGAGAGGCGGGTACCGGACCTTGTCGCTGTTCTGGCGGATCTTCTCGCTCAACGCCACGGGCCTGGCCGTGGCCGCCGCGCTGCTGCTGGGACCGGTCACCGTGTCGACCCCGGTGCTGCCGCGTGAGGCACTGGTCGTCGCCGTGGGGCTCGCGGCCCTCCTGGTGGGCAACGCCGCCGTGCTGCGGATCGGGCTCGCCCCGCTGCGCCGGCTCGGCAACGCGATGGCCACCGCCGACCTGCTGCGTCCGGGACCGCGTGCCCCTGTCGCCGGTCCCGCCGAGACCGCGGCGCTGATCACCACGTACAACACGATGCTCGACCGGCTGGAGCGCGAGCGCGCCACCAGCGCCGCGCGGGCGCTGTCCGCGCAGGAGCGCGAGCGCCGGCGCGTCGCCCGCGAGCTGCACGACGAGGTCGGCCAGACCCTGACCGCGGTCCTGCTCCAGCTCAAGCGGGTCGCCGACCGGGTGCCCGAGGAACTGCGCGCGGAGGTGGGACAGGCGCAGGAGGCGACCCGGGCGGGTCTCGACGAGGTCCGCCGCATCGCCCGCCGGCTGCGCCCCGGCGTGCTGGAGGAACTCGGCCTGGCCAGTGCCCTGCGCGCGCTCGCCGCCGAGTTCACCACGCCCGGGGTGACGGTGAGCCATCGGGTCGCCGGCGAGCTGCCCCCGCTGACCGAGGAGTCGGAGCTCGTGCTCTACCGGGTCGCCCAGGAAGGCCTCACCAACACCGTCCGGCACTCCGGTGCCGACCAGGCCGAGATCCGGCTGCACCCCGTCACGGACGGCGTCGAACTCCTCGTACGGGACAACGGCACGGGCCTGGTGGAAGGACGGGAGGGCGCCGGGATCCGCGGGATGCGCGAGAGGGCCCTGCTGATCGGCGCGACGCTGTCCCTGACACCCGCGCCCGGGCGCGGCACCGACATACGTCTGCGGGTCCCCCGATGAGCCGCCACGCCCCGACGCCCCCCACCCCTCCGACTCCTCCGACGCGGCCCGGCGCTCCGATCCGGGTGCTGCTCGCCGACGACCACACGCTCGTACGACGTGGCGTGCGCCTCATTCTGGAGAGCGAACCGGACCTCACGGTGGTCGCCGAGGCGGGCGACGGCGCCGAGGCGGTGGCCCGCGCCCGCGCAGGCGACATCGACCTGGCCGTCCTCGACATCGCGATGCCCCGGATGACCGGGCTCCAGGCTGCCCGCGAGCTCTCCCGCAGGCTGCCCGGCCTGCGCATCCTGATCCTGACGATGTACGACAACGAGGAGTACTTCTTCGAGACGCTCAGGGCCGGTGCCGTCGGCTACGTCCTGAAGTCCGTGGCCGACCGTGACCTGGTCGAGGCCTGCCGGGCGGCCGTACGCGACGAACCGTTCGTCTACCCGGGCGCGGAGCGGGCCCTCGTCCGCTCCTACCTGGAGCGGCTGCACCGCGGCGACGGCCTGCCCGAGCGGGTCGTCACCGACCGGGAGGAGGAGATCCTCAAGCTCGTCGCCGAGGGGCACACGTCGAAGGAGATCGGTGAACTGCTGTTCATCAGCGCGAAGACCGTCGAGCGCCATCGGGCCAACCTGCTGCACAAGCTGGGGATGCGCGACCGGCTGGAGCTCACCCGGTACGCGATCCGGGCGGGCCTCATCGACCCGTGACCGGCCCGTGGGGCTTCCCTGGCCCACACGCTGCCTCCGGGGGCGGCTGCCCCGGGAACACCCGGGCGGGGCCGCCGTCGGCACCGCCTACCCTGGAGGCATGACCAGCAGCAGCGACCGGAGCCTCGCAGTGGACGTCGAAGGAACCAAGAGTTACGAGATCCGCACCTACGGGTGCCAGATGAACGTCCACGACTCCGAGCGGTTGTCCGGGCTGCTCGAAGACGCCGGGTACGTGCGCGCCCCCGAGGGCTCGGACGGTGACGCGGACGTCGTCGTCTTCAACACCTGCGCCGTCCGCGAGAACGCCGACAACCGGCTCTACGGCAACCTCGGCCGCCTCGCGCCGATGAAGACGAAGCGCCCCGGCATGCAGATCGCCGTCGGCGGCTGTCTCGCGCAGAAGGACCGCGACACCATCGTGAAGAAGGCGCCCTGGGTGGACGTCGTCTTCGGCACGCACAACATCGGCAAGCTGCCCGTCCTGCTGGAGCGCGCCCGCGTGCAGGAGGAGGCGCAGGTCGAGATCGCCGAGTCGCTGGAGGCCTTCCCCTCCACGCTGCCGACCCGGCGCGAGAGCGCCTACGCGGCCTGGGTGTCGATCTCCGTCGGCTGCAACAACACCTGCACCTTCTGCATCGTCCCGGCGCTGCGCGGCAAGGAGAAGGACCGTCGCACCGGCGACATCCTCGCCGAGATCGAGGCCCTGGTCGGCGAGGGCGTCAGCGAGATCACCCTGCTCGGCCAGAACGTCAACGCGTACGGCTCGGACATCGGCGACCGCGAGGCCTTCAGCAAGCTGCTGCGGGCCTGCGGGAGCATCGAGGGCCTGGAGCGCGTCCGCTTCACCTCCCCGCACCCGCGTGACTTCACCGACGACGTCATCGCCGCCATGGCCGAGACCCCGAACGTGATGCCGCAGCTGCACATGCCGCTCCAGTCCGGCTCGGACCCGGTGCTGAAGGCGATGCGCCGCTCGTACCGGCAGGACCGTTACCTC
Organism: Streptomyces sp. NPDC107559; assembly: GCF_055657365.1. Taxonomy (NCBI): domain Bacteria; kingdom Bacillati; phylum Actinomycetota; class Actinomycetes; order Kitasatosporales; family Streptomycetaceae; genus Streptomyces; species Streptomyces sp. NPDC107559. The sequence continues at coordinate 1,106,284 of NZ_JBVKBD010000002.1, read as the reverse complement.
GGCATCATCGAGAAGGTCCGTGCCGCCATCCCGCACGCCGCGATCACCACCGACATCATCGTGGGCTTCCCCGGCGAGACCGAGGAGGACTTCGAGCAGACGATGCACGTGGTGCGCGAGGCGCGGTTCGCGCAGGCGTTCACCTTCCAGTACTCCAAGCGTCCGGGCACCCCGGCCGCCACCATGGACGACCAGATCCCCAAGGAGGTCGTCCAGGCCCGCTACGAGCGTCTCGTCGCGCTCCAGGAGGAGATCTCCTGGGAGGAGAACAAGAAGCAGGTCGGCCGCACCCTCGAACTGATGGTCGCCGAGGGCGAGGGCCGCAAGGACGGTGCCACCCACCGTCTGTCCGGCCGCGCCCCCGACAACCGCCTGGTCCACTTCACCAAGCCGGACCGGGAGGTCCGCCCCGGTGACGTGGTCACGGTCGAGATCACGTACGCGGCCCCGCACCACCTCCTCGCCGAGGGGCCGACGCTCGACGTGCGGCGCACGCGCGCGGGCGACGCCTGGGAGAAGCGCAACGTCGAGAAAGCCGCGGCTCCGTCGGCCGGCGTCATGCTCGGACTGCCGAAGATCGGCGCGCCGGCGCCGCTTCCGGTGGCCACGGGCAGCGGCTGCGGCTGCGACTGACCGTAGGAGGGTTCAGCTCGCGCACGGCCGGCCGTGCGCGAAGGCCGGCCGACCGTGCGAAGGCAGGGCGGGCAGGTGCGAAGGCGGGGCGGCCGGGAAGCAGCGGGCGCGGAACGGTGCGGCCGGGTCCTGTGAGCGCTCGGCTACCCTGCGGATCATGCTCGTCGCCGCCGCAGTCTGCCCTGCCCCGCCCCTGCTCGTACCCGAGGTCGCCGCGGGCGCCGCGCCCGAACTGGACGCCGCCCGTGCCGCCTGCGTGGACGCGCTGGGACTGCTCGCCGCCGCCCGGCCGGACCGGCTCGTGGTCGTCGGACCCGCCGAACAGGCCGCGCGCGGCCCCTACCCGGAGGGCGCGCGGGGCTCGTTCCGCGGCTTCGGGGTGGATCTCGGCGTGACGCTGGGCCGCGACCTGGGAACGCCCGGCGAGCGCCCGCTGCCGCCCTCCCTCGCCGTGGCCGCGTGGCTGCTGGAGCGGACCGGCTGGTCGGACGCCCCGATCGAGGGACTCGGCGTCGGGGAGCCGCTGGCGGCCGAGCGGTGCGTCGAGGCGGGCCGGAACCTCGTCGCCGACGGGGAGCGGCTCGCGCTGCTCGTGATGGGCGACGGCAGCGCATGCCGGACGGTGAAGGCACCGGGCTATCTGGACGCACGGGCGGAGCCGTTCGACGCGGCGGCCGCGCGTGCCCTGGGGGCGGCGGACGTCGCCGCCGTCAAGGCGCTGGACGCCGACCTGGCGTACGAGCTCAAGGCTTCGGGCCGGGCTCCCTGGCAGGTCCTGGCCGGCGCCGCCGAGGACGCGAGACTCTCCGGCGCGCTGCTGTACGAGGACGCGCCGTACGGGGTGGGATACATGGTCGCCGCGTGGTCGTAGAGCGCTGACGGCCGCCGGGCCGGGCCCCCTCGTGCGGCGGACGGCCGCGAGCGCGCTGCGTCGCGGCCGTCCGCCGATCGTCGTGCCGTTCTGCCTCAGGAGGTCGGGGGAGGGGGCCCCGGCGGGGTGGCGGTGCTGCTGCCGCCCGCCTCCGGCTCCTTCTTGTGCGCGAGCCGGTCCATGGCGCCCTTGGCCTTGCCCGTGCCCGTCTGGATCTTGTCGCTGTACTTGCCCTTGGTCTTCTCGTCGACCACCTTCGCGGCCTTGTCCAGACCGTGCGTGATCTTGCCCCCGTGCTGGTGCGCGAGGTCGGAGACCTTGTCCTTCGCCGGGGCGATCTTGCCCATCAAACTGTCCTTCAGACCCATGGGGTCACCTTCCCTCGCGGCGCGGTTACCTACGGGCGCCCTCGCCCGCCGCACGGTCGGCCGCATCCTCGCCGGACGGCTGCTGCGGGATCTCGACGGGGTCGGCACCGGCGTCGGCGACGCCTTCGTCCCCGTTCGTCTCCGCGTCGACGACGTCCTGCACGGCCCCGACGGCGGTCCTCGGCCCCTTCGGCCCCGCGGTTCCGACGGGCGGCGCCACCTCGGGACCGGTCGCGGCCGCCTCGGCCGGCTCCTCGGCGGCCGCCGGCTCCCTGCCGGTCTCCTCGGTGGCCCGGCCCGCCTCCGCGGTCGTCGCCGTGACCTCTGCCGCGACCTCCGTCAGGGCCTCCTCCGCGACCTCCGTCAGGGCCTCCTCCGTGGCTTTCGACCTCCGAAGAAGACGGGCAAAAACACCCATATTCACTCCATACGTTACTCGCGCGGACGAAACGCCGCGTCGCCCGGCACGTCCGATCGCGCCGTCCGGGTTGGCGCCGCCCGGAACCGGTGGCCGGAGTCCCGCAACGGGCAACGACGCCGAACGGATGCCGTCACGTAACTCGTTCGAGGGCAGGCCGTGAGGTTTGCGAGACTGGTGCGGTGAGCAGCGCACCCCTCGCCCCCCGAGTCATCGCCGTCGTCGGACCGACCGCGGCCGGAAAGTCCGATCTGGGCGTCTTCCTGGCCCAGCAGCTCGGCGGCGAGGTCGTCAACGCCGACTCCATGCAGCTGTACGAGGGGATGGACATCGGTACCGCCAAGCTGACGCGGCAGGAGCGCGGCGGCGTCCCCCACCACCTCCTCGATGTCTGGGACGTGACCGTCACGGCCTCGGTCGCCGAGTACCAGCGGCTCGCCCGGGAGCGGATCGACGCGCTGCTCGCCGAGGGGCGCTGGCCGGTCCTGGTCGGCGGCTCCGGCCTGTACGTGCGCGGTGCCGTCGACAACCTGGAGTTCCCCGGCACCGACCCCGTGGTCAGGGCCCGCCTGGAGGAGGAGCTGACCCTGCGCGGCTCCGGCGCGCTGCACGCCCGGCTGGCCGCCGCCGATCCCGAGGCGGCCCAGGCGATCCTGCCCGGCAACGGGCGCCGTATCGTGCGGGCGCTGGAGGTGATCGAGATCACCGGCCAGCCCTTCACCGCCAACCTCCCCGGTCACGACTCCGTCTACGACACCGTGCAGATCGGCGTCGACGTGGCCCGTCCGGAGCTCGACGAGCGCATCGCGCGCCGGGTCGACCGGATGTGGGAGGCGGGGCTCGTGGACGAGGTCCGCGCGCTGGAGGCGCGCGGCCTGCGCGAGGGGCGTACGGCGTCACGTGCGCTCGGCTACCAGCAGGTGCTCGCCGCGCTCGCGGGGGAGTGCACGCACGACGAGGCGCGTACGGAGACCGTCCGTGCCACCAAACGCTTCGCGCGCCGTCAGGATTCATGGTTCAGGCGCGATCCGCGGGTGCACTGGTTGAGTGGGGCTGCGGCGGATCTCACAGAACTTCCCCGGCTTGCGATGGCGTTGGTCGAACGACCGGTTACAGCCTGATCACGTGATGGCATCGGGACGCCCAGGCCGTCATCCAGGCCTGTTGCGTCATGCCATCATCGAGCTTCGATCGACCAAGTGGAGTCCGAGTTGGGAGGGCGCGTGGCGATGGAGGCCGGCCCTCGCGACACCGCACGAGACACCGAGCCCGTCATCATCGACCGTGGTGATGCGGAGCAGGATGTGGATCGGCTGAGTCCCGACGGCCCCGACGAGATCCAGGGCGGTGTGACCGCCGACGGTCCCGAGCCCGAGGAGATGTTCGCGAGCGGGCCCGAGGTCGAGGTCGAGCTGCGTCCGCAGCGACGGCTGCGTATCTGGCAGCTCGCGCCCATCGTGGCCCTGGCCGCGACCGGCTCCCTGATGTTCGCCTTCCCGCTGGCCTTCGACTTCGGCGACAGCGGCGCGGTGATCGCCATGCTCGGCCTGCTGATCTGCTCCTGCGCGGCCGGCTGGGGCATGATGGCCGCGCTCCGGGTCGGACACACCTGGCCCGGACTGCCCGCCCGGGGCTCCGGACGCCGGCCCGACTGGCGGATGGTGCTCATGTACGTGGTGCTGGTCGCCGCGGTCGTGGCCCTCGCCGTCTGGCGCGTCGCCCGGCTGCGCTGACCCGCTGTCCCCGTCGGGCGGCCCTGCCGCCGCCGTCGGAGTGTCACGCCCACCCCGTACGATCGAGGGATGAGCTCGCGGATCGCCTTCCTCAAGGGTCACGGCACCGAGAACGACTTCGTGATCGTTCCGGACCCCGACAACGTGATCGACCTGCCCGCGGCCGCCGTGGCCGCCCTGTGCGACCGCCGCGCGGGCATCGGCGGCGACGGCCTGCTGCACGTGGTGCGCTCCGCCGCGCACCCTGAGGCCAGGGCGCTGGCGGACCGGGCGGAGTGGTTCATGGACTACCGCAACGGCGACGGCTCGACCGTCGAGATGTGCGGCAACGGCGTTCGGGTGTTCGCCCGGTACCTCCAGCACGCCGGCCTGGTCACCGAGGGCGACCTCGCGGTGGCCACGCGCGGGGGCGTGAAGACGGTGCACATCGCCAAGGCGGCGGCCGACGGCGGTCCGGCCGCGGGCGACATCACCGTCGGCATGGGCAAGGCGGTCCTCCCCGACGGGGACGTCACCGTGACCGTCGGCGAGCGCAGCTGGCCCGCGCGGAACGTGAACATGGGCAACCCGCACGCGGTCGCCTTCGTCGACGACCTTGCGCACGCCGGTGACCTGTACGCCCCGCCGCCGTTCCACCCCGCTTCCGCCTACCCGCACGGGGTGAACGTCGAGTTCGTGGCCGACCGCGGCCCGGGCCACGTGGCGATGCGCGTCCACGAGCGCGGTGTCGGCGAGACCCGCTCGTGCGGCACGGGCGCGTGCGCCGTCGCCGTGGCGGCCGCGCGCAGGGACGGCGCCGACCCGGCCGTGACCGGAACTCCGGCGACGTACACCGTCGACGTGCCCGGCGGACGGCTGCTGATCACCGAGCGGCCCGACGGAGAGATCGAGATGACCGGTCCCGCGGTGCTCGTCGCCGAGGGCGAGATCGACGCGGAGTGGCTGGAAAACGCGGTCAGCTGAGCAGGTGGCAGGCTTGGCATCCCAGTCACGGAACCCGTCGCGCGCGCGATGTGTCCACCTGAGCGACAGACGTGCGTACGAAAGCACGGCCGATCTCAACTCGCTTGGCGTGAAAGCGTAAACCTCGCATTCATCGCTCGAATGGGTGATCCGTTTCACGCTCGGCGAGAGACGGTCGGCCGCACGTGGTGGGCTCGGTAGCATCAAGCACCGGTTCGGACGGGGGATCGTCGTCATCCCCCGAGCCGTGCCCGCCATGGGGCACCCGTCCGCCGGTCCACGCAGCCGGAGGTGCCCATGAGTGCGGAGGCCACGAACCCCGCGACCCCAGGCCCGGTGACGCCGACCGTCGCCGTTCCCGCCGCGCCCGTCGCGCCGCGCAGGAGGGCCCGCCCCCGGATCGACCTGCGCCGCCTCGGCCGGGCCGCGCTGCTCGGCCCCGCCTCCCGCGACCGGCTACCCGACGCGATCAGCCATGTCGCCGAGGCGCACCGCGCCCACCATCCCGACGCCGACCTGGAACCACTGCGCCGCGCCTACGTGCTCGCCGAGTCCTCGCACCGCGGCCAGATGCGCAAGAGCGGTGAGCCGTACATCACCCACCCGCTCGCCGTGACCCTCATCCTCGCCGAACTCGGCGCCGAGACCACGACGTTGACGGCCTCGTTGCTGCACGACACCGTCGAGGACACCGATGTCACGCTCGACCAGGTGCGGGACGAGTTCGGTGAGGAGGTGCGCTACCTCGTCGACGGCGTCACGAAGCTGGAGAAGGTCGACTACGGCGCCGCCGCCGAACCCGAGACCTTCCGCAAGATGCTCGTCGCCACCGGCAGCGACGTCCGCGTGATGTCGATCAAACTCGCCGACCGGCTGCACAACATGCGCACCCTCGGCGTCATGCGCCCCGAGAAACAGGCCCGCATCGCCAAGGTCACCCGGGACGTCCTCATCCCGCTCGCCGAGCGGCTCGGCGTCCAGGCGCTCAAGACCGAACTGGAGGACCTCGTCTTCGCGATCCTCCACCCCGAGGAGTACCGCCACACCCGCGAACTGATCAGCGAGGACGCGGCCCGCCCCGACGCCCCGCTGGCCGAGATCGCCGACGAGGTACGCGGGGTCCTGCGCGAGGCGGACATCCAGGCCGAAGTCCTCATCCGGCCACGGCACTTCGTCTCCGTGCACCGAGTCGCCCGCAAGCGCGGCCGGCTGCGCGGCGCGGACTTCGGCCGGCTGCTGGTCCTCGTCAACGAGGACGCCGACTGCTACGCCGTGCTCGGCGAACTGCACACCTGCATGACCCCGGTCGTCTCGGAGTTCAAGGACTTCATCGCCGTCCCCAAGTTCAACCTGTACCAGTCACTGCACACCGCCGTGGCCCGCGGGGACGGCCAGGTCGTCGAAGTCCTCATCCGTACCCACCAGATGCACAAGGTCGCCGAGGCCGGAGTCGTCGCCCTCGGCAATCCGTACGCCCCGCCCGCGGAGGAGCAGGCCGTGAGCGACGGCGAGCGCGTCGACCCCACCCGGCCCGGCTGGCTCTCCCGTCTGCTGGACTGGCAGGAGGCCGCGCCCGACCCCGACACCTTCTGGTCCACCCTGCGCGAGGACCTCGCCCAGGACCGCGAGATCACCGTCTTCCGGCCCGACGGCGGTGCGCTCGGCCTGCCCGAGGGAGCCAGCTGCGTCGACGCCGCGTACGCGCAGTACGGCGAGGACGCGCACGCGTGCATCGGCGCCCGCGTCAACGGCCGGCTGGCGACGCTGAGCACGGTCCTCAAGGACGGTGACACCGTCCAGCTGCTCATGGGCCAGGACCCGGCCTCCGAGCCCTCCAGGAAGTGGCTGGAGCACGCGCACACGCCCGCCGCCCGGATCGCCATCCAGCGATGGCTCGCCGCACACCCGGTGAGCGAGGAGGACGACACGGAGCTCCGCGACGAGGCCGACGCCGGGAGCGCGCGAACCGCACCGGGCGCGTCCGGCGGACCCGTCGCCGCCGGGGGCGCATCCCGCCCCGCCGCGAGTGCCGTGGTCGACCTGCCCGGCGCCACCGTACGACTCGCCGGCTGCTGTACGCCCGTACCGCCCGACGAGATCACCGGCTTCGCCGTACGCGGGGGAGTGGTGACCGTGCACCGCGTGGAGTGCGCCGGGGCGACACGCATGAAGGACGCGGGGCGCCCCGAGATGGGCGTGCGCTGGGGGGACACCACCGCGTGCCGGGTCACCCTGGTCGCTGAATCGTTCGGCCGCCCCCACCTCCTGGCCGACCTCACCGAGGCCATCGCCCAGGAAGGCGCCGAGATCGTCTCCGCGACCGTGGAGCCCCCGAGCCAGCAGCGCGTACGCCACACCTACACCCTGCAACTCGCCGACGCGGCCCACCTGCCCGCCCTCATGCGGGCGATGCGCAATGTGCCCGGCGTGTTCGACGTGAGCCGCGCGCAGCATCACGCGCCGGCGATCTGAATACACTCGGCCGCGCCGCACCGCACCTCGTGGCGCCCCACCACAGCCCGAATGCCTCTGAATTACCCGTTCGGGTGGGTTCGACGCGCGCCGTCACCATCGTGCATGCATGCGCTGGTAGCCGTGGTGCATGTCGCACACCCTCCGCATCCGGGCTTCCCGGCCGCGTACCCGGGCCCCCCGACGGCTGACGGCAGCACTGCTCGCCTCGGCCGTCTCCGTCTGCCTCGTCGCCGCGAGCGCCCCGCCGGCCCCGCTCGGCGTCGGCGACCGCCTCTTCCCGTACCTGGGCAACCCCGGCTACGACGTGGCGTCGTACGACCTCTCCTTCACCTATCCCGGCCGCAACGACAAGCCCCTCCAGGCCGTCACGACCATCGACGCCTGGACGACCGCCTCGCTGGACCGCGTCAACCTCGACTTCGCCCACGGCACGGTCCGGTCGGTCGAGGTCGACGGCCTGCCCGCCTCCTTCGCCACCGCCGGCGACGACCTGGTGATCACTCCCGAGACACCGCTGCCCGCGGGCAGTTGGATGCGCATCACCGTGCGGCACACCAGTGATCCCCGGGCCGTCAAGGGCAAGGACGGCGGCTGGGTGCGGACCGCGGACGGACTCGCCATGGCCAACCAGGCGGACGCCGCCCACCGGGTGTTCCCGTCCAACGACCATCCGTCCGACAAGGCGATGTTCACCATCCGGGTCACCGCGCCCAACGCCTACACCGCCGTCGCCAACGGGATCCCCACCGAGGTCGACCGGGTGGGCGGGGCGACCACCTGGACCTACCGCACCCAGCACCCCATGGCGACCGAACTCGCCCAGGTGTCCATCGGCCGCTCCAGCGTCCTGCACCGCCGCGGGCCGCACGGACTGCCCGTCCGGGACGTCGTGCCCACCAAGGACCGGGCCGTGCTCGAACCGTGGCTCAAGAAGACACCCGACCAGATCGCCTGGATGGAGAGCAAGGTCGGGCCCTACCCCTTCGAGACCTACGGCCTGCTCATGGCCCAGGCCTCCACCGGCTTCGAACTGGAGACACAGACCCTCTCCCTCTTCGAACGGAACGTCTTCACCGATCCCGCCTACCCCAAGTGGTACGTCGAGTCGGTCATGGTGCACGAGCTGTCCCACCAGTGGTTCGGCGACAGCCTCACCCCTCGCACCTGGTCCGACGTGTGGCTCAACGAAGGACACGCCACCTGGTACGAGTCCCTCTACGCGCAGGAGAAGGCGCACAAGCCGATGGAGGCGCGGATGAAGGCGGCCTACGCAGCCTCCGACCGCTGGCGGGCGGTCGGCGGGCCGCCCGCGGCCCCCAAGCGGCCCGACCCCGGCCAGAAGATCGGTATCTTCCGGCCCAGCATCTACGACGGCGCCGCCCTCGCCCTCTACGCCCTGCGCCAGAAGATCGGCCGCGAGCGCTTCGAGCGCCTGGAACGGATCTGGGCGCAGAACCACCGGGACCGCAACGTCACCACCGCCGAATTCGTACACCTCGCCTCGAACGTCGCGGGACGTGACCTGAGCGGGTTCTTCAAGGCGTGGCTCTACGGGAAGAAGACCCCGCCGATGCCGGGCCACCCGGACTGGAAGTCCACCGCGCCGGCCACCGCGCCGGCCCCCGCTCCCACCGGGCGGCACGGCGCGCGATAACACGGATGACGGCACGGCTGGTGCCGTGCGACCATCGTCGGGCCGGCGGCGCGCCCGGCGGTCCGCCCTCCTTGTTCACGAGTGGCCGGGAATCTCCCGGGGTACTCGAACGTTGTGAGGTGTGACGGATCGCGCTCCGTCGCCGAACCCGAATCACGATCGACGTAAGGATCCAATGACCTCCTCTTCTTCCTCTTCCCAGGACACCAAGCGCTTCGCGCACGCCTACCCCGAAGGTCTTCGGGCCGATGCCCTGATGGAAGAGGACGTCGCCTGGAGCCACGAGATCGACGGGGACCGGGACGGCGATCAGTTCGACCGCTCCGAGCGCGCGGCCCTGCGCCGCGTGGCGGGTCTCTCCACCGAGCTCGAGGACGTCACCGAGGTCGAGTACCGCCAGCTCCGGCTGGAGCGGGTCGTGCTCGTCGGTGTCTGGACCTCCGGAACCGTGACCGACGCCGAGAACTCCCTCGCGGAGCTCGCCGCCCTCGCGGAGACGGCCGGAGCGCTCGTGCTCGACGGCGTCATCCAGCGCCGCGACAAGCCCGACGCCGCCACCTACATCGGCTCCGGCAAGGCCCAGGAGCTGCGCGACATCGTCCTCGAGACGGGCGCGGACACCGTCATCTGCGACGGTGAGCTCAGCCCGGGTCAGCTGATCCACCTCGAGGACGTCGTCAAGGTCAAGGTCATCGACCGTACGGCCCTGATCCTCGACATCTTCGCCCAGCACGCGAAGTCCCGAGAGGGCAAGGCGCAGGTCGCGCTCGCGCAGATGCAGTACATGCTGCCGAGGCTGCGCGGCTGGGGTCAGTCGCTGTCCCGCCAGATGGGCGGCGGCAAGGGCGGCGGCCTCGCCACCCGTGGTCCCGGTGAGACCAAGATCGAGACGGACCGGCGCCGGATCCGCGAGAAGATGGCGAAGATGCGCCGGGAGATCGCGGAGATGAAGACCGGCCGTGAGATCAAGCGGCAGGAGCGACGCCGCAACAAGGTGCCGTCCGTCGCCATCGCGGGCTACACCAACGCCGGAAAGTCCTCGCTGCTCAACCGTCTCACGGGCGCGGGCGTCCTGGTCGAGAACGCCCTGTTCGCGACCCTGGACCCGACCGTGCGCCGGGCCGAGACACCGAGCGGCCGGCTGTACACGCTGGCCGACACCGTCGGGTTCGTCCGGCACCTGCCGCACCACCTGGTCGAGGCGTTCCGCTCCACCATGGAGGAGGTTGGCGACGCCGACCTGATCCTGCACGTGGTGGACGGCTCGCACCCGGTCCCGGAGGAGCAGCTGGCCGCCGTACGCGAGGTGATCAGGGACGTCGGCGCCACCCAGGTGCCCGAGATCGTCGTGATCAACAAGGCCGACGCGGCCGACCCGCTGACGCTCCAGCGGCTGATGCGGATCGAGAAGCGCTCCATCGCCGTCTCGGCCCGTACCGGCCGGGGCATCCAGGAGCTGCTCGCGCTGATCGACAACGAGCTGCCCAGGCCCTCGGTCGAGATCGAGGCGCTCGTGCCCTACACGCACGGCAAGCTGGTGGCCCGCACCCACTCCGAGGGCGAGGTGATCTCCGAGGAGCACACCCCGGAGGGCACCCTGCTCAAGGCCCGGGTGCACGAGGAGCTCGCGGCGGACCTCGCGCCGTACCTGCCCGCTCCCGCGCTCTGACCGACCGCGCGAAGGCCCGCCCCCCGGGAGACATTCTCCAAGGGGGCGGGCCTTCGCGTACGACGAGCCGGTAGCCGGTAGCCGGTAGCCGGTAGCCGGTAGCCGGTAGCCGGTGGCTAGTGGTCAGTGGTCAGTGGTCAGTGGTCAGTGGGCGAACTTGTCGCTGACCGAGTCGTACACGTTCTTGGCCACCGGGCCCAGTCGCGGACCCGCCAGCCAGCCCGCGGTCACCGGGCCGATCGAGGTGTTGGACACCAGCGCGGGCTTGCCGTCCGCACCGGTCGCGACCCAGCCGCCGCCCGAGGAGCCACCGGTCATCGTGCACCCGATCCGGTACATCGTCGGGTCCGAGGCGTTGATCGACAGCCGGCCGGGCTTGTCCTGGCACCGGTACAGCGTCTGACCGTCGTACGGCGGTGCCGCCGGGAAGCCCGTCGCCGTGATGCTGTCGACCTTCGGCACGGCCGGGGCGTCGAAGTTCACCGGGAGCGCCGAACCGACCGTCTCCTCCAGGGACTTGCCCGTGCCGCCCTTCTCCGGCGTCACATGGATGACGGCGAAGTCGTACGGGGCTCCGTCGCCGCCCGTCGGACCGCCCCCGTCGATCCACTGGTCCGAGGTCTGGGCCCAGTCCGCCCACCACACACCGTAGGGAGCGACCTCCTCCTTGGGCGCGGTCTGCAACTGCTGCGCCGTGTCACCCGCGTTGTTGTACGACGGCACGAACGCGAGGTTGCGGTACCAGCCGCCCTTCTTGCCCGCGTGCACACAGTGGCCCGCCGTCCACACCAGGTTGGACTTGCCGGGGTGGGCCGGGTCCTGCACGACCGTCGCCGAGCAGACCATCGTGCCCTCCGGGGAGTCGAAGAACACCTTGCCCGCCTCCGGGGCGTTGGCGTGGTACTCGGGCGCCACCGACGTGGCCCGTACCGGCGCGGGCGTCGGGTCGGTCACGCCCTGGTCACCCGAGAGGTCGTTCTCGTCCACGCCCTGGTCCGGATCGTCGGCGCCCCGCATCCGGTCCGAGCTCCACAGCCCCTCGATGATCGGGTTGACGTAGTCCTGCGCCTCACGCAGCCAGTCGTCCTTGTCCCACTTCTTCCAGGCGCCGCCCTTCCACTTGTCGATGTCGATCCCGTGCTTCTTGAGCTTGTCCTTGATGTCGTCCGGGATCTTGATCTTGTCGTCGCCGCCGGCGGTCGCGGAGGCCGACGCGGAGACCTGGCTCCCGGCGTCCGTGTCGCCCGACGAGCACGCGGTGGCGGTGAGCGCCAGCGCCGAGGCCAGGGCGATGGCCGCCGGCACGGGGGAGGTCCTGCGGCGCGCACTCCCCCCACGTCGAGCGGTGAACGACGGCCGTATGGATCGCATGGTCTGACTCCCCCTGAACGGAAACGACTTGGCGCGGTACACGCGCCGTGGGAACGGCAACACACACTATGCGCTCGCTGTGGGGGAGCGCCGACGGATCGGCAACGGTTCGGCTACAAGGCGCCTGACCTGCCCAGTCGTTCAGGGAGGTGCCGAATTGGCGGCCGTTCACACCTGGTTGTGCCGAGGGCCGTCGGTCTGCCGTGACGTCGGTCTCCGGGTGCGTCGTGCGGTGCCGCGATGTCCCCCGAAGGCCCCGGCGCGGCAAGGATCTTGGAGCAGGCCGTAACCCGGCGGGCGGTCCGCGGTTGTTACCGGTGGGGACTGCGCGGGGGCATGCGGGGAGGAGTGGGAGCCGTGGCGGTGACCGAGGGAATCCTGCGGCGGCAGTCCGCACGCGAGTCGGCTGCGCGCACCTACGCACGTGCCCTGCCGATCGTGCCGGTGCGGGCCCGCGGGCTGACCATCGAAGGGGCCGACGGCCGCCGCTATCTCGACTGCCTCTCCGGCGCCGGGACCCTCGCCCTGGGGCACAACCACCCGGTCGTCCTGGACGCGATCCGCAAGGTTCTCGACTCGGGCGCGCCGTTGCACGTCCTGGACCTCGCGACCCCCGTCAAGGACGCCTTCGTCACCGAGCTGTTCCACAACCTGCCTCCCGGGCTGGCCGACCGCGCCCGCGTGCAGTTCTGCGGACCGGCCGGCACGGATGCGGTGGAGGCCGCGCTCAAGCTCGTACGGGCCGCGACCGGCCGCTCCGGCGTCCTCGCCTTCACCGGCGCCTACCACGGCATGACGGCCGGAGCCCTCGCCGCCTCCGGCGGCGCCTGCGACGTCCGGGTCACCCGTCTGCCCTATCCGCAGGACTACCGCTGCCCGTTCGGGATCGGCGGTCCAGCGGGCGCCGAACTCGCCGCCCGCTGGACCGAGTCGGTCCTCGACGACCCCAAGTCGGGCGTGCGTCTGCCCGCCGGGATGATCCTCGAACCCGTCCAGGGCGAGGGCGGGGTGATCCCCGCGCCGGACACCTGGCTGCGGCGCATGCGGCAGATCACCGCCGACCGGTCCATCCCGCTGATCGCCGACGAGATCCAGACCGGAGTCGGCCGGACCGGCGCCTTCTGGGCGGTGGAGCACAGCGGTGTCACCCCCGACGTGATGGTGCTCTCGAAAGCCATCGGCGGCAGTCTTCCCCTGGCCGTCGTGGTCTACCGCGACGACCTCGACGTCTGGGAACCCGGTGCCCACGCAGGCACCTTCCGGGGCAACCAACTCGCCATGGCCGCAGGCACCGCGACCCTTCGTCATGTCCGCGAACACCGCCTCTCCGAACGGGCGGCCACCCTCGGTTCGCGGATGCTGACCCGACTCGGCGACCTGGCGCGGGATTTTCCGTGCATCGGGGATGTGCGGGGGCGCGGGCTGATGATCGGCGTCGAACTGGTGGACGCGGAGGCGGAGGCCGACGCGGACGGGGACGAGGGCGCCTCCGCGAACGGGCCGCGCCCGGCGGATCCCGAACTCGCGGCAGCCGTCCAGCGGGAGTGCCTGCGACGCGGCCTGATCGTCGAGCTCGGCGGCCGCCACTCCAGCGTCGTACGCCTGCTTCCGCCGCTGACCATCACCGACGACCAGGCCTCCGCCGTGCTCGACCGGCTCGCCGACGCGGTGGCGTCGGCGGCCAGGAAGCGCGCGGCCCCGGACCGGGCGCCGGTGCCGCAGGGCCGCCGGCGCGGTCAGGGCGACCGCGCCGAGCGCGCGGGGTAGCGAGCGACGGACGGCTCACCTGTGCGGCCGGTGTTCCGTGCCGGGCGTGCGGGGCCGCGTTCCCGTCGGGGCCATGCCCCCGCGGCAGACCCCGCCCGGACACCGGTCGCCGCCGCACCACGCCAGAACACCCGTGAGGAACCGACTTGAACACCACCCCCCATGCCATCTCCGTGCCGATGCCGGACCCCTCCGAGGCGCCGCCCCAGCCCGCCGTGGACACGGGTCTCGGCGAAGGCTCCGTCCCCCGGCAGCACGAGGGAGCCCCGACAGCGGACGGACTCCTGACTGCGGATGGCCGCCTGACTGCGGATGGCCGCCTGACTGCGGGCGGATTCCCGGCGGCGGACGAGGTCCCGGCCGCGGGCGGAGCCTCGGCAATGGACGGACTCCCGGCCACGGGCGGGCTCCTGACCGTCGAGGTGTCTTCGGAAGCGGTGGGGGCGGCCGAAGGCATCCCGGACGTCGACCGGGTGTCCGCCGCCGCGGGCGACCTCCTGGAACATCCCGACCCGCACACCGCCGCCGAGGCCGCCGCCGTCGAGAACCTGCTGCGCTGCTGGGTACGCGAGTCCGGCCTGTCCGCACCGGACGACGGCGTCCTGCGCATCCCCCTCCCCACCAGCGCCACGGCCCTGCTCGTCCCCGTCCGCTACTGGTCCCCGACCGGCTGGCACCGCTTCGGTCCTCCGCGCCTGGCCGGCACGCCTGCCCAGTCCCCGCCCGCCGACGCGGTCACGATCACCGCCCTGCTCACCCGCGAGACCCCCGGCAGGTCCCGCCCCCGAGTCGCCGCCGGTTGCAGCACCGGTGCCGTCGCCGATGCCGAGGCGGCTGCCGACGCGGACACCTGGGCCGGGACAGCCGCGGACCTGGTCGCCCAGGTCGCCGACTCGGTCCGGCGTACCGCCCTGTTCGTCCGTGAGCGCAGGGAACGGCCCGACGACGCCACCGACCTCTTCCTCGCGGCCGAGCAGGCACTCGTGCTGGGGCATCCGATGCATCCGACCCCGAAGAGCCGTGAGGGCCTCTCCGCGGCCGAAGCCCGGCTGTACTCACCCGAGCTGCGCGGATCGCACCCCCTGCACTGGCTCGCCGTCGACCCCGCGGTCCTCGCCACCGACTCCGCCTGGACCGAGCGCGGTCGTACCGTCTCCGCGGCCGCCCTCGCCACGGAGCTCGCGGGAACCGGGCTGCCCCTGCCCGACGGCCGTGCGGCCCTGCCCCTGCACCCCTGGCAGGCCCAGGAGGTCCGCCACCGGGCCGAGACCGCGGCCCTGTTCGAGGCCGGTCTGCTCCAGGATCTCGGCCCGCACGGCTCTCCCTGGCACCCCACCTCCTCGGTGCGCACCGTCCACCGGTCCGGCGCACCCGCCATGCTCAAACTCTCCCTCGGCCTGCGCATCACCAACTCACGCCGGGAGAACCTCCGTAAAGAGCTGCACCGCGGCGTCGAGGTGCACCGTCTGCTGCGGGCGGGACTGTCCAAGCGGTGGCGGGCCGCGCACCCGGGCTTCGACATCGTCCGCGACCCGGCCTGGCTCGCCGTCGACGGCCCGGACGGTGACCCGGTGAACGGACTCGACGTGGTGATCAGGCACAACCCGTTCACCCCCTGGGACGACGTCGCCTGCGTGGCCGGGCTCGTCTCGCCCCGCCCGTACGACGACCGCCCGGCCCCGGACGGGATCCCGGGCGGCGCCGGGCACCGGAGGGCGGGCGGCCCCGGGGCGCGCTCCCGGCTGGCCGAGGTCGTCATCCGCCTCGCCGGCCGGACCGGCCGCCCCCGCGAAGCCGTGGCCGCCGAGTGGTTCCTGCGCTACCTCGAACAGGTCGTACGGCCCGTGCTGTGGCTCGACGGACACGCGGGCATCGCGCTGGAGGCGCACCAGCAGAACACGCTGGTCCTGCTGGACAGCGACGGCTGGCCCACCGGCGGCCGGTACCGCGACAACCAGGGCTACTACTTCCGGCAGTCCCGGCGCGCGGAACTCGACGCCCAATTGCCCGGCATCGGCGAGCACAGCGGCACCTTCGTCTCCGACGAGGTCACCGACGAGCGCTTCGTGTACTACCTCGCGATCAACAACGTCCTGGGTCTCATCGGCGCGTTCGGGTCCCAGCGCCTGGCCGACGAGCGGCTGCTGCTCGCCGCCTTCCGCCGCTTCCTCCAGTCCGTCGCCACCGGCCCGGCCCGGCTGCCCACCTCCCTGCCCGCCCGGCTCCTCGACTCACCGGTCCTGCGCTGCAAGGCCAATCTGCTGACCCGGCTGCACGGCCTGGACGAACTCGTCGGCCCGGTGGACACCCAGTCCGTCTACGTCACCATCGCCAACCCCCTGCACGTCTGACCCCTGCCCCCGGACGTTCGCGTCCCCCGACCTTCGCCGTCCCCTTCGCGCCCGAGGAACATGCCCCAGCCCCACTCCTGAGAGGAGCGTCGCCGTGCCTGCCACCGACGCCGGTTTTGAAGCCGACACCCTCCCCGCCGCGGATATCGCGGACATCGCGGACATCGCGCACGTCACGGATGCCGCGGACACCGCAGTCACCGAGGGCACCGAGGACACGCTGAACCTGCGGCTGCCCGACGAACTGCTCGCGTTCATCGCCCGGGAGGGGGCCGGGCGCGACCCGGGACGGAGTCCGGACGGGGTGGCAGGCACGGCACCGGCGGGGCCGTACGAGGCGAACGGCGGCGACCTGCTCGGCGGTGTCGCCGACTGGGGTCCGGTGACCACCCCCGTTGGTGAGTTCCGTCTCGTGCCGGTCGGCGTCGACCGGGATCTCGCCCTCATCGGCGCCTGGATGAACGATCCGGCCGTCGCCGCCTTCTGGCACCTGGCCGGCTCTCCGGCCGCGACGGAGGACCACCTCCTCGCCCTGCTCGCCGGTGACGGGCGTGACGTGCCCTGTCTCGGGCTGCTGGACGGCACCCCGATGAGCTACTGGGAGATCTACCGCGCCGACCTCGATCCGCTCGCCCGGTACTACCCCGCGCGACCGCACGACGTGGGGATCCACCTGCTGATCGGCGGTGTCGCGGACCGCGGACGAGGGCTCGGCGGCACCCTGCTCAGGGCCGTCGCCGACCTCGCCCTCGACCGGTGTCCCGCCGCCGCACGCGTGGTGGCCGAACCCGATCTGCGCAACACGCCCTCCGTCGCGGCATTCCTGAGCGCCGGATTCCGGTTCTTCGCCGAGATCGACCTGCCCGCCAAGCGGGCCGCGCTCATGGTCCGGGACCGCAGTCGCCGCCATCTCATGTGACGCCCTGCCGCCGACCCGTCACAGTCGACCCCGACACGAGAAGCCCCACACCTTGACTCCCCCCTCAGCTCCGCGACCGACCCGGCACGCGCCTGCGCCGTCGGCCACGATCCCCTGCTTGATCGCCCGTTTGTCAGTGCCGAGCCGTAGGGTGGTCGAGCTATGACGAAGCCCTCCCTCCCCGAACTCCTGCACGCTGCCGTCACCGCTGTCGGCGGCACCGAGCGCCCCGGCCAGGTGACCATGGCCGAAGCCGTCGAGGCGGCGATCGACGGCGGTTCCCATCTGCTGGTCCAGGCAGGCACCGGCACCGGAAAGTCGCTCGGCTATCTCGTGCCCGCGCTCGCGCACGGGGAGCGTGTGGTCGTGGCGACCGCCACCCTGGCCCTCCAGCGCCAGCTCGTGGAGCGGGACCTGCCCCGCACGGTCGACGCGTTGCACCCGCTGCTGCGCCGCCGCCCGGAGTTCGCCATGCTCAAGGGCAGATCGAACTACCTGTGCCTGCACCGTCTGCACGAGGGTGTCCCGCAGGACGAGGAGGAGGGCCTCTTCGACCAGTTCGAGGCGGCCGCGCCCAGCAGCAAGCTGGGTCAGGACCTGCTGCGCCTGCGCGACTGGGCCGACGAGACGGAGTCCGGCGACCGCGACGACCTGACCCCCGGCGTCTCCGACCGGGCCTGGGGCCAGGTGTCGGTCTCGTCCCGGGAGTGCCTGGGCGCCACGAAGTGCGCGTACGGCGCGGAGTGCTTCGCGGAGAGTGCGCGGGAGCGGGCCAAGCTGGCCGAGGTCGTCGTCACCAATCACGCACTGCTCGCGATCGACGCCATCGAGGGCGCCCCCGTCCTCCCGCAGCACGAGGTGCTGATCGTCGACGAGGCGCACGAACTGGTGTCGCGGGTCACCGGGGTCGCCACCGGCGAGCTCACTCCCGGCCAGGTCAACCGCGCGGTGCGCCGCTCCGCCAAGCTCGTCAACGAGAAGGCCGCCGACCAGCTCCAGACCGCCGCCGAGGGCTTCGAACGGCTGATGGAGCTGGCGCTGCCCGGCCGACTGGAGGAGATCCCGGAGGACCTCGGCTACGCGCTGATGGCGCTGCGCGACGCCGCCCGTACGGTCATCTCCGCCATCGGCGCGACCCGCGACAAGTCCGTCCAGGACGAGGACGCGGTCCGCAAGCAGGCCCTGGCCTCGGTGGAGAGCGTGCACGACGTGGCCGAGCGGATCGTGAACGGCTCCGAGTGGGACGTCGTCTGGTACGAGCGGCACGACCGCTTCGGCGCCTCCCTGCGGGTGGCCCCCATGTCCGTGTCGGGCCTGCTGCGGGAGAAGCTCTTCGCCGACCGGTCGGTGGTGCTGACCTCCGCGACACTGAAGCTCGGCGGCGACTTCAACGGCGTGGGCGCCTCCCTGGGTCTCGCTCCGGAGGGCACGGCGGGCAAGGACGACGAGGACGTCCCCCAGTGGAAGGGGGTCGACGTGGGATCCCCCTTCGACTACCCCAGGCAGGGGATCCTCTACGTCGCCAAGCACCTGTCGCGTCCCGCGCGCGACGGTGACCGGGCGGACATGCTCGACGAGCTGACCGAACTGATCCAGGCGGCCGGCGGCCGTACGCTCGGCCTCTTCTCCTCCATGCGCGCGGCCCAGCTGGCCGCCGAGGATCTGCGCGTCCGGATGCCCGAGTTCCCGATCCTCCTCCAGGGCGAGGAGACCCTCGGCGAGCTGATCAAGAACTTCGCGGCGGATCCCCGTACGTGCCTGTTCGGCACGCTGTCGCTGTGGCAGGGCGTCGACGTGCCCGGTCCGAGCTGCCAGCTGGTCGTCATGGACAAGATCCCGTTCCCGCGTCCGGACGACCCCCTGATGAGCGCCCGGCAGAAGGCGGTGGAGGACGCGGGCGGCAACGGCTTCATGGCGGTCGCGGCCACGCACGCTGCCCTGCTCATGGCCCAGGGCGCCGGCCGTCTCGTACGGGCCTCGGGCGACCGGGGTGTGGTCGCCGTACTGGACCAGCGGCTGGCCACCGCGCGCTACGGAAGCTATCTGAAGGCGTCACTGCCCGATTTCTGGTACACCACGGACCGTAACCAGGTGCGCAGGTCGCTGGCGGCCATCGACGCGGCGGCGAGGCAGTCGGAAACGGAGTGACGGCCGTGGCCCGGCCCGCGCCACCCGCGTGCCGTGCCGGGCCCCGCCCGCGTGCCCTGCCGGGCCCCACCCGCGTGCCGTGCCGGGCCCCGCCCCCGTGCCGTGCCGGGCCCCGCCCCCGTGCCGGGCCCCACCCGCGCGCCCGTGTCGGCCGCCCCACAGCACCGTGCAGGAGCCCGTGGCAGGTCCTGCCGCAGTGGTCGGGATCGATCTCCGGACAACGCAGGGCCCCGGAACCGGCGCAGGGGTCCCGGGGCCCAGTCAGGTGGCGGGTCGGTGCGACAGACCCGCCGCTGTGCTCAGACGCGGCGCAGCACGGCGACGACCTTGCCGAGGATGGTCGCGTCGTCGCCGGGGATCGGCTCGTAGGCCGCGTTGTGCGGGAGCAGCCAGACATGGCCGTCCTCGCGCTTGAAGCGCTTGACGGTGGCCTCGCCGTCGAGCATCGCCGCGACGATGTCGCCGTTCTCGGCGACGGGCTGGCGGCGGACGGTGACCCAGTCGCCGTCGCAGATCGCGGCCTCGATCATCGAGTCGCCGACGACCTTCAGGACGAACAGTTCACCGTCACCGACCAGCTGCCTCGGGAGCGGGAAGACGTCCTCGACGGACTCCTCGGCGAGGATCGGGCCACCGGCGGCGATACGGCCCACCAGGGGGACGTACGACGCGGCCGGCTTGCCCGCGGTGTCCGTGGGCTGCACGGAGGCGGCCTGGTCGGAGCCGCGGACCTCGTACGCGCGTGGGCGGTGCGGGTCGCGCCGCAGGAAGCCCTTGCGCTCCAGTGCCATGAGCTGGTGTGCGACCGACGAGGTGCTGGACAGGCCGACCGCCTGGCCGATCTCCCGCATCGACGGCGGGTAGCCCCGCCGCTGCACCGAGTCCCTGATGACCTCGATCACCCGACGCTGTCGGTCGGTGAGCCCCGAGCTGTCCGCCCGGATCCCTGGAGGTCGGCCCGGCAGGGAGCGCTTGTGCCCCTCGGGACTCGTGGCTTCGTTCATCGCATGCACCGGCTCGAGTCGGCCCTGGGAGCGGTCCTGGTCAGTGATGGTGGCACTGTCTGCGGTGGTGGTCACGTCGGCCCCTCTCGATGGTCTCCCTGCTGGACAACGGTAGTTGCTTTCGAAAGGTTGCGCCAAACACACGTTCGAGTGAAAAATCGTGGATTCACTGCCGCGATCATGTGTCTGGGTGTATGGCTGACGCGCTGCCCGGCGGGTGAAGGGGTCGCTCGTTGTACCCTTCTTCGTCGGGGTCGACGACCTGCCGGGGTGTCGCCCCAGTCTGCCATCCGCGGTCCCGTCGACCGTGAAGCGCTCGTGTCTCCGTGCAGGAGTGCCGTGCCCCTCCGTGTGCCGCTCACGCTATCCCTGTCGGTGCCGAAACGGTACGTCCGTGTCCCCCGTTCGCCGCGCAGGGCGCCCGCGCATCCGGGTGAAGAGCCGGGTCCGCGCGTCCTGCGAGGTGGTAGGGGCGTCCGGCACGTGCCAATCCGCACCCCACACACATGTTCGGCGTGTTTGTATGAGTCAAGCCCCACATCTAGTGGTTGGATTGCTGTCCTGGCCCAGAAGTTGTGGTCCCATGGGTCTCGCGCCGCTCGGTCATCGCCTATGCTTGGGGCTGCTTCGAGGGGTCCGAGAGGACCGTCGAGGATGTTGAGTCTGCTGTGAGGAGGGTTCGGAGTTCATGCACTGCCCCTTCTGCAGGCACCCCGACAGTCGCGTCGTCGACAGCCGTACCACCGACGACGGCACGTCGATCCGCAGGCGCCGCCAGTGCCCCGACTGCTCCCGTCGTTTCACGACCGTGGAGACATGCTCGCTGATGGTGGTGAAGCGGTCCGGGGTCACCGAACCGTTCAGCCGGACCAAGGTCATCAACGGCGTGCGCAAGGCTTGCCAGGGACGGCCGGTCACCGAGGACGCGCTCGCGCAGCTCGGCCAGCGGGTCGAGGAGGCCGTGCGGGCCACCGGGAGCGCCGAGCTGACCACCCACGACGTGGGACTGGCCATCCTCGGCCCGTTGCAGGAACTCGACCTCGTCGCGTATCTGCGATTCGCCTCGGTCTACCGCGCCTTCGATTCGCTCGAGGACTTCGAGGCCGCGATCACGGAACTGAGGGAACACACCGGACACCCCGCTGCGGTCAACGAGGACCGCGAGGGCTGCGAGTGCCGTGAGGGCGGCGCGGCCGCGGGGAGCCGGGAAGACCAGCGCGGGCGCGGCGGGACCGGTCAGGTCCCCGAGCCCGCCCCCGTCGCCGACTGACCGGCGGGCCGGAACCGGGCGGAGGCACCGGAACCGGCCGACGGCGGCGATCCAAGACTTGTTGCGGGCGGCAGCACGAGGGTGCCCGCAACACCAGAGAGAACACCGTGCCACGGGAACACCGGGGCACTTCAGGGCGTTTTGCCCGTAATGGGAGGCGGCATGACAGAGACGGCGAGCGGTCCGGCACGGAGTTCCCGCGCCAAGGGCACCAAGGCGAACAAGGGGCTGCGTGTCGAGCGCATCCACACCACTCCCGGCGTGCACCCGTACGACGAGGTGGCCTGGGAGCGCCGTGACGTCGTCATGACCAACTGGCGCGACGGCTCGATCAACTTCGAGCAGCGTGGCGTCGAGTTCCCCGACTTCTGGTCGGTGAACGCGGTCAACATCGTCACCAGCAAGTACTTCCGGGGCGCCGTCGGCACCCCGCAGCGCGAGACCGGTCTCAGGCAGCTGATCGACCGCATCGTGAAGACGTACCGGAAGGCCGGCGAGGACCACAAGTACTTCGCCTCGCCCGCCGACGCCGAGATCTTCGAGCACGAGCTGGCGTACGCCCTCCTGCACCAGATCTTCAGCTTCAACAGCCCTGTCTGGTTCAACGTGGGCACCCCGCAGCCCCAGCAGGTCTCCGCCTGCTTCATCCTGGCCGTCGACGACTCCATGGAGTCGATCCTCGACTGGTACAAGGAAGAGGGCATGATCTTCAAGGGCGGCTCCGGCGCCGGCCTGAACCTCTCCCGCATCCGCTCCTCCAAGGAGCTGCTCTCCTCCGGCGGCAACGCCTCCGGCCCGGTCTCCTTCATGCGCGGTGCCGACGCCTCCGCCGGCACGATCAAGTCCGGTGGTGCCACCCGCCGCGCCGCGAAGATGGTCATCCTCGACGTCGACCACCCCGACATCGAGGACTTCATCGAGACCAAGGTGAAGGAAGAGGAGAAGATCCGCGCCCTGCGTGACGCGGGCTTCGACATGGACCTGGGCGGCGACGACATCACGTCCGTCCAGTACCAGAACGCCAACAACTCGGTCCGCGTGAACGACGAGTTCATGAAGGCCGTCGAGACCGGCGGCAAGTTCGGCCTGCGTGCCCGTATGACCGGCGAGGTCATCGAGGAGGTCGACGCCAAGTCCCTGTTCCGCAAGATGGCCGAGGCCGCCTGGGCCTGCGCCGACCCGGGCATCCAGTACGACGACACGATCAACCAGTGGCACACGTGCCCGGAGTCCGGTCGTATCAACGGCTCGAACCCGTGCAGCGAGTACATGCACCTGGACAACACGTCCTGCAACCTCGCCTCGCTGAACCTGATGAAGTTCCTCAAGGACGACGGCAAGGGCCACCAGTCCTTCGACGTCGAGCGCTTCGCCCAGGTCGTCGAGCTCGTCATCACCGCGATGGACGTCTCCATCTGCTTCGCGGACTTCCCGACCCAGAAGATCGGCGAGAACACGCGCGCGTTCCGCCAGCTCGGCATCGGCTACGCCAACCTCGGCGCCCTGCTGATGGCGACCGGCCACGCGTACGACTCCGCGGGCGGCCGCGCCCTCGCCGGCGCGATCACCTCCCTGATGACCGGTACGTCGTACCGCCGTTCGGCCGAACTGGCCGCGGTCGTCGGCCCGTACGACGGCTACGCCCGCAACGCCGACGCCCACCAGCGCGTCATGAAGCAGCACGCCGACGCCAACGGCACGGCCGTCCGCATGGACGACCTGGACACCCCGATCTGGGCCGCCGCCACGGAGGCCTGGCAGGACGTCGTCCGCCTCGGCGAGCAGAACGGTTTCCGTAACTCCCAGGCGTCCGTCATCGCCCCGACCGGCACCATCGGTCTCGCGATGTCCTGCGACACCACCGGCCTGGAGCCCGACCTCGCCCTGGTCAAGTTCAAGAAGCTGGTCGGCGGCGGCTCGATGCAGATCGTCAACGGCACCGTGCCGCAGGCCCTGCGCCGCCTGGGCTACCAGGAGGAGCAGATCGAGGCGATCGTCGCCCACATCGCCGAGCACGGCAATGTCGTCGACGCCCCCGGCCTCAAGCACGAGCACTACGAGGTCTTCGACTGCGCCATGGGCGAGCGCTCCATCTCCGCGATGGGCCACGTCCGCATGATGGCCGCGATCCAGCCGTGGATCTCGGGCGCCCTGTCCAAGACGGTCAACCTCCCCGAGACCGCCACCGTCGAGGACGTCGAGGAGGTCTACTTCGAGGGCTGGAAGATGGGCGTCAAGGCGCTCGCCATCTACCGCGACAACTGCAAGGTCGGCCAGCCCCTCTCCGCGAAGACCAAGGAGAAGGAGAAGGCCGAGGTCACGGCGAAGGCCGAGGACACCATCCGTACCGCGGTCGAGAAGGTCGTCGAGTACCGCCCGGTCCGCAAGCGCCTCCCGAAGGGACGTCCCGGCATCACCACGTCCTTCACCGTCGGCGGCGCCGAGGGCTACATGACCGCCAACTCCTACCCGGACGACGGTCTCGGCGAGGTCTTCCTGAAGATGTCCAAGCAGGGTTCCACCCTCGCGGGCATGATGGACGCCTTCTCCATCGCGGTCTCCGTCGGCCTCCAGTACGGCGTGCCGCTGGAGACGTACGTCTCGAAGTTCACCAACATGCGCTTCGAGCCGGCCGGCATGACGGACGACCCGGACGTGCGGATGGCGCAGTCGATCGTCGACTACATCTTCCGCCGCCTGGCGCTGGACTTCCTGCCCTTCGAGACCCGCTCCGCGCTCGGCATCCACTCCGCCGAGGAGCGCCAGCGCCACCTCGAGACCGGCTCCTACGAGCCGGCCGAGGAGGAGATCGACGTCGAGGCTCTGGCCCAGTCCGCTCCGCGCCAGACGGACCTGAAGGCCGTCGCCGCGCCGAAGGCCGAGGCGCCCGCGCCGGCCGCTCCCAAGCAGGTCCACACCAGCGCCGAGCTGGTGGAGATGCAGCTGGGCATCCAGGCCGACGCCCCGCTGTGCTTCTCCTGCGGTACGAAGATGCAGCGGGCCGGCTCCTGCTACATCTGCGAGGGCTGCGGCTCGACCAGCGGTTGCAGCTGACCAGCGGGCCAGGCGGCAAGTGCCCTGAAACGCCGGGGCATTTGACGCCGGGTTCCTGAGAAGAGGGGTGCCGACCATGGGTCGGCACCCCTCTTCCCGTCGGCGCCCGCAGTGCCACGGGGGTGTGGGTCAGGGCCGTTGCTCCCGGCCCATGGTCCGGGTGAAGGTCGCGGGGTCGCCGTCGAAACCCTCGACGCGTGGGCGGAAGGTCCAGCCCCCCGACGGGTCGCGGACGAACTCCGCGACCGTCGCGGCCGTCGCGCCGAGGACATTGCCGAAGTCGTCCTCGGCCAGGACCACATAGCCCTCGCGGATACGCAGTCCCGGGTTGAGTACGCCGACGAACGTCCGGTCGGCGGTGCGCTGTTGGATGACGACGCCGACCACCACGCGCGCGTACCGGGCGTCGAGCCGGTCGAGCTCCAGGGTCATGACCTCGTCCCAGCCGAACCCCTTGCCGTCCTTGCTGTCCCGGTTGAGGTAGATCGTGCCGTCGGGGGAGCGGCTGTCGAAGTACACCGCGTAGGCAGGGGTGCCGTGCGGATCGCTCGCGAGATACGTCGCGGCGACGATGTCCAGGTCGGTGGGGGGCTCCCCCGGCGGACTCGGATCCCACTTCAGCGCGACTTCGACCTTGCGGATGCCTTTGCTGAGGCCGCTCACCGGACTCCCCTTCCCCGTGCGCCCTGCTGTCCTCGGGCCGAACTGCCCTTTCCGCAGGGCTTTTTGTCCATCCTGCCACGCGCGCGTGGCGATCGGGCGGTTGCTCTCGGCCGCACCGTGACGGGCGCCACGCTCCGGGCCGTACGATGGCGCGGTGCTGGTCAAGTGGATTCGCTGCACCGTGGTGGACCGCCGCGGCTTCGAGCGGGGGCAGCGAAAGTGGGCGGGGCTTCTCGGCGAGCCGGGGTTTCGGGGGCAGGGCGGGGGCTGGAGCAGGGCACGGCCCTCGGTGGCGCATGTCTTCGCGTTCTGGGAGAGCCGTGCGTTCTACGACTCCTTCATGGCCCGTTCCCACGACCGGCTGGCGGCGTCCCAGGCCGGCACGTTCAAGGACAGCCAGGTCAAGCTGTTCGACCACCGCTTCGACGTGAAGACCGGTTTCGAGCCGCGCTTCACGGACGCGGACCTGATCCGGGTGGCCCTCTGCCGCGTCCACGAGGAGCGCGCCGAACACTTCACCCTCATGCAGGAGAAGGTCTGGAACCCCGCGATGGCGGGTTCGCCCGGCATGATCCGCGGGCTGTTCGGCGAGGCGCCGGGGCCCGAGTTCCTGGTCCTGTCCATGTGGCGCTCGGAGGCCGAGCACGGCAAGTACCGCACCGAGCGGGTGGAGCGGCTCGCACTGCGGGCCCAGTTGGAGGCGGACGTCGCCGCGCTGACCGGGGACATCGTGGAGATGGAGCCGGGCTGGACGGTGTGACGAGCGCCGGCCCGGCGATCGGGTGCGCTTCCGTGCCGTCGTAGGGACCTCGGCACAGCGACTGAATCGAATGTCCGTACGACGTGCGGCGTGCTGATCACGTGCTTCCGTGCGGCGTGCGGCGTGCTGATCGGGTGCTTTCGTGCGGCCTCGGCGTGCTGATCGGGTGCTTTCGTGCGGCCTCGACCCGGCTGGCCTGGCCGGGGTCCGGTTCGGTCGACGTGGTGCTGATGTGGCCCCTGGTGTGAGTTCTGTGTGACCTACGCCGTATACGGGCCGCAGAAGTCTTCGCCGGGCCGCCACTCGATCTAGGGTTTTGGCATGGCACGACCACGGCGCATCGTCCTTGTCCGGCACGGCGAGTCGACGGGCAATGTTGATGACACCGTCTACGAGCGGGAACCCGACCATGCCCTCGCCCTGACCGAGCGGGGCTGGCGGCAGGCCGAGGAGACGGGCAAACGCCTGCGCGAGGTGTTCGGCCGCGAGCGCGTCAGCGTGTACGTCTCCCCGTACCGCCGCACCCACGAGACCTTCCAGGCCTTCCACCTCGACCCCGAGCTCATACGCGTGCGTGAGGAGCCGCGGCTGCGCGAGCAGGACTGGGGGAACTGGCAGGACCGCGACGACGTGCGGTTGCAGAAGACCTATCGGGACGCCTACGGGCACTTCTTCTTCCGCTTCCCCCAGGGCGAGTCCGGCGCCGATGTGTACGACCGGGTCGGCGGCTTCCTGGAGAGCCTGTTTCGCAGCTTCGAGGACCCCGACCACCCGCCGAACGTGCTCCTGGTGACCCACGGACTGGCCATGCGACTGTTCTGCATGCGCTGGTTCCACTGGACGGTCGCGGAATTCGAGTCGCTGTCGAATCCGGGGAACGCGGAGGTCCGGATGCTCGTTCTGGGGGACGACGGCCGGTACACGCTGGACCGGCCGTTCGTGCGCTGGCGAGATCCGGAACCGTACGGGATCACCGGATAGAGCCGGAACCGTACGGGATCACCGGATAGAGTGGGAGAGCGATGACCCCTGATTCCTCACGCGACGGGCGCCTGGACCGCGCCCTGGCGAGCCTGCGCGGACTGGCGGTAGGGGACGCGCTGGGCTCGCAGTTCTTCGTACCCGTGAACTATCCCCTGCTCAAGCAGCGAGAGCTGCCGCCCGGCCCCTGGCAGTGGACCGACGACACCGAGATGGCATGCTCCGTGGTCGCCGTCCTGGCCGCCCACCACCGCATCGACCAGGATGCCCTGGCCCGGTCCTTCGCCGAGCACCACGACTTCGACCGCGGGTACGGCCCTGCGGTCAACCGCCTGCTGCGCCTCGTCCGGGAGGGCGGCGACTGGCGTGAGCTGGCCGCGGCGCTCTTCAACGGACAGGGCTCCTGGGGCAACGGCGCCGCGATGCGGATCGCGCCCCTGGGCGCCTACTACGCGGACGATCCCGAGCAGGCGACCCACCAGGCGGAGATCTCCGCCTATCCGACGCACCAGCACCGTGAGGCCGTCGTCGGCGCCATGGCCGTCGCCGCGGCCGCCGCGCTGGCGGGCGCCCCGGGCGGGCCGCCCAGCGCCGAGGAGCTGCTGGACGGAGTCGTCGCGCTGATCCCGAAGAGCGCCGTCGGCGCGGGGCTGCGGCGCGCCCGGAGCATGCTGGACTACGGTGACGCGGGCACGGTCGCGGCCGTGCTGGGCTGCGGACGGCGTACGACCGCCCATGACACGGTGCCCTTCGCCCTCTGGTCGGCGGCGCGAGCGCTGGGTGACTACGAACAGGCCTTCTGGACGACCGCACAGGTCGGCGGCGACGTGGACACGACCTGCGCCATCGTGGGCGGGGTGCTGGCCGCGGGCAAGGCGGGGGCACCGCCGGCCGGCTGGCTGGAGCAGACTGAGGCCCTGCCGGACTGGGCCCTGCCGACGTCTGCGTGAACCGGTGCGGGGGCCGGACCGCGTGAACCGATGCGGGGGACCGGACCGCCGACGGCCCCGTCATGGGACCGTCGGCGGTCCGGTCACCCCTGGTGCCTCGTGGGGCCGACCGGATCAGCCGGCCGTGGGGCCCGCCGTCCCCGCGAGCGCCTCCAGATCGCTCTTGCGGACCCGGATCACCAGCCAGGCCGTCACCAGGGCGAGCAGGGCCATGGCGGCGGCCGGGACGAACGCCGTGGAGATGCCCTCGGCGAGTACCTCGTGCCCCCAGGGCGCGGGCAGTTGGTGCGTCCTGGCGAACTCCGCCTTCTGTTCCGCCGAACCGTCGGCGAGGAACTTCGGCAGCTGCTTCTCCGCCTCGTTCTTGCTGGCCGTGCCGAACACGGTGGTCAGAATGGACAGGCCGAGCGAACCACCCACCTGCTGCGTCGCGTTGAGCAGCCCGGACGCGGCACCCGCCTCGTGCTGGGCGACCCCGGAGACCGCGGTCACCGTCACCGTGACGAAGTTCAGCCCCATACCGAAGCCGAAGATCAGCATCGGCCCCAGTACCCCGCCCGCGTAGGAGCTGTCGGGGCTGATGAGGGACTGCCAGGCGAGTCCGACCACCACGAGTGCGGAGCCGGTGAGCAGGAACGGCTTGGGGCCGAGCACCGGAAGGAAGCGTTGCGACAGCCCGGCCCCGATACCGATCGCGGCCGTCACGGGCAGAAAGGCGACACCCGCCATGATCGGGCTGTAGCCGAGCACGTTCTGCACGAACAGCACGATGTAGAAGAACATGCCGAACATCGCCGCTGCGAGGCTCAGCATGATCACGTACGTGCCCGAGCGGTTGCGGTCGCTGAACATCCGCAGCGGGGTGATCGGCTCCCGGGCCCGCCTCTCGATGAACACGAAGGCGATCAGCAGGACTGCCGAGACCCCGAAGGAACCGCGGGCGAGGCCGTCCCGCCAGCCTTCCTCGGCGGCTCGGATGAAGCCGTACACCAAGGACGCCATGCCTACCGTCGAGGTCAGCGCGCCTGCGATGTCGAAGCGTCCGGGGTGCCGTTCGGACTCGTTGATGTAGAGCGGGGCCAGTACGGCGATCAGCACACCGATCGGCACGTTGACGAAGAGCACCCACCGCCAGTCGAGCCACTGGGTGAGCATGCCTCCCGCGAGCAGGCCGATGGCTCCGCCGCCCGCGGACACGGCGGCGAACACACCGAAGGCCCGGTTGCGTTCCGGGCCCTCCGGGAAGGTGGTGGTGATGAGCGCCAGCGAGGTGGGCGAGGCGATCGCGCCACCCATGCCCTGCAGGGCGCGCGCCGCGAGCAACTGCCAGGGCTCCTGGGCGAGTCCGCCCAGGAGCGAGGCGAAGGTGAACAGCAGGATGCCGGTCATGAACACTCGGCGGCGGCCCAGGATGTCACCCGCCCGCGCGCCGAGCAGCAGCAGCCCGCCGAAGGTGAGGGTGTAGGCGCTGACCACCCAGGTGAGATCGGTCGTGCTGAATTCGAGCGCGTCTTGAATGTGCGGGAGAGCGATGTTCACAATCGTCGCGTCGAGTACCACCATGAGTTGGCAGGCCGCGATGACCGTGAGCGCTATGCCGGGATGCCCCTCCCGGCGGGCAGCTCCTGGCTTCTGGTTCTTGGTCAACTGAGAGGTTGTCACGATGGGTCCCCCACAAGAGCGTTAGTGAACGCTCGCGTTCACTGTCGCGTCAACGGTAGTGAGTCCCCGATAGTGAACGCAAGCGTTCACTTAATGCTTTGCCGTCCGGCGTGTCCCCCAACGGCGCCGCACGGCACCCCACTTGTCCCCGGAAACGCCCGCTTCCCCTGCACGTTGGAGACGCTCAGATGGTTACTTCGCGCTGGACGGCCGCCCCCGCTCAGGCGGCCTCGCTCCGGCGGCGTGGCGCCGTACTCGAACACGCGATCCTGGACGCCGCGCTGGAGCAACTCGGCACGGTCGGCTGGAACAGCCTCACGATGGAAGGAGTCGCCGCCGGTGCCCAGACGGGCAAGGCCGCGGTCTACCGGCGATGGCCGTCGAAGGAGGATCTGGTCGCGGACGCGCTCCAGGCCGGACTCCCGCGACTGGACGCGGCCCCCGACCTGGGAGGCGTGCGCTCGGACCTGATCGCGCTGTGCCTGCAGGCACGTGCGGCGATGTTCTCGCGCCCCGGCCTCGCCCTGCGCTCGGTGATTCACGAATGCGACCAGGCGCAGGCGGAACGCTTCCATCAGGTGATCGTCGGAGGGGTCGTGGAGCCGACCATAAGGATGCTGCGTGAGATCATCGAGCGTGGTATCGGGCGGAATGAGGTCCGATCCGACGCGGTCAGCAGCTACGTCCTCGACGCCATCCCGGCCATGATGATGTATCGATCGAAGATGTGCGTCAGCGAATGGAGCGACCTGGAGATCGAGGAGATGATCGACCAGCTGATGATGCCGCTGCTGCGTCCCGCCGGTGCCTGAGGGCGTTGCGACGAGATGCCGAGGGCGCTCGGGCAATCCGGGGTGTCGCACGGGGATCCGGGCGGCGTAGGCTAAGGGCGCCATGCCGTACGAACCACCTACCCACACCGTCGAGCGCTCCCTCCGCGCCACGACCGGAGCGAAGGTCATTGCCGGTGTCGACGAAGTGGGGCGCGGTGCGTGGGCCGGTCCCGTCACCGTCTGCGCGGCGGTCACCGGACTGCGCCGGCCCCCGCAGGGGCTCACCGACTCGAAGCTGCTCACCGTCAAGCGGCGCACCGAACTCGCCCTGGAACTCCGGACGTGGGTGACGTCGTACGCCTTGGGTCACTCCTCTCCGGAGGAGATCGACGACCTGGGGATGACGGCGGCGCTGCGGCTCGCGGCGGTGCGCGCGCTCGAAGCCCTGCCGGTCCGGCCCGACGCGGTGATCCTCGACGGGAAGCACGACTACCTGGGCGCGCCCTGGCAGGTGCGCACGGTCATCAAGGGCGACCGGTCCTGCGTGGCCGTCGCGGCGGCCTCGGTGATCGCCAAGGTGCAGCGCGACAAAATGATGGCCGAACTTGGCATCGACCATGCAGACTTCGGCTTTGCGGACAATGCGGGCTATCCGTCGCCCGTCCACAAGGCCGCGCTGGAGGAGCGGGGCCCCACCCCGTACCACCGGTTGTCGTGGGCGTATCTTGATGCGCTGCCCCAGTGGCGGCATCTCAAGAAGGCCCGCAGCTGGGCGGACGGACGCGTTCCGGAGATCGAGGGTCAGCTCGGCTTCGACTTCTGACGATTCCGCTCGCGTCGATGTGTCACCCGCTGACGCGAGCCGCACCAATGTTTGATAAATAACAGCTCATGCCTCTCATTCCCGAGGAGCCTCAGATTCACGAGAGTGCCCAGGGTCCCCGCGCCACTCCGGCCAGCGGCCGCACTGCGCCGACCCCCCGTCCCGTACCCGGACCACGTCCCGCGGCGCCGTCGCGCCCCGGTCGTCCCGGACCTCTTCGGCCCGCGCCGCCGGTGCAACGCACTCCGCGCGACGTGGCCAAGCCCGAACCTTCGGGCCCCGCTGTTCCCGTCCCCGCCGCCCCGGCGACTCCGCAGCTCCAGCTGATCCCGGCTTCGGCCGAGGGTGCGCTCGACGCCGCGGAGGAAGCCGTGGATCTGCTCCTGGACTCGGGTCGAGTCCCCGGTGACGTACTTGTGCTCACCACCGGCGATCCGCACCCCTGGGCCGCTCACGAGCTGTCCTTCGGCGAAGCCTCCTACTGGGCGCAGCACGACGCGCGAGACGACGTCTTCTACACCGACGTCACCATCGCGGGCCGTGCGGGATCCCGTCCCGTGGTCGTCGTGGCCGTCAACGGCGGCACGGCCGACGCTGCCGCCTCCGCGCTGTCGCTCGCTCGGGCCAAGGCCGGTGTGCTGCTGATCGTCTGCGGTGACTCGCAGCAGATCAACACGCTGCCGGGCGCAGGCGCCTGAATCCAGCACGTCGGTTCCGGCAGACGCCGGAGCGACGGGGTGCCGCCGTGGCGGCATCGGCACGGTGGGCGTTTCGGCATGCCCGGGCGGCCGTGGGCGTGCGCTCCGGGCGCGCCCACGCCCGCTCCGGGAATGCCGCACGGAGGCCGCGCCGTGGGGCGGGCTTTGCCGCCCGCCCCGCTGTGGCCGGAAGCGAGTCCTGCGAGCTCTCGGCACCTGGCAGTCCCGGCGATGTCAGGACGGTACGGACACCCCATGGCGAAGCCAGGTCACGCTTCCGTACGGAAGCCATGCTCCGTACGGAAGCGCACCACCTCGCAGGAGGCCGTGCGCGGCTCGGCGGCGCCTCGAGGGCGCGGCGACGCACGACCCGCTGCCGCTGTGGCGCCACGACGTGCGGTGCACGCCCGCTGTCCGCGACCGTGTCCTGTCTTGTACGGAGCACGCTCTCGGGGCGCGGCCGAGCCCGCCGTCCGTGCCCACGCCGGTGGCCCGTGCTCACCCGGACCGCACGGGCCGGACTCCGCCCGTGCCGCCGGGCGGCCGGACCTCAGCGGGCGGCCGCCCGCAGCAGGACCTCCGAAGCGGCGCCACCGGTCCGGGGGATACGTGGCGGCATCTCGGACAACGCGAAGGGTTCCGGCGCCGAGTCGGCGTGCGGACGACGGCCACCACGGCCCTCGCCGAAGACCTGCCAGCCGTCGTCGGTCAGCGTGATGTACGCCCCGCACCGCAGCCCGTGCAGTGTGCAGGCGTCGCGCAGCCCCCACATCCAGGCGCCGTCCTCCTCCGTCCAGCGGGCGTCGCCCTCACGGCAGTAGAGCAGCACCGCGGTGCGTACCGGGGTGCGGCGCCGCAGGTCGTGCGGAATGACCCGGCGTAGTTGGGCGAGCAGCGCGTTACGGAACATCCAGCCGTCGGCCGGAGCCGACCGGCGGACGAAGGAGGCACTCGCCTGGACGCGTTCCTCCTGGTCGAGAACCGCCACGACCGCCATCGCCGGCCGAGGGCTGTGCCGGGAATGGAGGCCGCTGACGACCTCTCGTGGGTTGCGCAGCAGCGGAATCCCTGCGGCGGCCCATTCCGCGGGTTCGAGCATGCGGCTGACGGAAGCGGCGGACGTGGATGTCGACAACGATGCTGCCGAGGACGGAGCGAATCCGAAGGTCACGGTCCTCCCTTCGGCTACGCGCCCACTGCGGGCGGGTCGGATTCGGGGGAGCGCGCACCGCAGCAAAGCCCTACCTGGTCACGGACGAGCCGTGCGGGGAGCGGAGCTCAATTCTTGCTGTCGAACTTGGATGCGGCAACGAGCAAATGGGGCCACCGACCTGTATGTAGCCGTGTGTGACTTATATCCCTACCCCGTGTTTCACCCGGTGATACGCGGGGCGGCTTCGCACGGTCCGTTCTGCGCTGGTGAGGGAACGGAGCGTGGCGAATTCGAGTGCCCGCGCCCCATGTCCCGCGCCCCGTGTCCCGCGCCCGGTCAGCCCTGCACGGCGAGCACCAGCGGCAGCACCTCCTGAGCGCCCGCCCGGCGCAGCATCCGGGCCGCCACCGCCAGCGTCCAGCCGGTCTCGGTGAAGTCGTCCACGAGCAGGACCGGCCCGCGGGCCTCGGCGAGCGCGGCAGCGAGCGCGGGCGGCACGGTCAGCGCCCCGTCGAGCGCCTTGAGGCGCTGAGCACTGTTGCTGCGGAAGACCGCAGCGGCGTCCCCCGCGTACTCCATGCTTCCGAGCAGCGGCAGACGGCCGACCTCCGCGATACGGACGCCCAGGGACTGCACCAGCCGCGGCCGGGTGCGGGAGGCGACCGTGACCACACCCACCGGGCGCTGCCGGGCGTCCGCAGCGCCAGAGGCCCAGCCGTCGGGACCCTTCGCCCAGTCGGCCAGCACACCCACCACGGCCTTCGCGACATCGTCCGGAACCGGCCCGTCGGGGGACGTGGGCGCGAGCATCGGCCGCAGCCGGTTTCCCCAGCCGATGTCCGACAATCGCCCCAGCGCGCGCCCCGAAGAGGCCTGTTCGGCGGCGGGAATCCGCCCCTTGAGCTCCACACCGATCGCCGGCAGTCCCGTGGGCCACATACGGCGCGGCTCCACCTCGACGCCGGCCCGGCCCAGATCGCCGCGCGCGGCCTCCACCGAGACGGAGGACGTGTCGGCGACGAAGCGCGCGCCCGCGCAGTTGTCGCACCGGCCGCAGGGCTTGGCGCCCTCGTCGTCGAGCTGCCGCTGGAGGAACTCCATCCGGCAGTCCGTCGCCCGCGCGTACTCGCGCATCGCCTGCTGTTCGGCCTTCCGCTGCCGCGCCACCCAGGCGTACCGCTCCGTGTCGTAGGTCCACGGCTGCCCGGTGGCGACCCAGCCGCCCTTGACCCGCCGGACCGCCCCGTCCACGTCGAGCACCTTGAGCATCGTCTCCAGCCGGGAGCGGCGCAGTTCCACCAACGGCTCCAGAGCGGGCAGCGACATCGGCCGGCCCGCGTGGGCGAGCACGTCGATGGTCCGGCGCACCAGATCCTCCGGCGGGAAGGCGAGCGAGGCGAAGTACTCCCAGATCGCCTCGTCCTCCTTTCCGGGAAGAAGGAGCACCTCGGCATGTTCGACACCGCGACCGGCACGGCCGACCTGCTGGTAGTAGGCGATGGGGGAGGAGGGCGACCCCAGGTGCACCACGAAACCCAGGTCGGGCTTGTCGAATCCCATCCCGAGGGCGGAGGTGGCGACCAGCGCCTTGACCTTGTTGCCGAGCAGATCGTCCTCGGCCTGCTGCCGGTCGGCGTTCTCCGTCTTTCCCGTGTACGAGGCGACGGTGTGCCCGCGTTGCCGCAGGAAGGCGGAGACCTCCTCGGCGGCAGCCACGGTGAGCGTGTAGATGATTCCCGACCCCGGCAGCTCGTCCAGGTGGTCGGCGAGCCACGCCATCCGGTGGGCGGCGTCCGGCAGCGCCAGCACCCCCAGACTCAGGCTGTCCCGGTCCAGCGGGCCGCGCAGCACCAGGGCGTCCGACGTGCCCCCGGTGCCGAGTTGTTCGGCGACATCGGCGGTCACACGCGCGTTGGCGGTGGCGGTGGTCGCGAGCACCGGCACGCCTGCCGGGAGATCGGTGAGCATGGTCCGCAGACGCCGGTAGTCGGGGCGGAAGTCGTGGCCCCAGTCGGAGATGCAGTGCGCCTCGTCCACGACGAGGAGTCCGGTGGCGGCGGCCAGCTTCGGCAGCACCTGGTCGCGGAAGTCCGGGTTGTTCAGCCGCTCCGGGCTGACCAGCAGTACGTCCACCGTGCCGGCGGCGATCTCCCCCTGGACCGTCTCCCATTCCTCCGTGTTGGCGGAGTTGATGGTCCGGGCGTGGATGCCGGCCCGGGCCGCGGCGTCGACCTGGTTGCGCATCAGCGCCAGCAACGGGGAGACGATCACCGTGGGACCGCTGCCCTGGGCCCGCAGCAGTGAAGTCGCCACGAAGTAGACCGCGGACTTGCCCCACCCCGTGCGCTGTACCACCAGCGCCCGGCGCTTCTCGGCGACCAGTGCCTCGATCGCCCGCCACTGGTCCTCGCGCAGCCGGGCCGCGCCGGTGGGGTCCCCGACGAGGCGGGCGAGGACCGTGTCGGCGGCCGCCCGCAGATCCGCGTTGCTCGTGTGCTCCATGCGGTCCATACAACACGACCGCACTGACAGGCGGCGGTTGCGCCGGGATCCGCCCGGGTTCCGTCGGGGTTCCGTCGGGATGATGTGTCCCTGATCGGAGTTGTCCACAGGGTCAAGCGGAACTTCACAATCCGCGAGATTGTCGGCGCATGACGAATCACGGCGAAACGACTGGATCGTTCGAAAACGGCGACATGGCACAGCACGCGGACATGGAGCACCACGCCTTCGCAGGGGCTGCCGACACGCACCACGTCACCCTGCGTACCCCGGCCGAACTGGCCGACGCCCTGCCCTATCTGCTCGGGTACCGGCCGGAGGACAGCATCGTCCTGGTCGCCCTGCACGACCAGGGTGGCCGGGGCCGGTTCGGCGGCAGGGCCAGGCTCGGTATTCCGGCCGGCCCCGACGACTGGGCCTCGGCAGCCCGACAGCTGGCGCATGGACTGGTGACCGGCAGCGAGCGCAGGGGCCGCCGGCCCGCGCAGATGGTCGCCTACCTCTGCCAGGAACCGGGCAAGGGGGAATCGGGCCGACACGTCATGGAGCGGCTGCGACCCCTGGCCCAGCACATCCGTCTCGAGTGCGGTCTCCTCGAAGCGCCGGTCGTCGAAGCGCTGTGCGTCTCGGACGGCCGTCTGTGGTCGTACTGCTGCACCGGCGAAGCCTGCTGTCCGGCCGAAGGCATCGCGATGGGCCTGCCCGGCACCTCCGTGCTGGCCGCCGCAGCCACCTACGCCGGACTCCAGGTGCGCGGCACCCTGCGCGAACTCCGGGCCAGGCTGCTGCCCTGGGAGACGGCGGCGGCGCTCGACCAGGAGGCGGCCCTGGACGGCGCCGGCCGGAAGCTGGTCCCCAGGATCCTTGACGACACGAGCCGTGCCCTGGTGGCGGACGAGACCATGGCGCTGGCCCGGCAGGTCATGCGGCGCTACGCCGAGGCGCCTGCCGTCTCCGGCACGCTCAAGGCCGACGGCCGAGACGACGAACTGCTGGAGCACACCGAAGCCGCGGTGCTCATCCTCGGACTTCAGGACCGAACCACCCGGGACTGGGCCGCCGCATGGATGGAGGGCGACGAGGCGGGCCCCGCACTCCGGCTCTGGCGCGCACTCGCCCGTCGCTGTGTGGGGTCCTACGGCGAACACGCCGCCGCGCCGCTCACTCTGGCCGGGTGGGTCGCATGGTCGACCGGCGACGAACTGGAGGCCAGGGAAGCGCTGGCCATGGCTCTGGGCGCCGACCCGGAGTATCTCTTCGCGCGTCTGCTGCACCAGGCCTGCAACGAGGGCCTCGATCCGGAGTCGGTCCGCCGCTGCCTGCGCACCGAGCGCCAGGAACGCGAGCGCTGCGGGCGTCCCGTGTCCGAGCAGGCCGAGCAGGCAGTGGAAGCGGGGTGTACGGAGATCGACGTCCTGGCCTCGGACGGGACGACCGAGCCGGCCGCCGATGACGCGGCCGCACCGCCGCCGGGT
This sequence comes from Streptomyces sp. NPDC107559, assembly GCF_055657365.1. Classification (NCBI taxonomy): domain Bacteria; kingdom Bacillati; phylum Actinomycetota; class Actinomycetes; order Kitasatosporales; family Streptomycetaceae; genus Streptomyces; species Streptomyces sp. NPDC107559. The sequence continues at coordinate 1,069,176 of NZ_JBVKBD010000002.1, read as the reverse complement.
TCTGCCGCGAGTCCCGCGGCCGCCTCCGGCCCAGCAGAGGCGTCCCGGCCTCGACGTCGCGCCCGCCGGGCCGGTACGGCGGAGGACCGCGCCGGTACCACCGCACCGGGCCACACGCGACCGTCCTGTGCGGGTACGGGGAAGGCCGCCGGGCGGCGCCGGGGTGCGAGCGGCGCGGGAGGCGTGCGCCTCGGCCGCGGTGACGCCGAGGGACAGGGGGGAGGGGGAGAGGCACTGTGACACCGCCATTCGGTGGGGCTGTCCCGGTGGGGCCGTGACCCGAGGGTTCCCCGCTCCGTTCACCTGAGTGGCGGAACGCGTGGACGGGGCGCGCCGCCACACCCCACGTACCGCCCGCCCCGGCACTCCGCCCGGCGCCGCCCACGCCAGGGGCGCACAGAGCGCAGAAGAAGCCACCGTATGCACAGAGACCAGCCCACTCCGCCCTCCGCCGATACCCCCTCCGCCGATACCCCCTTTGCCGCTGACCCTCCCGCACCACCCTCTCCGCCCGGCGCGGAGCCGCAGGCCGCGGACGATTCCGGTGCGGGCCGCGACCAGCCGTTCGCGCCGGGGAGCCCTGACCGGACCCGCCAGCCCACGGGCCAGGACCGCACCGCCCGACCCACGGGAGACGGATCACCCGCTTCACCTCCGTCCCCTGCGCCCGCAGGCCGAACGCAGCCGCCCCGGCCGACGAACCGTGCGTGGGCGCCGTCCCCGCGCGGCGGCCCGGCGCGCCGTCCCTCCGCCACCCCGTCAGGAGGGGCTCCGCAGCAGACCCCGCTTCCCACACCGCGTCGCGCCACCGATCTGCCCCCCACCCACACCGCGTTGATCTGCGTGGCCCTTCCCGGGCTCGCGATCTCCACGGATCAGGCGCAGCTCACCGGGCGGGGACTGGAGGGGTACTACCGAGCGGGCCGACGTCTGCTGTCCCGTTGTCAGGTCCGCGTGGCCGGGCGCGAACCGCTGGCGGTCCAGGCCCGGATGACCACGGCGGACCAGGTCCGCTTCCTGGGGACCCTGCGCTCCTCGCCCGGCGCCGGCCCCGATCCGGACATCGTCGTCGAGCGGATCCGCCACGCGGACGGCACGGAGCGGATCACGCTGCACAGCACCTCGCCACGCCCCCTGCGTTTCCCGGTCGAGGTGGCTCTGGGCACCGACCTGGCCGACCTGGGCGCCATCGCGTCCGGGACCGCGGGGCCCGAGCTGCCCGCCAGCGTCCACGACGGCGGCCTGCGCTGGACCTGCGCCCTCGGCACGTCGGCGGTCACCGCCGATCCGCCGCCGGCCGACGCGCTGGCCTCGGCGGGCCTGCTGCGCTGGGACGTCGAACTGCCTCCCGGAGGCAGGACGGCTCTGGAACTGCGTGTGCGATCGGACGGCGCCGGGCCCGTTCGCGCGGTGGGCCGCGCGGCGACGACTCCGCTCGCCGCCGCGCGGGCGACCGGTGAGCATCCGGGCGTTCAGGCCCTGATGCGGGTGAGCGTCGAGGACCTCCAGGCACTGCTGCTGCGCGACCCGGCGCACCCTGCCGACACCTACCTCGCGGCCGGAGTGCCCTGGCGCTGCGGACTGGCGCCGGCCGAGGCGCTCACCGCGGCCCGGATGACCCTGCCGCTCGGCACCCGGCTGGCCGCGAGCACGCTGCGCGTCCTGGCCCGCACCCAGCTCCCGGGCTCGGGCGCGATCCCGGGTCCGCTGCGGGACGCGGGCCCGCGACTGCCGCCGACCTGTACATCCACCGAGGCCACCGTGCTGTTCCCGGTGCTCCTCGCGGAGGCGCGCCGCTGGGGGTTGCCCGAGCGCGAGACCGAGGAACTGTTGCCGGCGGCCGAACGCTGTCTGACCTGGCTGCGGACCACGGTGGGCGACGACGGGACCTATCTGTACGACCCGCAGACCGACGGCCCCGCCCGCTGCGAGACGCAGGCCCACGCCCACCGTGCCGCACTGCTCGGCGCCGATCTGCTCGACGCCTGCGGACGGCCCGGCGGTGACGGACTGCGGCAGTGGGCGAGAGCACTGCGGAGCGCGTTCCGGGAGGACTTCTGGGTCGAACACCCCGGCGGCGGTCGGCCCGCGGCCGCGCGTGCCTCGGACGGACGCCTCCTCACGCACTTCGGCGCCTTCGCCGTCCACCTGCTCGACACCGGCCTGCTCGGTGGAGGCGAACTGGCACCGGGTCTGCTGGACAAGGTACGGACGGAGCAGCTCGCCCGACTGCTCGGCGGCCCGGCGATGGACTCCGGCTGGGGGCTGCGCGGGCTCGGCGCCGACGAAGCGGGCTACAACCCCCTCGGTCACCGCGGCGGTGCCGTGCGGGTCCAGGAGACAGCCGTGGCCGTCGCGGGTCTGGCCGCCGCGGGGTACGAGAAGGAGGCGACCTCACTGCTGCGCGGAGTCCTGGCGGCAGCCGAGACCTTCGGCCACCGACTGCCGGAGATGTACGCGGGCGAGCAGCGCGCCGACGGGAGCGCTCCCGTACCGCACCCCGCGGCCTGCCGCCCGGCGGCCGTCGCGGCAGCCTCCGGGGTCCTGATGCTGACCACTCTCGCCGGGATCCGCCCCGACGTTCCGGCCGGTACCGTCACGCTGCGCCCCGTGCGCAGCGCGCCCCTGGGCGAGATCGGCCTGACCGGTCTGCGCGTCGCGGGCGCCCCCTTCTCGGTGCGGGTCGGCAGACTCGGCCTCGCCATGGTCGAGGAGGCGGCCGACGGACTCCAACTCGGAGCGTGACCGCAGCACAGCGCACAGAGCACCACACCGTCGCTCGGAGGCCCGGGCCGGGAGGCTGCCGTGAGGTGCTCTTCGAACGGAGCGGACCAGCCGTCGACGGGACCGGCGAAGGGAGTGTTTATCGTCAGGAAGACGACTATGATCACGGCATGCCCTACGACCCGTCAGCCTTTCCGCCCTTTGCCGTCACCGTGGACCTGGTCGTGCTGACCGTGCGCCGTCATGCCCTGTGCGCGCTGGCGGTACGCAGGGGGGAATCGCCGTTCCAGGGGCGTTGGGCGCTTCCCGGCGGCTTCGTACGGGCCGACGAGGATCTTTCACAGGCCGCGGCGCGCGAGCTCGCCGAGGAGACGGGGCTGCGGGCCCACGACCCGGACGTCCCCGCCCAGGGCAACGGTGCCCACCTCGAACAGCTCGCCACCTACGGCGACCCCAAGCGGGACCCGCGGATGCGTGTGGTCAGCGTCGCCCACCTCGCGCTCGCCCCGGATCTGCCGGCACCCCGCGCCGGCGGCGACGCCAGCAACGCGCGCTGGGCGCCCGTGGAGGAACTGCTGCAGCAGGGCGGTTACGGCCGTGACGGCGAACCTGTCGCGCCGCTCGCCTTCGATCACGCCCAGATCCTCTCCGACGGCGTGGAGCGCGCCCGCTCCAAGATCGAGTACTCGTCGCTGGCCACGGCGTTCTGCCCCACCGAGTTCACCGTCGGCGAGCTGCGGCGGGTCTATGAGGCGGTGTGGGGCGTGGCGCTCGACCCGCGCAACTTCCACCGCAAGGTGACGGGCACGCCCGGCTTCCTGGTCCCCACCGGCGGCACCACCACCCGGCAGGGCGGCCGCCCCGCCCAGCTGTTCCGTGCCGGCGGCGCCACGCTGCTCAACCCTCCGATGCTCCGCCCCGAGGTCTGAACCCGGCCACCGGAAGCCGTCATTGCGGCGGGCCGTCCCGCGATGACGGGCAGGGCACCGGGCCAACCGGTCGTCTGCCGCCGCAGCACGCCGTGCGATACCTGGCAAATTGGACATAGCGCGCTATCTTGCTTCAGGTGATCCAGGCCTTCGGACTGACCAGCAACCACCGCAAGGACCGTCCGCCCGTGGTCGACGACGTCTCCTTCGAGGCGCGCGGGGGCCGCGTGACCACGCTGCTCGGCGCAGCGGACGCGGGCAAGACCACGGCTCTGAAACTCATGCTCGAACTCCAACACGGCCGTGGTGTCACCCACTTCAGAGGGCGCCCCCTGCACCACATCCCTCATCCGTCGCACGAGGTGGGCGTGCTGCTCGGAGATGTCCCGGGGCATCCGGCCCGTACGGTCCGCGGCCACCTCCGCATGCTGTGCGCCGCCGCCGGGGTCCCGGCGCGCAGAGCCGACGAAGTCCTCGAAGTCGTCGGCCTCGTCAGTCTGCGCCACGAACGCCTCGGCACCCTCTCGCGCGGCGTGGACCGACGCCTCGGTCTCGCCTGTGCTCTGCTGCCCGACCCGCACACCCTGGTGCTCGACAGTCCTACAGCGGGCCTCAACGCCCGCGAGGGCCGGTGGCTGCACGGAATGCTGCGCGCACACGCCACTCAAGGCGGCACGGTCCTGCTCACCACCGCCGACCCCAAGGAGGCCGCCCGCACCGCCGACCGGATCGTCACGCTGGAGCGGGGCCGGGTCGTCGCCGACCAGGAGGCCGAGGACTTCGCCCGCACGCGGCTGCGCCCCCGTGTCGTCGTCCGCAGCCCACAGGCCGCCCGGCTCGCGGCCGTGCTCTCGCAGGAGGCCCGCGCCGCCCGGCGGTCCGTCGAGGTGGCGCAGGACGGCGGCAATCGTCTCTCTGTCTACGGCAGTACCTGTGCCGACGTCGGCGAGACCGCGTTCCGGCACGGCATCCTCGTACACAAACTCGCCGACGAGACCGGCGACATGGGGCCTGGAGCCGAGGCCGGGCCGAACGGCCCCTGCAGCGGCGAACTGCCCGACGCGGCTGAGTCGGGGGCGAGGGCCCACAGCAAGGGGAGGCTCCCCGTCGTTCCCGACGCCGCCCCCCTCGTCGTCGGTTCTCCTCCCGCTCCCACGGAGACCTCCCCCGAACCCGACACGGCCCACCCCGTCGGCCGGCCCCATCCGCCCGCCGAGGACCTGCCGTCCGCGGATGTGCCGCATCCGTCGGCCGGCGACCTGTCGTCCGCCGATGTGCCGCATCCGTCCGACGGCGGTCTGTCCTCCCACGACGTACCGCATCCGTCCGCGGACGAGTCGCCGTCCGCCGACGTTCCGCGTCCGTCCGTCGATGTTCCGCGTCGGTCCGCCGACTTTCCGCGACCGTCCGCGGACGAGCCGATGTCCGCCGACGTTCCGCATCCGTCCGTCGACAAGTCGCTCCCGACCGCCGACAGGCCACCTTCCGTCGGCGGTCGGCAGCCCACGACCGACGCGCCGCTCGCGCTCACCGATGCAGTCGCCCCACTCGCCGACGCGCCGCTCCCACGCCCCGACGTACTCGCCCCACTCGCCGACCTGCGATCCCAGCGCACCGACGCATCGCTTCCGTCCCCGGCCACGTCACTGCATCCCCGTAGGACGACCGTCCCGGGCGGCGGGGAGACGGCCAATGTCCCGGAGGCACCCAAGGCCCGAGAGGCGTCCGAGGCACGGGAGACGGCCGGAACCGTGGAGATGCCCGGCGCCGGGGAGATGCGCGTCGTCGTGGTGCTGACGAAGGTTCCCGAAGCGGCAGTGCCGGAGGTTTCCGAATCGACAGTGTCGGAAGCCCTCGAAGCGGCGGCCTCCGTAGCGGTCCGGGCGACTGCTTCCGCCGTGCCGGTCCCCGACGGGGCATCCTCGGCGGGGGCAGTCGAACCTCACGCCTCCGGAACGTCACCCACGCCCGCCGAGCCTCCCGCGGCCGACGGGACGGGTGTCGCGGGACGTCCGGGCGTCCACCTCCCGCGCACACCGGGCCCGCGTACGGCGGCGCGCACCCCCCGCCCCGCCGGGCCGGGCGCGCTCGACTCGCTGTCCGACCTCCCGCCTCCGATCTCCGTCCGCCCCGCCCCCAGTCCCCTCCGTCCCCTTCGCTACGAGCTCCGCCGTGCCACCGGCATCGGCACCGGGTTCTTCACGGCCGGCGCCGTGCTCGTCACCTCGGTTCTGACCGCCGTACTCCTGGCCCGCGCCGGGCACGCCCCCCAGCCGCGGCTGCTGGCGGCCTGGCCGCGGGAGCTTCCGCTGCCGCCCGCGGCTCTGGGCGCCGGGCTGCTCGGTGCGCTCGCCTTCGGGGACGAGTTCCGCCATCCCGCCCTCGCGGCGGATCGCGGCACCGTGCCCCGTCGGCTCGGCTTGCTCGCGGCCAAGCTCCTGGTCTCCGCGGCCACCGCGCTGCTGCTGGCCTTCCTCGCGGTGGGCTGCGACGCGGAAGCGCTCTATGTCGTATACGGACGAGAGCTCGCCCAGGTTCCTGCCGACTGGTTCTCGCTGTGCTTCGCCTGGGCCGGCCTCGTGGTCGGCTGTGCCTGGGCCGGCGTACTGGCGGCGGGTGTCTTCCGGTCCACCTCCGCCGGGCTTGCCGCGGTGGTCGCGGTACCCGTCGTCGTCGTACCACTCGTACAGAAGGCCTTTCAGGGAGCGTCTGTACGGAGAGCGGCCGGGGTCTCGGTGCGGCTGCGCGAGGTGTTCCTGTGGCAGTGGCCCTTCGGGGGCGAGCGGTATCTGGCGGGAGCGGCCCGCGTGATCGTCCAACCCGTGGGTGGCGCAATGACGTTGTCGCTCACCGCGCTGCTCTGCGCCTATCTGCTCACGGCCCTGCGCAGCAGGGCCCGGTGATCACCGATCGTGCGCTTCCCATCCCGGCCTGCGCACAACTCCCCGGAGTGCGCCCATTTCTTTCCGATAAGGCGTCAATTGCGACGGGGTGAGCGATCACCCTTTCGTGTGCTTTTCACCAAAGACCTCAAGGGAGTTGGAGACGGCGCCGACAAAGGATCCGTGAGTACCCTTGCGCACACCATGATGACCGTCGCCCGCTCCGCCGACTCCGGCCTCGTCGGCCCGGGCGAACTCGACCGCTATCCCTACACCGAGGCCTCCGTCGGTGAACGGGTCGGATCTACCGTATGGGAGGGAGCCGAGCCGGAGCTGGGCCGCGTGGGCCGGCGGGCCGCGGGCAGCCGCGGTCGCGGACTGCACGGCCAACTCGTTCAGCAGCTGGGTCAGATGATCGTCTCCGGTGACCTGGGCGCCGACCGGCCGCTGGTGCCCGAGGAGATCGGGCAGCGCTTCGAGGTCTCCCGGACGGTGGTCCGCGAGTCGCTCCGCGTGCTGGAGGCCAAGGGCCTGGTCAGCGCCCGTCCGAACGTGGGCACGCGGGTGCGCCCCGTCAGCGACTGGAACCTCCTGGACCCCGACATCATCGAGTGGCGGGCCTTCGGGCCGCAGCGGGACGACCAGCGCCGCGAGCTGAGCGAGCTGCGCTGGACGATCGAGCCGCTCGCCGCCAGGCTCGCCGCAGGGCACGGTCGTGAGGACGTCCAGCAGCGGCTGGGGGACATGGTCGAGATCATGGGCCACGCCATGGGGCAGGGTGACGCCCTCACCTTCTCCAGGGCCGACGCCGAGTTCCACTCGCTGCTCATCCAGGTCGCGGGCAACCGCATGCTGGAGCACCTCTCCGGGATCGTGTCCGCCGCCCTCCAGGTCTCCGGAGGCCCGGTCACGGGCTGTGACCGGCCGACCGAGGCGTCCCTGGCCCACCACGGCAGGATCGTCGAAGCCCTCGCCGAGGGCGACGGAGCGGCGGCCGAGACGGCCATGCGTCTGCTCCTCACCACCCACCCTGAGGTGGACCGTGTGGTGCCCGCGCCGCGCGAGCACTGACCGCGCCCCGCGGGCGATCCGGCCGGAGATGTCGCCCCCCTCCTGTGACATCGCCCGGTCGGCGTACCGTGCTCCGCCGGACCCCGCAGGAGCCCCGGTTCCTGCGGGGTCCGGCGGTGCGACGGGACGACGGGCGTGCCGGAGTCGACCTCTGGTGGTAACCCGGGTGACACTTATTGTCCATGTCTGGCCGGTTTTGAGCGCTTAAGGGGTGTGACTCGGGCCACGCAGATTGGGCGTAACGCTCATGGAGACAACGCGATGACCTAAGAGGTGACTGCCGCGGAGGGAATACGGACGCCGTTCCCGGCGCTGTGAATCTTCCCGGCCCCCGCCCGCGCCGTCGGCCCATCCCCAGGCCGGTGGTCGGCCCCTGTCCGTCGTGGACGGGGCCGGAAGCCGTTTTCCAACGTTCCGAGAGGTTGTTCGTGTCGGCCAGCACATCCCGTACGCTCCCGCCGGAGATCGCCGAGTCCGTCTCTGTCATGGCGCTCATTGAGCGGGGAAAGGCTGAGGGGCAGATCGCCGGCGATGACGTGCGTCGGGCCTTCGAAGCTGACCAGATTCCGGCCACTCAGTGGAAGAACGTACTGCGCAGCCTCAACCAGATCCTCGAGGAAGAGGGTGTGACGCTGATGGTCAGTGCCGCGGAGCCCAAGCGCACCCGAAAAAGCGTCGCTGCGAAGAGTCCGGCCAAGCGCACCGCCACCAAGACGGTTGCGGCGAAGACGGTGACCACCAGGAAGGCCACCGCCACCACGGCCGCCCCTGCGTCCCCGGCCGACCCCACCGCCGATTCCGCCGAGGAAGCCGCGACCGCCAAGAAGGCGGCAGCGAAGAAGACCACCACGGCCGCCAAGAAGACCGTGGCGAAGAAGACGACCGCCGTGGCCAAGAAGACGGCGGCCAAGAAGACCAGCGCCAAGAAGGACGACGCCGACCTCGTCGAGGACGAGGCCCTCGAAGAGGTCAAGGGCGGCGCCGAGGAGCCCGAGGGTACCGAGAGCGCCGGCTTCGTGCTCTCCGACGAGGACGAGGACGACGCGCCTGCCCAGCAGGTCGCGGCCGCCGGTGCCACCGCGGACCCCGTCAAGGACTACCTCAAGCAGATCGGCAAGGTCCCCCTGCTCAACGCGGAGCAGGAGGTCGAGCTCGCCAAGCGCATCGAGGCGGGCCTGTTCGCCGAGGACAAGCTGGCCAACGCCGACAAGCTGGCGCCGAAGCTCAAGCGCGAGCTGGAGATCATCGCCGAGGACGGCCGCCGCGCCAAGAACCACCTCCTGGAGGCCAACCTCCGTCTGGTGGTCTCCCTGGCCAAGCGTTACACCGGCCGCGGCATGCTCTTCCTGGACCTCATCCAGGAGGGCAACCTCGGTCTGATCCGCGCGGTCGAGAAGTTCGACTACACCAAGGGCTACAAGTTCTCCACGTACGCCACCTGGTGGATCCGTCAGGCGATCACCCGCGCCATGGCCGACCAGGCCCGCACCATCCGTATCCCGGTGCACATGGTCGAGGTCATCAACAAGCTCGCGCGCGTCCAGCGTCAGATGCTCCAGGACCTGGGCCGTGAGCCCACCCCGGAGGAGCTGGCCAAGGAACTCGACATGACCCCCGAGAAGGTCATCGAGGTCCAGAAGTACGGCCGCGAGCCCATCTCCCTGCACACCCCGCTGGGCGAGGACGGCGACAGCGAGTTCGGCGACCTCATCGAGGACTCCGAGGCCGTCGTCCCCGCGGACGCGGTCAGCTTCACCCTCTTGCAGGAGCAGCTGCACTCCGTCCTCGACACCCTGTCCGAGCGCGAGGCGGGCGTCGTCTCCATGCGTTTCGGTCTCACCGACGGTCAGCCGAAGACCCTCGACGAGATCGGCAAGGTGTACGGCGTCACGCGTGAGCGCATCCGGCAGATCGAGTCCAAGACGATGTCCAAGCTGCGTCACCCGTCGCGTTCCCAGGTGCTGCGCGACTACCTCGACTAGACCGTAGTCGTACGAAGCCGAAGGCCCGGTTCTCCCGAGGGGGACCGGGCCTTCGGCGTCCGTGTGCGCATGCGCGTCGCGGCGTACTGGATCACTCTGGGTCTCCCACGACCACCCCAGAGTGAGGAACGTGCATGAGGCGTCTTTCTGCCCGGGCCCTGGCCCGGCCGTTGGTGCTGGCGGCCGCGGCGGCCGCCATACCGTTGGTGTCCGCCGCTCCCGCGCCCGCCGACAGCATCGTCGTCGGCGGATTCCCGGTCGATGTGTCCACCAGTCCGTGGACGGTGGCGCTGTCGAGCCGTGACCGGTTCGGAGGTACGCGAGCGGGCCAATTCTGCGGCGGGGTCGCGATCGGCTCGAACAAGATCCTCACCGCTGCCCACTGCGTGGGCGACGAGGCGCTGGGGACGGGATCGGGCCGGGCCGGCGACCTCAAGGTCATAGCGAACCGCACCGACCTGCTCTCCACCCAGGGCCAGGAGATAGCCGTGCACGACACCTGGGTGAATCCGGACTACGACAGTGTCAGTAACGCCGGCGACTTCGCCGTGCTGACCCTCGCGGAGCCGCTGCCCGCGAGCTCGGTCATCGGGATGGCCGCCGAGAACGATCCCGCCTACGCACCCGGTACGGCCGCCACGGTCTACGGATGGGGCGATGTCACCGGGGCCGGTGACTATGTGCACAGTCTGCGGGGCGCGCATGTGCACGTGCTGGAGGATGCCCGGTGCGAGCGGGCCTATCCGCACGGCAGTGCCGACGGAACCTATCTCGCGGCCAGCATGCTGTGCGCCGGTGAGACCACGGGCGGCCGGGACGCCTGCCAGGGGGACAGCGGCGGCCCGCTGGTGGCCGGGGGGAAGCTGATCGGGCTCGTGTCGTGGGGGAGCGGCTGCGGACGGTCCGGAAGCCCCGGTGTCTACACGCGTGTGTCCGACGTCGTACGGGTGCTGGGGCGAGCCGGGGCCGATGGTGCCTCGCCGGGGCGCGCACACCGCGCCGCGTGACGACCTCGGGGCTCTGCCGGGCAACCGGCGTCGACGGCCGGGCAGCGCATGCTCTGGGTCGGTGACCGGGGACCGTGAGTGGTGATCGGTGGCCGGGCGGCGGGCTCTGGGTCTTCGTCGGTGCGCCGGTAGGCGGGCGGGGCGTCCTGGGCCCACGCCGGTGTACGGAGAGTCGTGATGACGAGACAGGCGGCCGTCCCTGGGGTCCAGGGGCGGCCGCCCGTGCGCCGGCCTGTGCCGGAGCTGGCTCGTCGTCGGTCCGAAGCGTCAGCGCTCTTCGGCGGAGGCGGATTCGGGAACGGAGGTCAGCCGCTCCGTCTCGTCCTGTATCTCAGCGGCGATCTTCTTGAGTTCCGGCTCGAACTTGCGGCCGTGGTGGGCGCAGAAGAGCAGTTCTCCGCCGCTCAGCAGGACGACGCGCAGGTATGCCTGGGCGCCGCAGCGGTCGCAGCGATCAGCGGCCGTCAGCGGGCTCGCGGGGGTCAGAACAGTAGTCACGTCGCCTCTTCTCTAGCTCGACGAGCTGTCGTACCAGGGTCAACATCCAACCAGCCCCAAAACGTTCCCGCTCGTGGCTTTTCCTCGAAAGATTCTTCCGAGGTGGCAGGCTGCTGCCGGTTTGGCGGCGAATGTGCCGTATTGCGTGTCTGGTGGCTTACGGTTTCGCGCGTTCGGTCATGGTCAAGTCCTCCCGGCCGGGTTGCCGGTTTGTTCATGAGGACGTGCCCGGAGCCTAAATGGTTCATGCGTCGAAGGGAACGTGATATGTACTTCACTCCATCGAGGGATCGAACGTGTATGCGACCCTGGACTACTGTGAGTTCGGAAGCAGGGTGGCGTTACAACGGCTCTACCAGGCCTCGGTACCCTCTTGGCGGCAACCCAAGCCGCGCCCTTACCCACAGGGGCCTCATTTGAAATTCAGCGAGGAGCGAACCGCGTGACCGCCGAAACGTCCGTGCCGTCCACAGCGCTGCTGGCAGGAGCAGACCGGGACGGTTCCAATTACACCGCGCGGCACCTGCTCGTCCTGGAGGGCCTCGAGGCCGTACGCAAGCGCCCGGGCATGTACATCGGGTCCACCGACAGTCGCGGTCTGATGCACTGCCTGTGGGAGATCATCGACAACTCCGTGGACGAGGCCCTCGGCGGCTACTGCGACCACATCGAGGTCGTCCTGCACGACGACGGCTCGGTGGAGGTGCGGGACAACGGCCGCGGCATCCCGGTCGACGTCGAGCCCAAGACCGGCCTGTCCGGCGTCGAGGTCGTCATGACCAAGCTGCACGCGGGCGGCAAGTTCGGCGGCGGCTCGTACGCGGCCTCCGGTGGTCTGCACGGCGTCGGCGCCTCCGTGGTGAACGCCCTGTCGGCGCGGCTGGACGTCGAGGTGGACCGCAACGGCCACACCCATGCGATCAGCTTCCGGCGCGGAGTCCCCGGCGGGTTCGCCGCCGACGGCCCCGACGCCAAGTTCGAGCAGGGCGGTCTGCGCAAGACCAAGAGGATCGCCAAGACCCGCACCGGCACGCGTGTGCGGTACTGGGCGGACCGGCAGATCTTCCTCAAGGACGCCAAGCTCTCCCTGGAGAACCTCCACCAGCGCGCCCGCCAGACCGCCTTCCTGGTGCCGGGCCTGACCATCGTCGTCCGCGACGAATTCGGCCTCGGAGAGGGCGGCAGCAAGGGCGAGGAGTCCTTCCGCTTCGACGGCGGCATCAGCGAGTTCTGCGAGTACCTGGCCACCGACAAGGCCGTCTGTGACGTGCTCCGCTTCACCGGGCAGGGCACCTTCAAGGAGACCGTTCCGGTCCTCGACGACCACGGTCAGATGACGCCGACGGAGGTCACCCGGGAGCTCGGCGTGGACGTCGCGCTGCGCTGGGGAACGGGCTACGACACGACACTCAGGTCGTTCGTCAACATCATCGCCACCCCCAAGGGCGGCACCCACGTCGCCGGCTTCGAGCAGGCCGTCGCCAAGACGATGAACGAGGTCCTGCGCGCCAAGAAGCTGCTGCGCGTCGCCGAGGACGACATCGTCAAGGACGACGCCCTGGAGGGTCTGACCGCCGTCGTCACCGTCCGTCTCGCCGAACCTCAGTTCGAAGGTCAGACCAAGGAGGTGCTCGGCACCTCGGCGGCCCGCCGCATCGTGAACACCGTGATCTCCAAGGAGCTCAAGGCGTTCCTGACCTCCACGAAGCGTGACGACGCCGCCCAGGCCCGGGTGGTCATGGAGAAGGCCGTCGCCGCCGCGCGGACGCGCATCGCGGCGCGGCAGCACAAGGACGCGCAGCGCCGCAAGACGGCTCTGGAGTCCTCCTCCCTGCCCGCCAAGCTGGCCGACTGCCGCAGCGACGACGTCGACCGCAGCGAGCTGTTCATCGTCGAGGGGGACTCCGCGCTCGGCACCGCCAAGCTCGCCCGGAACTCCGAGTTCCAGGCGCTGCTGCCGATCCGCGGCAAGATCCTCAACGTCCAGAAGTCGTCCGTGACGGACATGCTCAAGAACGCCGAGTGCGGTGCGATCATCCAGGTCATAGGAGCCGGTTCCGGCCGGACCTTCGACATCGAGGCGGCCCGCTACGGCAAGATCATCATGATGACCGACGCCGATGTGGACGGCTCCCACATCCGCACCCTGCTGCTGACCCTGTTCCACCGCTACATGCGGCCCATGGTCGAGTCCGGCCGGGTGTTCGCCGCGGTGCCCCCGCTGCACCGGATCGAGCTGATCCAGCCGAAGCGGGGCCAGGACAAGTACGTCTACACGTACTCGGACCGTGAGCTGCGCGACAAGCTCATGGAGTTCCAGAGCAAGAACATCCGGTACAAGGACTCCATCCAGCGCTACAAGGGTCTGGGCGAGATGGACGCCGACCAGCTGGCCGAGACGACGATGGACCCGCGCCACCGCACCCTCCGCCGCATCAACCTCTCCGACCTGGAATCCGCCGAGCAGGTCTTCGACCTGCTGATGGGCAACGACGTGGCACCTCGCAAGGAGTTCATCTCGAGCTCGGCGGCGACGCTGGACCGGTCGCGCATCGACGCGTAGCCGGGGTACCTGCCGGAGCCGGAGCGGGCTCCGGCAGGTGCGGCTCCGGTCACCGCCGGCGGGCTCGGCCCCGCCTCGTCGGCGGGGCCGTCTCCACCTCCGGGTGGAACAGGCGGGCCTGCGGGATCCACCCATGATCCACCCTGGCTCCGATCTGCTGTTCCGCGGATTTCCGTAGCGTCGAAGGCGTCGGCGGCACTCGCTGTCGGTCTCCCCTTCCGCTCACGGAGGCTGTGATGTCCGGGCTGGTCAACGCGTTGGTGATCGTCGTCGTGGTCGTCGTGGTGGTCGGACGGCAGTTCCGCGCACGGCAGGTCGACGCCGACCGGCGCTGGTGGCTGCTGCCCGTGATCCTGGCCGTGGTGGCGCTGCGGGAGCCGGACATACTCGACGTTCACCACCGCACGGCGTCGGTGTCGCTGCTGGGTGTCGAACTCCTCATCGGGCTGACCGTGGGGGCTGGCTGGGCCTGGACCACCCGGATCTGGGTGGAGCCCGACGGCGCCGTGTGGAGCAAGGGCACCAAGGCCGGTGCGGCCGTCTGGATCGGCGGCATCGCTCTGCGCGCGGGTCTCCTCGGGCTCGGCCTGGTACTCGGTGTGCACCAGGGCAGTTCGGCCCTGATGCTCGGCCTCGCGACCACCCTTCTGGCCCGCTCCGGCATCCTGGTCCTGCGGGCGCAGACCGCAGCCTCGGCGGATGCCCGGGCCGCGACGTGGGGTGACGGCATGCCCCTGTTCCCGCGGAAGGAGCGGGTATGACGCACAACGCCTGGACGCGCTGGCCGTCGCCCGAGGCGCTCGGCCGCAGCGGCCTCTCGCGGCCGAGGCGTCTGATGTCCTGGGGCATTCGCGTCCTGGTCCTCGGGATGCTGTTGTGGAGCGTGTTCAACAGCAGGCACGTGCACGGCTGGGGCATCGTGCTCGCCGTCGCAGGGATCGCCGTGACCGGAGCGCTCGCCTGGGGATTCTGGCGGACCACTCTCCAGCACCGGCTCGTGCCGTCGCTCGCCCTGGCCGTCCCGCTGCTCGGGATGGCGGTGCTGGCCCAGACCGCGGGCTTCGACGGTCCGGCCCTCGTCCTGTGGTGCGGCTGCGCGATCTCCGCGCTGGAGCGGATGCCCCTGGGCGCCGCGCTGCCCGTCGCCTCCGTCGCCCTCGCCTCGTTCGCCGCCGTCAACAACGACGTCTGGCTGACGACCGCCGCGACCGTCACCGGCATGGCCCTCGCCGGTTATGTGCTGCGGCTGGACGCCGAGGCCCGGGGCAGCGCCCAGCGGCTGCTCGCCCAGGAGCGCGCGGCACGGGCCGCCGAGGCGGAATCCGCGGCACTGGCGGAGCGGGCCCGCATCGCGAGGGAGATCCACGACGTCCTGGCCCACAGCCTCTCGGCGCAGCTCGTGCACCTGGAGGCGGCCAGACTGCTGATCGAGCGGGGAGCCGACCGGGACCGGATCCTCGAACGGGTCGTGGCGGCCCGCGGGATGGCCCGCGACGGGCTCGCCGAGACCCGGCAGGCGCTCTCCGCGCTGCGCGGGGAGATGACACCGCTGGAGGACTATCTGGCGGAACTCGTCCGGGCGGCCGACGGAGCGGAGGTCACCATTACGGGTGAGCGCAGACCGCTGCCCGCCGAGGCGTCCCAGGCAGTACGCAGGGTCGCCCAGGAAGCCCTCACGAACGCCCGCAAGCACGCCCCGGGCGCCGAGGTCCGGGTCCGGCTCGACTACCGGGCGCACGAAGTGACCCTGGACGTAAGGGACTCGGGTGGTTCGCCGGGCGAACTCTCCGAGGCGGGAGGCGGGTACGGTCTGCTGGGCATGCGGGAGCGTGCCGAACTGCTCGGCGGTTCGCTCCGGGCCGGTCCCGGCGAGGAGGGGTTCGTGGTGACGCTGAAGGTGCCGACATGACCGAGGGGGCGGCGCCGAAGACCGCGCGGGTCGTGGTCGTCGACGACCAGACCGTCGTCCGGGAGGGCATCGTGATGCTGTTGGGGCTGCTGCCCGGGATCGAGGTCGTCGGCTCCGGGGGCGACGGGGAAGAGGCGGTGCGGCTGGTGGCCGAACTCGCGCCGGACGTGGTGCTGATGGACCTGCGTATGCCCCGCTGCGACGGGGTGGAGGCGACGCGGCGGATCCGCTCGGAGTACCCCGGGACGCACGTGGTGGTGCTCACGACCTACGCGGACGACGACTCGCTGTTTCCGGCCCTGCGGGCGGGGGCGCGCGGTTACCTCACCAAGGACGCCGGAGGCGAAGAGATCGTACGGGCCGTGCACAGTGTGCTGTCCGGTGACGCGGGACTGGCGCCGAGCATCCAACGGCGGCTGCTGGAGCGGCTGTCCGAGCCCGAACCGGCTCCGGTGGTGCCCGCCGACGCGCCCGACGGACTCACCGCGCGGGAGACCGACGTACTGATGCTGATCGCCGAAGGGCTCAGCAACCAGGAGATCGCCCGCAGACTGCACGTCTCCACGGCGACCGTGAAGACTCATATCAACAACCTGTTCGCCAAGACCGGGATCAAGGACCGTGCTCAGGCGGTGCGTTATGCGTTTGCAAAGGGATTGGCGCGCCCACCAGCGGGTTGAGTCACCTGATGGGGTGAAGAGCAGGGGGAAGGAGAGTCGGGGATCTTCCCGTTCTGTCCATGCTTGGGTATGCAGTCAAGCAACGACCGCCCACGCGGAGGCGAGAGCGGTCCCGAGAGTCCCGACGAGAATCACGAACGGCTGGCCCCGGACCATGCCCAAGCGCCGGCAGTCCTGCCGTACGGCGACCCCTGGTACGACGTGCTCGCCTCGGGCTGGGGTGAGGCGGACGCCGGGAACCTGCCGGCGGGTTCCGTTCCACGGGCGCGGCAGGAGCGGGAGGACGGGGCGTGGGCCATGGCCGACGTCTACCTGGAGGTGCAGCGCAGCGCCGCATTCCAGGAGGTACGCAGTCGGTACCGGAGGTTCGTGGTGCCGGCCGTCGCCGCCTTCTTCACCTGGTACGTGGCGTACGTGGTGACCGCGACGACCGCCCCGGGACTCATGGCGCGCCCGGTGGCGGGTGCCGTGAACGTGGCGATGCTCGCCGGGCTCGGCCAGTTCCTCACCACGTTCCTGCTCACCTGGGCCTATGCCCGGCACGCTCGGCTGCACAGGGACCGCGCCGCGCTCGAACTGCGTTGGGACACCCAGGAACTGACCCGCGGGGTCGGGGGCGGTAGGTCGTGACGGGCCAACACCAGACGCTGGCACTCCTGCTGTTCAGCGCGTTCATCGCCGTGACGCTGGGGATCACCACTTGGGTGAGCCGCAACCGGCACGGTTCCGCCGAGGAGTTCTATGCGGGTGGTCGTCTCTTCTCGCCCATGGAGAACGGCTTTGCCATCGCGGGCGACTACATGTCGGCCGCCTCCTTCCTCGGTATCTCCGGTCTGATCGCGCTGTTCGGCTACGACGGCCTGCTGTATTCGGTGGGCTTCCTCGTGGCCTGGCTGCTCGTGCTGTTCCTCGTCGCGGAACTGGTCCGCAACTGCGGCCGGTTCACACTGGCCGATGTGGTCGCGGCCCGGATGAGGGAGCGCCCGGTGCGGATCGCGGCGGGCACCTCCTCGGTCACCGTGTCCGTTCTCTACCTGGTGGCGCAGATGGTGGGCGCGGGCAGCCTGGTCGCTCTGCTGCTCGGGCGGACGGGTGCGGCGGCGCAGACGTGGACCGTGATCGGTGTCGGTGCGCTCATGGTGATCTATGTGTCGCTGGGAGGCATGCGGGCCACCACATGGATCCAGATCGTCAAGGCGGTGCTGCTGCTCGGGGGGACCGTCGTGCTGACCGTTCTCGTCCTGATGCGGTTCCACGGCGACTTCGACCGACTGCTGATCACCGCGGCCGAACGCAGCGGCCACGGGTCCGCGTTCCTGGCGCCGGGGCTGAAGTACGGCGGCAACTGGACCGCCCGTCTCGACTTCATCAGCCTGGGGCTGGCGCTCGTGCTGGGCACGGCGGGTCTGCCGCACATCCTGTCCCGCTTCTACACCGTGCCCACCGCGCGGGCGGCACGGCGCTCGGTCGTGTGGTCGATCGGGCTCATCGGCGGCTTCTATCTGATGACGATCGTCCTCGGGTTCGGAGCGGCCGCGATCGTGGGGCCGGAAGCGGTGCGGACGTCGAACGCGGCCGGCAACACGGCGGTTCCGCTGCTGGCGCTCGACCTGGGCGGCGGCGCGGACTCCACCGGGGGCACGATCCTGTTCGCGATCGTGGCAGCGGTCGCCTTCGCCACGATCCTCGCGGTGGTCGCCGGGATCACCCTCGCGTCCTCGGCCTCCGTCGCACACGACCTGTATGCGTCGCTGCGCCGTCGGCGGGCGGAGCCGTACAGCGAGGTGGCCGTGGCGCGGACCGCCGCGGTCGGCATCGGAGCGCTCGCGATCGGGCTCGGACTGCTGGCCCGTGATCTCAACGTCGCGTTCCTCGTGGGGCTCGCCTTCGCCGTCGCCGCGTCCGCGAACCTGCCGGTGCTGCTCTACTCGCTGTTCTGGCGCGGCTTCACCACGCGTGGCGCCGTGTGGGCCGTGTACGGGGGGCTGGTTCCGGCGCTGGCGCTCGTCGTGCTGTCGCCGGTGGTGTCGGGCAGTCCGGAGTCGCTGTTCCCGGGTGTCGACTTCCAGTACTTCCCGCTCCAGAACCCCGGGCTCGTCTCGATTCCGCTGGGCTTTGTCGCGGGCTGGCTCGGTACCGTCACCTCGGCCGAACCACCGGACGAGGCCAGACACGCGGAGATCGAGGTGCGGTCACTGACGGGAGCCGGGGCCGTGTAGGGGCACCGGGCCCTTTGGCACCGTAGGCGCCGTCGCAGGGGAGGCCGCCCGGCCGCGCCGCTCCGCTGCCGACATACGGCTACGGTGCCACCCAGGCGTATCGGTGCTCCGGGCGGCCGGTGTCGCCGTATCTGAGGGAGAGGCGCAGGCGTCCGGCCTGTTCCAGATGGCGCAGGTAGCGCTGGGCGGTGGAGCGGCTCAGGCCCGTCTCGGCGGCGACCTCGTGGGCGGACAGGGGATGGTCCGCGCGGTGCAGCACGGTGCAGATCAGGTCGGTGGTCGGCTCCGAGTGCCCGCTCGGCAGGCCCGGCGCCGTCGGCCCCGGCGCGGTACGCAGCGCGCCGAAGATCCGGTCGACCTGCTCCTGCCCCGCGATGCCGCGGCCGCCGACCCGGTCGACGGTGCGGCGCAGGGCCGCGTAGGAGTCGAGACGGGTGCGCAGTGCAGCGAAGGTGAACGGTTTCACCAGGTAGTGCAGGGCGCCCAGGCGCATTGCGGCCTGCACGGTCGCCACATCGCCGGCCGCCGTGATCATGATGACGTCGGTGCCGTGCCCCTGCTCCCTCATGCGGTGGACCAGTTGCAGGCCCGTCCGGTCGGGGAGGTAGTGGTCGAGCAGTACCAGGTCGATACAGCCCTGCTCGACGGTGGCCAGCGCCTGGGCCGCGCTGTGCGCGCGGGCGGCGACCCGGAACCCTGGAACCTTCTCCACGTACCTGGCGTTGATCTCGGCGACACGGAAGTCGTCGTCCACGACCATGACGTCAATCATTGGCCCTCTCTTTTCCAAGGCCAGCGGGCGTTAAGCCCATGTTTCGGCTCCGCTTTTGTAGCGCGATCAAAAAGAGCACAACAGGCTCCTGCGAGCAAAACATCGGCCAGCGCACAGAAGACTGCTGCTGGGACACCGGCCGGATCTACGGTCCTCGGCCATGAGCCCAGACACCAGCCCCGCCATCGAGCTACGGGGCGCGAGCAAGATCTTCAAGACCCCGTCGGGGGGTCTGCACACCGCCGTCAGAGAACTCGACCTGACGGTCGGGCGCGGCGAGTTCGTGGCGGTCGTCGGCCCCACGGGCTGCGGCAAGTCCACCACGTTGACCCTGGTCAGCGGCCTGGAGGAGCCCACCGAGGGCGAGGTGCTGGTCTCGGGGGAACCGGTGCGCGGCGTGGGCGGCAAGGTCGGTTTCGTCTTCCAGCAGGACGCCACCTTCCCCTGGCGTACGGTCCTGTCCAACGTGATGGCCGGCCCGCTCTTTCGCGGCGTGCCCAAGGCGGAGGCCCGGGAGAAGGCCCGTGAATGGCTGGCCCGGGTGGGCCTCGCCGCCTTCGAGGACCGCTACCCGCACCAGCTCTCCGGCGGTCAGCGCAAGCGGGTCGCTCTCGCCGCGACCTTCGTCAACGATCCCGAGATCCTGCTGATGGACGAGCCGTTCTCTGCGCTCGACGTGCAGACCAGGGCCCTGATGTCGGACGAACTGCTGGAGCTGTGGGAGGGCACGGGCGCCTCCGTCGTCTTCGTCACCCACGACCTGGAGGAGTCCATCGCCCTGGCCGACAAGGTCGTCGTCATGACGGCCGGGCCCGCCACCGTCAAGCAGATCTTCGACATCGACCTGCCGCGGCCGCGCAAGGTCGAGGCGGTGCGACTGGAGCCGCGGTTCATCGAGATCTACCGCGAGATCTGGGAGTCGCTCGGCGAAGAGGTCCGCATCACGCGCGAGAGGGGCGCCGCGAATGTCGCCTGAGGTCATGCCCGGGGTTGTCGTCGCCCCGGCCGGAAAAGAGACGGACCAGCAGGGCCGCGCGCACTCGCGGGCCCGCGCCGCGCGCAGACGCCGGATCGTCGTCGCGGCGTTCCGCGCGCTGCTGCTGATCGCTGTCCTCGGCCTGTGGGAGGTCCTGTCCCGGACCAAGGCGATCGATCCGTTCAACTTCTCGATGCCCTCGAAGATCTGGGACCAGATCTACACCTGGGTGACCCACGGGACCGCGCTCGGCTCCCTGGGCGAGCAGATCTGGTACACGCTCCACGAGGCGCTGCTCGGCTGGGTCATCGGCGTGGCCGGTGGTGTCGTGTGCGGTATCGCCCTGGGCAGGATCACCTTCCTCGCCGATGTCCTTGGTCCATACATCAAGGTGCTCAACTCCATACCCAGGATCGTCCTTGCTCCGATCTTCGTGATCTGGTTCGGGCTCGGTCCCGCGTCCAAGGTCGCGTCCGCGGTCGTCCTGGTGTTCTTCCCGGTGTTCTTCAACGCCTTCCAGGGTGCCCGCGAGGTCGACCGCAACCTGGTGGCCAACGCCAGGATCCTCGGCGCCAGCGATCGCCGGGTGACCCTTCAGGTGGTCATCCCGTCCGCCACCTCATGGATCTTCACCAGCCTCCACGTCAGCTTCGGCTTCGCCCTCATCGGCGCCATCGTCGGCGAGTACATCGGTGCGACCAAGGGCATCGGCCTGCTCGTCGCGCAGTCCCAGGGGACCTTCAACGCGGCCGGTGTGTACGCCGCGATGGTCATCCTCGCCGTCGTCGCGCTCGTCGCCGAGGGGCTGCTGACCTTCGCCGAACGCCGCATCTTCCGGTGGAAGCCGTCGGGCTCCGGCGACTGAGCCACCCCGGGGACTTCCCCCTGCCGTACTGCTCCTTCCCGTGCTCCTCCTTCCCGTACTGCTCCTTCCCGTCTGTCTCGCACCGCCATCTCACAAGGACGTGAACCGCCATGCGCAAGAGCGCCAGATACGCCACCCTGGCAGCCGCCGGACTGCTCGCCCTCTCCTCCCTCACCGCCTGTGCCAACGACGCGGCCGGTACCGCGTCCTCCGGCTCCGGCGCCAAGGGCGGCGGAAAGGGCGAGAAGGTCAAGATCATGGTCGGTGGCCTGGACAAGGTCATCTACATGCCGGCGATGCTCACGCAGCGACTCGGCTACTTCGACGCCGAGGGCCTCGACGTGGAGCTGCTGAGCGAGCCCGCGGGCGTCCAGGCCGAGACGGCCCTGGTCTCCGGGCAGGTCCAGGGGGCGGTCGGCTTCTACGACCACACGCTCGACCTCCAGGTGAAGGGCAAGGCCGTGGAGTCGGTCGTGCAGTTCTCGCATGCGCCCGGAGAGGTGGAGGTCGTCTCCACCAAGGCCGCCGGCGACATCACCTCGCCCAAGGACTTCAAGGGCAAGAAGCTCGGCGTCACCGGCCTCGGATCCTCGACCGACTTCCTCACCAAGTACCTCGCGGTCAAGAACGGGGTGAAGATCAGCGAGTTCACGCCGGTCGCGGTGGGCGCGGGGCCCACCTTCATCTCGGCTCTCCAGCAGGGCGCCATAGACGGCGGTATGACGACGGATCCGACCGTCGCCACGATCCTGGACAAGAAGGCGGGCCGGGTCCTGCTCGACATGCGCACGCCCGAGGGCTCGCAGGAGGCGCTGGGCGGCCCGTACCCGTCGTCCAGTCTGTACATGCAGACGGACTGGGTGAACGGGCACAAGGCCACCGTCCAGAAGTTGGCCAATGCATTCGTCAAGACGCTCAAGTGGATGTCCACCCACAGCGCGACCGAGATCGCCGACAAGATGCCCGCCGACTACTCCCAGGGCAACAAGACGCTCTACGCGGAAGCCATCAAGAGCACCCTGCCGATGTTCACCGACGACGGTGTGATGCCCGAGGGCGGGCCCGAGACCGTCGAGAAGGTGCTCAAGGCGTTCAACCCCACCATCCAGAACGCCGACGTCGACCTGGACAAGACCTACACCACGGAGTTCGTCAAGAAGGCGACCGGCTGATTCACTCCCAGGGGGCGGCGCGGTAACAGCCCCGCCCCCACGGTCCGTGGTGCCTCAGGCGCGGGCCGCCCCCACCTGACGGTGTTCCGGGCGGTCCGCGCCGCCGTGCTCCCGGACGGTCGCCCCGCTCACGGCGACCCCGTCTTCCCCCACGCCGTGGCCCGCGCGGACACGGGGCGGGCGGGGTCCAGCTCCGCCTCGGCCAGCGCCTCCGGCAGGACCACCGTGAACTGCGCACCCCCGCCGTCCGCGTCGCCCACCGTCGCCGTGCCGCCCTGCCGTTCGGCGAGTCTGCGCACCAGGGGGAGTCCGATGCCGCGCTGACCGTGCGCGGGAGGCTCCTTCGTGGACCAGCCCTCGGCGAAGACCAGCTCCCGTCGCTCCGCCGGGATCCCGGGGCCGGTGTCGCTCACCCGCAGCACGGCGGTACGGCCCTCGGCGCGCAGTTCGACCTCCACGCGTGCGTGCGGTGTGCCCGCGACCGCGTCGAGCGCGTTGTCCACCAGGTTGCCCACGACCGTGACCAGTCCCCTGGGATCGACGAGCCGGTCGGGCAGCCAGGTGCGGTCCGAGACCCACAGAGCGACAGCGCGCTCGGCCGCCACGGTCGCCTTGCCGACCAGCAGGGCCGCCAGCAGCGGGTCCTGGATCTTCTCGGTGACCTGTTCCGCCGTCACACGGTGGTCGCCGACCACCTCTCCGATGAACTCCACCGCGTCGTCGAACATCTCCAGCTCCAGCAGGCCGAGCAGGGTGTGCATCCGGTTGGCGTGTTCGTGGTCCTGGGCGCGCAGCGCGTCGATGAGGCCGCGTGTGGAGTCCAGCTCCCGGCCGAGTTGTTCCAGCTCGGTGCGGTCGCGCAGGGTGGCAACGGCGCCCCCGTCGTCGGTCGGCATGCGGTTGGCGACGAGGACACGCTGACCGCGGACGGTGAGCAGATCGGTGCCGGTCACCCGGCCGGCCAGCACGTCCGCCGTACGTCCC
The DNA here is from genome assembly GCF_055657365.1 of Streptomyces sp. NPDC107559. NCBI lineage: Bacteria > Bacillati > Actinomycetota > Actinomycetes > Kitasatosporales > Streptomycetaceae > Streptomyces > Streptomyces sp. NPDC107559. The sequence goes on along the minus strand of NZ_JBVKBD010000002.1, from coordinate 1,045,943 downwards.
TCGCCGAGCGCCTGGTCGGGAGACTCGCCGACGGCCTCCTCGCCGAGGTCCAGCAGACGTTGCGCCTCGTCGTTGAGGAGGCGTATGCGGCCGGCTCGGTCCAGGGCGACGACACCCTCCCGTATGCCGTGCAGCATCGCCTCGCGTTCCGCCAGCAGCGCGGAGATGTCCGAGAAGGCCAGGTCGCGGGTCTGCCGCTGGACGCGCCGGGAGATCAGCCAGGCGGCCAGCGCGCCGACGGCGAGGGCACCGCCCGCGTAGGCCAGCAGACCCGGGATCGCGTGGAGCAGCCGGGCCCGGACGCTGTTGTACTCGATGCCGACCGACACCGCCCCGATGATCTCGCCATGACTGTCGCGCAGGGGCACCTTGCCGCGCGCCGAGCGTCCCAGGGTGCCGCTGTCGATCTCCATCACCTCGTGACCGTCCAGGGCCCGGCTGGGGTCGGTCGAGACCGGGTGGCCCACCTGCGCGGGGTCCCGGTGCGACCACCGCGTGCCGTCCATGTTCATCACCACGACGTACTCGGCCCGGCTGGCCTTCCTGATCCGCTCCGCTTCCCGCTGCACGGGCCCGTCGACCGTGGCCGGTGTGCTCTCCAGGTCCTCGGCGATCTGCGGCTGGGCGGCGGTGCTCTGCGCGATCGCGAGCGCGCGCCGCATCGCCTCGTCGTCGAGCTGGTGGCTGAGCGGCGCCAGGAACAGACCGGTCGCCAGGACCGCGACCCCCGCGGCGATCGCCACCTGCATCAGCAGGACCTGCGAGAACATCCGCCGGGGCAGTCCCAGGCGCAGGCGGCGTACGGGTGAAGTGGGGCGCATGGCCCAGACCGTACGCGGGGCGCGGGTCGTGCGGGAGGGGAGGTCGGCCGTTCCGTCAGCGCGGCCGTCGTTCATCCGGGGGGGGGGTCAGCGCTGCCAGCGCTGCCATCGCTCATTCGGGGGAGGTCAGCCCGCCGGCGTGGCCGTCGCTCATTCGGGGGAGGTCAGCTTGCCAGCGCTGCCGTCGTCAGCTCGCGCACCGCCACCACGTCCATCCGGGCCGGTGTACCCAGGAGCGAGGCCCCGCAGCTCTCGGGGCGGGGCGGCAGACAGGCGCCCTGGGCCACGACGACCCGCCAGTGACGGCCGTCGGCATGGGCGACGGTCACTTCCCAGCGTGGCGCGGCACCGTCCGTCCGTACGACGCTCAGCACGCCCGCCGCGTCCTCGCCCACCGAGGCGCGTACGGCCAGCTCGGCCGCCTGGCCGGGCCGCTCCCAGGCGGAGCTCCCGCGGCACCCCCGGGTGACGATCCGCCCCTCCTGGACGCCCTGGAGGACCTCCACGACGGTCCGGGCGTCGGCCCGTCCGTACGCGTATCCGTGCGGCAGGACGAGCACCGTCGGCGAAAAGCGATGACCACCCAGATGGGTGACCTCCCAGACGCCCTCCACTTCGCGGGCGGCGAGCTCCGCCGCGAGCGGGCGCCCGAGCAGGGCGCAGCAGCGGTCGCGTTTGCCGTTGGTGCAGACGAGCGCGAGGGGGTCCCCGGTGTGGGGCCGGCCGCCCAGCGCGGCCGCGAAGGTCCGGTGGTCACCCTGGCCGAGCGCGGCGAAGTCCAGGTCGAGCAGGCGTTCCGGGGCGGCCGTCGTGGCGCTGTGCAGCCACGCGTTCCCGGGCGTGGTGTGGGCCGCGTAGACCTTCCGGACGCGCCGCGTGCCGAAGTCGGCGTGCGGGCCGGGGCGGCGGATGAGCGCGATGCGTACGCCCGTGCCGTCGGCCGCCGCCTCCAGGGCGCGGCCCAGTGCCGGATCCAGGTGGCTCGAAGTGAGCGCCTTGACACCCCATGGACCCGGCTGTTCCAGCAGGAGCCACGTCCGTGCCATGGCCGCGGTTCCGGAAACGGGCTCGTCAAGGTCCCCCGAGACGGTCGCACACGTACTCACAGAGGTGAGCCTAACCTGACTTGACGTGTGGTGGCTTCCGGCCGAGCCCGGGGCGACCTCGCCCAAGCCGGTGTCCGGCCCGGTGATCAGGTCCCGGTCCGGCCATGGCGATGGCCGGACCGGTCGTCGTCGCTACTCCGGGAGGGGCTGCGGCGGCCGCGGCCCCACGTAGTGGCCGCTCGGCCGCATACGCAGCGGTCGCTCCCCGTACTCCTCCAGGGCGTGGGCGATCCAGCCTGCCGTACGGGCGACGGCGAAGATCGTCTCGCCCGCCGAGGCCGACATCCCGCAGCACGCGGTCAGCACGGCCAGGGCGAGGTCGACGTTGGCGTGCAGCGGGGTGTGACGGGCGGTGGTGGCCACGATGTCGCGGGCGGCGGCGAGGGCGGGCGCGGCCCGGGGGATGTCCTCCAGAAGGGTGAACAGGGTACGCGCGCGTGGATCCTCGCCGGGGTAGAGCCGGTGACCGAGGCCGGGGACGCGGCGGCCGGCCCGCAGCTCCTCCGCGATCACGGGCGCCGCGTCCCCCTGGTCGAGCACCTCCAGCAGCAGACGGTGGGCCAGTCCGCTGGCGGCGCCGTGCAGGGGGCCTTCGAGGACGCCGAGGCCGGCGGAGACGGCCGCGTAGGGATGGGCTCGGGCCGATGCCGCGACGCGCACCGCGAGGGTGGAGGCGGCCAGGTCGTGGTCGACGAGCAGGCCGAGTGCCGTGTCCAGGACCCGCAGTGACGCCTCGTCGGCGTCCCGGCCGGTCAGCCGCGACCAGAGCCGGTGGGCCAGCGGGCCCGTGTCGCGGTGGGTGGGGAGCATCGGCGGCAGCGCCGCGACGAGGGTGGGCACGAGGATGCGTGCGGTGCCGAGCACGGCGTCCTCGGACAGGTCGAAGCGCAGCGGGTCGGCGGTCGCGGCGGCGATCGCGGCGACCCGCAACCGGTCGGTGGGCCCGGTGTGTTCGGGCAGCGCGGCGACCGCGTGGCGGGCGACGGCGGTGGACGCCTCGGGGGCGGTGAACGTGACGCCGGGGCGCAGCCGCCCCGTCCACAGCCACTCGGCGATCTCCTCGTAGGAGTGCCGTGCGGCCAGCTCGGTGGCGTCGACGCCGCGGAAGTAGTACCGGTCCTTGTCGATGAGTGTGATGCGGGTGCGTACGGACAGCTCGGAGCCGCTGCCGGACGTTCCGCCGCTCTCCCGCCGGTTGCGCCGGGCGAGCGCCTCGACCTCCTTGGCGTCGAAGGTGCTGCCGCGGCCGCCCGGTTGGCGTCGGCTGCCGAGCTGGCCTCGGCTCACGTACGCGTACACGGTCTCGGGCTTCACGCCGAGCAGCTCGGCGGCCTCCTTGGTGCTCAGCCGCCGCCCCGGGTGACCTGCGTCGGGCTCTTGATCGCGCATGAAGGTCACGGTAGCGGCCCCTGGGTATATTGATTCAATCAATATTGACAGACAAATAGTCAACCATGGACAGTTCAATCAATTCCAGGGAGGCAATCATGTCCGTCAACAGGGCCGCAGCCGCTCGTGTCGACGTGCCGCGGGGACTCGCGGGCGTCGTCGTCACCGACACCGAGATCGGTGACGTCCGGGGGGTCGAGGGCTTCTACCACTACCGCCAGTACTCGGCCGTCGAACTCGCGCAAACCCGCGGCTTCGAGGACGTCTGGCACCTCCTGGTCCACGGCGAACTGCCGGACGCCGAACGGAGCGCCGCCTTCGCCGCCGGGACCGCGGCACTGCGCCGGCTGCCCGACGGTGTGCGCGCGGCGCTGCCGGCCATCGCCGCGGCCGGTGGCGACTCCGGCCCGCTCGCCGGTATGCGAACGGCGTTGTCCCTGCTCGGCGCGGCCCAGGGGTTCCGCCCCGTGTACGACATCGACGCCGCCCAGCGCCGGGAGGACACGGTCGTGGCCGTCGCGGCCGTACCGACACTGCTCACCGCGCTGCACCGGCTGCGGTCGGGGCTCGCCCCGGTGGAACCCCGTACGGATCTGCCGTACGCGGCGAACTACCTCTACATGCTGACCGGGGTCGAGCCCGATCCGCGCAAGGCGCGCGCGGTCGAGCAGTACCTGATCTCAACCATTGATCACGGCTTCAATGCGTCAACCTTCACCGCGCGCGTCATCGCGTCGACCGGGGCGGACGTGGCGGCCTGTCTCGTCGGTGCCGTGGGTGCGCTGTCGGGGCCGCTGCACGGCGGTGCTCCCAGCCGTGCCCTGGACACCCTGGACGCGATCGGCACGCCCGACCGGATCGACCCCTGGATCCGTGAGCGGGTGCTCGCGGGTGAGCGCATCATGGGCTTCGGTCACGCCGTCTATCGCACGGAGGACCCCCGCTCCCGGATGCTGCGGGAGATCGCGCTGGGGTTCGGCGGCCCGCGGGTGGATTTCGCCGTCGAGGTCGAGCGCCGGGTGGAGGCGATCCTCGCCGAACTCAAACCCGGGCGCGAACTGCACACCAACGTCGAGTTCTACGCGGGTGTGGTCATGGAGCTCTGCGGTCTGCCGCGGTCGATGTTCACGCCTACCTTCGCGGCGGGGCGCGCGGTGGGCTGGAGCGCGAACATCCTGGAGCAGGCGGAGGATTCGAAGATCATCCGTCCGGTGGCGCGGTATGTGGGGCCGGGAGCGCCGGTGAAGGTACCGGACGCGGCCTGAGGTGCGCGTGTGGCCTGGTGCCGTTCTGGCGCCAGGCCTCATCGGTGACTGAACGAGCGGTGACGGGGTGCCGGGCGGCTCGCCGGAATCGGTCCCGGCGCGCTCAACGGTTGTGTGCAGCCGGGTGGGTTGACGGGACGCGTCGACGCGGACGCGTGCGCGTACTCGTGAAAGAACGTCAGGCGTCGGGAATGTCCGCCTTGGCGCGGATCAGGGTCTCCCGGCTCACGATGACGATGCGTTCGTAGTCTGCGCGGGAGGCGTCGGTGGGGAGTTCGCCGTCCAGCGCCTCGGTGGCCTCGGTGCCGATGACGGCAAAGTTGCCGTCACTGAGCTCGAACACGTCGGGGCAGTTGGCTCCTGACGTACTGCCACGGGCACTCGGAGGCACACCGATGCGACGCACGATCTTCAAGGGATAACTTTCCTTACAGAAGTTTTGGGCAGAGTGGTGGGCAGCCACGGTACTAAGCCTCATGAGGCGTATGCGTCCACAAAGGCAAAACACGCCCGACGGGTCAGTCCGTCGGGGGGTTGCCCACCACCCACCACTCCTCTGTGTCGGCTTCGTCCAGATCCTTGATAAGACCATCGACCATGCGACCGATCCAGGCTTCGTCGGACGACTCCTTCAGGGTCGCGCGCTGCCCCTTCGAGGCCTCCCAGTACTCCCGCAGCAACGGGCTCTGAAAGATCTCGCGCAGACGTCCGAACAGTTCCTCCTGGTCAAGCATTCCCGATCGGTAGAGATGGAAGAGGTTGACGTACCAGGCGTTGGCGTAGAAGAACTGGCGTCGCTTCTCCGCGGGAATGCTCTTGTCGTAAGTGTCGATCACCGAGGCCAGGGAGGGATCGCTGATGGCCATGGACAGCAACTCCCAGTGCATGCGCTGTTGATGGGCCAGGGCCGCCCGCCGGGAGTTCAATTCCTCGAGCTCGAGTCTCTTCACGTGCAGGCGCGCCTCCTCGAGCCGCCGTTGGCGCGCGGCCAGCGTCAAGGCGGCGGTGGCGAGCGTCAGACCGGCTGTGATCGAGCCCAGCCTCACCGCAGAGTGCTTCCGTATGGCCATGTAGATCCCCGATTCAAGCGACCGTCCGCCGGTCGTCGGAGTGTGGGTCGACGGGTGGGGACCGGCGAGCGATGGGCGGCGCGTGCCGCCTCCAGGGTGCCGAGCGGCTCTGACCGGCGGGGAGGCGGAGAGGAGGCGCACGGAAGGAAGCGAGGGTCGCACACTTCGACGCCATGCCCAACGTCTGCCCCGCCGATGCTGCTAACAATCGTTCACTCCGCGGGGATTCTTCCGGCTCGTATCCTGGGGCGGCAATACGTTCCACGTAGGTGCGCCGGTCGTGAGCCGGTGTGCGCGGCGGTGTGAAAGAGGTCGTACGTTGAGTCAGCCGAGCCAGGTCCCGGGGCCGCCGCAGATTCCGGTGATCGTACTCGCCGGATTCCTCGGCTCGGGCAAGACGACTCTGCTCAACCATCTGCTCCACCGCAGCGGCGGCAGCCGGATCGGGGCGATCGTCAACGACTTCGGCGCCATCGAGATCGACGCCATGGCCGTGGCGGGGGCGCTCGGCGACTCCACCGTCTCCCTCGGCAACGGATGTCTGTGCTGCGCCGTCGACAGCAGTGAGCTGGACGTCTTCCTCGACCGGCTGGCGCAGCCTGCCGCCGGCATCGACGTCGTCGTCATCGAGGCCAGCGGGCTCGCCGAGCCCCAGGAACTCGTACGGATGCTGCTCGCCAGCGAGCATCCCGGGATCGTCTACGGCGGACTCGTCGAGGTCGTGGACGCCGCCGAGTTCGACGGCACGCGCGCGCAGCACCCCGAGATCGACCGGCACCTCGCTCTCGCCGATCTCGTCGTGGTCAACAAACTCGACCGGGCGGCGGACGGCGAGCGGGTGCTCGGCCTGGTCCGGTCGCTCACGGACCGGGCCGCCGCCGTCGTACCGGCCACCTACGGCCGTATCGATCCCGAGTACCTGTTCGACTGCCGGCCCGGTGAGGAGCGCCTCGGGCAGCTGTCCTTCGACGATCTGCACGACCATGACACCGAGGGTGAGCACGAGGGGCATCTGCACACCGCGTACGACAGTCTCTCCTTCGCCTGCGAGCTGCCCCTCGACCCGCGCAGGCTCATGGCCTTCCTCGACAGCAGGCCCGGGGGGCTCTACCGGATCAAGGGGTACGTCGACTTCGGGCCGTACGACACCGGGAACCGGTACGCCGTGCACGCCGTCGGGCGGTTCCTGCGGTTCTACCCGCAGGCCTGGGGGCCGGGCGAGGAGCGGCTCACACAGCTCGTGCTCATCGGCTCCGGCATCGACGCGCCCGCCCTGAGCAAGGAGCTGGAGGCGTGTACGAGCGACGCCCCACACGCCGACGAGCACGGCATGTGGGGCGTCCTGAGGTACGTACAGGGCGACGGCGACTACGACGAGGCCGAGTCCTAGGGCGGTTCCCGCCCTGGAACTCGACTACGACGGGACCGAGCCCTGGAACAGTTCCCGCCCTAGAACGGACCCGCCACCACGCCCACCGTCTTCGGCAGCGACACGCCCGAGCCGTCGCGGCGCGGGTCGATCTCCGGGAGCTCGGCCGGGGTGCCGTTCTTCTGCGCCGCCCGCGCCGGGACGGGACCCGCCCAGGCCAGGGACAGGCAGTCCTCGCCCTTCAGGAACCGCTGGCAGCGGACACCGCCGGTGGCGCGGCCCTTGCGCGGGTACTGGTCGAACGGGGTCAGCTTGGCGGTCGTCTGGACTGAGTCGTCCAGGGTGCCGCGCGAGCCGGCGACGGTGAAGACGACCGCGTCCACGGCCGGGTCGATCACGGTGAACGAGATCACCTTCGCGCCCTCGGTGAGCTTGATGCCCGCCATGCCGCCCGCCGGACGGCCCTGCGGGCGCACCTGCGACGCCTGGTAGCGCAGCAGCTGCGCGTCGTCCGTGATGAAGACCAGGTCCTCGTCGCCGGTGCGCAGTTCCACCGCGCCGACGATCCGGTCACCCTCCTTGAGGGCGATGACCTCCAACTCGTCCTTGTTGGTGGGATAGTCCGGGACCACCCGCTTGACCACGCCCTGTTCGGTGCCGATGGCCAGGCCGGGGGACGACTCGTCCAGCGTGGTCAGACAGATCAGCGTCTCGTCGTCGTCGAGGGAGACGAACTCCGTGAGCGCGGCGCCACCCGACAGGTTCGGCGCGGACGCGGTGTCCGGGAGCTGCGGCAGGTCGACGACGTTGATCCGCAGCAGACGGCCCGCCGAGGTGACGGCACCGATCTCACCGCGCGCGGTGGCGGGCACCGCCGAGATGATCACGTCGTGCTTGGTGCGGTGGGCGTCGGGGTCCTCCGGGAAGGGCTCCGCGTTCGCCGTGCGGGCCAGCAGACCGGTCGACGACAGCAGCACCCGGCACGGGTCGTCCGCGACCTGGAGCGGCACGGCGGCGGCCGGGGCGCCCGCGGACTCCAGCAGCACCGTACGGCGCTCGGTGCCGAACTTCTTCGCCACCGCGGCCAGTTCGGCCGAGACCAGCTTGCGCAGCTCCGCGTCCGACTCCAGGATCCGGGTCAGCTCCGCGATCTCCGTGTTGAGGCGCTCCTGCTCCGACTCCAGCTCGATCCGGTCGAAGCGGGTCAGGCGGCGCAGCGGCGTGTCCAGGATGTACTGCGTCTGGATCTCCGACAGCGCGAAGCGCTCCATCAGGCGCTCCTTCGCCTGTGCGGAGTTGTCGCTGGAGCGGATCAGCCGGATGACCTCGTCGATGTCGACGAGCGCCGTCAGCAGGCCCTCCACCAGGTGCAGCCGGTCGCGTCGCTTGGTGCGACGGAACTCCGAGCGGCGCCGGACGACCTCGAAACGGTGGTCGAGGTAGACCTCGAGGAGCTCCTTCAGGCCCAGCGTGAGCGGCTGGCCGTCGACCAGTGCGACGTTGTTGATGCCGAAGGACTCCTCCATCGGCGTCAGCTTGTAGAGCTGCTCCAGGACCGCCTCCGGCACGAAGCCGTTCTTGATCTCGATGACCAGGCGCAGTCCGTGCTCACGGTCGGTGAGGTCCTTGACGTCGGCGATGCCCTGGATCTTCTTCGCGCCGACCAGGTCCTTGATCTTGGCGATCACCTTCTCCGGGCCGACCGTGAAGGGCAGCTCGGTGACGATCAGGCCCTTGCGGCGGGCGGTGACGGTCTCCACCGCGACCGTGGCGCGGATCTTGAAGGTGCCGCGGCCGTTCTCGTACGCGTCCCTGATGCCGCCGAGGCCGACGATCCGGCCGCCGGTGGGCAGGTCGGGGCCGGGGACGAACCGCATCAGGGCGTCCAGGTCCGCGGCCGGATGGCGGATGAGATGGCGGGCGGCCGCGATGACCTCGCCGAGGTTGTGCGGCGGCATGTTCGTGGCCATGCCGACCGCGATGCCCGACGAGCCGTTCACCAGGAGGTTCGGGAAGGCAGCCGGCAGCGTGGCCGGCTCCTGCTCCTGGCCGTCGTAGTTGGGGGCGAAGTCGACGGTGTCCTCGTCGATCGACTCCGTCATCAGGGCCGCGGCGGCGGCGGCCTTGCACTCGGTGTACCGCATGGCGGCCGGAGGGTCGTCGTTGCCCAGCGAACCGAAGTTGCCGTGGCCGTCGACGAGCGGCACGCGCATGGAGAACGGCTGGGCCATGCGCACCAGGGCGTCGTAGATCGACGCGTCGCCGTGCGGGTGGAGCTTGCCCATCACCTCGCCGACGACACGGGCGCACTTCACGTAACCGCGCTCGGGACGCAGGCCCATCTCGTTCATCTGGTACACGATGCGGCGGTGCACCGGCTTGAGGCCGTCGCGGGCGTCCGGCAGCGCGCGGGAGTAGATGACCGAGTACGCGTACTCGAGGAAGGAGCCCTGCATCTCGTCGACGACGTCGATGTCGAGGATCCGCTCCTCGTACGAGTCGTCGGGCGGCGGGGTCTTCGTGCTGCGGCGGGCCATCGCTGCCGGCTCCTTGCTGACGCGTGAACGGGTTCTGACGCGGACCATTGTGGACCGCGCTACTGACAGTGCGGGCGGGGACCCGGCGTCGGCCGCCCGGCCCGGTGTGGAGCGGCGCCTGCCTCCACGACTGCCCGCAGGCTACGCGATCTCGCTCTCGGCGTACGTCCCGCGGGAACTTCGCCCATGGTCCGCCCGCTTGCATACAGTGGCAGGACAGGCACTGAACGCGCGGTCGGACGACCGCGTCCGCGATCGAAGGGACGTACATGCCCATGGGTCACACGGCCACAGCCGAGGCAGGCTCCGGGGGCCTGACAGCGACCGAGCACCGCTTGGCCAACGGCCTTCGCGTGGTGCTCTCCGAGGACCATCTGACCCCGGTCGCGGCGGTGTGCCTCTGGTACGACGTCGGCTCCCGCCACGAAGTCAAGGGCCGTACGGGCCTGGCTCACCTTTTCGAGCACCTGATGTTCCAGGGGTCCGGACAGGTCAAGGGCAACGGTCACTTCGAGCTGGTGCAGGGCGCGGGCGGCTCGCTGAACGGCACCACCAGCTTCGAGCGCACCAACTACTTCGAGACCATGCCCACCCACCAGCTGGAGCTCGCCCTCTGGCTGGAGGCCGACCGCATGGGCTCCCTGCTCGCCGCCCTCGACGACGAGTCCATGGAGAACCAGCGCGACGTCGTCAAGAACGAGCGCCGCCAGCGCTACGACAACGTGCCCTACGGCACCGCGTTCGAGAAGCTGACCGCCCTCGCCTACCCGGAGGGCCACCCCTACCACCACACGCCCATCGGCTCGATGACCGACCTGGACGCGGCCACCCTGGAGGACGCGCGGGCGTTCTTCCGGACGTACTACGCGCCCAACAACGCCGTGCTGTCCGTGGTCGGCGACATCGACCCGGCGCAGACGCTCGCCTGGGTCGAGAAGTACTTCGGCTCCATCGCCGCCCACGACGGCAAGCCCGCCCCGCGCGACGGCTCGCTGCCCGAGGTCATCGGCGGTCAGCTGCGCGAGGTCGTCCGGGAGGAGGTGCCGGCCCGCGCCCTGATGGCCGCCTACCGGCTGCCGCACGACGGCACGCGCGCGTGCGACGCCGCCGACCTGGCGCTGACCGTCCTGGGCGGCGGCGAGTCCTCCCGCCTGTACAACCGGCTGGTACGGCGCGACCGTACGGCGGTGGCGGCCGGCTTCGGCCTGCTGCGGCTGGCGGGGGCGCCCTCCATGGGCTGGCTGGACGTGAAGACCTCCGGTGACGTCGAGGTGCCGGTCATCGAGGCGGCCATCGACGAGGAGCTCGCCCGGTTCGCCGAGGAGGGCCCCACGGACGAGGAGATGGAGCGCGCCCAGGCCCAGTTGGAGCGCGAGTGGCTGGACCGGCTCGGCACGGTCGCGGGCCGCGCCGACGAACTGTGCCGCTACGCCGTCCTGTTCGGCGACCCGCAGCTCGCCCTCACCGCCGTCGGGCGCGTGCTGGAGGTGACCGCCGAGGAGGTCCAGGAGGCCGCCAAGGCCCGCCTGCGCCCCGACAACCGCGCGGTGCTCGTGTACGAGCCGACCACCCCCGAGGCGCTGGACGAGGCCGACGCCGCGGAGCGCACCGAAGACCCGGAGTCCGCGGCGACCGTGGAAGCCACCGACGAGACCGAGGAGGCGGCCCAGTGACCGAGCTCGCCACGATGGAGTTCCACCCCCAGCCCCGGCCGGGCGAGGCCAGGCCCTGGGCGTTCCCGGCGCCGGAGCGCGGCACCCTGGACAACGGCCTGACGCTGCTGCGCTGCCACCGTCCCGGCCAGCAGGTCGTCGCCGTCGAGGTGCTCCTCGGCGCGCCGCTGGACGCCGAGCCGGCCGGTCTCGACGGCGTCGCCACGATCATGGCGCGGGCCTTCTCGGAGGGCACCGACAAGCTCTCCGCCGAGGAGTTCGCCGCCGAACTGGAGCGCTGCGGCGCCACCCTGGACGCGCACGCCGACCACCCCGGCGTACGGCTCAGCCTCGAAGTGCCGGTCTCGCGCCTGGCGAAGGCGCTCGGCCTGCTCGCCGACGCCCTGCGTGCGCCGGCCTTCGCGGACAGCGAGGTCGAGCGGCTGGTGCGCAACCGGCTCGACGAGATCCCGCACGAGCTGGCCAACCCCGCGCGCCGCGCGGCCAAGGAGCTCTCCAAGGAGCTGTTCCCCGAGGCCTCGCGCATGTCGCGCCCCCGTCAGGGCACCGAGGAGACGGTCACGAAGATCGACTCCGCCGGTGTGCGCGCCTTCTACGACCGGCATGTCCGCCCCGCCACCGCCACCGCCGTGATCGTCGGCGACCTCGCGGGCATCGACCTGGACGAGCTGCTCGGCGACACCCTGGGGGCCTGGAAGGGCTCCTCGGCCGAGCCCCGCCCGGTGCCGCCGGTGAGCGCCGACGACACCGGCCGCGTCGTCATCGTCGACCGCCCCGGCGCGGTCCAGACGCAGCTGCTGATCGGCCGCACCGGCGCCGACCGGCACGACCGTGTCTGGCCCGCGCAGGTGCTCGGCACGTACTGCCTCGGCGGCACCCTCACCTCCCGGCTGGACCGCGTCCTGCGGGAGGAGAAGGGCTACACCTACGGCGTGCGCGCGTTCGGCCAGGTGCTCCGGTCGGCGCCGGACGGCACGGGCGCCGCGATGCTCGCCATCAGCGGCTCCGTGGACACCCCGAACACCGGTCCCGCCCTGGCGGACCTGTGGACCGTGCTGCGCACGCTCGCCGGGGAGGGGCTGACCGACGCGGAGCGCGACGTCGCCGTGCAGAACCTCGTCGGGGTGGCGCCGCTGAAGTACGAGACCGCGGCGGCCGTGGCGGCCACGCTGGCCGACCAGGTCGAGCAGTACCTGCCCGACGACTACCAGGCGACGCTCTACCAGCAGCTCGCCGCGACCGGCACGGTGGAGGCCACCGCCGCGGCCGTGAGCGCCTTCCCGGTGGACCGTCTGGTGACGATCCTCGTGGGCGACGCGGCACAGATCAAGGAGCCCGTCGAGGCGCTCGGCATCGGTGAGGTCACCGTCGTGCCCGCCGAGTAGGGCACGCGCGCGGCAGGGGCCCCGGTGACATGTCGGTCGCCGGGGCCCCTGCCCGTTCCAGGATGTCCGAATTATGGGAGAGGCGCCCTGTCTGCTCTGTGGCGTGCGCTACAAATACCGCGATCCGTTTGATGATCCAAAGACCGCGCCCGTACGGTCACTTGGACTGTTCGTCGGGCAGTGCGCCGCAACCGCGGCAGCGGACAGTCATCGCCGAGTCCCCGTACGGCGCGAGCCAGGGGAGCCGGGGACCCATTGCAGTCCCTGGGGTGAATCGGACGCCCGCGCGCATCGCGAGGGGGTCCGTAGGAGACCTTCCTGCTCCGAACCCGTCAGCTAACCCGGTAGGCGAGAGGGAAGGAAAGGACCAGCCCCTTACATGGCGTTCACGGGCGTTTCCGGCAAGCACCGTCGTCCCAGCCGGATGAAGCGCACCAGTGCGCACGCGGCCGGTATCGCAGCTCTCGCCACCACCGGCGTCGTCGGCAGCCTCGCGGCCCCCGCGCTCGCCGCCGAGAACTCCGTCGAGCAGACGGGCCTCACCCCGGTCGTCACCCTCGGCGACCAGGCCGCCGAGCAGGTCGACGCACAGGCTGCCGCCCAGCAGCAGGCAGCCGCCGAGCAGCTGGCCGAGGAGATCGCCCACGCGAAGGCCGCAGCGCGGGCCGCGGCCGCCCGAAAGGCCGAGGAGCGCGCCGCCCGCGAGGCCGAGCGCAAGCGTCTCAACACGTTCGTGTCGCCGATCACCGGCTCCTACGTCTCCACCGGCTACCTCGCCAGCAGCTCGCTGTGGTCCTCCGGCAGCCACACCGGCATCGACTTCCATGCCTCCACCGGCACCACGGTCCACGCGGTCGGCTACGGCACCGTGGTGGACGCCGGCTGGGGCGGGGCCTACGGCAACCAGATCGTCATCAAGATGGACGACGGCACGTACACCCAGTACGGCCACCTGTCGTCCATCGGTGTCTCGGTGGGCCAGCGGGTCGTCACCGGCCAGCAGATCGGCCTCTCCGGCGCGACCGGCAACGTCACCGGACCGCACCTGCACTTCGAGGCCCGTACGACCGCCGAGTACGGCTCGGACATCGACCCGGTCGCCTACCTCCGCAGCCACGAGGTGAACGTCTGACACCCGCCCGCGGGCGGCCGTCCGGCGACGGACCGCGCGACCTACCGAAGCCCCGGCTCATCGAGCCGGGGCTTTCGGCGTTTCCGGCCCCGTTCTGTCCAAAAAATATCCCTGGATTCCGGCCGCCCGTCGGAAATTACGTCCGATTGCAATAGAGTCGCTGAACACATGTCAATCGGCGACGTTTCACGGGGATTAAGGCGGAGGTCGGTCATGCGTATTCCGGCGCACTCGGTGTGCACGGCGATCCGGGACGACATCGTCGCCGGTGTCTACGAGCGTGGCAGCCGGCTCACCGAGGAACTCCTCGCCCGGCGCTACGGCGTCTCGCGCGTACCCGTCCGCGAGGCCCTGCGCACGCTGGAGGCGGAGGGCTTCGTGGTGACCCGCCGGCACGCGGGCGCGTGCGTGGCGGAACCCACCGAGCAGGAAGCCTCCGATCTGCTGGAGATGCGCATGCTCCTGGAGCCGCTGGGCGCCTCCCGGGCCGCCCAGCGGCGCACCGAGGCCCATCTCAAGGTGCTGCGCGGCCTGGTCCGGCTCGGTCAGGAACGGGCCAGGCGGGGCAACAGCGAGGATCTGCGCTCCCTGGGCGGATGGTTCCACGAGACGCTCGCCCAGGCCTCCGGCAGCCAGGCGCTGACCGCCACGCTCACCCAGCTCCGGCACAAGATCGCCTGGATGTACGCGACGGAGGCGCCCGCCGACCCCGTGGAGTCCTGGGCCGAGCACGGCGCGATCGTGGACGCGGTGGCGCGCGGTGACGGCGAGCGTGCGCGGGCGGCCACGGCGCTGCACGCCGAGCGCGCGAGCGCTGCGCACCGGCTGCGGTTCTCCGGCGCGGGGGAGCGCGCCGACCGTGTGAGGACTTCGCAACATCCCGTAAACGTGACGGGTCTGCGGAATTAACAGAAGCGCCGTATACAAAGAAGGGATATTCGGTGGAGACGTATTTTCGCTGCCCTCGATCTCGTGTTCCGGGAATTTCCCGTCGCACGCTCTTCGTATGCCCGCAGAATGTCAAAACGTCGTGTGAAAACAGCGGAGCCGCGTCGACCGGAAAGGCCGACGCGGCTCCGCCGCTCACCGTGCGGTGTGCTGCGCCGAATGCTCCGCGATGTGTCGCGGGCGAGGTTCAGACGGTCTCGGGAAGCTCTTCGAGTCCCTCGGTGACCAGCTTGGCCAGACGGTCGAGGGCGGCGTCCGCACCCTCGGCGTCGGAGGCGAGGACGATCTCCTCGCCACCCTCGGCGCCGAGGCCGAGGACGGCCAGCATGGAGGCCGCGTTGACGGGGTTGCCGTCGGCCTTGGCGATCGTGACCGGGACGCCAGTGGCCGTGGTGGCCCGGACGAAGATGGAGGCGGGACGGGCGTGGAGGCCCTCGGCCCAGCCGACGTTGACGCGGCGCTCAGCCATGTGATGCTGCCCTTCAGTGTCTCAGGGTTGTCTAGACCAGTGTGACATGCCGGGACGGGTGCCGGGAGCGACCCGGTTCCCGTCCCGGTGGTGCCGGCCGCGGCCTCGACCCGACTTCCGTCCCCCACAGACTGCCTCGCGCTGTTGTCGTACGCGAGCCGTACTCTGGGGCCCATGCAGACCTCGGCGGACCCGCAGGACCGGCACGAGTACCCCGCCCACTGGGAAGCGGACGTGGTGCTGCGCGACGGCGGCACCGCTCATGTGCGGCCCATCACCGTCGACGACGCCGACCGCCTGGTCAGCTTCTACGAGCAGGTCTCGGACGAGTCGAAGTACTACCGCTTCTTCGCGCCGTACCCGCGCCTGTCCGCCAAGGACGTCCGCCGCTTCACGCACCACGACTTCGTGGACCGGGTGGGGCTCGCGGCCGTGATCGGGGGCGAGTTCATCGCCACCGTGCGCTACGACCGCATCGGTGCCGGCGGTGTCCCCGCCTCCGCGCCCGCCGACGAGGCCGAGGTCGCCTTCCTGGTCCAGGACGCGCACCAGGGCAGGGGGGTCGCCTCCGCGCTCCTGGAGCACATCGCGGCCGTCGCGCGCGAGCGGGGCATCCGTCGCTTCGCCGCCGAGGTGCTGCCCGCGAACACCAAGATGATCAAGGTGTTCACGGACGCCGGCTACACCCAGAAGCGCAGCTTCGAGGACGGTGTCGTACGCCTGGAGTTCGACCTCGAACCTACGGCACGCTCGCTCGCCGTGCAGCGCGCGCGGGAGCAGCGCGCCGAGGCCCGATCGGTACGCCGGCTGCTCGCCCCGGGCTCCGTCGCCGTCGTCGGTGTCGGCCGCGCCCCGGGCGGCGTCGGGCGCAGCATCCTCGGCAACCTCCGGGAGGCCGGGTTCACCGGACGCCTGTACGCCGTCAACCGGGCGCTGCCCGAGGGGCAGGGCGAGCTCGACGGCGTAGCGGCCCACCGCTCGGTGCGCGACATCGACGGGACCGTCGACGTCGCGGTCGTCGCGGTGCCGACCGAGCGCGTGCCCGAGGTCGTCACCGAGTGCGGCGAGCACGGCGTCCAGGGTCTCGTCGTGGTCTCCTCCGGATACGCGGAGAGCGGCCCCGAGGGGCGCGAGCGCCAGCGCGAACTCGTACGCCACGCGCGCGGGTACGGGATGCGCATCATCGGCCCGAACGCCTTCGGGATCATCAACACCTCCCCGGACGTACGGCTGAACGCCTCGCTGGCCCCGCAGATGCCCCGTCCCGGGCGGATCGGTCTGTTCGCGCAGTCCGGCGCCATCGGCATCGCCCTGCTGTCCCGGCTGCACCGGCGCGGCGGCGGCGTCACCGGGGTCACGGGCGTGTCCACCTTCGTGTCGTCCGGCAACCGGGCGGACCTCTCCGGCAACGACGTCGTCCAGTACTGGTACGACGACCCGGACACCGATGTCGCCCTGATGTACCTGGAGTCCATCGGCAACCCGCGCAAGTTCACGCGCCTGGCCCGGCGGACGGCCGCGGCGAAGCCGCTCGTCGTCGTGCAGGGCGCGGGCCGCGTACCGCAGGGACACGCCGTACGGGCGACCCGGCTGCCGCACGCGACCGTGTCCGCGCTGCTGCGGCAGGCCGGGGTCATCCGCGTCGACACCATCACCGAGCTGGTCGACGCGGGGCTGCTGCTCGCCCGCCAGCCGCTTCCGGCCGGGCCGCGGGTGGCGATCCTCGGCAACTCCGAGTCGCTGGGCGTGCTGACGTACGACGCCTGCCTCGCCGAGGGGCTGCGGCCGCAGCCGCCGGTCGACCTGACGACGGGGGCCACCGCGGACGACTTCCGGGGGGCGCTGTCACGGGCGCTGACGGACGAGACGTGCGACGCGGTCGTGGTGACCGCCATACCGGCGGTCGGCGAGGAGTCGGTCGGGGACGCCACGCTGGCACAGGCGCTGCGGTCGGCCGCGGCCGCCGTCCCCTCGAAGCCGGTGCTGGTCGTGCACGTGGAGCTGGGCGGACTCGCCGAGGCACTGTCGGCGGCGGCGAGCACCGCGCCGCAGGCCCAGGCGTCCACCCGCTCCGCACCACCGCCGCCCACCACGCAACCTGAGCAACCGGCCCCGGCGTCCGGGACCTCCCCGGTCGCGGACGCCCCCTCGGAGCCCTTCGGCGCGCCCGGAACGCCCGGCGAGCCCGGCATCCCCGGCCCGGACTCCCGCCTCATCCCCGCCTATCCCGCCGCCGAACGCGCGGTCCGCGCCCTCGCCGAGGCCGTCAGGTACGGGCAGTGGCGGCGCGAGGCCGCCGACCCGGGCAAGGTGCCGGAGTACGAGGACATCGACGAGAAGGGCGCCGCCCGACTGATCGGGGGACTGCTCGACCGCGGCCAGGGGCTCACCCTCGGCACCCGGGAGACCTGCGAGCTGCTCGCGCGGTACGGGATCGCCGTGCGCGAGGCGGTGCCCGCACCCACCCCCGAGGCCGGCGCCGAGGCCGC
Organism: Streptomyces sp. NPDC107559; assembly: GCF_055657365.1. Lineage (NCBI taxonomy): Bacteria > Bacillati > Actinomycetota > Actinomycetes > Kitasatosporales > Streptomycetaceae > Streptomyces > Streptomyces sp. NPDC107559. The sequence goes on along the minus strand of NZ_JBVKBD010000002.1, from coordinate 1,028,290 downwards.
CCGCGCCCTCGGTTATCCCGTGGCCCTCAAGGCCACCGCACCGCATCTGCGCCACCGCGCCGACCTGGGCGGAGTACGCCTCGACCTGGCGGACGAGGAGCAACTGCGGCGGGCGTACGCCGAGCTGACCGAGCTGTTCGGGAAGCCGGACGAACTGCGGCCGGTGGTGCAGGCGATGGCACCGCGCGGCGTCGACACGGTCGTGCGCGCGGTCATCGACCCGAAGGCCGGGGCCGTGCTGTCGTTCGGGCTCGCCGGAGCCGCGTCCCAGCTGCTCGACGACATGGCGCACCGGCTGGTTCCGGTCACCGACCGCGACGCGACCTCGCTGGTCCGGTCGATCCGTACGGCGCCGCTGCTGTTCGGCTGGCGGGGTTCGACCCCGGTCGACACGCCTGCGCTGGAGGAGCTGCTGCTGCGGGTCTCCCGGCTGGTGGACGACCACCCCGAGGTCGTCGCGGTCACCCTGGAGCCGGTCGTCGTCGCCCCCCGGGGACTGAGCGTCCTCGGCGCCACCGTGCGCCTGGCACCACCCCCCGTCCGCGACGACCTCGGCCCGCGCACGCTCCCCTCGTACTGAGCGGCGCACCGGGCGGCTGTCCGTACCCGACGGTTCCCCCGCACGGAACCGTCGGGTACGCCGAGCGGTGCCTCGCAGTCAGTGCGCCCCCGTAGGATGGACGTCATGGCCAAGACCAGTACGACGACCCAGGGGCTGCGTGCGGCGATCGAGCGCAGCGGCTACTACCCGGCCCTCGTGGCCGAGGCGGTGGAGGCCGCCGTCGGCGGCGAGCCGATCCGGTCGTACCTGGTCCACCAGGAGACCACGTTCGACCAGAACGAGGTGCGCCGGCACGTGACCGTGCTGGTCCTCACCGGCAACCGCTTCATCGTGAGCCACACCGACGAGCAGGCCGCGGACACCACCTCCCCGACGCCGTACGCCACGACGTCCACGGAGTCCGTGAAGATCGGCCGGATCTCGTCCGTCGTGGTCAGCCGGGTGGTCGCCAACCCCGAGTCCTACACCCCCGGCACGCTGCCGCGCGAGATCGTGCTGACCATCGGCTGGGGCGCCGTCTCCCGCATCGACCTGGAGCCCGCCGCCTGCGGCGACCCCAACTGCGACGCCGACCACGGCTACACGGGCAGCTCGACGGCGGACGACCTCAGCCTGCGCGTCAGCGAGGCCGGGGACGGCCCGGAGACGGTCCGCCAGGCTCTCTCCTTCGCCCAGGCCATCTCCGAGGCGACAGCGGACGTCACCCCCTGATGTCCCCTCTCTCGCCGTCCGATTCCGTCGCCTGGGACCACCCCGAGCCGCTCGCCGTCGGCTCCGCCCCCGTCCCGGAGTACGGCTCCGGCTCGCTCGCAGACCTGCTGCCCACGATCGCCGCCGGCATGGGCGTCCCGGGCCTGCCCACCGGCATCCCCGAGCTGACCGCCGCCGACCGCAACTGTGTGTTCCTGATCGACGGCCTGGGCTGGGAACAGCTCAGGGCGCACCCGGACGAGGCGCCGTTCATGGCCTCGCTGCTGGCGAGCTCCCGCGGCGGCACCGGCCGCCCGATCACCGCCGGCTACCCGGCCACCACCGCGACCTCCCTCGCCTCCGTCGGCACCGGCCTCCCGCCGGGCGCCCACGGCCTGCCCGGTTACACCGTCCGCAACCCCGACACCGGCGAGCTGATGAACCAGCTCCGCTGGAAGCCGTGGACCTCGCCGCGCGTCTGGCAGCCGTACCCCACCGTCTTCCAGCTGGCCCACGAGGCCGGCGTGCACGCCGCCCAGGTCTCGTCGCCGACCTTCGCGAACACCCCGCTGACCAAGGTCGCCCTCAGCGGCGGAACGTTCCACGGACGGCTGGCCGGCGAGGAGCGCGTGGATCTCGCGGCCGCCCAACTGGCCGCCGCCGACCGCTCCCTGGTCTACACGTACTACGCCGAACTCGACGGTGCGGGCCACCGCTACGGCGTCGCCTCCGACACCTGGCGCGGTCAGCTCATGTACGTCGACCGGCTCGTCCAGCGGCTGGCCGAGCAGCTGCCCCCGCGCAGCGCCCTGTACGTCACGGCCGACCACGGCATGATCGACGTACCGTTCGACGAGCAGCACCGCATCGACTTCGACGAGGACTGGGAGCTGCGCGCCGGCGTGGCCCTGCTGGGCGGCGAGGGCCGCGCCCGCCACGTCTACGCGGTGCCGGGCGCCGAGAACGACGTACTGACCTGCTGGCGCGAGGTGCTCGGCGAGCAGTTCTGGGTGGCTTCGCGGGACGAGGCGATCGCGGCCGGATGGTTCGGTCCGCACATCGACGAACGCGTGTACGCACGTATCGGCGATGTGGTGGCGGCCGCCCACGACGATGTGTTGATCATCGCCTCGGAGCGGGAACCGAAGGAGTCGGCGATGGTCGGCAACCATGGTTCGATGACCCCGGCCGAACAGCTGGTCCCCCTGCTCGAAGTGCGCACCTGAGCCCCACGCCCCGTTCCCTCCCGTCCGCCCTCCGCCTGTCTCCGCCGAAAGGTGCTCCGCTTCCCATGCCCGAGCTGGTGTTCTTCTCCGGAACGATGGACTGCGGGAAGTCGACGCTGGCTCTCCAGATCGAGCACAACCGCTCCACGCGGGGCCTGGTCGGCATGATCTTCACGCGTGACGACCGTGCGGGCGAGGGCAAGCTGTCCTCCCGCCTCGGCCTGGTCACGGACGCGGTGGAGGTCGAGGACGGGCAGGATCTGTACGCGTTCCTCGTCGACCACCTCTCCAAGGGTGGGCGTGCGGACTACGTGATCGCGGACGAGGCGCAGTTCCTGGCGCCCGAACAGATCGACCAGCTCGCGCGGGTCGTCGACGACCTGGGCGTGGACGTCTACGCCTTCGGCATCACGACCGACTTCCGCTCCAAGCTCTTCCCCGGTTCCCAGCGGCTGGTGGAGCTGGCCGACCGGGTCGAGGTGCTCCAGGTCGAGGCCCTGTGCTGGTGCGGTGCCCGTGCCACGCACAACGCCCGCACGATCGGGGGCGAGATGGTCGTCGAGGGCGCCCAGGTGGTCGTGGGCGACGTCAACCGCTCCGCGGACGAGATCGGTTACGAGGTGCTGTGCCGCCGCCACCACCGGCGTCGTATGACGGCGGCCACGGCCCACGCGGCGGCCCTGTCGCCCGACGTGCTGCCGGTGTCGGCCTCCTGAGCCGGGGGCTCGCTCCTCCGGACCGTCAACGCGGGCTCTGGACCAGGGCGAACCGGGCTCCCTCCGGGTCCGCCACCGAGGCCACGCGCCCGTCGGCGCCGTCCCGGGCCGGCTGGAGGACCTGTCCGCCGAGTGCGACGAGCCGGTCCAGCGACTCGTCGGCGTCGGCCACCTCGAAGTACGTCAGCCAGTGCGGGCCCCGTTCGCGCGGCAGCGCGTTGCCCACCCCCTGGATGCCGGCCACCGGGCGGCCCTCGACGCGCAGCGTCACCCGGTCGAAGTCGGCCGGGGCCACCGGCTGTTGCTCGTAGCCGAACACCGATTCGTAGAACTTGGCGACGGTCACCGAGTCGAAGGTCAGCAACTCGTTCCAGGCGGGTGTGCCCGGGACACCGGGGACTCCAGGGGCTCCGAAGTCGCCGCCGACCGGGTGCTGCGCCGTCTGCCAGACACCGAAGACGGCGCCCGACGGGTCGGAGCAGATCGCCAGCCGTCCGGCATCGGCCGCGTCGAGCGGTCCGACGCCGAGCGTGCCGCCGCACAGCCGTACCGTCTCGGCGGTCTGGTCCACGTCGTCCGAGGCGAGATAGGGCGTCCAGGCGGTCGGCAGGTGCAGATCCGGCGGCAGCTGGCCGATGCCCGCCACCTCGCGGCCGTCCAGCAGGGCCCTGACGTAGGGGCCGAGCCGCCGGGGGCCGGGCTGGAACTCCCAGCCGAAGAGTTCTCCGTAGAAGTCCTGGGTCGCGGCCGGTTCGTGCACCATCAGGCTCACCCAGCAGGGTGTGCCGGGCGCGTACCGGGCGTGCGCCTTGCCCTCCGGGCCGTCCGACTCCCGTGTCTCGGTCATCGTCACTCTCTTCTCGGCCTCTCGTGGTGGCCGCGTCGATTCCGCTCTCCGGATCCCGTGCCCGATGCTTGCACCGAGCGTGGCACCCTGCTCACCGGGCGTGCACGCCGTTGTGCGCGCGTGGGCCCCATAGCCGGAGAATGCCCGCTGTAAGGTTTCTCGTCCCTTTCGGCACGATTACTCGTGGGGGTCGATCAGTTGTACAGCATGTGGCCGGTCCCGTACGCCTCGTGACCGTGCCTGCCCGGCCGAGCAGAGTAGCCGGACATGGGCGATGTGGCCACCCTGTGCGCGAGGATGGTGGCCATGAACGCCATCATCTCCGCAGCAGAACTCGCGACCGCCCTGTCCGGGGAGCGTCCGCCGACGCTGCTCGACGTCCGCTGGCAGCTCAGCGTGGCCAAGGCGGGCGGTGAGCCGGCCTTCGACGGCCGGGCCGAGTACGCGGCCGGTCATGTGCCCGGTGCCGTCTTCGTCGACCTGGACGCGGAGCTCGCCGCCGCGCCCGGTCCGGACGGCCGGCACCCGTTGCCCGACATCGCGGAGTTCGGCGCCGCGATGCGCCGGGCGGGCGTGTCGTCGAAGGTGCCGGTGATCGTGTACGACGGCGGACAGGGCTGGGCGGCGGCACGCGCGTGGTGGCTGCTGCGCTGGACGGGTCACCCGGACGTGCGGGTCCTCGACGGCGGGTTGCCCGCCTGGCAGGGGGACCTGTCGGTGGACGTGCCCGCTCCCGTCGAGGGCGACTTCGAGCCGGTGCCGCAGGCCATGGGATTCCTGGACGCGGACGGGGCCGCGGCGCTGGCACGTTCGGGAGTGCTGTTCGACGCGCGCGCGGGGGAGCGGTACCGGGGCGACGTGGAGCCGATCGACCGGGTCGGCGGGCACATCCCGGGCGCGGTCTCGGCGCCCACCATGCAGAACGTGGCGGCGGACGGACGGTTCCTGCCCGCCGGGGAACTGAACGCGCGCTTCCGGGCGTTGGGCGCCGACGACGGCACCGAGGTGGGCGTGTACTGCGGTTCGGGCGTCTCCGGCGCCCATGAGGTGCTCGCGCTGGCGGTCGCCGGCATCCCGGCCGCGCTGTACGTCGGTTCGTGGTCGCAGTGGTCCTCGGACCCGTCCCGTCCCGTCGCCGTGGGCCCCGACCCGCAGTAGCGCGTGGCGCCCGCCGGTGTCCCGTACGGCTGCCCGGCGGGCCGTACGCGGACCGGTCCGCGGATGTCCCGCACGGATGCCTGAGGGCCCGCGTCGTCAGGACGCGGGCCCTCGGTGTCGTGCGGCGTCGTACGGTCCGGCTACTCCTGCTTCTTGCGTCGCGTACCGAAGACGATCTCGTCCCAGCTGGGCACCGCGGCCCGGCGGCCGGGACGGACGCCGTCCGCCTCGGCCTGGCGGTCGGTGGCACCGACCAGACGGTCGCGGTGGCTCCCGACCGAGCGCGGCATGAGCACGTCCGCGTAGGCGGAGCCGGCGGAGGCCGCGGGAGCCGGGGGCTCCTCCGCCTCCGGTTCCTCGACGGGCTCCTCCACGGGAGGTTCCGCCGGGCGCTCCGGGACCACGAGGTCGCCCCGGAAACTCGGCACCGCCTCCAGCAGGCTGGTCAGCGAGTCCCGTTCGCTGGTGCTCTCCTCGGCCGGTTCGGACGCCTGCGCGGGCAGGCTCGGCCGCTCCCGGTCGAGAGCGCGGTCCAGCGGGCGGTCGCGCGGCAGCCGTGCGATACGCGGTACGAAGGGGAAGCTGGGCTCGGGCGCGGCGAGGTCGTCGGACTCGCCGATCAGCGAGCGCGCCTCGTCGTCGACGGCCTGGACGAGCCGCCGGGGCGGGTCGTACGTCCAGCTCGCCGAGTGCGGTTCACCGGCGACCAGGTAGACCAGCAGGACTTCCCAGGTGCCGTCGTCGCGGCGCCAGGAGTCCCACTGCACCGTGTCCTTGTCGGCGCCGCGCAGCAGCAGGCGCTCCTGGACGGCCTCGCCGAGTTGGGGTCCGGCGTTCTCGCCGGGCCGGCGGACCGGGGTCTTGCGGGCCCGCTCGGCCATGAAGGCACGCTCGGCCAGCACAGGGCCCTCGAAGCGGCGTACACGATCGACCGGGATGCCGGCCATCTGGGCGACCTCTTCCGCGGTCGCACCGGCACGTATACGCGCCTGGATGTCACGGGGGCGGAGATGGCTCTCCACCTCGATCTCGATCTGGCCGAGGCGGGGACGGTCGCCGCGCACGGCGGCACGGAGTCGTTCGTCGATCGGAAGCGTGTACTCCGTGCTGTCCGCAGCCTTCAGCACCAGCCGTGTGCCGTCATTGGAGACGGCCACGACACGCAGTTCGGGCATGGGGACCTCCCGGGTGGTGCCTGCCGACGTCACGTGCGTCGCTGCTTCCGCTAGTCGAGTGTGGCCTGCCCGGGTGCAGCCTGCCACAACCTTGCCGAGTTGCCCGGCGTGTCGGACGCGAGTCCGCGTACGCCGTTATGGCACGGTTACCTATTCGCAACGCTAAGTGACCAACTCCGTCACCCTGTGCAATTAGCCCCCTCCGGTGGTCCGGCAAGGTCCCGGACGCCCTGGCGGGAGACCGAACCCAGGGCTCGCAACAGTACTCCATTTGGGCCACGTGCGTGGATTGGCACGCCGTTCAACTTCTGGCGGGGAGTGCGACTTGACCGTCCGTTGTGCGGTGATGCGGGAGTGAACGTGGCGCACTTCACCCAATCGCCGGAAACGGAGCTAATCGTTTCGTCTGCACGTCCCCTTCTCGCACAGGTGGTCGATGGAACGGCTTCCGGCTGACCGGAGAGCCTGACGCGGGCCCGGAGTGTCATCGCGGGACCGGCCGCGGGCGGCGAACCGTCGCCCGCGGCCGGGACGCCCGGCGCGTCCGCTACCCCAGAACCCTCCGCAAGTAGTCGTTCTGGAACAGGCGTTCAGGGTCGAGCCGGGCCCGCAACGCGGTGAACTCGCCGAAGCGCGGGTAGACCCCGGCCAGGTACTCGGCGTCCCGGGTGTGCACCTTGCCCCAGTGCGGCCGGCCCTCGTGCGCGGTGAAGATGCGCTCGGCGGCGGTGAAGTACGCCTGATAGGGCGTACCCCGGAACATGTGCACGGCGACATAGGCGCTGTCCCGGCCCGAGGCGGTGGACAGGGCGATGTCGTCGGCCGGAGCGGTGCGCACCTCGACGGGGAAGCTCACCCGCAGCCCGGAGCGGTCGACCATCGTCCTCAGCTCCCGCAGCGTCTCGGCCAGGGCCTCGCGCGGGACGGCGTACTCCATCTCCACGAAGCGCACCCGGCGCGGGGAGGTGAAGACCTTGTAGGGGATGTCCGTGTAGGTGCGCGCGGACAGGGCCTTGCTGGAGATCCGGGCGATCGCGGGAATCGCCGCGGGCGCCGCCCGGCCGACCAACTGGGCCACCTGGAAGACGCCGTTGGAGAGGAACTCGTCCTCGATCCAGCCGGTCAGCTGCCCCACCGGCTGCTCCGGGCCCGCGCTGCGGTTGTTGCGCTTGGTGTTGGTGCTGCCGGTGTGCGGGAACCAGTAGAACTCGAAGTGCTCGTTCTCGGCCCACAGCTCGTCGAACTCGGCGATGACCCGGTCCAGGGGCATCGGCTCCTCGCGCGCCGTCAGCAGGAAGAGCGGCTCCACGGCGAAGGTGATCGCGGTGACGATGCCGAGCGCGCCCAGGCCGATCCGGGCGGCCGCGAAGACCTCCGGGTTCTCCTTCTCGGAGCAGACGAGCACCGATCCGTCGGCCGTGACCAGTTCCAGGCCCTTGATCTGGGCGGCGATCGAGCCCGACTCGCGGCCGGTGCCGTGCGTGCCGGTGCTGGTGGCCCCGGAGACGGTCTGCTCCATGATGTCGCCCATGTTGGTCAGCGACAGACCCTCGCGGGCCAGGGCCACATTGAGTCTCTTGAGCGGAGTGCCGGCCTCGACCGTGACGGTCCCGGCCTCCCGATCAATGTTGCGGATACCGGTCAACAGTTGAGGGCGGATCAATAGGCCGTCGGTGGCGGCGATCGCCGTGAACGAGTGCCCGGTGCCCACCGCCTTCACCTTCAGGCCGTCCTCGGCGGCCTTGCGCACGGCCGCGGCCAGCTCCTCGACGGAGGCGGGCATGACCTCCCGCGCGGGCCGGGCCGAGACGTTGCCGCCCCAGTTACGCCACGTGCCGTTCTTCCCGCTCGCTGTCGTGCTCAACGGTCCCTCCCCAACCCGGAGCCGGCCTGCTGAGCCGGCGGTACCCCAGGAAACCGACCGTGACCGCGACGGCCCCGGACACGGCCGGAACCCCGTACCCGGCGCGCGCGCCGACCGCGTCGACCACCCAGCCGGCCGCCGAGGAACCGAGCGCGACACCGATGGCGAGCCCGGTGCTCACCCAGGTCATGCCCTCGGTCAGTTGCGCACGTGGTACGTGCTCTTCGATGAGGGACATCGTCGTGATCATCGTCGGCGCGATGGACAGACCCGCAACGAACAGCGCCACGGCCAGAAACGGCAAGTTTCCGACCAGTAGGAGGGGGATCATACTCACGGCCATCATGAATATGCCCAGTACCCAGCGACGTTCCGGCGCTCCCCGGAAGCGCAACAACCCGAAGACGACGCCCGCCGTGCAGGACCCCGCCGCGTAGAGCGCGAGGACAAGGCTCGCGGCGGCCTTGTGGCCCTGTTCCTCGGCGAAGGCCACGGTGACCACGTCGACCGCCCCGAAGATCGCTCCGGTGGCCACGAAGGTGGCCACCAGGACCTGGAGTCCGGGCGAGCGCAGCGCCGAACCGCCGCCGTGCCGCTCGCGCGGGTGCGGCTCGGGCTCGGTGGCGCGCTGGGCGGTCAGCCAGAACACACCGACCGCCAGGAAACCGGCCGCGAGCAGCGGCCCGGCCTCCGGGAACCAGGCCGTGGACAGTCCGATGGAGATGATCGGCCCGAAGATGAAGCACATCTCGTCCACCACGGACTCGAAGGAGTACGCGGTGTGCAGCTGCGGGGTGCCCCGGTACAGAGCGGCCCAGCGCGCGCGGATCATCGCGCCGAGGCTGGGTACGGAGCCGATGCCGGCGGCGCACACGAACAGCACCCAGTCCGGCCACGCGAAGTGCGCGGCGAACAGCAGTCCCGCCGCGGCCGTGAGCGCGACCAGCGTGGCCGGCCGCAGCACCCGCCGCTGCCCGTGCTGGTCGACCAGCCGCGAGATCTGCGGGCCGATCGCCGCCGCGGCCAGCGCGATGGTGGCCGACAGCGCGCCCGCGAGCCCGTAGCGCCCGGTGAGCTGGGAGATCATCGTGACCACGCCGATGCCCATCATCGACAGTGGCATCCGGCCGAGGAATCCCGCGGCGGAGAAGCCCTTGGAACCTGGGGCGGCGAACAGGGCGCGATAGGGGCTGGGCACGGGTGTCTCCGGGGATCCGGTAAGGCGCGAAGAGGGCCGATACAGGTTACTGGTTAGGTAACCCTAATGCACCGGGTCCGCGGGCCCGGAGCCCGGCTGTCGGTGCCGGGTGGCAGGATTCGACTCATGCCAGAAGCGCTCGATCCCACCCCCTACGACGCCCTGCTCCTGCTCTCCTTCGGTGGCCCGGAAGGCCCGGACGACGTGGTCCCGTTCCTGGAGAACGTGACACGTGGGCGCGGCATCCCGAAGGAACGCCTCAAGGAGGTCGGGCAGCACTACTTCCTGTTCGGCGGGGTCAGCCCCATCAACGGTCAGAACCGCGCCCTGCTGGACGCCCTCCGCAAGGACTTCGCGGACCACGGCCTGGATCTGCCGGTCTACTGGGGCAACCGTAACTGGGCGCCCTACCTCACCGACACCCTGCGCGAGATGGCCGCCGACGGCCGCCGCCGCGTCCTCGTCCTGACGACCAGCGCCTACGCCTCGTACTCGGGCTGCCGCCAGTACCGCGAGAACCTCGCCGACGCGCTCGCCGCCCTGCGGGCCGAGGGCGTCGAGCCGCCGCGGATCGACAAACTGCGCCACTACTTCAACCACCCGGGCTTCCTGGAACCCATGATCGAAGGGGTGATCGCCTCCCTCGCCGACCTCCCCGAGGACGTCCGCGACGGCGCGCACCTCGCCTTCTCGACCCATTCCATCCCGGTCTCCGCCGCCGACACCTCCGGCCCGGCCGGGGCACACGGCGACGGCGGGGCCTACGTCGCACAGCACCTGGACGTGGCGCGGCTGATCGCCGACGCCGTCCGGGAGCGCACCGGCGTCGACCACCCCTGGCAGCTCGTCTACCAGTCCCGCTCCGGCGCACCGCACATCCCGTGGCTGGAGCCCGACATCTGCGACCACCTCCAGGAGCGGCACGCGGCCGGCGTCCCGGCGGTCGTCATGGCCCCCATCGGCTTCGTCTCCGACCACATGGAGGTCCTGTACGACCTCGACACGGAGGCCACCGCCAAGGCCGCGGAACTGGGGCTGCCGGTACGCCGGTCGGCCACCGTCGGCGACGACCCGCGCTTCGCCGCCGCGGTCCGGGAACTGATCCTGGAGCGCGCCGGGACGGAGCGCGGCCAGGCGGTCACGCCGTGCGCCCTGGGCGCGCTCGGCGCGAGCCACGACCTGTGCCCGGTCGGCTGCTGCCCGGCCCGCGCCCCCCGCCCCGCCGCCGCCGGCGCCGACAGCCCCTACGCGTGAGGAACGCCGTGACCGACCCCCTGCACACCGAACTGCTCGGCATCGCCCAGGAGGCGGCCCGCCGCGCGGGTGAACTGCTGCGCGACGGCCGCCCCGCCGACCTCGCGGTCGCCGCCACCAAGTCGAGCCCGATCGACGTCGTCACCGAGATGGACATCGCGGCGGAGAAGCTGATCACCGGCCTCGTCGCCGACCGCCGTCCCGCCGACGGCATCCTCGGCGAGGAGGGGGCCGCCAGCGAGGGCACGAGCGGGGTCCGCTGGGTGATCGATCCCCTCGACGGCACGGTGAACTACCTCTACGGGCTGCCGACCTGGGCCGTGTCCGTGGCGGCCGAGCAGGACGGCGAGACGGTCGTCGGCGTGGTGGCGGTCCCGATGCGCGGGGAGACCTTCCACGCGGTCCGTGGCGGCGGAGCCTGGGCCACCGGCGCCTGGGACGGTGCGCGCAGGCTCGCCTGCCGTCCCGCGCCGCCCCTGGACCAGGCCCTGGTCGCGACCGGCTTCAACTACGTCACCGAGGTCCGCACCCACCAGGCCGAGGTCGCCCGCAAGCTCGTTCCGCTGCTGCGCGACATCCGGCGCAGCGGCTCGGCCGCCGTCGACCTGTGCGACGTCGCCGCGGGCCGTCTGGACGGCTACTACGAACGCGGACTGCACGCCTGGGACTACGCGGCGGGCGACCTGATCGCCCGCGAGGCGGGCGCCCTGACCGGCGGGCGCCCCTCCCAGGGCCTCTCGGGCGACCTCACGGTGGCGGCGAGCCCCGGCGTCTTCGAGCCCCTCCAGCGGCTCCTGGAGGACTTCGGCGCCTGGCACGACTGAGCGGCCCCGGACATCTCGGAAGCCCTGGGGGAGCACACCTGTGCGCCCGGGAGTCCGTGCGACCTACGACAGCGGTCTACGACAGCGGGGCCCCGGCACTGGATCGCCCGGGGCCCCGCTGTCGTACGTACGAACCGATCAGACGGCGGACATGCCGACTTCCACGCCGTGCTCGGCGGCGAGGCGGTGCAGGTCGTCGAGCTCGCCCTGCTCCACCTCGACGAGGAACTCGTCGCCCTCGTCACGAGCCCGAGTCAGGTCGGACTCGGTCGCCTTTATGCGCTGCAGAAGTCCTGCGGTGAAAGCGTCCATGCTGCGCCCCCTCGTCCAGGGTCGTGGGTCGATGGCACGGGGGTGTGCCGTTGGGAAGGGGCGATCACGTCTCCTGTGGATGTCCGGCGCAGCCCTGTGCCGGGCGGCCACGGTGCCGGACACCCACGACCACTCTGTGGATAAGCGGACAGCGACGTACCGCATGGTGTTGCGGCACAAGCAGAGTGTGATCGCGGGGTGTAAACCGTCCTCCCCGCGCTCCCTTCCGTGGAAACCTCAACCGCACGAGAAAATCCTCCATTCCAGGGCCGATCGCCCGCACATCCGTGCCCGCTCTCCCGCCTTACCGCCGACTTACAGCCGAAAAGGGCAGGATGGACGCCACATCCACGAAGAATCCTGCCCGTGTGCGCCCGAGGGGCTATGCGGGTGGACACAGGAAGGACTAGCGACGTGCGCGTACTCGTCGTCGAGGACGAGCAGCTGCTCGCCGATGCGGTGGCCACCGGACTGCGCCGGGAGGCCATGGCCGTCGACGTCGTGTACGACGGTGCGGCCGCCCTGGAGCGCATCGGCGTCAACGACTACGACGTGGTCGTCCTCGACCGCGACCTCCCGCTCGTGCACGGCGACGACGTCTGCCGCAAGCTCGTCGAGCTCGGCCTGCCCACGCGCGTGCTCATGCTCACCGCGTCCGGCGACGTGAGCGACCGGGTCGAGGGGCTGGAGATCGGCGCCGACGACTACCTGCCCAAGCCCTTCGCGTTCAGCGAGCTCATCGCGCGGGTGCGGGCCCTGGGCCGGCGCACCAGCGTGCCGCTGCCGCCCGTCCTGGAGCGTGCGGGCATCAAGCTCGACCCCAACCGCCGCGAGGTCTTCCGCGACGGCAAGGAGGTCCAGCTCGCGCCCAAGGAGTTCGCCGTCCTGGAGGTGCTGATGCGCTCCGAGGGCGCGGTGGTCTCCGCCGAGCAGCTGCTGGAGAAGGCCTGGGACGAGAACACCGACCCGTTCACCAACGTGGTGCGCGTGACGGTCATGACCCTGCGCCGCAAACTGGGCGAGCCGCCCGTCATCGTCACCGTCCCCGGCTCCGGCTACCGGATCTGATCCGCGGTGGCCACGACACCCGCGCCCGCCCAGACGCCGCCGAAACCCACCTGGGACCCCAGGAAACCGCAGCCTCCCTTCCCGTGGCTGCGTCCGACCATCCGGATACGCCTGACGCTCCTGTACGGCGGCATGTTCCTGATCGCCGGCATCATGCTGCTGTCGATCATCTACCTGCTCGCGGCACAGGCGCTGAGCGTCGGCAGCGAACTCCCCTTCACGGTCATCTACGGGAAGGTCGGCAGCAACACCTGCGCTCTTCCGCTGAACCCCACACCGGACGAGCTCAACCACGCGATGTCCGCATGCCTGAACCTGCAGCGCCAGCACGCCCTCGACGACCTGCTCAGCCGCTCCCTGCTGGCCCTGCTCGGCCTCGCGGTGATCGCCTTCGCCTTCGGCTACGCCATGGCCGGCCGGGTGCTGTCCCCGCTCGGCCGGATCACCCGCACGGCGCGCGCGGTGGCGGGCTCGGACCTGTCCCGCCGGATCGAGCTGGACGGCCCGGACGACGAGCTGAAGGAACTGGCCGACACCTTCGACGACATGCTGGAGCGCCTCCAGCGGGCCTTCACGGCCCAGCAGCGCTTCGTCGGCAACGCCTCGCACGAGCTGCGCACCCCGCTCGCGATCAACCGCACCCTTCTGGAGGTGCACCTGTCCGACCCGGGCGCGCCGATGGAGCTCCAGCAGCTCGGCAAGACGCTGCTGGCCACCAACGAGCGCAGCGAGCAGCTCGTGGAGGGCCTGCTGCTGCTCGCCCGCAGCGACAACCAGATCGTCGAGCGCAAGCCGGTGGACCTCGCGGAGGTCGCCGAGCAGGCGGTCGACCAGGTGCACGCCGAGGCGGAGGCCAAGGGCGTGGAGATCCGCGGTGAGCGCAGGCCCGCCGTGGTCCAGGGCAACGGTGTGCTGCTGGAGCGGATCGCCCTGAACCTGGTGCAGAACGCCGTGCGCTACAACGTGCCCTCGGGCGGCTGGGTCGAGGTCACCACGGAGGTCGGGCACGGCCAGGCGGTCCTGGTCGTGTCGAACACGGGACCGGTCGTACCGGCGTACGAGATCGACAACCTGTTCGAGCCGTTCAGACGGCTGCGCACGGAGCGCACCGGCAGCGACAAGGGGGTCGGCCTGGGTCTGTCCATCGTCCGGTCCGTCGCGCGGGCGCACGGCGGGCATATCTCCGCCCAACCGCGAGAGGGGGGCGGTCTCGTGATGCGCGTCACACTGCCCATCTGAGACCATGACGCCGACACGCACGGGACTGTTCGCTTTTAGCGGAATTTTCGGGACACCCGACGGACGGTTCCTTGTGTGATCGATCACAAGGGCGATATTCAGACTATCCACGCTCCGTGATCACAGCTGGTGCCACAAAGCCCGTAAAATCCGGGTTTTCCGGTGCCGTGCTCACGGGAAGTACACGGTGAGGCGCCTTTGGAGAGCGGCGCCATGACCGTGTACGGTCCCGATCGCCATCCAAGCCGATCACTCTCGGGGGATCCGGTTGGGTGTCGATTGAGTAACAGACCTTGATGTGAGGCAAAATCTCCGCCTCGGGTCGGGCACAAGTCCGGCCTCTCACGCGTTACGTGCGCTGGAGACACCGCAAACACCCAGAGGGGGAGAGCGACCATGGCAACCGATTACGACACCCCACGCAAGACCGACGACGACGTTGACTCGGACAGCCTCGAGGAACTGAAGGCCCGTCGGAACGACAAGTCGGCTTCGGCCGTCGACGTCGACGAGTTCGAGGCCGCCGAGGGCCTCGAGCTGCCGGGGGCCGACCTCTCGAACGAGGAGTTGGCCGTCCGCGTGCTGCCCAAGCAGCAGGACGAGTTCACCTGCATGAGCTGCTTCCTGGTGCACCACCGCAGCCAGCTGGCCCGCGAGAAGAACGGCCAGCCGATCTGCCGCGACTGCGACTGAGGACGGGTCGGCCGTGACTGGCTCGACCCCACCTCGGAAGCGCCGCTTCCCCCTGCGGGGAGCGGGGCGTGGGCCGTCCGACGGCCCTCACGGCGTGCGTGACGACGAGCGGGGCTCATCCGGTACGACACAGGAGTCGTCCGGCTCGGCCTCGCTCGAACCGGCAGGCGACCGGGGTGACCTCCCGGCGCCGGTGGAGAGTCCCGCGCCCGTCGCCAGGCGGCGGGCCGCGGCGATCCGCGACAAGGCCGTGGGCCTCGCCGCGGACGGCGCCCGCAAGACCGGCAGCGGCGCCAAGGCGGGCCTGGCGTACCTCGTCGACCGGATCATCGAGATCGCCCCGCGGGTTCCCGTGCGCGACCTCGCGACGCTCCGCCGGCAGTTCCCGGGCCTCGGCCCCGAGCAGCTCGCGGACAAGCTCGTCGCGGGCGCCGCGAACGCCACCTCGACCGTCGGCGCGGGCATCGGGGCGGCCGCGATGCTGCCCGTACCGCCCGCGATGCCCACCGAGCTGGCCGCGGAGATCACCGGGGTCGCCGCGATCGAGCTGAAGCTGATCGCCGAACTGCACGAGGTGTACGGCCTGCGGCCGCCGGGACAGCTCAGGGACCGCAGTACCGCGTATCTGCGCTCGTGGTCGGGCGAGCGCGGGGTCGACGTGCGGAAGCCGTCGACGGTCGACGCGGCGCTGGGCGGCCGCATGAAGCGCGAACTGCGTCAGCAGATCACCAAGCGGCTGGTCCGCAACCTGCCGAACCTGATGCCGTTCATGGTCGGAGCCGCGGTCGGCGCGGTCATGAACCGCCGCGACACGAAGAAACTCGCCGCGCGGATCCGGGCGGACCTGCGGAAGTCGCAGGTGTCCTGGGACGCGCTGTCCGAGCTGCCGCCGCTGGAGCCTCCGGCGGATCCGGTGGGACTGGGCGACATCTCGAAGGAGCTGGGTCGGTGAGACGTGCCGGCGCCCGCGGGTGACGCCGCCTCCCACAGCCACGATCCACGCAGGCGCCTTCCGCGGCCCACCCCCCGGCAACCGCCGCTTCAGCGCAGGGCCCTCCGGGCCCACCGCCGCCAGGCCGCTTTCAGGGCCCTTCGGTCCGGCTCCCGTAAGCCGCCCAGGGCCCTTCCGGCCCGCCTTCCCAGCCCTTTCAGGACCCTTCCGGTCCAGCTCCCGTGAGCCGCTTTCGGGGTGCTCCCGGGCCGCTTCTCCCGGGTCGCTCGGGGGTGTCAGGCCCGTATCCCGTGCGCAGAGCCGCGGAAGGCCCGGTCGGAGCCCGTCTTCGCGAACCCCTTCCGGGCCTTCCAGTGCGTCTTCCGGCCGCCGGGACCCCCGCGGGGCCGGCCAGTGCCAGCGTGTTACGCCGAGGCCGTCCGGGCGGCCTTCAGGGCCTCCGCCAGGCGTTCCGGCTCCCGGGTCGACAGGTACAGGTACGGCGTCGGGTCCTCCGGGTCCGTGACCTCCACGCGCAGCGCCGTGGGGATGTAGGAGCGCAGCAGGAGGAAGGCGCGTACGTCGGCCTTGTAGGTGCGCCAGGCGCGGGCCTCCTCGGCGTCCAGGACCTCTGCCTCGCCGAGCGCCGCCACGGGGATCTTCGCCTCGCCCGCGATCAGGGAGTCCCCGACCACACGGATGCGCGGCGAGCCGTAGGAACTGGCCGTGACGGCCGCGGCCGCGGTGCCGCCGACCAGGCCGCCGAGCATCGGCAGGGTGCCGAACGGGAGCAGGACCAGGGCGCAGGCGACGCCCACGAGAAACGAGATCAGCCACCACGAGCGGGGGGCGGTCAGGCGTTCTTCGTACGGGGTGGCGGAGTGCTGCATGGAGCCAAGCTTGGCACGGTGTCCGGAGACGGCCGACGCGCGGGTAAGGTCTGCGCCTGTGAGTGGTACTTCCCCAGCTCTTCAGCCTCCCGACGACGCCGTGAAACCGGTGCGGCACCCCGACGCTCCCGCACCCGGCGAGCTTCTCGGTGCCCACTACGAACAGTGTTTCGGATGTGGCGGAGAGCAGCAGCACGGGCTGCACCTCCAGGCGCGGGCCGGTACGGGCGTCACGATCACCGCCGAGTTCACCGTCCAGCCCGCCCACCAGGGCGCTCCCGGGCTCGCGCACGGCGGCGTGCTCGCGACCGCGCTCGACGAGACCCTCGGCTCGCTGAACTGGCTGCTGCGGACCATCGCGGTGACCGGACGGCTGGAGACCGACTTCGTGCGGCCCGTACCGGTGGGGACGACGCTGCACCTGGAGGCCGAGGTGACCGCGGTGGCCGGCCGGAAGATCTACTCGACGGCCACCGGACGCATCGGCGGCCCGGAGGGCCCCGTCGCCGTCCGCGCCGACGCCCTGTTCGTCGAGGTCGCGGTCGAGCACTTCGTCCGCAACGGCCGCGAGGAGGAGATCCAGGCCGCCATGAGCGACCCGGACCAGATCCGCCGCGCCCGCGCCTTCGAGGTGAACCCGTGAGCCCCGCCGGACGTGAACCGCTGGACGTGCTGATCCGGCGCGTCGACCCCGAGGTGCCGCTTCCCGCGTACGCACAGCCCGGTGACGCCGGAGCCGACCTGCGTACCACCGAGGCCTGCGAGCTGGCGCCGGGGGAGCGGGCGGTGCTGCCCACCGGGGTGTCGATCGCCCTCCCGGAGGGGTACGCGGCCTTCGTGCACCCCCGGTCCGGACTCGCCGCCCGTTGCGGCGTCGCCCTGGTGAATGCCCCGGGGACGGTTGATGCCGGGTACCGTGGGGAGATCAAGGTGATCGTGGTGAATCTCGACCCGCGCGAGTCGGTGCGGTTCGAGCGCTTCGACCGGATTGCCCAACTGGTAGTCCAGCAGGTCGAGAGGGTTCGCTTCCAGGAGGTCGCGGAGCTTCCCGACTCGGTACGGGCCGAGGGGGGCTTCGGGTCCACCGGCGGCCATGCCGCGGTGGGCGGCGCGAGCGGCACAAGCGGTCAGGCCGCCGACGGCGGCGCAACGGGTGGGTATAGATACGCTTCGGTCGTATCCGACCGGGAAGGACAGTGACGTGTTCGGACGTCGCAAGAAGAGGGATGCCGCCGACGGCGCGGCCGGCGAGGCCGAGCAGGTCGTCGACAGCGTCGACACCGAGGCGGACGTAGAGGGCGCACGCGAGCGCGTGCGGCTCGAGCCCGAGCCGCGGCCCGACGGGCCCTGGGACGACACCGAGGTGCGCGAGCCGGGCGAGGGCCGGGTGGACCTCGGCGGCCTGTTCGTGCCCGGCGTCGACGGCATGGAGCTGCGGGTCGAGGTGGCCGGTGACGCGATCGTCGCCGCCACCGTCGTGCTGCACGACAGCGCCATCCAGCTCCAGGCCTTCGCCGCTCCCAAGCGCGAGGGCATCTGGGGCGAGGTGCGCGAGGAGATCGGCTCGGGCATCACCCAGCAGGGCGGCATCGTCGACGAGGTCGAGGGTCCGCTGGGCTGGGAGCTGCGGGCCCAGGTGCCGGTGCAGCTGCCCGACGGCACGGGCGGCTTCCAGGTCGTGCGGTTCGTCGGCGTGGACGGCCCCCGCTGGTTCCTGCGCGGGGTCATCTCGGGCCAGGGCGCGGTGCAGCCGCAGGCGGCCGGTCTGCTGGAGCAGATCTTCCGGGACACCGTCGTGGTGCGGGGCGAGGGCCCGATGGCCCCCCGTGACCCGATCGTCCTGAAGCTGCCGAACGACGCCCAGATGGTGCCCGAGGGCGTCCAGCAGGAGGAGGCCGGTTCGCGCTTCTCCGGTGGCATGGGCCAGCTCCAGCGCGGACCGGAGATCACCGAGGTTCGCTGAGCACAGGCGTCCACGAAGTCGTACGCGGAGTCGTACACGAAGTCGTACACGAAGGGCCGTACCCCGGCGGGGTACGGCCCTTCGTCATGTGCGCGCCACCTTGACGGGCGGTTGGTCTGTACCTATGGTCTCGGCGCAGCGCCTGCGTTCATGCAGGCGCTCATCGTTCACATACAAGAACGGATGGCTCCCCACCATGCGCCGTACCGCACTCCTCGCCACCGTCACCGTCCTGGTCGCCGGCGCCTTAGTCTGGCCCGCCGCCCGCCAGGCCCAGGCCGCCCCCGCCGCCTTCGTCCACCCCGGCGTCACCGTCTCCAAGGGGCAGCTGGACCTGGCCCGGGCCCAGGTCCAGGCCGGTGCCCAGCCCTGGAAGGGCGCCTTCGACCAGATGCTGGCGAGCAAGTACGCCGACCTGAACCGCACCCCGGCGCCGCGCGCGACCGTCGAGTGCGGTTCGTACTCCAACCCCAACTACGGCTGCACCGACGAGCGCGAGGACGCGATCGCCGCGTACACCGACGCCCTCGCCTGGTACATCACCCGGGACAGCCGGTACGCACAGAAGTCCATCGCGCTGATGGACGCGTGGTCCGCGGTGATCAAGGACCACACCAACAGCAACGCGCCCCTCCAGACCGGCTGGGCCGGCTCCTCCTGGGCCAAGGCCGCGGAGATCGTCAAGTACACGTACACCGGGAGCTGGCCCAACTCCGGGCGCTTCGCGACCATGCTGCGCGACGTCTACCTCCCCGAGGTCATCAACGGTTCCAACTCCAACGGCAACTGGGAACTGACCATGATGGAGGCGGCCGTCGGCATCTCCGTCTTCCTGGAGGACCGCACGTCGTACGACAAGGCCATGGCGAAGTTCCGGACCCGTACCGCCGCGTACGTCTACCTGGCCTCCGACGGCGCGCTCCCGAAGACCGTGCCGAGCCAGAACCTCGACACCACGGCGAAGATCGTCGGCTACTGGCAGGGCCAGTCGACCTTCGTCACCGGTCTCACCCAGGAGACCTGCCGCGACTTCACCCACACCGGGTACGGCATCTCGTCCATCTCGCACGTCGCCGAGACCAGCCGTATCCAGGGCCAGGACCTGTACGGGACCGACGTCGGCGAGCGGCTGCGGCAGGCGCTCGGCTTCCAGTCCAAGTACCAGCTCGGCACCGCCGTCCCGAGCTGGCTGTGCGGCGGCACGCTGAACCTCGGCCTCGGTCCGGTCACCGAGGTCGGCTACAACGCCCTGCACAACCGGCTGGGCATCGCGATGACCAACACCCAGGCACTCACCCTCCAGAACCGTCCGGCCGGCAGCAACAACCTGTTCGTCGCCTGGGAGACCCTCACCCACGGGGACAACGCCGGCTGAGCCGCGCAGCCCGGGGGCCGGCCGGACCACGGCCGCGCCGGCCCCGCGCCGGAGGCGTCAGGGTTGTGTCAATGACGACCTCCATCCCCCCTTCTCGACCGTTTTGTCGATCCGGCCCACCGTAAGGTCGACGCTGCGTACGCAGGCGGCACGGGAAGACAATGGGGCCATGGCACGCGGCAAGCTTCGGATCTATCTCGGTGCGGCACCGGGCGTGGGCAAGACGTACGCCATGCTGTCCGAGGCACATCGGCGGGTGGAACGCGGCACCGACTGCGTGGTGGGCTTCGTGGAGCACCACGGCAGGCCGCGCACCGAGGTGATGCTGCACGGTCTGGAGCTCGTCCCGCGCAAGGAGCTCGACCACCGGGACGCGATCTTCACCGAGATGGACGTGGACGCGGTGCTCCGGCGTGCGCCCGCCGTCGCCCTGGTGGACGAACTGGCCCACACGAACATCCCGGGCTCGCGCAACGCCAAGCGCTGGCAGGACGTGGAGGAACTGCTCGCTGCGGGCATCGACGTGGTCTCGACGGTGAACATCCAGCACCTGGAGTCGCTGGGCGACGTGGTGGAGTCCATCACAGGGGTGCGCCAGCGCGAGACCGTGCCGGACGAGGTGGTGCGCCGGGCCGACCAGATCGAGCTGGTCGACATGTCGCCGCAGGCGCTGCGCCGCCGGATGGCGCACGGCAACATCTACCAGCCGGACAAGGTCGACGCGGCCCTGTCGAACTACTTCCGCCCCGGGAACCTGACCGCGCTGCGGGAGCTGGCGCTGCTGTGGGTGGCGGACCGGGTCGACGAGTACCTCCAGCAGTACCGCAGCGAGCACCGGGTGTCGGCGATCTGGGGTTCGCGGGAGCGGATCGTGGTCGGTCTGACCGGCGGCCCGGAGGGCCGGACGCTGATCCGGCGGGCCGCCCGGCTGGCCGAGAAGGGCGCGGGCGGCGAGGTGCTGGCCGTCTACATATCCCGCGGCGACGGGCTGACCTCGGCCTCGCCCAAGGAACTGGCCGTCCAGCGGACCCTGGTCGAGGATCTGGGCGGCACCTTCCACCACGTGGTCGGCGACGACATACCGGCGGCCCTGCTGGCCTTCGCCCGCGGAGTCAACGCCACCCAGATCCTGCTCGGCGTCTCGCGGCGCAACAGCTGGCAGTACGTCTTCGGGCCGGGCGTGGGGGCCACCGTGGCCCGGGAGTCGGGGCCCGACCTCGACGTCCACCTGATCACCCACGGCGAGGCGGGCAAGGGGCGCGGACTGCCGGCCGCCCGGGGCGCACGGCTGGGGCGGGCCCGGATCATCTGGGGCTGGCTCGTCGGCGTGGTCGGCCCGGTGCTCCTGGCGCTGGTGCTGAACACGGTCGACCTGGGCCTGGCCAACGACATGCTGCTGTTCCTGGCGCTGACGGTGGCGGCGGCCCTGCTCGGCGGGCTGCTCCCGGCGCTCGGCTCGGCCGCTGTCGGATCGTTCCTGCTGAACTACTACTACACGCCCCCGCTGCACCGGCTGACGATCGCCGACCCGAAGAACATCGTCGCCATCGTGATCTTCGTGGGGGTGGCGGTGTCGGTGGCCTCGGTCGTGGACCTCGCCGCCCGGCGCACCCACCAGGCGGCCCGGCTGCGGGTGGAGTCGGAGATCCTCTCCTTCCTCGCGGGCGACGTGCTGCGCGGCGAGACCAGCCTGGAGGCGCTGCTGGAGCGGGTGCGCGAGACCTTCGGCATGGAGTCGGCGGCACTGCTGGAGCGCGAGAGCGACGTCGCGCCCTGGACCGTCGCGGGAAGCGTGGGGCTCGGGCGGCCGCTGGAGCGGCCCGAGGACGCCGACGTGGACATGCCGGTCGGGGACCATATGGCGCTGGCGCTCACCGGGCGGGTACTGCCCGCCGAGGACCGCCGTGTCCTGGCCGCGTTCGCGGCCCAGTCCGCCGTCGTCCTGGACCGGCGGCGGCTGCAGGAGGAGGCCGACCGGGCCCGCACGCTGGCCGAGGGCAACCGCATCCGCACCGCGCTGCTCGCCGCCGTCAGCCACGACCTGCGCACCCCGCTCGCCGGGATCAAGGCGTCGGTGTCGTCCCTGCGCTCGGAGGACGTCGAGTGGTCCGAGGAGGACCGGGCCGAGCTGCTGGAGGGCATCGAGGAGGGCGCCGACCGCCTGGACCACCTGGTCGGCAATCTCCTCGACATGTCCCGCCTGCAGACCGGCACGGTCGCCACGATCATCCGCGAGACGGACATCGACGAGGTCGTGCCGATGGCGCTCGGCGGCGTTCCCGAGGACAGCGTCGAGCTGGACGTCCCCGAGACCCTGCCCATGGTCGCGGTCGACGCCGGGCTGCTGGAGCGCGTGGTGGCCAACCTGGTCGAGAACGCGGTCAAGTACAGCCCGCGCGGCAAGCGCGTCCTGGTCGCCGCCAGCGCCATCGCGGACCGGGTCGAGGTGCGGGTGGTGGACCGCGGGCCGGGCGTCCCGGACGAGGCCAAGGAACGCATCTTCGAGCCCTTCCAGCGCTACGGCGACGCCCCGCGCGGCGCCGGCGTCGGCCTCGGTCTCGCGGTCGCGCGCGGCTTCGCCGAGGCGATGGGCGGCACGCTCACCGCCGAGGACACCCCCGGCGGCGGCCTCACCATGGTCCTCACCCTGTGCGCGGCCGGAGCGGCCCCCGAACCCGTCCAGCCGGCCCGGCCCGTCCGGTCCGCCGAACCCGCGAGGCCCGAAGAACCCGCGCGACCGGCAGCTTCCGCGTCGCCGGACGAACCCGCGCGACCGGCGGCTTCCGCGTCGCCGGAGGAACCCGCGCGACCGGGAGAGCCCGTGCAATCCGAAGAGCCCGTGCAACCACCACGGCCCGTACAACCGCAAAGGCAGGTCAGATGACCAGGGTGCTCGTGATAGACGACGAGCCGCAGATCGTCCGCGCCCTCGTGATCAACCTCAGGGCCCGCAAGTACGAGGTCGACGCGGCCTACGACGGCGCCACCGCGCTCCAGCTCGCCGCCGCCCGTCACCCGGACGTGGTCGTCCTCGACCTCGGCCTGCCGGACATGGACGGCGTCGAGGTGATCAAGGGGCTGCGCGGCTGGACCAGGGTGCCGATCCTGGTGCTGTCCGCCCGCCACTCCTCCGACGAGAAGGTCGAGGCGCTCGACGCGGGCGCCGACGACTACGTCACCAAGCCGTTCGGCATGGACGAACTGCTGGCCCGGCTTCGGGCCGCCGTCCGCCGGGCCGAACCCGTCGGGGCCGGCGAGGACGACGCGCTGGTGGAGACCGAGGGCTTCACCGTCGACCTGGTCGCCAAGAAGGTCAACCGGGACGGCAGGGACGTACGCCTGACGCCCACGGAGTGGCATCTGCTGGAGGTGCTGGTGCGCAACACCGGCCGGCTGGTCAGCCAGAAGCAGCTCCTCCAGGAGGTGTGGGGTCCCTCCTACGGGACCGAGACGAACTACCTCCGGGTGTACATGGCCCAGCTGCGCCGGAAACTGGAGACGGACCCCTCGCACCCGCGGCACTTCATCACGGAGGCGGGGATGGGGTACCGGTTCGAGAAGTGAGCCGGAGCACGGGGCCGGTTCGGGTGCCGTCACCGCGGGTACGTCCTTGGCAGGGCACCCCGGTACGCTTCAGATATGAGTGCTGTTCCTCGTTCCGAGAAACCGGTGGGCCGGTTCCGGCGCATGCTCGACCGGCTCTCCTCGTCCCAGGAGGACCTGGAGTCCGAGGAGCTGCGGGAGGACGCCGAAACCGCCGGCTGCATCCGCATCGGCGACTGCCAGGACCGGCAGATAGTGACGGTTACTGGTACCTTGCGCACGGTCACCCTGCGGCCGCGAGCCGGAGTCCCGGCCCTGGAAGCCGAGTTGTTCGACGGCTCCGCGGCGCTGGACGTGGTGTGGCTCGGCAGGCGTTCCATCGTGGGGATCGAACCCGGGCGCAGGCTGATCGCGTCGGGCCGGATCTCGATGAGCCGGGGCCGGCGAGTGCTCTTCAACCCCAAGTACGAACTGAGACCCCTCGGACGGGAGTAGCCGGTGACGTCGCTCGACAAGCCGACCCAGGACACTCAGCAGGACGACGCCCGGGCGGTGACGGAAGCCGCGCTCTTCGAGGCGTTCGGCGGGGTGCGGGGCATGGTCGAGACGGTGCTGCCCGGCCTGCTCTTCGTCACCATCTTCACGATCAACAAGGACCTGCACTGGTCGGCCATCGCCGCGCTGGCCGTGTCGCTGGTCCTGGTCGTGGTCCGGCTGGTCATGAAGGACACCGTCAAGCACGCCTTCAGCGGTGTCTTCGGCGTCGCCTTCGGTGTCGTGTTCGCGATGATGACGGGCAACGCCAAGGACTTCTACCTCCCCGGCATGCTCTACACGCTCGGCCTGGCCGTGGCGTACATCGTCACCACGCTGTGCGGTGTCCCGCTGATCGGTCTGATCCTCGGCCCGGTCTTCAAGGAGAACCTCTCCTGGCGGACCCGCAACCCCGGCCGCAAGAAGGCGTACGCCAAGGCCAGCTGGGCCTGGGGCCTGATCCTGCTCGCCAAGTGCGCGGTCCTCTTCCCGCTGTACTGGTGGGCGAACACCGCCCAGCTCGGCTGGGTGCTGGTCGCCCTGAAGATCCCGCCCTTCCTGCTGGCCGTCTGGCTCACCTGGGTCTTCCTGGCGAAGGCGCCGGCGCCGATCGACGTCTTCGCCGAGATGGAGGCGGAGGAGAAGGCCGAGGAGGAGCGCAAGGCCGCGCTCGCCGAGGAGGCCGCGGAACGCGGAGAGGCCACGGGCGGACGCCACCGCCGCTAGGCAGACGCAGACACGAGTACGACGATGGGGGCGCCCGGAGATCTCCGGGCGCCCCCATCGTCGTAGACCAGAGGCGTCAGTGGCGCTAGCTCGACGTGCTGCTGTCGCGGCGCACCGACAGCAGGTCCTCCAGCTGCTCCTCGCGGGCCTGCGCGGCCACGAACAGCAGTTCGTCACCTGCCTCCAGGGAGTCCTCCTGGGTCGGGGTGAGGACGCGGTTCCCGCGGATGATGGTGACCAGCGAGGTGTCCTCCGGCCACTCCACATCGCCGACCTGGGTGCCGGCCAGGGCCGACTCCTCCGGCAGGGTCAGCTCGACGAGGTTGGCGTCGCCGTGGCTGAAGCGCAGCAGCCGGACCAGGTCGCCGACGCTCACCGCCTCCTCGACCAGGGCCGACATCAGGCGCGGGGTGGAGACGGCCACGTCAACGCCCCACGACTCGTTGAAGAGCCATTCGTTCTTCGGGTTGTTGACGCGGGCGACCACCCGCGGAACGCCGTACTCCGTCTTCGCCAGCAGAGAGACGACCAGGTTGACCTTGTCGTCACCCGTCGCGGCGATCACGACGTTGCAGCGCTGGAGCGCCGCCTCGTCCAGCGACGTGATCTCGCAGGCGTCGGCGAGCAGCCACTCCGCCTGCGGGACCCGCTCGACCGAGATGGCGGTCGGCGCCTTGTCCACGAGGAGGACCTCGTGGCCGTTCTCCAGCAGCTCGCCCGCGATCGAACGGCCGACCGCACCGGCACCGGCAATGGCGACCCTCATCGGTGACCGCCCTCCTTCGGGCCCTCGGCGAACGCCGCCTCGACCTTCTCGACGTCGTCGGTGCGCATCATCACGTGCACCAGGTCGCCCTCCTGGAGCACGGTCAGCGAGGTCGGCACGATCGCCTCGCCCAGGCGCGTCAGGAACGCCACCCGTACGCCCGTCTCCTCCTGGAGCTCGCTGATCCGGTGACCGACCCAGGAGCTGGCGGTGTGCACCTCGGCGAGCTGCACACCGCCGGTGGGGTCGCGCCACAGCGGCTCCGCACCGGACGGCAGCAGCCGGCGCAGCATCTGGTCGGCCGTCCAGCGGACGGTGGCCACCGTGGGAATGCCCAGACGCTGGTAGACCTCGGCGCGCCGGGGGTCGTAGATGCGGGCCGCGACGTTCTCGATGCCGAACATCTCGCGGGCCACGCGGGCCGCGATGATGTTCGAGTTGTCGCCGCTGGACACCGCGGCGAATGCGCCGGCCTCCTCGATGCCGGCCTCACGCAGGGTGTCCTGGTCGAAGCCGACGCCGGTGACCCGACGGCCGCCGAAAGAGGAGCCCAGTCGTCGGAAGGCGGTGGGGTCCTGGTCGATCACGGCGACCGTATGCCCCTGTTGCTCCAGGGTCTGCGCGAGAGCGGAACCCACTCTGCCGCAGCCCATGATGACGATGTGCACGACGTCCTTCCGAGGTCAAGGGTTGTTGACTATGGCTTGAACAGGGTCTCAGACCGCCGCCCAAGCTACACACGCGCGGTGCGCGTGGGGCACCCCTGTGCAGTCACTCCGCGGTCCTACCCGCGGTGCGGTCCACGCAGTCATCGCGTTGCGGGCAGCGCGCCGCCGTGCGGGAGCGGCGGCCGGCGGCACTCAGCGGCGCGTGATGCTGCGCACGCTGCACAGGGTCAGGAATCCGAGGCCGACAAGGCTCACGGCGGCGCCGATCAGCTCTGCGGTCGTGGACATGGAACCTCCGGGGGCGGCGACGGCAGGGGTCCAGACATCTAGGCACGAGGGCCGCACCACCTGCGGAATCAGCAGCCCGTCGGGTCCCCGAGTTCACCCGTGAGGCATATCCGGGGTGCCAGGTGGGCGAGTCTGTGTTCGAAGGCCTACGATGCTCTGTTGTGTCCAAACTGACCGACGTGCCCAAACGGATCCTGATCGGGCGCGCACTGCGCAGTGATCGGCTCGGGGAAACCCTGCTGCCGAAGCGCATTGCTCTCCCCGTCTTCGCCTCCGACCCGCTGTCCTCCGTCGCGTACGCGCCCGGAGAGGTACTGCTGGTCCTGTCCATCGCGGGCGTGTCGGCGTACCACTTCAGCCCCTGGATCGCCGTCGCGGTCGTCGTGCTGATGTTCACCGTGGTCGCCTCGTACCGTCAGAACGTCCACGCCTATCCCAGCGGCGGCGGCGACTACGAGGTGGCGACCACCAACCTCGGCCCCCGGGCCGGGCTCACCGTCGCCAGCGCGCTGCTCGTCGACTACGTCCTCACCGTCGCGGTGTCCATCGCCTCCGGCATCGAGAACCTCGGCTCCGCCGTCCCCTTCGTCGTCGAGCACAAGGTGTTCTGCGCGGTCGCCGTGATCGTGCTGCTGACGCTGATGAACCTGCGCGGCGTGAAGGAGTCGGGCACGCTCTTCGCGATCCCGACGTACGTGTTCGTCGCCGGTGTCTTCATCATGATCGCCTGGGGCGCCTTCCGCGGCCTGGTCCTCGGCGACACCATGAGCGCGCCGACCGCCGACTACCACATCAAGGCCGAGCACCAGGGCCTCGCGGGCTTCGCCCTCGTCTTCCTGCTGCTGCGTGCCTTCTCCTCCGGCTGTGCCGCCCTCACCGGCGTCGAGGCGATCTCCAACGGTGTCCCGGCGTTCCGCAAGCCCAAGTCGAAGAACGCGGCGACCACGCTGGCCATGATGGGTCTGCTCGCCGTCACCATGTTCTGCGGCATCATCGCGCTGGCCACGGCGACCAACGTCCGGATGGCCGAGAACCCCGCCACCGACCTGATCCACAACGGCATCCCGGTCGGTTCCGGCTACGTACAGAACCCGGTGATCTCGCAGGTCGCCGAGGCCGTGTTCGGCAAGGGCAGCTTCCTGTTCATCGTGCTGGCCGCCGCGACCGCCCTGGTGCTGTTCCTGGCCGCGAACACCGCCTACAACGGCTTCCCGCTGCTCGGCTCGATCCTCGCCCAGGACCGCTACCTCCCGCGCCAGCTGCACACCCGCGGCGACCGCCTGGCCTTCTCCAACGGCATCGTGCTGCTGGCCGGCGCGGCGAGCCTCCTGGTCGTCATCTACGGCGCCGACTCCACCCGGCTGATCCAGCTGTACATCGTCGGCGTGTTCGTGTCCTTCACGCTGAGCCAGATCGGCATGGTCCGGCACTGGAACCGCCACCTGGCCACCGAGCGGAACCCCGACCAGCGCCGTCACATGCTCCGCTCGCGCGCCATCAACACCTTCGGCGCGTTCTTCACCGGCCTGGTCCTGGTCGTCGTCCTCGTCACCAAGTTCACGCACGGCGCCTGGGTCGCCCTGCTCGGCATGTTCATCTTCTTCGTGACGATGACGTCCATCCGCCGCCACTACGACCGGGTGGCCGAGGAGATCGCGGCCCCGGAGGGCCCGAGCGACGACAGCCTGCGGCCGTCCCGGGTGCACTCGGTCGTGCTGATCTCCAAGATCCACCGCCCCACCCTGCGTGCCCTGGCCTACGCCAAGCTGATGCGCTCCAACACCCTGGAGGCGCTCACCGTCAACGTCGACCCGGCGGAGACCAAGGCGCTGCGCGAGGAGTGGGAGCGGCGCGGCATCGACGTACCGCTGAAGGTGCTCGACTCGCCGTACCGCGAGATCACGCGGCCGGTCATCGAGTACGTCAAGGGCCTGCGCAAGGAGTCCCCGCGCGACGTGGTCTCCGTGATCATCCCCGAGTACGTGGTCGGCCACTGGTACGAGCACCTGCTGCACAACCAGAGCGCGCTGCGGCTCAAGGGCCGACTGCTGTTCACGCCGGGCATCATGGTGACCTCGGTGCCGTACCAGCTGGAGTCCTCCGAGGCGGCCCGCAACCGGGCCCGCAAGCGGCAGGAGTGGAACGCTCCGGGTGCCGTCCGGCGCGGTCCGGCGGAGGAGCGCCAGAAGGAGTCCACGACGGTCGAGAGCTGACCGGGAGACCGGGCGGCCGGGCGACCGGCGTGCGCCTCGTGGTGAGCGGCCGGACGACACCCACGTAGACTGGTGGGCTGTTGTCCGGCCGTTCCTCTCTCGATGTTGTGGAGTCACCCCGCCATGCAGGCAGAACCGAAGAAGTCGCTGGTCGGGGCGGAGTACGAGGTCGAGGTCGGCCCCGTCGCCCACGGCGGGCACTGCATCGCCCGTACGTCCGAGGGCCAGGTGCTCTTCGTCCGGCACACGCTGCCCGGCGAACGGGTGGTGGCCCGGGTGACCGAGGGCGAGGAGGGGGCCCGCTTCCTTCGCGCGGACGCGGTCCAGGTGCTGGAGGCCTCCAAGGACCGCGTCGAGGCGCCCTGCCCCTACGCCGGCCCCGGCCGCTGCGGCGGCTGCGACTGGCAGCACGCCAAGCCCGGCGCCCAGCGGCGCCTCAAGGGCGAGGTGATCGCCGAGCAGCTCCAGCGGCTCGCGGGCCTCACCCCCGAGGAGGCCGGCTGGGACGGCACGGTGATGCCGGCCGAGGGCGACAAGCTGCCCGCCGGCGAGGTGCCGCAGTGGCGCACCCGCGTCCAGTACGCCGTGGACGCCGACGGCAACGCGGGACTGCGCCGCCACCGCTCGCACGAGGTCGAGCCGGTCGAGCACTGCATGATCGCCGCGCCGGGCGTCAGCGAGCTCGGCATCGAGGAGCGCGACTGGTCCGGCATGGCGTCCGTGGACGCGATCGCCGCCACCGGCTCCCAGGACCGCATGGTGATCCTGGAGCCCCGCCCCGGCGCCCGCCTGCCCCTCGTCGAGCTCGACAGGCCGGTCTCCGTGATGCGGGTCGCCGAACAGGACGGCGGCATCCATCGCGTCCACGGCCGCGCCTTCGTGCGCGAGCGCGCCGACGGCCGCACCTACCGCGTCGGCAGCGGCGGCTTCTGGCAGGTCCACCCGATGGCCGCCGACACCCTCGTCAAGGCCGTCATGCAGGGCCTGCTGCCCCGCAAGGGCGAGATGGCCCTCGACCTGTACTGCGGCGTCGGCCTCTTCGCCGGCGCCCTCGCCGACCGCCTCGGCGAGACGGGCGCGGTCCTCGGCATCGAGTCCGGCAAGCGCGCGGTCGAGGACGCCCGCCACAACCTCGCCGCCTTCGACCGCGTCCGCATCGAACAGGGCAAGGTCGAATCCGTCCTCCCCCGCACCGGCATCACCGAGGTCGACCTCATCGTCCTGGACCCGCCGCGAGCGGGCGCGGGCAGGAAGACGGTCGAACACCTCGCGTCGCTGGGCGCCCGCCGCATCGCGTACGTGGCCTGCGACCCGGCGGCCCTGGCCCGCGACCTGGGGTACTTCCGCGACAACGCCTACAAGGTGCGCACACTGCGCGCGTTCGACCTGTTCCCGATGACGCACCATGTGGAGTGCGTGGCGATCCTGGAGCCTGCGGGGAAGGGTCGCTGACCTGCTATTTCCCTGAGTGCGCGGTACGGGCGGCGGCCTGCCGGCGGAACGATGTCCGTGACGCCCGGTACCACCGTCCCGGCGGTGGTCCCTCCGTCGTCGCAGTGTGCCGGTCGGCTTCGTCGACCGGAGCAGAACCACGCCGTGGGCCAGTGGGTCGTGAAGCACGGCGAGGGACACGGCGTGGACACCTCACGCATCGCCGTCACCGGCGAATCCCCGGTCCCGGAGGCGAGTCCCGGACGCGAACCGGCTTCTGCCGGTCACCGGCCGAGCGGATGTGCAAGGAGCGGCCGGGCTCCCCCATCGGAGTCCGGCCGCTCCCGTTCCGCGGTGGGCAGGCTCAGCAGGAGCCCGCCGGGCGGTCCCGCTTCACGAGGTTCGTGTAGCCGGTGGTGCCGTCCAGCCAGAGCACGCGCTGCCCGCTGTCCGCGGCCGCGTACACCTGGTCGCCGCGGTTGCAGGAGACGCGCTGCGCGCCGCCCTCGCCGTCGGACGCCACCTGGTACAGCTTCGGCAGCGTGTCGTTGGCCCACGAGGTGGCCGGGGGCAGCGTGGTCACGGTGACCGCGTCGTCCGAGGCCGTCAGGGAGTAGGCGTACAGCGAGCCGGCGCCGGACTCCGGGGTGAGGGTGACCGGGCCCGAGCCGTCGAGCGCGGCGCGCTTGACCGCGGCCTGGCCGGAGTCGGTGATGTCGTCGTCCTCGATCCAGGTGACGCCGTCGTCGGTGAGGGCGGTCTGGCCGAGGCCGGCCGTCGTGGACTTGTCGACCGGCATCAGCGTGGTCTTGCCGGTGGCCGTGTCGAGGACCTCGACGCCGAGCTTGTAGCCGTCGGACTCGGGCCACAGCTTCGCGTAGGCGATCTTGCCGTCACGGACCGAGGGCAGTGCGGTGGAGATGGCGTAGCTGGTGTTGACCTGCTTGATGTCGCCGGTCTTGATGTTGAGGTACCAGACGTGCTGGCGGCCGTAGTACGGGTCCGGCGCGGTGTAGGCGAGGATGTCGCCGTTCAGCGCGAGTCCGGAGACGTTGGCGGCGGTGCCGCCGATGACCTTGTCGACACCGCTGCCGACCGGGCGTACGTGGAAGTAGACCGAGTCGGAGGCGAATTCGGCCCAGGCGACGTTCTTGCCGTCCGTGGTGGCGTAGACGTTGTAGTCGCCGTTGTTGGGGCTCTTCTGCTCCGGCGTGCCCTTGCCGCTGGTGTTGCCGACCCACACCGAGTACGGCTCGCTGCCGTCCTCGTTGGAACGGGAGAGCGCGTACTTGCCGTTGCCCGCGCTCACGCCGGTACCGGCCACGTTGACCTTGGACAGGATCGTGTCGGTGTCGATGCCGATCGCCTTCTCCCAGCCGGGCACGATGCCGTGCGCGTCGAAGGAGGTCTTGACGGTCTTCAACTGGGCCTTGGTGACACCCAGTTCCTGCGCGGCGGCGATGACCGCGGCGCGGCCCTCGGTGAAGCCGTCCAGCGGGGTCATGTACGCGGACAGCGCGCGGTAGACGATCTGGTCCGCGAGGTCGCCGCCGAGGTCCTGGCGCATGTCCCACAGGGCGCCGGAGAAGATCGTGGAGTTGAGGTGCACGCCACCGTTGTCACCGCGGAAGGTGACGCCGATGAAGTCCTTCGACGTGGTGGCGCCGTCGTTGAGGTCGCGCAGGGCGCACTCGCGCGGGCTCTTGGTGGTGCACAGGTCCTCGCCGAGGAGTCCCGAGTCCGGGTCGTCCATCGACTGGCCGTTGGCCTCCAGGTCGATGGCGTTGCCGAAGTAGTCGGAGATCGCCTCGTTCATCGCGCCGGACTGGCCCGCGTAGACCAGGCCCGCGGTGTGCTCGGTGACACCGTGCGTCATCTCGTGGCCGACGACGTCGGCGTCGGCGGAGAAGGTGCGGTAGTCGCCGCCGCCCTGGCCGTACACCATCTTGGTGCCGTCCCAGAAGGCGTTGTCGTACGGCTGCCCGTTCGACGTCACGCCGACCAGGGAGTAGATGAAGCCGTCCTTGCCGTCGATGCCGCTGCGGCCGAAGTGGTTCTTGTAGTAGTCGTAGACCTTGCCGGCGGCCCAGTGGGCGTCGACCGCGCCGGAGTCGGTGAAGTCGGCGCCGAGGTCGGTGGTGTCCGACCGGAACGTCTTGATGCCGCTCGGCCAGGCGCCGGACGCGGTGGAGACGTCACGGCCACGGGCGTCGTACGTGGCGATCATCTCGCCCTTGTACGGGCTGTCCGCGGGGCGCTTGCTGTAGTCGATCATCTGGTAGACACCCGTGATGTCCTTGTACAGATTGATCTCGGTCTTCTCGCCGTTGTAGCGAACGCCCGTGCCCTTGACCACCAGTTGGTCGGCGGCCGTGGTGGCGGCCGTGTCGTCGGCCGCCGCGGTGCCGTCGGCGGCGCCGGTGGCGGTGCCCGTCGCACCGAAGGTCTGGATGTCGCTGTACTGCATCACCGCGTAGCCGGAGTGGGCGTCGACGTACACCTCCTGCCGTACGGGCGTGCCGTCGGCCGGGCTGGTGCCGGTGACGGTGATGTGCCGGGTCAGCACACCTGCGCCCTGGGGCAGGATGGTCACGCCCGCGGCCTTGCCGGTGAGGGTGCCGTCCGCACCGGTCTGCCCGTCCTTGGCCGGGGCCCTGAGCAGGCCGCCGCCGAGCTGCGCGGAGACGGCGCCGACCGCACGCTCGATCGCGGTCTTCTCGGAGACCTTCGGGGTGACCGAGTCGAGCTTCACCGCGGTGAAGTAGTTGCCGGAGGTGCCGGTGACGGTGCGCCTGCCGTCCTTCTTCGTCATCCGGACGATGTACTGGCCGCCGAGGACCGGGACACCCTTGTACTTCTGCTGGAGGCGGACCGTCTCCCGGCCGCTCTTGTCGGTCGTGGTTCCGGCCGAGGCCAGGTCCTTCGCCGAGGTGTCCGCGATGTGGTAGCGGCTCTTCCTGGCCTTGAGGTGGTCGCGGGCGGCGTCGGCCGCGGCCACGCCGGCGTCGGCCTCCTCGTTCAGCCCGGTGACGAGTGAGGGGGTGTCGGTCTCGGTGCCCGGCGTCACATCGGACGCGGCGGACGTGGCGGACGTGGCGGCAGTGTCCGCGTGGGCGGCCGGCACGACTGTCACCAACAGGCCCGCGGCGGCTAGCAAAGCCGCTGTGCCCTGGCCGACGGATATGCCGCCGGACCCCTGTCCCGCTCTGGCTGATCTCCTGCGTGCTGCACTCCGCACGGTGCCCCTCCGGTGCCACTGACGCGTGAACGGATATCGGATGCGGACATGCAAGTACCGGACCCAGGGTGTGAACAATGTGTTCCAGGTGTGCACTTGTGTACGTGCACACTTGTGTGGCCTGCACGGATCGGGTGAGAATCCCGGCGTGGAGCGGGGCAAGGTGGACGCGCAATGGCAGGCTCTCGGGCTGGGAACGGAGGAACTCCGGGTCTACGAGGCGCTGCTGAATGTCCCTGAACACCCGTCCGAGGACGCCCTCGCCCGGTCCGTCGGACTCTCCGCCGCCCGGCTGGCCGCCGTCCTCGACCACCTCTCCGAACGCGGGTTCACCCGGCCCGGCCGCGCGGCCGCCGTGCCCGCCGCGATCGCCCCCGCCACCGCTCTGCGCAACCTGATCCATCTGCACCAGGCCGAACTGCTGCGCAGATCGGCCGAGTTGGAGGAACTCACCGGAGCGGTGGACCGGATGGCCGCCCACCTGCTGAGTTCCGCGCACGGTGCTCCCACGCTCGGCATCGAGACGGTCCGGGGCGGCGAGGCGATCGCCTCGCGGGTGGCCTCGCTGCTCGTCTCGGCCACGGAGGAGGTGGCGCTCCTGGACCGGCCGCCCTACGCGTCGAGCGAGCCGGACGGGATGCCCTCCCCGCTCGACGTGACCGAACCGGTACGGCGCGGGGTGCGGGTGCGGACCGTGGTGGACCGCGAGGGCCTGCGCTTCCCGGGCCGCGCCCGCGGCCTGGGCGACCTTTCCGCGCACGGCGTGCAGATCCGGGTGGGCATGGACCTGCCGACGAAACTGATCACGGTCGACCGGCGGGTGACGCTGCTGCCGCCGACCGACGCGGCGGACCCGACGGCCTCGGCGCTGGTGGTGAGCGACTCGCTCCTGAGCAACGCGCTGGTGCCGTTGTTCGAGGCGATCTGGGAACGCGCCGTACCCATCGGATCGGTGTCGGAAAGTCAGATCACGGACGAGGAAAGGGAGTTGCTGACCCTGCTCGCCTCCGGTCTGAAGGACGAGGCGATCGCCCGGCGCCTCGACATCCACGTCCACACGGTCCGCCGCCGCATCACCCGGCTGATGCAGTTGCTCAACACGCAGACCCGGTTCCAGGCGGGGGTGCAGGCGGCGATGCGGGGCTGGTTGACGGTGTGAGTGCGGCGAGCCGCTTCGCCGTACGGTCTCCCGTGGCGCTGCCCCGCACGGTCAGGTGGGGAGGTGATCCGGCCACCAGGGCGGGACGTTGCCCGGGCAGATCGGGTCGGGGTAGGAGTCCGCGATCCCCAGCCAGGTCACCAGGAACCACGTGAACCAGACGGTGAAGGCGATCCCCGCAGTCAGCGCCGGGCCGGGGTGGCGCCTGCCCAGGGTGCCGTACAGGACGACCCACACGACGGCCGTGGCGATCCAGATGAGCGGGGCGAGGAAGAGCAGGGTCATGCTGTCGGCCGCCGCGTTGACGCCGATGTCGCACGCCGCCCACACCCTCCCGATGGCGGTGAGGGAGACCACCGCGGTCAGGCCCCCGAAGAGGACACCGAACAGGATCCCACCGGACCGGGGTCGCGGAGGGCCCGACGGACCCGCTTGCGTCATCGCGTGTCTCCCCGTGCGGTGGGTGCGGAGGCTGCCGAAGTCCTTGACGTGATCCGTCCGCCTTCGGTTGCGGGCCGTGGCACGCCTGGCCGGCAAGCGCCCCGTCCCGATGCTCAACGGACCATCAGGCATGGCTGGACCGCCCGGTCCGCGTCACCCTGGGGTAATCAGCCCAAGACCTGCACAGTCCGATATCCCCGCACAGTCCGAGACCCGCGCGGTCCGAGCCCCGCGCGGCCCCTCGGCCCGACGAACAGGAAACCCCGAAGATGAGTGACATGCGCAGCGTGAGCGTCCTGGGCACCGGGATCATGGGTGCCGCGATGGCCCGCAATCTGGCTCGTGCCGGACATGCCGTGCGGGTCTGGAACCGCAGCCGGGACAAGGCGCAACCGCTGGCCGCCGACGGCGCGTACGTCGCCGGTGATCCCGCCGAGGCGGTCCAGGGCACCGATGTCGTCCTGACCATGCTGTACGACGGCCGCGCGGCCCTGGACGTGATGCGCCAGGCGGCGCCCGCGCTGCGGCCCGGCACCGCCTGGGTGCAGGCGACCACCGCCGGTGTCGAGGCGATCGACGAGCTGGCCGCCTTCGCCCGCGAGCACGGCCTGCACTTCTACGACGCCCCCGTGCTGGGCACCCGCCAGCCCGCGGAGGCCGGTCAGCTGACCGTGCTGGCCGCCGGTCCGGCCGAGGCGCGGGACCTGGTGACGCCGGTGTTCGACGCCGTGGGCGCCCGTACGGTGTGGACCGGCGAGGACGGCGCGGCCGGCAGCGCCAGCAGGCTGAAGCTCGTCGCCAACAGCTGGGTCATCGCGGCCACCGCCGCGACCGGCGAGGTGCTGGCCCTGGCGGAGGGGCTGGGGGTGGACCCGCAGAGCTTCTTCGACCTGATCGCTGGGGGCCCGCTCGACATGGGTTATCTGCGGGCCAAGTCCGAACTCGTGCTGGAGGGGCGACTGTCCCCGGCGTCCTTCGCGGTGGCGACCGCGGCGAAGGACGCCCGGCTGATCGTCGAGGCCGGTGCACGCCACGGTGTCCGGCTCGACGTGGCCGCCGCGAGCGCCGAGCGCCTGGAGCGCGCTGCCGCGCAGGGGCACGCCGACGAGGACATGGCCGCCGCGTACTTCGCGAGCTTCGACGAGAAGCCTTCCGCCTGAGCCGACCCGGCCGACTGAGCCGACCGGCCGGCCGAGCAGAACGGTCGAGCCGGACGCGAGTCCCGGCCGGGAAAATCCGTACTCACGTCTGACGACCTGAAACCCGGGTGCAAGGATGGGGCGGCATGACGGCGGGGTGGTGTTCGCGCACGGTACGGGCCGCGGTGTTCGCGGCCGTCTGTGTGCTGCTCGCCGCCCTGGGCCACGTCATGATGTCGGGCTCGTACGTGCCCGGTCGGGTGCTGACCGTCGCCATGGTCGTCACCGGTGCCTTCGGCTGGTGTCTGACGGGCCGTGAGCGTGGGCTGCCGCTGGTCGTGACCGCCGTCGTCGCCGCCCAGACGGCACTGCACTCGGCGTTCGCCCTCGCCCAGTCGACGTCCGCGGACACGGCCACCCCCATGAACATGAACATGCGAATGGATATGGGCATGGGCGGTATGGACATGGGATCCATGCGGTCCATGGATCCCATGAACTCCATGGGGCATACGGTCCATATGGACCATGTGGATCGCATGGGCAATCTCCTCGGTGGCGATCCCCTCATGGGCGGTGGGTCGTCCTCGTACGGCATGCTCGTCGCCCACCTTCTGGCCGCCTCGCTGTGCGGGCTCTGGCTGGCGTACGGGGAGAAGGCCGTCTTCCGCATCCTGCGGACCGTGGCCGGCCGGCTCGCGGCGCCCCTGCGGCTGCTGCTCGCCCTGCCCGCCCCGGCGGACCGGCCGCGCCTCGGTGTGGGCCGTCCCCGCTCGGACCGGGCTCCCCGTCTTCTCCTGCTCGTTCACGCGATCACCTCCCGGGGGCCGCCCGCGGGGACCGCTGCCGCCTGACGGCAGCCGGCAACCCGGGGCCGCCCCTGTGCGCCCCGGGCCACGGTCGTACGTGCGCGCAGGCGCCGCGGCCGTGTCTCCCCGCTCACCGGACCGTCCGCGCCGCCGTATGCGCCGAGGTCCGGATCCGGGGCACCCCGGGCTGCCCGTGGTGCGCCGGACGATTCGAGAAGGACACCAGGTGATCTCCTCCACCCTGCCCGGCTCCCCGCCCGCCCCGAACGGCACGAACGGCACGAACGACAGAGCGATATCGACCGACGAGTCGGTCACCGCCTGGGCGCTGGCCGCCCGGGGCGGTGACGCGCGGGCGGTCGAACAACTCGTACGCGCGCTGCAACGCGATGTCCTGCGCTACGTCGCCCATCTGTGCGCCGATCCGCAGGCGGTCGACGATCTGGCGCAGGACACGTTCCTGCGGGCGCTGGGCAGTCTGCACCGCTTCGAGGGGCGGTCCTCCGCCCGGTCCTGGCTGCTGTCCATCGCCCGCCGCGCGGTGATCGACAGCTACCGGTACGCCGCCGCCCGGCCCCGGCTGAGCGACGTACCGGACTGGCAGTCGGCGGTCGAGCGCGCCCAGCCCCGCGACCTGCCCGGTTTTGAAGAGGGGGTCGGTCTGCTGGAGTTGCTGGGGCTGCTGCCGGCCGAGCGGCGTGAGGCGTTCGTCCTCACCCAGTTGCTCGGTCTGCCGTACGCGGACGCGGCCGCGTTGAGCGGCTGTCCGGTCGGCACCGTGCGGTCCCGGGTGGCACGGGCCAGGGCGACCCTGCTGGAGCTGCTGGCCGAGGCGGCCGCCTGAGTCGTGTCCGGAGGTGCGGGCGGGGTGCCTACGGTGTCGCGGTGCCCCGGCCGTCCCCGGCGAGGCCGGGCAGCAGCCCGCACGCCGCCTCGCGCTGCTCCGGTCCCATGACGCTGGCGAGCGCCTGGGTCACCGTCTCGGCGAGCTGGTCCGAGGCCTCCCGCAGCAGTCGGCGGGCCTTGTCGGTGAGGGCGACCTCGACGCCGCGCCGGTCGTCGTGGACCGACCTGCGGGTGACGAGCCCGGCGTGCTGGAGGCAGGCGATCTGGTAGGTGAGCCGGGTCTTGGGGCGGCCCAGGAGGTCCGCGATCCGGGTCATCCGGACGCCCTCCCGGGGCTGCTCCGCCAGCAGGCACAGCACCAGGAACTCGTCGTGCGAGACGTCGAGCCGCTCCTTGACCACGGTGCGCAGCCGCTGTTCCACCGCCCCCGTCGCGGCGAGCAGCAGCATCCAGGCGCGCAGCTCGGCGGGGAGCAGCCCCGTGCCCTGCATGGACGGGCATTCGGGCAGGTCGGTAGGCAGGTCGGCGGGCTGCTCATCGGGGACTGCCATGGGGTCGAGTCTACCTGTTGTCCATTTTTGGATTAGTAGGTTGTTCAAATTTGGATGTACGGCTACTGTGGCGGATCTCGAACATCCAAATTTGGACCACCTGGAGAAGGATCATGACCGTCGCCGTGGAAACCGGACTCTGGCAGCTCGACCCGAGCGCGTCCGCCGTCTCGCTCCGGCACCGGACGATGTGGGGCCTGGTCACCGTCAAGGGCGTCTTCGGCGCCGTGGCCGGCCGGGGCGAGGTCGCCGCCGACGGCACCGCGACCGGCACCCTCACCCTGGACGTCGCCTCCCTGGACACCAAGAACGCCAAGCGCGACACCCACCTGCGGTCCGCCGACCTCTTCGACGCCGACAACCACCCGGAGATCACCTTCGTGGCGCGCCACGTCGAGCGGGGCGGCGACGGCGACGCGGTGGAGGTGTCCGGTCAGCTGACCGTGCGCGGCATCAGCCGGCCGCTGTCCTTCCCGGCCCGGGTGACCGCGGCGGACGCCGGGGCGCTCACGCTGGACGCCGAGTTCACCGTGGACCGGGCGGAGTTCGGTATGGGCTGGAACCAACTGGGCATGATCCGCGGCCTGACCACGGTCGCCACCACGCTCCGCTTCACCCGAGCCTCCTGACCTGCCGACCGGAGGCCGTTCTCGAACTCACCCGCCCCGCGTGAGCCGTACGTCCGTGCTCGACAGGGTCTGCGGCGCGGGTGTGAAGGCGCGCAACCGGATCCGTACGCCCGGTCGAGGGAGGGCGAACCGGCCGGCGGGCGGGCGGAGTTCGTACTCGGCCGTGGTGTGCGCGGGCAGGGTCGCCGGCCCCCGCGTGATCGACCAGTACTTGCTCATGCCCTGGCCCGTGGTCAGCGTGAAGTGCGGACTGAGCGCGCTGTCGTCGGTGTTGGTGACGCGCAGCCGCAGCAGGGACACCACGGTCGCGGAGGCCCGCCGCTCCGCGATGACCCGCATCCGCAGCGGCGGCGCCCCGGTCGCCGCCCAGAGCGCGCACACCAGCGCCGGGGCGAGCACGAGCAGCGCGACGGCGGCCCGCGCCGGCCTGCCGGGCAGGCGGCGCAGCGGGCGCGGCTGCCACGCGCGGGTGAACTCCGCCGGGGGAGCGGTGATCGCGGCCGCCAGCCACAGCGGCGTCATCATCAGGTAGTAGCCGTCCTGGGAGCGCGTCGCCAGATAGAACGCGCACCAGGGCAGCACGGTGGCGGCCGGACCGAGCCGCCGCACGAACAGCACGAACAGCGCGAGCAGCGCGGCGGCCAGCAGCAGGCTCGCGTACCCGTACCAGTCGAGCCGGTCGCTGCCGTCGGTCAGGTACAGCGACACACCGACCAGGCCCTGGCCGTGCAGCACCGCGCCCTGGGTCAGCGGCAGAGCGATGCCGCCCAGCCACGCGCCGGGCTCGCGCACGACGAAGTACGTGTCGATCAGCAGCCATACGGCCACGGCGACCCCGCTCACCCGCAGGAGTACGGCCGTGGCCGCCCGCCGGCCCAGTTCGCCGCGGCGCACCGCGTAGATCCCGGCCAGCAGGAACGGCGTGAGGAACCAAGGTAGTTGCTGCGCCGAGCAGGCCGCGCCGAGACAGGCGGCCCGGGCGATCCCCGCGGCCCCGAGCCGGCCGCCCTGCCCGATCCGCGGCCAGCGCACCACCACCGGCACCAGCAGGACCAGGGCCAGGATCGCCGGATAGCCGAGCCGGGCGTACGACGGCAGGAAGGCGAAGCCGAGAAACAGCATGGTCGCCGCCGACCGCCACGGCACCGGCAGCATCCGCCAGGTGGTCGCCGCGGAGACGATGAGCGCGCAGGTGGTCATGGCGGTGGCCGGGGTGCCGGCGTGTCCCAGCCACAACAGCGGTGCGGTCAGCAGCGGAGCGAGGGGCGGATAGCCGTACGTGAAGTCGTAGCCGCCGGTCACCGTCGGGGTGACCGCGACCCCGTGGGTGAACAGCCACGGCCAGGGCTGCCCGTAGACGGCGTGGCCCGCGGCCAGTTCCCGCGCGGCCTGGGTGGTGAGCACCGCCTCGTCGCCGCCGTCGTGGTTCATGCTCCACGCGCACA
Source organism: Streptomyces sp. NPDC107559 (assembly GCF_055657365.1). Lineage (NCBI taxonomy): Bacteria > Bacillati > Actinomycetota > Actinomycetes > Kitasatosporales > Streptomycetaceae > Streptomyces > Streptomyces sp. NPDC107559. The sequence continues at coordinate 987,879 of NZ_JBVKBD010000002.1, read as the reverse complement.
GGGTGAGCGTCACCGCGGTCAGCAGCACGCACAGGTCCACCCGGGCCAGCGTCCGGGTCCGGCGCACCACCAGCACCAGCACCCCGCACGCCAGGATCGACGCGTAGCAGACCGAGATGACGGCGGCCACGGCCAGGCGGTGGCTCGCCGCGCTCGTCCACACCGATCGGGTTCCGATGAAGAGGCTCACATCGGCCAGGAGGGTGAGTACGCGGTGCCACGGTGCGGGAGACTCCGGAGTGGCGGACACCGCCGACTGTGTCCGCCGGCCCGGTGTCACCAGCTGTTTTTCTGCCAAGTGCACGCCACTGGACCGTAGTCGCCCCGGGTGAGCGGAGGGTCGCCGGACGTGAAGAGACGGGTGTGAGGCCGGTAAGAGGCCGCACCCGTGGGGAATCGACCGGTCGCGCACCGTGTCGTAGTTGGGCCGAACGGGTGACTTGGAGTAAGAATGGCTGGTGCAGGCAACGACTACGAGTGAGATCGGGGGGATCCGGTGAGCCGTTACGACGCCACCGATGAACAGTGGGAGGGTCTCGCCCAGGTCGTTCCGCTGAGAGGCCGGGACGCCTGGCCGTCCGCCGTGGGCCACCGGGCGCTGCCCGACGCGGAGACGGAGACCCGGCGCCGGTTCGTCGTCCTCAGGATCAGTGTCTTCGCCGACGCCCGCGAGGTCGCCGAGACGCTGATGTCGGGCATCCCGGTGCTGCTCGATCTGACCGGGGCGGAGACCGAGGTCGCCAAGCGGGTGCTGGACTTCAGCACGGGTGTCGTCTTCGGTCTGGCGAGCGGGATGCACAGGGTCGACCGGAACGTGTTCCTGCTGACCCCGCCGGGGACCGAGGTGAGCGGGCTCATGGAGGGCGCGGGCGTCTCCGAGCACTGAGAACGGTCCCCCGATCGTGGGAAGACGTTTCGGGCGGAACGGTTCCGCCGGCCGCGGAGTCCTACGGTCCGGACATGGCTCCGCGTTCCCTGCCGTCCTTGCCTCCGGGACCTTCCGCTCCCTCCGCTCCTGTCGCTCCCCGCACGCCCTCTGTCGACTCCACGCCCTCCGCTTCCTCCGCCTCCTCCGCTTCCTCTGCGGGCTCTCTTCCTTCTCCGCCCGCCCGCCCCTCCGCGGGGTTCGTGGACCGACCGCACCTGACCGAACTGCGGCTGTCCGCCTTCGCGGGTCATCGGCGCGCGGGATTCCCGCTGGGGCCGGTCACCCTCCTGGCCGGGCCGAGCGGCAGCGGCAAGTCGACGGCGTTACGGGCCTACGAGGCACTCGCCCGGCTCGGTGGCGGCGCCGAACTCGGCGAGGTGTTCGCCGACCCGGCCGCCTGCGTACCCGAACGGGCCCGGCCGGACGCCCAGCGGCGCCGCGGCTTTCGTATCGGCTGTACTGCGGACGGGCCGCAGGGACCGGTCCGGCTCGACCTGGCCGTCCAGGCCGAGCCCGAACTTCGCATCGTCGGGGAGCGGTTGACGGCCGGTGGGCTGGTCCTGCTGGAGACCGCCCTGCGCGACCCCGGACGGCGCACCGTGCAGGCCGCGTGGCACACGGCCGGATCCGCGCCGGTGACCCGTGCTCCGCTCCCGGACGACCGGCTCGGCACCGCGCTGCTGCCGCTGCGGGTGGCCGGCAAGACGGACGGACAGCGCCAAGTGCTCGCCGCCGCCGAACAGATGGTGGTCGCGCTGCGCTCCGTCTTCCCCTGCGACCCCCGGCCGGAGCGGATGCGGACCCCCGTGCCGTCCGGTCCCGGACGGCTGCTCGGCGACTGCGCCAACCTCGCCGACGTCCTGTGGCGCACCCAGGCCGAATGCGGGCGGCGGCACGGGCAGTTCGTCGCGGCGCTCCGGGCCGGGTGCGCGGGACCCGTCGCCGGGGTCGTCGCCGAACGGCTGTCCGGCGGTACGGTCCACGCGTTGCTGGACCGGGGCGACGGCATCCGCAGCGGGCTCGGCCGGCTCGGTGACGGCGAACTGCGCTACGCCGCCCTCGCCCTGGTGCTGCTGACCGGTCCCGGCGTGCTCGAGGTCGACCCCGCAGGCGAGGTGCCCGCCGCGTTCCAGACGCTCACGGTGCTCGCCGACGGCTTCGACCGGGACCTGGACGGGCGGCAGCGCGCCGAACTGCTCCGGCTGGCGGCGCGGACGGGCGGGAGCGGGCATCTGCGCTTCGTCGGGACGGTGAGCGACGCCTCGTGGGCCGTCGGGACGGCGGGCGTCACGGTGGTACATCTGGACCCGTGACGAAAGAGCCCCAGCACCTGGACGTGGCCGCACTGCAGCGCCGACTGGCCGAGTTCGCGGCGGTACGCAACTGGCAGCCGTACCACACCCCGAAGAACCTGGTCGCCGCGCTCAGCGTGGAGGCCTCCGAACTGGTGGAGATCTTCCAGTGGCTGACACCGGAGGAGTCGGCGCGCGTCATGGACGACCCGGACACCGCGCACCGGGTCACGGACGAGGTCGCCGACGTGCTTGCCTATCTGCTGCAACTGTGCGAGGTGCTCGGGATCGACGCGCTGGCGGCGCTGGACGCGAAGATCGACCGGAACGAGGGGCGGTTCCCGGCACCGGGGGAGCGGTGACCGCGGCAGCCCCCGGCTGTAGGAGCCGCACGATCCGCTTTCACTCTCCGGAGTTGTTCGCCTGCTCGAAATCGATTTGTTGTCCGCAGATTTCCGTCTTCCTCTGGCTTTTCGTCCCACGGCACCTCACTCTGGGTAGTGGACAACGAAGTTCGGGCGGACGTGCTGACAACACGTCCCGGCGGACGGGGGAAGGCCATGGAGGCGGTGCGGCTCATCCTGACGAGCAGACGTGCTCTCGCCGGGAGCAACGGAGTACCGGAGATCTTGACGGAGGTGTGGCAGGCCCAAGCCCTGGCACAGGCGATCGGCAGCCGGCTGGCGGTCTCGGGTCCGCCCGAACTGCGCGGTGAGGCACTGGGGTTGACCGAGCTCGCGGGCAGAGGCTGTGGCGTCCTTGAGGCGCCGGAACTCGATCCCGGGGAGTTGCGTGCCGCTCAGCTGACGGAACTGGACGACGCCCGTCAGGCGCTGCTCGACCTCGGCGTCCTGCTGGGCGAGGTCGGTATCGCCCTGGTCGGCATCGCCAGCGGTGCGGACGACGAGGGGACGTACTGGCAGTGCATGGAGGCGATCGACGCGGCGGACGAATCCCGGGACCGGGTCCGGGAGATGCTGCGCAAGCTGGCGGACCGGGACCAGGTACTGCCGGAGCGCTGACGTCGCAGGCCCGGCGGTGGGTCTGATGGGGCCGGTGGGCCCCGTGGAGTGCACGATGGAGGTATGGATCTTCGCATCTTCACCGATGTGGGGATGCCCCAGGTCTTTGCTATCAACGGCCGGACGGTTTGGGCTGTACCGACGAGTGCGCAGCGACGACATGGAAAGGCTTGTGAGCCCGGCTTGACATGGATCACCAAGTCGCGTTCACAGCCCCTGGCACGGCCGAAGCCGACCGGACGCCCAGGCGGAGGCCGCTCGCAGCGGATCCCTTGCTCCGTGTGAGAGTGGGGCGCATGGGCAACTCGCGGGCGTATCCCGTCTTCCGTACCACCGACGCCGTCGAGGCATGGACGCAGGCGCTGCGCCTGAACGCCCTGCTGGAGGAGCACGACGACGAGGTGACCCTGATGGCCGACCTGCTGACCGTCGAGGACACGCGGCGGATGGCGGCGGTGCTGCCCGACGCCGAATACAACTACGTCCATTCCCGGATGGACCCCGTGACACAGGACTTCGCGAAGTTCAGCTTGGTGATCACCTCCGCGGAGAACTCCGCACTGGAGCCGGAACTGCCTCTGGCTTTCATGCACTACGTTCCAGCGGGCACCGTGGAGGACCGGTTCGTGCGAGCCGTGGGAAAGGGAATGGCCTCGATCGGCTGGGGCGGCAGATGGCCGGACGACGCGGAGACGGAGTCGTACGGCTCTGCCACGTACGACGGCGTGGAGGTTGTCTTCAACGGCGACAACGTCGACTGGTCGCATCCTGCCGAGCACCACACCGTCTTCGTCCACGTCGACAAGGGGGGCGATCTTCCACGGGCGGAGAAGCTCGCCGCACACCTCGGCAGCACTGTGCTGGGAGATTCTCAGCGCGGCTGATGGGGGCGCAGCTCTGCCAGTCTGGTCGACTTCTTGAACATGCCTTGGAAAGGCCTGTGAACACGGCTTGACATGGATCAAGGTGCCCTTCCTCAGGAACGGCAGATGACTGGTCCGTCCAGTGTGGGAAGCGTTCAGACTACGCGGCTGACCGTCCTGCCGTCGTGTCGCGCCGCATGGCTAGTTCATCCGTGCGAGCAGACGATTGGTCCAAGCCGAGCCGTGTTCGAAGACTTGGGGACGTCTCGTTCGGTGGGTCCGGTCTACATGCCGCGGTCCGGGCCGTAACTGACGCGTTGGTGCTCGTCGGGTGTCATCGGCAGGTACTCCAGCATCGCGGGGCCGGGGTAGTACGCCGCGCTCTTGTATCCCGCCATGTCCTCTCCGATCAGGAACCGGTAGAGCCACTCGGCGAACGGCATCGGATAGCCGGCCCAGTCTCCGTCCCCGCACGCGACGCACATGCCGCCGGGGAAGCCATGGACCTGGGGTGCCAGGAAGATGGTTTCTCCCCGGTCCGTGGAAGCCAGTGGAATCAGGCCTTGTGGGGTGCCGAAAGCGAGGTCCTGCAGTCCGCAGATCTGACGGGGGTCGGACTCGGGATCGTTCGTCCAGTCCCGTTTCCACCGGCTCTGGGCATACGCCCGGGAGGTGTCGCGTATCGACTCCGAAAGGTTCCACCGAGAGGTGGCCGGATGCGACAGATACAGGTGTTCGTTGATCTGGATCGGCGCGTACGCGTCGACGACGGTCTTGTAGTCCGTGGGAAGTTCCGTGCCGAGTTCGGTCTCCAGGCGGGCCCAGGCGGCCGGATCGGCGTAGCGGTTCTCGGGCGGGCCGATCATGTCGAGCACGGCTCGCAGATAGTCGGTCATGGCGTGCGGACCCTCACTGTCGGAAGCAGGACGGGGTGCGTCCGTCTCGGCAAGCCGACATCCGATCATGCCTGACGGGCAGGAGGAGCCTATGCGGGACCACTGACATCGATGCTTGTGAGGTGAATCCGGTGCATCGACTTGTCGATCTCCTCGGGTAGCGCCGGGAGGACAGCGAGCGGCAGTTCGGCCGGGTGCGGGCCGCCGCGGCGCAAGCCGGCCGGTCGGCCGACGACCTCGTCTGCTCCAACGCCCTCGTGGTCTGCGTCGGCAGGGACAACCAGGAGGTCGCCCGGCGCGCCGCCGCGATGGGCCGCGAGGTCGACGAGCTCAAGGCCAACGGTCTGGCGGGCTCGCCGGCCGAGGTCGTCGACCGGATCGGCCGCTACGCGGAGATCGGATCCCGGCGGATGTACCTCCAGATGCTGGACCTCGACGACCTGGATCACCTGGAGCTGATCTCGTCCCAGGTGCAGTCACAGTTGTCGTAGTGGGGTGTGCGCGGCCGGCGGGGGACGGCTCGTGGACGCCGTCCCCCGACGGCTCGGGCCCGGTGGACTCCGCCGCCCGGCGCCACACGCTCGCCGTCGCCGGGCGCCACACGCTCGCCGTCGCCGGGCGCCACACGCTCACCGCCGTCGGGCGCCACGTACGCGCGGCCGCCTGTCGCCACGTACTTGCGGACGCGGGCCGCGGACGCCGGTCGCCACGTACTCGCCGCCGCCCGGCGCCACGCGCCACCCCCCGGTGCCCAAACGCGTGGGAAAACCGGTGGTCGCGAGCCGTTTCGCCCGGGAGACTCGACCATATGTTCCTGACGATCAGCACCACCGGCACCAAGGAGCGCCCCGCGACCGACCTCGGATTCCTGCTGCACAAGCATCCGGGGAAATCGCAGGCGTTCTCGACGTCCTACGGCACCGCGCACGTCCTCTACCCCGAGGCGGACGACGAGCGCTGCACGGCTGCGCTGCTGCTGGAGGTCGATACGGTGGCGCTGGTGCGGCGCGGCAAGGGCAAGGGGCGGGGCGGCGCACCCGACGCGGCGCTCGCGCAGTACGTCAACGACCGCCCGTACGCGGCCTCCTCGCTGCTCGCGGTCGCGCTGAGCGCGGTGTTCTCCAGCGCGATGCGCGGGGTGTGCACCGCCCTCCCGGAGCGGGCCGGGCAGCCCCTGCCGCTGCGCATCGAGGTGCCCGCGCTGCCCGCCCGCGGCGGCCCCGGCCTGGTCGGACGCCTTTTCGAGCCGCTCGGCTGGACGGTGACCGCCGAGCCGGTGGCCCTGGACAGCGAGTTCCCGGAGTGGGGTGACTCGCGGTACGTGCACTTGGTCCTCGCCTCGCAGACGCTGACCCTCGCCGAGGCCCTGCGCCACCTCTACGTCCTGCTGCCCGTCCTGGACGACGCCAAGCACTACTGGGTCGCCCCCGACGAGGTCGACAAGCTGCTGCGGGTCGGAGAGGGCTGGCTGCCCGACCACCCCGAGCAGAAGCTGATCACCAGCCGGTATCTGTCGCGTCGCTGGTCGCTGACCCGCGAGGCGATGGAGCGGCTGGAGCTGGTGCGGCTCGCGGAGGCCGACGACAGCGCGGTCGAGGAGATCGACAACGCCGTGGCGGCCGAGGCCGAGACGGAGGAGAAGCCGACCCCGCTGGCCGTGCAGCGCCGCGACGCGATCGTCGCCGCGCTGACCGAGTCCGGTGCGGCCCGGGTCCTCGACCTCGGCTGCGGACAGGGCCAGTTGGTGCAGGCGCTGCTGAAGGACCCGCGGTTCACGCAGATCGTGGGCGTGGACGTCTCGGTGCGGGCGCTGACCATCGCCGCCCGGCGGCTGAAGCTGGACCGGATGGGCGAGCGGCAGGCCGCGCGCGTCCAGCTCCTCCAGGGCTCGCTCGCCTACACCGACAACCGGCTCAAGGGGTACGACGCCGCCGTGCTGAGCGAGGTGATCGAGCACCTCGACCTGCCCCGGCTGCCCGCCCTGGAATACGCGGTGTTCGGCGCGGCGCGTCCGCGCACGGTCCTCGTGACCACCCCGAACGTCGAGTACAACGTCCGCTGGGAGACCCTTCCGGCCGGACACGTCCGGCACGGCGACCACCGCTTCGAGTGGACGCGCGAGGAGTTCCGCTCCTGGGCGCACGCCGTGGCCGAACGGCACGGCTACGAAGTGGAGTTCAGGCCGGTCGGACCGGACGACCCCGAGGTGGGGCCGCCGACCCAGATGGCCGTGTTCCGGATGCGGGACACCGACAAGAAGGAGGCGAAGGCGGCATGACCGAGATCCGACAGGGGCGCACCCTGCCCGTCACCGACCTCTCCCTCGTGGTCCTGATCGGTGCCTCCGGCTCGGGCAAGTCCACCTTCGCCCGACGCCACTTCAAGCCCACCGAGGTCCTCTCCTCCGACTTCTGCCGCGGCCTGGTCAGCGACGACGAGAACGACCAGAGCGCCAGCCGGGACGCCTTCGACGTCCTGCACTACATCGCGGGCAAGCGGCTCGCGGCGGGCCGGCGCACGGTCGTCGACGCCACCAACGTGCAGCAGGACTCCCGGCGTCAGCTGATCGACCTCGCCCGGAAGTACGACGTGCTGCCCATCGCCATCGTGCTGGACGTCCCGGAGGAGGTGTGCGCCCAGCGCAACGCGGCCCGCACCGACCGGGCGGACATGCCGCGCCGGGTGGTCCAGCGCCACATCCGCGAACTGCGCCGCTCGCTGCGCCACCTGGAGCGCGAGGGGTTCCGCAAGGTGCATGTGCTGCGCGGGGTGGAGGAGATCGACCACGCCGCCGTCGTCACCGAGAAGCGGTTCAACGACCTCACCCACCTCACCGGTCCCTTCGACATCGTCGGGGACATCCACGGCTGCTCGGCCGAACTGGAGTCCCTGCTGACCCGGCTGGGCTATGTCGACGGCGTGCACCCGGACGGCCGTACGGCGGTGTTCGTCGGCGACCTCGTCGACCGCGGCCCGGACAGCCCCGGTGTGCTGCGCCGGGTGATGTCCATGGTCGGCTCCGGCAACGCCCTGTGCGTGCCCGGCAACCACGAGAACAAGTACGGGCGGTACCTCAAGGGCCGCAACGTCCAGCACACCCACGGCCTGGCCGAGACGATCGACCAGATGGCGGGCGAGAGCGAGGAGTTCAAGCAGCAGGTACGCGAGTTCATCGACGGGCTCGTCAGCCACTACGTCCTCGACGGCGGCCGGCTGGTCGTCTGCCACGCCGGTCTGCCGGAGAAGTACCACGGCCGCACCTCCGGCCGGGTCCGCTCGCACGCGCTGTACGGCGACACCACCGGCGAGACCGACGAGTTCGGCCTGCCGGTGCGCTACCCGTGGGCCGAGGACTACCGGGGCCGGGCGGCCGTGGTCTACGGCCACACGCCCGTCCCGACGGCCACCTGGCTGAACAACACCATCTGCCTGGACACCGGCGCCGTCTTCGGCGGCAAGCTCACCGCGCTGCGCTGGCCGGAGCGCGAACTGGTCGACGTACCGGCCGAACAGGTCTGGTACGAGCCGACGAAGCCGCTGCGCAGCGAGGCGCCGGGCGGTCACGACGGACGCCCGCTGGACCTGGCGGACGTGCACGGCCGCCGGGCGGTCGAGACCCGGTACGCCGGCCGGGTGGCGGTCCGCGAGGAGAACGCGGCCGCCGCCCTGGAGGTCATGAGCCGCTTCGCGGTGGACCCGCGGCTGCTGCCGTACCTCCCGCCGACCATGGCGCCGACGGCCACCTCGCACGTCGAGGGCTATCTGGAGCACCCCGTCGAGGCGTTCACGCAGTACCGCGAGGACGGTGTCGAGCGGGTCGTGTGCGAGGAGAAGCACATGGGCTCGCGGGCGGTGGCCCTGGTCTGCCGGGACGCGGGGACGGCACAGAAGCGCTTCGGCGTCGGGGCGGGTCCGACCGGCTCCCTGTACACCCGTACCGGCCGCCCGTTCTTCGACGACCCCTCGGTCACCGAGGCGGTCCTCGGCCGGCTGCGGTCGGCGGTCGACGCGGCCGGGCTGTGGGCGGAGCTCGACACCGACTGGCTGCTGCTCGACGCCGAGCTGATGCCGTGGTCGCTGAAGGCGCAGGGACTGCTGCGCAGCCAGTACGCGGCGGTGGGCGCCGCCTCCGGGGCGGTGTTCCCGGGTGCGCTGGCCGCGCTGGAGGGCGCGGCCGCCCGGGGCGTCGACGTCACCGGCCTGCTGGCCCGCCAGCGTGAACGGGCCGCGGACGCCGCCGCGTTCACCGACGCCTACCGGCGCTACTGCTGGACCACGGACGGTCTCGACGGCGTGCGGCTGGCGCCGTTCCAGATCCTGGCCGTCCAGGGCCGCAGCCTCGCCGCGCTCCCGCACGACGAACAGCTCGCCCTGCTCGACCGGCTCGTCGAGCACGACGGCACCGGACTGCTGCGCACCACGCGGCGCCTGTACGTCGACACCGGGGACCCGGAGTCGGTACGGGCCGGTGTCGACTGGTGGCTGGAGATGACGGGCCGCGGCGGCGAGGGCATGGTCGTCAAGCCGCTCGGCGCGGTGGTGCGCACCGGCGAGGGACGTCTGGCGCAGCCCGGCATCAAGTGCCGGGGACGCGAGTACCTGCGGATCATCTACGGTCCGGAGTACACGCGCCCCGACAACCTGACCCGGCTGCGCGGGCGGTTCCTGAACCACAAGCGCTCCCTCGCGATCCGCGAGTACGCGCTCGGTCTGGAGGCCCTGGACCGGCTGGCGGAGGGCGAGCCGCTGTGGCGGGTGCACGAGGCGGTGTTCGGAGTGCTGGCCCTGGAGTCGGAGCCGGTGGACCCGCGGCTGTGAGCCGTGCTGCCGCGGTCGTGGCGGGTGGGGGCCGAACGCCCGGCGGGTGAGCCTCACCCGCCGGGTGGCTCCGGCTCACCCCACCAGCCGCAGCCGCTCCCCGCACACCCCCACCCGCACCGACTGTCCCCAGGTCAGTTCCAGCGAGTCCGTCTCCATGCCGTCGCCGAAGGCGATGAGGCGCTCCGATTCGACGGTGATCCGCAGTCGGCCGTCGGCCGTGAGCTCGCCCGCGATCAGCGAGGTGCCGGTGGCGGGCGAGGGCCAGGCCTCGCGGACGAACCACAGCAGGCGTTCCTCCGTACGGCCGGGCAGCCGCAGGTCCGCCCCGCGCTCCTGCCACACCGACCGGAGCCAGCCGGTCGCCCCCGTCCCGGTCCCCACCAGCACACCGGAGGAGGCCTGGGCCTCGACGGCACCCCTTTCGCCGTCGAGCCCCAGACGGTAGCGGGCGGTCTGGTGACCGGGCGCACCCAGGTAGATCTCGTTCAGGGCCACCAGCCGCTGGGTGTCGTCCGCGACGGCCTCGACCATGGTGAGTTCCTCGGTGCCGGAACCGGTGCCCCGGGCGAGGGCGGCCGGCAGCAGCGCGGCGGTGTCCCGCGCCCGGTGCCGTACGAGCACGCCCGGATTGCGTCCGGGGTCGGTGTCGACGCCCACCACGGGCTGCCCGGCCAGGTACTTGGCGACGTTCGCCACCAGCCCGTCCTGCCCGACCACCACGACGACGTCCTCGGCCGCGAACAGGAAGCGGTCCAGGTCGGCGCGCTCCACCCGGGCCTGACGCCAGGTCAGCGGTACGGCCGCGGCGACCTCGGCCAGGGCCCGCCGGGTCCGGCGGTGCCGTTCGGCGACCTCCTCGATGTCACGGCCGCGGGAGGCGAGGAAGAAGGCGGCCTGGCCGTGCGTGCCGTGCCGGGCCACCAACTCCTCGTACTCCGTGGTGCGGTGGACGATCACCGCGCGCGGGGCGAGGCTCACTCCCGGTCCTGCGAACCGAGCCGGGCGAGCAGGCCCGTCAGCACGTCCGGCGACACCGTCACGCTGTCGATGCGCGGCAGGTTCTCGGCCAGCCGCGTCCCGGTGAGCGCGTGCAGCGTGGCCACGTCCACCTCGGCGTGCACCCGCAGCCAGGCCGCCTGGGCCTGCGCCCGTGCCTCGCCGACCTCGCGCGCGCCCTCGGCCTCGGCGCGGGCCAGCCGTACCGCACGGGTCGCCTCGGCTTCCGCGAGCTTGACCGTGCGGGCCGCCTCGGCCTCCGCCAGGCGGACCGCACGGGCCGCCTCCGCGCCGGCCCGTACCGCGTCGGCGGCCGCGTGCTCCTCCGCCTCGCGCCGCGCGTTCGTGCCGCGCTGGTCGACCAACTGCTCCTCGCGGCGGGCGAGTTCGATCTGGCTGGCCAGCTCGTTCTCGGCGATGGTCCGCTCGCGTTCGACGGCCACGGCCCGCCGCTCGTAGGTCGCCCGGTCGGCCTCCTGCTGGATCTGCTCGCGGGCCGGGGTGCGCAGCGCCCGCTCCACCTCCGGCTCCGGGCGCAGTGCCATCACCCGGACGGCCACCACCTCGATGCCGGTGGCGGGCAGCCGCGGCTCGGCCCCCAGCCCCGCCGCGATCCGCTCGCGCACCGCCGCCACCCCGTCGACCAGCGCCGACGACAGCGGCGTACGGGCCAGTACGTCCAGTGCGTGCTGCTGGGCCGTCTCGGTCAGCAGCGTGCCGAGCTGCTCCAGCGGGGCACCCCGCCACCCGCCGGTGTCCGGGTCGATCGAGAAGTCCAGGCGGGCGGCCGCGACGGCCGGGTCGCCGATCCGGTAGGTGACGGTCGCCTGGACCGCGACGTCCTGGAAGTCGGAGGTGCGGGCGTGGAACGTCATGGCCAGTTCCCGGTCGTCGACCGGGATCTCGGATATCGCGGCCGTCAGCGGGCGGAACCAGAAGCTGAGTCCAGGGCCGTCGTGCACGGGCTTGCCCGAGCGGTGGTACCGGATGTGCGCCGTCGGCGCGCCGCGCAGATGGCGCCAGCCCAGGCGCCGGGTGATGTCGGCCATGGTCGATCCCCTCCCGTTTTCTCGTCATCGAGACGATAACGGAGAGGCTGTTTATCGTCAAGGGGACGAGAAGAAGGGGAGGGGAATTCTGGGAGGGGAGGGTCAGGGCGGCCCGCGATGGTCAGGATGGAGGCATGGGATTCCATGTCGACTCCGAGACCGGACGGCTGCGCCGCGTCATCCTGCACCGGCCGGATCTAGAGCTCAAGAGGCTCACCCCCAGCAACAAGGACGCCCTCCTCTTCGACGACGTGCTGTGGGTGCGCCGGGCGCGCGCCGAGCACGACGGGTTCGCGGACGTGCTGCGCGACCGCGGGGTCGTCGTCCATCTCTTCGGTGACCTGCTCGCCGAGACCCTGGCGATCCCGCAGGCCCGGGAGCTGGTCCTGGACCGCGTCTTCGACGAGAAGGAGTACGGCCCGCTCGCCACCGACCACCTGCGCGCCGCCTACGCGACCCTGCCCGCCCGCGAGCTGGCCGAGGCCCTCGTCGGCGGGGCGACCAAGCGGGAGTTCCTCCAGGCGCACCAGGAGCCGGCCTCCGTGCGCTTCCACGCCATGGAGCTGGACGACTTCCTGCTCGGTCCGCTGCCCAACCACCTGTTCACCCGGGACACCTCCGCCTGGATCTACGACGGCGTCTCCATCAACGCCATGCGCTGGCCGGCCCGGCAGCGCGAGACCGTCCACTTCGAGGCGATCTACCGGCACCACCCGCTCTTCCGTGACGAGGGGTTCCATCTCTGGTCCGAGGGGCAGGCCGACTATCCCTCCACCATCGAGGGCGGGGACGTCCTGGTGATCGGCAACGGTGCCGTGCTCATCGGCATGAGCGAGCGCACCACGCCCCAGGCCGTGGAGATGCTCGCGCACAAGCTGTTCGCCGCCGGCTCCGCCCGCACGATCGTGGCGCTCGACCTGCCGAAGCGGCGCGCCTTCATGCATCTCGACACCGTGATGACCATGGTCGACGGCGACACCTTCACCCAGTACGCCGGACTCGGCATGCTCCGCTCGTACACCATCGAACCGGGCTCCGGCGAGAAGGAGGTGAAGGTCACCGACCATCCGCCCGAGCACATGCACCGCGCGATCGCCGCCGCCCTCGGGCTGAGCGAGATCCGGGTGCTGACCGCCACCCAGGACGTGCATGCCGCCGAACGCGAGCAGTGGGACGACGGCTGCAACGTCCTCGCGGTCGAGCCGGGTGTGGTCGTCGCCTACGAGCGCAACGCCACCACCAACACCCATCTGCGCAAACAGGGGATCGAGGTGATCGAGATCCCGGGCAGCGAGCTGGGGCGGGGCAGGGGCGGGCCGCGCTGCATGAGCTGCCCGGTGGAGCGGGACGCCGTATAGGGGAGGCGTGGGAAGGGGGCGCGGGAGGGGGGCGCGGGAGGGGGCAGGACGGGGGCGGACCGGGGTGCGGGACAAGGCGTGTATAGAAATGCTGAATTTCGTATAGAATTCCATCCGTCCCTGTCCCTGCCCCCGCACCCGTTGGAGCGCCCCCATGGCGACAGTCCCGACCGCCCTCGCCGGCCGCCACTTCCTCAAGGAGCTGGACTTCACCGAGGACGAGTTCCGCGGTCTGATCGAGCTGTCCGCCGAGCTGAAGGCCGCCAAGAAGGCCGGGGCCGAGACGCGGTACCTCCAGGGCCGGAACATCGCGCTGATCTTCGCGAAGACCTCGACGCGCACCCGCTGCGCGTTCGAGGTCGCGGCCGCCGACCAGGGCGCCTCGACGACCTACCTCGACCCGTCCGGCTCGCAGATGGGCCACAAGGAGTCCGTTCGGGACACCGCGCGCGTCCTCGGCCGCATGTTCGACGCGATCCAGTACCGCGGCGACAGCCAGGCCGGTGTCGAGGAACTGGCGCGGTACGCCGGCGTGCCCGTCTACAACGGCCTCACCGACGACTGGCACCCCACCCAGATGCTCGCCGATGTGCTGACCATGACGGAGCACAGCAGCAAGCCCCTGACGGAGATCGCCTTCGCCTACCTCGGCGACGCCCGCTTCAACATGGGCAACTCCTATCTGATCACCGGCGCCCTGCTCGGCATGGACGTACGGATCGTCGCGCCGAAGGCGTACTGGCCCGCCCAGGAGATCGTCGACCGGGCCCGCGAGCTGGCCGACGCCAGCGGTGCCCGGGTCACCCTCACCGAGGACGTCCCGGAGGGCGTCGCGGGCGCCGACTTCGTCGCCACCGACGTGTGGGTCTCCATGGGCGAGCCCAAGGAGGTCTGGGACGAGCGGATCGAGGCCCTCGCCCCGTACGCCGTGACGATGGACGTGCTGCGCGCCACCGGCAACCCCGGCGTGAGGTTCCTGCACTGCCTGCCCGCGTTCCACGACCTGGGCACCCAGGTCGGGCGCGACATCCACGAGCGGCACGGCCTGGAGTACCTGGAGGTGAGCGACGAGGTCTTCGAGTCGGAGCACTCGGTCGTCTTCGACGAGGCCGAGAACCGGCTGCACACCATCAAGGCGATCCTGGTCGCGACTCTCGCCCGCTAGGACCTGTCCCAGGGCCTGTGGCGCCCGTCATCGCTCCCCGGTTCATCTGCCCCTATTCTGACCGGCGGCCCGGAATGACCCCTTCCGTGGCCGTCGCGCGACCTCCCCCGAACTCCCGGTCCGGCCGGGTGGGGGGCACCCCTGCGGTCGCACCCGCACCACCAGAAACGAGCACCACCCGCATGCCCGCTCCCGCGACCAAGCTTCGCATCAAGTCCCCTGCCCTCCTCGTCGCCGAATCCGGCGCCGACCGCGCGGGCCACGGCCTCAAGCGCACCATGGGCCTCTTCCAGCTCATCTGTTTCGGTGTGGGCGCGATCGTCGGCACCGGCATCTTCGTCGGGCTCTCCGACTCGGTGGCGCAGGCCGGACCGGCCGTCGTCGTCTCCTTCGTGCTCGCCGCGATCACCTGCGTGTTCACCGCGCTGTCGTTCGCCGAGCTGGGCGGCGCGATCCCGGTCTCCGGGTCGTCGTACTCCTTCGCCTACGCCGGACTCGGCGAGACCACCGCCTTCCTGGTCGGCTGGTGCCTGCTGCTGGAGTACGGCATCTCCATCTCGGCCGTCGCGGTCGGCTGGAGCCAGTACGTCAACGAACTGCTCAACAGCCTGTTCGGCCACCAGCTCCCCGCCGCGCTGTCCGCCGGGCCGGGCGACGGCGGGGTCGTCAACCTGCCCGCCGTGATCGTTATCGCGATGGCCTGTGTGCTGCTGGTGCGCGGGGTGCGCGAGAGCGCCCGCGCCACCGCCGCCATGGCCGCGGTCAAGCTCGCCATCCTGCTCGCGTTCTGCGCCATCGGCTACAGCGCCTTCAAGGACGGCAACCTCACCCCGTTCTCCCCGGCCGGTCTCGGCGGTATCGGCGCGGGCACGACGGCCGCCTTCTTCTCCTACATCGGCTTCGACGCGATCACCACGGCCGGCGAGGAGGCGAAGAACCCCCGCCGGGACATCCCGGTGGCGATCCTCGTCTGCATGGGCGTGGTGACCCTGCTGTACTGCGCGGTCGCCCTGGCCGCGATCGGCGCGATCGGCGCCGACGAGGTGGGCGGCCGGCCCGCCGCGCTGTCGTACGTCGTCAACGAGGTCACCGGCTCCACGGTCGGCGGCGCCGTCGTCGCCTTCGGCGCGGTCGTCGCCATCGCCTCGGTGGTGCTCGCGGTGATGTACGGCCAGAGCCGCATCCTGATGTCGATGTCCCGGGACGGGCTCGTCCCGCGCGTCTTCGAGAAGGTGTCGCCCCGGACCTCGACCCCCGTGGCCGGCACCCTGATCATCGCGGTCGTGTTCGCGATCCCGGCGGCCTTCGCCTCGCTGGACGCGGTGGTCAACCTGTGCACCATCGGCACCCTGGCCGTCATGGCCGTCGTCAACCTCGCCGTCCTCGCGCTGCGCCGCCGCGAGCCGGGCCTCAAGCGCACCTTCCGGGTCCCGCTCTACCCCGTCGCGCCCCTGCTCGGCATCGGCTTCTGCCTCTACCTGATGTACGAGACGGGCTGGACGACCTGGCTCCAGTTCGCCGCGTTCCTCGCGGCCGGACTCGGCGTGTACGCCGCCTACGGCCGCCGGCACTCCCGGCTGGCCACGACCGCGGCGGCCCCCGCGGCCACGGAGGCCGCGGAGGTCGTGCCGATCGGCGTGCCGGCGGCCGAGGTCACCGCGGACGTCGTTGAGGCGGCACGGTAGCCAGCCGGAACCAGACCGCCTTGCCGGAGTCGGTGGGGCGGTGACCGCAGGACGAGCTCAGGGCGCGGATCAGCAGCAGACCGCGCCCGTGCTCCTGCCACGGGTCCGGTGCCGCGACGCCGGGCCGGGTGAGATCCCGCGGCGGCGCCGGGTCGGGATCGTGCACCTCGACCTGGCAGCCGGACGGCCGCAGCTCCACGACCAGCTCTATCGGAGCGGACCCGGCGGTGTGCTCCACGGCGTTCGCCACCAGCTCGGCGGTGAGCAGCTCCGCCGTGTCGCTGTCCGCGCCGTGCGGCACCTCGGCCAGCGCCGTACGGACCAGGGCGCGGGCCACCGGCACGGCCGCGGCGGTGTGCGGCAGCGCGATGCGCCAGGAGGCGGAGGCGGAAGGGCGTTCTTGCAAGGCGAGTCCGTTCATGGCGCAGGCCACCTCGTGATCGACATCAGGCCGGCCTGCTTTCAATCCTCAGGAATGGTACGGCGCCCTCCGTCAGGTACGTACGACGGGCGTCGCCCGGGGCCAGTGCCCCGACAACGAGCGGCTTACCCGGACCGGCGGCCGGTCTCCCACGACTGCCCCGATTGTTACCGCGCTATTGATTCTCTGTGACCACCGTGACGGTTGCGACGGATGAGGTGGGATCCGGTCACACGGTGACACCGCATCGGACTATCGCGCACTCGTGACGACAGTCAGATATCGGTGATAGCTTCATGAGGTAGAGACCGGACAGGCAGTGCCCGCGCTCCCGCCCGAGGAGGCCGCCCCATGAGTCCCTTCACCGGCTCCGCCACCCGCACCCCGGACTGGCGGCATCTGCGCGTCGAGCACGCCGACGGCGTCGCCACCGTCACCCTCTCCCGCCCCGACAAGCTCAACGCACTCACCTTCGGCGCCTACGCCGACCTGCGCGACCTGCTCGCGGAGCTGTCCCGGGAGCGGTCGGTACGGGCTCTGGTGCTGGCCGGCGAGGGGCGCGGCTTCTGCTCCGGCGGCGACGTCGACGAGATCATCGGCGCCACCCTGGCGATGGACACCGCCCAGCTCCTCGACTTCAACCGGATGACCGGGCAGGTCGTCCGGGCCGTACGGGAGTGCCCGTTCCCGGTGATCGCGGCGGTGCACGGGGTGGCGGCCGGGGCGGGAGCGGTGCTCGCGCTCGCCGCGGACTTCCGGGTCGCCGACCCCTCCGCCCGCTTCGCCTTCCTCTTCACCCGTGTCGGCCTGTCCGGCGGCGACATGGGCGCGGCCTATCTGCTGCCCAGGATCGTCGGCCTCGGACACGCGACCCGGCTGCTGATGCTGGGCGAGCCGGTGCGCGCACCCGAGGCCGAGCGGATCGGTCTGGTCAGCGAGCTGACCGAGGAGGGCCGCACGGACGAGGCCGCCCAAGCGCTGGCCCGTCGGCTGGCCGACGGCCCCGCCCTCGCCCACGCCCAGACGAAGGCACTGCTCACCGCGGAACTGGACATGCCGCTGGCGGCGGCGGTGGAGCTGGACGCCTCGACCCAGGCCCTGCTGATGAACGGCGAGGACTACGCCGAGTTCCACGCGGCCTTCACCGAGAAGCGCGCGCCGAAGTGGCGCGGCAGGTGAGCACCGCGATGACGCGCGAGACGGCCGACGGGACGCCCCGCGGGGCCACCGGAAGGGAGACCGCCGAGGCGAGGGGCGGGGCGACCGGGCCGGTCCGCAAGGTCGCCGTCGTCGGCGGCGGGCCCGGCGGCCTGTACACGGCGGCCCTGCTCAAACGCCTCGACCCCACCCGGGAGATCACCGTGTGGGAGCGCAACGCCCCCGACGACACCTTCGGCTTCGGGGTCGTACTGTCCGACGAGACGCTCGGCGGCATCGAGCACGCGGACCCGGTGGTCCACGAGGCGCTCAAGGCCGAGTTCGTACGCTGGGACGACATCGACATCGTGCACCGGGGCGTGCGCCACCGCTCGGGCGGCCACGGCTTCGCCGCACTGGGCCGGCGCCGGCTGCTGGAGATCCTGCACGAGCGGTGCCGCTCGCTCGGCGTGGAACTGCGCTTTCGCACCGAGGCGCCGCACCCGGACCGGCTGGCGCGGACGTACGACCTCGTCGTCGCCGCCGACGGCGTGCACAGCACCACCCGCGAGGCCTACGCCGACGTCTTCCGGCCCAGCCTGACCGGCCACCGCTGCCGTTACATCTGGCTCGCCGCGGACTTCGCCTTCGACGCCTTCCGCTTCGAGGTCGCCGAGACCGAGCACGGCGTGATGCAGCTGCACGGCTACCCCTACTCGCCCGACGCCTCGACGGTCATCGTGGAGATGCGCGAAGAGGTGTGGCGGGCGGCCGGGTTCGGCGAACTCGACGAGGGCGAGTCGGTCGAGCGCTGCGCCAAGATCTTCTCCGAAGCACTCGGCGGCCGGCCGCTGCGCTCGCGCAACTCCCTGTGGACCGCCTTCCGTACGGTGGTCAACGAGCGCTGGTCGCACGGCAACGTCGTCCTCCTCGGCGACGCCGCCCACACCGCCCACTTCTCCATCGGCTCCGGCACCAAACTGGCCGTCGAGGACGCCCTGGCCCTGGCGGCCTGCCTGACCGAACAGGACACGACGGCAGCGGCCCTCGCCGCCTACGAGCAGGAGCGCAAGCCCGTCGTCGCCTCCACCCAGCGTGCCGCTCGCGCCAGCCTGGAGTGGTTCGAGAACGTCGGCCTGTACCTCGGCCAGCGGCCGCGCCAGTTCGCCTTCAACCTGCTCACCCGCAGCCGCCGCGTCACCCACGACAACCTGCGGCTGCGCGACGCCCACTTCACCGATTCCGTGGAGCGCGAGTTCGGCTGCCCGCCCGGCACACCCCCGATGTTCACCCCCTTCCGGCTGCGCGGCCTGACCCTGCCCAACCGGGTCGTCGTGTCCCCCATGGACATGTACTCGGCGGTCGACGGCGTACCGGGCGACTTCCACCTGGTCCACCTGGGCGCCCGGGCGCTGGGCGGAGCGGGCCTGGTGATGACCGAGATGGTGTGCGTGAGCGAGACGGGCCGGATCACCCCCGGCTGCACCGGCCTCTACACCGGCCGGCAGACCGAGGCCTGGCGGCGGATCACCGACTTCGTGCACACGCGCTCGCCGGGCGCCGCCATCGGGGTGCAGCTCGGCCACAGCGGTCGCAAGGGCTCCACCCGGCTGATGTGGGAGGGCATCGACCAGCCGCTGCCCGAGGGGAACTGGCCGATCGTGGCGGCCTCGCCGCTGCCGTACCGGCCGGACGGCCAGACCCCGCGCCAGCTCTCCCGCGCGCAACTCACCGACATCCGCGAGCAGTTCACGGCCGCCACCTGGCGTGCCGCCCGGGCCGGCTTCGACCTGCTCGAACTGCACTGCGCCCACGGCTATCTGCTCTCGGGGTTCCTTTCCCCACTGGCCAACCTGCGCACCGACGCCTACGGCGGCTCGCTCGCGAAACGGCTGCGGTTCCCCCTGGAGGTCTTCGACGCCGTACGCGGGGTGTGGCCCGAGGAACGGCCCATGACCGTACGCATCTCGGCCACCGACTGGGCCGAGGGCGGCACCACGGCCGAGGACGCGGTCGAGATCGCCCGCGCCTTCGCCGCGCACGGCGCCGACGCGATCGACGTGTCGACCGGCCAGGTGGTGGCCGAGGAGGAGCCGGACTTCGGGCGGTCGTACCAGACGCCGTTCGCCGACCGGATCCGGCACGAGGTCGGCATCCCGGTGATCGCGGTCGGCGCGATCTCCTCCTGGGACGACGCCAACTCCCTGATCCTGGCCGGGCGTACGGACCTCGTCGCGCTGGCCCGCCCGCATCTCTACGATCCGCACTGGACGTTGCACGCCGCCGCCGAGCAGGGGTACGAGGGTCCGGGCGTCGCCTGGCCCGACCCCTACCGCGCGGGCAGTCGGCCCCCGCGGACCGGACGCACGGACGCTCCCAAGCCCCGTCTGTCGCTAGGTACTTGAGGACGTACGGAACGAACGCCGGGCGGCGGGGGAGCCCGTCGTCGCCGCGGACCTCCCCGTGGCGGTCCGCGGCCCCCGGCCGGTCACAGGCCCACGAACTCCGCGCCCGTGTCCCGCAGTCGAGCGTGCAGCTCCCGGAACACCGCCGCCGAGCGCTCGCCCGGCCAGTCCGCGGGAAGCAGCCGCACGGGCAGTCCGGGGTCGGTGTAGGGCAGCCGGCGCCAGGAGTCCAGGGCGAGCAGATAGTCGCGGTAGGCCGCCTCGGGCGAGGCCTCCGCCCGTCGCTCCCAGTCGTGCAGCACGCGCGCGTGCCGGTCGAGGTACTCCTCGTGCTCCTTGGCGATCGCCGCCAGGTCCCACCAGCGGGAGACCGCCTCGACGGTGGGCGCGAAGCCCAGGTGCTCACCGCGGAAGAAGTCGACGTACGGATCGAGGTGCAGCCGCCGGAGCGTGTGCCGGGCCTCCTCGTGCAGCCGGGCCGGGGCGATCCACACGCCCGGCGCGGCGGTGCCGAAGCCGAGACCGGCCAGCCGGGAGCGCAGGACGTGCCGCTTCTGCCGCTCCGACTCCGGCACGGAGAACACGGCCAGCACCCAGCCCTCGTCGGCAGGCGGGGCCGTGGCGTAGATCCGGCGGTCGCCGTCCTCCAGCATCTGCCGGGCCTCCGGGGACAGCTCGTACCCGGCCGCGCCCTGCTCCGTACGGGCCGGCAGCAGCAGACCGCGCCGCTTGAGCCGGGACACCGACGACCGCACGGAGGGCGCGTCCACGCCGACCGCGGCCAGCAGTCTGATCAGCTCGGCGACGGGCATCGGGCCGGGCATGAAGCGGCCGTACGCGCCGTAGAGCGTGACGATGAGGGACCGGGGGGCGTGCTGCTCGGACACGTTGATCATCTTAGGTCGTCGAGACCGTCACGGGGCACCATCGGGCGCATCACTGCTGGTCACCCTCGGTGCGCAGGCGGAAGCGCTGGAGCTTGCCGGTCGCCGTGCGCGGCAGCGCGTCCAGAAGGACGATCTCGCGCGGACACTTGTACGGGGCCAGTTCCTCCCTGACGAAGACGCGCAGCGCCTCCGCGTCCGCCCGTGCGCCCTCCCGCAGCACGGCGTACGCCACCACGACCTGTCCGCGCGCCTCGTGGGGCCGCCCGACCACCGCGGCCTCGACGACGTCCGGATGGCGCAGCAGCGCGTCCTCGACCTCCGGGCCCGCGATGTTGTACCCGGCCGAGATGATCATGTCGTCGGCGCGGGCGACATAGCGGAAGTAGCCGTCGGGGTCGCGGACATAGGTGTCGCCGGTGATGTTCCAGCCGTCGCGCACGTACTCCCGCTGCCGCGGGTCGGCGAGGTAGCGGCAGCCGACCGGACCGCGCACCGCCAGCAACCCGGGCTCCCCGTCGGGCACCGGGTTCCCGCTCTCGTCCTGCACGCGCGCGTGCCAGCCCGGCACCGGCACCCCGGTCGTGCCGGGCCGGATGTGCTCGTCCGCGGCCGAGATGAAGATGTGCAGCAGCTCGGTGGCGCCGATGCCGTTGATGACCCGCAGGCCGGTCCGCTCGTGCCAGGCCCGCCAGGTGGCCGCGGGCAGGTTCTCGCCCGCGGAGACACAGCGGCGCAGCGACGACACGTCGTGCCCGTCCAGCTCGGCGAGCATCGCGCGGTACGCGGTCGGCGCGGTGAACAGCACGGAGACCCGGTGCTCGGCGATCGCGGGCAACAGCTGCCGGGGGGCGGCCTGTTCGAGCAGCAGGGTGCTGGCGCCGGCCCGCATCGGGAAGACCACGAGACCGCCCAGCCCGAAGGTGAAGCCGAGCGGGGGACTGCCCGCGAAGACGTCCTCCGGCCGCGGCTGGAGGATCTGCCGGGAGAAGGTGTCCGCGATGGCCAGGACGTCCCGGTGGAAGTGCATGCAGCCCTTGGGGCGGCCGGTGGTGCCGGAGGTGAAGGCGATCAGCGCGACGTCGTCGGCCGCCGTGTCCACGGCCCGGTACGGGGTGCCGGGCGCCGGGCGGTTGAGCAGGTCGTCGAGCCCGTCACCGCCGTACGTCGTGATCCGCAGGCCCGGCACCTCCGCCTTGGCCAGGTCGTCGACGGCCCGGATGTCGCACAGCGCGTGCCGGACCTGCGCGATCTCGCACATCGTGCGCAGCTCGTGCGGGCGTTGCTGTGCCAGCACCGTGACGGCGACCGCGCCCGCCTTCAGCACCGCCAGCCAGCAGGCGGCCAGCCACGGCGTGGTGGGGCCGCGCAGCAGGACGCGGTTGCCGGGGACGACGCCGAGGTCACCGGTGAGCAGATGGGCGAGCCGGTCCACCCGGGTGCGCAGCTCCCCGTAGGTCCAGGTCCCGGCGGTGGGGGTGCGGAACACCGGACGGCCGGGGTCGGCGTGGTCCAGGAGCTCGGCGGCGCAGTTCAGCCGTTCGGGGTAGCACAGCTCCGGCAGGTCGAAGCGGAGTTCGGGCCACTGCTCGGGCGGCGGGAGATGGTCGCGCGCGAAGGTGTCGACGTGCGCGGAGTGGATCGGGCCGGCCATGGGCGGTTCGCCCCCTTGCCGTCGTGGGCGTCGTTTGGGCTCGCGCAAGGAGCGTATCGCCTTGGTGACGACAGTCAACGGTACGCGATACCGTCGGGGGTGGGAGTGGCCGTACAGGTCAGGAGAGAGGACCGGCGATGCCCGCATTCGCGCTCGAACCGGAACATACCGTCCGATGTGCCGAACTGCGCGCCCTGGCCGCCGAACGGCTGCGTCCGATCGCCGACCGGGGTGAGCCGGGGCGCGTCAACCGGCCGCTCGTCGCGGAGCTCGGCCGACTTGGCCTGCTGGCCCGCCTGTTCACCGCCGGCGCGCTCGACCTCTGTCTGCTGCGGGAGTCCCTGGCGTACGCCTGCACCGAGGCCGAGACGGCCCTCGCCCTCCAGGGCCTGGGCGCCCACCCGGTGCACGCCCACGGCACCCCCGCCCAGCGCGAGCGCTGGCTGCCCCGGGTGGCCGACGGCAGCGCGGTGGCCGCGTTCGCGCTGAGCGAGCCCGGCGCGGGCTCGGACGCGGCGGCGCTGGCCTTGCGGGCGGAACCGGTCGGGACGGCCGCGGTGGCGACGGCCGCGGTGGCGACGGCCCTGCGGGCGGAGCGGGTCGGGGCGGGCGCGACGGCGTCGCCCCGGCCGACGGAACCCGCGGGGGCAGGCGCGACGGCCGCCTCCGACGGTGCCGCGCGGGGCGACGGCGTGCGGGGCGGTGCCGTGCGGGACGGTGGCGCGCGGCACGGTCACGCGGGGGACGGTGGCGCGCGGCACGGTCACGCGGGGGACGGCGGCGCGCGGGGCGGTGATGCGCGGGGCGGCGGCGCGAGGACCGGTGCCGTGCGGGACGGTGACGCGCGGGGCGGTGGCGCGCTTACCGCCGAGCCCGACGGTTCCTCCGGCTGGCGGCTCACCGGCGAGAAGTGCTGGATCTCCAACGCCCCCGAAGCCGACTTCTACACCGTCTTCGCCCGCACCACCCCCGGCGCGGGTGCCCGCGGCGTGACCGCGTTCCTCGTCCCCGCCGACCGCCCCGGCCTCACCGGCACCGCCCTGGACATGCTCTCCCCGCACGCCATCGGCGCCCTCGGCTTCGACGCCGTACCCGTCACCGCGGACGACGTGCTCGGCGGGACCGACCGCGGCTTCCGGGTCGCCATGGGCACCCTCAACCTGTTCCGGCCCAGCGTCGGCGCCTTCGCCGTCGGCATGGCCCAGGCCGCCCTGGACGCGACCGTGCTGCACACGGCCCGACGGGACGCCTTCGGCGGCAAACTGAGGGACCTTCAGACCGTCGCCCACCAGGTCGCCGAGATGGCGCTGCGCACGGAGGCGGCCCGCCTGA
This sequence comes from Streptomyces sp. NPDC107559, assembly GCF_055657365.1. Taxonomy (NCBI): domain Bacteria; kingdom Bacillati; phylum Actinomycetota; class Actinomycetes; order Kitasatosporales; family Streptomycetaceae; genus Streptomyces; species Streptomyces sp. NPDC107559. The sequence goes on along the minus strand of NZ_JBVKBD010000002.1, from coordinate 963,971 downwards.
TGGTGTACGCGGCGGCGACGGCGTACGACGAAGGCGCCCCGGACATCCCCCGGCGTGCCGCCATGGCGAAACTGCTCGCCACCGAGACCGCCCAGTACGTCGTCGACACGGCCGTCCAGCTGCACGGCGCACGGGCGCTGGAACGCGGCCACCTGCTGGAGCACCTCTACCGCGAGGTGCGCGCCCCGCGCGTCTACGAGGGCGCGAGCGAGGTCCAACGAGGCATCATCGCCAAGGAGTTGTACGCCCAACTGGAGGTGCAGTGACCGCCGAGCGCGTCAACCCGCCCGAACTGTCCCCGCCGACCGGCTTCTCGCACGCCGTCGTCGCCACCGGGTCGCGCCTGGTCTTCCTGGCCGGCCAGACCGCGCTGGACCCGGGCGGCACGGTCGTCGGCGCGGACCTGCCCGAGCAGTTCGAGCGGGCGCTCACCAACCTGCTGACCGCGCTCAAGGCCGCCGGCGGCACCCCCGCCGACCTGGCGAGGGTCACCGTGTACACCACGGACCTCGCCGACTACCGCGCCCGCGCCCCCGAACTCGGCCGTATCTGGCGGCGGTTGGCCGGACGCGACTACCCGGCGATGGCCGTCGTGGGCGCCGTGCGGCTGTGGGACGAACAGGCGCTGGTCGAACTCGACGGCTTCGCCGTGCTGGCGTAGCACCCGTGGGCGGCGAGGATCAGGCCGCCACGGTCAGGTCGTCGGCGAACACCCGGTGGGGAGCGATCACACGGCCGTCGGGGAGCAGTTCGCCGCTGTCGTCGAAGACGATCGCGCCGTTGCACAGCAGGCTCCAGCCCTGCTCGGGATGGGCCGAGACGATGTGCGCGGCGGCGGCGTCCGCGGACGGGCACGAGGACCGGTGTGAACACATGGTGCACCTCCACCTGGGACGCGAGGAGTGTCGGCGGCGCTGTCGTCGCCCTCGCATGAAGAGACCATGCGCGCGCGGCGCACCGAGCGGAACAGTCCGCCGCGAAGCGTGACAGCACCAGGACAACTCTCGGACGCCCCCGGGACGGACGATGCCGGTCCGCCGACGACGGCTGCCTCCCCGCCCGCGCGTTGATCACCCTTTCGGCTCCGCGCGCGTGCGGACGCCGTGCGGCGGTGGTGCGCTGGGGTGGCACCGGCCGAGAGGAGCATCCGTGCCCGCGACCAAGGCCCCAGGCGCCGGCGGGATGGACGGCAGGGCCAGTGACCTGCTGCTGCGTACCGGGCGGTTCTTCCGGCGGGGTGAGACCTCCGCCGATCTGCGCACCCTTTCCAAGGAGGGCGGGCGCAGCGGCGACGTCTTCTACCGGGACCGGTGGAGTCACGACAAGGTCGTGCGCTCCACGCACGGCGTCAACTGCACCGGTTCCTGCCGATGGAAGGTGTACGTCAAGGACGGCATCATCACCTGGGAGACCCAGGAGACGGACTACCCGAGCGTCGGTCCGGACCGCCCCGAGTACGAGCCGCGCGGCTGCCCGCGCGGGGCCGCATTCTCCTGGTACACGTACTCGCCGACCCGGGTGCGCTACCCGTACGTCCGCGGCGTGCTGCTGGAGATGTACCGGGAGGCGAAGGCGCGCACCGGCGACCCCGTCACCGCGTGGGCCGACCTCCAGGCCGACCCCGAGCGCCGCCGCCGCTACCAGCGGGCGCGCGGCAAGGGCGGTCTGGTGCGGGCGAGCTGGGACGAGGCGGTGGAGCTGGCCGCCGCCGCGCACGTCCACACCATCAAGGCCCATGGGCCCGACCGCATCGCGGGCTTCTCGCCGATCCCCGCGATGTCGATGGTCTCGCACGCCGCCGGGGCCCGGTTCCACTCGCTCATCGGCGCTCCCATGCTGTCGTTCTACGACTGGTACGCCGATCTGCCGGTCGCCTCCCCGCAGGTCTTCGGCGACCAGACCGACGTCCCCGAGTCGGGGGACTGGTGGGACGCCGCGTACCTGATGATGTGGGGCAGCAACGTCCCGGTCACCCGTACCCCGGACGCGCACTGGATGGCCGAGGCCCGCTACCGCGGCCAGAAGGTCGTGGTCGTCTCCCCGGACTACGCCGACAACACGAAGTTCGCCGACGAGTGGCTGCACCCCCACCCCGGCACCGACGGAGCGCTGGCCCTCGCGATGGGCCATGTCGTGCTCAAGGAGTTCTTCGTCGACCGGCAGGTGCCGTTCTTCACGGACTACGTCCGGCGCTTCACCGACCTGCCGTTCCTGGTCACCCTGCGGGAGCGCGACGGCGGGCACGTCCCGGACAAGTTCCTGCGCGCGTGCGACCTCGGCGACACCGCGGAGGGCGCGGAGTGGAAGACCGTGGTCCTCGACGACCGGACCGGCCGCCCGGAGGTCCCCGGCGGGTCGCTCGGCTTCCGCTGGACCGAGTCGGGCGAGGGCCGGTGGAACCTGGAACTCGGGGACCTGGAGCCCCGGCTCTCCCTGTACGGCCGGGACGAAGCCGTCCCGGCCGAGGTGCTGCTGCCCCGCTTCGACACCGACGGCGGGCCGCACGGCCAGGGCAGCGGGGCGGTCCGGGCTGCCGGCGTCCCCGCCGTCCGGGTCGGCGACCGTCTGGTGACGACCGTCTACGACCTGCTGCTCGCCCAGTACGGCGTCGGCCGCCCCGGACTGCCCGGCACCTGGCCGAAGGGGTACGACGACGCCTCCGTCCCCTGCACCCCGGCCTGGCAGGAGGTCCACACGTCCGTCCCGGCCGCGGCGGCCGTCCGTACCGCGCGGGAGTTCGCGGGCACCGCCGAGCAGTCCCGGGGCCGCTGCATGATCCTCATGGGCGCCGGCACGAACCACTGGTTCCACTCGGAGACGATCTACCGGGCCTTCCTCGCCCTGCTCCAGCTCACCGGCTGCCAGGGCCGCAACGGCGGCGGCTGGGCGCACTACGTCGGCCAGGAGAAGTGCCGCCCGGCGACCGGCTGGGCCACCCTCGCCGCCGCGTCCGACTGGTCCCGCCCGCCACGCCAGGCGATCGGCACCGCCTACTGGTTCCTGAACACCGACCAGTGGCGCTACGACCACTACCGCGCCGACATCCTGGCCTCCCCGCTCGGCAGCGGGGCCTTCGCCGGGATGACGGCTGCCGACTGCCTGGCCCAGGCGACCCGTTCGGGATGGATGCCCTCCTACCCGACGTTCGACCGCAACCCGCTCGACCTGTGCGACGAGGCGGGCGACGAGGACCCGGTCGGGTACGCGGTGAACCAACTCCGCGAAGGAAAGCTGGGATTCGCCGGAGAGGATCCGGACGCGCCCGCCAACTGGCCTCGGATCGTGACTCTTTGGCGGGCCAATCTCCTCGGTTCGTCGGCGAAGGGCGCCGAGTACTTCCAGAAGCACCTCCTCGGCACCACCTCCTCGCTCGGTGCCCAGGAGGCCGGGCCCGGGGAGCGGCCGCGCGATGTGCGCTGGCACGAGAAGGCACCCGAGGGCAAACTCGACCTGCTGCTGTCACTGGACTTCCGCATGACGTCCTCCACCCTCATGTCGGACATCGTCCTGCCGGCCGCGACCTGGTACGAGAAGCACGACCTGTCCAGCACCGACATGCACCCCTACGTGCACTCCTTCACCCCGGCCGTCGACCCGCCCTGGCAGGCCCGTACCGACTTCGCCGCCTTCCACGCCCTCGCCCAGGCCTTCTCCGCGATGGCGGCGAAGCATCTGGGGGTGCGCCGCGACCTCGTCGCCACCGCCCTCCAGCACGACACCCCGGGCGAGACCGCACAGCCCGGGGGCGTCGCGCTGGACTGGCGCAAGGGCGAGTGCGAGCCCGTACCGGGCAGGACCATGCCTCGACTGACCGTCGTGGAGCGGGACTACGGCGCGATCGGCGAGAAGATGGCCACCCTCGGCCCGCTGGCGGAGAAGCTCGGCCTGCCGGTCAAGGGCATCGCCTTCGACGTGGCGGAGGAGGTGCGGCTGCTCGCCGACCGGCACGGTATGCGGCTGGCCGGACCGGCGGTGGGACGGCCGCTCCTCGACACCGCCGTCAAGGCGGCGAACACGATCCTCGCCCTGTCCGGCACCACCAACGGCCACCTCGCCACCCAGGGCTTCCACACCCTGGAGCGCCGCACCGGACAGCCGATGGCCCACCTCGCCGCCGAGCACGAGGGCAAGCGCGTCACTTACGCCGACACCCAGGCGGCCCCCGTGCCCGTCATCACCTCCCCGGAGTGGTCCGGCAGCGAGTCGGGCGGGCGCCGCTACACCGCCTTCACCCTCAACACCGAGCACGCCAAGCCCTGGCACACCCTCACCGGCCGCCAGCACTTCTTCCTCGACCACGACTGGATCCACGAACTCGGCGAGGCGCTGCCCGTCTACCGGCCGCCGCTGGACATGCGGCGGCTGTTCGGCGACCGGGTCTCCACCGGGGGCGACGGCCGGGCGGAGGTGACCGTCCGCTACCTCACCCCGCACAGCAAGTGGTCCATCCACTCCGAGTACCAGGACAACCTCCTCATGCTGTCGCTCTCCCGCGGCGGCCAGAACATCTGGATGTCCCCGCAGGACGCCGAGGCGATCGGCGTACGCGACAACGACTGGATCGAGGCGGTCAACCGCAACGGCGTCGTCGCGGCCCGCGCGGTCGTCAGCCACCGCATGCCGCAGGGCACGGTGTACATGCACCACGCGCAGGACCGGGTCGTCGCCACCCCCAGGACCCAGACCACCGGCAGGCGCGGCGGGACCCACAACTCCCTCACCCGGCTGCTGCTCAAACCGTCCCATCTCATCGGCGGCTACGCCCAGTTGAGCTGGGCCTTCAACTACCTGGGGCCGACCGGCAACCAGCGCGACGAGATCACGGTCATCCGGCGCCGCACCGAACCGGTGGAGTACTGACATGCGCGTCATGGCACAGATCGCGATGGTCATGAACCTCGACAAGTGCATCGGCTGCCACACCTGCTCCGTCACCTGCAAACAGGCGTGGACCAACCGCGGCGGCATGGAGTACGTGTGGTTCAACAACGTCGAGACCCGCCCCGGACAGGGATACCCGCGCCGCTACGAGGACCAGGAGACCTGGAAGGGCGGCTGGGAGCTCAACCGGAGCGGTCGGCTGAAGCTGAAGGGCGGCGGCAGGTTCTCGAAGCTCGCCCACATCTTCTCCAACCCCAAACTGCCCACCATCAGCGACTACTACGAGCCGTGGACGTACGAGTACGCCGACCTCACCGACGCACCCCTCGGCGACGACATCCCCGTCGCCGCACCGCGTTCGCTCCTCAGTGGCAAGCCCTTCGAGATCGAGTGGAGCGCCAACTGGGACGACAACCTCGGTGGCGTCAGTGAGCACGGCGCGCTCGACCCCATGGTGGCGAAGGTCCGTGAACAGGCTTCGGAAAAGGTCAGGTTCGCCTTCGAGCAGACCTTCATGTTCTATCTGCCGCGGATCTGCGAACACTGCCTGAACCCGTCCTGCGTGGCCTCCTGCCCGTCCGGCGCGATGTACAAGCGCGAGGAGGACGGCATCGTGCTGGTCGACCAGGACCAGTGCCGGGGCTGGCGCATGTGCGTGACCGGCTGCCCGTACAAGAAGGTCTACTTCAACCACCGCACCGGCAAGGCCGAGAAGTGCACCCTGTGCTACCCGCGCCTCGAAGTCGGCCTGCCCACCGTCTGTTCCGAGACCTGCGTCGGACGGCTGCGCTACCTCGGCGTCATGCTCTACGACGCCGACAAGGTCCTGGAAGCGGCCTCCGCCCCCGAGGACACCGACCTGTACGAGGCCCAGCTCGGCGTGTTCCTGGACCCCGAGGACCCCGTCGTACGCCGGGAGGCCGAACGCGCCGGCATCGCCCAGGACTGGATCGACGCGGCCCGCCGCTCACCCGTGCACGCGCTCATCAGCAGGTACAAGGTGGCGCTGCCGCTCCATCCGGAGTACCGCACGATGCCGATGGTCTGGTACATCCCGCCGCTCTCCCCGGTCGTCGAGGCCCTCACCGAGACCGGCTTCGACGGCGAGGACACCGGCAACCTCTTCGGCGCGATCGACACCCTGCGCATCCCCCTGGAGTACCTCGCCGAGCTGTTCACCGCGGGCGACACCGCTCCCGTACGCGCCTCGCTGGAGAAGCTCGCCGCGATGCGCGGCGCGATGCGCCCCGGGCTGCTCGCCGGCGAAACCTCGGGACCGGCCCCGGTCGACGAGGAGACCGCCCGGTCGGTCGGCATGTCGGGGGAGGAGATGTACACGATGTACCGGCTGCTGGCCCTCGCCAAGTACGAGGAGCGGTACGTGATCCCCACCGCCGCCGTCGGCGACGCACGGCGCCTGGAGGAGTCCGTCCTGCCCGACGGGTGCAGCCTCGACTACGCGGGCGGGCCCGGTATGGGCGGCTCCGGCACGGTCGGCTCCGGCCCCTACGGCGAAGGGTCCGGCGGGACTCCGCCGATGTCCGTGGAGAACTTCCACGTCCTGCGCGACCGCCAGAGCGCCGACGCGCCCGCCGACCCCGCCCGCAGCCGCGTCAACCTCCTCAACTGGGACGGCCGTGGCCACCCCGCCGGTCTGTTCCCCGGAAAGCCGGAAAGGCCCGGCAGCCCCGGCGCCGCCCCGCCCTCGCCCGAGAACGACGAGAACGACGAGAACGACGAGCACGACAAGCGAGACGAGGAGGAGAGATGACCACCCCGCACGCCGTGGTCCACGCGGCGGCCGCCCGCTGCCTGGTCTACCCCGACGGCGAGTTCCACGCCGGGCTGAGCGTCCTGCGCGCGGCCCTGGACGAACAACCCGGGCCGGGCAGAAGCGAGTTGTGCGCGTTCCTCGGTCATGCGGGCAGCACGGACCCCGACCGGCTCCGGCAGGACTACGTCCGGACCTTCGACTTCTCGGGCCGCCGCTGTCTGTACCTCACCTGGTGGACCGACGGCGACACCCGCCGACGCGGTCGGTCCCTGGTGCGCTTCAAGGAGATCTACCGGGAGCACGGATGGGAGTACGCGGACACCGGCGAACTCCCCGACTTCCTCCCGGCCGTCTGCGAGTTCTGCGCCCTCACCGGCACCGACACCCTCCTGCGCGAGCACCGCCCGGCGCTGGAACTGCTGCGCCTCGCCCTCACCGACGCCGAGTCCCCCTGGGCCGGTGTCCTGCGGGCGCTCGTCGCCACCCTGCCCGGTGCCTCCCCGCGCGATCGTGCCGCCGCCCGGGCCATGGCCCGCAACGGACCGCCGCGCGAGGACGTGGGGCTCGCCCCGTTCGGCACCCCGCTGCTGGAGGTCGTCTCCCGATGAGCCTCGCCGACAGTCTCCTGTGGACAGCCATGCCGTACGTCACGATCGTCCTGCTCGTCGGCGGGATCATCTGGCGGTACCGCTACGACAAGTTCGGCTGGACCACCCGCTCCTCGCAGCTCTACGAGTCCGGGCTGCTGCGGATCGCGTCCCCGGTGTTCCACTACGGCATCCTCTTCGTCCTCGTCGGCCACCTCGTCGGACTGTTCGTCCCCGACTCCTGGACCAGCGCGCTCGGGGTGAGCGAGTCCGCGTACCACTACCTCTCCCTCTGCACCGGCACGCTCGCGGGCCTCGCCACCGTCGCCGGCATCGCGCTGCTGATCTACCGCCGCCGCACCAACGGGCCGGTCTTCCTCGCCACCACCCGCAACGACAAGCTCATGTACGTCGTGCTGCTCGCCGCGATCCTGCTGGGCATGATCGCCAAGCTCACGCACGCGGGAGGCCACGGCTACGACTACCGCACCACCATCGCCCCGTGGCTGCGCAGTGTCTTCACCCTGCATCCGGACCACGCGCTGATGGACGGCGTGCCGATCACCTACCAGATCCACGTCGTCGTGGGGTGCGTGCTCATCGCCCTCGTCCCCTACACCCGGCTGATCCACATGTTCAGCGCCCCCGTGCCCTACCTCTTCCGCCCCTACATCGTCTATCGCAGCCGTGAACGCGGTCAGCTCGGCACCCGTTCCGAGCGGCCCGGATGGGAGCGTGTTCAGTGACCGCCCGGACGACCCGGACCCCTCGGACCACCGAGAGCCCCGTGGTGCCCGGCGCCGCCTACCGCAATCTGGTCGTCGCCACGATCGGGTTCGCCATCTCCTTCTGGGCGTGGAACCTCATCTCGCCGCTCGCGACGTCCCTGGGCGAGAAGCTCTCGCTGAGCTCCTTCGAGAAGTCGCTGATGGTCGCCGTCCCCGTACTCGTGGGCTCGCTCGGACGGGTACCCGTCGGCGCGCTCACCGACCGCCTCGGCGCGAAGATCATGTTCCCGCTCGTCAGCGCGCTGACGATCGTGCCCGTCCTGCTGCTGACCGTCGTGAAGGACTCCTACGCGGGCCTCCTCGTCGTCGGCTTCTTCCTCGGCCTGGGCGGCACGACCTTCGCGATCGGCGTCCCCCTCGTCAACTCCTGGTTCCCGCCCGCCCGTCGCGGCTTCGCCGTCGGCGTGTTCGGCGCGGGCATGGGCGGCGTCGCCCTCTCCGGCTACTTCACCCCCCGTATCTACAAGCACGGCGAGAACCTGCCGTTCGTGGTGCTGGCCATCGCCCTGGCCGTCATGGCCGTCGTGGAGTTCTTCCTCCTCACCGACCGTCCCGACCGCGTCGTCCCCACCACCTCGCTGGGCAAGCGGCTGGGCGACGCCGGGCGCCTGCGGGTCACCTGGGAGCTCGCGGCCCTGTACGCGATCGGGTTCGGCGGCATCGTCGCGTTCGGCGTCTACCTGCCCACGTACCTCAAGACCTGGTACGACCTGTCGCCCACCGACGCCGGTACCCGGGCGGCGGGTTTCGCGCTGGTCACCGTGATCTTCCGCCCGATCGGCGGCTGGCTCTCCGACCTGACCCACCCCGCCGTCGTCACCTCCTGGGCCCTCGGCCTCGTGGGGCTCCTGGCGGTCTGCCAGGCCTTCGAGCCCCAGCTCGTCCCGGGCGGAACGATCTTCCTCCTGGTGATGGCGGCCGGTCTCGGCACCACCAGCGGCAGCGTGTTCGCCATGGTCGCGCGGGTCACCCCGCCGCCGAAGGTCGGCAGCGTCACCGGAATCGTCGGCGCGATGGGCGGACTCGGCGGCTTCGTCCCGCCCCTCGTCATGGGCGCCGTCTACAGCGCCAAGAACTCCTACGCCATCGGCTTCATGCTGCTCTCCGACCTCGCCCTGGCCGGCTGCGTCTACTCCTTCGGGCGCATGCGCGAGGTGGGCCGGGAACGGCAGTCCGCCTGAGTCCGGAGACCTCCCCGAAGAAGGCGCCGCCGTGCGTATGAGCCCGAGGGACTGCTGCAACGCCTTGGCCTTCGCCGCCTGCCGCCACCGAGGCGGTCCAGCGGTTCCGCACGCTGGCGGAGGAGCGCCCCGAGCGCTTCGCCGGCGTGGCGGGGCCGGTGTTGAGGCTTCGGGACGCCCTGGCCCACGAGGACAAGCCGGACGGCGGTACTGCGGACTTCTGGGAATGGGTCGTGGTCAACGCCGAGGACCTGGACACGTAGACCGGATTCCCGGAGCGATTGCCGCCCCGTTCGGACAGGCCGGCTGCCTGTCTGAACGGGGTGTGCCCGGCGTGCTTGGTACGGGACAAGGTCATAACCTCCTGCGCCCCGCCTGCTCACTGGTCCTCTCGCCCTGATCGCTTGCGGATGAGATCCCGGACGTGATCAGTCGATGTCCGGGGCATCGGCCTCCTCGAGGAGGCGGGCCGCGAGGTCGTCGGCCCACTCCACGGCCCAAGCGCGAAGAGCGGTGATAGCCGCGTCATCGAGCCCGTAAGCGGCGAAGGCTTCGTCGTCGGTCCACTCGGCGCCCGTGAGGTTCGACTGCAGATCCTCGTGCTCGAAGCGGCCGCGGGCGTGGCGGCGGCCGAACTCCTCGAGCTCGGCGATGGTCCAGCGGCGGGAGGCTGCGAACACGTCGATCAGGTCGCGAGGCGCTCCGCGGTCGGCGAGGGCGCGGACCTTGGTCCCGATCACGTCCTCCTCCGCGAGGACAGGCCCATACAGGCTCTGGGCGACCGGCCGCCAGAAGTTCTCCTTGAGGATGTCGACTTCGCATTCCTGCCCGGTGGCCGGGTCGGTCACGGTGAAGCGGGCGGACAGTGGGGCGGTCTCCAGTGCGTGCACCTTCCAGCCGCGGGCTTCCAGGCCGGCGCGGAGCGTGGCGGCGATGTCGGCCATCGGTGCTGGGTTCTCGGTGGCGACGTCGAGGTCCTGGCTGGGGCGGTTCACCAGGCGGTGTGCCCGCACGGCGTAGCCACCGGTGAGGACCAGGGGGTACGGGGAACCGAGCGCGATCACGTCCGCCAGGAGCCGAGTGTGCAGCTCCGGCATGTCCGTCACGCGACTGCCCGGGTGCGGGAGGCGAGCTGGGGGAAGGCGTCTTCCCATACGGCACGCACGGTGCGGCCGACCAGGGTGCGCAGCACCGGCCACAGTTGGAGGAGGAGGTCCTGGTTGAGGTAGCGGGGCAGGTCGTCGTGCAGGCCCTCGTGCAGGACGGTGCGGTACAGGCCCATACGCTGGCGCGGCTTGCCCAGGTCGTACGAGGTCATCCCGGACCAGGCCATGTGCAGTGGCAGATCCACGACACCGTGGGTCGGCCCGCGCAATTCGTCCAGCGACTCCGGCAGACGGCGGCGGAACTTCTCCCGATACAGCGCGAGGTCCTCGGCGTCCGCGCCCGCAACGTCCCTCGGGGCGGGTGCGGGCTGCTGTGGGCTGGCGGGCATGACTCCATTATGGCGGCCGGAGACGTTGCGAGGGTCGTGATGTGCGATGACGTATCACGCGGAGCGCGTGGCGACCGGAATCCTTCGCTCCCGGCCAAGGGCCTCCGAAACGCCGCCACGCCCCTCTCACCTTGAGTCCAGGCAGGGCAGGAGGGGCTGGCGGCGCCATTTCGGAAGAGCCTCAGATGTCCCGGAAGATCTCGATCTGCGCCCCGATGGAGTTCAGGCGCTCGGCGAGGTCCTCGTAGCCGCGGTTGATGACGTACACGTTGCGCAGCACGGACGTGCCGTCGGCCGCCATCATGGCCAGCAGGACGACCACCGCGGGCCGCAGCGCGGGCGGGCACATCATCTCGGCGGCGCGCCAGCGGGTCGGGCCCTCGACCAGGACCCGGTGCGGGTCGAGGAGCTGGAGCCGGCCGCCCAGCCGGTTCAGGTCGGTCAGGTAGATGGCGCGGTTGTCGTAGACCCAGTCGTGGATCAGCGTCTGGCCCTGCGCGACCGCCGCGATGGCCGCGAAGAACGGCACGTTGTCGATGTTCAGGCCGGGGAACGGCATCGGGTGGATCTTGTCGATCGGCGCCTCCAGCTTGGAGGGCCGGACCGTCAGGTCCACCAGGCGGGTACGGCCGTTGTCGGCGAAGTACTCCGGTGTGCGGTCGTGGTCGAGGCCCATCTCCTCCAGGACCGCCAGCTCGATCTCCAGGAACTCGATGGGCACGCGGCGCACGGTCAGCTCCGACTCCGTCACCACCGCGGCGGCCAGCAGGCTCATCGCCTCGACCGGGTCCTCGGAGGGGGAGTAGTCGACGTCGACGTCGATGGCCGGGACGCCGTGCACGGTGAGCGTGGTGGTGCCGATGCCCTCGACCCTGACGCCCAGCGCCTCCAGGAAGAAGCACAGGTCCTGGACCATGTAGTTGGAGGAGGCGTTGCGGATGACCGTGACGCCCTCGTGCCGGGCCGCGGCCAGCAGCGCGTTCTCGGTCACGGTGTCGCCGCGCTCGGTCAGCACGATCGGCCGGTCGGGGCGGACCGTGCGGTCGACCTGCGCGTGGTACTGGCCCTCGGTCGCCGCGATGTCCAGGCCGAACCGGCGCAGTGCGATCATGTGCGGCTCGATGGTCCGGGTGCCGAGGTCGCAGCCGCCGGCGTAGGGCAGCTTGAAGCGGTCCATGACGTGCAGCAGCGGACCGAGGAACATGATGATCGAGCGGGTGCGGACGGCGGCCTCGGCGTCGATCGACGCCATCTCCAGCCGGGCCGGCGGCACGATCTCCAGGTCGACGCCGTCGTTGATCCAGCGGGTGCGCACACCGATCGAGCCGAGCACCTCCAGCAGGCGGTAGACCTCCTCGATACGGGCGACCCGGCGCAGCACCGTGCGGCCCTTGTTGAGCAGCGTGGCGCACAGCAGCGCCACACACGCGTTCTTGCTCGTCTTGACGTCGATGGCACCGGACAGCCGGCGGCCGCCGACCACCCGCAGATGCATCGGACCCGCGTAGCCCAGCGAGACGATTTCGCTGTCCAGTGCTTCGCCGATCCGGGCAATCATCTCAAGGCTGATGTTCTGGTTGCCGCGCTCGATGCGATTGACGGCGCTCTGGCTGGTACCGAGCGCCTCGGCGAGCTGTGCCTGTGTCCAGCCACGGTGCTGCCGGGCGTCACGGATGAGCTTGCCGATACGTACGAGGTAGTCGTCTGCCATGGGACTGAGGCTATCTCAGATATGAGATGGCACCTTCCGAGGGGGGCCATTCGGGTGATGCGCCGTCACGGGCGCCCGGCGGTACGGGCGTGCCGCCATTCGAGTGAGGCGGGCAAATCACCCGATGCCGTACGACATCCGGCGCTTCCGGCGGGTGTGGTGCGACCCGTGCCGTGAGGGGCATCGGGGCCTCCGTTCGGGGCGGGGTGTCCTTCCGTACTGCGCCTACCCCCGTTCGGCCCACTGATGGCCGCACTTCCGTGCCGCTGTTGCGGGGAGGCGTCCCGTGTGTCCGGTCTGCGCGGTGTGCGCCGGGGCATCGAATACCGGCATGGCGGAGCCGGGCCGGGCATGACCATCCAGCCCCCATGTACTAGAGTTATCTCGACATCGAGATATCTGCCGAGGCGCCCCGCTGCCGCCCACTAGTAAGGGTTACCTAACTTAGCCTCACCTTAGCGGATCGGCCAAGTTGGTGTGGCGGCAGGATCGACGGTGGTACGCGCACATCAATGAAGGAGACTGTCGTGTCGGCGAACAGCTTCGACGCCCGCAGCACGCTGCAGGTGGGCGACGAGTCGTACGAGATCTTCCGGCTGGACAAGGTGGAAGGCTCGGCTCGCCTTCCGTACAGCCTGAAGGTGCTGCTGGAGAACCTGCTCCGCACCGAGGACGGCGCGAACATCACCGCCGACCACATCCGCGCGCTCGGCGGCTGGGACTCCCAGGCGCAGCCGTCGCAGGAGATCCAGTTCACGCCCGCCCGCGTGATCATGCAGGACTTCACCGGCGTGCCCTGCGTCGTCGACCTCGCCACCATGCGTGAGGCCGTCAAGGAGCTGGGCGGCGACCCGGCCAAGGTCAACCCGCTCTCCCCGGCCGAGCTGGTCATCGACCACTCCGTCATCGCCGACAAGTTCGGCACGAAGGACGCCTTCGGCCAGAACGTCGAGCTGGAGTACGGCCGCAACAAGGAGCGCTACCAGTTCCTGCGCTGGGGCCAGACCGCGTTCGACGACTTCAAGGTCGTCCCGCCGGGCACCGGCATCGTCCACCAGGTGAACATCGAGCACCTGGCGCGCACGATCATGGTCCGCAACGGCCAGGCGTACCCCGACACCCTCGTCGGCACCGACTCGCACACCACCATGGTCAACGGCCTCGGCGTGCTCGGCTGGGGCGTCGGCGGCATCGAGGCCGAGGCCGCGATGCTCGGCCAGCCGGTTTCCATGCTCATCCCGCGCGTCGTCGGCTTCAAGCTGACCGGCGAGCTGCCCACCGGCACCACCGCCACCGACCTCGTGCTGACCATCACCGAGATGCTCCGCAAGCACGGTGTCGTCGGCAAGTTCGTCGAGTTCTACGGCGAGGGCGTGGCCGCCACGTCGCTGGCCAACCGCGCCACCATCGGCAACATGTCGCCGGAGTTCGGCTCCACCGCCGCGATCTTCCCGATCGACGACGAGACCCTGAACTACCTCAAGCTCACCGGCCGCTCCGAGCAGCAGGTCGCGCTCGTCGAGGCGTACGCCAAGGAGCAGGGCCTCTGGCTGGACCCGAAGGCCGAGCCCGACTTCTCCGAGAAGCTGGAGCTGGACCTGTCGACGGTCGTCCCGTCGATCGCCGGCCCGAAGCGTCCGCAGGACCGTATCGTCCTCGCCAACGCCGCCGAGCAGTTCAAGACGGACGTCCGCAACTACGTGGACACCGACGACGAGGCGGGCAAGGAGTCCTTCCCGGCCTCCGACGCCCCGGCCTCCTCCAACGGCGTCCCGTCCAACCCGGTCCAGGTCACCGCCCCCGACGGCACGACCTACACGATCGACCACGGTGCGGTGACGGTCGCGGCCATCACCTCCTGCACCAACACCTCGAACCCGTACGTCATGGTCGCCGCCGCGCTCGTCGCGAAGAAGGCCGTGGAGAAGGGCCTGACCCGCAAGCCGTGGGTCAAGACCACCCTCGCCCCGGGCTCCAAGGTCGTCACCGACTACTTCGACAAGGCGGGCCTGACCCCCTACCTCGACAAGGTCGGCTTCAACCTGGTCGGCTACGGCTGCACCACCTGCATCGGCAACTCCGGCCCGCTGCCGGAGGAGGTCTCCAAGGCCGTCAACGAGCACGACCTCGCGGTCACCTCGGTCCTCTCCGGCAACCGGAACTTCGAGGGCCGGATCAACCCCGACGTCAAGATGAACTACCTGGCCTCCCCGCCGCTGGTCGTCGCGTACGCGCTGGCCGGCTCCATGAAGGTGGACATCACCAAGGACGCCCTGGGCACCGACCAGGACGGCAACCCGGTCTTCCTCAAGGACATCTGGCCCTCCGAGGCCGAGGTCAACGACGTCGTGGCGAACGCCATCGGCGAGGACATGTTCAACAAGTCCTACCAGGACGTCTTCGCGGGCGACGCCCAGTGGCAGGCGCTGCCGATCCCGACCGGCAACACCTTCGAGTGGGACGCCGAGTCGACCTACGTGCGCAAGCCCCCGTACTTCGAGGGCATGACGATGGAGACCACCCCGGTCTCCGACATCACCGGCGCCCGCGTCCTCGCCAAGCTCGGCGACTCGGTCACCACCGACCACATCTCCCCGGCCGGTGCCATCAAGGCCGACACCCCGGCCGGCAAGTACCTCACCGAGCACGGTGTGGAGCGTCGTGACTTCAACTCCTACGGCTCCCGCCGAGGCAACCACGAGGTCATGATCCGCGGTACGTTCGCCAACATCCGCCTGCGCAACCAGATCGCGCCGGGCACCGAGGGCGGCTACACCCGCGACTTCACCCAGGCCGACGCGCCGGTGTCGTTCATCTACGACGCCTCCCGCAACTACATCGAGCAGGGCACCCCGCTGGCCATCCTGGCCGGCAAGGAGTACGGCTCCGGCTCGTCCCGCGACTGGGCCGCCAAGGGCACCGCGCTGCTGGGCGTCAAGGCCGTCGTCGCCGAGTCGTACGAGCGCATCCACCGCTCGAACCTCATCGGCATGGGCGTCCTGCCGCTCCAGTTCCCGGAGGGCCAGAACGCCGAGTCCCTCGGCCTGACCGGCGAGGAGACCTTCTCCTTCACCGGTGTCGAGGAGCTGAACAACGGCACCACGCCGCGCACGGTCAAGGTCAGCACCGACACCGGTGTGGAGTTCGACGCGGTCGTCCGCATCGACACCCCCGGTGAGGCGGACTACTACCGCAACGGCGGCATCATGCAGTACGTGCTGCGCAACCTGATCCGCAACTAGGCACCCGCCGAACGGCGAAGGGCCGCATCCCCCGCACCGGGGATGCGGCCCTTCGCCGCGTCCGGCCGTCCGCCGCGTCCGGCCGTCCGCGCGGTCCGGCCGCCTCCGTGGTCCGGCCGTCCCCGTCCGGCGAGGTCATCGCCGGCCCTCAGGGGGAACACAGGGTTCCCCCAGCGGACCGGGACAGGATCGGTACATGACTGGCACCTCCGGGCTCCGAAGCGGCCGTGTCCGTGTGCGGACCGTCGACGACGAGCCTCCGTTCGACCCGCCCGGCCGCTTGCCCGGCCGCTTGCCAGGCCGTTGGCCCGGCCGTCTGCCGGGCCGTCTGCTCAGCCGCCTGCCCGGCGGCCGTCTACCCAGCCGTCTGTCCGGCCGCCTGCCCGGCAGGCCGTCCGGCAGCCGCTCCCTCCGGGACCGGCTGCTCCTCTTCATCTGCGCCACCCTCGCCGCCGTGTGCGCCGCGATGGCACTCACCACCGTGCTGGTCCAACGCGCCTATCTGCTGGGGAACCTGGACGACCGGGTCACCGACGCCGCCGAACACAGCCTGGGCGGGGCCGCACTCCATCCGGAGCTCGACCGGGACCTGACGTTCCTCGGCGAGCGCGGGCACCCGGCCGGGATGCTCGCCGCCCGACTCGACGGTCACGGCCGCGTGCTGGCCGCCGCGCTGGTGGACGAGGGCGCGCCGCCACGGAACCTCACCGGCGCCCAGAGCGCGGCCCTGGCTCACCTCGCGGCCGACGGCTCCCCGCACACCCGCAGCGTGCCCGGTCTCGGCACCTACCGGGTCACCGCCCTGGAGGCGGACGGCGTCCGGGTCCTCGCCGGACTGCCGATGGACGACGTCCAGGACCTGATCAGCCGACTGGTGAGGGTGGAGGGCGGGGTCGCCGCGGCCGGCCTCACCGCCGCGGGCTGCGTCTGCGCCGTGGTCATACGACGCCAGCTTCGCCCCCTCGGCCGGATCGCCGCCACCGCCGTCGCCGTCTCCCACGCCCCGCTGGGCCGGGTCGAGGGCACCGCCCTCACCCGGGTGCCCGAACGGGACACCGACCCGGGCAGCGAGGCCGGCCAGGTCGGAGCCGCCCTCAACCGCATGATCGACCACGTGGAGTCCTCGCTCGCCGAACGCCGGCGCAGCGAGGAGCGGGTACGACACAGCGAGGAACGGATGCGCCGCTTCCTCGCCGACGCCAGCCATGAGCTGCGCACCCCGCTCGCCTCCATCGCCGGCTACGCGGAGCTGATGAACCGCGGCACCGGCCGGGGCGAGCCGCTGCTGGCCTGGCGCCGGGTCTCCGCCGAGTCGGCCCGGATGACGGGCCTGGTCGAGGATCTGCTGCTGCTCGCCCGGCTCGACGAGGGCCGTCCGCTCCAGTCCGCCGAGGTGGACCTCGCCTCGCTGGTCGCCGAGGCGGTGCGGTACGAGCAGTACGAGCGGGCTGCGGCCGACGGCCACGACTGGCGGCTGGACCTGCGCCTGGGCGTACCGCCGGTGGTGGTCGGCGACGAGGCGCGGCTGCACCAGGTCGTGGCCAACCTGCTGGCCAACGCGCGCACG
Organism: Streptomyces sp. NPDC107559; assembly: GCF_055657365.1. Lineage (NCBI taxonomy): Bacteria > Bacillati > Actinomycetota > Actinomycetes > Kitasatosporales > Streptomycetaceae > Streptomyces > Streptomyces sp. NPDC107559. The sequence continues at coordinate 946,745 of NZ_JBVKBD010000002.1, read as the reverse complement.
CACACCCCGGCGGGTACGACGGTCGTCGTCACCGTGGAGGCCACCGCGGGCACCCGTGGCGCGACCTGCGTCGTCCGGGTCCGCGACGACGGGCCCGGCATCCCGCCCGGCCTGCTCCCGACGGTCTTCGAACGCTTCACCCGCGGCGACGCCTCCCGCAGCCGCGCGGCCGGCACGGCGGGCGGCTCCGGTCTGGGCCTCGCCGTCGCCGCGGCGATCACGGCCGCGCACGGGGGCCGCATCGACGTACACAGCGAACCGGGCCGTACGGAGTTCGCCGTCGAACTCCCGGTCGCGGCCGACGTCGTGACCGACGCCGAGGACGTCGTACGACCGGACGGTGCCCGCCGGGCCGACCGCCGCGCCGGCCAGGCGGTACGGACCGACGGGTGACCGCGCCGGCACGAGAGCCGGTTCGCCCGCCGGCCGACGGTGTCAGCAGTACAGCCAGTCCGCCGTTATCGCCGCCCGCACCGCGTCCAGCGCCTGCGGGGTACGCGCCCGGACGTCCAGGAACCAGCCGCCCACCTCGCGCAGCAGGACGTCGGGGCCGGCGAACCAGCGCAGGCCCCGGCCCACGGGGGGCAGTTCCGTGAACGTGCCCGCCAGGTCGAGGTCCTCGTCCGCCTCGGCGTGGTCGGTGAGTCCGTCGTCGAGCTGCAGCAGCTCGGACATGACCATCGACACGAGGGCCGTCGACAGCGCGGGCTCCCAAGGCTCCCAGCGCTCCTGCGACTTGTCGGCGAGGTCCTGCCGGATCAGCGTCGGAGGGTCGGCGCGCTCCAGGTCCGCGAGGGCGACACCCCAGAACGCGGCCCCCTGGTTCTCCGCCTGGTACACGAGCGCCCCGTCGGCCACGTAGAGCTTGTCCGGGCCGAGCAGGGTGTCGTGATTGCTCGTCAGGTCGGACCGGCGCCCGAACAGCCCGTACGCCTCGCGCAGGGCCGCGGGCAGCGGCACCCCCAGCCGCTGCTCGGCCGCCGTCAGTTCGGCCTCGCCGAACCCGTCGGCCGGCTCCAGGGGCCGCTCCCAGCAGGCGGCGAAGTCCCGGACGAATTCCCAGGCCGGCTCGCGGCCGCCCAGGGCCCGGGCCAGTCCCTGGCGGAGGTCGAAGACGTCGTTCATGACCGCACCGTACGACACCCCACCGACAATCCCGGACGGGGCCCGTTTACAACCGCGTCGTACGGCGCTACCTTCCGCACCAGTGGGGTGGGAGCGCTCCCATATGGTGGACCGGAACCCGCCCGGCAGTGCTCCCGCCCCCTGTCGTCCCCGTGCGCACGCTCCCCGCGACCTTCGAGTGAAGGGATGTGCTTCTGTCATGCATATGACAATCCTGTCCAGGGTGATCGCGAGTCGATTACCGCGGCGCCCGACCTCCCGCGGCGCCCTGTTCCTCGTCCTGCTGGCCCTGCTCACCACCGTCCCGGCCCTCGGTCTGATCCTCACGGCCGGCGGTGCGGCGCAGGCGCACGGCACCCCGATGAAGCCCGGCAGCCGCACCTTCCTGTGCTGGCAGGACGGACTCACCGACACCGGTGAGATCAAGCCGGTCAACCCGGCCTGCAAGGCCGCGCAGCAGGTCAGCGGTACCACCCCGTTCTACAACTGGTTCTCCGTGCTGCGCTCGGACGGCGCCGGCCGCACCCGCGGCTTCGTGCCCGACGGTTCGCTGTGCAGCGGCGGCAACCCCAACTTCACGGGCTTCGACCTGCCGCGCAACGACTGGCCGCTGACCCACCTCACCTCGGGCGCGACCGTCGACTTCTCGTACAACGCCTGGGCCGCGCACCCCGGTTGGTTCTACGTCTACATCACCAAGGACGGCTTCGACCCGACCAGGACCCTCACCTGGAACGACATGGAGGCCCAGCCGTTCCTGACCGTCGACCACCCGCCGCTCAACGGCACCCCCGGCACGGTCGAGGCCAACTACTCCTGGACGGGGAAGCTCCCCGCGGGCAAGTCGGGACGGCACATCGTCTACATGGTCTGGCAGCGATCGGACAGCGCGGAGACCTTCTACTCCTGCTCCGACGTCGTCTTCGACGGCGGCAACGGCGAGGTGACCGGCATCCACGACCCGGGCAACCCGACCGACCCGGTCCCGGGCACCTGCACCGCCACCCGCCGGACCACCAACAGCTGGAACGGCGGCTACCAGTCCGAGGTGACCGTCACCAACTCGGGGAACGTCCCGATGCTGGGCTGGATGGTCGACTGGACGCTGCCGGGCGGTCAGGCGGTGGCCAGCCTCTGGAACGGCAACGCCACCTACAGCGGGCAGGACGTGATGGTGCACAACGCCGACTGGAACGGCTCACTGAGTCCGGGGCAGAGCACGACGTTCGGATACGTCGTCTCCGGCTCCGGCGGGGACAGCGCGGCGGCTCTGCCCTGTCAGGTGGGCTGAGCCGCCGCGCTGGGCGGACCCGTGGGGCCGAGCCGGTGCCCTTCGGGTCCGCGGGCCCGTCGGTCCCGAAGGGGGGTCGGTGCGACCGGGCGGAACATGGCTTGGGGGATCCGTGATGCGACAACGTTGTCTTCTGATCTGCGTATGACTCTACCGCCTCAGCGGACAACGATGTCAAGAGACAGGGGCATCATTCCCGGCGAGCCCGGCACGCTCCGCGCCGGGCGGACGGGCCCTGCTCCGCCCGGGTGAGCGCGGGACGAGCCCCCGCGTCCGGACGCGCCCTTCCGTGGTACGGCTGGCGCACGCTACTGTCCCTGCGGCTTGTGCGACCCGTGGTGCGCGACCCGTCCGGAGGAGGAGGGGCCGCGTCATGCGTTTCCGTCCCGTGTCACTGTCGCTGTTACTGGCCGCCGCGCTCGCGGCCGGCGGCAGCACCCCCGCGCTCGCGGCGACCGCCGCGACCACCGCGCCACCGCCCGTCCTGGTCGACGACCCGACCCCGTACGTCGACCCGCTCATCGGCACCAGGAACGGAGGCGACGTCTTCCCCGGCGCCGTCACGCCGTTCGGCATGTTCTCCTTCAGCCCCGAGAACACACGGGGCGACGCCACCCGCACCGCGGCGCCCGGCGGCTACCAGTACGACGCCACCCGCATCCGCGGCTTCAGCCTCACCCACATGTCGGGCACCGGCTGCGCGGGCGGCAGCGGCGACATCCCGTTCTTCCCGTACGCGGGCGAGGTCACCTCGTCCCCGGCGAGCGACACCAAGGACGCGGTGTACGCCTCCGACTTCAGCCACACCGACGAGACGGCCGGACCCGGCCACTACCGGGTGGGCCTCGCCTCCGGTGTCACCGCCGACCTCACCGCGACCGCCCGGACCGGCTCGGCCCGCTTCGGCTTCCCCGCCGGCAAGCCTGCCTCGCTGCTGGTGCGCACCGCCAACTCCGAGGTGGGCTCCACCGATTCGACGGTCGAGATCGACCCCGTGACCCGTACCGTCTCCGGCTCGGTGACCTCCGGCAACTTCTGCGGCTACCTCGACCCGGAGGGCCGACGGGCCTACTACACCCTCTACTTCACCGCCCGCTTCGACCGGGCGTTCAAGGCCACCGGCACCTGGCAGGACGACCGGCTCACCCCGGGATCCACCTCCGCGAGCGGCGGCACCGGCGGCTTCTCGGCGGGCGGGCGGCCCGTCGCGGGCAAGGGGGCGGGCGGCTATGTCGAGTTCGAGCCCGGTACCGGCCCGGTGAACGTCAAGGTCGGCATCTCCTACGTCAGCCGCGCGGGCGCCGAGGCCAACCTCAGAGCCGAGAACCCGCCGGGCCGCTCCTTCGACACGGTGCGCGGGGCGGCCGAACGGGCCTGGCGCGACCGGCTGTCCGCGATCCGGGTCGGCGGCGGCACGGACGCGGAACGCACCACCTTCTACACCGCGCTCTACCACGCGCTGCTGCACCCGAACGTGATCAGCGACGCCGACCGCCGCTACCGGGGCTCCGACGACAAGGTGCACCGGGTCGGCGGCGGCCACCGGGCGCAGTACGGCACCTTCTCCGGCTGGGACGTCTACCGCTCCCAGGTCCAGCTGCTCACCCTGCTCGACTCGCGCACCGGCTCGGACATCGCGCAGTCGCTGTACGAACTCGCCCGGCAGAACGGGGGAGTCTGGGACCGCTGGCTGCACGGCGCGAGCGGCACCCACGTCATGAACGGCGACCCCTCGCCCATCGCGCTGGCCGGCATCCGGGCCTTCGGGGGCACGGACTTCGATCTGCGCGGCGCTCTGGCCTCGCTGGTGAAGGCGGCCACGGTCCCGACCGAGCAGGACCTGTCGGCGGCCGGCAAACCGGTGCTGTCGGCCGGGCAGCGCCCGTCCCTCGACAAGTACCTGGACCTGCACTACATGCCGTCCGTCTCCAACGCCTGGGGCGGTGCGGCCGAGACCCTGGAGATGTCCGGCGCCGACTACGCGCTCTCCCGGCTCGCCACCGCCGCGGGACAGAAGGACACCGCGGCCGGCTTCGCCCGCCGCGCCCAGTGGTGGCAGAACAGCTTCAACCTCGCCGCCGACCCCGGCGGCGGCTACATCGCCAACCGCAAGGCCGACGGCAGCTGGGTCACCGGGTTCACCCCGGCCACCGGCAACGGCTTCGTCGAGGGCACGGCGGCCCAGTACACCTGGATGGTCCAGCACGACCCGGCCGGGCTGTTCGCCGCGATGGGCGGCCGCGACAAGGCGCTTGCCCGGCTCGACACCTTCTTCCACGACGCCGACGGCGGCTGGGCGTTCACCGGTAGCGGCGGCGAGAAGTCCGAGCTGGACAACGAGCCGTCGATCAATGTCCCCTACCTGTACGACTACGCGGGCGCCCCGTACAGGACCCAGGAGACCGTCCGCGCGGCGATGACCCGGCTGTGGTCGACCCAGCCCGGTGGCATCCCCGGCAACGACGACCTCGGCGCCATGTCGTCCTGGTACGTCTTCTCCGCCCTCGGCATGTACCCCCAGGTCCCGTCCCGGGCCGAACTCGTCCTCGCCTCACCGCTGTTCGAGCGCATCGAGATCCGCAGACCGCACGGCGGCGACATCTCGATCCGGGCCAGGGGAGCGGCGGCGGACGCGCCGTACATCAGCTCGCTGAAGGTCGACGGCCGCAGCACCGAACGGCCCTGGCTGCCCGCCTCGCTGGTGCGGGACGGCGGCCGCCTGGACTACACGCTCTCCACCACCGCCGACCGCGGCTGGGGCAGCGACCCGGCCGACGCCCCGCCGTCCTTCCGGGCCGGCGAACAGCCGTACCAGATCGGGGTCGGACCCACCACGGCGACGCTCGCACCGGGCGGCAGCACCGAGTTGGGCATCCGGGCGCTGGCGCTGAACGGCGGCACCGGACCGCAGGTGCGCTACCGGGTCGAGACGCCGGCCGGGGTCACGGCGACCCCCGCCGAGGGTACGGTGACCGACGGCTCCCAGGGCATCACGCTCACCGCCGACGCCTCGGCGCACCAGGGCTTCTACGACGTGCAGGTCACCGTGACCTCGGGCGACACCTCCTACCGGCAGCCGGTGGCGCTGACGGTCGCCGCCCCCGGCACCCTCCTCGCCGCCTACAACAACACCGGTGTCTCGGACGACGGCGGCGACCACGACGAGGCGGACTACGACGGCGGCGGCTGGAGCTACTCGCGCCAGGCCCTCGCCGCCGCCGGTCTCACCCCGGGAGCGCAGGGCACGGTGAACGGACTCGCCTTCACCTGGCCCGACTCGCCGAGCGCGCGCCCGGACAACGTCTCGGCGGCCGGACAGACCATCGAACTCTCCCGGCCCGCCTCGACGTTGTCCTTCATCGGCAGCGCCGTCAACGGCAACCAGCGGACCAGGGCGACCGTCACCTACACCGACGGCGGCACCGACACCGTCGACCTGTCCTTCACCGACTGGACGGTCGGCGGCGGCGGGGGCACCGTCCAGTACGGCAACACGGTCGTGGCCAGGACCGCCTACCGCAATGTGGCGGGCGCGGACCGGGATCCGGTGGCGACCTACGTCTTCGCCACCGAGCCGTTCACGGCCCCGGCCGGCAAGGCCGTCGCGTCGGTCCGGCTGCCGGACGACACCGATCTCCACGTCTTCACCGTCGCCGTCGGCTGACGACGCCGGAAAAGCCGAAAAGATGTGCCCTCGCCCGTTGCGGTGGCGGGGGCACATCGCCGCGTGCAAGCATCCCCGGATGGGGAAACGGCCGCTGTTGCCCGAGGAGTTCCGGGCCGAAGCGCGTACGGCTTTCGCGTTCCTGGTGGACGGCGAGGGCTTCTGTCCTGCGGAGGACATCGACGGGGGGCTGCGTTACCGGCGCGAGGACCTGATGGTCCGCGTCTGGTTCCTGGGCGGCGCCGAGTCCGAGGTGCTGACCAGGCTGATACCGGTGGCGCCGGACGGCACCAGAGGCACCGGTGCCTGGCTGGACGACCTGTACGCGGCCGCCGAGTGCGGCCCGTCCCGCGACGTCCCGGTCTTCGCGGCGACCCGCAGAGCGGTGCTCCGGCGGGTCCATCAGCACGCGGACGCGCTGCGCAGACTGCTGCCCCGACTGCCCCGGCAGCCCGTCGCGCCCTGAGCGGCGCCCTGGACCGCGTACACGAAGAGGGCGGGCCCGTCACCGGACCCGCCCCCTCGGTGCTCCGTCAGGCCGTCACGCCAGCAGTTCCACCTCCGCCAGCGTCGACTCGCCGTCCAGGACCAGCCGGTAGTGCGCGTACGAGCCCGGTGACCCGACCGAGAAGGCGCGGGTCTGCCGGTCCCAGGCGAACGCCTCGCCGGTGCGCCGGTCCAGGGTCTTCCAGGTGGTGCCGTCGGACGAGCCCTGAAGGGTCCAGCCCGTCGGGGCCTTCGCATGGTCGGCGGACGAGGTGAGGGTGTACTGGACGCCCTTGGTGCTCGCGCCGACGGGCAGGTCCACCGAGGTCACCGTCGCGTCGGTCGCCGAGGTGTTGTCGAACAGGGCGCCGCTGCCCCTCAGGACGTCCGCGCGCGGGGTGGGCACCTGGTCGTCCTGGGTGATCGACACGGGCCCCGCGTTCTTGCCGCTGCCCCAGGAGGACGGCTTCGGCCCCATGGCGAAGTCCAGTGTCCCGCCCTTGGCGAGCAGCGAGTGGGGGAGCGAAGTCGACGTCCAGGTACGGCCGTTCACCTTCAAGCCCTGAACGTAGACGTTCCGCGTGCTGTTCCTGGGCGCCTTGACGACCAGGTCCTTGCCGTTCTCCAGATGGACGGTCGCCTTGGTGAACAGCGGTGAGCCGACGGCGTATTCGCCGCTGCCCATCACCAGCGGGTAGAAGCCGAGCGCGGAGAACAGGTACCAGGCCGACTGCTCGCCGTTGTCCTCGTCGCCGTGGTAGCCCTGGCCGATCGAGCTGCCGGCGTAGAGCCGGGTGAGGACCTCGCGGACGTTCTTCTGCGTCTTCCAGGGCTGGCCCGCCGCGTCGTACATGTAGGTCACGTGGTGCGCCACCTGGTTGGAGTGCCCGTACATGCCCATCCGCACGTCGCGGGCCTCGGTCATCTCGTGGATGACACCGCCGTACGAGCCCACGACGTCCGACGAGGCGGTCTCGGGGGTGGCGAAGTAGGTGTCGAGCTTCTTCGCCAGGCCGTCGCGGCCGCCGTAGAGGTTGGCCAGGCCCCGGCTGTCCTGCGGGGCGGTGAAGGCGTAGCCCCAGCCGTTGGTCTCGGTGTAGTCGTAGCCCCAGACCCGCGGGTCGTACTGCGCCGACGCCAGACGCCAGTCGCCCTTGGCGTCCCGGCCCTGGAAGAACCCGGCCTGCGGGTCGAAGAGGTTCACGTAGTCCCGGGCGCGGTTGAGGAAGTAGGCGGACTCCTCCTGGTAACGCTTGTGGCCGGTCTTCTTGTAGAGGGCCTGTCCCATCTCGGCGATGCCGTAGTCGTTGAGGTAGCCCTCCAGCGCCCAGGACAGGCCCTCGTGGGTGTCGGTGCTGGTGTAGCCGAGGAAGGGGGAGGTCGCCATGCCCTTGCGGCCCACGCCCGAGGACGGCGGTACCACCGTCGCGTTCTTCACGGCGGCCTCGTACGCCGCCTTCGCGTCGAAGCCGACGCCCTTGACGTATGCGTCCGCGAACGCGACGTCGGAGGACGTGCCGGTCATCAGGTCCGCGTATCCGGGCGAGGACCAGCGCGAGGTCCAGCCGCCGTCCTTGTACTGCTGCACGAACCCGTCGACCATCTCCCCGGCCTGATGCGGTGTCAGCAGGGAGTAGGCGGGCCAGGTGGTGCGATAGGTGTCCCAGAAGCCGTTGTTGATGTACACCTTGCCGTCGACGATCTTCGCGCCGGTGTGCGTCGGGGTGTCGGCCGAGGGCATCGGCGAGAACGGCGAGGCGTACCGGTACTCGGAACCGACCTTCTCGAAACCGGAGTTGGGGTACAGGTACAGCCGGTACAGGCTTGAGTAGAGCGTGGTCAGCTGGTCCGGCGTGGCGCCCTGGACCTCGACCTTGCCGAGCAGCCTGTCCCACTGAGTGCGGGCCCGGTCGCGGACCGTGCCGAAGGAGGTGCCGTCGGGGATCTCCTGGCGCAGGTTGTCCTTGGCCTGGTCGAGGCCGATGAGGGAGGTGGCCAGGCGCAGCGTGACGGTGCGGTCGGCGCCCGCGTCGAACCGCAGATAGCCCTTGACCCCGCTGGACGAGCCCTCCTTGACCGGCTTGTCGAAGACGCCGTAGACGAACAGCCGGGTCGCGCCGGTCGACAGCCCGGACTTCACGTCCGAGTAGCCGCTGACGGTGCCGGTGGCCGGGTCGAGGGTGAGCCCCGCCTGCTCGGTGACGTTGTCGAAGAGGACGCTCGCGTCGTCGCCGGGGTAGGTGAAGCGCAGGACCGCCGCGTGGTCGGTCGGCGCCATCTCCGCCTTGAGCCCGTTCTCGAACCGCACTCCGTAGTAGTACGGCCGCGCGGTCTCGTTCTCGTGCCGGAAGGCCAGTTGGCGGGCCGTGCGGCCGGTGTCCGGGGTGCCGGCGGCGGCCGACGGCATCACCTGGAAGGTCTGCCGGTCGCCCATCCAGGGGCTCGGCTCGTGGCTCGCGCTGAACGCCTGGATCGTCGGGAGGTTGTCGGCGTTGTTCGCACGTGCGTAGTCGTAAAGCCAGCTGAGCGAGGACGCGTTGGTCACCGGCGTCCAGAAGTTGAAGCCGTGCGGCACGGCCGTCGCGGGGAAGGTGTTGCCGCGGGAGAAGGAGCCGCTGGAGTTGGTGCCGCGGGTGGTGAGCGCGTAGTCCGCCAGATGGGCCTTCGGCTTCTGCGGTGCCGCGGTGCGGATCTTCACGTCGTCGAGCCAGCCGCGGAACTTCGCCGGGCCGCCCGGGGAGTCGTACGCCACCAGGATCCGGTCGACGGTCTTTCCTGCCGCGACCGATCCGATCCGCGCGACGACGTCGTTCCACTGGTTGACGTAGAGCACCTTGGCGGCACCCTGCCCCTGGGGGGACAGCGCGAAGCCGTGCTGGTCGGTGGCGCCCAGATCGCTCAGATAGGTGCCGTCGGTGAAGGCCAGGTCCACGGAGACGTCGGTGGCGTCGTAGTCGCGGTCGCCGTCCGCCATGGACGGGAAGATCCGGTAGGCCAGCTCGGTGTCGCGGCCGACGGCCACGTTCACGTCGAAGAGCTTGTTGTACGAGTACGCCCGCCCCGCCGCGGTGTGCCGTCCGGCGTAGCGCAGGGCCCGCGTGCCGGTGTACCCGGCGCCCGCCTTGGCGGTGGGCGAGCCGCTCGGGCCCCGGTCCACCAGCGAGAGCATCGCGGGCGGGACGGGCCCGCTGCCGCCGCCGGTGGAGAACTGCACGTCGGCGAGCTGGAGGATGCCGGAGGCGCCGTTGTTGCGGGTGACCTCCAGCCGGAAGTGCCGGTAGCCGGCGGCCGGTTCGGCGAGATCGTAGGACTTCGTCTGGAACCGTTCGGCGAAGCTCTCGCCGGAGCGGGTGTCGAGGGTCGTCCACTGGGTGCCGTCGGCCGACCCCTTCAGGGTCCAGTCCCGCGGGTCGCGTTCGGCGTAGTCGTTGGCCGAGGTGAGGGCGTACGTCACGAGGGTCAGCGGCTTGTCGAGGTCGAACTCGACCCAGCCGGTCGGCTCGAAGGTCAGCCACTTGGTGCCCGGTTCACCGTCGACGAGGTTCTCCTTCACCTCGCCTGCGCCGGTGTTCTCGCCACTCGCCCGTAAGTCGGTGACGTGGTCGGTGGCGTTGCCCGGGATGCCGGTGCTGTAGCCGCCGTCGACGCCCGAGGCCCGGTCGCTGCCGTCGGCGGCCGTGTCGACGGTGCTGGACCAGTCCGGGGCCGGGTCGCCCGCCTCGAACGAGGAGCTGAACTCCCGGTCTGCCGCCGCGGTCGCGGGCTGCGCGACCGCGGCTCCCTGTGCACCCACCGCCATGACCAAGGCGGCTGTCAAGGCGACCGCCGTACCCCATCCGTGCCGAGTTCTGTGCCGCATCCGGGGATGCCCTCCCTGCTTTGGACAACGTTGTCAACTTTCAGGCGCAGGGACCAGTAGTGGTGCAAGTGGCCCTTGCTGTCAAGGGTGTTGGCTGGGGCATTCGGGGGCTGCGCAGCGGATTTTTCCGGCAAGGCGCGCACAGGCGGCTCATATTTCCGGGAGGTCTCAACTCGGAAAAGACCGATGACCAACGTTGCATTCGATCTTGCCCTGTTGGCGGGAAGTGGACTATACCTGTCGGCGATTCGAGGAACTGCACGTCCTGTACGACCCTGCTTGACCTGACCGCGGTGCCGGGAGGATCCGGTTCACCGCCTGAGTCCTGTAAGAAGGCGAGGACTTGAGCATGGGATCCACTTCCGCAGAGAACCACGGTTCCGAAGGTGTGGGCCGTCGCGCCCTGATTCAGCGGTCGGCCGCGCTCGGCCTGATCTCCGTACCGACGATGAGCTTCCTGTCCGCCTGCGCCAGCGGTGGCGGAAGCGACGATTCCGCCAAGGACGACACCAAGGGGAAGACCAGCAAGGACAATCCCTTCGGAGTGGAGAAGGGCAGCAAGCTCGACGTCGTCATCTTCAAGGGCGGCTACGGCGACGACTACGCCAAGGCGTGGGAGGCGACCTTCCAGAAGACGGCCGGCGTCACCTCGACGCACACCGGCACCCAGGAGATCAGCGGCAAGCTCCAGCCGCGCTTCAACGCGGGCAACCCGCCGGACATCGTCGACGACTCCGGCGCCCAGCAGATCAAGGTCGACGTCCTGTACAAGAACGACCAGCTGCTCGACCTCGCCGAGGTCCTGGACGCGCCCTCGGTCGACGACCCCTCCAAGAAGGTCCGCGACACCCTCATCCCCGGCACCACCGACCCGGGCCTGCAGGAGGGCAAGGTCGTAGCCCTCAACTACATCTACACGGTGTGGGGCCTGTGGTACTCCGGCAAGCTCTTCAAGGAGAAGGGCTGGACCGAGCCCAAGACCTGGGACGACTTCCTGGCCATCTGCAAGGACGCGAAGTCCCAGGGCATCGGCGGCCTCGCGCACCAGGGCAAGTACCCGTACTACATCAATGTCGCCATCATGGACATGATCGCCAAGAAGGGCGGTCTGGACGCCATGAAGGCGATCGACAACCTCGACCCGAAGGCGTTCGTCGGCTCCGACGCCGCACAGGCCGGCATCGAGGCGATCTACGAGATCGTCGAGAAGGGCTATCTGATGCCCGGCACGAACGGTCTGACCCACACCGAGTCGCAGACCCGCTGGAACCAGTACAAGGCCGCCTTCATCACCTGCGGTTCCTGGCTGGAGAACGAGCAGCTCAAGCAGACCCCGGACGACTTCGACATGAAGTTCATGCCGATGCCGCTGCTGCCCGGCAGCGCGATGCCGTTCGAGGCGATCCGGGCCGGCTCCGGAGAGCCGTTCATCATCCCCAAGAAGGCCAAGAACCTGCCCGCCGCCAAGGAGTTCATGCGGCGGATGCTGTCCAAGGAGTGGTCGACCTCGTTCGCCAAGGAGGCCAACTCGCTGACCATCCTCAAGGACGGCGTCGACTCCGCCGTCCAGCTGCGGCCGGGCACCCAGTCCACGGTCGAGGCGTCCAAGGCGGCCGGTGACAACACCTTCCGGTTCCTGTACACCGAGTGGTACAGCGAGATGGGCGCGTCCATCGAGGCGGCCTCCAACGAGCTCATGTCCAAGCGCATTCAGCCCAAGGAGTGGCTGAAGCGGGCGCAGGCGGCGGTCGACAAGGCGGCCAAGGACCCGGCGTCCAAGAAGAACCACCGCGACTGACCGCGCTCGACGAGGCGGACCCCGGGCCGGAATCCGCTCCGGCCCGGGGGAGGACACCAGGGGCAGGAACGCCATGCGCAAAGGGCAGTACAGGTTCGTCGCGGGATTTCTCCTCGTTCCCGTGGCGCTTTATCTGATCTTCGTCATCTGGCCGTACATCCAGACGTTCGGCTATTCGCTGACGAACTGGAAGGGACAGTCGCAGACCTTCGACTTCGTGGGCCTGGACAACTACAAGACCCTCTTCCAGGACGACGTCTTCCTGAAGGCCATCTGGCACAACATCCAGTTCCTGGTGTTCATCCCGGTGATCACCATTCTGCTGTCGCTCTTCTTCGCCTTCATGGTGAACGTGGGCGGACGCAGCCGTGCCGGCGGCGTCAGCGGGGTCGCCGGGTCGTCGTTCTACAAAATCGTCTACTTCTTCCCGCAGGTCCTGTCGCTCGCCATTCTCGCGGTCCTCTTCAACGCGGTGTACCGCAGCGACGGCGGCGGCATGCTCAACGGCCTGCTCATCAAACTGGGACTGGTCGATCCCGACAGCCCGGTGGAGTGGCTCAACGAGCCCGGCATCGTGCGCTGGGCGCTCATCCTGGTCGTCGTCTGGCACGGCGTCGGCTTCTACCTGGTGCTGTTCTCGGCCGCCATGCAGTCGATCCCGAGGGACGTCTACGAGGCCGCCCTCATCGACGGGGCCGGCCGCGCCCAGTCCTTCTTCCGCATCACGCTGCCGCTGCTGTGGGACACCGTCCAGACCGCCTGGGTGTACCTGGGCATCGTGGCCATGGACATGTTCGTCCTGGTCTCGTCGATGACCGCGAGCATGGGCGCCTACGGCGGCGGGCCCGACCACGAGAGCGACGTCATGTCGACCGTGATGATGCGCAACTTCCTCTACTTCGGCAAGAGCGGCTACGCCTGCGCGATGGGCGTGATCATGCTGCTCCTCACCCTGGTCCTGTCCGTGGTCACACTGCGCGCCACCCGCCGTGAGCGCATCGAGTTCTGAGCGGGAGAGACGACGACGATGAGCACCCCCATCAAGGAGACCACGCAGGTCCCCGCCCAGCGCTCCGCGGGCGGGGCCCCGCTCCGCGCCGACGGCCGGCCCCGCGAGGGCGTCGTGCTGAACGCCTTCTCGCACGGCTTCCTCGCCCTGTGGGCGCTGCTGATCGTGCTGCCGCTGGTGTGGCTGGTCCTCAGCTCCTTCAAGACCGACGCGCAGATCGGCGGCTCGGCCTTCGGCTGGCCGCAGCACTGGTCGCTGGACGTGTTCTCCCGGGCCTGGAAGACGGGTATCGGCGACTACCTCCTCAACACCGTCATCGTGCTGGCGTTCTCGGTGCCGCTGACGATGCTCTTCGGCTCGATGGCCGCGTACGTGCTGGCCCGTTACCGGTTCCCCGGCAACCGGTTCCTCTACTACTTCTTCGTGGCCGGCGCGATGTTCCCGGTGTTCCTGGCCCTGGTGCCGCTGTTCTTCATGGTCAAACGCCTGGACATGCTGAACACCTACCAGGGCCTGATCCTGGTCTACGTCGCCTACTCGCTGCCGTTCACGGTGTTCTTCATGCACGCCTTCTTCCGGACCCTGCCGACGGCCGTCTTCGAGGCGGCGATCCTCGACGGGGCCTCGCACACCCGGACGTTCTTCCAGGTCATGCTGCCGATGGCGAAGCCGGGTCTGATCAGCGTCGGAATCTTCAACACGCTGGGGCAGTGGAACCAGTTCATCCTGCCGACGGTCCTGATGCAGCCGCAGAGCGGCGACGATCCCGAGCGCTACGTGCTCACCCAGGGCCTGATCCAGCTTCAGCAGCAGATGGGCTACGCGACCGACCTGCCGGTCCTCTTCGCGGGCGTGACCATCGCGATGATCCCGATGCTGGTGGTCTATCTGTCCTTCCAGCGCCAGGTACAGGCGGGACTGACCTCGGCCACCCTGAAATAGCGCTCCGCAGCCGCCCGTGCGCACACCGTTCCCGTGGCCGGGAGCGGTGTGTCCTGCTGCACGCAGTACCCCCGAAATTGTTCAACCTCTTGACGGGAGGCAACCCGAACGGCTCAGCTTAGAGTTCACTAGTTGGACATAGACGGGGCCTCATCGCGGCGGTCCCGTGCGCAGGAGGTCGTCGTGGAGACTCCAGGGTCGCAGTCGTCGCTGCACCGAGCCAACCTGGAGCGGGTCGTCCGTGCCGTCCGGCTGGCGGGATCGCTCACCCAGGCGGAGATCGCGAGGACGACGGGCCTGTCGGCGGCGACGGTCTCCAATATCGTCCGTGAACTCAAGGACGGCGGGACCGTCGAGGTCACGCCCACCTCGGCGGGCGGCCGCCGGGCCCGCAGCGTCTCGCTGAGCGGCGCCGCCGGCATCGTCATCGGCGTCGATTTCGGGCATACCCACCTACGGGTCGCGGTGGGCAATCTGGCCCATCAGGTCCTGGCCGAGGAGTCCGAGCCGCTGGACGTCGACGCCTCCTCCGCCCAGGGCTTCGACCGGGCGGAAGAGCTGGTCAACCGCTTGATCGCGGCCACCGGCGTGGACCGTTCGAAGATCGCGGGCGTGGGTCTGGGCGTGCCCGGGCCGATCGACGTGGAGTCCGGCACCCTGGGCTCGACCGCGATCCTGCCGGGCTGGACCGGCAGCAGACCCGCCGAGGAGATGCGGGGGCGGCTCGGCGTGCCCGTCCACGTGGACAACGACGCCAATCTGGGCGCCCTCGGCGAGCTGGTCTGGGGCAGCGGCCGCGGGGTGCGAGACCTCGCCTACATCAAGGTCTCCAGCGGTGTCGGCGCGGGTCTGGTGATCGACGGGAAGATCTACCGGGGTCCCGGCGGGACCGCCGGAGAAATCGGACATATTACACTCGACGAATCAGGCCCTGTCTGCCGCTGCGGCAACCGGGGCTGCCTGGAGACCTTCACGGCCGCGCGCTATGTGCTGCCGCTGCTCCAGCCCAGTCACGGCATGGATCTGACCATG
Organism: Streptomyces sp. NPDC107559; assembly: GCF_055657365.1. Lineage (NCBI taxonomy): Bacteria > Bacillati > Actinomycetota > Actinomycetes > Kitasatosporales > Streptomycetaceae > Streptomyces > Streptomyces sp. NPDC107559. Next base: position 931,539 of record NZ_JBVKBD010000002.1, on the reverse strand, counting down.
GAGGGTGTCGTGCGGCTGGCCAGGGACGGAGACCCGGGCTGTCGTCGCGTGATCGGCGACGTCGGCAGGCATATCGGCAGTGGTGTCGCAAATCTCTGCAACCTGCTCAACCCCAGCCGGGTGGTCCTCGGCGGTGATCTCGCCGAGGCCGGTGAGCTGGTCCTGGGGCCCATCAGGGAGTCCGTGGGGCGCTATGCCATCCCCAGTGCCGCCCGCCAACTGTCGGTGCTTACGGGGGCACTTGGGGGCCGTGCCGAGGTGCTCGGGGCGCTCGCTCTCGCACTCAATGAGATGGGTGATTCGACCCTTTTGGACGGGTCGCTGTCCGGCGCGGCACCCGCCTTCACTTAGAGAACGAAACACGCCGTTGCCAACCCGTTAAGTATTTACTTCTTGACGTCGAACCTGCGGCCGAGTTGACTCCAACCCACCTCGGCCGCAGCGTTGCGGCCCTGTCAGGGAGGCACCACCAATGAACAACACGATGCGTAGAGTCGTCATCGGTACCGCTGCCGTTTCCATGGCCCTTTCGGTGGCCGCTTGCGGCAAGGCCGGCGACAAGGACTCCGGCAGCAGCAGCTCCTCCTCGTCGGACAGCAAGACCATCGGTCTCCTGCTCCCCGACAGCGTCACCGCGCGCTACGAGAAGTTCGACAAGCCGCTGTTCGAGGCCAAGGTCAAGGAGCTGTGCTCGGACTGCAACGTCGAGTACGCGAACGCGGCCGGCGACGCTGCCAAGCAGGCGCAGCAGGTCAGCAGCATGATCACCAAGGGCGTCAAGGTCCTCGTGATCTCCGCTCAGGACTCGGCCGCCATCAAGTCCTCCATCCAGACCGCGGTGGACAAGGGCATCAAGGTCGTCGCGTACGACCGTCTCGCCCAGGGCCCGGTCTCGGCCTACGTGTCCTTCGACAACCAGAAGGTCGGCGAGCTCCAGGGTGAGGCGCTGCTCACCGCCCTCGGCTCCAAGGCCACCCCGAAGTCGAAGATCGTCATGATCAACGGCGACGACGCCGACCCGAACGCCGGTCAGTTCAAGGCGGGTGCCCACAAGGCCCTCGACGGCAAGGTCGACATCGCGTACGAGCAGTCCGGTCTGTGGAAGGACACGGTCGCCGCTCAGAAGGTGTCCGCCGCCATCACCCAGCTCGGTGCCAAGAACATCGCGGGCGTCTACTCCGCCAACGACGGCATGGCCGGTGGTATCGCCAACACCCTCAAGGGCGCGAAGATCAGCGGCATCCCGCTGACGGGCCAGGACGCCGAGCTCGCGGGCATCCAGCGCATCGTCGCCGGCACCCAGTCCTCCACGGTCTACAAGGCCTTCAAGCCGGAGGCGGACGCCGCCGCCCAGCTCGCGGTCAACCTGCTCCAGGGCAAGGACATCAAGTCCCTGGCCACCCAGGAGCTCACCAGCGGCTCCGGCGACAAGGTGCCCTCGCAGCTGCTGACCCCGGTCTCGGTCACCAAGGCCAACATCAAGGACACGGTGGTCAAGGACGGTCTGTACTCCGTCGCCGACATCTGCACCGCGGACTTCGCCGCGGCCTGCAAGGCGGCCGGCCTTCAGTAAGCAGTTCGTCTCGGGCGACTACCCGCATCACGGGTAGCCGCCCGAGTCACGACCGCCCGGCGGTCCCGCGAACCTGTCCGACGCCTGCCCCACCTTCACACCCCGCTGCGGGGCGGGCGTCGGATGGAACCGTTGCGAAGCGCGACGGATTCGCGCATGTTCATCTTGTAAACCTTGTGCTTTTCGCACATCCCTCCGCGCCTGTTTGATCGAGCGCGGCATCCCCGCCGGTCAGGCGGCGAAGGAGATGGTTCACGTGTCCGCTACGCCCGTGCTGGCGTTGCGCGGAGTCTCCAAGCGGTTCGGTGCGGTTCAGGCCCTCACCGACGTCGAGCTGGAGGTCCACGCCGGAGAAGTGGTCGCCCTGGTGGGCGACAACGGCGCCGGAAAGTCCACCCTGGTCAAGACGATCGCGGGTGTCCACCCCATCGATGAGGGCGTCATCGAGTGGGAGGGCAAGGCGGTCAGCATCAACAAGCCGCACGACGCCTCGGGACTCGGCGTCGCGACGGTCTACCAGGACCTCGCCCTGTGCGACAACCTCGACGTGGTGGGCAACCTCTACCTCGGTCGCGAACTGAAGCACCGTGGTGCGATCGACGAGGTCACCATGGAGCAGAAGGCGCGCGAGCTGCTGAGCACGCTCTCCATCCGCATCCCGAGCGTGCGCATCCCGATCGCGAGCCTCTCCGGTGGTCAGCGCCAGGTCGTGGCCATCGCCCGCGCCCTCATCGGTGACCCCAAGGTCGTCATCCTCGACGAGCCGACCGCCGCCCTCGGCGTCGAGCAGACCGCGCAGGTCCTCGACCTGGTCGAGCGGCTGCGCGAGCGCAACCTCGGCGTCATCCTCATCAGCCACAACATGGCCGATGTGAAGGCCGTCGCGGACACCGTCGCCGTCCTGCGCCTGGGCAAGAACAACGGCTCCTTCTCCGTGAAGGACACCAGCCACGAAGAGATCATCGCCGCGATCACCGGAGCCACGGACAACGCCGTGACCCGTCGTGCGGGGCGTCGCAGCGCGGAGGCCGCAAAGTGAGCGACACGTCCAAGGTTTCCAAGGCGGAGGCCGAGGTGGAGCACCAGAACACGGTCGCTCCCGCCGATGACCCCACCGCCGCGCCGGTCGCCGTCGTCGACCCGCGTCTGCTGGTCCGCGAAGAGGGCCTCAAGGGCTACGTCACCGAGTTCAAGCGCAAGATCAAGGGTGGCGAGCTCGGCTCGCTGCCGGTCTTCGTCGGCCTGATCGTCATCTGGACGATCTTCCAGACGCAGAACGACCGGTTCCTGAGCGCCGACAACCTCTCGAACATCAGCTACTTCCTCTCGGCCACCGGCATGCTCGCCATCGGCCTGGTGTTCGTCCTGCTGCTCGGTGAGATCGACCTCTCCGTCGGCTCGGTCAGCGGCCTGGCGTCCACGGTCTTCGCGGTGTTCGTGGTCAACCACAGCATGAACCCCTGGCTGGCCCTGGTCCTGACCATCGCCACCGGTGCCGCCATCGGTGCCCTCCAGGGCTGGTTCTTCGCCCGGATCGGCGTGCCCGCCTTCGTCGTGACGCTGGCCGGCTTCCTGGGCTGGAGCGGTCTGATGCTGTGGCTGCTCGGTTCGAGCGGCACCATCAACATCCCGGCCGAGGAAGGCCCGGTGCACCTGCTCGGCCAGAGCTCCTTCTTCATGGACCAGGCCATCATCGGCGCCTACGTGCTGGCCGGCCTCGCCGTCCTGTCGATGCTCGTCGGTTCCTTCATGGAGCAGCGCCGCCGCAAGGCCGCCAACGTGCCGTTCCGTCCCACCAGCGAGATCCTGCTGCGCGTCGGCGCGCTCGCCGTGGCCGCCTTCGCCGCCGCTGCCGTGCTGAACAACGCCTCCGGTGTCTCCAACGCCCTGGTGATCTTCCTCGCCTCCCTGGTGATCGTCGACTTCGTGCTGCGCCGCACCACGTACGGCCGCAAGATCTTCGCGGTCGGCGGTGGCATCGAGGCGGCCCGCCGGGCCGGCATCAGCGTCCCGATGGTCCGCATCACCGTCTTCGCCATCTCCGGTTCCTTCGCGGCCATCGGCGGTATGTTCTTCGCCGGCCAGACCGCGAGCGCCACGCTCAACGCCGGTGGCGGCAACACCCTGATGCTCGCCATCGCGGCGGCCGTCATCGGTGGTACCAGCCTCTTCGGCGGTCGCGGAAACGTCTGGTCGGCCCTCCTGGGCATGCTGGTCATCCAGTCGATCCAGACGGGTCTGGACCTGCTCAACATGAACACCTCCATCCAGTACATGATCACTGGTGCGGTGCTCCTGGGCGCGGTCGTCATCGACTCCGTCTCCCGCAAGAGCCAGAAGGCCGCGGGTCGCGCGTAACACCGCACCGGGGCCGCCGCGGAATCCCGCGGCGGCCCCCGCGGAAGATCCTGTGCCCGGCACCAACGGCGGTGCCGGGCACAGGTATGTCACAAACCTGCATGTCATGAGCCGGGCCGTCGTGGGTACGGCCGTCCGTGTGACCCACGACGAAGGGCCCGGGCGTCACGCGCCGGGGCGGAACATTAGACTCGACGAGCCCGGCAACAGCTCGATCAGCTTTTTAAGTGCAAGGAGGCACGGGTGCCGCTGCTGACCCGCATCAGGGGACCGCGCGATCTGGACCGGCTCAGCCTGGAGGAGCTGGACCAGCTGGCAGAGGAGATCCGGACCTTCCTCGTCGACGCCGTGTCCAAGACAGGCGGCCACCTCGGCCCCAACCTCGGCGTGGTCGAGCTCACCATCGCCCTGCACCGCGTCTTCGAGTCCCCGAAGGACAAGGTCCTGTGGGACACGGGCCACCAGTCCTATGTGCACAAGCTGCTCACCGGACGCCAGGACTTCTCGAAGCTGAAGATGAAGGGCGGCCTGTCCGGATACCCCTCGCAGGCCGAGTCCGAGCACGACGTCATCGAGAACAGCCACGCCTCCACGGTGCTCGGCTGGGCCGACGGCCTCGCCAAGGCCAACGAGCTGCGCAAGCGCGACAGCCACGTGGTCGCCGTGATCGGTGACGGCGCGCTGACCGGCGGCATGGCCTGGGAGGCGCTCAACAACATCGCCGACGCCAAGGACCGCCCGCTGGTCATCGTCGTCAACGACAACGAGCGCTCGTACGCGCCCACCATCGGCGGCCTCGCCAACCACCTCGCCACGCTGCGCACCACCGACGGCTACGAGCGCTTCCTGGCCCGCGGCAAGGACCTCCTGGAGCGCACCCCCGTCGTGGGCAAGCCGCTCTACGAAACCCTGCACGGCGCGAAGAAGGGCCTGAAGGACTTCATCGCCCCGCAGGGCATGTTCGAGGACCTGGGCCTGAAGTACGTGGGCCCGATCGACGGCCACGACATCGAGGCCCTGGAGTCCGCGCTGGCCCGCGCCAAGCGCTTCGGCGGCCCCGTCATCGTGCACTGCCTCACCGAGAAGGGCCGCGGCTACCAGCCCGCCCTCCAGGACGAGGCCGACCGCTTCCACGCCGTCGGCAAGATCCACCCCGACACCGGCCTGCCGATCGCCTCCTCCGGCGCCGACTGGACCTCCGTCTTCGGCGACGAGATGGTCGAGCTCGGCAAGGAGCGCGAGGACATCGTCGCCATCACGGCGGCCATGCTCCAGCCGGTCGGCCTGGACAAGTTCGCCAAGGCCTTCCCCGAGCGCGTCTACGACGTCGGCATCGCCGAGCAGCACGCCGCCGTCTCGGCCGCGGGCCTGGCCGCCGGCGGTGTGCACCCGGTCTTCGCCGTGTACGCCACCTTCCTCAACCGTGCCTTCGACCAGGTGCTGATGGACGTGGCGCTGCACAAGTGCGGAGTCACCTTCGTCCTGGACCGGGCCGGGGTCACCGGCACCGACGGCGCCTCCCACAACGGCATGTGGGACATGTCGATCCTCCAGGTCGTCCCCGGCCTCAGGCTGGCCGCGCCGCGCGACGCCGACCAGGTCCGCGCCCAGCTGCGCGAGGCCGTCGCCGTCGAGGACGCGCCCACCGTGGTCCGCTTCTCGAAGGGCGCCGTCGGCCCCGCCGTACCGGCCGTCGGCCGGGTCGGGGGCATGGACGTGCTGCGCGAGCCGGGCACCCGCACCCCCGACGTGCTCCTGGTCTCCGTCGGCGCGCTGGCGCCGATGTGCCTGGAGATCGCCGAACTGCTGGAGAAGCAGGGCATCACCACCACCGTCGTCGACCCGCGCTGGGTCAAGCCCGTCGACGAGGCCCTGGCCCCGCTCGCCGAGCGGCACAGCGTGGTCGTCACCGTCGAGGACAACTCCCGCGTCGGCGGTGTCGGCTCCGCGGTCGCGCAGGCCCTGCGGGACGCGGGCGTCGACATCCCGCTGCGCGACTTCGGCATCCCGCCGCGCTTCCTCGACCACGCCTCCCGCGCCGAGGTCATGGCGGAGATCGGGCTCACCGCGCCCGACATCGCCCGCCAGGTCACCGGCCTGGTCTCGAAGCTGGACGGACGCTTCGACCGGCCGACCGCCGCGATCGAGCCCGCGCGCGACTGACGGCCGGACAGGCCCCAGGCGCGCCGAGCGCAACACCGACACGGCCGGACGGGCCGGTTTCACCATCGAGAAGGGTGGTGGAACCGGCCCGTCCGCGTGAAAGCTCCTGCGTCGGGGCACACGGACTAGGCCCCCTCTCGATCATGTCGAGGACGACAAAGCGTGGGAGGTCCGCCGTGAGCAGCACCCTCTTCCGGACGAAGAAGGTCGAGCAGTCCATCCTCGATACCGAGGAGCCCGAGCACGCGCTCAGGAAATCCCTGTCCGCGCTGGACCTGACCGTCTTCGGCGTCGGCGTCATCATCGGCACCGGCATCTTCGTCCTGACCGGCAAGGTCGCCAAGGAGAACGCGGGCCCCGCGGTCGCCCTGGCCTTCGTCGTGGCCGGCATCGTCTGCGCCCTGGCCGCCCTGTGCTACGCCGAGTTCGCCTCCACCGTCCCGGTGGCCGGATCGGCGTACACCTTCTCGTACGCCTCCCTCGGCGAGCTGCCCGCCTGGATCATCGGCTGGGACCTGGTGCTGGAGTTCGCGCTCGGCACCGCGGTGGTCGCCGTCGGCTGGTCCGGCTACATCCGCTCGCTGATGGACAACGCCGGCTGGCATCTGCCCGCGGAGCTCGGCAGCCGGGAAGGGGCGCACGGGTTCGGCTTCGACATCCTCGCCGCCGTGCTGGTCCTGGTGCTGACCGGGATCCTCGTGCTCGGCATGAAGCTCTCCGCGCGCGTCACCGAGGTCGTCGTCGCCATCAAGGTCACCGTGGTCCTCGTCGTCATCGTCGCCGGCGCCTTCTTCATCAAGAGCGTCAACTACCACCCGTTCATCCCCAAGGCGGAGCCGGTCCCGGCGGGCGGCGGCCTCTCGGCCCCGCTGATCCAGCTGATGGCCGGCTGGGCCCCCTCCAACTTCGGCGTGCTGGGCATCTTCACCGCCGCGTCCGTGGTCTTCTTCGCCTTCATCGGCTTCGACGTGGTCGCCACCGCCGCCGAGGAGACCAAGAACCCCCAGCGGGACATGCCCCGCGGCATCCTCGGCTCCCTGCTCATCTGCACCGTCCTCTACGTCGCCGTCTCGATCGTCGTCACCGGCATGCAGCACTACAGCAAGCTGTCCGTGGACGCCCCGCTCGCGGACGCGTTCAAGGCCACCGGGCACCCCTGGTTCGCGGGCATGATCAGCTTCGGCGCCGCCGTCGGCCTGATCACGGTCTGCATGATCCTGCTCCTGGGCCAGACCCGGGTGTTCTTCGCGATGAGCCGCGACGGACTGCTGCCCCGCTTCTTCTCCCAGGTCCACCCCCGCTACAAGACCCCGCACCGGCCGACCATCCTGCTCGGCGTGATCATCGCGATCCTGGCGGGCTTCACCAGTCTGAGCGAACTCGCCGAGCTGGTGAACATCGGCACGCTCTTCGCCTTCGTGGTCGTCGCCCTCGGCGTGATCATCCTGCGCCGCACCCGCCCCGACCTGCACCGCGCCTTCCGCACTCCCTGGGTGCCCTTCCTGCCCGTCGTCTCGGTACTCGCCACGCTCTGGCTGATGCTGAACCTCCCCGCCGAGACCTGGATCCGGTTCGCGGTGTGGATGGTGATCGGCTTCGTCGTCTACTTCCTGTACGGCCGTTCGCACAGCCGTCTCGGCCGCCACGAGGAGATCACGGCCGACCAGATCCTCAAGCACGAGGAGTGACGGAGCCATCCGGCAACCCGGCCTCGTATGTCCCGCTTAGGCGGGAGATGCGAGGCCGGATAGCGTGCTCCCCATGTCTGCCGCTCCGCTCGTCACACCACGTTCCGTAGTCACAGCCGAAGCGGCGGTGTCGTACTGGAGGCGCCTGTTACCCCTGCTCGCGGTGCTGGCCTGCGTCACCCGGGTGCCGTCCTTCGTCCCACCGCTGTGGAACCCGGACGAGGGCTATCTCGCGGTGCAGGCCCGCCTCCTGGCTCACGGCGGACAGCTCTACCAGACGGTCGTGGACCGCAAGCCGCCGCTGGTGCCGTGGCTCTACCAGGGGGCGTTCGCCCTGTGCGGCTCGCACTCCCTCACCTGTGTCCGGGTGCTCGCCGTGCTGGCCCAGCTGCTCACCGCCGCGACCCTCGCCTCGCTCGCCCGGCGCCGCTGGGGCGACCGCGCCGGCCGCACCGCAGGCGTGCTCTACCTGCTGGTCTCCGTCGGACTCAACCCCGAGGACGCCCAAGCGGCGGGTTTCGAGGTGTTCATACTGCCCTTTACGGCAGCCGCGATGTGGTGCGCCGACCGGCGCCGCTGGGCGGCCGCCGGGGCCGCCGTGGCCTGCGCCTTCCTCGCCAAACAGACCGGCGGCGTGGTACTGCTGCCGGTGCTGTGGCTCTGCGGCACCGCACGGCCGGCCCTGCTGCGGCTGGCCACCGGGGCGGCGCTGCCGGTGCTGGGCGCCGCCCTGCTGACCGACCCGGCGGGCTTCGTCTTCTGGACCGTCACCGGCTCCGCCGCCTACGCCACGTTCACCGGCTCCGAACTGCACGTCCTGGGACGGGGACTGGTCAACACCGCCATCCTCGCGGCCGCCTGCGCGGGCCTGCTCCCGCCCGTCGTACGGGCCCTGCGCAGCGCGCGCACGGGCGCGGCCGACCTCTGGCTGTGGCTGGCCGCGTCGGCGGGAGCGGTACTGCTGGGCTTCCACTTCTTCGGCCACTACTACCTCCAGCTGATCCCGCCCCTCGCGCTGCTGGCCACCCGTGGGCTCCAGCACCTGCCCCGGGACCGGGTCACGGCCGCCGTGCTGACCTCGTCCTGCTGCTGCGCCCTGTTCCTGGCCTGGGGGCTGCTCGCCCCGCGCCCCGAACTCGCCCACGCCCGGCGTCTCGCCGCCGCCGTCGCCCACCGCACCGGTCCCACCGACCGGGTCCTGCTGTGGGGCATGCACCCGGAGACGTACTGGCTCGCCGACCGCACTCCCGCCAGCCGCTACCTGACGGCCGGTCTGCTCACCAACTTCAGCGGCGGCCGGGACGGACCCCAGGTCGGCGAGAAGTACGCGGTCCCCGGCACCTGGCCGGTCTTCCGCGCGGAACTGGCCGACCGCCCGCCGTCGCTGATCGTCGACGACTCCCGCGGCTGCCCGTACGGCCCGGACCGCATCCCGGGGCTGCGCCATCTGCTGGCGGCCGGGTACGAGGAGGCGGGGCGGGTGGACGGGGCGGTGCTGTACCGGCGGTCGTCGGGGCAGTGAGCGGGCCCGCCGTCACCCCCGTACCGCCCGCGGCCCCGTCACCTCCGCGCCCAACTCCGTCACCCGGCGCCGGAGTTCACGATCGGCGGTGACGACCAGGCAGGGGCGGCCGACGGCGGCGGCGACGACCTCGACGAGGTGGTCGTCGCCGCTGCCGGGCGCGGACTCCACCCGTACCCCCGGCACGGACTCCACCCCACGGGCCGCGCCCTCCACCACCAGGACGATCTCGACCGGACCGTCGTACCCCGGCAGTCCGTGCACCGCCAGCCGGTCGCGCAGCCGCTGCGCGGCGCCGTGCCGGTCGCGCCACCATCCGTCGGGCACCGACCCCACGACGTTCGCCGCGTCGACGATCACGAGCAGAGTACGGGCGTCCTGGTCGCTCATACGCCCCAGCCTCGCACGGCGGATCACCCCCAAGACGACCACGGCCTGCGGCCGCGGCATTAAGGTGATCCGGTGAACGGCGACTGGTTCATACGCGGCCGCGACGGCCTGCTCACTGTCTACCTGCTCTCGGGCGACGCGGTCCTGTGCCGTGCCGAGCGCGTTCCCGGCGGCGCCTGGACGGCGTCCCGCAGAATAGGCGGTGAGCAGAGACTGCACCCCGTCCTCGGGACCGGACAGGGCGTCGACGGCTATGCCCATCTGGTCTCCTGGCGGCCCACCGCGCCCGGCGAGTCCGGCCTGGTGCACTCCACCCACTTCCAGCCCCGGCTCGCCGCCCTCGACTGGACGTCGATCGGGCACCCCGACAAGAAGGGCGACCGCACCGGCACCCCCACGGTCGCGGTGGACGCCCAGGGACGCGCCCACGTCTTCGTCCGCAACGCGGCCGGCGGGATGAGCATGCGCGCCCAGAAGGAGGCGGGCGGCTGGGAGCCCTGGCGCGACCTGAAGGGGCACGACATCCAGGGGGAACCGGCCGCGGTGACGGGCGAGTCGGGCCGCGTCGAACTGTACGCGGCGGTGCCGGGAGCCCTGTTGCACTGGCGGCAGGAGGAGGAGGGCGCCACGCCGGTCCTGGAGGAGGCGATGGAGGCCACGGCCCGCCCGGGCACGCTGCGCGCGCTGGCCACCTCGCCGGAGAGCACCACCCTGCTCTTCACCGACGACTCCGGCGAACTGCGCGCCTGGCGCCCCGGTGGCGAGCCCGTCACCGTGCTGACCGCCGCCGGCCCGGGCCGGGTCTCCGCGATCCGCTGCGAACTGGACGGCCACGACTGCACGTTGCTGGCCCAGCGCGCCGACTCGGGCCGGATCGCGTTCGCCGCCTACCCGACCGAACAGGAGACGGCCGGGGCCTGGTGGACCGAGTCGGGCACACAACTGCCCGAGGACGCGGAGGTGAGCCTCACCGTGGACCGGGACGGCCGGGTGGCCGCGGCCGCCCTCTCCCCGTCGACCGGCGAACTGCGCCTCACCCGCCGCAAGACCGAACCGGGCCTGGCACTGGAGGCGTGGCGCACGGTCTGAGCGAGGTGACACGCAGACCGCCCCCGCCGCTGTGGAAGCGGAGGGGGCGGTCTGTGGTGTGGCACCGGTGTCAGGACCGGTGCACGGTGGACGTCACGCCGGAACCGAAGCCACCCCGGGCTCCAGGAACGGCTTGCCGTTCACCCGCTGCGAGACACCCTCACGGTCCAGGTACGGCGTGATGCCGCCCAGGTGGAAGGGCCAGCCGGCGCCCGTGATCAGGCACAGGTCGATGTCCTGGGCCTCGGCCACGACACCCTCGTCGAGCATGAGCCCGATCTCCTGGGCGACCGCGTCGAGGACCCGGGCGCGCACCTGCTCCTCGGTCAGGACGACATCGCCCTGCTTGAGGAGCGCGGCGACCTCGGGGTCCAGCTCCGGCTTGAAGCCGTTCTCGGCGGAGTAGACGTAGAAGCCGCGCTTGCCCGCCTTGACGACCGCCGCGAGGTTCGGGGAGACCGTGAAGCGGTCCGGGAAGGCCCGGTTGAGGGTCTCCGAGACGTGCAGACCGATCGCGGGACCGACCAGCTCCAGCAGGACCAGCGGGGACATCGGCAGGCCCAGGGGCTCGACCGCCTTCTCCGCGACCTCGACGGAGGTGCCCTCGTCGATGACGTTCTGGATCTCGCCCATGAAGCGGGTGAGGATGCGGTTGACGACGAACGCCGGGGCGTCCTTCACCAGGACCGCGGTCTTCTTCAGCTTCTTGGCCACCGCGAACGCGGTCGCCAGCGACGCGTCGTCGGTCTGCTCGCCGCGGACGATCTCCAGCAGCGGCAGGATCGCGACCGGGTTGAAGAAGTGGAAGCCGACGACCCGCTCGGGGTTCTTCAGCTTCGAGGCCATCTCGGTGACCGAGAGGGACGAGGTGTTGGTGGCGAGGATCGCGTGCGCCGGGGCGACCGCCTCGACCTCCGCGAACACCTGCTGCTTGACCCCGATCTCCTCGAACACGGCCTCGATGATGAAGTCCGCGTCCGCGAAGCCCTCGGCCTTGTCCAGGACACCGGAGACCAGCGCCTTGAGGCGGTTGGCCTTGTCCTGGTTGATCCGGCCCTTGCCGAGCAGCTTGTCGATCTCGGCGTGGACGTAGCCCACACCCTTGTCGACGCGCTCCTGGTCGATGTCCGTGAGGACGACCGGGACCTCCAGGCGGCGCAGGAACAGCAGCGCCAGCTGAGAGGCCATCAGGCCCGCGCCGACCACGCCGACCTTGGTGACCGGGCGCGCCAGGTTCTTGTCCGGGGCACCGGCCGGGCGCTTGCCGCGCTTCTGCACCAGGTTGAACGCGTAGATGCCGGACCGCAGTTCGCCACCCATGATCAGGTCGGCGAGCGCCAGGTCCTCGGCGTCGTAGCCCTGCTGGAGGTCGCCGTTCTTGGCGGCGGCGATGATGTCCAGCGCGCGGTAGGCGGCCGGGGCCGCGCCGTGCACCTTGCCGTCGGCGACGGCCCGGCCGCGGGCGACGGCCTGGTCCCAGGCCTCACCGCGGTCGATCGCCGGACGCTCGACCGCGATGTCGCCCTTGAGGACGTTCGCCGTCCAGATCAGCGACTGCTCCAGGAAGTCCGCACCCTCGAAGAGGGCGTCGGCGATGCCGAGGTCGAAGACCTGCTGCCCCTTGAGCTGCTTGTTCTGGTTGAGCGAGTTCTCGATGATCACCGAGACGGCCTTGTCCGCGCCGATCAGGTTCGGCAGGATCGTGCAGCCGCCCCAGCCGGGGACCAGGCCGAGGAAGACCTCGGGCAGCGAGAACGCCGGCAGGGCCTTGGAGACCGTGCGGTAGCTGCAGTGCAGGCCGACCTCGACGCCGCCGCCCATCGCCGCGCCGTTGTAGTACGCGAAGGTCGGGACCGCGAGACCCGCGAGGCGCTTGAAGACCTCGTGGCCGCCCTTGCCGATGGCGAGCGCGTCCTTGTGCTCCTTGAGGAGCTCGACGCCCTTGAGGTCGGCGCCGACCGCGAAGATGAACGGCTTGCCGGTGATGCCGACGCCGACGATCGTGCCGGCCGCGGCCTCCGCCTCGACCTGGTCGATCGCGGCGTTGAGGTTCGCCAGCGACGCCGGGCCGAAGGTGGTCGGCTTGGTGTGGTCGAAGCCGTTGTCCAGCGTGACGAGCGCGAAGCGCCCGGCGCCGTACGGCAGGTCGAGGTGGCGTACGTGCGCCGACGTCACGACCTCGTCCGGGAACAGCTCGGCCGCACCCTTCAGAAGCTCAGCGGTGGTGCTCACTTGTCCCCCTCGAAGTGCGGGTTCTCCCAGATGACCGTCGCGCCCATGCCGAAGCCGACGCACATGGTGGTCAGGCCGTAGCGGACGTGCGGCTGCTCCTCGAACTGGCGGGCCAGCTGCGTCATCAGACGCACACCCGACGAGGCGAGCGGGTGGCCGTAGGCGATCGCGCCGCCGTACTGGTTGACGCGCGCGTCGTCGTCGGCGATGCCGTAGTGCTCCAGGAAGGCGAGGACCTGGACGGCGAACGCCTCGTTGATCTCGAAGAGGTTGATGTCCTCGATCGACAGGCCGGCCTGGGCCAGGGCCTTCTCGGTGGCCGGGATCGGGCCGTAGCCCATCACCTCGGGCTCGACGCCCGCGAAGGCGTAGGAGACCAGGCGCATCTTGACCGGCAGGTCGTGCTCACGGGCGAAGTCCTCGGAGGCGAGGATCGAGGCGGTGGCACCGTCGTTCAGACCGGCCGCGTTGCCCGCCGTGACCCGGCCGTGCACCCGGAACGGGGTCTTCAGGCCGGCCAGGCTCTCCAGGGTCGTGCCCGGGCGCATCGGCTCGTCGGCGGTGACCAGGCCCCAGCCCGTCTCACCGGCTTCCGCGTTGGTGCGGCGGACCGAGATCGGCACCAGGTCCTGCTGGATCTTGCCGTCGGCGTACGCCTTGGCGGCCTTCTCCTGCGAGCGCACGGCGTATTCGTCGGCGCGCTGCTTGGTGATGGTGGGGTAGCGGTCGTGCAGGTTCTCCGCGGTCATGCCCATGAACAGGGCGGACTCGTCGACCAGCTTCTCGCTGACGAACCGCGGGTTGGGGTCGACGCCCTCACCCATGGGGTGACGACCCATGTGCTCGACACCACCGGCGATCACGGCGTCGTACGCGCCGAAGGCGATGGAGCCCGCGGCGGTGGTGACGGCGGTCAGCGCGCCCGCGCACATGCGGTCGATGGAGTAGCCGGGGACCGACTGGGGGAGACCGGCGAGGATGCCGGCCGTACGGCCCAGCGTCAGACCCTGGTCGCCGATCTGCGTGGTCGCGGCGATGGCGACCTCGTCGATCTTCTTGGGGTCGAGGCCCGGGTTGCGGCGCAGCAGCTCCCGGATCGCCTTCACGACGAGGTCGTCGGCGCGGGTCTCGTGGTAGATGCCCTTCGGGCCCGCCTTGCCGAACGGGGTGCGGACGCCGTCGACGAAGACGACGTCCCTGACGGTACGAGGCACGATGGCTCTCCTCCAGATGCGGGATGGCACTGCAGCGCGGCACACGCGCTGAGCGCGCGCTCACCTCCCCATGCTACTTACGAGTAACCATGCTGCCCAGTCCCGGGGGCTGGAGCGGCGAAGGTCACATTCCCCCGCGCGCCGGAGCCGCTTCCGCGAGGGCGCCGAAGTTACGTCGCCGGGTGCGCCGGGGCTGCGTGTGCGCGTGCCGAAGCCGCTTGCCGGTGGTGCGGGGTGCGCCGGGGTTGCCTTGCCGGGCGTGGTCACGCTCGGTGCGCACGCGCCGCGCGCCGGCGCGCGCCCTCGTCCGCCCGCCGTCGGTCGCTCCGGTGCCGCCCGGCAGGGGCGAGCCGTCGGCTGTCCATGCCGGATCTTGGCGTGATCTCGACGTACGTACGCCCCTGCTGCGGTTCCGCCGCCCCTCCGAGGTACACCGGGAGACACGGGGCGGGGCAGGGGTGGGGTGGGGCGGGGTGGAGTGCGGGCGCGGGCCGCCCGCGTCCCGGGGGGCCCTGGACGTTCGTCGGGGACGCGGCGACCCGTGGCGCCCCGCGGCGGTCCGTCAGTCCCCGATGGTCCGCGTGGGGATCCGCCGGGGGCCTTGGTGTGGTCCGTGGCGTTCCGTCCGGGGCCCCGGCAGTCCGTGTGGGGGTCTGCCGGGAGCCTCAATGTGGGCCGCGAGGTCCGTCCGGGTCCCCCGATGGTCCGTGTGGGGGTCCATCACAGTCCCCGATGGACCGTGGGGGTCCGCCGGGGCCTCGGTGTGGGCCGTGGAGCCGACAGGGTCCCCGGTGGTCCGGGTGTGTGGCGGGTGGTGCCGGGCCCTCGGGGGCCGGGCGGTGCCGGGCCCTCGGGGGGCCCGGCGGGCCGCAGAGCTGCTCAGGCGCCCTGGACGGACAGGGCCTCGGCCAGCGCCGGGGCCACCAGTTCCACCTGCCAGGGGCGGGCGCCGTACCCGGCCAGCGCGGCCGCGGTGGATTCGACGTCCGTGCTCTTCGGCGGCTCCCAGCAGACCCGGCGCACGGTGTCCGGTGTGATCAGGTTCTCCTGGGGCATGTCGATCCGCTCGGCCAGCGCCGACACCGCGGCCCGCGCGGCCGACAGCCTGGCCGCCGCGGCCGGGTCCTTGTCCGCCCACGCACGCGGCGGGGGCGGGCCGGTCACCTGCTGTCCCGGCTGCGGCAGCTGCGCGTCGGGAAGCGCCCTGGCGCGGTCGACGGCGGCCTGCCACTGGTCCAGCTGCCGGCGCCCCATGCGATGCCCGAACCCGGTCAGCGCGGCGAGGGCGTGCACCTGGGACGGCACCGCGAGGGCGGCCTCGACGATGGCCGCGTCGCTGAGCACCTTGCCCGGCGAGACGTCCCGGCGCTGAGCGATCCGGTCGCGGGTCTCCCAGAGCTCGCGCACCACCGCGAGCTGGCGCCGCCGGCGGACCTTGTGCATGCCGGACGTACGCCGCCAGGGGTCCTTGCGGGGCTCCGGCGGCGGAGCCGAGGCGATCGCGTCGAACTCCTGCCGGGCCCACTCCAGCTTGCCCTGCCGGTCCAGCTCCTTCTCCAGCGCGTCGCGCAGGTCGACGAGGAGCTCCACGTCCAGGGCCGCGTAGCGCAGCCAGGGCTCGGGCAGCGGCCGGGTCGACCAGTCGACCGCGGAGTGGCCCTTCTCCAGGACGAAGCCGAGCACGCTCTCGACCATGGCGCCCAGGCCCACCCGGGGGAACCCGGCGAGCCGTCCGGCCAGCTCGGTGTCGAACAGCCGGCTGGGAACCATGCCTATCTCGCGCAGACAGGGCAGGTCCTGGGTGGCCGCGTGCAGCACCCACTCCACACCGGACAGCGCCTCGCCCAGCGCGGAGAGGTCCGGGCAGGCCACGGGGTCGATCAGGGCGGAGCCCGCGCCGGCGCGGCGCAGCTGGACCAGGTAGGCGCGCTGGCCGTAGCGGTAGCCGGACGCGCGTTCGGCGTCCACGGCCACCGGGCCGGTCCCGGCGGCGAAGGCGGCGATCACCTCGGCGAGGGCGGCCTCGTCGGTGATCACCGGCGGAATGCCCTCGCGCGGTTCGAGCAGGGGGACGGGCGCCCCGGTCGCAGAAGATCCGCCGTCGTCCGGAGGGGCGCCTCCGGTGGTTCGCAGTGACGTGGCTGCTGCGGTCTCTTGGGCGTCGGTCACATGTCAAGGGTATCCGTGTCTTGACAGCGCCCGCCGACGGAACGTTCCGTCGGCGGGCGCCCGGGGGGTGTAAACCGGTCACGTATCACACGTGTCAGTGAAAGCGGTCAGTGGGCAATGGGGTGAACCTCAGGGCGTTGGCCCGGTCGGGAGATCGGTATGCGGTCGTGATGGTCAGTGGATGATGCCGGTCCGCAGCGCCACCGCGACCATCCCGGCGCGGTCGCCCGTGCCGAGCTTGCGGGCGATACGGGCGAGGTGGCTCTTGACGGTCAGCGCGGACAGGCCCATGGAGACGCCGATCGCCTTGTTCGACTGGCCCTCCGCGACCAGTCGCAGCACCTCGACCTCGCGTCCGGACAGTTCGCGGTAGCCGCCCGGGTGGCTCGGGGCACCCGGGGGGCGGCGGTGCAGGCGGGCGGCGGCTGAGCCGATGGGGGCGGCACCGGGGCGGGTGGGGAGCCCGACATTGGTGCGGGTGCCGGTGACGACGTAGCCCTTGACGCCGCCCGCGAGGGCGTTGCGCACGGCGCCGATGTCGTCGGCGGCGGAGAGGGCGAGGCCGTTGGGCCAGCCCGCCGCGCGGGTCTCGGACAGGAGGGTGAGGCCGGAGCCGTCGGGCAGATGGACGTCGGCGACGCAGATGTCACGGGGGTTGCCGATGCGGGGACGAGCCTCCGCGATGGACGAGGCCTCGATGACGTCGCGCACACCGAGCGCCCACAGGTGGCGGGTGACGGTGGAGCGGACGCGGGGGTCGGCCACGACCACCATGGCGGTGGGCTTGTTCGGGCGGTAGGCGACCAGGCTTGCAGGCTGCTCGAGGAGAACGGACACCAGGCCTCCTGGGTGGGGGACGGTACCGGCTCGTGGGGATGAAGCCGGGACGAACCGTGCTTTCAAGGTCACAGTCGTCTTCGGCACCAAACCCGGCGTCCTTTAGGAAATGATCACGATCTAGTGAGTAACAATACGTCCAATTCGGACACGCGAGCGATCATCCGAAGATCGAATCGTTTCGGTCGAAGCCGCTTGGTTGTCTGAAAGTGGCCGTATCGACAAAGAGATCATCAAAACGGGCGAGGGAACGGGCCAAGAGGTCACCGGGACTGCGGCCCCCGTCGCTGAGGCAGCGTCACCACCGACGCGTCGCCGGGACCGGCCGGCGGCAGCCCCGCCACCTGGGCCAGCAGATCGCACCAGGACGCCAGATGGCCCGCGGTGTCCGGGACCCCGCCCAGGCCCTCCCGGGGCGTCCACGACGCGCGGATCTCGATCTGGGAGGCCGCGGGGCGGGCCGACAGCCCGCCGAAGTAGTGGGAGCTCGCGCGCGTGACGGTGCCGCTCGGCTCGCCGTACCCGAGGCCACGCGCCTGGAGCGCGCCCGTCAGCCACGACCAGCACACCTCGGGCAGCAGCGGGTCGGCGGCCATCTCCGCCTCCAGCTCCGCGCGCACCAGCGTCACCAGCCGGAAGGTGCCCTGCCAGGCGTCGTGCCCGGCGGGGTCGTGCAGCAGCACCAGCCGGCCGTCGGCCAGTTCCTGGTCGCCGTCGACGACCGCCGCCTCCAGCGCGTACGTGAACGGCGCCAGCCGCTGCGGGGCCGGCGTCGGC
This sequence comes from Streptomyces sp. NPDC107559, assembly GCF_055657365.1. Lineage (NCBI taxonomy): Bacteria > Bacillati > Actinomycetota > Actinomycetes > Kitasatosporales > Streptomycetaceae > Streptomyces > Streptomyces sp. NPDC107559. The sequence goes on along the minus strand of NZ_JBVKBD010000002.1, from coordinate 913,527 downwards.
TCGATCTCGATCTGCGGTCGCAGCCGCGCGGTTCTCAGCGCGTCCACCGCGGCCCGGAAGGGCGGCGGAGCCGCGTTCGCGTGTGAGGCGTCCTCCCCGGTGTCCTTCGCGTCGTCCATCTCGCCAGCGCCGTCCGACAGTCGTCCCTGAGCCGCAGCCATGCGGGGAAGATTAAGGGGAACGGGGGCTTCGTGCAGAGCAAGACACCCCCATGGCCCCTTGCGCCCCCGCGTACGACACCATGCACCCCCGCGTGCACCCCGTCGCCCCGCCCCGTCGCGCCCCCGCCCCGCCGCGCCCCCGGCCCGCACCTCGCTCGCGCCCCGGCCCGCATCTCGTCCCGCACCTCGTCCGCGCCCCGGCCCGTGCGTGGTCCCGCGTCCCGTACTCCGGACCGGGGCGCTCCGCCGTCGTGCGAGACTTGCCGTCGTGAGTGCGAACGGAAGCCCCGCGGGCCAGCAGCCGACAGCGACGTACGACAGCCCCTTCCTGAAGGCGTGCAGGCGTGAGCCCGTGCCGCACACGCCCGTGTGGTTCATGCGGCAGGCCGGGCGTTCCCTGCCGGAGTACCGCAAGGTGCGCCAGGGCGTTCCGATGCTGGAGTCCTGCATGCGCCCCGAGCTGGTCACCGAGATCACGCTCCAGCCGGTGCGCCGGCACGACGTGGACGCGGCGATCTTCTTCAGCGACATCGTCGTCCCGCTCAAGGCCATCGGTGTCGACCTCGACATCAAGCCCGGCGTCGGCCCGGTCGTCGAGCGCCCGATCCGCACCCGCGCCGACCTGGCGCAGCTTCGCGACCTGACGCCCGACGACGTGCCCTACGTCATCGAGGCGATCGGCCTGCTCACCCGCGAGCTCGGCTCGACCCCGCTGATCGGTTTCGCGGGCGCTCCGTTCACCCTCGCGAGCTACCTCGTCGAGGGCGGCCCGTCGCGCACGTACGAGAACGCCAAGGCGATGATGTACGGCGACCCCGAGCTCTGGGCCGACCTGCTCGACCGTCTCGCCGACATCACCTCCGCCTTCCTGAAGGTGCAGATCGAGGCGGGCGCGAGCGCGGTCCAGCTCTTCGACTCCTGGGCCGGCGCGCTGGCCCCGGCGGACTACCGGCGCTCGGTGATGGCCGCCTCCGCGAAGGTGTTCCGCGCGGTCGAGGGGTACGGCGTCCCCCGCATCCACTTCGGCGTCGGCACCGGCGAGCTGCTCGGCCTGATGGGCGAGGCGGGCGCGGACGTCGTCGGCGTCGACTGGCGGGTGCCGCTGGACGAGGCCGTCCGCCGGGTCGGACCGGGCAAGGCGCTCCAGGGCAACCTGGACCCGACCGTCCTGTTCGCCGGCCGCGACGCCGTCGAGGCCAAGACGCGTGAGGTCCTCGACGCGGCCGCGGACCTGGAGGGACACATCTTCAACCTCGGCCACGGAGTCATGCCGTCCACCGACCCGGACGCGCTCACCCGGCTCGTGGAGTACGTCCACACCCGCACCGCCCGCTGAGGCACCTCACCAGGAGTGCCGGGGCCGCGCCCGCCTGCCGAACAGCAGGCCGCGCGGCTCCGGAGGCGGTGGTGTGCCGGGCCGCAGCGGCCAGGCGAGCAGCATCCCGGTGAGGAAACCGACGATGTGCGCCGCGTACGCCACCGTGCCCACCTCGGAGACGCCCTCGCCGGACGAGTACACCGCCTGGAGCACGAACCAGAAACCGAGCACCAGCCAGGCCGGCAGCCGCAGCGGCAGGAAGACCAGGAACGGGACGAGCACCCACACCCGTGCCCTCGGATACAGCACCAGATAGGCGCCCAGTACGCCGGCGATCGCCCCCGACGCGCCGATCAGCGGGTCGGCCGACGCGTCGTTGAGCAGCGCGAAGCCGTACGAGGCCGCATAGCCGCAGGCGACGTAGAACAGCGTGAAGCGGATGTGCCCCATGCGGTCCTCGATGTTGTTCCCGAAGATCAGCAGGAACAGCATGTTGCCCAGCAGATGCAGCCAGCTGCCGTGCAGGAACATCGCGGTGAACACGGACAGCGGCGGGGACTTGGCGTAGCCCGGCGGGCCGACCAGGCAGCCCGGCCCCTGCGCACCGACCCCGACGGCGCCGGTGGGTACGGTCCCCGGCAGCTGATGGTGGATCAATTCCCGTGGCACCGCCGCGTAGTGGTCCAGGAACGCGTGCAGCTGACAGAGCCGGGACAGGTGGTCGCCGGCCCCCGCGGAGCCGGCGAGGCCCGGCGTGAACAGGAACACCAGGACGTTCGCGGCGATCAGCGCGTACGTCACCCAGGGGGTGCCGCGCACCGGGTTGACGTCGTGCACGGGGATGACCACAAGGGACTACTGCCCGCGGAAGGCCGGACGAACCGGTGGACGACGGACCGGTGAACAGCGGCGTCCGTACATGCGTATGAGTCGTCAACCGCCCGCGGTGCGGGGAAGGCGTGACGCGGGGACGACGTGAGGATCAGGCGATGAACGACGGAGTGACCGCTCAGGCTCTGCCCGCGATCCACGCACTGCCGGACGGCGAGGCGGAGATCTCGCTGGTGGTGCGGCTGCCGTGGGAGGACGTTGCCCGGCTGGGCCAGGAGGCGGGGCGGCTCGCCGCGCAGCTGAAGCGGCCGGTGACCCTGGACGAGGCGGTCGGCAACCGGCTGCGGACCGTCAGGCCCTCGGCGGCGCACGCGCGGCCGGCCGGCGAGCAGCCGGCCGCGACCGCCACCACGGCCACGACCGCGTCCGTGGCCTCGCTGCCCCGGATCACCGGGACGGCCTGAGCGCTCCGTACCGGGCCCCGGATCAGCGGGGCGGCCTGAGCGCTCCGTACCGGGCCCCGGATCACCGGGACGGTCCGGGCGCACCGCCCCGACAGTGGCGGCGCACCCGGGCACTCAGGCGGGGCGCACCTTGGCGGCCGCCTTGCGGGCGGCCACCAGCACCGGGTCCCACACAGGGGAGAAGGGCGGCGCGTACCCCAGGTCCAGGGCCGTCATCTGCTCCACCGTCAGGCCGGCCGTGAGGGCCACCGCGGCGATGTCGACCCGCTTCGCCGCGCCCTCCCGGCCGACGATCTGCACGCCGAGCAGCCGTCCCGTACGGCGCTCGGCGAGCATCTTCACCGTCATGAGCGAGGCGCCCGGGTAGTAGCCCGCCCTGCTGGTCGACTCGATGGTGACCGCCTCGAAGCGCAGCCCGACCCGGTGCGCGTCCTTCTCGCGCAGCCCCGTGCGCGCGATCTCCAGGTCGCAGACCTTGCTCACCGCCGTGCCGACGACGCCGGGGAAGGTGGCGTAGCCGCCGCCCGCGTTGGTGCCGATGACCTGGCCGTGCTTGTTGGCGTGGGTGCCGAGCGCGATGTGCCGCTCCTGTCCCGAGACGAGGTCCAGCACCTCCACGCAGTCGCCGCCCGCCCAGATGTTCTCGTGGCCGCGCACCCGCATCGCCAGGTCGGTCAGCAGGCCGTGGTGGCGGCCCAGGGGCAGTCCGGCGGCCCGCGCGAGGGACGTCTCCGGGCGTACCCCGATACCGAGCACGACCACGTCGGCCGGGTACTCCGCGTCCTCGGTGACCACCGCCCGCACCCGCCCGTCGTCGCCGGTGAGCACCTTGGTGACCTCGGCGTCGTTGACCATGGTGATGCCGAGGCCCTCCATCGCCCGGTGCACCAGGCGGCCCATGTCGGGATCCAGCGTCGACATGGGCTCCTTGCCGCGGTTGAGGACCGTCACCCCGTAGCCCCGGTTGATGAGCGCCTCGGCCATCTCCACGCCGATGTAGCCGGCGCCGACGACCACCGCGCGCCGGCCGCGCGTGCCCGCCAGGGTGTCGAGCAGGGCCTGGCCGTCGTCGAGGGTCTGGACCCCGTGGACCCCCGGGGCGTCCATGCCCGGCATCTCCGGACGCACCGGCCGGGCCCCGGTCGCGATCACGAGTTTGTCGTACGACGTCCAGGACTCGGCGCCGGTGTCCACGTCACGCGCGCGCACCCGCTGCCCGGCCGTGTCGATCTCCATGACCTCGGTGCGCATCCGCAGATCGATCGCACGCCCGCGGTGCTCCTCGGGCGTGCGGGCGATCAGTTGGTCGCGTCCGGTGACGTCGCCGCCCACCCAGTAGGGGATGCCGCACGCCGAGTAGGACGCGAAGTGGCCGCGTTCGAAGGCCACGATCTCCAGCTCGTCCGGACCTCTGAGTCGGCGGGCCTGGGACGCCGCGGACATTCCCGCGGCGTCGCCGCCGATCACGACCAGTCGCTCTGCCCGAGGGCTCACACGGCTCATGCTCATACGAACACGCTACGGGTGATGGGCATTTCGGCGCTGCCCGACTTGCCAGGCCGGACCTGTCCCGGCCCGACCCGGTGCTGCCCGGCTCGGTGCTGCCCGGCCCGCTCCGGTCCGGCTCGGTGCCGTCGGTTCAGTGCTGATCGGGTCCGTTCAGGGCCGGTTCGTTGCTGCCGGGTCCGGTCAGGGCCGGTGCGGTCCGGTTCCGGCGCCGGGGCCGGATCAGGCGCAGCCACGCCAGCACCAGCAGCGCCGCCACGGCCACGAACGGCAGGGCCGCGCCGAACGCCACCGCGAGCCAGCGCAGCATCGTCACGAACGCTCCCCAGCCGCCCGCGAGCGCGTCCACGAACCCGGGGTCCTCGTCCTTCTTCTCGGGCTTCGGCACCGGCTTCTCGAAGAGGGAGAGCGTGATGGTGGCCATGCTCGTCCGGTCCTTCAGGGACGCCTGCTGGGCCAGCAGCGACTCCAGATCGGCCTCGCGGGAGCTCAGTTCGCCCTCCAGGGTGACCACGTCGGAGAGTTTGTCGGCCCGGTCCATCAGCTCGCGGATGCGGGCCACGCTGGCGCGCTGCGACTTGACCCGGCTGTCCACGTCGACGACCTGGTCGGTGACGTCCTGCGCCTTCGCGGTGCGCTCCAGGAGCTTGCCCGTGCCCTCCAGACCGGCGAGGACCTCGTCGTACCGGTCGACCGGTACGCGCAGCACGACCCGGGTGTGCTCGCCGCCGTCCTCGTCCCGGGTGGTGGTCTCGTCGCCGACGTAGCCGCCCGCGTCCTCGGTGGTGGTGCGGGCCTTGTCCAGGGCCTTCGTGGCGTCCTTGACCTGCACGGTCAGCGTGGCGGTGCGGATGATGCGGCTGGTGGACAGAACCGGCGGCGTGCCGGCCTTCGCACCGTCGCTCCGGCCGGTGTCCGCGGCGCCCGCCTGGGCCTCCGCACCGGAGGCCGGCTGCGCCTCGGGCCCGGCCGCCGCCTTGGCGTCGGAACTGCTCGCGCTCTTGTCGTCCGCACCCGCGCTGCATCCCGCGAGGGCCACGGCGGAGGCGAGCAGCAACCCGGCCAGGGCCCGGGCGGTGCGCCGGGCGGACGGCGGCGCGGAACGCCGTGCGGAGCGTGGGGCGGGATACGGGGCGGGCTGTCGTGCGGGCATGTGGGTCTCCCCCCGGGGTGGTGACGACTGACGCTCCTTCGACGCCGGAGCCTCCCGGGACGTTTGCGGCGGCCGGTCGCGATGCGGTCACGGTCCGGACTCGTCCAGGACACCGGGGCCCCGCGGGGCTGCCGGAGGGCCCCGAGGGAGTGCCCGAAGGGCCGCGCGGGAGTGCCGAACGGCTCTGAGGGAGTGTCGGAGGGCTCTGAGAGAGTGGGGTCATGAGCGCAACGGATACGGGTACGGACACGGAGCATGTCGTCGTCGTAGGGGCCGGGATCGCCGGGCTGGCCGCCGCCCACCGGCTGCTGGAGCGCGGGGCGCGCGTGACCGTGCTGGAGGCGTCCGGCCGGGTCGGCGGCAAGCTGCTGCCGGGCAGGATCGCGGGCGTGCGCGTCGACCTCGGCGCCGAGTCGATGCTGGCCCGCAGACCGGAGGCGGTGGAGCTGGCCCGCGAGGTGGGTCTGGCCGACCACCTCCAGCCGCCGGCCACCGCGACCGCCTCGATCTGGACCCGGGGCGCCCTGCGGCCGATGCCCAAGGGCCATGTGATGGGTGTCCCCGGTACCGCCGCCGCGCTGGCCGGGGTGCTGTCCGAGGAAGGCCTCGCCCGTATCGACGACGACGCCCACCTGCCGCGCACCGAGGTCGGCGACGACGTCGCGGTGGGGGAGTACGTGGCGGCCCGGCTCGGCCGCGAGGTCGTCGACCGGCTGGTGGAACCCCTGCTGGGCGGGGTCTACGCGGGCGACGCCTACCGCATCTCGCTGCGCTCGGCCGTCCCCCAGCTCTACCAGGCCGCGCGCACCCACGACTCGCTGACCGAGGCGGTCCGCGAGATCCAGGCGAAGGCGGCGGCGAACCAGCAGACCGGACCCGTCTTCATGGGCATCGCCGGCGGAGTGGGCCGGCTCCCGCTCGCCGTCGCCGAGTCGGTGCGGGCGCGCGGCGGGGAGATCCGGCTGAACACTCCGGTGCGCGGCCTGCACCGCACCGGCGACGGCTGGCGGATCCTGACCGACGGCGGCGCGCAGGAGGCCGACGCCGTGGTCCTCGCGGCCCCCGCCCGCGACACCGCCCGCCTGCTGCGCGACGACTGCCCCGCGGCCGCCGCCGAACTGGACACCGTGGAGTACGCCTCGATGGCCCTGGTCACCCTCGCCTACCGGCGCGACGAGGCGGCCGCCCTGCCCGAGGGCAGCGGCTTCCTCGTTCCGCCGGTGGACGGGCGCACCATCAAGGCCTCGACGTTCGCCTCCCGCAAGTGGGGCTGGATCGCCGACGAGGACCCGGACGTGGTCGTGGTGCGGACCTCGGTCGGACGGCACCACGAGACCGAGATCCTCCAACGCGACGACGCCGCTCTCGTGGCGGTCTCCCGGCACGACCTGAATGCGGCCACCGGCCTCGACGCCGTCCCCCTGGAGACCCGCGTCACCCGCTGGGCCGACGGCCTGCCCCAGTACCCCGTCGGCCACCACGCGCGCGTGGCCCGCGTCCGCGAGCACGTCGCCGCGATCCCGGGCCTGGCGGTGTGCGGCGCGGCGTACGACGGGGTCGGCATCCCGGCCTGTATCGCGAGTGCCTACGCGGCGGTCGACCAGCTGGGCGGCGACCTGCGCGGTGTGCAGGAACTCACCGCCGACCCGGTGCAGAGCCTGCACGGCGGAGCGGGAGAATAGCCGCATGAGTGAAGATGCCCCCACCACCGAGTCCGGCAGGATCCCGAACAAGGGCAAGCTGGCCAAGGACCTCAACGAGGTCATCCGCTACACCCTGTGGTCCGTCTTCCGGCTGAAGGACGTGCTGCCCGAGGACCGCGCGGGCTACGCCGACGAGGTCCAGGAGCTGTTCGACCAGCTCGCCGCCAAGGACGTGACCATCCGCGGCACCTACGACGTGTCCGGCCTGCGCGCCGACGCCGACCTCATGATCTGGTGGCACGCCGAGACCTCCGACCAGCTCCAGGAGGCGTACAACCTCTTCCGCCGGACGAAGCTGGGGCGCGCCCTGGAGCCGGTCTGGTCGAACATGGCGCTGCACCGCCCCGCCGAGTTCAACCGCTCGCACATCCCGGCGTTCCTCGCCGACGAGACGCCCCGCAACTACGTGAGCGTCTACCCCTTCGTGCGCTCCTACGACTGGTACCTGCTGCCCGACGAGGACCGCCGCCGTATGCTCGCGGACCACGGCAAGATGGCGCGCGGCTTCCCGGACGTGCGCGCCAACACGGTCGCCTCGTTCTCCCTCGGCGACTACGAGTGGATGCTGGCCTTCGAGGCCGACGAGCTGTACCGCATCGTCGACCTCATGCGTCACCTGCGTGCCTCCGAGGCGCGGATGCACGTCCGCGAGGAGGTCCCCTTCTACACGGGCCGCCGCAAGGACATCGCCGAACTGGTCGCGGGCCTGGCCTGAGCCCGGTCGGGGGGCTTCCCACTCGGGCAAGCCCCCGGACCCCGGCGCGCGGCCGCCGGTCGGCTGCTGACGAATCCCGGCGGCCGGCCGTCAGCCCCGCACCGGCGTCGACCTCGTGGCCGACTGCGACTTCCGGCCCGCCTTCGCGCCTGCCTTCGCGCCCGCCTTCGGGGTCGCCTCAGGGGTCGGTACCGGCTCCGGGTGCGGTGCGCAGGACGCGCGCCGGTCCGGCAGCCGGTCCTCCAGCAGATACGCCTCCAGATGGCCGTTGACGCAGCGGTTGGGACCGCCGGCGACGCCGTGCGTGCCGGCGTCCCGCTCGGTCACCAGCACCGAGCCCGCCAGCCGCCGGTGCAGCTCCAGAGCGCCGTCGTAGGGTGCGGCCGCGTCCCGCTCGGAGGCCAGGATCAGCGTCTGCGGCAGCTCACCGGGACCGGTCCGCACATCCAGCGGCTGCTGCCGCGGCACCGGCCAGTAGGCACACGGCAGGTTCGTCCAGGCGTTGTCCCAGGTCTCGAACGGCGCCACCCGCGCGAGCCGTGTGTTGTCGCGGTCCCACACCTTCCAGTCCGTCGGCCAGGGCGCGTCGTTGCACTCCACGGCCGTGTAGACGGCGCTCGAATTCTCCGCCGCGGCGGCCGCCCGCGTGACCGGCGCCGCCTGGGCGATCAGCGGCCGCGGGTCGCCCTTCAGATACGCCGACAGCGCCGCGGCACGCGAGGGCCAGTACCTGTCGTAGTACCCGGCCTGCAGGAACGCGTTCTGCAACTGGGCGGGGCCGACCTTCCCGCCGGCCGGCCGGGCGGCCAGCCGGGTCCGCGCCTTCTCGTAGCTGCTCGCCACCGCCGTGGCCGTCGTGCCCAGCCCGTACACGTCGTGGTGGCGGGCGACCCACTCCCGGAAGTCCGTCCAGCGCTCCTCGAACGCCGCCGACTGGGCGAGGTTGTTGCGGTACCAGACCTGCGCGGGATCGGGGTTCACCGCCGCGTCGAACACCATCCGGCCCACGTGCGAGGGGAACAGGGTGGCGTACAGCGCCCCGAAGTAGGAGCCGTACGAGGCGCCCATGAACGTCAGCTTCGGCTCGCCGAGCGCGGCCCGCAGGACGTCCAGGTCACGGGCGTTGTTCAGGGAGGTGTAGTGGCGCAGCGCGCTGCCCGAGCGCTTCGCGCAGCCCTGCGCGTACGCCTTGGCCCGCGCGATGCGCTCCCGCTTGTACGGCTCCGAGGGGTGCACCGGCGCCAGGGCGGGGCCCTTGAAGAACTGCTTGGGGTCCTGGCAGGACAGCGGTGCCGAGCGGCCGACGCCGCGCGGGGCGTAGCCGACCAGGTCGTAGGCCGCCGCGATGCGCTTCCACTGCGGGACCGCGCCGGCCAGCGGGAAGTACATGCCGGAGCCGCCGGGTCCGCCCGGGTTGAAGACCAGGGCGCCCTTGCGCGGCACCCGGCGCTTGCTGTTGTGCGGGTCGCGGTGGGTGGCCTGCACCCGGCTGACGGTCAGTCTGATCTGCTTGCCGTCCGGGCGCGTGTAGTCGAGCGGGACGCTCACCGTGCCGCACCGCAGGTCGTCCGGCGCGTCCGGCAACTCGGTGCAGGCACCGAAGCGGACACCGGTCCCGGCGGCGCGGGCGGCGGCCACCGTGGTGCCCTCGCGCTCGGTCATCACGGCGGGGGCGCCGGTGCTGCCCCCGGCCGGACCGGCGGCGAGGGCGGTCAACAGCAACGACCCGGCGGCCGAGTGGACGACGGCTGCTCTCATCGCGGATCCCTTCGAGGCACGGCGGCGACAAAGGGGATGTTTCGTCGGGGTGCGGGAGAAGGCAAGCACCGCCTGCCGGTGTCGGCGCCAATGCCTCCACACGCCCCCGCCGGGCGCGGGCGCCTACGCGGGCAACTTCAAGGCCACCAACGCGGCCACCGCCGCCTCCCGCATCACCCTCACCGGCTCCGCCCGGGGCGGTGCTCACCGCGAGCGGCGGCTACGGCCTCCACCTCGACGGGGCCTCCTACCGGACCGTCCGCGGCCTGACCGTACACGGTCACGGGCGGCAGGGGGCTGACCGACATCACGGTGACGCCGTGACGCCCGGCAGGCGCCGCCGTGGCCCGTCCCGTGCCGCCGACGGGCCACGGCGGCACGGAACGGGCCGGCGCGAGGGTCAGCCCGCGATCGAGTCGAGCTGCTCGGCGGCCGGCCGCAGTGCCCACAGGTCCCCGTCCGGCGGCTCCTCCAGCGAGGGAACCGCCTTCCTCGCCTCCGCGTCCCCGGCGTCGGCGGCCGCGTGGACGACATCGCTCGCCGCGTACCGGTAGAACTCCAGCTCGGGGTGCGGCCAGGCCGTCCGGCCGGTCGCCGCGGGCAGCAGATAGCGGACCGCCTTGAACAGGCTCTGCCCGTCCGGCCCCTGATGGGCCCACAGATCGACCCCGACGTGTTCCCCGATCGCCGCCAGCCGCGTGTAGGCGACGAGATCGAAGGTCGAGTAGTGCCAGCTCCTGGTGCGGGCGAGCTCCAGCGGCTGGCTGCCGTCCGCCGCGACCTGCGGGTCGATGCGCCTGGCGGCCGCCTCGCGCACCGTGTCGCGGGCCAGCTCCCGGTCCCCGGTGGCGTACGCGAGCCCGGCCACCAGCAGGTCGTAGAAGGTGCCGTGGTTGTTCGCGGCGGCCGCTTCCTGCGCGCCGAAGTCGCTGTTCCTGAGCCATGCAAGGAAGTCGCCGTTCCACTTCCTCATGCCGGCGCGGTCCGTGCCGGTCCAGGAGGGGGCGCCCGCGTCGAGGATCGCGACGGCGTCGAGCACCGCGGTGTACGACTGGGAGAAGTCGATGATGCCGATGGCCCGGCCGTCGTACTTGCACGGGATGAACTGCGCGTGGTCCAGGTCGGGGTTCATGCGGGTGACGGGGTCGAGGAACCAGGTGCGCAGGATCCCGGCGGCCTTGCGCGCGTAGCGCCGGTCACCGGTGTAGTACCAGGCGAGAGCGAGGTCGTAGGTCGAGTCGAAGACCTTCTCCGCGTCCTGGCGGTCGGTGCCGGTGTCCACCTCGGGGTTGCGCTGACCGTCCCGCTGCACGTAGGGGCAGCCCCAGGGGTTGTCGGCGGTGGGCGGTGTGCTCGGCCACCAGTAGGGGGCCTGGCTCAGATAGTCGTGGACGTCTCCGCCCGGAGCGGGCCGGGGTTTGTCGACCACCGTCCAGGGGCCCTCGTCGAGCCAGCCGTCGGCGCGTGCGGTGAGGGTGCGCAGGGCCGACCGGAGCCTGCGGTCGCCCCGGTCGAGGCGTGCCTTGGTCTGCCGGAGCCGGGTGCCGTCGAGGACCGTGGTCCCGGGTGCCGGGCGTCCGACGGGCGCCGGACGCGCGGCGGCGGTCGTGGCCGCCGCCGAGGGGAGGGCGGCGGCCGGGGAGAGGGTGGCGGCGAGAGCGGTCACGGCGGCCAGGACCGTGGCGAGACGAAGCCGGATGGCCATCACATCTCCGTTCATGAGTATGAATGAAGTTCACGCATGAAGGTGCTGAGACATTAAGGCCGGGGTTCGGTGTTGGCAATGGGGGAGCGCGTGCCCGCATCGATGCGGTCGCAGCCTTCTGTGGTCCATACCTTGACGGGTCGTCGGCGATTTCATAACGTCACTGCTGGTTCATGTCCAGGTCGATTATTCATGTACGTGAATGCTGTCGTCGTGATGATCAGGGCGATCCGCGTTCACCCACCGGGAAGGCAGATCCCGCGCATGACTTCAGACAGGCAGCCAGGCCGCCGCGCCGTACTCGGCGGCGCGGTCGGCGCCGCCGCGACGGCGGCCGCGAGCACCCTCCTCGGCGGCACCGCGTCGGCCGTCCCCGCGCACCGGGCCCAGGACCCCGCACACCTCGCCCGAGTCCCGGCGCTGTGGCGCGAGTTCCGTGCCAACCCCTACGCCCATCCGCAGATCCCGTTCGTCGGCCGGGCCGGCCGCGCGGGCGGCGACAGCCGGTTTCCGCGCCGTCCCGTCGTCGCGGACGTCCGCGACTTCGGGGCGCTTCCCGACGGCTCCGCGGACGCGGCACCCGCCATCAACCGGGCCGTCGAGCGCGCGGCCCTGCTCGGCGGGGGAACGGTCCGCATCCCCCCGGGCACCTACCGCGTCGACGACGTCATCCGCGTCGGCCACGACAACGTGGTCCTGCGCGGCGCGGGCAGCGGTCGTACCACTCTGCTCGGCACCCGCAGTCTCCAGGAACTGATCGGCTGGTACGGCAGCCGCTACGGCGGCAACAAGTCCGCCTGGTCCTGGGCCGGCGGCATGATCTGGCTGAGCCCCGCCGACCGGTACCGCAGCCTCACGGCCGCGATCAGGTCGGCTGCCTGGCCGTTCGAGGGCTGGACCGGCAACCGTCGCGACGAATGGCGCACGCTCAGCCCCCTCGGCCGCCCCGCACGGCAGGGGGACTGGCATGTCACCGTCGCCGACACCTCGCCCTTCCGCCGCGGCGACCGCGTCCTGCTCCGTCTGGAGGACGATGCCGGGCACGGCCTGCTGCGGCACATGTGCGGTGACATCGAGGGGGCCGCGGAGTACGCCTGGGACGACAAGACCAAGCTCACCTCCTACGTGCCGTACGAATGGCCCTGCCGCATCGCCGAGGTGGAACCGCGGCACCGGCGCCTGCGCCTGGACCGCCCCCTGCCGCTGGACGCCCGCCCCGAGTGGCGACCGCAGTTGACGACCCTGGTCAGGCCGTTGGTGGGCGCCGGGGTCGAGGGACTCACCCTCGACTTCGTGGAGACCCCGCAGTCCGAGCACCTGCTCGACAGGGGCTACAACGGGGTCGCCCTGCAGTGCGCCTGGGACTGCTGGGTCGACGACGTCACCGTCAACAACGCCGACAACGGCTTCCTGCTGGTCGCGGCGAAGGCCTGCACCCTGCGCGGGACCACGGTCTCCGGCCGCGGCAGCCATCATCCGTACTGCTGCCGCGAGGGCTCCCACGACAACCTGGTGGACACCTTCACCATCAAGCAGCGCACCCGCCCCGCACCTCCGATCACCCAGCTCCACGGCATCAACGTCGAGGGCCTGTCGAGTCACAACGTCTGGACCCGTGGGGTCATGGAGATGGGTACCTTCGACACCCACCGCGGTCTCCCGTTCGCGAACGTCCGTACCGACATCACCCTGGACAACGTCGGACAGCACGGCGGCGACGCCTCCGCCGGTCCCCTCTACGGCGCCCGCTTCACCCACTGGAACGTCACCGTCACCAACGGCCGCGCCGGCCTCGTCAAGATCGACGGGATCGCGCCCCGCAGCGCCACGGTGGCGATCAGCACCGTCGGCGAGTTCGGCCAGATCGACGTGCCGGACTTCACGGGCGACCTGGACACCAGGGCGGACCTGTACGGCCGGCCGGGAGAGGTCCGCCCGGCCAACCTCTACGACGCCCAGCGGTCACCGGGCTGACACTTCGGGGCCCGGACCTCGGCCGACGTGCAGACTTCGAAGCCCTCAGTCGTGCCAGTGCGGTGTGCGCTGCTCGAAGGCCGCCCGCAGTTCGGGCTCGCCGACGGCCCGGACCCCGCGCACCGCGACCGACGTGAGGTAGGTGCGGTCGTCGCCGGGGCCGCCGCCCTGCTGCACCAGGGCACCCAGCAGCCGCTGCCCGGCCGGGGAGGCCCAGCGCGAGTACGGGTGGACCTCGACCCGCGCGATCACGAGGCAGCTCAGGGTGAGCGTGAGGGGCAGCGCGAACCAGAGGGCGACCAGGGTGCGCGGCATGTCCGCCTGGCCGGGCATCGACAGCGCGACGGCGCCCAGCGCCAGTACGGCCAGCGCGGCGGCCCGCACCTGGCGGACGCCCGCCGCCACCGTCGTACGAGCCCCGTCGGGTACGGCCAGGCCCGCGCTCACCAGCCGGTCGGCAAGGCTGCGCACCGCGTCGGCGGCGGCCGCTCCGGCCCGTACGGGCGCTATGCGCGACTGGCCCCCGGGGCCGATCGCCCCGAGGACGGACCGCTCCATGTCGTCCCGCCCGCGCGGATCGACGACGGTCGCCCAGCCGGTGTGCGCGAGCAGCAGCCGGCGCTGACGGGCCATCGACACCAGGGTCAGCTCGGCGACCCGAGCGGGCCCGCCGGACAGGAACGCGGCTTCGTACAGCGTCAGATCGTGGGTCCCGTCCGGGTCCGTGTCGACGGCGGCCGCGCGAACGGCGGCCAGGCACAGACGGGTGCACGAGACGGCGGCCACGGCCCATGCCACAAGCAGGAAAAGAACCCAGAACATGCCGTGTTTCTATGCCAAGGGCACCGGGAGGCGCCATGCCCTGTTCACGATCCGGACGCAGTGTTGTGGGTGGGTGACGTCACGGCGGCGGGCCGGAAGTGGCCGGCGGCAGGGGATAGGCCGGGGAGGCGCTCGGGCCCGGCGCGGTCGCAACCCCGCCCGCGGGGTCGGTCGTCGGGTCGAGCGGTATGGGGAAGTGGGTGACCGCCGGCGGGGTGCCCGTGCCGTCCAGCTCCCGGGCCAGGGCGTCGAAGTCGACGTCCCCGGTGGCCTCCAGAACCCTGATGTGGTCCAGCTCGGTCGTGATCGCGACGTCGGCGAGGTCACGCACCAGGGAGTTGCGGGTACCGGCCCGCACCTGGGCGGCGAGCGTGAACATCCGGCCGTGCGCGAGCCGCAGGACGTCGGCGAACCCGCGGTCGTAGTTTGTGCCCCTCGCCGCGTCCAACTCCGCCAGCCAGGAACGCTGTTGCGCGTCGGGTTCGTCGGGCGGCACGAGCCCCAGCCGCGCGGTGACGGCACGCACCATCGCGTCCAGGCGGGTGTGCCCCTCGGCCAGCTGCTCCCCAGCCGTCCGTACGGCCTGCGTGGTGCCCTTGTGCCGGGCCTGTTGTGCCGCGGGCAGCTCCCACAGGCCCGCCAGCCGGAGCTTCGTGACGAAGTCGCGGTCGAGACCGGACAGCGGTCCGTACCGTGTCGGCACGGTCTGTGAGCCGAGCACGTCCACACCGGCCGGGGGCCGGTCGGTGTACGACCAGACCGGGTAGAGCAGCGCGCACATGGTGGCGGCAAGGCAGACGATGATGAGGCCGGTGCCGCTGAACACGCCTCTGCCGCGCACGGGGGGTCGGGGTCGTCGCATGGTGCCTCCTGTTGCGGCACCGCACGCTAACCGGCTCAGGTGCACAACAGCCGTGTTATCGCGCCTTCTACGCCAACTGCCGTACCGGGGACAAGGGTTGTGTCGGAACGGGGAAAGAGGCGAACCTCCGGCTCCGGTGACTCAGTGACGGCTCAGCGGCCGGCGCAGCGCCTGACGCGTCGCGCGGGCGAGCCGCACCACCGGCCGGGCGGAGCGCGGCGCCGGTCCCGACCGCTCCAGCCACCACTCCCGCAGCGCCCGCCGGGTCCGCCCGTCCGCAGGCCGCCCGGCGAGCAGCAGGTCCTGTACAAAGTCCAGCGCGTCGCGCCGGTAGCCGCCGGTCATCGGATGCCGCTGGGCGTAGCCGAGGAAGGCCGGCCGGTACCCGTCGCCGAGGATCTCCGGCAGTTCCGGCGCGACCTTCGCCACGACGTCGGCCCGCTTCCTGGCCAGCGCCCGCGCCTGCACCCCCAGACGCACCCGGTCGAACCCCTCGGGCGCGGGGGTCCCCGCCACCAGCGCGGACAACAGCGCGGCCTCGGAGAGGGCGAGGCGCTGCCGGGCGGGAGCAGAGGCGGAGTCCGAAGCCGAGTCCGGGACGGAGTCCGAGTCAGGGGTGGCGGGGGAGGCCGCGGCCGACGGTGCGGGCGCGGGCCGGTCGGCTTCGGCCGGAGCGGCCCGCCCCTTCTCCAGGACGTCCCGGATCGCGCCCAGTTCCCGCTCCAGCTCCCCCGGCTCGGGGAAGTTCTCGTCCCGTTCCAGCAGGACGCCCGGCGGTGCCACCCGGGAGGCGAGGTCGGCCAGGATGTCGAGGACCGGCCGGGGCACCGGGTGGGCGTGGCTGTCGTGCCAGACGCCGTCCCGTTCGAAGCCGCCCGCGACATGGACGTAGGCGATGGCCTCCAGGGGGAGTCCCGCGAGCGCCGCGGCCGGGTCCTCACCGCGGTTGACGTGGTTGGTGTGCAGGTTGGCCACGTCGATGAGCAGCCGCACACCGGTGCGGTCGGCCAGCTCGTACAGGAACTGGCCCTCCGTCATCTCCTCGTCCGGCCAGGAGAACAGCGCGGCGATGTTCTCGACGGCCAGCGGCACGGGCAGGGCGTCCTGCGCGACCCGGATGTTCTCGCACAGCACGTCGAGGGCGTCCCGGGTGCGCGGGACGGGCAGCAGGTGGCCGGCCTCCAGCCGCGGGGAGGCGGTCAGCGGCCCGCCGGCCCGTACGAACGCGATGTGCTCGGTGACCAGCGGCGCGCCCAGCGTCTCGACCCGCTCGGCGAGGGCGGCCAGCCGGCCCTCGTCGGGGCGGTCGGCGCCGCCGAGTCCCAGCGAGACCCCGTGCGGGACCACGGTCACCCCGCGCTCGCGCAGCCGTCGCAGGGAGGCGGGGAGGTGGCCGGGGCACAGGTTCTCCGCGACGACCTCGACCCAGTCGACGCCCGGCATGCGTTCCACCGCGTCGGCGATCTCCGGCCGCCAGCCGATTCCCGTGCCGAGTCGCTCCATGGTCCCCTCCTCCGGGGCCCCCGTCGGCCCCCGCCGCGACCCCTCCCTGGTGACGGAGGTATCGCCCCGACGCCGAACACCGAACCCTGTCGTCCTCGTCTTCAGAGCAACATTTGAGGTTCGACTCGTGTGGGGGCGGCTGGCCGCCGGCCGCTGGGCTGCCGAATCGCCGGGCCCAGGGCCACCGACCT
The DNA here is from genome assembly GCF_055657365.1 of Streptomyces sp. NPDC107559. Classification (NCBI taxonomy): domain Bacteria; kingdom Bacillati; phylum Actinomycetota; class Actinomycetes; order Kitasatosporales; family Streptomycetaceae; genus Streptomyces; species Streptomyces sp. NPDC107559. Next base: position 896,861 of record NZ_JBVKBD010000002.1, on the reverse strand, counting down.
GCGGGGCCCTGGCTTGCGGGGCCGCTGGGCCCCGGGGCCGTGGGCCGCCGCCGCCGGCCTGCCGGGGCCTGGCCTGCGAGGCCGCCGGGCCACCTGCCCGCGGGACCCTGGCCTGCGAGGCCGCCGGGCTGCCAGGACCCTGGTCGGCGAGGCTGCCGTCCTGCCGGGTCGCCGTCCGATTTCGTGGTTACCGCAGCGCGGGATGCTCGGCGATCACCGTGCAGCTGCCCGGCGCGATCTCGGTGAAGCCCGCGTCGCGCACCAACGGCAGCCCGCTGCCCGCCAGTTCGCGCCACCGCAGGGGATCGGCCGTGCGTACGGCGAGCGGGAAGCCCGCGTCACGCCAGGCGCGGCGCTCCTCGTCCGACAGCTCCCACCAGGCGAGTTGGGCGCCGTGCCCGGCCTGGGCCATCGCCTTGCCCGCCGACATCGGGACCTCCGGGTTGAACCACAGCACCGGTGTGCCGGGCGCGGCGCCGGCCGGCGGTTGCGGGTCGTCGAGGTCGGTGCCGGAGACCTGGAGCTTCACCAGCTCCTTGGGCCAGCCGTCCAGCGGGACCGGCGGGAACACCCGTACCTCCGCGGACGTCCCGGTGACCGTGATCCCGGGCAGCGCCTCGGCCCGGCGCCACTCGGCCCCGCGCGCCCGCCGTACGACCTTGCGGATGCGGGCGTCCTGCCAGTCCCGGACCGCCTGCGCCCAGACGCCGTCGCCGGCCGAGCGTTCGTCGTCGAGCATCCTCAGCACCGCGCGCGCGGCGGTCTCCAGCGCGTCCGTGCGCTCGGGCGGCTCGGCCCGCTCGATGCGGACCACCAGCGGCAGGACGTACTGGGGTGCCTGGTCACGGGCGCTGGGCTCGGACCGGAAGGGACTGTCGGCGAGGGGTGTCGGATCGGGGCTCACGACAGCCCAGCCTAAAGGGCGGGAGAAGATGCCTTCCATGCAACGTGATCTGCGACTGGACGGCGTGGGCCGGCGCTACGGCTTACGGGGCCCCTGGGTGCTGCGCGGCATCGACCTGACCGTGCCCCCCGGGACCCTGGTCCGCCTGGAAGGCGCCAACGGCACCGGCAAGTCCACCCTCCTGCGCGTCCTCGCCGGGATCGACGCCCCCAGCGAGGGCCGGATCACCGGCCGGCCCCGCACGGCGTACGTGCCCGAACGCTTCCCGTCGGCGCTGCCCTTCACCCCGTCCGGATACCTCACCCACCTCGGCACCGTGCACGGCCTGTCGCGTGCCGCGGCCGCCCGCGCCGCGCAGCAGTGGCTGGAGCGGTTCGGCGCCGCCGCCTACGCCCGTACCCCGATGGCACGGCTGTCCAAGGGCAGCAGCCAGAAGGTCGCGGTCGCCCAGGCCATGGTGGCCGAACCGGAACTGCTGGTGCTCGACGAGGCGTGGACCGGCCTGGACGCCGACGCGCGGGCCGAACTGGAGCGGGCCGTCGCCGAGCGCACCGCCGCCGGTGCGGCCGTCGTCTTCGTCGACCACGACCCGCGCCGGCTGGAGGGGGTGCCCGACGCCACGTACACGGTGCGCGACGGCGCGCTCGGCCTGCGGACGGAACAGGCCGCTGCGGCGGCCGGCCCCGCCGTACTCGTGGAGGTGCGCGGACCGGCCGGGGCCGCCCCGCCCGCCGAAGCAGTCCGGTGGATCACCGCCGTCGACGGGACCGCGCCCGGTGTCCACCGGCTCACCGTCCCCGCGTCCCACTCGGACGTCCTGCTCCGTGCCCTGCTGACCGCACGCCCGCCCTGGCACGTGGTGAGCGTCGGCCCCGTCGTCGGACCCGTCGAGGAGAGCCGCTCGTGACCGCCCTCGTCCGCTACCAGGCCGCCCTGCTGGTCCGCTCGCAGCGCTGGCTGCCGCCGTTCATCCTGTACGCCGGTTTCCTCGCGATCGGCCTCCAGGGCGGGCAGCCGGTGCTCGACTCCCTCGGCTACGCGGCCGCCGCCCTGCTGCCCGTCGCCGCGTGGCTGGTGCGGATCTGCGTCACCAACGAGCCGCCCGCGGCCCGTGGCGTGGTCGCGGCGGCGACCACCCCGGCGCGGGCGCATCTGGCCTGTCTGCTGGTGGCACTGGCCTGCGCCACCGCACTGGGGGCGGCCGCGACCGCCGTCGTGACGCTGATCAGCGATCCGGTGAGCACCGACCACCGCACCCGGGTGCCCCCGCTGCCCGCGGCCGGTGCCGGGCTGCTCGCCGTCCTGGTCTGTGCCCTGCTCGGGGCGGCCGTCGGCGCGCTCACCGCCTGGCCGGTGCTGCGCTCGCCCGGCCGCGCGGTGCCCGCGCTGCTGCTCGCGGCCCTGCTGTCGCTGGTGGTGACCGGGTCCCCGGCGCACGCGGCGGTCGGCGGCCTGGTCACCGGCTCGCAGTCCGGGAAGGTGCCGGTGCCCCTGCTGCCCCTGGCCGCCGCCGTCCTGCTCACGGCCGCGGCGGCCGCCGTGACCTGCGCGCTCACCTCCCGGCGAGCGCCGTGACCTGCGCGCTCACCTCCCGGCGAGCGCCGTAAGAGACCGGCACGCTCACCTCCGGCGAGCGCCGTGAGACGCCCGTGCCCCGCTTCCGGCGGGGGTCAGCGCCTGCGGTCGGCGGCTCCGATCAGCTGGGACACCTTCACGAACCGGTAGCCCTTCTTGCGCAGTTCGGGCACGACCAGGCGCACGGCCCGCTCGGTCGCCGGGGCCGCGCTGCGCGTGCAGTGCATGACGACGACGGAGCCGGGCTTCACGCCCTCCAGGACCTGCTTGGCCACGGCGTCGGAGTCGATCGCGAACGCGTCCCCGCTCACCACGTCCCACTGCACCGCCGTGACGCCGGTGGCGCTCAGCGCGCGCAGTGCCTTCTGGTCGTAGCAGCCTCCGGGGAAGCGGAAGTACGGCATCGCGTTGTTCACCCCCGCCTTGCGGAAGGCGGTGTAGGTCCGCTCCACCTCCGAGCGCATCCGGTCCGCGGACACGGTCGGCAGGCCGTAGCAGTCGCCGGTGAAGGCGTAGTGGCTGTAGGAGTGGTTGGCGATCTCGAACAGCGGGTCCCGTCCGATCGACCGGGCCTGGATCGGGTACTCCTCGGCCCACCGTCCCGTCATGAACACGGTGGCCGGCACCTTCAGCGCCCGCAGTGTCGCGATCAGCTGCGGGTTGTCGAAGTGTTCGCCCGCGGCCGCGCGCGGCCCCTCGTCCGCGGTCATGTCGGCGTCGAAGGTCAGGGCGACGATCCGGTCCGGTGTGCGGGGGCCGTTCTTGAAGACCGGGGTGAGACCGGCGGGCCCGGGTGCGAGGGTCGGCGGCCGGGAGACGGCGGGGGAGGGTGCGGGGGCGTGCTGCGGGGCACGGGGTGCCTGGAGGGCTTGCGGGGTCTGCGGCGCGGGGGAGGCGCTGGGGCGGTCGGTGCCGCAGGCGGCGAGGGTGGCCAGGGCGGCGCCCAGGGCGCAGGCGGCGGCGAGACGGCGTACCGAGGTGATCATTATATGAAGATAGGAGCAGGCGATTGATAAGTGTGTTTATACGCCTGCGGCTCGGCGTCGAAGTCACCCGGCCGGATCTGGGTCGGAGGGCGGAGGCGGTGGTTCCGGCAGCGCCGGTGCCGACGCCGACGGCGGCAGCGGCGGTTCGGGCGGCGACGGCGGCAGCGGCGGGTCCGACGGTGGTGGCTGCGAAGAAGGCGGCGCGGCGGCCGGAGACTGCTGCTGGGCCTTCTCCAGGAAGCGCAGCAGCTCCACGGGGAAGGGGAGCACGAGCGTGGAGTTCTTCTCGGCGGCGACCGCCACCACCGTCTGGAGCAGTCGCAGCTGGAGCGCGGCGGGCTGCTCGGACATCACCCCGGCGGCCTCCGCCAGCTTCCTGGACGCCTGGAGCTCGGCGTCCGCGTTGATGATCCGGGCTCGTCGCTCACGGTCCGCCTCGGCCTGCCGGGCCATGGAGCGCTTCATCGACTCCGGCAGCGACACGTCCTTGATCTCCACCCGGTCGATCTGCACGCCCCAGCCGACGGCCGGGCTGTCGATCATCAGCTCGAGGCCCTGGTTGAGCTTCTCGCGGTTGGACAGCAGGTCGTCCAGGTCGCTCTTGCCGATGATGGACCGCAGTGAGGTCTGTGCCATCTGCGAGACGGCGAAACGGTAGTCCTCGACGTTGATGATCGCGGCCGCCGCGTCGACGACCTTGAAGTAGACGACCGCGTCGACCCGCACCGTGACGTTGTCGTGCGTGATGCCCTCCTGGGCCGGCACCGGCAGCGTCACGATCTGCATGTTGACCTTGCGCAGCCGGTCGACGGCCGGAACGACCATCGTGAATCCCGGCTCACGCACCACCCGGACGGCCCGGCCGAGCCGGAAGACCACACCGCGCTCGTACTGCTTGACCACCCGCGCCGCCGCGGCGACGTACACCACCCCGGCGGCCCCGACCGCCGCAGCCGCCGCCAGCAGCTCCTCGAACATGTCGACCTCCCTCGAAAGAGGTCTGAGATGTCTGCCCTTGCAACGATATGTCAGACGTTCGGTCCGGGGCCATGTCCCGGGTCCCGGACCGAACACCCTCCGGACACCCTGCGAGCACCCTCCGTGGCTCAGCCCGCGCCGGCCGTCCCGGCCGCGCGGGGGGCCGTCCGGAGCCGGGGCGGCCGGCCGGGGCGCCCTCCCGGCTCCCGGCGGCGGGCGCTCACAGCGCCTCGAACGAGTCGGTGTCCGCGCGGTGCTCGCGCACGGCCCCGGTGTGCACCTCGTAGTACCAGCCGCGCAGCCGCAGCCGGCCGTCCGCCAGGCGCTTCTGCACGCAGGGGTAGGAACGCAGCCGCAGCAGCTGGGAGAGCACATGATGCTGTACGCCCTGGGCGACGGCCGGGTCGTCCGGGTCGGCGGCCGCCGGACCGTCCGCGGCCTGCGCGAGCCAGTCGCGTACGGCGGGCACGGCGTCGAGGTCGTCGCCGCGCACCAGCGCGCCGACGGCGCCGCAGTGCGAGTGGCCGCAGACGACGACGTCCCGGACGCCGAGCACCTCCACGGCGTACTCGATGGTGGCCGCCTCGGCGGTGGGGCGGCCGATGGTGTGCGGGGGCACGATGTTGCCGGCCGTGCGCAGCTCGAAGAGCTCGCCGGGGCGGGCGCCGGTGATCAGCGCCGGTACGACCCGGGAGTCGGAGCAGGTGATGAACAGGACCTGGGGGGACTGGCCGGCGGCGAGCCCGGCGAGCTGCTCGGGGCGCTGTCCGAACGTACGGGCGTTGTCGATGAGTGGCTGCATGGGGATCACTCCTCCTGACGCGCCGGTGCGCGTCGGGCTCGCGGGACAGGGTGCCGGTCGCGGGTGCGCAAGAGGCCGGCCGGATTCCCGGGCGGGGGTGCGGTCGAGGGCGGCGGCCGACTCGTCGCGCGGTGCCCTGTGCGTGAGGGCGGGGTCCGGCCCGGCGTCGGTCCCGGCCTCGCCGTGCCGGGCGGGGTGCGTGGGCACGAGGGGTGCGGCCGGCGTGCCCAGGGGCGGCGCGAGCAGGGCGCCGACCGGCGGCGACAGCGCGGTGCGAGCCGTCGTACCTCGGAGCATGAGCGCCCTCCGCCGGTCCTCGTCCCTGGATCAGGCCAATGACTGGTCAATGACCGGTCAAGAATACGTTAACTGTGCAAAGTGGCCTAATCGGGCAAAGCCGACGCGTCGCCGTGCCGATCCGGTGCCGCGCCGCGAGGAGCGCGTGACCGGACGGGGCGGCAGGGCGGCGGCAGAGCGGGGGCGGCAGGGTGAGGGTGGCAGGGCGGGTCGTCCGGTCCGGACGACCCGCCCCGGCCCGGGAACGGGGGACCGGGACGCGCTGTCAGGACTCGACGAGCCGCTTGGCGTCGCGGGCCAGCGCGGTCAGCCGCGATATCGCCCGGAAGTACTTCTTGCGGTAGCCGCCGTTGAGCATCTCCTCGCTGAACAGCCGGTCGAAGGGCTGCCCGGAGGCCAGCACGGGCACCTCGCGGTCGTAGAGCCGGTCCGCGAGCACGACGAGCCGCAGGGCCGTCGACTGGTCGGGCACCGGGGCGACGTCGGTCAGGCACACCGCCTTCACGCCGTCGGTCAGGGCGCCGTACCGGCTGGGGTGGACCCGGGCCAGGTGCTCCAGCAGGTGCGGGAAGTCGTCCAGCGAGGCGCCGACTGTCGCGTACGCCGCCTTGGTCACCTGCTCGTCGGAGTACGGCGCCGGTGCCTCGGGCAGGCCGCGGTGGCGGTAGTCCTCGCCGTCGATGCGCAGCGGGCGGAAGCGGGCGGACAGGCCCTGGATCTCCCGCAGGAAGTCGGCGGCCGCGAACCGGCCCTCGCCGAGCTTGCCCGGCAGGGTGTTGGAGGTGGCGGCCAGCGCGACCCCGGCGTCGACCAGCTTGCCGAGCAGCGTCGAGACCAGGACCGTGTCACCGGGGTCGTCCAGTTCGAACTCGTCGATGCACAGCAGCCGGTGTCCGGAGAGTGTCTGCACCGTCTGCTGGAAGCCGAGGGCGCCGACCAGGTTCGTCAGCTCGACGAAGGTGCCGAACGCCTTGAGCGCGGGCTCGGCCGGGGTGGCGTGCCACAGGGAGGCCAGCAGATGGGTCTTGCCGACGCCGTAACCGCCGTCGAGGTAGACCCCGCGCGGGCCGGCCGGGGTCTTGGGCGCCTTGGCCCTGCCGAACCCGAGGAACCCCCGTTTGGCGGTACCGGTGGAGTGCGCCCCGCCGAGTCCGCCGGCGAAGCCCTCCAGCACCCGCACGGCCTCGGTCTGGCTGGGCTGGTTCGGGTCCGGGATGTACGTGCTGAAACGCACCGAGTCGAAGCGCGGCGGCGGCACCATCTCGGCGACCAGCCGGTCCGCGGGGACATGCGGGGCACGGGCGCACAAGGACAGCGGGGCCGCGTCGGCTATGGGGCTGAGGCCGGGGGCGGAGGTGGAGGACGACACGGTTCACCACTCTAAGCTCCGTGCCAGACTGCACGGCATGCGACGCCTGTTCCCTGTGACCGACGAGACAGCGGCTCCCGCCCCCGACCAGGCGCGCGAGGCGCCCGCCGCGGGGCCGGCCGGTGCCGAGCGCGAGTGGAGCCTCGACGAGCTGGCCGCCGCCTACGCCTATCCGGAGCGTACGCCCGCGTCCGCGTCCGCGTCCGGGGCCGCCTCCGCGTCCGGGGCAGCCCCTGCGTCCGGCGCTGTGCTCGGTGCCGCGTCCGGAGCCGTCGCCGGGGATCTGCCCGCAGGCCCGTCCGCGGAGCCCCGGCCCTGGCTGCGCGCCAACATGGTCTCCACGCTCGACGGGGCCGCCCAGCACGACGGCCGCTCGCAGCCCATCTCCAACGCCGCCGACATGCGGATCTTCGGCACGCTGCGGGCGCTGGCGGATGTGGTGCTGGTAGGCGCGGAGACGGTACGTCAGGAGGGGTACCGTCCGGCACGCGCGCGTGCCGAGTTCGCTGCGCGGCGCGCGGCCGCCGGGCAGACCCCGGCACCGGCCGTCGCGGTGGTCTCCGCCGGTCTGGACCTCGACTTCTCGCTCCCGCTGTTCACCGCGCCCCTGGTCCCCACCCTGATCCTCACCGGCGCCGCCGCGCCCCGCGACCGGATCGCGGCCGCGGAGAAGGCCGGTGCCCGGGTGCTGATCGCCGGTGACGGCGCCGGCGTGGAGCCGGTCCGCGCGGTCCGGGCGCTGGCGGAGCTCGGCCACACCCGGCTGCTGACCGAGGGCGGCCCGCGGCTGCTGGGCCAGCTGGTGGCCGCCGGGGTCCTCGACGAGTTGTGCCTGACCGTCGCCCCGATGCTCACCGCCGGTGCCGCGCAGCGCATCGCGGGCGGCCCCTCGGTGGCGGTGCCGAGCCGGTTCGCGCTGGTGTCCCTGCTGGAGGAGGACGGGTTCCTGTTCAGCCGGTACCGGCGGGTGTGACCGCCATCGGTGCGGGTCTGGCCGAAAACGACGGAATGTGTCGTTCCGTTTAACTCCGGGCCGGGCACACTGAATCCGGCAGTACCCGTGCGATCACGGGGCAGGATGGTTTCCGCAGGGCCGTGCAAGGCCCCACGGAGGACAGAGGGCCGGCCGGGTCCTCGAAGGAGAAGAGGCGCCTGGTGTTCAGAAGCGTGCTGATGATCGAGAAGGCCCTGACGTCCGTCGACGTGGAGTTCGTGACCACGCTGCACGGCGAGGAGGCGGTCGTCTTCCATGTCCTGCTCCAGCCGCGCGGCGACCAGGCGGACCGCCTGCTGCGGGCCATCGACGACATCGCGATCGGCGACCTCGACGACGCCGCCCGGGAGGGCGAGACGCCGGAGGGGGAGGCCGCGAAGGAGCCCGCCCGGCAGGCGCTCGACGTGTCCCTGACGGCCCTGCGCGCGGCCGGCTGCGAGGCCGAGGGCCGGCTGGTCGAGGACCACCCGCTGGACGCCCTGAAGGTCCTGGTCGAGGAGACCGGGGCCGACGAGGTGATCGTCCTGACCGATCCCCACTACGTGGAGGAGTTCTTCCACCGGGACTGGGCCTCCAGGGCCCGGCACAAGGTGGGGGTGCCGGTGCTGAAGCTGTTCTCGCACAGCAAGGCGTGAGAGGGGTACCCGTGGCGCCCTTGCGCCTGCCCTAGGCTTAAGGCTCACGTTCGCCGCACCACTCCAGGGAGACGCACATGGCCCCGGGCCTTCCTACCGCCATGGACCGACCGCACTTCATCGGCATCGGCGGCGCCGGGATGTCGGGCATCGCCAAGATCCTGGCCCGGCGCGGGGCGAAGGTGGCGGGCAGTGACGCCAAGGACTCGGAGACCGCGCAGGCGCTGCGGGCGCTGGGCGCGACCGTGCACATCGGACACGCCGCCGAGCACCTCGCCGACGACGCCAGCTGCGTGGTGGTCTCGTCGGCGATCCGCGCGGACAACCCGGAGCTGGCCCGCGCCGCGGCGCTGGGCATCCCCGTCGTCCACCGCTCGGACGCCCTCGCCCGGCTGATGGACGGCCTGCGGCCGATCGCCGTCGCGGGCACGCACGGCAAGACGACCACCACGTCGATGCTGGCGGTCTCCCTCTCCGAGCTGGGCCTGGACCCGTCGTACGCCATCGGCGGCGACCTGGACGCCCCCGGCTCCAACGCCGAGCACGGCGCGGGCGAGATCTTCGTCGCCGAGGCGGACGAATCGGACCGCAGCTTCCACAAGTACGCGCCCGAGGTCGCGATCATTCTCAACGTGGAGCTCGACCACCACGCGAACTACGCGTCGATGGAGGAGATCTACGAGTCCTTCGAGACGTTCGTCGGCCGGATCACCGAGGGCGGCACCCTGGTGGTCTCGGCCGACCACGAGGGCGCGCGGGAGCTGACCCGCCGGGTCACCGCGGACGGCGTGCGGGTGGTGACGTACGGCGAGGCCGAGGACGCCGACGTGCGGATCCTGTCCGTGCTGCCCCAGGGGCTCAGGAGCGAGGTCACCGTCCTGCTGGACGGCCAGGAGGTCACCTTCACCGTCTCGGTGCCCGGCCGGCACTACGCGAGCAACGCGGTGGCCGCGCTGGCCGCGGGCGTCGCGCTGGGGGTGCCGGTGTCCGAGCTGGCCCCGGCGCTGGCCGCGTACACCGGCGTCAAGCGCAGGCTCCAGCTCAAGGGCGAGGCGGCCGGGGTCCAGGTCATCGACTCCTACGCGCACCACCCCACCGAGATGACGGCCGACCTGGAGGCGATGCGCGCCGCCGTCGGCGACGCGCGCATCCTGGTGGTCTTCCAGCCCCACCTCTTCTCCCGGACGCAGGAGCTCGGCAAGGAGATGGGCCAGGCCCTGGCCCTGGCGGACGCCTCGGTCGTGCTCGACATCTACCCCGCCCGTGAGGACCCGATCCCGGGCGTCACCAGCGAGCTGATCATCGAGGCCGCGCGGGCGGCCGGTGCGGACGTGACGGCGGTGCACGACAAGGCCGGCGTGCCGGGGGTCGTCGCGGGAATGGCCGGGCCCGGCGATCTCGTTCTCACCATGGGCGCGGGCGACGTGACGGACCTGGGCCCGCAGATCCTGGACCGCCTGTCGCGGGCCTGACCGAGAACCAGAGGGGCTGAGCTTCATGTCGTACGACGTCGAAAAGCCGGACGAGCAGTGGCGTACGGAGCTGACCCCGGCCGAATACGCCGTGCTGCGCCAGGCCGCGACCGAGCCCGCCTTCACCGGTGAGTACACCGACACCAAGTCCAAGGGCGTCTATTCCTGCCGCGCGTGCGGTGCGGAGCTGTTCACCTCGGAGACGAAGTTCGAGTCGCACTGCGGCTGGCCCTCCTTCTTCGACCCGAAGGACACCGACGCGGTCGAGCTGATCGCGGACCGCTCGCACGGGATGGTGCGGACGGAGGTGCGCTGCGCCCGGTGCGGATCGCACCTCGGCCATGTGTTCGAGGGGGAGGGGTACCCGACGCCCACGGACCAGCGGTACTGCATCAACAGCATTTCGCTGCGGCTGGCGCCGGACGAGAGCTGACCGCAACCGTCCGACTCCGGACCGGGTGACGCCGGACCGTCCGACTCCGGACCAGGTGACGCCGGACCGTATGACGCCCGCACGGAGAGTTCCGTGCGGGCGTCGTGGCGTTCACCGGGGTCGAGTGCGTCAGGTCGGGATCCGGCGACGGGAAACGGCTTTCGGGCACTGCTGCTTGTGTCTCCGTAATACGCGTCATACGGTTGCCGTATGGCGAAGACCCGGATCTCCATCAGCCTGGAGCAGGCGCAGGCCGAGCGCATCAGACAGCACGCGGAGCGCTCGGGCATGGATGTCTCGGCGTACCTGGTGCATGCCGCGACCCGGCAGATGGCCGAGAGCGATGCCATAGAGGAGCAGTTCGCCGGGGTGGACGCGCTGATCGCCCGGGCGGAGCGGGAGGCGGCCGACCTGCCGGAAGAGCCCGTTGCGGCGTCGGCGGCACTGACGGAGCAGGAGCGCCGCGAGGTCGAGGAGGCCCTCGGGCTCGTCCACGGCCGGGACCGGCAGGGGCGGCGGCCGGGGCACGCCGCGTGAGCGCTCGAGTGCCGGTCTACGACACCGGCATGCTCATCGCGCTCGCCGACGGCAAGGCGAAGGCGATCGCGCTCCATGAAGGACTGCGGGCGGCCCCGCACCGGGCGCTGGTGCTCGGCCCGGTTCTCGCCCAGGTGTGGCGCCCCCGTCCGGCGCTGGTGCACTCCCTGTCCGGGGCGCTCAAGGACTGCACCGTCCCGCAGGCCCGCACGTCCGAGCCGCCGATGCGGGAGACGAAGGCGGGCCGTCCGGAATGCCTGGCCTGCGCCACGGGCCCGGACCTGGTCGACTGGCGGCGCATCGGCACCGCGCTGGGGCAGGCGGCCCTCCCGGTGAAGAAGCGGCCGGACGCCGTCGACGCCTGGGTGGCGCTCGCCGCCGCCCGGCACGGCAGCGCGGTGGTTTTCACCAGTGACCCGGAGGACATCCGCGCCTACCTGGAGGTGCTGGCTCCGCCGGACGTGCATGTGGTCGCCGTCTGACGACGGCTCGCCGTACGAGAGGGAACATCAACCGCACTTCCGCAGGCGGGCGAGGAGAGTCATGCGCGGTCTGACCGAGGCGAATCTCAAGAAGCTGGCCGGTGTCCGTTCCTTCGAGCGCGGCCTCGGATACCTCGCCGCGGTGTCCGGGGTCGAGGTCGGTGACGGCTGGGTCACCGCGACGGTTCACGGCACTGAACGGTACGAGGTGGAACTGACCCTGGACGGGCCAGGCGGGCTGGTCGGCGAGTGCGACTGCCCGTTCGGCCTGGAGGGCAACTTCTGCAAGCACCTCGTCGCCCTCGGTCTGAGGGTGCTCGCTCTGCGAGAGACCCTGCCACGGCAGCGGAAGGCGGCCCGGGAGCGCGCGCAGAACCTGGACGGATGGCTGTCCGACCTGTCCAAAGGCGAGTTGCTCGCCGTGCTGCGGGAACTGATCGAGGAGGACCGGCAGTTGCGGCGGCGCCTCGAACTGCGGGCGGCGAGTGCGCGCGGAGACCTTGCCACGGTCCGGGCCCGTATCCGCGATCTGCTCGACATCAGCCCTTTCGCGCAGTACGAGTACGTCGAGTACGCCGATGCCCGCGCCTACGCCGACCAGGCCGGGCAGGCGGTCTCCGCGATCAGGGCGCTGACCGGCTCCGGCCGGGCCGCCGATGCGGTCGATTCGGCACGGGAGGCGATGCGGCTGCTGGCCGAGGCGGCGGAGAGCGTTGACGACTCGGACGGCAGCCTCGGGCAGATCGGTGCGGACCTGGCCGACGCCCACCTCGAAGCGTGCCGTGCGGCACGCCCCGACCCCGAAGAACTCGCCCGCTGGCTGGTCGGCCATGCACTCGGCGACATCGACGACGGCCTGACCGACATCGATCCCCTCGACTACGAGGATGCCCTCGGCGAGGAGGGAATGGCCGTCCTGCGCACGGCGGCCGTCGAGGCGTGGCGGCGCGATCGGCGCGGCTGGGCGGCGAAACACCTGATGGAGCGCCTGGCCAAGGCGGACGGCGAGGTCGACACGGTGATCGCCGTACACGCGGCTGACCTCGCGGCGAACGGCCACACGCACCTGATCATCGCCCGCGAGCTGGACACCGCCCAGCGTTCCGACGAGGCCCTGAGCTGGGCGGAACGCGGCATCCGGGAATCCCGGGACCTCTCCGCCGTCGACACCGCCCTCGTCGACTACCTCTGCGACCGATACAGCCGGGCGGGGCGCCTGCCGGATGCCGTCACCCTGCGCCGCGACCACTTCGGCGCCCGCCGCTCCCTGCTCGCGTACCAGCAGCTCCGGGCCGCCGCGCGGGCCGCCGACCGCTGGCCGACGGAGCGCGAGGGGGCGTTGGATCTGCTGCGTGTCGACGCGGGTGGGCAACAGGGCCGGTACGGCGGCCCCGTGCTGATCGACGCCCTGCTCGACGACAATGACGTCGACGCCGCGTGGCAGGCCGTCACCCGCACCGGCGCCCACGACCGGCAGTGGCTCACCCTTGCCGACCAGGCACGTGACGGCCGTCCGGCCGACGCGCTCCGGGTCTACCTGCGCCTCGCCGAGCCGCTGACCGAGCAGACCGGCAACCCGGTCTACGAGCGACTCGTCGCCCTGCTGCTGAGGATCCGCGACTGTCATCATCGCCTGGGTACGGACAAGGAGTTCGCCGCGTACGTCACGGCCCTGCGCACCGCCCAGAAACGCAAGCGGAACCTGATGCGCCTGATGGACGAAGGCGGTCTGTGAGCCGCTGCCTGTGCATCGTCCCGGCGCGCGCGGCGCGCGCCCGGGGGACGGCAAGGTCTTCCTGCCGTTCGAGGACGACCGGTTGTCACTGGTCCTCGGCAAGGCGTTCCTGCTCGCAGCCGACAGCCAGATCACCGACGAGTCCGTCCTCGTGCAGATCGAGCGAGGTGTCCGACCGCGTCGACGGCAGCTCGCCGCGGCCCCTCAGCTGGACTCGCGCACGACCAGCCGGCACGGGACGGTGTGCACCCCCGGGGCCGGACCGGAGTCGATGGCCTCCAGCAGCCGCAGCGCGGCGATCCGGCCGATCTCGGCGAGATCCATGTCGATCGTGGTGAGCGGCGGGCGGCAGGCCAGGGCCATGGTGTCCCAGTTGTCGTAGCCGACGACCGCGATGTCACCGGGCACGCTCACCCCCCGCTCCCGCAGCGCGTCCGCCGCGCCGCGGGCGATCTGGTCGTTGCCGCAGAAGAAGGCGTCCGTGTCCGGCGCCGTCCGCAGAACCGCCTCGGCGGCTCGACGCCCCCAGGCCTCGCTCCACTCCCCGTGGTGGACCCGACCGGTCGCGAGAGTCAGCGAGGCACGCTCCAGGTGCTCGACCGCGTGCCGCGCGCGGTCCCGGGCGGCCGCGTGGTGCTCCGGGCCCGTGAGATGGGCGATCCGGGTGCGCCCGGTGGACAGCAGATGCTCCATCGCGAGCCGGGCCCCGCCCCGGTCGTCGGACACCACCGAGGTGTCGGCCGGGTCGGTGGAGGGCGAGAGCGCGTAGACGATGGGGACGGAGTCGACCCCGGCCAGCGGCCCGCGTGGATCCGTACGGCGGCCGGTGACGATGATGCCGTCGACGCGCCGCTCCATCAGGTTGCGCAGATGGTGCTGCTCCCGGATCGCGTCCCCGCGCGTGTCGCACAGCAGCACCGAGATCTTCCCCGCCCCGAGCGCGTCCTCGGCGCCCAGCAGCACGGGGGTGCTGAAGCGGCCGATGCCGTCGGTGGTCATCAGCCCGACCGTCCAGCTGCGGCCGGTGTGCAGGTTCTGCGCCAGCTGGTTGGGCCGGAAGCCGAGCTCCTCCACGGCGTCCAGGACCCGCTGCCGGGTCTCGGGCCGCATCCGCCCGCCGCCGCTCAGCGCCTTCGACGCCGTGCCCACGCTGACCCCGGCCAGAGCGGCGACATCGGTGAGCTTCGCCCGGACTGCGATGGGAGAACGCGGAGCGGCTTCGGTCACGAGCAATCCTTTTCTCATACGGCGTGATGGCGTGATGGCGCGTCGTGCCGGCGGGGTGGTGCGTCTGGGCGGCGCGCGGTGTGCGGGCATCGGCGCCCACCATCCTGACAGTCGTTTGAGCCGAGTTCCAGCCTACGGACAACGGGAGAAAAACGCTGCGCGGCCCTTGACCCGGCTCACTCGGCTCCCCTCTACTGTGGCGCTAGAGAAAACGGTTGCTCAAACATTTGCCCAGCTGTCGGGCAGCCGCCCGCGTCCGCCTCCCACTCCCCGGAGAGCCATGCCCCGCACCCGCTCCGCCCTGCCTCCGACGGGCCCGGTCCGGCTCGGCCCGGCCGCCCGTACCGCGCTGCGGCCCGCCGTCGCCGAGGTGAGTTCCGGCTTCTGGCACACTCGCCGCGAGGTCAACGCGCACACCTCGATCCCCCAGGGCCCCGCCCTGCTGGAGTCTGCGGGAAACCTGCACAATATGCGGCTGGCGGCGGGCACGGCGCAGGGCGACTTCCGGGGCGCGTACCCCTTCGTGGACACCGACGTCTACAAATGGCTGGAGGCCGCCGCCTGGCAGCTGGCCCAGGAGCCCGCCGAGGAACTGGCGGCCCACGCCGACCGGATCGTCGCGCTGGTCGCGGACGCCCAGCAGCCCGACGGCTACCTCAACACCTGGTTCCAGCTCCGCAAGGGCTGCGAGCGCTACCAGGACCTGCGCTGGGGACACGAGCTGTACTGCGCGGGCCATCTGATCCAGGCGGCGGTGGCCCACCACCGGGCCACCGGACGGGACGAACTGCTCACCGTGGCACGCCGGTTCGCCGACCATCTGGACGCCACCTTCGGTCCGCCCGGCAGCGGCCGGCCGATCGACGGCGTCGACGGCCACCCCGAGGTGGAGACCGCCCTGGTCGAGCTGTACCGGGAGACCGGCGAACGGCGCTACCTCGACCTCGCCGGCTACTTCGTCGACCGCTACGGCCATGGCCTGCTCGGCGGCGAGGCCTACTGCCAGGACCGGGTGCCGCTGCGCGAGGCGACCGACGTCGAGGGACACGCCGTACGCCAGCTCTATCTGCTGGCCGGGGCGACGGACCTGGCCACCGAGACCGGCGACGCCGGGCTGCGCGCCGCCGCCGAACGCCTGTGGCGGGCCATGACCGCCGGCAAGACGCACCTCACCGGCGGCCTGGGCGCCCACCACGACGAGGAGGACTTCGGCGACCCGTTCGAGCTGCCCAGCGAACGCGCCTACTGCGAGACGTGCGCCGCCATCGCCTCCGTCCAGTGGAGCTGGCGCCTGGCGCTGCTCACCGGCGAGACCCGGTACAGCGACCTGATCGAACGCACCCTCTACAACGGCTTCCTCGCGGGTGTCTCGCTGGACGGCGAGAGCTGGCTGTACGTCAACCCGCTCCAGGTCCGCGACGGCCACACCGACCCCGGCGGCGACCAGTCGGCCCGCCGCACCCGCTGGTTCCGCTGCGCGTGCTGTCCGC
Source organism: Streptomyces sp. NPDC107559 (assembly GCF_055657365.1). Classification (NCBI taxonomy): domain Bacteria; kingdom Bacillati; phylum Actinomycetota; class Actinomycetes; order Kitasatosporales; family Streptomycetaceae; genus Streptomyces; species Streptomyces sp. NPDC107559. Next base: position 880,945 of record NZ_JBVKBD010000002.1, on the reverse strand, counting down.
CGAACGCGATGAGGCTGCTCGCGGCCCTCGGACACTATCTCTCGTCCGCCGACGCGGACGGCCTCCAGATCCACCAGTACGTCACCGGCCGCTACCGCGGCGACCTCGACGGCACGCCCGTCGCCGTGACCGCCGAGACCGACTACCCCTGGCACGGGGTGATCTCCCTGACGGTGGAGGACACCCCGCGGGACCGGCCCTGGACCCTGTCGCTGCGCATCCCGCAGTGGTGCCGCGAGTACCGCGTGCGGCACGGGTCCCGTACGTACGACCGGACGGACGCCCCGGTCACGGACGGCTGGCTGCGGCTGGCCGGGACGTGGGCCCCGGGCGACCGGGTCGTCCTGGAACTCGGTCTGGAGGCCCGCCTCACCGCGGCCGATCCGCGCGTGGACGCCGTACGCGGCTGCGTCGCGGTGGAACGCGGACCGCTCGTGTACTGCCTGGAACAGGTGGACCACCCGGGCGGCGGCCTGGACGACATCGTCCTCGACCCGACCCGTCCGCTCGCCGTGAAGCACCGCCCCGACCTGCTCGGCGGGGTCACCACGGTGGTGGCCGCCGGACACCGCCGGCCGCTCCCGGACACCGGCTGGTGGCCGTACCGGCCCGTCGCGGCGGCCTCCGGGGCGGCATCCGGTGCGGCCTCCGGGGCCGGGCATCCGGCGGGCGACCCCGTCGAGCTGACCGCGATCCCGTACTACGCCTGGGCCAACCGGCGGGACGGCAGCATGCGCGTCTGGCTGCCGACCTCCTGAACCCACCCGGCTCCCGAACCCACCCGGTTCCTCGGCCCACCCGGCTCCCGAACCCACCCGGCTCCCGAACCCACCCGGCTCCTGAACCCACCTGGTTCCTCGGGCCACCCGGCTCCCGAACCCGCTCCGGCCTCCTGAAACCCGTCCCGCTCTCCCGCATCCATGACAACGAGGTCACCGCAATGAGAAGCACCCGCCGCACCCTCCTCGCCTGCCTCGCCGCCGTCGGCACCCTCGTCTCCGTCTCCGCCTGCGGGGGCGGCGGCGCGGACTCCTCCGGCTCCTCCGCCGATTCGGGGACGTACACCTTCTGGGACCCGTACCCGCAGTTCGACGCCTCCTCGGACTGGGGCAAGCGCGTCGCCCAGTGCGGCACCGAGGCCGGCGTCACGGTCAAGCGCACCGGGTACGACACCACGGACCTGGGCAACAAGGCGCTGCTCGCCGCCCAGCAGGGCAACGACCCCGACGTGATGCTCGTGGACAACCCGGTCGTCTCCACGCTGGTGGAGGCCGGGATCCTCAACAAGACGAGCGACCTCGGGCTGGACACCTCCGCGATACAGCAGAACATCATCGGCGCGGGCACCCTGGACGGCGCCTCCTACGGGGTGCCGATCGGCGCCAACACCCTGGCGCTCTACTACAACAAGAAGATCCTGACGGCCGCGGGCGTCGACCCCGCCTCCGTCAAGGACTGGGCCTCGCTGACGGCCGCCCTGAAGAAGGTCGCCGCGGCCGGGAAGAAGGGCATCACCTTCTCCGCGATCAACACGGAGGAAGGCAGCTTCCAGTTCCTGCCGTGGTTCTGGGGCGCGGGCGCCGATCTCACGAACCTCGACTCCCCGCAGGCGGTCGCCGCGCTGACGCTGTGGAAACAGTGGGTCGACGCCGGCTACGCGCCCAAGGACGTCCTCCAGAACACCCAGACCACCAGCTGGCAGGAGTTCGCCACCGGCGAGTACGCCTTCGGCGAGAACGGCACCTGGCAGCTGGCCAACGCCGAGAAGGCCGGATTCGAGTACGGGGTCGTCAGCATCCCGGCACAGCACGGCGGTTCGGCGCCGGTGCCGACGGGCGGCGAGTTCGTCACCGTGCCCGTCCAGCGGGACACCGCCCGCTACGCCGTCAGCAAGAAGATCGTCACCTGTCTGACCAGCTCGGAGAACCTGCTGGCCAGCGACACCGCCCTGACGTACGTGGCCCCCACCGCCGCCGTGCAGACCGAGCAGGTCGCGGCGAACCCGAAGCTCAAGCCGTGGGTCGAGGCCGTGGCCGCCGCCCGTGGCCGGACCAGCGGCGGACTGGGCACCAAGTACCCCGTCATCTCGCAGCCCCTGTGGACCGCGGTGCAGTCGGCCCTGTCCGGCGGCAAGAGCCCGAAGGACGCCCTCGCCACCGCGCAGTCGGCGGCCGGGAAGGCCAAGGGCTGACGCCGGTCCGCAACCGGCTCGGCGGCCGACCCACCACCAGGCAAGCAGCACCCGCATCCAGGAGTTCGTATGACCATCGCCCGAGCCGACCGCCTGCCGGGGCGGTCACCGGCCGGAGCCGAGGCGACGGGCGCGGCCGGCCGGCGCGACGCGGCGGCCCGCCGAGGGCGCCGCCGCAGCCGGCTGACCGCGTCGGCCTTCGTCGCCCCGCTCGTCGTCTACCTCGCCGCCTTCTACCTCTACCCGCTCTACCGCAACCTCGACCTGAGCCTGCGGCACTACACGGTCCGGTCCTTCGTCGCGGGCGACGCCCCCTTCTCGGGCTGGGACAACTTCGCCCAGGTGCTGGACGATCCGGCCTTCGGGCCCGCGATGCGCCACACGATGGTCTTCACCTTCGTCTCCATCGCCCTCCAGTACACCGCCGGACTGGCCCTCGCGGTCTTCTTCGACCGGCACTTCCGGCTCGCCGCCACCCTGCGGGCGCTGTTCCTGGTCCCCTGGCTGCTGCCGCTGATCGTGTCGGCGTCCACCTGGTCGTGGATGCTCAACAGCGAGTCGGGCGTGGTCAACTACGCCCTCCACCTGGTCGGTCTGCCGCCCGTCGACTGGCTGACCTCACCGGACCGGGCCCTGACCTCGGTGATCATCGCCAACGTCTGGATCGGCATCCCGTTCAACCTGGTCATCCTGCACAGCGGGCTCCAGAACATACCCCGGGAGCTGTACGAGGCCGCCGCGCTGGACGGGGCGAGCGGCAGCCGGCAGTTCTGGAGCATCACCTTCCCCCTGCTGCGACCGGTCTCGGCGATCACCCTGCTGCTGGGCCTGGTCTACACGCTCAAGGTGTTCGACCTGATCTGGATCATGACCAAGGGCGGTCCGGGCGACTCCTCGTCCACCCTGGCCACCTGGTCGTACCAGCTCGGATTCGGCACCCTGCTGCCGCAGTTCGGCCCCGGCGCCGCCGTCGGCAACCTCCTCGTCCTCATCGCGCTCGTCTTCGGTCTGCTGTACATCCGCGTCCAGAGGAGGCAGGGAGCATGATCTCCCGCACCGGCTCCCGCCGGCTCACCGTGATCGGCGTCCTGCTCACCGCGCTCATGCTGTTCCCGGTGTACTGGATGCTGAACGTGTCCCTGACCCCACAGTCGGACATGCGCAAGTCCCCGCCCGACCTGCTCCCGCTGCACCCCACCTTCGAGGGCTACCGGGCCGTCCTGCACGACCAGTTGCCCTACCTCGGCACCAGCCTGCTCATCGGCCTGGGCACGGTCGCCCTCACCCTCGTCCTCGCCGCGCCCGCCGGCTACTCGCTGGCGAAACTGCGTCCGCGCGGCGGCGGACTGCTGAACCTGGCCCTGCTGATCGCGCAGATGATCCCGGGCATCGTCATGGCGATGGGCTTCTACGGCATCTTCCTCGACGCCGGGCTGCTGAACTCCTGGTGGGGCCTGATCGTCGCGGACTCCACCATCGCCGTGCCCTTCGGCGTCATGATCTTCGCGGCGTTCATGTCGGGCATCCCCGACGAACTCACCGCCGCCGCCCGGATCGACGGCGCGGGCGCGTTGCGCGTCTTCTGGTCCGTCGTGCTGCCGGTGAGCCGCAACGCCGTGGTCACGGTCTCGCTGTTCGGCTTCCTGTGGGCCTGGTCCGACTTCGTCTTCGCCAACACTCTCGACGGCGGCGGCGATCTGCGCCCGATCACCCTCGGCATCTACCACTACATCGGCAACAACAACCAGGAATGGAACGCGATCATGGCCACCGCCGTGGTCGCGTCCGTACCCGCCGCCGTCCTTCTCGTCCTCGCGCAGCGGTACGTCGCCGCCGGGGTCACCGCGGGCGCGGTCAAGGACTGACGGGACGTCAGCTCTAACCTCGTCCCGCCCCCGTGCAACCTCCTTTCCGCCTCCCTCCCCCCTCCATCCGTCAGGAGAGCCGCCACCCATGTCCACTCCGAAATCCCGAACAGCCGTCCGCGGCGGAACCCCATTAGGCCGGTCCGCCGCCTCCGTTGCCGTGGTGACGGCGCTGGCCGCCGCCGTGACCGCCCTCCCGGGCAATCCCGCCCAGGCCGCCCCCACCGCCGCCACCACGCTGGTCGTCCACGCGGCACAGAACCTGAGGTCCGTCACCCATGTCGCGGCCGGCGGCCTCTACGGCCTCGCCGACGCGAGCACCCCCGCCGACAGCCTCGTCCAGGCGCTGAAGCCGAACACCTTCGTCCAGATGGCCCCCGGCGGAAAGCAGTTGCCCAACGGCGAGCCCAAGCCCGCCGGTGACTCCCTGGTGGTCGCCGCCAAGGCCGCCGCAGCGGGCGCCAAGGTGGTCGTCCGGATGCCCGACTGGTATCCGGACTTCCCGTACAAGTGGGTGAGCTGGAGCGACTGGCTGGCCGCGGTCGACACCCAGGTTGCCTCCGTCAAGGCGTCCGGCGCCGGCAACATCGGCGCGTACGAGCTGTGGAACGAGCCCGACTGGACCTGGGACACCGCCGACGCCGGTGCCTTCGACGCCGGTTGGGCCCGGACGTACAAGGAGGTCCGTGCCAAGGACGGCACCACTCCCATCCAGGGGCCGAGCCATTCGGCCTGGAACCAGAGCTGGATGAGCACGTTCCTCACCGACGCCAAGGCGTCGGGTACCGTCCCGGACGTCATCGCCTGGCACGAGCTCCAGGGGAGCCGGGACATCGCCGCCCATGTCTCCGCCTACCGCGCGCTGGAGAGCGGCCTCGGCATCAGCCCGCGGCCCATCTCCATCGAGGAGTACGGGACCCCGTCCGAGGTCGGTGTGCCCGGAGCCCTGGCCGGCTACGTCGCCAAGTTCGAGCGCGCCGGCGTCCGGGACGCGGAACTCGCCTTCTGGAACCACTACGGCACGCTCGGCGACACCCTGACCGACACCGGGGGATCACCCAACGGCGCGTACTGGCTGTACAAGTGGTACGGCGACATGTCCGGGACGATGCTCACCACCACGCCCCCGGCGCAGACCGGCATCGACGGTGCCGCCTCGCTCGCCGGCGACGGCAGGCGGATCGGCGTCGTCTTCGGCGGGGGCACCGGTGCCACGGCCGTGACCGTGGACGGACTCGGCTCGCTGGCGGCGTTCGGCAGTACGGTCCACGTGAAGCTGGAATACACGCCCGCCAAGGGCCGCACGACGGCCGTGGCGGCCCCGTTCACGATCTCCGAGGCCGACTACCCCGTCAGCAACGGCTCGATCACCGTGCCGGTCGCCATGAACGCCTCCGACGGCTACCACCTGGTCGTCACGCCCACCGGCACCTCCACCTCACTGGCCGGCCGCTACCAGATCACCAACAGGAACAGCGGGCTCGCCCTGGACACCCTGAACGCCGGAACGGCCCAGGGCACGGCGGTCGTCCAGGCGACCCCCGCCTCCGGGACCGACCAGAACTGGACCCTGGTGGCGGCGGGCTCGGGGCTCTACCGGATCGTCAACCAGGCGAGCGGTCTGCTGCTCGGCATCACCGGCGCGAGTACGGGTGACGGCGGTACGGCCCTGATCTGGGGCGACAACGGCACCGCCGACCACCTCTGGCAGCTCGTCCCGGCCGACGGCGGTTACTACAAGATCGCGAACTACAACAGCGGGCTGCTGCTCGGAGTCGACGGCATGAGCACCGCCTCCGGCGCCCGGGTCCTCCAATGGGGCGACAACGGCACCGCCGACCACCTGTGGAAGCTGACCGCACGCTGACCTGCCCGCCCCGGGCGCCGTCTCCCCACCCGTCGGCGCCCGGGGCGCACGGCTCGCCCGGGCGCACAGCGCCTTGCGCCCGGGGCTCACAGCACCTTGCGCTGCACGAGCGCCGAGAGCACCAGCGCGCCCGGGAGCAGCGGCACCCACACGGTCAGGACGCGGTAGCCGATGACGGTCGCCGTGGCCAGGCCCAGCGGTGCGCCGAACGCGGTCATGGCCAGCACCAGCGCCGCGTCCACGGGCCCGATGCCGCCCGGCGCGGGTACGGCCCCGACCGCGGTGCCCGCCGCCAGGAACGCGAACACCACCTGGGCCCAGGACAGCGGCAGCCCCAGTGAGGCGCCGACCGCGGCGATCACACACCCCTGGAGCACCGGTGTGGCGGCCGAGCCGCCCCACAGGGCCAGCACCCGGCTGGGCCGGGTGTGCAGCACCCGCGCGTCGGACAGCGCGGTACGGACCAGGGCGAGGACCGGCCGGCGGAGCGGACGCACCACGGTCACCAGCAGCGCGGCCGCCGTCGGACCGGCCACCAGGCACACCGTGATCAGCAGCAGCGTCCCGTCGTCCGGGACCAGCGCGCCGAGCTCCAGCATGTCCGGGAAGGCCAGCACGAAGACGAGCAGGACCGGAATCTTGGCGATCGGCTTGGCCAGCGAGTACAGCGCGATCGAGGCGGTCGCACGGGCGAGGGGGATGCCCTGGCTCTGGTAGAAGCGCAGGGTGACGGCGTGCGCGCCGACGCTGGCCGGGAGCACGTGGTTGGCGGCTCCGGCGGCGAACTGGGAGGCGATCAGCAGCCCCGGTGGCAGCCGGTCCGGGATGGAGCCCTGCCGTACGACGGCGGCGGCCACCCAGCCCAGGCAGGTGAAGAAGAGGGCGAGCAGCAGCCACCAGGGGTCGGCCGAGGCCAGCCGGGCGGTACCGCCGCGCACGGAGGGCCAGTCGACCGCCGCCCACACGACGATCAGCAGGACCGGAAGCAGGACCGCAGTCCGGCGGAGGAGCCTGGCGGCCGCCGGGGAGCGGACGGGGGAGACGGCAGGCGCGGGCGAGGTGGGTGAGGTGGTCGAGGCACAGGATGCGGGAGGGGAGGGTGCGGGAGGGGACGGTGCGGTGGCGGGCGGAGTGCAGGAGGGAGCGGCGGGGACGGAGGCGGGGGCGGGGAGCGGCCCCCGGGAGTCGTCGAGCGGCAGGAGGGACACGACGGCAACGTCCCCGTCCGGTGTGACGCAAGGGTGTCCGGGAATCGACGGAGCGTGGGCGAGCGGACGTCGCCGTCGGGGCCGTACCCGGCCGGAATTGCGGGGTCCGGACCGTGCCCGATGCGCCGATCCATTGGTTTTGTCACGATTTGAAGGTGTTCCGAGTCGCGCGTTGGTTCCGCACGCACCGCGAACCTGCACCGCAGGACGGCGCCGGCCGCGTACGCACGCCCGCTCGCGAGCGAGCGCGCCAGCTCGTTCGTACGTCCGTTCGTACGTCCGTTCACACACCCGCTCGCACGGCCGACCCGGCGCCCGGCCCGACGGCCGACCCGGCGGCCGTGCTGGCCGCGCTGCGCCCGGTGGCCTCGGGCGTCGGCACCACGCTCGACGAGGCGGCCACCTGCGCCGAGCTGACCCGGGCCGTCGCCGCGCAGACGGGCGCCACGGCCGCCGTGGTGCGCGCCGACGGCCCGGCCGAGCCGGAGTACGAGGCGGCCGTCGGCGACCCGGCGACGCTGCCCGAGGTTCGGTGGGTCGCCGCGGTGGCACGTGACCTGACGGCGCTCGCGATCGACAAGGAGGGGGAGCAGCGCACCGGCCGTCCGGAGCCCGGCCGTGACCGGGAGGGAGCGCTCTGCGTACCGCTGGCGACCGGTGAGGACCGGTACGGCGTCCTGGTGTGCGTCCGGGGCGGCGGGCCTTTCACCGCCTTCGAGACGGAACTCCTCGCCCTCCTGGCCGAGCGGGCCGCCTCGCATCTGCGGCACGCCCGGGAGCACGCCCGGGTCAGCCGCACGGCGGGCGACCTGCAACGCGCCCTGCGCGCCGAGCCCGGCCGGCCGCACCCCAACCTGGACATCGCCGTGCGCTACCTACCCGCCGGGCAGCAGACCCTGGTCGGCGGCGACTGGTGCGAGACCGTACGGCTGCACTTCGGACGCACCCTTCTCGTCGTCGGCGACGTGATGGGGCACGGGGTGGAGGCCGCGGTGGACATGGCCGCCTACCGCTCCGATCTGCGGGCCCTGGCCGCCGCCGACCTGCCGCCGCACCGGGTGCTGCGCCAGCTGGACACGCTGGCCGACGAGCTGCCGGACCGCAGACCGGCGACCTGTCTGATCGCCCGGGTCGACCCCGCGCGTGCCATGATGACCCTGGCGGGCGCGGGCCATCTGCCGCCCGCAGTGATCGACCGGTACGGCAGCGCCTCGCTGCTGCCGGTGCCGGTCGGACCGCCACTGGGCACCGGATTCGGCGGTTACGAGCCCGCCACCTACGAGCTGGACCCGGACCGGACGCTGGTGATGTTCACCGACGGGCTGGTCGAGCGGCGCGGCGAGGACATCGACCGGTCGCTGGAGCGGCTCGCCGCGCTCAGGTTCCCGGCCACGGCCGAACTGGACGAGATCCTCGACTCGATGCTCGTCCGGCTGGACGCCCGGCACGCGGACGACGACGTCGCCGTCCTGGCCGCCCGCCCACGCCTCGGCCTGCCGCACTGACGCCTCGCGTACCGACACGTCCCGCACCGGCGCCTGCCGAGCCGCGCGTGTCGTCGCGCAGGTGTCCTGGCTCAGCCGGAGCCGGAGCCGGAGCCGGTACCGGAGCCCGCGCCCGGGGTGAGCGGCAGGCCGACCGTGAAGACGGTGCTCCCGGGCTCGTCGCCCAGCTCGATGGTGCCGCCGTGCGCGCGCACCAGCGATCCGGCGACCGACAGGCCCAGGCCGCTGCCGCCGCGGTCCCGGCTGCGGGCCTTGTCGACCCGGTAGAAGCGGTCGAACACCCGGTCGCGGTCGGCGGCCGGTATCCCGGGGCCGGAGTCGGTGATCCGCACCACCGCCCGGTCGGCGGTGACGTGCAGGACGAGGGACACCGCGGTGCCGTCGGGGGTGTGCACGGCGGCGTTGGTGAGCAGGTTGTCCAGCACCTGCCGGACCCGCTGCGGGTCCAGCCGCAGCCGTACCGGCGCCGGCCCGGCCGTCATGGTCAGCGGATGCTCCGGGTGGCTCGCGCGGAACGCGTCGGCCGCGTCCCCGACCAGCTCCACCAGGTCGGCCTCCCGCATCCGCAGCGGCGTCTCCACCTCCTCGGCGTCCAGCCGCGCGAGCAGCAGCAGGTCGTCCAGCAGGAAGCCCATCCGGGCGGCCTCGGCACGCAGCCGCGCCAGATGCCGGTCCCGTTCCTCCGGGGCGTTGGCGGCCGCGTACTGGAAGAGGTCGGCGTAGCCCCGTACCGACATCAGCGGGGTGCGCAGCTCGTGCGAGGCGTCCGCGACGAAGCGGCGCAGCCGCTGCTCGGCCCGCGCGCGCACCGCGAGGGAGTCGTCGATGTGCTCCAGCATCGTGTTGAACGCGACGCGCAGCTCCTCCACCTCCGGGCCGCCGCCCGGGGCGTCCGCGCGCAGCGGCAGCCGGGCCGCCGACCCGGTCAGGTTGTGCGAGGCGATGCCGTGCGCGGTGTGCGCCATCTCGCTCAGCGGCCGCAGTCCGCGCCGCAGCAGCGCCCGCCCGGCCACCACCAGCGTGAGCAGCGCGAGGACGAACGCCACGACCTGCACGGTGATCAGCTGGCGCACGGTGGCGTCGATGCCGGCCGTGGGCGCGGCCGTCACCAGGACCACCCCCGGCCGCACCGCGCAGGCCCGCAGCCGGTAGGTGCCCGCCCCGTCGATCCGCACGGTGCGCTGGAGCTCGTGCGGGGTGTTCGCCCTGAGCTCGGCCAGGGCGGTCAGCGCACGGCTGTCGGACGGCACCTCGGCCGGGGTGCGCAGCACCGCCGAGGTCCCCGTCACGTCGTACACCGCCGTGTACCAGCCGTAGTACGGCTGGCGGGTCACCGTGCCGTGCGCCGCCGCGTCCTTGGACTGCACGACCTGGACCAGCTTCAGCTGCGCGGTCAGCTGGTGGTCCAGGTACTCGCGCATGTACATGGTCAGCGCGGTGCCGACGACGGCGAACACCCCCAGCGACAGCGCGCCCAGACCGAGCGCCAGCCGGGTGCCCAGGCGCAGCCTGCGATAGGCGTGCCGGAACCGGCCGAGCGCCGTGCTCACTGCGTCGCCTGCCGGACCACGTACCCGAACCCGCGCACGGTGTGGATCAGCGGATCGCCCGTGGCGTCCAGCTTGCGGCGCAGCCGGCTGACCACCAGCTCCACGACGTTGGAGCGGCCGCCGAAGCCGTACTCCCACACGTGGTCGAGGATCTGTGCCTTGGTCAGGACGGCCGGCGACCTGCGCATCAGATAGCGCAGCACCTCGTACTCGGTGGGCGTGAGGGTCAGCAGCAGGCCGTCGCGCCGCACCTCACGGGTGTCCTCGTCCATCGTCAGGTCCGCCACCCGCAGCACCGGCCGCCGGAACCCGGGCCCGGTGCTGCGCCGCAGCACGGTGCGCAGCCGGGCCATCAGCTCCTCCACCGCGAACGGCTTGACCAGGTAGTCGTCGCCGCCCCGGGTCAGCCCCGCCACCCGGTCGGCCACCGTGTCGCGTGCGGTGAGGAACACCACCGGCACCATCGTCCCGGAGCCGCGCAGCCGGTCCAGGACACCGAAGCCGTCCACGTCGGGCAGCATCAGGTCGAGCACCACGATGTCCGGATGGAACTCGGCGGCCCGGCGCAGCGCCTCCTCGCCCGAGTGCGCGGTGACCGCCTCCCAGCCCTCGTAGCGCGCGACCGTCGCCACCAGGTCGGCGATCGGAGGGTCGTCGTCCACGACGAGCAGTCGTACCTTTTCCACCCGCTCATAGTGCTTCACCCGGTCCCGGCCGCCGGGGCGGGGGCGCCGTCGTGGACACTTCGATAACCACTTGAAAGATGAACGACAGCAAAATGACAGCTCCGCGCGGACAAGCTCGGACTCCCCGGCCCCGATCAAGGAGCTACCGCCCGTGACGACCGTCCAATCGCCCCCCGCGCCCGCCGCGGCGCTGCGCCCCAGGGTGGTGGCGCGCACCGGCCTGTACGCGGTGCTGGCCGCGAACGCGGCCGCGGTCGCCTGGTTCTTCGCCCAGGCGGGCTTCGCCTCGAACGCCCTGATCGTGCTGGGCCGGCTCGCCGGTCTGTACGGCGCGCTCCTGATGGCGTTCCAGCTGCTGCTGGTGGCCCGGCTGCCCTGGCTCGACCGCCGGATCGGCATGGACCGGCTGACCTCCTGGCACCGCTGGACCGGCTTCGGCGTCCTGTGGACCCTGCTCGCGCACGTCGTGTTCATCGCCTTCGGCTACGCCGACTCCTCCGGCATGGACCCGGTGAGCCAGGTCGTCGACCTCGCCGAGACCGTCGAGGGCGTGCTGCGGGCCGTCGTCGCCCTCGCGCTCCTCCTCGTCCTGGGCGCCGCCTCGGCCCGCTGGGCCCGGCGCCGGCTGGCGTACGAGACCTGGCACTTCATCCACCTGTACACCTACGTGGCCGTCGTCCTGGCCTTCACCCACCAGGTCGCGGTCGGTACGACGTTCACCGCGTCCTCTGCCGCGAAGGCCTACTGGTACGCCGTGTGGGGCCTGGCCCTCGGCGCGGTCGTCGTCGGCCGGGCCGTGCTGCCGCTGTGGCGCAACCAGCGGCATCAGCTCCGGGTGTCGGCCGTCGTCCCCGAGTCGGACACGGTCGTCTCCATCCACATCACCGGACGCGACCTGGACCGGCTGCCCGCCCGGGCCGGCCAGTTCTTCCTGTGGCGGTTCCTCACCAAGGACCGCTGGTGGCAGGCCAACCCGTTCTCCCTGTCGGCCGCCCCGGACGGCCGCTCGCTGCGGCTCACCGCCAAGACCGCGGGCGACGGCACCGCCGCACTGCGGCAGCTGAAGGTCGGCACGCGCGTCTTCGCCGAGGGCCCCTACGGCGCGTTCACCGCGCTGCACCGCACCCGGCCCGAGTCCCTGCTCATCGCGGGCGGTGTCGGGGTCACCCCGATCAGGGCGCTCCTGGAGGAACTGGACGGTCACGCCGTCGTCGTCTACCGCGTCGCCACCGACCGGGACGCGGTGCTGTACGACGAACTGCGCGAACTGGCCCGGGTCAAGGGCGCCGAACTGCACCTGGTGACCGGCCCGGTCAGCCCCGACAAGCTCGCCCCGGCCGAACTCGCCCGGCTGGTGCCGGACATCGCCGACCGGGACGTCTTCCTGTGCGGACCGCCGCCCATGATGAACGCGGTGCTCGCCTCCTTGCGGGCGCTGGACGTGCCGGGACCGCAGATCCACTTCGAGCGTTTCAGCCTGGCGGGATGACGAGGGCCGAGGGAAAAAGGGAAAGAGGGAAAGACCGTGAAACGAGCGATACCCGTCCTGGTCCTGAGCGTCGCGGGCCTCGTCCCGGTGTGGCGCTACGAACCCTCCGGCGCGACGTCGTCCACGCAGGCCGCCGGGCCGGCCCGCACGTCGACGTCCGGGTCCTCGGAGGTCGTCACGGGTTCGACGGTGAACACCGTGGAGGGCCCGGTACAGGTGGAGGTGACGTTCGAGGGCGACAGCATCGCTTCCGTACGGATGCTCCGGCAGCCGAACCACCCGCAGACGACGGCCGCCGTACCGAAGCTGATCACGGAGACGCTGCAGGCGCAGAGCGCGGACATCGACACGGTGTCCGGCGCGACGTTCACGAGCGACGGCTACCGGAAGTCGCTCCAGGCGGCCATCGACGCGAAGGGCGCCTGACGCGCGGCGCGGCGAACACGTCACGGGATTCCCGGTCTCGCCGCGACCTGCGCACCCCGGGACCTCCGGCGGCCGCCGCGCCACAGGACGCACCCCGGGAGCCGCAGTCCACAGTGCCGTGACGAACCCGGTCTAGACTCTCCCCGCATCGGCCCGGCAACGACGACCGTGACCGAAGCAGGGCCATTTCCTGCCAAACCCGAAGGGCATTCGGCGTTTTGATACGGATAGATTCAGTCACCAAGCGGTACCCGGACGGCACGGTCGCGGTCGACCGGCTCTCGTTGGACATCGAGGACGGCTCGATCACCGTCCTCGTCGGTCCCTCGGGCTGCGGGAAGACCACGACCCTGCGCATGATCAACCGGATGATCGAGCCGAGCGAGGGCACCATCCTCCTCGACGGGGCCGACATCCGGCAGCAGCCGGTCAACACCCTGCGCCGCTCCATGGGTTACGTCATCCAGAACGCCGGTCTCTTCCAGCACCGCACGATCGTCGACAACATCGCCACCGTGCCGCGGCTGCTCGGCTGGGGCAAGGAGCGGGCCCGTACCCGGGCCCGCGAGCTGATGGAACGGGTCGGTCTCGACGCCTCGCTCGCCAAGCGCTACCCCTACCAGCTCTCCGGTGGCCAGCAGCAGCGCGTCGGGGTGGCACGGGCGCTCGCCGCCGATCCGCCGGTGCTGCTGATGGACGAGCCGTTCTCCGCCGTCGACCCCATCGTGCGCAAGGGGCTCCAGGACGAACTCCTGCGCATCCAGGCGGAACTGGGCAAGACCATCGTCTTCGTCACCCATGACATCGACGAGGCGGTCAAGCTCGGCACGATGGTCGCCGTGATGCGCACCGGCGGTCATCTCGCCCAGTACGCCCCGCCCGCCGAACTGCTCTCCGACCCGGCCGACGCGTTCGTCGAGGACTTCCTCGGCTCGGACCGGGGCATCCGGCGGCTGTCCTTCTTCCCGTCCGGCGGACTGGAGTTGCAGACGGCTCCGGTCGTCGCCCTAGACGCCGACGCCGGGAAGATCGCCGCGCGCGGCTCGGCCTCCGGCGCCCCCTTCCTCCTCGTCACGGACCTGGACGGCAGACCTCTGGGCTGGGGCGACCCGAAGGACCTCGCGGCGGGGGAGATCGAGCCCGGCCGACTGCTGTCCCACGGACGGCCGTTCGTGCACGGGAAGGACTCGCTGCGGGACGCGCTCGACGGAGCCGTGCTGTCGCCGACCGGCTGGGCGGTCGGCGTGGACGGCACCGGACGGGTCGTGGGGGTGGTGTCGCAGCAGGCCGTCGGCGAGGCGATCCGCAGCGCGCACGCCCTGGACCGCGGCGGCGACGAGGCACGGACCGTCCGGTGAGCGGCTTCTTCGACATCCCCAGCGACCTCCAGCACACCTACGCGGGTCTGATCGGTCTGCATCTGCGTGAGGCGCTGGTGCCGGTCCTCGTCGGGCTGGCCGTGTCGCTGCCCGTCGCCCAGCTCTGCGTCCGCTTCCGCTGGCTGTACCCGCCCGTGCTGAGCGTGACCACCGTGCTGTACGCGATCCCCTCGCTGGCCTTCTTCGTCGTCCTGATCGACTACACCGGCCAGAGCGAGACCACGGTGATGATCCCGCTCGCCGTGTACAGCATGGTGCTGCTCGTGCCGGCGATCGTCGAGGGCGTGCGGTCGGTGCCGCCGGAGACCCTGGCCGCCGCCACCGCCATGGGCTTCGGACCCGTACGCCGTTACGTCCAGGTGCAGTTGCCCATCGCCGTGCCCGCGATCATCGCGGGCCTGCGGGTGGCCACCGTCTCCAGCATCAGCCTGGTCAGCGTCGGCATGCTGATCGGCAACCAGGGCGCGCTGGGCAACCTGCTGCACGACGCCCAGATCTACAACCGTCCCGAGCTCGCGGTGAACTCCGTCGCGACGACGGCCGTGCTGGCGATCCTGGCCGACGCGGCGCTGGTGGCCGTACGGCTGCTGCTGACCCCCTGGATGCCGAAGGAGAGCACGGCCCGGTGAACCTGCTCCAGTTCGTCCACGCCTTCTTCGGCGACGGCTCCCACTGGCACGGCTACGACGGCATCCCCACCCGGGTCCTCGAACACCTCCGGTACTCCCTGGAGGCGCTCGCCATCGCCGCCGCGATCGGACTGCCGGTCGGCCTGGTCACCGGGCACTACGGCCGGGGCGGCAACGCCCTCGCCCTGCTCGCCACCGCGGGCCGGGCCCTGCCCACCTTCGGCCTGCTGGTGCTGGTGGTCACCTGGCTCGGCTTCGGCCTGGGGCCGGTGATGATCCCGCTGGTGGTCCTCGCCGTCCCGCCGATCCTGGTCACCACCTACGAGGCGGTCCGCTCCGTCGACCCCGCCCCGGTGGACGCGGCCCGGGGCATGGGGATGCCCGAGCCGCGGATCCTGTTCCAGGTGGAACTGCCGGTCGCCCTCAGCCTGATCCTCGGCGGCCTTCGCTCGGCGGCCGTCCAGATCGTCTCGACGGCCACCATCGCCGCGTACGTCGGACTCGGCGGGCTCGGCCGGTACATCATCGACGGCCTCTACCAGCGCAACTACGAGAAGGTCGTCGGCGGTGCCACCCTGGTGGCCGCGATGGCACTCGCCACCCTCGCGGTGTTCTGGGCGGTGGGCAGGCTCGCGGTGTCCCCGGGGGTACGGCGCGGCACCTGACGGCCGCCGGGCCCGCGCCCGGGCCCGAGGCGTCCCGCGCCCAGGCCCGAGTTGGCCCGCGCCCGGGCCCGGCGTGTTCTGCGCCGGCCCGGCAGGTCCTACGCCGCGCCCTCGGTGCGGGCCAGCGCGAGCTCCAGCACGACGAGCAGCGCGTCCCGCACCGAACCCTGTTCGCGGGCGTCGAACACCGACAGCGGGGTGCCCTCGGCGATGTCGAGGGCCCAGCGGACCTCGTCCAGCGAGTGCTCGACCTTCCCGTCGAAGGCGTTGACCGCCACCGCGAAGGGGATGCCCTTGTGCTCGAAGTAGTCCACGGCCGCGTAACAGTCGTCCAGGCGGCGGGTGTCGACGATGACCAGCGCGCCGACCGCACCCTCGACGATGTCGTCCCACATGAACCCGAACCGCTCCTGCCCGGGGGTGCCGAACAGGTACAGCTTCAGGGTGGGGTCGATGGTGATGCAGCCGAAGTCCATCGCGACCGTGGTCGTGGTCTTCTGCGGGGTGTGGGTGAGGTCGTCCACCCCGGCCGCGACCTCGGTGATGGCGGCCTCGGTGGTCAGCGGCTCGATCTCGGAGATGGAGCCGACGGCGGTGGTCTTGCCCACGCCGAAGCCGCCCGCGATCACCATCTTCACCGGCAGCGGCGGCCGTACGGTGCGCTGCGCGGCCGCGCCCCGGGTGAGCGGTTCAGTCGGTGTCACGGAGTATTCCTCGGGAGTCGGGGATGGCCCGCAGGCCTTCGATAACCCTGCGCAGGACGGACGCGCCGTGGGTGACGCCCGCGTCCGGCACATGCACGCTCAGCTGCCCGGCGCGGCGCAGGTCCTCGGCGAGGACCCGCACCACGTTCAGGTGCAGCCGCAGCCTGGCCGCGATCTCCGCGATGGACTGCGGCTGCCGGCAGGCGGCGACGATGTCGTGCCGCTCGAAGGAGAGCCGGTCGAGCCCGTCGAGTCCGGCGACGGTGGTCACCAGCTGGGTCTCGACGGGCATCGTCCGTCCGGACTCGGCCTCTCCCGAGCCCGCCACACGCCCGGCGGTGACCAGGAACGGCCGCACGGCGGAGGCGGGTCCGACCGGAACCGGAACCGGATCGGCGGCCGGGACCGGGTCCGCCTCCGCAACCGCCTCCGGCCCCGCGACCGGGTCCGTGACCGGGTCCGGAGGTGGTGCGGCGCCGTCCGCCATGAGGAGCTCTCTTTTCTCTCGCGACCGGCGGCGGCCGGTCAGCGCCGGGACGCCGCGCCGACGCTGTTCTTGAGTTCGAGCACGAGCTGGGGGCTGAGCGCGGCGCCCGCCCGGTTGGCGAACACCGTCATCTCGTACGCGATGTTGCCCAGCTTGGCCTCCTTGTCGGTGACCACACCGAGCACCGCGCCGCTGCCGATCGCGGAGACCAGCACATGGCCGCCTTCGAGGTCGATGATGACCTTGTTCAGGCCGCCCAGACCGTAGTTGCCCGAGGCGCCCGCGGCCAGGCTGGTGATGCCGGAGACGATCGCCGCGAGACGCTCGGAGTCGGCGTGCTCGCGCAGTTCGGAGACGGCGATGAGCAGCCCGTCGGAGGACACCGCGATCGCGTCGACCACACCTGCGGTCTCTGTGGCGAAACGATTGAGCAGCCAGGTGAAGTCGGCTGCGGCGGCCTGCAGATCGGTCGGCGCGGCCTCGCCCGACGGGGTGTCACCTGTCGACGTACTCACTGCTCGGCTCCTTCCGGGAGGTGGTTCGGGTCGTGCGGGTCAAGAGTGGCCGGGACCGGCTGGGCCGGCAGGGGATGCGAGGCGGTGTCCTGGTGGGCGCGTTCCACGGCCGCCTCGAACTCCTCCAGCGCGGAGCGGACGGCGTCGGCGTCGTCCGGCACGGCGGTCTGCCGCGCGGCCTGCTGCCCGGCGTCCACGGTGGTACGGAGGGTGGCGCCGCGCACCCGACGGCGCAGCGGCCGGGTTTCGCCGGTGCCGTCGGCACCGCGGGCGGACGCCGTGGACCCGGCACGGGGTGCGGGGACCTGCGGAGCAGGCCGGTCCGTGGCGTCCGTCGCGGCGCCCGTCTCCGGAGCGTCCGCCGGGTTCTGTGCGCGCCGCGCGTCCGCCGGGTCCTGTTCGCGCCGCAGGACACGGCGGGGGAGGGCGCCGGGGTGCTCGTCGGCCGTTTCGACCGGCGACGCCACGGCGGAGGGTGAAGGCCTGGGACCGGAGGCGGCGGCCGCACCCGCGGTGGTGTCGGGGTGGGCCGGGTCCGAGAACCCGGCAGGGCGGCCGGAGGCCACCGCGCTCATCGTCAGCAGCAGCGACGACGGGATCGTCACCTCGGCGGTCACACCGCCGCCCCGGGTACGGGACAGGTCGACCCCGACCTCCCAGCGCCGGGCCAGCGTGCCCACCACGAAGAGGCCGAGCACCTTCGTCGGCACCAGGTCCAGCCGCTCGCGGCGGATCAGGCGGCCGTTCTCCTCGGCGAGCCGTTCGGCGCTCATGCCCAGACCGTGGTCGGCGACCGTGATCGTCGCGCCGGTGTCCCCGGAGCGCACGGTCACCTCCACGGGACTGCCCGCGGGCGAGAACGACACGGCGTTCTCCAGGAGTTCGGCGACCATCAGGGTCAGGTCGCCGACCAGGTCCGGTTCCACCATGACCGTGGTCCCGGCGTGCAGCTCGACCCGGTGGAAGTCCTCGATCTGGCCGAGCGCGGCCCGTACGACGTTGGCGAGGGCGGTGGGTCCGGAGGACAGGACGGTCTCGCGGATGCCGGCCAGCAGCATCAGGCTGTCCGCGTTGCGGCGCAGCCGGACCGCGATGTGGTCGATGGAGTAGAGGTGTTCGAGGAGCGCCGGGTCGGTCTCGCCGCGCTCGACGGAGTCGATCAGCGCCAGCTGCCGGGTGGTGAGGTTGCTGACCCGGCGGCCCATGTTGCCGAACATCTCGGCCACGTTGCGGCGGCTGAGCACCTGACGTTCCAGCAGCGCGACCGCGGTGGTCTGCACCCGGTTGAAGACCTCGGCCAGCTCGCCGATCTCGTCGTGGGCGGTGACGGGTATCGCGCGCAGCATCGGCGGGCCCTCGGCCTCGGCGTCGTCGTCCGCCACGCGGGCGAGCTCCCGGCCGGCCACGTCGGCGACCTCCTGCGCGGCCCCGGTGAGCGCCTGCACCGGGCGGACCACGGAGCGGCGGACCGCCACGGAGAAGGCGATCCAGGCGGCGAACCCGATCAGCGCCAGGCTCAGCAGCAGACCGGCGCGCCACTGGGCGCCGGTGGAGGCGTCGTCGGCCCGGTCTGCGATCTGGTCGATCAGCGAGGTGGTGATCTTCAGCCGGTCCTGCGCCTGTTGCAGATAGCCCGGATAGGAGTCGATCGAGTCCCGGAGCGCCGCGCGGATCTGCGCGGTGGTCTCGGCCTGGAGCGCGCTGGGGTCGATCTGGAGTTCGGCGTAGTGCCGGATGATGGCGGCCTGCGCGCCGGTGTGCTCGATGCCGCCGAGCTCGTCGGCCTGTTCCTCGGTGGCGAACTGCGCGAACCGTTCGGCCTGGTAGGTGTACAGCTCGTAGGAGCCGACCGCCCCCGTGAACTCGATGAGCGCGTTGGTGTCACCGGTGCGCGCGGAGAGCACTCCGGTCTCGAAGGCGCCGTGCGCCGCGTCGGCGCGCAGCAGCGAGTCGAGCAGGGTGCCGGTGAAGGTGGCGGCCAGGTCGGCGTCGCGGTCCAGGCCGAGGCCGTTGATGAGGCCCTCGGCGGCGCCCGCGTACGCCGGGTCGATGTTGTCGGCGGGCAGATAGCCCTGCTCGATGGTGTTCCGCAGGTTCTCCAGACCCTCGACCTCGCGCAGGGCCTGCGCCTCGGCGGCCGGCAGCCGGTCGCCGAAGGTGTCGCGCACCTTCTCGACCTGGGTGTCCACGGCCAACTGCGCCATGCGGTAGGCCTCGGAGGAGGGCGTGCCGCCGTCGTACGCCGCCTGGTGCCGTACGGACAGCAGGATGGCCTGCTGGTGCTCGGCCTGCACCCGGCCGACGAGCTGCGCGACCTGGGTGCTGTCGCGGACCAGTTGGGCCGCCGACGCGGCGCCGGAGGACTCCTGCACCAGGTCGGTGATGAGGTAGCCGAGCAGGACGGCGACCACGGTGAGCGGAACGCCGACGAGGATGTTGAGCTTGCGCCTGAAGGGCCACCGGTCGGCGAAGTCCCGAACGCTCCCGCGTCCGGGCGGGGCCGGTGGTGCCGACCGTGGGGATCCCCCCTGCTCGGGCGAGGCCGAGAGCCTGGGGGAGGACGCGTCCACCTGATTCGTGGACACCGGGCCTCCTTCACGGGTGCTGCGCGATGCGTGCTGTGTCGCGTGACCGGTTTCGATCGTCTGAAAAGGGGCGTCGTGCCTCGCGAGCTGCCTGGAGACTACCTGTTCATTGATCGATCAAGGACCTCGCTCTACGTCAAGATCCGGTCACAACCCGTCTGTCGTGGCCCTATGTCCGGCTCGTTCATGCAGCGTTTACAACGCGGCGCTTATCGAAGCAAATCGGTGACCGGAATCCCCTTGACTGATCACGAACAGGCTGGATTGGATCAGGAGAGCTCTGTATCGACCGCACCACCGCAAGGTCCGCCAACCCCGAACCCGGAACGGGAATCGTGACTTCCAACGCCCACAGCAGCACGTTCATCCGGAGACACCCCGGCGCGGCCGCCGTCGCGCTCGCCGCGGCGACGGCCCTGCTGGCGGGATGTTCCTCCTCCGACGGTTCCGACGACCCGCTGGCGGAGGGCAAGACGGACGGCAAGTCGGTCGTCGTCGGCTCCAACAACTTCGCCGAGAGCATCCTGCTCGCCGACATCTACGGCGAGGCCCTGAAGGCCAAGGGCGTCGAGGTCACCTACAAGCCGAACATCGGCAGCCGTGAGACGACCTACGGCCTGCTCAAGAACGGCTCCATCACCGTGCTGCCCGAGTACAACGGCGCGCTGCTGGCCTACCTCGACGCGAAGGCCGCGCCGAAGACGATCGAGGCCACGACGGCCGCGATCGGCGCGAAGCTGGACGCCAAGCTCGAACTGCTCGACCCGGCGCCGGCGCAGGACAAGGACTCCGTCACGGTCAACGCGGAGACCGCCAAGAAGTACAACCTGACGTCCCAGTCCAGCATCGCCGACCTCAAGGGCGTGGCGAAGGACCTGGTCCTCGGCGCCTCGCCGGAGTTCCAGACCCGGCAGCAGGGCCTGGTGGGCCTGAAGTCCGTGTACGGCCTGGAGTTCAAGTCCTTCAAGGCGCTGGACGCGGGCGGTCCGCTGACCCAGGCCGCGCTGAAGAAGAACACCGTGCAGGTCGCGGACCTCTTCACCACCGACGCGACCATCACCCAGGAGAAGCACGTCGTCCTCCAGGACCCGGAGAACCTCTTCGGGTTCGAGAACGTGCAGCCGCTCGTCTACAAGGGCGGGCTCTCCAAGGAAGGCGCCGCCGCGCTCAACGCGGTCTCGGCCAAGCTCGACACCGAGACGCTGCTCGCCCTGGACACGAAGGTGCAGCTGGAGAACAAGGACCCGCTGGACGTCGCTAAGGAATGGCTGGCCTCGGTCGGCCTGGCCTGAGCCCACGGCCCGCCGCCGCCCCCGCCGACGGCAGGGGCGGCGGCGCGCTTCGCCCGGCAGGCGGTACGAGCGCTCAGTGGCCGACGCGGAAGGTCGCGTCCTGCTGCTCGGTGGCCGTGGACACGGGGTCGATGCGCAGGACGTAGTCCGAGTGGCGGATGTACCGCGTCGGGTAGTTGTACGAGCGGAACGACGACCAGCTCGCGTCCGCCAGGCCGGCCGTCCGGTAGTACGTCGCGTCCTGGGCGAACGCCGACGTGCCGTCGTCGACGTCCAGCCGCAGTCGGTAGTCGGAGTGCCGCAGATACCGGGTCGGGTAGTTGACCGACCGGAAGGAGACCGCGGTGCTGTCGGCCAGCCCCGGGACCAGCTTCCACTGCGAGTCCGCGTACGGGTCGAAGGGATACTCGTCGATCCGGCCCACGTAGTCGGAGTGGCGGACGTAACGGGCCGGGTAGTTGTAGGACTTCAGCCGGTTCCAGGCCGGCGCGCCCCATGTGGCCAGCAGGCCGGTGTACTCGGCCGTGGTGATCGGCTGGATCGTGGCGTGCTTGGAGTTCACCGGCTGGGTGTACGTCCGCTGGTCCACCGCGGTCCAGGTGCCGGCCGACAGGCTGCCGCTCTGCCAGGCGTAGAAGACTCCGTTCGGGGTGTACGTGTCGCCCCAGAGCCACCAGGAGCCGCTCGTCGGCGACTTGACGAGGATCGGCGCCTCCGTGCCACCGTGCGCCACGCCGGTGCTGAAGGCGGTGAAGCTGCCCGGGGTGAGCGACGTGGACCGCGCGCCCACCAGGGCCTGTGCCGAACTCGATTTGAAGTAGAGGTAGTTGACGCCGTTCACGCCCACGGCCAGGTCGCCGTCGATGACGTCGTAGCCCGGGTCGAAGAACACCTGGGGGGCGGACGCGGTGACGAAGTCGGTCGTGTAGTTGACCATGATGACGTTGTGGCCGCTGCCGTTGACGGCCGAGTAGATGATTCCGTACTGGCCGCGTCCGGCGTCCCAGTAGGCCTCGGGCGCCCAGCTGTGGGTGTTCATGTCGTGCAGTTTCAGCCGGTGGTAGCCGGTGAAGGTGCGCAGGTCGGCCGAGTTCCAGACATGGACGTACTGGCTGACGTAACTCCAGTCGGTGCCCTTCAGGTCGGTGGCGAGCACGACGAACGTGCCGTCCTGCTTGCGCAGGATGAAGGGGTCGCGCAGGCCGCCGGCGCCCTCGGTGGGGGTGACCACGGGGTTGTTCTGGTTCAGCGGGGTCCAGTTCAGCGCGTCCGTGCTGACGGCCAGATGCAGGCCGTAGTCGGTGCCGGTGCCGCTCGGGGACTCGGTGAAGTAGCCCATGACGTAGGCCGAGTCGGCGGCGCGGGCGGTTCCGGCGCCCAGGGCGAGCGCGCCGGAGAGGGCGAGCGGCACGGTGGCGGTCATGCCGAGGAACGTGCGGCGGGACGCGTGGGGGGCTGCGGGCACGGATTCTCCAGAGGGAGTGGGGGCGCCTTCGGGGTGACATCCATTCGAAATGTCGAACCAGGTTCGGTAAGTCGGTCAGAAAGTAAGGGCGTGGCGCGTGCACGTCAATCTTTGGTGCGGGCTTGGCCGGATCCGGACGGCAGCCGGGGACCAGGACCGGGGCCGGGGACCGGGGGCGGACCCCCGTTCCCCGGGCGGCGAGTGGATCAGAGGTCGAACTCGTGCGGCGGCAGCTCCAGCGTGAAGCACGCCTCGCGCACCACGGCCTGCTCCGTCTTGTCGAAGTCGCCGTCGGCGCCGCCGATGACGATGCCGATCTGGATCACGGCGCGCGCCTCGGCGGGCTTCTTCTTCGCCTTGGCGACCTCCTGCAACACGCTGACCTTGCCGAACGCGAAGTCGGCCGTCAGCTTGTCCAGGTTCTCCTCGAAGCGCCGGCGCAGGTCGTCGGCGGGGAAGTTCTGCAACACCTCGTTGGTGGCGATGAGCTGGGCGACGCGCTGCCGCTCGGCCGGGTCCACGGTGCCGTCCGCCGCCGCGACCAGGGCGCACATCGCCATGCTCGCGTCGCGGAAGGCGCCGCTCTTGAGGTCGTTCTTCTTCGCCACGAGCTGGGTCTGCATCGTCGACGCGGACTCCTTGATGCGGTCCCACAGGGCCATGAGAACTCCAGATGTCGGTAGTCGTCAGTGCTGTGTGCTGATGAGTTCCGTGGAGCGCGAGCGGTGCTTCGCGCCGCCGGCCTCTACAGCACCGTAGAAACTAACGAGCCGGAGGATAAGTTCCGGTGACCTACGGACATCCGGACGGCGGCGGGTTCGGCGGGAGGTCCGGTCCGCCCGAGCCGCCCGCCGAACCCGCCCGCCGGTGTCAGGCGGGCCCGCCCGCTCCGTTCAGACCGTTCAGCGAGGCGTCCCCGCCCTGTCGCGGCGGCTGCGCCCGATGCTCCTGCGCTGCCTCCCGCCTGCGGTCGCGGCGGCTGCGCCGCGGCTCCTGGTCCGGAAGCCAGCCGAAGGCGAGGCAGCTGCCGGTCACCCCGAGGAGCAGGCCGATGAAGAAGCCCCCCAGGTTCGAGGTGACCCAGGTGCCCAGGGTGATCAGGACGCCGGTGATCGAGTAGAAGAGCCGCTGCGTCGGGTTGAAGAGGATCAGCAGCCCGCACAACACCATGAGCACAGGCAGCAGATAGCCCGCGAGGCCCTGCATGCCGATGTGCACGACGACCTTCAGCGACGCCTTCTCGGTCAGCAGGATCCACGTACCGCCCAGGGCGAGCAGCAGCCCGCCCCAGAACGGCCGCTGGGCCCGCCAGGCTCGGAAGGCGGACCGCGGTGACTGCCGTGGACGGTTCGGCATGGGGTCAGCAGGCCTTGTCGCTGAAGCTCAGGTGCAGGTTCGGCAGGGTGAACACACCGGCCGTGGTGGCGTAGTTCGTCTGCCGCAGGTTGTCGATGTGCACGGTGTCGGCCTGCTGGCTGAAGACGCCGATCGGGCCCTTGACGCCCGCCTTGTCGAGCTCGCTGGCGTCGTTGCCGATCTCGATGCCGTGGAACTCGGCGTCGCCGGACAGCAGCGTGGAGTCGGTGGTCAGGTCGACGGCGTGCACCCGGTCCTTGCCGTCACCCGCGGTGATGTGCAGGTTGATGCCGCCGAGGTCGACGCTCTGGCACAGCTTGGTGAGGTGGGCGTCATGGATGGCCGAGGTGACGACCAGTACCTGTCCGCCGGTGTCGCCCGCGTTGGGGCTGCCGTCCGCCATGTTGTCGAGGGCGCCGAACTGCTCGAATCCGTCCCCGTCGAGTTCGGTCGCGGTGACGGTGAAGGGCATACCGGAGATCGAGAACTGCACGCCGAGGGCCCCCTGCGCGGTCAGGACCGCCAGGCCGGCGGCGACCAGGGTGGCGGGTACCGCCATCACCGCGGCCCGGCGCATACGGACGCGTCCGCGGCGGCCGGATCCGGCGGCGACCGCCGCCGTCGCGGCCGCGGAACCGCTTTCCGGGTTCTCTGGGGTGTTGTCTTCGGACGGCGTGACGTCCGGGGACGAGGCCATGTCTGCTCCCGTGGGCATAGTCAGTGCGGGTTGGGCTTCAGTGGCGCGTTGTCCTGGCGCGGACAGCGGCTGCGGCGCGCCCCTCCTTGTGACTCCCGGCTCCCACAAGGGCTTTCACGGTTACGCAGCAGTAGCCGCCGAGGAAGTTACCGATGGTTACAGTCAAGGGTCAAGAGAGATGTGGAAAAAGGGTGTCGATTGTGCTTCACCTATGGATCAAGGAATTCAGAAGGCGTTACGACAACCGAGGGATTTCGCCAACTTCCTTGCCCCTGCTTGACGTTGACGGGGCATCAGGTCTACAACTCTCGTTGGCTCAGCCCGGATCCGTGGCGCCGGATCCCTGACGCGGCGACTGCCCGCGTTCCCGGCCTCCGTCCCCAGTGACCCACGAGTCCGCATTCCTCCCGGCGCCGCCACGGCCGCCTTCCGGCGAACCGTGACCGGTCGCCCTTTCCGCCCGGCCCGGCCGCCGGCTCCCCCACGGTCGTCGGCCCCGGCCGGCGGCTGCTGTTGCCGGCCCGTCACGTACGGAGAAGGCGTCACGGGTCGGCAATGGCGGACGCCCGAGCGCGTCCTCGCCGACCCACCCCCCACGCTGCCCGACCCGCAACCCCCCGCAACGCCCCCCACTTCGGAGAAGAGGCACCCGCATGCGCACACGCACCCTCCTCACGCTCGTCGGCACCGTCGCGGCCCTGGCGCTGCCGATGGCCGGAACCGCCTCGGCGGACGACGTCGCGGTCCTGACCGCCGGCGGCAACCCGGTCGCGAGCGGCGACACCCTCGTCGCGAACCTGGCGAGCGGCACCAGTGCCACCCTCTACTCGAGCGCGACCGGAACGAGCGGCATCTCCTGCACCTCGTCGCAGTTCACCGCCACGGTCGGCGACAACCCCGCCGCGCCGGGCACCGCCACCGAGTCCCTGGCGTCGCACACCTTCGCCGCCGCCAGCTGTTCCAGCAACGTCATCGGGGTGCTCGGCGTCACCAGCATCACGGTCGACAACCTGCCGTACACCACCGCCGTGTCCTCCGACGGCACCGTCACCGTGACCCCGGCGGCCGGTTCCACCATCCAGACCACGGCCAAGCTGCGCACCCTGCTCGGCTCGATCACCTGCGTCTACCAGGCCCCGTCGCTCTCCGGCACGGCGAGCAACACCGACAGCAGCATCTCCTTCGTCAACCAGCAGTTCACCAAGGTGTCAGGCTCGTCCCTGTGCTTCGCCAACGGCTACTTCACCGCGAAGTACGCCCCGGTGACGGACGCGGGCGTCGCGGTCACCGTCAACTGACCTACCCGGCAGGGAGGTTCAGCGCCTCCGCAGACGGCTGAAGACGGCGGCGCCCCCGGTGAGCACCAGCACCGCGGCGGCGCCGCCCGCCAGGAGCGGAGCGGAGGGCCCCGACCCGGCGTCGGTGCCGGCTGCCACCGGCGTGCTGTCGGCCGCCGCGGCCACGGCGGCCGGCTCCGAGGTCCGCGCCGCCGCCGGCGTCGACACGCCCGCGGACGGGGTCGCGCTCCGGTGCGCCGATGCGGAGGGCGACGGACGGGTGCTCGCGTGCGCCGGAGCGCTCGCGGGCGCCGTGGTCCTCGCGGCCGAGGTGGCCTTCGAGGACGTCGCGGCCTTCGGGAACACCACGTCCGAGCAGGAGTAGTAGGTGTCCGGGGTGCTGCTGGTCTGCCAGATCGTGTAGAGCACCTGGTGTCCCGTCCGGTCCGAGGGGAGCCGGGCCGAGAAGTGGTACGCGCCGTTGGACAGCTTCGGGTCCGTGATCTGGGCGAACGGCTGGGTGGCCAGATCCGACCAGGTCAGCGACTTCGACGGGTCGTAACCGGGCTTCGTCAGGAACAGCTTGAACGTGCCGGCGTGCGCGATCGTCGCGGTGTACGTCATCGTCAGCGTCCCGCCCGGGGACACGCGCGTGGCCGGGAAGTCCGCGCGGGCGAGGTCGAGGCCCTTGTACGAGGCCAGGCCGCCACTGCACAGCTTCCCGTCGGGAATCGTCTGCCGGTCCCGGCCGCCCACGTTCGGGACCCGGATGTCGTCCCAGGCGGCGAAGTTCTGCCCGCTCGCGGCCGCGGCCGCCCGGCAGGCCGCGTTCCCGGCCGAGCCGCCCTCGGGCGAGCAGGCGAACGCCCGGCTGGCCGGACCGGTGGGCGCGCCGTGCGCCAGGGCGGGTGCCGCGGTCCACAGGCTCAGCAGGAGCGGGGTCACGGCGGTGGCCGCCAGGGCGGTGCGGCGGTGTGCGGTCATCCGGGACATCCGGAACGTCTCCTCGGCGGGCGCGGGAACGGTTCTGTTGTGTCCAGTACGGCGCCCGGGGCCTGCGCGTTCAGCCGACGGCGAAGGGCAGCCCGGCGACGGGGACACGGGCGCCACTCGATGACGGGTGCACCGGGCAGCGCCCGGTGACGGGGACGTCGGGCAGCGCCGCCCGCCGCGGCGACGCGCGGCCCCGCATCAACGGCCGCCCGCCGCCTGTGATGTGCAGTCCGCTACGTCGCGACCGGTGCGTCGGCGTCTTCCAGGATCCGGGTGCCCCGGTCGGCGCCGCTGTCGAGAGCGGGCAGCAGGCCCGGCACCGCGATGCTGGGCAGCATGTGCGTCCACAGCACCGACAGCCGCTCGGCCAGGTCCGCGCGGCCGGTCAGCGCCCGCGACATCAACTGGATGCCGGTGAACGCGCCGACCAGCAGCTCCACCGTGTCCCGCGGCCGCACGGTGGGCAGCAACTCGCCCTGGGCACGCGCCTCTTCCATCAGTTCCGTCAGCCGCCCGGCCCACTGCCGGAACGGTTCCGCGAAGTCGATGCCGGACGGCGTCGCCTGGTCGACCGCGAGCCGGACACTGCCCCGCAGCAGGGAGTTGCTCAGCAGCCGCATGCCCACGACGAAGGTCATGTCGATGATCTCCTGCAACTTGCAGGGCTGGGACGGCACGGCGCCGAACGGCACCTGCTCGTCGAGCACCGCCTGGGCGAGGGACTCCTTGGAGGAGAAGTGGAAGTACAGGGCGCCCTTGGTGACTTCGGCCCGCTCCAGCACCATGGCGATGGTGGTGGTGGTGTAGCCGTGCTCGTCGAAGACCGCGCCGGCGGCTTCCAGGATCGCCCGGCGCGTCCTGATGGCGCGCTCCTGCCTTGCCATAACAGCCCCTCCGCACCGCCGAGTCGGCCGACTCCCGCGATCGAGTGCCGGATCGGCCCGATCATCGGGCGTCGTCCACTGATCTCATTGAAAACAAACCGGTCGCCTCGTACTCTAACGCTTATTCGATCGGGCACTTGGCCGTCCGCCATGGCCTTCGGGGGAGACCGTAGGGAGAGGGACATGCCGAGACCTCGCCGGAGAGTCGAGACCCCGTCCATGACGGCGACCGTCGCCCGCGAACTCGTCCACCGCGCGGCGGTGGCGGAGACCCTCCTCACCGACTGGAAGCGGACCGAGGCCGACCGTTTCCAGGTGTCGGCGCAGTGGCCGCGAGCCCATGAGTTGCACGTCTCCTGCGACCGTACCGCGTACGACCCGCTCCTGGTCGTGGAGACCGTACGGCAGAGCGGGACGCTGATCGCGCACACCGAGTACGACGTGCCCCTGGGGCACCAGTTCGTGCTCGACGACCTACGGGTGGAGACGTCCGCCCGGCACCTGGCCGTCGGTGTGCTGCCCGCCGAACCGATCCTCGACATCGCCTTCACCGACGTCCGCTACCGGGGCGCACGCCTGGCCGGCGCCCGCTACACGGCGGAGGTCCGCTGCGCGGGCGAGCAAGTAGCGTACGCCGACGTCGGTTTCACCTGCCTCAGCACGGCCGTCTACGAACGGCTGCGGGCCGGTCGCACCACCGGCCCCGCGCCGGACCGGCCGCCGCGGGCCGGACTGCCGTCGGCCGGTGTGGCCCGGGTCCGGCCCGCCGACGTCGTACTGTCCCCGACGGACGGCCCCGACCGCTGGGAACTGCGGGTGGATACCGCGCATCCCGTTTTCTTCGACCACCCGCTCGACCATGTGCCGGGGATGCTGCTCCTGGAAGCGGCCCGGCAGGCGGTCCTGTGGTGGTCCGACCGGAAGCGGGACCCGGTTTCCTACCATGCGCGTTTCCACCGGTACGCCGAACTGGACAGCCCGGTCTGGATAGGTCTGACCTGCCAGGAGGACGGGACGCTGCAAGTCGTGGGCGAGCAGGGCGAGTCGACGGTCTTCGAATGCCTGGTGGGTACGGCGGGGCGGTGAGTTATCGTGTGCGGGGAGTCAAAACAAACGGCATGACCCGTTCTTTACGGCCCCTGGGAGTGTCCAACCGATGGCGAGGCAGTTACGCGCCGAGCAGACCCGCGCGACGATCATCACGGCCGCCGCGGACCTGTTCGACCGGCGCGGCTACGAGTCGACCAGCCTGAGCGACATCGTCGAGCATGCGCAGGTCACCAAGGGCGCCCTGTACTTCCACTTCGCGGCCAAGGAGGACCTGGCCCACGCCATCCTGGAACTCCAGTCACAGGCCTCGCGGCAGGTGGCCGGCCAGATCGACGGCCGGGGCTATCCGTCCCTGGAGGCGCTGATGCGGATCACCTTCGGCATGGTGCGCCTGTCCGTCGAGGGGCCCATCACCCGGGCCGGACTGCGGCTCGCCACCGGGGGCGTCGAGGTGCGGCCGCCGCTGCCGCACCCGTTCACCGAGTGGCTCGACATGATCACCCGCCGGCTGCTCGGCGCGGTCCGCGAGTCCGACGTGCACCCGGACGTGGACGTCAACGCCGTCGCCCACTCCCTCGTCTCGTTCTTCGTCGGCACCCGGGTCGTGGGCCGCTCCCTGGAACCCGTGGCCCGGCTGCCGCGCCGCGTGGCCGAGATGTGGCGGGTGCTGATCCGGGGCCTGGTGCCGGTGCCGCGACGGCCGAGATACCTGACCCTCGTCACCCGGCTGGAACGGGAGATCGGCGCGGTGTGACCGGGCACGGCCGATACGGTGAGCCGTATGCCCGAGACCCCCGTCCCGCCCGTGATCCTGGGCGACGAACCCGGCTCATTCCCGTACGGCGTGCTCGCCGAGCGGCACCCCGCGATCATCCGCCAGGTGCGCGACGCCCTCCCCTACGGCCCCGACGTGCGCCGCGCGCTCGACGCGCTCCTGGAGAACTGCACCAAGGGCGTGATCGAACCGCTTCCCGACGGCGCGCACGACCTGGACCGGTGGCGGACCTGGGGCCTGGACGCCTACGCGGGCCGGTCCTGGTTCGAGGTGCCGTGGCTGTGGTCGGAGAGCTACTTCTACCGACAACTCCTCGAAGCCACAGGGTACTTCGCGAGCGGACCCTGGCAGGGCATCGACCCCTTCGGTCCCTCCAAACTCGCCGAGCTGGCCGCCCCGGAGACGGACGCCGAACTGGCCGCCCTCGACGGCCTGGCGGACCGCCCGGCCGACGAGCAGGCCGAGGCCCTGCTGCACGGATCGCTCTGGGGCAACCGCGCCGATCTCGGGTTCCGGCTGTCCGACCCCGGCGGCCCCGCCACCGGGAGCACCCCGGCACTGGTCGCCGACGCCGGGGCGGCCCTGTGGTCGCTGCTGCCGCCCGGCGGCACCGGCACGCTCTGTCTGGTCGCCGACAACGCGGGCCGCGAACTCGTCCCCGACCTGCTCCTGGTGGCCCGGCTGCTCGAGGAGGGGCGGGCGGAGCGGGCGGTGCTGCACATCAAGCCGTACCCGTACTACGTCTCCGACGCCACCACCGCCGACGTGCTCGACGCGGTCCGCCGGCTGACCGAGGCACCCGGCGCGGCCGCCGGGCACGGGCGGCGCGTACGGGACGCGCTGAGCGACGGCCGCATCGAGCTGCGCGCCCACCCCTTCGCCTGTGCCCCGCTCGGGTACGCGGAGATGCCCGACGAGCTGTACCGGGAGTTCGGCGCCGCCGACCTGACCGTCTTCAAGGGCGACCTCAACTACCGTCGGCTGGTGGGCGATCGCCGATGGCCGCCGACCACCCCCTTCGCCGAGGTCACCGCCTACTTCCCCGGGCCGGTCGCCGCCCTGCGCACCCTCAAGTCCGAGGTGGTCACCGGACTCGACGCCGCCACCCGCGACGCGCTCGACGCCGCCGAGGGGCAGCGCTGGCGGACGAGCGGACGGCACGCGATGATCCAGGTGAAGGGCTGAGGCGGCCGCACCACCGGGTGGGGTGCGGGCGAGGGCCCGGCGGGGGAGCGTACCGGCCGGGAGATCCGGCCGGTTCGGACCCGATTCACGCGATGGTGTGATCATGTCCGGCCGGGTGGATGCGGCTCGCAGGGCCCGGGTAGGGCCCGGCCATGACGCAGCCGTTCGAACTCCCGCACTTCTACATGCCGTACCCCGCGCGGTTGAACCCCCATCTCGACGAGGCGCGCGCCCACTCGACCCGGTGGGCGCGCGAGACGGGCATGCTGGAGGGGTCCGGGATCTGGGAGCAGGCCGATCTCGACGCCCACGACTACGGCCTGCTCTGCGCCTACGCCCACCCCGACTGCGACGGCCCCGCGCTGTCGCTGATCACCGACTGGTACGTGTGGGTGTTCTTCTTCGACGACCACTTCCTCGACATGTTCAAGCGCACCCCGGACCGCGCCGCGGCCAAGGCCCACCTGGACCGGCTGCCGCTGTTCATGCCGCTGGACCCGGCAACTCCCGTGCCGCAGCCGCAGAACCCGGTCGAGGCCGGGCTCGCCGACCTGTGGGCGCGTACCGTGCCGTCGATGTCCGCCGCCTGGCGCCGCCGCTTCGCCGTCGCCACCGAGCACCTGCTCAACGAGTCGATGTGGGAGCTGTCCAACATCGACGAGGGGCGGATCGCCAACCCCGTCGAGTACATCGAGATGCGCCGCAAGGTGGGCGGCGCACCCTGGTCGGCGGGTCTCGTGGAGTACGCCACCGCAGAAGTGCCCGAGTCCGTCGCCGGATCGAGGCCGCTGCGGGTGCTGATGGAGACCTTCTCCGACGGTGTGCACCTGCGCAACGACCTGTTCTCCTACCAGCGGGAGGTGCAGGACGAGGGCGAGAACAGCAACGGAGTGCTGGTCCTGGAGACCTTCTTCGGCTGCACCACACAGCAGGCCGCCGACATCGTCAACGACATCCTCACCTCACGGCTGCACCAGTTCGAGCACACCGCCGTGACCGAGGTGCCCGCCCTCGCCGTGGACCGGGCGCTGACCCCCGGCGAGATCGCGGCGGTGGCGGCGTACACCAAGGGGCTCCAGGACTGGCAGTCCGGCGGTCACGAATGGCACCTGAGGTCCAGCCGGTACATGAACCAGGGCGCCCGGGCCGTGCCGTTCTGGCACGGCCCGACCGGACCCGGCACCTCCGCCTCGGACATCGGCGCGCTGCTCGCCGTCGCTGCCGCGGAACGCCTGCGCGCCCACGCGCACGTGCCGCGCCAGAAGGTGGGCCCCAGCCTGCTGCCCGACCTCCGGATGCCGTTCGCGGTGGAGCTCAGCCCGCACCTCGACGGGGCCCGCCACCGGCTGACCGGCTGGATGCACCGCGTCGGCATGCTGGCGGAGGGCGTGTGGGACGAGGACCGGCTCGCCGCGGCCGACCTCCCGCTGTGCGCGGCCGGCCTCGACCCGGACGCGTCCCCCGAGGCCCTCGACCTCAGCTCGCGGTGGCTGGCCTGGGGGACCTACGGCGACGACTACTACCCCCTCGTCTTCGGGCACCGCGGTGATCTCGCCGGCGCCCGGCTGGCCACCCGGCGGCTGTCCGACTGCATGCCCGTCGCCGGGGAGGCGGTCCCGGCCCCCGCCAACGCGATGGAGCGCGGGCTGACCGACCTGTGGGCGCGCACCACGGCCGGGATGAGCGACGAGGCCCGCGCCACGTTCAGGGAGTCCGTGGACAAGATGACCGAGAGCTGGCTGTGGGAGCTGGCCAACCAGCTCCAGAACCGGATCCCCGACCCCGTCGACTACCTGGAGATGCGGCGGGCCACCTTCGGCTCCGACCTCACCCTGAGCCTGTGCCGGCTCGGCCACGGCCCCGCCGTCCCGCCGGAGGTGTACCGCAGCGGGCCCGTCCGCTCCCTGGAGAACGCGGCCGTCGACTACGCCTGCCTGCTCAACGACGTCTTCTCCTACCAGAAGGAGATCGAGTACGAGGGCGAGATCCACAACGCCGTCCTCGTCGTGCAGAACTTCTTCGGCTGCGACTACCCGGCCGCCCTGCGCGTGGTCGCCGACCTGATGAACCAGCGCATGTGCCAGTTCGAACACGTCGTCGCGCACGAACTGCCCGTCCTCTACGACGACTTCGCCCTCTCGGACGAGGCGCGCGCGGTGATGCGGGACTATGTGTCCGACCTGGAGAACTGGATGGCGGGCATCCTGAACTGGCACCGCACCGTCGACCGCTACAAGTCCGGCTATCTGGCCCGCCGTTCGCACGGATTCCTGCCGTACCGCCCGCCCGCGCTCACCCCCGCGGCAGGCTGAACCGGCCTTCCCGCGAAGCGTGTTCCACGGCCGCCCGCGCCAGCGCCCTGACCATCGGGTGCGGGCGCGAACCGTCGCCGGCCAGCTCCGGCTGGAAGAGGGACATCAAGTAGAAGGGATGGCCGGGCAGTTCCGCGATCCGGACCTGGCCGTCCTCGTCGTGGCCGGAGAAGCGCAGCCCGTGGGCGCGCAGCGTGTCGAGGTGACGGGAGGGGCCGTACATGCAGAAGTAGCGCTCCACGGTGTGCTCCGCGCCGATCACGGACTGGGCCAGCGAGCCCGGCTCGACCGTCACCGCCGCCTCGTGGCCCGCCAGCGAGCAGGCCAGCGGCTCGATCAGGAAGTCGTCGGCCCCGGGGTCGTTCTCGGCGTGCGCCACCCGGGTCAGTCCGCAGACGTCACGGGCGAACTCCAGCAGCGCGTGCTGGAACCCGCCGCACGTGCCGAGGAACGGGATGCCCTCCTCGCGTGCGGTCCGGATCGCGGACAGCACGCCCGCCTCGCTGCGGTACGGGCTGCCCGGCACCACCCAGACCGCGTCGAAGCCGCGTACCGCGCCCTCGGCGGTGGCGTCCTCGGAGGGGATCCAGTAGGCGTCGAGGACGAGCCGGTCGCGTTCGGCCAGGGCGTCCAGCAGAAGGGGGATACGGGCGTGCGAGGCGACCTGGGGGGAGCGGTCGCCGACCAGGGCGATCCTCGCCGTGTGGGTATGCGTCATGCACCTCATCCTGGGCGCGCCCGCAGTTCACGTCCAACGATGATTCCTGCATGCTCGATAAGAACTGCTGATGGCATGCTGAGCGACATGGACCCGCATCTCCTGCGCACCTATGTCACCGTGGCCCGCCTCGCCTCCTTCTCGGCGGCCGCCCGCGAGCTGGGCTACACCCAGTCCGCGGTCTCCCAGCACATCGCCGCGCTGGAACAGGACCTCGGCGCCGACCTGCTCACCCGGCGCCCGGTCGCCCCCACTCCGGCCGGCGAGCGGCTCCTGGAGCACGCGGGCCCGCTGCTGCTGCGCCTGGAGGCGGCCCGTGCGGACGTCGTACGCAGGGCGGCCGCGCCCGAGCAGGGGCTGACGCTCGCGACCACCCCGACCGCCCTGGGCCCCCGTACCGTCGCGGCGCTCCCGCGGGCCGGGGTGACCCTGCGGGTGCTGGCCCGCGACGAGGTGCCCGAGGCCGTCGCCGCCGGCCGCGCGGACCTCGGACTGGTCGACGGACTGGCCGCCCCCAGTGATCCGCTGCGGCTGCCCGACGTGGCACCCCTGACGGTGTACGGCGTCGGTGAGGAGTCCGTCTGCGTACTGCTGCCCGACGCCCATCCGCTGGCCGGCCGTTCGGGGCTGCGCCTCGGCGACCTCGCCCACGCCCGCTGGTTGGACGCGCCCGACGCGGGGCTGCCGCTGGCCCAGCTCCGGGCCGCCGCGGGCGGGTCCGGCTTCCGCCCGGCGCTGCGGTACGACGGGACGGACGTCCGCGTCCTCATGGCCCTGGCGGCCGCGGGGCACGGGCTGACCCTGCTGCCCCGGGCGGCCGCCACCGGGGTGCCGGGCGTCGTCGCCGTGCCGCTCACACAGCCGCGTGTCGTGCACCGCACCGAACTGGTGCACCTGGGCACACCGCGCGGCTCGGCGGCCCGACTGGCGGCGGCGCTGCTCGACGACGGGGCCGCCGGGACGCCGGTGCACCGAGGGTGAGACGAGCGGGGCGGCCGGCCCGGCCGCCGCAAGCGCAAGGACGTCCAGGCCGGCCCGTGCGGGCCGGCCTGGACGTCCTGTCAGGTGCGGGAGGTGGGACGGACGGTCAGACGAGGTCGAACCGGTCCAGGTCCATGACCTTGGTCCACGCGGCGGCGAAGTCGTTCACGAACTTCTCCTTCGCGTCGTCGCTCGCGTAGACCTCCGCGAGCGCGCGCAGCTCGGAGTTGGAGCCGAAGACCAGGTCGGCGCGGCTGCCGGTCCACTTGACCTGGCCGGAGGCGTCACGGCCCTCGAACGTGGTCGCGTCCTCGGAGGTCGCCTTCCACGTCGTGTCCAGGTCGAGCAGGTTGGTGAAGAAGTCGTTCGTCAGCACCCCGGGGGTGTCGGTGAGGACACCGAGCGACGACTGCTTGTGGTTCGCGCCCAGCACGCGCAGACCGCCGACGAGGACCGTCATCTCCGGCGCGCTCAGGGTCAGCAGGTTCGCCCGGTCCAGCAGCAGGTACTCGGCCGGCAGGCGGTTGCCCTTGCCGAGGTAGTTGCGGAACCCGTCGGCCGCCGGCTCCAGCGCGGCGAACGACTCCACGTCGGTCTGGTCCTGCGAGGCGTCCGCACGGCCCGGCGTGAAGGCGACCTCGACGTCGACACCGGCGTCCTTGGCGGCCTTCTCGACGGCCGCGGAACCCGCGAGCACGATCAGGTCGGCGAGGGAGATCTTCTTGCCGCCGGACTGCGCGGAGTCGAAGGACTCCCGGATGCCCTCCAGGGTGCGCAGCACCTGGGCGAGCTGGTCGGGGTCGTTGGCCTCCCAGCCGCTCTGCGGCTGAAGACGCACGCGCGCGCCGTTGGCGCCGCCGCGCTTGTCGCTGCCGCGGAAGGTCGACGCCGACGCCCATGCGGCGGACACCAGCTGCGACACCGACAGACCCGAGGCGAGGATCTGGGCCTTGAGGGCGGCCACGTCGTCGGCGTCCACGAGCTCGTGCGTGACCGCGGGGATCGGGTCCTGCCAGATCAGCACCTCGGAGGGGACCTCCGGGCCGAGGTAGCGCGCGAGCGGGCCCATGTCGCGGTGGGTCAGCTTGAACCAGGCGCGGGCGAACGCGTCCGCGAACTCCTCGGGGTT
The DNA here is from genome assembly GCF_055657365.1 of Streptomyces sp. NPDC107559. Classification (NCBI taxonomy): domain Bacteria; kingdom Bacillati; phylum Actinomycetota; class Actinomycetes; order Kitasatosporales; family Streptomycetaceae; genus Streptomyces; species Streptomyces sp. NPDC107559. The sequence continues at coordinate 845,080 of NZ_JBVKBD010000002.1, read as the reverse complement.
CTCGTGGAAGCGGCGCGAGATCGGCTCGTAGGCCGGGTCGAGGCGCAGCGCGAGGTCGGTCGTGAGCATGGTCGGGGCCAGGCTCTTCGACGCGTCGTGGGCGTGCGGGATGGTTCCGGCGCCGGCACCGTCCTTCGCCACCCACTGGTGGGCGCCGGCGGGGCTCTGGGTCAGCTCCCACTCGTAGCCGAACAGGTTGTCGAAGAAGCCGTTGCCCCACTGCGTCGGCGTGGCGGTCCAGGTGACCTCCAGGCCGCTGGTGATCGCGTCGGCGCCCTTGCCGGTGCCGAAGGTGCTCTTCCAGCCCAGGCCCTGCTGCTCCATCGAGGCGGCCTCGGGGTCGGCGCCGACGTTCTCCGCCGGGCCCGCGCCGTGGGTCTTGCCGAAGGTGTGACCGCCCGCGATGAGGGCGACCGTCTCCTCGTCGTTCATCGCCATCCGGCGGAACGTCTCGCGGATGTCGCGGGCCGCGGCCAGCGGGTCCGGGTTGCCGTTGGGGCCCTCGGGGTTGACGTAGATCAGACCCATCTGGACCGCGCCGAGCGGGTTCTCCAGCTCGCGGTCACCGGTGTAGCGCTGGTCGTCGAGCCAGGTGGTCTCGGGACCCCAGTAGACGTCCTCGTCCGCCTCCCAGACGTCCGGGCGGCCGCCGGCGAAGCCGAAGGTCTTGAAGCCCATCGTCTCCAGGGCGACATTGCCGGTGAGGATCATGAGGTCGGCCCACGAGATGCTCTGGCCGTACTTCTTCTTGATCGGCCACAGCAGACGGCGGGCCTTGTCGAGGTTGCCGTTGTCCGGCCAGCTGTTGAGCGGGGCGAAGCGCTGCTGCCCGGCGCCCGCGCCGCCACGGCCGTCGCTGATCCGGTAGGTGCCCGCGCTGTGCCAGGCCATCCGGATCATGAGCGGGCCGTAGTTGCCGAAGTCGGCCGGCCACCAGTCCTGCGAGTCCGTGAGCACCTCGGCGATGTCCCGCTTGACGGCGGCGAGGTCGAGGCTCTCGAACGCCTCGGCGTAGTCGAAGTCCTCGCCGAGCGGGTTCGCCACGGCGGGGTTCTTGGCAAGGATCTTCAGATTGAGCCGTTCCGGCCACCACTGGCGGTTTCCACCGCCCTGCGTCGGGTGCGCGGCGCGCTCGTGCGCAACCGGGCAACCACCTGCGCCCCCGGACTTCGCGTCGGTGACGATTGCGTCGTGGTTCTCGGACATGGGATGGGAATCCTTCCGGACGGGCGGATCACTGTGCTCAGGGGCCGCGGGAGGAGGGACGGACGGGACACCGACTCCCGTAGAGCTGCGGTGAGCGCGAGAAAAGCCTCGCACAGTCACTGCCTCCGCTCCTGTCGTACTGGTGTCTTTCTGTCCCTTGGCCAGCGCCTGATCCGATCCTACAATGGACAGAGTCTTAGTCAAGAAGCACACTAAACCCATATCCGGTAGGAACCCGGATGTCCACTGGTAAAATCCCGGGTGTCCCACCGAACGTGAATAGGTGAACCGATATGAGTGACCTGCTGGAGCGACTGCGAGGCCGTGGCTGGCGGATGACCTCCCAGCGGCGTGTCGTTGCGGAGGTCCTCGACGGCGACCACGTGCACCTCACTGCTGACGAGGTGCACGCCCGTGCTGCCCAGCGGCTGCCCGAGATCTCCCGTGCGACCGTCTACAACACGCTCGGCGAGATGGTCACCCTCGGCGAGGTCATAGAGGTCTCCACCGACGGCCGCGCCAAGCGGTACGACCCCAACGCGCACCGGCCGCACCATCACCTCGTGTGCTCCAACTGCGGCACCATCCGCGACGTCCATCCCACCGGCGATCCGCTGGCCGACCTTCCGGCGGTGGAACGGTTCGGTTTCACGGTCTCCGAGGTCGAGGTCACCTACCGGGGACTGTGCCCCGCCTGCGCGTAGGGACTGTTCGGACGCGGTGAGTGGGGTGCGGGGCACGTCGACCGGATGATGCCCGTCCCCGGCCCCGGGTCAGTCTCACTCGTTCGTGTCTCGTCCCGCGCCGGTGCTCCGGGTAGAGCACCGGGCGGAGGCGATCCATGGAAGAGACCGCGTTGCGTCCCAAACCGATGCCCGGACGGAAGCCGCCGGGTGCTGCCGGGCCCGAGGACGGTACCCGGCGCCCGTATGCCGCGCGCCGCCGCGGCCGACGGCTCACGACCCTGCTGTCCGGCCTGCTCCTGGGGACGGCGCTGGTGCTGTCCGGGGTGGGACTCGGGACGGTGGGGGCCACGGTGATCAGCATGGGCAAGCTCGCCGAGCTCCAGCGCGGGGCGGCGGGCTCCCACGGCCCGGGAACAGCCGGCCCCGAGCCCGCCGCGGGCCGCTCCGGTGCCGCCGTGTCGCCGGGGGCACGGGCATCCCTGCCGCCCACCGCTCTCACCGCTACCACGGCGACCCTCGGCGTCGAGGCGGTCGACGCCGGCCGGCCCGGGGCGCTGGTCGTCGGCGTCCACGTCCCCGGCCCCGGGTACCGGGCGGGGCTGGTCCGCGGAGACGTGCTGCTCGCCTTCGGCCGGACCCGGATCGGCTCGGCGGCCGACCTCGCGCACGCCGTCGCCCGCGCCCGCCCCGGCCGGGAGGTCACCCTGACCGTCCGGCACCACAACGGCGGCCACCAGCGGCTGAGGGCCGTCCCGGGTGTCGTCACCTGACGCGCTGTCTGGCGTCGCGCTGTCTGGCGTCGCGCTGTCTGGCGTCGCCGCCTCGTCATCTCGCCGTACGAGCCGACCGGCGGTCACGGTCAGGACGACGGTGCCGCGTCGGCCGCGCGCCGGGCCCGCGGCGGGTGGTGGAAGGGCGAGCGGTGGCTCTCGCCGGAACACGGTGGACGAGTGTGGGCCGACCGGCTCGCGCGGGCCCCTCCGGCCGGGCAGGATGCTGCCCGTAGTCCCTCTTCGTCCGCCCAGGGAGGCCCGGATGACCGGCAGCACGGCCGCGCGCTTCACCGCAGACGACTACAGAGCCCGGATGGACCGGGCCGCCCGCGCCGCGGCGGACGCCGGGCTGGCCGGGCTCCTGGTGGCACCGGGCCCCGACCTCGTCTGGCTCACCGGGTACGCGCCGCCCGCGGCCACCGAGCGGCTCACCCTGCTCGTCCTCGCCGCCGGTCAGGATCCCGTCCTCGTCGTCCCCACCCTGGAGGCCCCCGACGCCGCCAAGGCCACGGGGGCGCCCGCCCTGGCGCTGCGGGACTGGACCGACGGCAAGGACCCCTACGCGCTCACCGCGGGCCTCCTCGACACCACCGGAACCTTCGGGATCAGCGACAACGCCTGGGCGCTGCATCTGCTCGCCCTGCAAAGAGCGCTGCCCGGCACCTCGTACGTCTCCCTCACCGACGACCTGCCGATGCTGCGCGCCGTCAAGGACCCGGCGGAGCTGGAGCTGCTGGCCGCCGCGGGCGCGGCCGCGGACGCGACGTTCGAGGAGATCCGCGACGTCCGCTTCGCCGGCCGCCGGGAGTCCGACGTCGCCGCCGACCTCGCGGGCCTGCTGCGCCGCCACGGTCACTCCCAGGTCGACTTCACCATCGTCGCCTCAGGACCGAACGGCGCCAACCCGCACCATGAGGTGGGCGACCGGGTCATCGAACGCGGCGACATGGTCGTCCTCGACTTCGGCGGCCTCAAGGACGGCTACGGCTCCGACACCAGCCGCACGGTCCACGTGGGCGAGCCCACGGACGAGGAACGGACGGTCCACGACCTCGTGCGCGCGGCCCAGGAGGCGGGCTTCCGGGCCGTGCGGCCGGGTGTCGCCTGCCAGGAGGTCGACCGGGCCGCCCGCAAGGTCATCGAGGACGCCGGGTACGGCCCGTACTTCATCCACCGCACCGGCCACGGCATCGGCGTCACCACCCATGAGCCGCCGTACATGATCGAGGGCGAGGAACAGCCCCTGGTCCCCGGCATGTGCTTCTCCGTCGAACCCGGCATCTACCTGCCCGGCCGCTTCGGGGTGCGCATCGAGGACATCGTGACGGTGACCGAGGACGGCGGCCGCCGCCTCAACGACACGACCAGGGAGATGGTCGTCGTGGACTGACGGCCACGTCCGCAGGACCTCCAGGAAACCCGTGAGACGACACCCCCGAGCGACGGCGCGGCCCATGACCCAGGCACCGACACCGACCGCGGACACCGTCCGCCGACTGGTCCGTTCCCTGACGAAGGAGGGCGAGGAGGGCAGGACGGCCGAGGCGGGCACCGGCGCGCGGGACGCCGCCGGACCCGACGTCCGGCCCGTCGCCGAGACCGGGTCCACCACGTGGTGGGTCGGCACCCGCCATGTGCTGCGGCTCGCCACCGACCGTGAGGCGACCGCCCGGCGCCGCCGTGAACTGCGCCTGCGCGATCTCGTCCGCCCCCATGTCCCGGTCGCCGTACCGGTCAGCGCGGCGCACGGCGACTGGGCGCCCGGACTCGCCTACACGCTGGACACCAAGGTGCCCGGCGGCACCGCGGAGGAGCACGAGGTGTCGGCCGTCGGCGAGGCCGACCTGGCCGGACTGCTCACCGGGATGCGCGAGGTGCCCGCCCGGCAGATCGAGATCCTCGGCGTACCGCACGCCCCGGCCCGCTCGCTGGAGGCGCTGCGCCGGATGGCCGTACCGGCCGCGGAACTCCTGCGCGCCGCCGACGAGTTCGACGCCGCTCTGCTGCACCAGCTGACCCCGCAGGGGGCGGCCCAGCTCGCCGCCCAGCCCGGCACGGCCGTCCTCGTCCACCACGGTCTGCGCGGCGAGCACCTCGTGGTCAGTGCCGACGGCCGGGTGCGCGGGGTCCTGGACTGGACCCACGCGGTCGTCGGCGACCCCGCGGAGGACATCGCCGGACTCGCGCTCGCCGTCGGCTCTCCCGCCGCCGTGCGCGCCGCGACCCTCGCCGGCTACGGCGCCCGCAGCTGCCTGCGCGGCCTGTGGCTGGCCCGCTGCGACACGGTCCTCGCGCTGGCCGAGCGGCTGGACGGCCGCAGCGACAGCCCGCTGCCGCTGCTGCGCACGCAGCTGCGCCGCGCCTGGGAGGCGATCCTGCTGGAGCGCGTGACGGAGTTCCGCGAGGAGGGTCCGGACGACCCGGAACAGCCCTGACGCGCCGCCCGGCCCCGAAGCCGGGACAAGACCTCCCGACGGCCGGATCCCCGGACGGCCGGATCCCCGGACGGCCGGATCCCCGGGCGACCAGACCTCCCGACGGCCGGACCTCCGGGCGGCCGGACCTCTCGACGGCCGGACCCCCGGACGACCAGACCTCCGGGCGATCGGACCTCCGGGCGACCAGACCTCCGGACGACCGGGCCCCCGGGCGATCGGACCTCGGGGCCGCGCCCCGGCTCCCGGGCGGCCCCGCCCGTCCCGTCAGCTCTGTTCCAGCACCACGCACGACTCCCCGGGCACCAGCAGGACCCCGTCCGTCCCCGGCCGCTCCACCGGTTCCCACGCGGCGAGCACCCGGGCCGGGCGGGTGCCCAGCGGGATCGCCGCCGGCTCCTTGCCGAGGTTCACCGCCACGCGTACGTCACCGCGGCGGAAGGCGAGCCAGCGGCCCTCCTCGTCGTACGCCACCTTCGTGTCCGCGAGGTCGGGGTCGGTGAGGTCCGGATGGGTGTGCCGCAGGGCGACGAGACGGCGGTACCAGTCCAGTACCCGCGCGTGCGGCGGGCGCTCCGGCTCGGACCAGTCCAGACAGGAGCGGTCGCGGGTCGCCGGGTCCTGCGGATCGGGCACGTCCTCCTCGGCCCAGCCGTGCGCCGTGAACTCCCGGCGCCTGCCCCGGCGTACCGCCTCGGCGAGTTCGGGATCGGTGTGGTCGGTGAAGAACTGCCAGGGCGTGCCCGCCGCCCACTCCTCGCCCATGAACAGCATCGGCGTGAAGGGGGCCGTCAGGGTCAGCGCCGCCGCGCAGGCCAGCAGCCCGGGGGAGAGCACGGCCGCCAGCCGGTCGCCCTGGGCGCGGTTGCCGACCTGGTCGTGGGTCTGGCTGTAGCCGACGAGCCGGTGCGCGGCCACCCGGCCGCGGTCCAGGGCACGGCCGTGGTGCCTGCCCCGGAAGCTGGAGTACGTGCCGTCGTGGAAGAAACCGCCGGTGAGCGTCTTGGCCAGGGCCGCGAGCGGGGCGCGCGCGAAGTCCGCGTAGTAGCCCTGGGACTCGCCGGTCAGCGCGGTGTGCAGGGCGTGGTGGAAGTCGTCGCTCCACTGCGCGTGCAGGCCGAGGCCGCCCTCCGCGCGCGCGGTGACCACGCGCGGGTCGTTCAGGTCCGACTCGGCGATCAGGAAGAGCGGCCGGCCCGTGTCGGCGCCGAGATGGTCCACCGCCCGCGACAGCTCCTCCAGGAAGTGGCACGCGCGCGTGTCCGCCAGCGCGTGCACCGCGTCCAGCCGCAGCCCGTCGATCCGGTAGTCCCGCAGCCACGCCAGCGCGCTGCCGAGCAGGAAGGCGCGCACCTCGTCCGAGCCGGGCCCGTCGAGGTTGACCGCGGCACCCCAGGGGGTGTGGTGCCGGTCGGTGAAGTACGGGCCGAACGCGGGCAGGTGATTGCCCGACGGGCCCAGATGGTTGTGCACCACGTCCAGGATCACCCCGAGTCCGAGCCCATGGGCCCGGTCCACGAACCTGCGCAGCGCCTCGGGGCCGCCGTACGGCTCGTGCACCGCCCACAGCGACACCCCCTCGTACCCCCAGCCGTGCCGGCCGGGGAAGGGGCACAGAGGCATCAACTCGACGTGAGTGATACCCAGTTCCACCAGATGGCCGAGCCGCTCGGCGGCCGCGTCGAGGGTGCCCTCCGGCGTGTACGTGCCCACGTGCAGCTCGTACAGCACGGCCCCCGGCAGCGGCCGGCCGGCCCACTCGGTGTGCCAGGCGTACCGCCCGTGATCGACGACGGCGCTCAGCCCGTCCGGGCCGTCCGGCTGGCGACGGGAGCGCGGATCGGGCAGCACGGGGCCGTCGTCCAGCGCGAACCCGTACCGCGTGCCGTCGGCCGCCTTCGCCTCGCCGCTCCACCAGCCGCCGCGCGCCGGATCGCGTTCCAACGCGCGCGTGACTCCGCCGCAATGGAGCGTCACCCGGTCGGCCTGCGGTGCCCACACCTCGAACTGCACGGACGGTTCCCCTTCGTCTGCTCACCGTGATGTAGCCCGTCCATGGTCCTTCAAACACGATCAATCCGCCTTTGAATGCTCCCTTTTGCGGGGGGTGTCGTCCAGGTGCACACACGGGAGAGCCGTTTCTGTGTTTTCTGGACACCCGGGGTTCACTGACCGACAATCACGAGCGTGACGTCGTCCTTCGAGTTCCACACGTACCCCGCGCGGCTGTCCGACGCGGAGCGCGACCGGGCGCTGGAGGTGTTGCGCGACGGCGCCGCCAAGGGGCGGCTGTCGCACGACACCTTCGTCCGGCGCATGGAACTGGCGCTGGCCGCGCGCCGCTCCGACGAACTCGCCGCGCTCACCGCCGACCTGCCCACGGAGAGCCGTTTCGCGCGCGCGGTTTTCGGCACCGTCGAGGCGGTCTCGGGCTTCACCGTACGACTGCGCCGGGCCTGGCAGGCCGAGAAGCTGCCCAAGCTGCTGCTGCCGCACCCGGGAGCCGCGCACGCGCTGCGGATAGGCCGGGACCCCGCCAGCGGACTGAGGCTCACCCACGAGACGGTCTCGCGCGTGCACGCCGAACTCAGCCGCCAGGGCGGCATGTGGGTGCTGCGCGACCTCGGCTCGACCAACGGCACGACGGTGAACGGGCGCCGGGTGTTCGGCGCGGCCGTCGTCCGCGAGGGCGACCAGATCGGCTTCGGGAGCATCGCGTTCCGGCTCGCGGCGGACTGAGGGCCCCGGACCGACGCAGGCGCCGTCCTGCCGACAGATCGTGCATTCCCTTGCGTACCGCGGTGTTGACGTACCCGGCGAGCCATGACTGACTGTGCTTACACCATGTACACCAGGTGAACCGACGGCACCACATTGTGGAGGTGTGCCCTGCCGCCACTCCTCCGCTACCCGACCGTGGACGAACTGGGCACCCGGGCCGCCGCACTCGTCGCCCGACGCCCCCAGGACGCCCGGCTGCGCCGGATCGGGACGTCCCGCGCGGGAACACCCCTGTGGCTGCTGTCCGTCGGGCACGGCACCCGCCAGGCCCTGGTGGTCGCCGGACCGCACGCCAACGAGCCGGTGGGCGGCGCGACCGCGCTGCGCCTGGCCGAACGCGTCCTGGCCGAACCCCGCCTCGCCGACGGCGCGGACACCACCTGGAACCTGCTGCTGTGCCTGGACCCCGACGGCCTGCGCCGCAACGAGGGCTGGCTGTCCGGCCCTTACACCCTGGGCCACTACTTCCGGAACTTCTTCCGTCCCGGCTTCCTCGAACAGCCCGAGTGGCTGCCCGACGGCGCGGAGGCCGCCACGCTCCCCGAGACGCGTGCGCTGCTGAGCGTCCAGGACGAACTGAAACCTTTCTTCCAGTGCTCCCTGCACGGTGTCGACGTCGGCGGCGGCTTCGTCGAGCTGACCCGCGACCTGCCGGGCCTGGACCGGCGCGTCGCGCACACCGCGTCCCGGCTCGGCATCCCGCGCGAACTCGGTCCCTACGACACCCTGTACTGGCCCGGACTCGGTCCCGCCGTCTACCGGATCCCGCCGCCGAGCCGGGGCGACCTGGCCGCGGCCATCACCGAGGCCGCCGTCGAGTCCACCTGGTTCCACCCGCACCGGCACGGCACGGTCACCGCCGTGATCGAGGCCCCCATGTGGGGCGTGGCCGGCGTCGAGGACGGCTCCCGGCCCGCCGAACCGGACGAGGCGCTGCGTACGGTCAGCCGCACGCTGCGCCACGACGCCGGGCTCCTGGAGCTGATCCTCGCCCGGGTCCGGCCCCGGCTCGGGGACTCACCGGACGTGGCGCGCCTGCTCGCACCGGTCGACGACTATTTACTGGTCTGTCCCGGCCTGGCCGACGCGTGGGACCCCGACATCCGTGAGGGGCGCCCCCTGCCCGCCCTGCGCACCGCCCATCTCGCCGCCCTGCGGATCGCCGGACGGCGGCTCGCCCTGCGTACGGCGGGGCTGCTGCACCAGCTGGTGCGGGGCGCCGACGGCGATCCGGACGACGCGCTGGAGGAGCTGGACCGGGTCATCGACGAGTGGTGCGCCGACTACCGCGACGGCTGCGGGGCCCGCTGGATCCCGGTCGCCCGCCAGGTGGAGTACCAGTCGCGCGTGGTGCTCGCCACGTTCGAGCTGGCCGCGGCGCACGCGCGCGAGGAGTCCCGTTCGGGTGAGCGGGACTGGTGTCAGGAGACGGCCGTGCCGATGCCCCTTGAATGACGCACACGAACCACGCGACGCACACCAGGCACGACCGGCACTCGAGACACGACCGGCACGCGGCCCGCACGAGGGACGACCGGCAGGCGACGTACCCGGGGAACAGGGCACGTACGGCGTACGCGGCGCGCGGCGCCCTCCTGACGGCGGCCGCCCTGCTCGCGGTCGGCGCGTCGGCTCCGGCGGCCGCCCGGGACGTCCGCTCGGGCGACTGGCTCGTGCTCACCGTCACCCGGGGCGACGGCACCCGCCCGGGTGACACCCGTGGCGCCCTGCTGCTGTGCGACCCGCCCCGGGGGCACGCGCACGCCGCACAGGCCTGCGCGCGGCTCGCCTCGGCGAAGGGTGACATCGGCGCCCTCGCGCCGGCGGACGGCTTCTGCACGATGGTGTACGCCCCGGTGACCGCTCACGCGCGCGGGGAGTGGGGCGGGCGGCCGGTCGAGTTCACGCGGACCTTCACCAACTCCTGCGTACTGGCCGCGTGGACCGGCCCGGTGTTCGCGCTGGACGAGTGACCGGGGTGCGTGGCGCGGGCCGTCTCACCCGTCGCGGTCGCGCGCGTGCAGCGCGGCCGCGACGACGGTACGGGACTGGTGCTCGACCTGGTGCTCCAAGGGCACCCAGCGGGCGCGGAACCGTACCGCGAAGGCGTCGCTCCAGGCCGCCACGAGCTGTTCGAGACGCGGCGCCGCGCGGTCGTCGTTCTCCTGGAGGACCCGCAGCAGCATCGCCGCCGAACGCATCGGCAGCCGGCGGGCGAACGCGTCGACGCTGCCGACGTACGCCATCGTGGTGTCGGCCGGCGGTGTGTGGATCCAGTCCTCGACCAGGCCCGGCACCAGCTCCAGCACCCAGCGCGCGGCCCGCAGCAGCGGCCCGTCCACACCGGGCAGACGAGGCAGGGCCTCGGCGAGCACCTGCTCCACCTCCATGGCGTCGCGCCGCAGCCGGTGGGCCAGGCGCCGGATCGCGGCGGCGGGCGCCGGGTGCGGCGCGCGGTCGTCGACCAGGTCGCTCGCCCACATCGGCACCTCGACGACGGCCGTCAGACCGCCGTACCGGTGGGCGTGGTACCAGGTGCTGTGCCGTGCGTCGTCCGGCATGCTCGGGTACGCGGCGCCCGCGCCGGGCGCGGGCATCACATGCACCCCGGGCCCGCTGGCCGGCCAGCCCGCGGCGTCGGAGGCCCCCGTCTCCACCGGGATGTGCAGCTCGGCCGCGGACTTGGCGAACGGCTCCGCCAGGCCGGGGACGTCCTTCGTCAGCTGTATCCAGCTGCCGCCCAGGTCGGTGCCGTGCAGGGAGACCTGGAGGTAGGGCCGCAGCTCGTCGATGACCCTGGTCAGGGTGCGGGTCTCGGGCGGCAGCCGGTCGGGCGGCAGCACGGACGGCGACCACTCCGGCTGCTCCGGTCCGGCGGGCCGGAAGAAGCCGAGGTGGTAGTCGAACAGACTGCGTGGCGTCGGCGTCACGTGCAGACTCGCCCCGTCGGGGTCCGCGCACAGCAGGAAGTGCCAGGAGGTGTCGGCCCGCAGCTCCTGGTCGTGCAGCACCCGTGCGGCGAGGGCCAGCAGCGTGGAGCCGCCGACCGGTTCGTTCGCGTGGGCTCCCGCGACGACGAGGACGGCGCGCCGGGCGTGGCCCATGGACAGCAGATGCAGCGGTCGGCCACCACGCGAGACGCCCACCTGCCGCAGCGTGCACAGGCCGGGCCGGTGGGCGGCCAACGCCGCCGCGGACTCGACCAGTTCGGGAACGCTGGGGTAACGCTGCTCCGGCAGGAGACTCACCCCCGATAGGTCCGCCCTGCTTCGCATCCGCAGTACCCCATGGACTCTGTGGACTGTCAAGGATGCGCGGCGGGCCCTCCTCGGATCGCCCGCTTCCCCGCCGGATCTCCCGGATCTCCGCCGGATCCCCGCGCTCCGCCGGCCGCGGTCCGCCCCGGCCCCCGGCGCTCCCCGGCCCGCCGCAGCCCGTCCGCGCCGACCGTCACACCTCGCCCGCGGCGCCCTCGTCCGTCGCTGCCGCTTCCGCCGTGCCTGCCGTCACCGGCGTCTCTGCCACCTCCGCCGGCGCTCCCGCCTCCGCCGCCGCTCCCGCCTCCGCCGTCTCCGCCGTCTCCGTCGTGCCCGCCGCTCCGGCCGGTTGTCCCGTGTCGATCCGTTCCAGCAGTGCCACCGGCCGCTCGGCGAAGAGGTCCGCCACGCGCGTGTGCCCCGCGAACTCCCGGCCGGGAGCCAGCAGATCGGCCCACCGCCCCGGCGGCAGGGACAGCAGGGTGTCCCGCCAGCCGCCCGCCTCGGTGAGCCGCAGCGACAGCCGGGTCACCGCCGTCACGACCGTCGCCGAGCGGACGAACGCCAGACAGTGCGCCGCCGCCGAGCCCCGCGCGGCCAGCGGCGCGTACGTCGCCGCGTCCCCGAACACCTCGGGCCGCCGCCTGCGCAGCCGCAGCGCGGCCACGGTCAGCGCGCCCTTCTCCCCGGGATCCGCGGGCGGGAACCGCACCGGCCGCCGGTTGTCCGGGTCGACCAGCGCCCGGTACTCGGCCTCCGTGCCCTGGTACAGATCGGGGACGCCGGGCATCGTCAGATGGACCAGGGCCGCACCCAGCACGTTCGCGCGCAGATGCGGCTCCAGGGCGTCCCGGAAGGCGGCCACCCGCTCACCCGGCGCCCCGCAGGGCCCCACCGCGACGAACCGCGCCACCCGTTCCTCGTACGAGGGGTCCTGCTCGGTCCAGCTCGTGTACAGGCCGGCCTCCCGCACCTGCTTCAGCAGCGCCTGGTCGACACGTTCCGGGGCTGCGGGCCCGAGCCCGAACACCGTCTGCCAGGCCGCCCACGCCAGCTGGGGGTCCGGGCCGCCGTCGCCGTCGGGGGTCACCTCGGCCAGCACGTCGGCCCAGGGCCCGGGGCACTCGGTCAGCACGGCGAGGGCCGCCCGGACATCGGCGCTGCGCTTGGTGTCATGGGTCGTCACCACGCTGCCGCCGACCGGCCAGTCGCGCTGCACGCGTGCGCAGTGGGCGTGGAAGTCCGCCGGGGACACGGCCGGACGCCCGGGGTTCGCGCCGACCTCGGTCCCCGACAGCAGCGGCACATAGCGGTAGAACGCGGTGTCCTCCACGGACTTGGCGCGCAGCGCGGACGCCGTCTGCGCGAAGCGCGTACGGAACTCGGCCTGGCCCGGCCCGTCCCCGTGCCGTCCGAGTACGAGATCCCGTACGACATCGACCGCACCGCCCTCCTCGGGCACGACGAAGGCACGCCGGGCCTCGGCCGCGGCCGTCTCGGTGACGGCGGCGGCCGCGTCGCCCGAGGCGTAGGGCCGGTAGACCTCCAGCCGGACGAGCAGTTCCCGCAGCGCGGTCCGCAGCGCCCAGGGCGCCCGGTCGCGCAGCGCGGGGTCCGGTGCCGTGGCGCACAACCGGACCGCGACCCGGGTCAGCCGGTCGACCTCGGCGGCCAGCTCGTGCGACAGCACCCGGTACGCGGCCCGCCGTACCGTCGCCGCCCAGTCGCCGCCCCGGTCGGTCTGCGGAGCCGCGAACCGCCGGTAGTGGGCCAGGAGTTCCCCGGTCCCCGCCGCATCCGTGAAGAGGCCGTCGACGTGCCGCAGGGCGTCGTAGCCGGTGGTGCCGGCCACGGGCCAGGAGGCGGGCAGCTGCTCCCCGTCCGCCAGGATCTTCTCCACGACCGTCCAGCGGCCGCCGGTCGCCTCGTGCAGCCGCGCCAGATAGCCGTCGGGGTCGGCGAGCCCGTCGGGGTGGTCCACCCGCAGGCCGTCGATCACCTCCTCGTGGAGCAACTGGAGGATCTTGGCGTGGGTGGCCTCGAAGACCTCCGGGTCCTCCACCCGTACCCCGACGAGCTCGGAGATGCTGAAGAAACGCCGGTAGTTGAGCTCGGTACGGGCCAGCCGCCACCACGCGGGGCGGTACCACTGGGCGTCCAGGAGCTGCGGCAGCGGCAGCTCCTCGGTGCCCTCCCGCAGCGGCAGCACCTGGTCGTGGTAGCGCAGGACGTCGCCGTCGACCTCCAGGTGCCCGATCTCCGCGCCGAGCGGACCGCCGAGCACGGGCAGCAGCACCTGCCCGTCCTGTGCCTCCCAGTCGATGTCGAACCAGCGCGCGTACGGCGACTTCGGTCCCTCCCGCAGCACCTCCCACAGGGCCCGGTTGTACCGGGGAGCCATGGCCATGTGGTTGGGCACGATGTCCACCACCAGGCCGAGACCGTGCTCGCGCGCGGTGCGCGACAGCGCGCGCAGCCCGTCCTCGCCGCCCAGTTCGTCCCGTACGCGCGCGTGGTCGACGACGTCGTAGCCGTGCGTCGAGCCCGGCACGGCCTCCAGGACGGGGGACAGGTGCACATGCGAGACGCCGAGCGAGGCCAGGTACGGCACGACCTCCGCCGCGGCCCCGAACGGGAACTCGGGCTGCAGCTGCAACCGGTAGGTGGCGGTGGGCACCGTCGGGTCGGGTCGCTCAGGTGTCATGGCACCTACGTACCCGCCCCGCGGCCTTTCGTGACATCGCCGCACCCGGCTCCGCCCGTACGCCCCCGCCGGAGCGCCACCGGACAGGCCCTAGGTGGGCCGCCGCAGGACCGTCAGGCTGCGGTCGATCAGGGGCAGCCGGTCCCCGGCCCGCACCTTCTCGCCCGTCTGCGGCGCCACCCCCTCCGGGAGGGCCGTGTCGACCACGACCTGCCACTGCTGCCCGTGGTCGACCGGAACCACGAACTCCAGCTGCTTCGCCGAGGCATTGAACATCAGCAGGAAGGAGTCGTCGGCGATGCGCTCCCCGCGCGGGCCGGGCTCGGAGATCGCGTTGCCGTTGAGGAACACGGTGAGCGCCGACGCCTGTGCCGAGTCCCAGTCCCGCTGGGTCATCTCCTTGCCCTCCGGGGTGAACCAGGCGATGTCCGACAGCTCGTCGTGGGTGCCCTCCACCGGCCGGCCGTGGAAGAAGCGCCGCCTGCGGAAGACCGGATGGTCCTTGCGCAGCCGCACCAGTGCCCGGGTGAAGTCCAGCAGCCCGCCGCCCCCGGCGTCGCCGTCGGTGCCGGGCCACTTCACCCAGGCCAGCTCGCTGTCCTGGCAGTAGGCGTTGTTGTTGCCGCGCTGGGTGCGCGCGACCTCGTCGCCGTGGCTGATCATCGGCACGCCCTGGGAGAGCATCAGCGTGGCGACGAAGTTGCGCATCTGGCGCTCCCGCAGCGCCAGCACGGCGGGGTCGTCCGTCTCGCCCTCCACCCCGCAGTTCCAGGACCGGTTGTGGCTCTCGCCGTCCCGGTTGTCCTCGCCGTTGGCGTGGTTGTGCTTGTCGTCGTACGACACCAGGTCGTGCAGGGTGAAGCCGTCGTGGCAGGTCACGAAGTTGATCGAGGCCAGCGGGCGCCGTCCGTCGTCCTGGTACAGATCGGACGAGCCGGTCAGCCGCGAGGCGAACTCCGCGACCGCGCGGGGCTCGCCGCGCCACAGGTCCCGCACCGTGTCGCGGTACTTGCCGTTCCACTCGGTCCACAGCGGCGGGAAGTTTCCCACCTGGTAGCCGCCCTCGCCGACGTCCCACGGCTCGGCGATCAGCTTGACCTGGGAGACCACCGGGTCCTGCTGCACCAGGTCGAAGAACGAGGACAGCCGGTCCACCTCGTGGAACTGCCGTGCCAGCGTCGCCGCCAGATCGAACCGGAAGCCGTCGACATGCATCTCGGTGACCCAGTAGCGCAGCGAGTCCATGATCAGCTGGAGCACGTGCGGGGACCGCATCAGCAGCGAGTTCCCCGTGCCCGTCGTGTCCATGTAGTAGCGGGGATCGTCGGCCAGCCGGTAGTACGACGGGTTGTCCAGACCCCGGAAGGACAGCGTCGGACCCAGATGGTTGCCCTCGGCGGTGTGGTTGTAGACCACGTCGAGGATCACCTCGATGCCGGCCTCGTGCAGCGCCCGTACCGCCGACTTGAACTCCAGGACCTGCTGCCCGCGGTCGCCCCAGGAGGCGTAGGCGTTGTGCGGGGCGAAGAAGCCGATCGTGTTGTAGCCCCAGTAGTTGTTCAGGCCCATGTCCACCAGGCGGTGGTCGTTGACGAACTGATGGACCGGCATCAGCTCCAGCGCGGTGACCCCGAGCGAGGTGAGGTGGTCGATGACGGCGGGATGGGCGAGCGCCGCGTAGGTGCCGCGCAGTTCCTCGGGCAGCGCCGGGTGACGCATCGTGAGGCCCTTGACATGGGCCTCGTAGATCACCGTGTGGTGGTACTCGGTGCGCGGCCGCCGGTCGTCGCCCCAGTCGAAGTACGGGTTGACCACGACCGAGGTCATCGTGTGCGGCGCGGAGTCCAGGTCGTTGCGCCGGTCGGGGCTGCCGAAGTGGTAGCCGTACACCTCCTCACCCCACCGGACCGAGCCGCTGACCGCCTTCGCGTAGGGGTCGAGCAGCAGCTTCGCCGAGTTGCAGCGCAGTCCGCGCTCGGGGGCGTGCGGGCCGTGCGCCCGGAAGCCGTACCGCTGGCCCGGCATGACGCCGGGCACGTACGCGTGCCGTACGAATGCGTCGCTCTCGCGCAGCTCGACCGCCGTCTCCGAGCCGTCGTCGTGCAGCAGACACAGCTCGACTCGGTCGGCGGACTCCGTGAAGACCGCGAAATTGGTGCCGGCGCCGTCGTACGTGGCACCGAGTGGGTACGCCTCTCCAGGCCAGACCTGCATGGACACGACTCTTTCAGGTGGACGGCGGCGCTGGGGGCGCCTTGGTCCCGAGTCTGCCCGAAAGTGATGGAACCACCTGTGACTTACGCCCCTCTTACCGTCCGACCAGTGCATACGACGTATGCCGAACAATCGGGGCAAACAGTTACTCCCGGTGCTTTGGGGGAGTAGGGGGAACACGTGCGCGAGATAGTGCACCGCCACCTGGGAAAGGTGGTGGCCGGAGCGGCCATGGCGGTGGTGGGGACCGCCGTCGCGGCCGCGATCACCCTGCCCGGCACGGCGGGGGCGGACGAGACGGGAGCGGGCAAGGGCGGGCATTCGGCCCGGCAGGCGGCCGCCGGTCAGGGCGGCGCCACGGTCGGGCCGGGAGTCGTGGCACCGGCACCGGCCGAGGGAGCCAAGGGCACGGGCCGGGACCCGCTGACCGACGACGAGACGAAGCGGGTCGAGCGGATCGCGCTGGGCGGACAGTCGCTCGCCTCGGGGGAGAACGTGACGGGCGGACGCGGCCCGCAGCGCATCGGCGTCGACCTCGCCGAGCCGGAGACCGCGGAACTCGACGACCCGGACGCGCCGCGCCGCGCGGACGTCACGTTCTACGACTACCGCGACGACACGCTCGTCACCCGGACCGTGAACCTGGACACCGGGAAGGTGGAGCGGACCGGCACCCAGCACGGTGTCCAGCCGCCGCTGAGCCGGGACGAACAGACCGAGGCCGCCCGGCTGCTGATCGCCGATCCGGCGGGCGCGGGCCTGAAGGCGGACTACAAGGACGCCACGGGCCAGGAGCTGACCTCGCCGGACCAGCTGCTGATCACCGGCATGGTCTACCGGGCCACGCCGGGTGCCCAGTCCGCCGTGCTCGACAAGTGCGGCGAGCACCGCTGTGTGCGGCTGTTCCCGAAGGTCAAGAACGGGCCGTGGATCGACGCCAGGTCGCTCGTCATCGACCTGAGCGCCCGCAAGGTCGCCTCGCTCGCCCGCTGAGGCACGCCGCGTCCAGCCCGCAAAACCACCTCCTCAAGGGAGTCATTTCCTCATGCGCGTGAACAGAATCGGCCGTGCCCGCACCGCGGTGGTGGGACTGTCCCTGGTGGCGCTGGCCGCCGGAGTGACGACCGCCGCGGGACCGGCGGCCGCCCGGCCGAAGACGGCCCCCACGGCGCCGGCGCCGGCGTGCAGCACCGCCTTCCGGATCGAACAGAAACTCGCCAGCGGCACGACCTGGCGCATGTGCTGGCGCTTCGAGAGCAGGTCCGGGCTGGTCCTGGAGGACGTCTCCTACCAGCCGCCCGGCGAGGCCGCTCCGATCAAGGTCCTCAACAGCGCCAAGCTCGCCCAGATCCATGTGCCCTACGACGACGGCAAGAACGAGTTCAACGACGTCACCGACTACAACTTCGGCTCGGGGCTGGTGAACCTGGCCCCCGCCGAGTGCCCCGGCGGCACCATCCGGTCGGTCAAGGTGCCCGAGGGCATGGACCCCGCGCACCCGAACGTCAAGGGCCTGTGCACCACGACCCGTTCGCGCGGACACGCCTACCGCATGCAGGCCGACACCGGCGACAAGGTGTACCAGGCCCAGGGCAAGGACCTGCTCGTCTACACGGTCAACAAGGTCGGCTGGTACGAGTACATGACGGAGTGGCGGTTCCAGGACGACGGCACCGTCAACATGAACGTCGGCGCCACCGGCAGCCTCTCGCCGTACGACTACGACGCCGGCGACGGCCGCGGCTGGCCGCTCGGCAAGGGCGCCAGGGCCTACGCCACCAGCCACAGCCACAACGTGTTCTGGCGGCTCGACTTCGGCCTCGACGGCTCCTCCAAGGGCCGCGTCGAGCAGTACGACTCGGTCGTCAGTCCGCCCGCCGCGGGCGGACAGGGCCCGACCAACAAGACCACCCGCACCAACGTCACCAAGGAACTCGCGGGCGACGCCAAGGACATGCGCTGGTGGCGCGTCGTCAGCGCGACCGGCAAGAACAAGGACGGCCACGCGCGTTCCTACGAGCTCGTCCCCGGGCCCACCGCCAAGTACCCGGGCCGCGCCTTCACCAAGCACGACGTGTACTTCACCGAGTACAACAAGTGCGAGCAGTACGCCAGCAACAACCCGCTCAACTGCGGTGCCGGGCACGGGAAGTCGGTCGACACCTGGGTCAACGGACAGACCCTCACCCACCCCGTCGTGTGGGTGAACGTGGGCTTCCACCACATAGCCCGGGACGAGGACCAGCAGCCCATGCCCGTCCACTGGCAGGGCTTTTCGATCGCACCCAGGGACGTGACCGCTATGAATCCGCTCACTCCGGCCGCCCTCGCGGGGCAGAACGGTCAAGTGGAACCTCGTAGTTGAGAAACGACCATGGCCATCCGGCTGCACCGCCGACCGCTCCCGGAGTACCCTTCCTTGATCGTTGGGACGGGGATGCTCGGGGGAGCGGAAGGCGGTGCGCGGGTGGGCTCGGGAGGGCTTGAGTTGCCCCCTGGTGACGAGGGTCACGAGGGGAACTCGGCAGAAGTCCCGCCCGGCACGGTGTCGCTGGCGCGGCCCATGGGCACCGGTTCCATCGGGCCGGAGCTGGACTGGGACGCCGACGCCTGGCGGGAGGTGCGTACGCGCGCCCAGCGGGCCGGCCGGGCCTACATCTGGCTGAACCTCGTCGAACAGCGGCTGCGCGCGGTCGTGGCCGCCGTCCTGCGTCCCGTCTACGAACCCGTCCACGGCGACGAGTGGGTGGTCGCCGCGGCCGGGCCCGCCGGCCAGGAGTGGGTGCAGCGCGCGGTCGCCGTGCGCGAGGTCAGCCGCCGCAAGGGCTATCTCCTCGACCCGGCCGACGACAACGTGATCAGTTTCCTCACGCTGCCCCAGCTGCGCGAGCTGATGGTGCAGCACTGGCCGTGCTTCGAGCCCTACTTCGACGAGCGCCGGGACGTCGAACTCGCCCTGGACGAACTGGAAGTCACCCGCAACGTCGTCTCCCGCAACCGGGCCCTGTCCGAGGCCGTCCTGAACCAGGCCGAGCGGGCCTCCGCCCGGCTCCTGGAGATGCTCGCCCCGAGCGGCGACGTGCCCTCCGCCCGGCGGCTGCCCGTCGACGCGGTCGAGGACCTGGTCGGCGACCGCTACGCGGACGTGGTCGCCGTCCACTCCGACCGTGTGCGGCTGCTGCGCCGGTTCCCGGCCGAGGACATCTTCGGCGGTGCCCGCAGGCTCGACGCCATCGGCATCGGCCTCAACCTGCTCGTGCAGAACTTCTCCGGGCGGCGCCTGGTGCGGCTGGCCGAGGCGGGCGCGCGGGTGCGGCTGCTGTTCCTGAACCCGGCCTCCAGCGCGGTCAAGCGCCGCGAGCGCGAGCTCGGCCTGAAACGCAGCGAGCTCAGCCGGGCCGTGGAGATGAACATCCTGCACATGCGCCGGGTCCGCTCCCGGCTGCGCGACCCGGACGCCTTCCAGATCCAGGTCTACGACGAGACCCCGCGCTTCACCGCCTACCTCGTCGACGGCGACGGCTCGGACGGCGTCGCGGTCGTGCAGTCCTATCTGCGGCGCACCCGGGGCATGGAGGCGCCGGTGCTGGTGCTGCGCAACGGCAACCGGGTGGTCAAGTCGGGCGAAGTGGACGAAGGCGGCCTCTTCTCGGCGTACCGCGAGGAGTTCGAGCTCGCTTGGGCCGATTCGCGTCCTGTGTCCTGAACTGTCCGTCATCGGGGCGGCCGGCCCGGGCCGGGCGGCGGAACGCGGTCCTCGGATTGTCAGTGGCGCGTGCGATCGTGTGGAGCACAGGGGGAAAGCACCACCGAGAAGGGGGGCCATCATGGCCTGGCACCGCGAGCTGTTGATCGGCTTCGACCTGGAGACCACGGGGACGGATCCCCGGGAGGCACGTATCGTCACGGGGGCCGTGATCGAGGTCAGGGGCGGACAGTTCCTGGGGCGGCGTGAGTGGCTGGCGGACCCGGGCGTGGAGATCCCGGCGGACGCGGTCGCCGTGCACGGCATAAGCAACGAACGCGCGAGCGCCGAGGGCCGGCCGGCCGACCGGGTCGCCGACGCGATCGCGGACGTCCTGACGACGTACTGGAAGACCGGCGTCCCGGTCGTCGCGTACAACGCGGCCTTCGATCTGAGCCTGCTCTCCGCCGAACTGCGCCGGCACGGGCTGCCGTCCCTGCGCGACCGGCTCGGCGGCCTCGACCCCGCCCCGGTGATCGACCCGTACACCATCGACCGCCGGGTCGACCGCTACCGCCCCGGCAAGCGCAACCTGGAGGCGGTCTGCGCGGAGTACGGCGTCGTCCTCGACGCCGCGCACGACGCCGCCGCCGACGCCCTCGCCGCGGCCCGGCTGGCCTGCGCGATAGCGGAGCGGCACCCCAAGGTGGCGGCGCTCGGTCCGGCGGAGCTGCACCGCCGCCAGATCGAGTGGTACGCCGACTGGGCGGCCGACTTCCAGAGCTTCCTGCGCCGCAAGGGCGACGCGCAGGCGGTGGTGGACGGCACCTGGCCGCTGCGGGAACCGGCGGAGCACCGGGTCTGAGCGGCCGCCCGGGTCGGGCGAGGCGCACGATGCGCTCGTGGCCGACGAGCCGGCAGCCGACCTGAGCGGTGCCGAGCAGGGCGATCAGACGGTCGTAGTCGTAGTCGTAGGTGCCGTGGCTGTCGTGGTCCGGCCCGAGGGGTCCTGTTGTGCGCGGTGGGCGCGGTGGGCGCGTTCCACCGACTGCCCCCAGTAGGTGCCGGCCACCATCAGGGCCGCGCCCAGACCGGTGAGCGGGCCGAGGTGCTCGCCGCCCAGGACGACACCGATCAGCGCGGCCCAGACCGGCTCCGTCCCCAGCAGCAGGCTGGCCCGGCTGGCGGAGGTGCGCTGCACCGCCCAGGTCTGCGCGAGGAACGCGAACACACTGCAGAACAGTGCGAGATACAGCAGCTGCGTCCAGGTCGCGCCGTCGGCCCGGACCAGACCGGACAGCCCGGTGACGGCGGCAGCGGGCAGGAACAGCGCCGTGCCGACCAGCGTCTGGAGCGTGGTCAGATGCAGGGGCCGGACGGCGCGGCGCGCGGTGAACCGGCCGACGAGCGCCACATGCACCGCCCGCAGCCCGGCCGCGGCCAGCATCAGCAGATCACCGAGGCGCGGCGCCTGGAAGCCGTTGTCCGACATCAGCAGACCGACGGCCAGGACACAGACACCGGCGGCGGCGTAGAAGGCGGGCGGCAGCCCGCCGGGATGACCCGACCGGTCGAGCAGCGGGGTGAGGACGATGGCCAGGCTGATGATCAGGCCCGCGTTGGCGGCGCTGGTGTGGGCGACCCCGTACGTCTCCACCACCAGCACCATGGCCTGGGTCAGCCCCAGCGGCACCCCCGCCCGGACCTCGTCGCGGGTCCACCGGCGCTGTCCGCGGCGGCCGGCCCCCATCACCCCCAGACAGGCCACCGAGGACAGCGCGTACCGCGCGAACAGGACGGTGAGCACGGGCAGCGCGGAGACGGCGGTCTGGGCGGACAGATAACTGGATCCCCAGACGAGCGCGACCAGGAGGAGTACCGCATCGGTACGGCGGGTTTCGGACACCCGCCCACCGTGCACCGCGGACGTCCCTGAAGCCCAGAACCAGTTTCTAAAATGATCTTTTAGGAGTCCTTCACTATGGCTCTAAACTGGGAAAATGGACGAACGGCAGTTGCGGATCCTACGGGAGCTCGGCGAGCTGGGCAGCGTCACCGCGGTCGCCGAGGCGCTGCTGGTGACCCCCTCGGCGATCTCGCAGCAGCTGCGGCTGCTCCAGCGCTCGGTCCCGGTGCCGCTCACCGAGCGCCAGGGCCGGCGGCTGGCCCTCACCGACGCCGGCCAGGCGCTGGCGGGCGCGGCCGTCGAGGTGGAGACCGCGCTGGCCCGGGCCCGGCACGCGGTGGCGGAGTTCGTCGGCCGACCGGACGGCGAGGTGTCGGTGGCGGCGTTCCACAGCGCGGGCCTGGCCCTGTTCCCGATGCTGCTCAGGGCCTGCGCCGGTCCCGGCGCACCCGCACTCGCCTGCGCGGACGCGGACGTGCCGCAGGAGGACTTCCCACGGCTGACCCGCGAGTACGACCTTGTCGTCGCCCACCGGCTCGACCACGCCCCGCCGTGGCCGCGCACGGTGACGGTGACCCCGTTGCTGCGCGAGCCGCTCGACGTGGCGATGCCCGTCGGCCATCCGCTCGCGGCGAAACAGCGGGTGACACCGCTCGACGTGGCGGGCGAACCGTGGATCACCGCGCACGACGGCTTCCCCGTCCTGGCGACCGTGGAGGCGATCGCCGCGGCGGCCGGCCGCCGGCTCCGGCTGGTGCACCGCATCAACGAGTTCACGGTGGTCGCCGAGGCCGTCGCCGCCGGGGGCGGCATCGCGCTGCTGCCCCGCCTGACCATGCGCCCGCACCCGGCCCTGGTGCTGCGCCCGCTCAGCGGTGTCCAGGCCAGCCGGCACATCGACGTCCTGTGCCGGCCCGAGCGCACGGCCCGTACGGCGGTCCGCACGGTCCTGGCCGAACTGCGCCGCGCCGCCCGCACGATCCAGGACCGCGACGCCCGGCCGTCCGACGGCTGACGTCCTCGTCCCCGGTCACCGGGTCGCCCCCGCCCCGGCGCCCGGCGGGTCTCCCGCCTCGGGCCCCGGGCCCCATGTCCCGGCCCCCACGCCTCGGGCCCGACGTCTCAGGCCCGACGTCTCAGGCCCATGTCTCGGAACGTCTCAGAAGGGATACCAGCGCACCGACTCGTCCCCGTCCCGCAGCGACGCCACCCGGCGCCGGAACTCGGCGAGCGCCTTGGGGTTGCTCGGGGCGTGCTGAGCGACCCAGGCACAGCTCGCGGTCTCCCGGGCGCCGCGCAGCACCGAGCAGCCCGCCCAGGTGCGCACGTCCCAGCCGTAGGCCGCGGTGAAGGAGTCGTACGCCTCGGCCGGCAGCCCGTAGCGGTCCCGGGAGAGCGCCATCACCACCAGGTCGTGCTCGCGCAGATCGGCGGAGAACGTCTCCAGGTCGACCAGGACCGGACCCTGTGGCCCGATGTGCACGTTGCGCGGCAGCGCGTCGCCGTGGATCGGGCCGGACGGCAGCTGCGGCACGAGCGCCGCCGAGGCGGCCGCGAAGCCGTCGCGGCGGGCCCGCAGATACGCCGCGTCCGCCGGGTCGATCGCGTCACCGGCCAGCCGCAGCCAGCGCTCCACCCCGCCCAGCAGTTCGCGCGGCGGCAGGGCGAAGCCGGGGGAGGGCAGGGCGTGGACGACCCGGAGCAGTTCGGCCAGATCACGCGGCTCGGCGGGCCGTACCGGGTCGGGCAGCCGGTGCCACACCGTCACCGGGTGCCCCGACACCAGCTCGGCCCGGGGCTCGGCCGCGCGCACCGCCGGGACGTCCGCCTCGGCGAGCCAGGCCGCGACGGCCAGTTCGCGCCGGGCCCGCTCGAGGAGTTCGGCGTCGCGTCCCACCTTGACCACCAGGCCGCCGACGGCGAACACCGCGTTCTCGCCCAGGGCGAGCAGCTCCGCGTCCCCGGCCGGTCGCGGCGACACCCCCGCCGCCGCCAGTACCTCGCGGGCCCGTGCCTCGTCCATCGTCCGCCTCCGCTTCCGTCTTCGCCGGTGTGTCCGTACCTGCCGTCCGGGCGGGCCGGATCCGGCTGCCCGGCCCGGCGGCGCGACCTGCGCAGGGCTCCGGCCGATCGTCGGCCAGTCTCGCATCCGTACAGGTCGGACCGGTGCCGCGGGCCCGTGGGCCGAACAGCGCGGCGGGCCCGCCGGTCTCCCCGAGGAGACCGGCGGACCCGCCCCGCCGTGCGTCGTACCGGATCGGCTCACACCCGGATCGGCTCACCCCCGTCGGTGACCGACGGGGCGGTCACGGCCTCGGGTGCCTCGTCGTGGGTGAGGTCGGGCATCCGGTCCAGCCACTTGGGCAGGTACCAGTTGCGCTCACCCAGCAGCGCCATGACCGCGGGCAGCAGCACACCACGGATGACGGTCGCGTCGATGAGCACCGCGGCCGCGAGGCCGACACCCATCTGCTTCATGGACTGCATGGACAGCGTTCCGAAGATCGCGAACACGGCGACCATGATGACGGCGGCACTGGTCACCACACCGGCCGTGGTGACCACGCCGTGCCGGATCGCGTCCGTCGTCGTACGGCCGCGCAGCCGCGCCTCGCGGATCCGCGAGACCACGAACACGTGGTAGTCCATCGACAGGCCGAACAGGATCACGAAGAGGAACAGCGGCAGCCAGGTGACGATGGCGCCGACGCCCTCCGCGCCCACCAGCGAGGCGCCCCAGCCGTGCTGGAAGACGGCCACGAGGATGCCGTACGCCGCGCCCACCGAGAGCAGGTTCAGCGCGATCGAGGTGATCGCGACGGTCAGGGAGCGGAACGACACCAGCATCAGCAGGAAGGCGAAGACGACCACGAACCCGAAGACCGGGGCGACCGAACCGAGCAGCTGGTCGTTGAAGTCGTGGTTGCCCGCGACGTTCCCGGTGATCGGCGCCTGGAGGCCGTCGACCTTGCCGAGCGTGGCGGGCCGTACCTCGTCGCGCAGCTTCTCCAGGCTCGCGCTCGCCCTGTCCTGGTCGGAGCCGCCGACCAGCGGTACGTAGACGAAGGCGATGTTCTGCGCGTCGTGCAGCTTGATCTCGACCGGGCCGCGCGAGGCGCCCGAGGTGATCGCCCGCTCCTTGAACTGCGCGAGCGCGTCCTTCACGTCCGGGGCGTTGATGTCCCGGGCCTTGACGACGACCTCGGCCGGCTCGGAGCCGCCGGGGAAGGCCTCGTTGACGCGGTTGTAGGTCTGCACGATGGACAGCGAGTCGCCGAACTCCTGGTCCAGGGTGAGGTTCTGGGTCTTCATGCCGACCGCGGGGGCCGCGATCGCCAGCAGCGCGCCGGCCGCGACCACGACGGAGAGGACCGGCCTGGCCAGTACGCCCTTGAGGACCGCGCCCCAGAACCGGCTGTCCCCGCTGCCGGACCGGCGGCGGTTCAGGAACGGGATCCGGCCCGCCTCGACCCGCTCGCCCAGCAGGGACAGCAGCGCGGGCAGCACCGTCACCGAACCGACCATGGCGACGGCCACGACCATCAGCGAGGCCAGGCCCATCGCCTCGAACCCGGCGAGTCCGGTGAACAGCATGCCCGCCATCGCCACGCACACCGTGACCCCGGAGACCACGATCGCCCGGCCACTGGTGGCGGCGGCGACCCGCAGGGCCGTCTGCGCGTCCCGGCCCGCCTCGCGCTCCTCGCGCTCGCGGCGCAGGTAGAACAGGCAGTAGTCGACGCCGACGGCCAGACCGACCAGCAGCATCACGGAGTTGGCGGTGTCGCTCATCGGCATCACATGGCTGACGACGCCCATCAGGCCCATCGTCGCCATGATCGCGGTGATCGCCAGGGCCACCGGCAGCAGCGCGGCCACCAGCGCGCCGAAGGCGATGAGCAGAATGCCGAGGGCCACCGGCACCGCGGAGTACTCGGCCTTCTGGAAGTCGTCCCCGAACGCGTCGGAGAACGTCTTGTTCATGCTGGCGCTGCCGATCTCCTCGACCCGCAGCGACGCGTGCTTCCTGCCGACGCCCTCGACGGCCTTGACGACGGGCTCCACCCGGTCCCCGGCGGTCTCGGCGTCGCCGCGCATGTCGAACTGCACCAGCGCGCTGCGGCCGTCCTTCGAGATCGTCTGTGTGTCGTACGGCGAGGTCACGTCGGTGACCCGGCCGGTGGCCCGCACGGCCTCGACGACCTCGGCGACCGTCGCGCGGAACTCGGCGTCGGTGGCCTTGACACCGGCGTCCCGGCTCTGGATCAGAACCGTCTCCCCGGCCGGCTCCGCGATCCCCGCGTCCTTCACGATCGTCGCGGCGGTGTGGGTCTCGCCCTTGAGCTGGTCGCTCTCGTCGACGTCGACCCGGCCCGCCGCCGAGCCGAGCCCCATCGCCAGGACGACGAACAGGACCCAGATCCCGACGGCCGCCCATCGGTGCCGGGCGCTCCAGCCGCCGGCCCGTGCGGCGATCCCCCGCACCCGTGCATCTCCAGTCCCCATGACGGGCCTGCCCCCTCGTCCGCGGTGACAGCCCCTGCCGCCACCTTTCCCCTCGACGGTATGGGTCCGATAAAGACATCTCGTCGTACTGCCCGGTGAGGTGGGGCGGCCCCGGCTCATCCCGGCGGACCGCGCCGGCTCCGCACTGGGGAGGATGATGGTCCCCTACACGTATCCCCGTCTCTCGGGGTGCGGATCGGGGGTACGGACCGCTCTAGGCTGGCGTCATGACGACTTATGCGGCGCTGCTGCGCGGAATCAACGTGGGCGGCAGCAAGAAGGTCCCGATGGCCGAACTGCGCGTCCTCATGGAGGGCCTCGGGCACACCGGTGTCCGCACCCATCTCCAGAGCGGCCAGGCCGTGTTCACCCCCGGCGACGGCGACGGCGACGAGGCGTCCCTCGCCGCCGAGCTCACGCAGGCGATCGAGAAGCGGTTCGGCTTCCCGGTCGACGTCATCGTGCGCGACCACGCCTATCTGCGGGCGGTCGCCGACGCCTGCCCGTTCCCGGCCGCGGAACTCGAGGCGAAGCAGCTGCACGTCACGTACTTCTCCGCGCCGGTCGACGAGGAACGCTTCGCCGCGGTCGATCGGGCCGCCCGTCTCCCCGAGGAGTTCCGCCTCGGCGACCGCGCCCTGTACCTGTACGCCCCCGACGGCCTGGGCCGCTCCAGGCTCGCCGAACAGCTCGCCAAACCGCGGATCACCAAGGGCCTGATCGCCACCACGCGCAACTGGAACACCGTCCTCAAGCTCGTCGAGCTGACCGGCTGACCGCCCGTCAGGGGGTGCCCGGGGCCGGTCCCGTCCCGTACGGCCCGCGAAGGATGCCGGGTCAGGCGGCCTCGCCCCGCCAGTCCCCGTCCCGCTGGGCCCACCGCACCGCGGGAGCCACCGCCAGGCCCACCACCGCGAACAGCACGCCCAGCACCGCCCAGCCCGCACTGCCGTACCGGATCGCGGTCACCGTCACCAGAGCCGGTCCCGCCATCATCCCGGCGGACATACCCGCGCCGAAGACACCCTGGTACACGCCGTGCGCGCGGGCGTCGGCGAGTTCGTAGCCGAGGGTCCAGCCGCCCGCCGCGGACAGCACCTCGGCGAAGACCTGCACCACCGCGCCGACGGTCAGCGCGAGCACCGCCCACACGGGGGAGAGGCCCGCGGAGAGCGCGTACACCGCGCAGGCCACGGCGAGCAGCAGTCCGGCCCGGCCCATCGCCCGAACCGCGGAGGGGACCCGGGAGACGCGGCGGGCGATCCGCACCTGCAACAGCGCGACCAGGGCACAGTTCACGATCATCAGCAGCGCGGCCGTCCAGCGCGGTGCCTCGGTCCGCTGCACGATCCACAGGGGCAGACCGACCTCGGAGAGCGTGTACTGCACGACCAGCACGGAGTTGAGCACGGTCACCGCCAGGAACGGCAGGTCCCGCACCGCACGCCAGCGGTCGGCGGCCGGAGCGTCGGCCGTGACCTGAACGCGGTCGATCGCGTGCGGGGCGAGCGGCAGCCGGCGAACCATCAGCGCTGGTGCCGCGAACGACAGCGCGTTCACCAGAATGACCGTCATGTACGCGCCGCGTGTGTCGAGTTGGAGGGCGATCGCACCGAACACGCCACCTACGCCCATGCCCACGTTCGTGACCATGCGCAGATACGCCCGTGCCTCCACCCGGGTCGGCGCGGGCAGCACGTCCGCGTACAGCGCGCCCTGCACACCGCGGCTCGCCACCTGGAGTCCGGTCGCGCAGACCACCGCGACGAGGAAGCCGACGTACGAGTGAACCAGGACGTAGGCGGCCGTCGCGCACCCGGTGCCGCCCCACAGCAGCGACCCCACCTGCCGGGCGCCCCACCGGTCCGCGGCCCGTCCGGCGGGGATCCCGGCCGCCACGCCGACCAGCCCCGCGACCGTCATGCCGAGTCCGACGGAGGTCGCGTCCAGACCCACGATGCGGGTGAAGTACAGAACACCGAGCGGGAAGTAGAGCCCGTTGCCCAGGGAGTTGAAGGCGGTCAGGACCGTTGCCCGGCGCAGCACGGGATCGGCGGGCAGCAGTCCGGCGGCTCGGGTGACGGGCCGGGGCGGCACACCGGACACCGGGCCGGCCGGCGAGGAGCCGCCGCCCCGGCCGGAGGCGGAGTCGGGCTCGGAGGAGGGTTCCGAGGAAGGTTCGGAGGCCGATGTCGTGGTCATGAAGACAGCCAACCCGGCCGGGGACCGGCACCGACAATGATTTAGCGTGGCACTCAATGATCGAGTTTCGCTTCGCCGTCGGCGACCTCGCCACCACCTCCTTCGCGTACTCGCCCCTCCAGGAGGCGGTGTTATCGCTGCGCTGCCTGCACGACCCCGCGCGCTATCCCCACCACCGGCCGTGGCTGCGCCGTATCCGCCCCGGCCTGGAGAGCCTCGACCGCGAGATGCTCACCGCGCTCGTCGCTCCCTGGCTGTGGGTGCCGGACTTCCTCACCCCGCGCCCGGCCCACGCCCGCCAGGTCTTCGCCGACGAGCTGGACCTGCTGCGTGCCACCCCGTCGGAGACAGTCGTCGCCGGCTTCCACGCCGCCTACCGGACCCCGGAGGCGCTCCCGCGCGTTCTCGTCCGGGGGCTCACCGATCCCGCAGCCCTCCTCGTCCGGCTCACGGACGCCCTCGACGCCTACTGGCACACCTGCCTCGCCGCCGACTGGTGGCCGCGGGTGCAGAGCATCCTGGAGGCCGACCTCGCCCACCGGGGGCGTGTGCTGGCCGAGCAGGGCGCCGGTGCGCTGCTGTCGGGACTCGACGAGCGGCTTTCCTGGACGGGCAGCCGTCTGCTGCTGTCCACCCGGGACTTCACGGCGCGCACCCCGTGGAGCGACGTCAGCATCGACGGGCGTGGACTGGTCCTGGTGCCGACGATGTTCGCCCGCGGCGCCCAGCAGCTGATCGACCCCGCACGGCCCCCGGTGCTGATGTATCCGGCACGCGGCCGGGCCACCCTCTCCGAGGGTCCGCCCCCGGTCGCCGACGACGCCCTGGCGCGCCTCCTGGGACGCCCCCGTGCCCGTCTGCTGCGCCTGCTGACCGAGCCGGCCTCGACCACCGAACTGGCCCACCGTCTGGACGTCACCCCGGGAGCGGTCAGCCAGCACCTTGCCGTCCTTCATGCGGCGGGCCTCCTCGGCCGCACCCGCAGCGGCCGCAGCGTCCGGTACGCGCGCACCCGGCTCGGCGACGACCTGTGCCGTCAGGACCCGTCACCCGACGAGGAGTCCCGCCCTCGGCCACGGGCATGAGGTGCGCCGCAGGGCCGGGAGACGGGCCGCGCCCAGGGCCACCGGGAGGAGCCGGGCCCTCGGGTGCCGGGACGAGCCGGGCACCCGGCCCCGGGTGGACGCGTCACGCGCCCAGGGCCGCCAGGGCGGGTCTGCGGGCCGCGTCGTAGCGCTCCAGCAGCAGCCGCGCCACCTCCGGAGCCGGGCCGAGCACCTCGGCGAGGACGTCCGCCTCGGCGGCGCCCCGCGCGATGCGGTCCGGCAGGAAGCCGGGCGCCAGGACGTAGGGCGCGACGGCCACCCGCTCGCAGCCCAGGTCGCGCAGTTCCCGTACCGCGTCCTCCGTGCGGGGGAGGGAGGCGGAGGCGAACGCGGGCCGCACGGCGCACCAACCGGTGTGCCGCCACTCCCGCGCGATGTCTGCGATCACCGCGATCGCCTCCGGGTCGGTGGACCCCGCCGAGGCCAGTACGACCCCGGTCGAGGACTTGTCGGCGGGCGTCAGCCCCGCCTCGTACAGCCGCCGCTCCAGCGCGGAGAGCAGCAGCGGCGACGGGCCGAGCACCTCCGCCTGCCGGATCCGCAGCCGCGCCGGCGCGTCGCCGAGCACGGCGGGGATGTCCGCCTTCGCATGGAACGCCCGCGTCAGCAGCAGCGGCAGGGCCACGACGTCACGGACGCCCTCGGCCGCCAGGGACCCCAGCACGCCCTGCACGGAGGGCACGTTGAAGTCCAGGAAGCCGGTCTCCACCCGGACGTCCGGGCGCAGCGAGCACACCCGCCGTACGAGGGCGTGCACCGTCGCGGCGTGCCGCGGGTCGCGGCTGCCGTGGGCGATGACGAGGAGAACCGGCTTGCCGTACACGGGCGTCAGCCCTTCACCAGCAGGCCGCGGCTGCGCAGCACCCACCGCTCCAGCGGACTGAAGATCAGCAGGTCGATCGCGATGCCGACGAACAGGATGAGCAGGATGGCGAGGAACACCTGCGCCATGCTGCTGTTGGTGCGGGCCACCTCCAGCAGCTGGCCGAGGCCCACGCCCAGGTCGGGCGCCTGCACGATGATCTCGGCGGCCATCAGCGAGCGCCAGGAGAACGCCCACCCCTGCTTCAGTCCCGCGACATAGCCGGGCAGCGCGGCCGGCATGACGATGTGCCAGGTGCCGCGCAGGCCGGTCGCCCCCAGCGTGCGGCCCGCGCGCAGGAACAGCGGCGGCACCTGGTCGACGCCGGAGACCAGACCGTTGGCGATCGACGGCACCGCGCCGAGCAGGATCACCGCGTACATCATCGACGGCTGGAGGCCCAGCCAGATCACCGCGGGCGGCACCCAGGCCACCGAGGGCAGCGACTGCAGGCCGGACAGGGTCGGGCCGATCGCCGCCCGCACGAACTTCACCCGGGCCACGAGCAGGCCGAGCGGGGTGCCGATGAGCAGGGCGAGCGCGAAGCCGAGCAGGCCCCGCGAGACGCTCGTCCAGATGTAGCCGAGCAGGGTGCCCTTGAGCCAGGCGTCCTGGACCTCGGCCCAGACGGCGCCCGGGGAGGGCAGCTTCGAGGGGTCGTCGACGATCTTCAGGGTGATCAGGCCCTGCCAGATCACCACGACCACGGCTATCGCGACGACCGGCGGCAGGACCTTCTCGCGCAGGGTCCGCCGCAGCGGCGGCCGGCCGGTCACCGAGCTCTCCAGCGCGTCGAGACCCGCCTCGACGCTCCCGGCCGCCTCCGTCGTCCTCGTCTCAGTGCTGGCCATGACGGCGGATCTCCCCACGCAGTACTTCGGTGATCTCAAGAGACAGTTCCGCCACGGGGGCGTCCTCGATCCGGCGCGGTTGCGGGATGCCGACCGTCCACTCCCGGGCCACCCGTCCCGGACGGGAGGACAGCAGCACCACGCGCTGCGCGAGCCGGACCGCCTCGCGCACGTTGTGCGTGACGAACAGGACGGACAGCCCGGTCTCCGCCCAGATCCGGGTCAGCTCGTCGTGCAGCACGTCCCGGGTGATGGCGTCGAGCGCCGCGAACGGCTCGTCCATCAGCAGCAGATTGCTCTCCTGCGCCAGCGCGCGGGCCAGTGCCACCCGCTGGCGCATACCGCCGGACAGCTCGTGCACCCGCTTGCCGTACGCGCCCTTCAGCCGGACCAGTTCGAGCAGCTCCTCGGTCCTGCCGCGGCGCTCGCTCTTGGCGACTCCCCTGAGTTTCAGGGCGAGTTCGATGTTCTTGCCCGCGGTCAGCCACGGGAACAGGGCGTGCTCCTGGAACATCAGGGCGGGCCGGCCGTCCGTCGCGATGGAGCCGACGGTCGGCCGGTCGAGTCCGGCCACCAGGTTCAGCAGCGTGGACTTGCCACAGCCCGAGGCCCCCAGGAGGGTGACGAACTCGCCGGGCGCGACATCGAGGCTGATGTCGTCCAGGACGAGCTGCTGTCCGCCCGGACCGGCGAAGGACTTCGAGACATGCTCGATGCGTGCCGCGTACTCCACCGATACGGCGGCCTTGGCGAAGGTCGTGGCCATGGTCGTCACCTCCTGGGAACTCATCGGGTACGGGGCTTACTTCGCGCCGAGGCCGGCGTCGTCGACGGCGGCGGCGCCCTCGGCCTCGAGGACCTTGTCGAGGAGCGTGAGGTCGTAGATGCCGTTCAGGTCGGGCTTCTCCAGCAGGCCGGCCTTGACCGCGTGCCGCGCCTCGGTGTCGAGGGTGGCGGCCAGCGGGTCGTCGGTGAACCGGATCGACTTCCAGGCCGGGTCGATCACCGCGGCCGGCAGCGCCTTGCCGGAGTCGGCCTCCAGCTGCTCGTTCGCCGCGGCCTTCGCCTCGTCCGGGTTGGCGTTGATCCACTTGTTGGCCTCGACGGAGGCCCGCAGCACCGCCTCCACGGCCTTCGGGTGCTGCTCGAGGAACTCCTGCCGCACGACGATGTTCGTGATCACGAACTTCTTGTCCGGCCACAGGTCGGCCTCGTCGAGCAGCACCTTGGCGCCCTCGGCGACCAGCTTGGACGCGGTCGGCTCCGGCACCCACGCGCCGTCGATGGAACCGGACTTGTAGGCGTCCGGGGTGATCTTGTTGTCGGTGCGGACCACCGAGACGTCGCCCTTGCCGCTCTCCGCGTCGACCTTCCAGCCCTGTTCGGCGATCCAGTTCAGGAACGCCACGTCCTGGGTGTTGCCGAGCTGGGGGGTCGCGATCTTCTTGCCCTTGACGTCCTTCAGGGACTTGATCCTGTCCGGGTCGACCACGAGCTTCACCCCGCCGGAGGCCGAACCCCCGATGATGCGCAGGCCCTTGCCCGCGGACCTGGTGTAGCCGTTGATCGCCGGGGACGGGCCGATCCAGCCGATGTCGATCGAGCCGGAGTTCAGCGCCTCGATCTCGGACGGGCCCGCGTTGAAGACCTGGTACCTGGCCGCGGTGGCGCCGAGTTCCTTCTGGAAGTAGCCCTTCCGAACCCCCACCAGCGCGGTGCCGTGGGTGAGGTTGCCGAAGTAGCCGATCTTCACGGAGTCGAGGCCGTCGATCTTCTCGGCCCCGGCCGCGACCTGCTGGTCGGCGGGCCGGTCCGCGGCCTTCGAACCGTAGCCGCACGCGGCGAGCGCCAGCAGGGGAAGGACGGCGGCGACGGCCGCGCCGCGGCGCAGGGCGGCGGGAGCGCCCGCTTTCGGGCGGAGCCGGGAAGGGGCGAGCTTGGCAGGCACGGGAGGATGTCCTCTTGTTGGCCCGGCGGTCACGTCACTCAGGTCGTGGCCGGGAGGTCGGCAGACGGTCTTCGTCGCTTCCGGGACGGAGGGTGGGGCGACTGGGCGCGCAGGCGGTGCGCGTACGTCAGCGCGCACATCGCGCTACTCCGCCCTCGCCGCTGCCGAGGGCGCCGCTGCCGACACGGCCGC
Organism: Streptomyces sp. NPDC107559; assembly: GCF_055657365.1. Classification (NCBI taxonomy): domain Bacteria; kingdom Bacillati; phylum Actinomycetota; class Actinomycetes; order Kitasatosporales; family Streptomycetaceae; genus Streptomyces; species Streptomyces sp. NPDC107559. Next base: position 811,766 of record NZ_JBVKBD010000002.1, on the reverse strand, counting down.
CCTCCTTCGCGAACGTCGCGTAGTAATCCGGGGTGTTCATGGTCAGAAGTCCCAACCGTCGTCTTCCGACGCGTCCTTGACCGGGTCCGGGGCGGCGAACGACTCACCGACCATGCCCGCGGTGAGCGTGGTGCCGTCGCTCGGGTCGATCAGGATGAACGAGCCGGTGCGGCGCGAGTCCGCGTAGGAGTCGACCGGCAGCGGCTCGGCGGTACGGATCTTCACCCGGCCGATGTCGTTGGCGAGCAGCTGTCCCGGGTGCGGGTGCAGGGACAGGTCGTCGAGCGTGAGCCGGGACGGTATGTCCTTCACCAGGGCCTTGACCGTGCGGGTGCCGTGCTTGAGCAGGACCCGGTGCCCGACGGTCAGCGGCTGGTCGGCCACGTGGCAGACGGTCGCCTCGATGTCCTGGGTGGTGGGCGGCGCGTCCTTGCTCGGCACGAGCAGGTCGCCGCGCGAGATGTCGATGTCGTCCTCCAGCAGGACGGTCACCGACTGCGTCGTCCAGGCCACGTCCACCGGCACACCGAGCAGGTCGATGCCGGAGATCCTGGTCGAGCGGCCGGACGGCAGCACCGTCACCGCCTCGCCGACGCGGAACGAACCGGCCGCGATCTGGCCCGCGTATCCCCGGTAGTCGGGGTGCTCGGCGGTCTGCGGCCGGATCACGTACTGGACGGGAAGGCGTGCGTGGCAGTGCGCCAGGTCGTGGCTGACCGGGACCGTCTCCAGGTGCTCCAGCACCGTCGGGCCGCCGTACCAGTCCATGTTCGCGGACGGCTCGACCACGTTGTCCCCGGCGAGCGCCGAGATCGGGATCGCGGTGACCTCGGGGACGCCCAGCTCGGTCGCGTACGCCGTGAACTCCTCGGCGATCGCGGCGAACACGGACTCCTCGTAGCCGACGAGGTCCATCTTGTTCACCGCGAGGACCGCGTGCGGCACGCGGAGCAGGGCGGCGATCGCGGCGTGCCGGCGGGTCTGCTCGACGACGCCGTTGCGGGCGTCGACGAGGATGACGGTCAGCTCCGCGGTGGAGGCGCCGGTGACCATGTTGCGGGTGTACTGCACATGGCCGGGGGTGTCGGCGAGGATGAAGCGGCGCCGGGGCGTGGCGAAGTAGCGGTAGGCCACGTCGATGGTGATGCCCTGCTCGCGTTCGGCGCGCAGCCCGTCGGTGAGCAGTGCGAGGTCCGGGCCCTCCTGGCCGCGGCCGGCCGAGGCGCGCTCCACGGCCTCCAGCTGGTCGGTGAGGACCGACTTCGAGTCGTGCAGGAGCCGGCCGACGAGGGTGGACTTGCCGTCGTCGACGGAGCCGGCGGTGGCGAACCGCAGCAGGGTGGTGGCCGAGAGCTCCTCGGTCGTGGTGGTGCTCATGTCTAGAAGTACCCCTCGCGCTTGCGGTCTTCCATCGCGGCCTCGGAGAGCTTGTCGTCGGCGCGGGTGGCGCCGCGTTCGGTGAGCCGGGACGCGGCGATCTCGGTGATGACCTGCTCCAGCGTGACGGCGGCGGAGTCGACCGCGCCGGTGCAGGACATGTCACCGACGGTGCGGTAGCGCACCTGGCGCTTCTCCACCGTCTCGCCGTCCTTCGGGCCGCCCCACTCGCCGGCGGTCAGCCACATCCCGCTGCGGCTGAACACCTCGCGCTCGTGCGCGAAGTAGATCTGCGGGAGTTCGATGTCCTCCCGGGCGATGTACTGCCACACGTCCAGCTCGGTCCAGTTGGACAGCGGGAAGACGCGGACGTGCTCGCCGGGTGCGTGCCGGCCGTTGTAGAGGTTCCACAGCTCGGGGCGCTGGCGGCGGGGGTCCCACTGGGAGAACTCGTCGCGCAGGGAGAACACGCGTTCCTTGGCGCGGGCCTTCTCCTCGTCGCGGCGGCCGCCGCCGAAGACCGCGTCGAACCGCTCGCTCTGGATCTTCTCGGTGAGCGGGAGGGTCTGCAGGGGGTTGCGGGTGCCGTCGGGGCGCTCCTTGAGCACTCCGCGGTCGATGTAGTCCTGCACCGAGGCCACGTGCAGCCGCAGCCCGTGCCGGGCCACCGCGCGGTCGCGGTACTCCAGCACCTCGGGGAAGTTGTGGCCCGTGTCGACGTGCAGCAGGGAGAACGGCACCGTGGCCGGGGCGAACGCCTTCAGCGCCAGGTGCAGCATGACGATGGAGTCCTTGCCGCCGGAGAAGAGGATCACCGGCCGCTCGAACTCGCCCGCCACCTCGCGGAAGATGTGCACCGCCTCGGACTCCAGCGCGTCCAGATGGCTGAGGGCGTACGGGCCTGCGGTGCCCTCCTCGCCCCCCTTGAGCTCGGCAGCGGTCGTCATGCCAGTCCCCTCTCGCTGAGCAGGGCGTACACCGACGCCGCGGACTCCTGCACGGTCTGGTTCTGGGACTCGATCCGGAGATCGGGCGACTCGGGCGCCTCGTACGGGTCGTCGACACCGGTGAGCCCGGAGAGCTCGCCCGCGGCCTGCTTGGCGTACAGGCCCTTCACGTCGCGGACCGAGCACACCTCGACCGGGGTCGCGACATGCACCTCCAGGTACGCCGCCCCGCTCTGCTGGTGACGCTTGCGCACCGCGTCCCGGCTGTCCGCGTACGGCGCGATCACCGGAACCAGCGTCTTGACGCCGTTACGGGCGAGCAGTTCGGCGAGGAAGCCGATGCGCTGCACATTGGTGTGCCGGTCCTCGCGGCTGAAGCCGAGGCCCGCCGAGATGAACTCCCGGATCTCGTCGCCGTCGAGGACCTCGACGAGGTGGCCCTCCGCCCGCAGCCGGTCGGCGAGTTCGTACGCGATGGTGGTCTTGCCGGCGCTCGGCAGACCCGTGAGCCAGACGGTGGCTCCGGTCGTCACGTGTGTCTCCTGAATCTGTGTCATGGTCAGCCGTGCAGCCCGCACTCGGTCTTGGCGCGTCCGGCCCAGCGGCCGGCGCGTGCGTCCTCGCCCTCCAGGACACGACGGGTGCAGGGGGCGCAGCCGACGGAGGCGTAGCCGTCCATCAGCAACGGGTTGGTCAGTACGCCGTGTTCGGCGACGTAGGCGTCGACGTCGTCCTGGTTCCAGCGGGCGATGGGGGAGATCTTGACCTTCTGCCGCTTCTCGTCCCAGCCGACGACCGGGGTGTTCGCCCGGGTCGGGGACTCGTCGCGGCGCAGGCCGGTCGCCCAGGCCTGATATTCCGTCAGGCCCGCTTCCAGCGGCTGGACTTTGCGGAGCCTGCAGCACAGGTCGGGGTCGCGGTCGTGCAGTTTCGGCCCGTACTGCGCGTCCTGCTCGGCGACCGTCTGGCGCGGGGTGAGGGTGATGACGTCGACGTCCATCACGGCCTCGACCGCGTCCCGGGTGCCGATGGTCTCCGGGAAGTGGTAGCCGGTGTCGAGGAAGACCACGGCCACGCCCTTCTTCACACGGGACGCGAGGTGTGCGACCACCGCGTCCTCCATGGAGGAGGTGACGCAGAAGCGGTCGCCGAAGGTGTCCACCGCCCACCGGAGGATCTCCAGTGCGGGGGCGTCCTCCAGGTCGCGGCCCGCCTGCTCGGCCAGGGCCCTGAGCTCGGCCGCCGTGCGCGTCTGCCGAGTGGTCGTCATGTCCTGTCTTCCCCTTCGGCGTTGGAGTCGTGAAGGCCCCGGGCCAGCAGCCCGAGGAACTTCAGCTGGAATGCGCGGTTGCACGACGCGCACTCCCAGGCGCCGTGACCGGCCTCGTTCGGACGCAGGTCCTCGTCGCCGCAGTAGGGGCAGTAGAAGGGGGCTGCGCGCTCACTCATCGGACGTCCTCTGTCTCGCTCGCCGCGCTCATGACAGCGAGGTCTCGTCGGCGCGGGCGGCCCAGGCGGCGAACCGTTCGCCGTCCTTGCGCTCGGCCTGGAAACGCTTCAGCACGCGCTCGACGTAGTCGGGCAGTTCCTGTGCGGTGACCTTCAGGCCGCGGACCTTGCGGCCGAAGCCGGACTCCAGGCCGAGGGCGCCGCCGAGGTGCACCTGGTAGCCCTCGACCTGTTCGCCGTCGGCGTCGACGACGAGCTGGCCCTTGAGACCGATGTCCGCCACCTGGATACGGGCGCAGGCGTTCGGGCAGCCGTTGAGGTTGATGGTGATCGGCTCGTCGAACTCCGGGATACGGCGCTCCAGTTCGTCGATGAGCGAGGCGCCGCGGGCCTTGGTCTCGACGATGGCGAGCTTGCAGTACTCGATGCCGGTGCAGGCCATGGTGCCGCGCCGGAACGGGGAGGGCTGGGCGGTCAGGTCCAGCGCCTGGAGGCCCTCGACCAGCGAGTCGACCCGGTCGCCCTCGACGTCGAGGATGATCATCTTCTGCTCGACGGTGGTACGCACCCGGCCCGAGCCGTGCGCCTCGGCGAGCTCGGCGATCTTCGTCAGGGTCGTGCCGTCCACCCGGCCGACGCGCGGTGCGAAGCCGACGTAGAAGCGGCCGTCCTTCTGGCGGTGCACCCCGACGTGGTCGCGCCAGCGGGCGGCCGGCTCGGCCGGGGCGGGACCGTCGGTCAGTTCGCGCCGGAGGTACTCGTCCTCCAGCACCCGGCGGAACTTCTCCGCGCCCCAGTCGGCGACCAGGAACTTCAGCCGGGCGCGGTTGCGCAGCCGGCGGTAGCCGTAGTCGCGGAAGATCGAGATGACGCCCTCGTAGACGTCGGGGACCTCGTCCAGCGGCACCCACGCGCCGAGCCGGACGCCGAGCTTCGGGTTGGTCGACAGACCGCCGCCGACCCACAGGTCGAAGCCGGGGCCGTGCTCGGGGTGGTGCACGCCGACGAACGCGACGTCGTTGATCTCGTGCGCCACGTCCAGCAACGGCGAGCCGGAGACGGCGGACTTGAACTTGCGGGGCAGGTTGGAGAAGTCCTTGTTGCCGATGATCCGGCGGTGGATCTCCTCGACGGCCGGGGTGCCGTCGATGATCTCGTCCGCGGCGATGCCGGCCACGGGTGAGCCGAGGATGACGCGGGGGGTGTCACCGCAGGCCTCGGTGGTGGACAGGCCGACCGCCTCCAGGCGGTTCCAGATCTCCGGCACGTCCTCGATCCGGATCCAGTGGTACTGGATGTTCTGCCGGTCGGTGATGTCCGCGGTACCGCGGGCGAACTCCTGCGAGACCTCACCGATCACCCGCAGCTGCTGCGTGGTCAGCCGGCCTCCGTCGATGCGCACGCGCAGCATGAAGTACGAGTCGTCCAGCTCCTCCGGCGCCAGGACCGCGGTCTTGCCGCCGTCGATCCCGGGCTTGCGCTGGGTGTACAGCCCCCACCAACGCATCCGGCCGCGCAGGTCGTTGGGGTCGATGGAGTCGAACCCTCGCTTGGAGTAGATCGTCTCAATGCGTGTCCGCACATTGAGACCGTCGTCGTCCTTCTTGAACTGCTCGTTGCCGTTGAGCGGGGTGAAGTGCCCCGCGGCCCACTGACCCTCGCCGCGGTGACGGCTCACCTTGCGGCGGGGCGCGGCGGCAGCAGGGTTCTGCGGGGTGGCGGCCATGGTTCTACGTCCTTCAAGACAGGCGGAAAGCGGCTCTGACCAGTGCGTTCGGGCGCACGGAAGCGTTTGGTGCGCGGCTCTGCGCAGGGAAAGACCAAAGCGGGAAACTGCGGCGCTGCGGCTCGTCAGCCCGCCGGACAGATGGCGCTGGACATGCGGCCGAGGTCGACGTGCCGCCGACTCACCAAGGCAATTCCAGTTCCAGACATGACGGAAGCGTGTCACGGCGTTCTGGACACAGTCCAGCTTCGTCCGTCATGCGGACACCCTGGTCCCACATCGTGGAACCAGGGTGTCGTCGGTCACATGCTGTGCGCGCTGTCTTGTCAGCGCAGGTCAGGCGGGATGGGCGCCCGGCCAGGGGCCCGGCGAGGTCACCTCGGGCTGCTCATCGACCTTGGTGTCGAACAGCTTGAAGCCCCGGCGCAGATAGTTGTCCATGGCGTGTTCGCCGTCCAGGCTGCAGGTGTGCAGCCACACCCGCTTGGTCTCCGGCAGCCCCGGCCAGCGCTCGGCGAGGTCCCAGGCGCGGGCGGCGCCGTACGCCAGCAGGTGTCCGCCGATCCGGCGGCCGCGGAAGGCCTGGATCAGCCCGAAGTAGACGATCTCCACGACCCCGTCGTCCTGCGGCTCCAGCTCCACGTAGCCGGCCGGTGTGCCGTGGTCGTAGGCGACCCAGGTCTCCACGCCCGGCCGGTCCAGGTGCTCGCGCCAGCGCGCGTACGGCCAGCCGAGCCGGTCGATCCAGCGGATGTCCCCGCCGACCGAGGCGTACAGAAAGCGGCTGAACTCCGGCGAGGGAACCTCCGCGCGCAGGATCCGCACGTCGCCCTCGGGCGCGGAGGCGGGCAGGACGTCGGTCGGCGCGGTCTGCTCCAGGGACCAGGTGGTCACGGGGATGTTCGTCATACCGGACAGGGAATCATCTAGTCCAGGGATCTGTCGATCGAGGTCAGGGGCAGTGCGAACAGCATCCGGCCGGACTGGGACCAGACCTCGCCGGTCTCCTGCCAGTAGGACAGCGACTCCGTCCGCGGGCTCCAGCAGGTGCGTCCGCCCTCGGATCCGCACCGGGTGGCCCGCGCGCCGTCGGTGTCCTGCCGCCACAGGCCGCCGGGCCCGTCGCCGTCGTCGGCCGCGCGGCTGAGATACCAGTGCGCGCCCAGTGACAGCACGCCCCGGACCTCGGAGATCTTCGTCCGGTAGGCCTCGGCCGCGGGTACGCGGCCCGCGGCGTCGGCGGCGAGCAGCCCCGAGCGCCCGGGGGCCGTGCTGAAGGAGTAGCGCCACAGACGGGCCTGTCCCGGGTCGTCGTCGGAGGTCCACTCGCCGGCCACCAGACTGTCCGGCACCGTGCTGCGGTCCAGCGAGATCGCGCCGGGGCGCGGGGTGCCATCTGCGCCGCCGAGCCGGTAGGAGCCGACGGCCGGCAGCACGTACCGGCAGCCGTGCGCCGACCAGCCGCCCGGCACCCGGCCGACCGTCTCCGCCTCGACCGTGGCGCGCTGGACGCGGTTCATGTCGTAGACGTACAGCGCGGCCCGGTCGCCGTCGTCGGCGGTGACCAGCAGTTTGTCCTCGTACCAGACCATGCCCGAGACATGGGAGGTGAGCCCCCGGTAGTCACGGCCGCCGTCGACCGGGACGGCGAGGAGGACCCAGGTGTAGCTGAGGTGGTCCAGGTCGTCGGCGTCCACGAAGGCGACCCGGGCCGGTCCGCGCTCGCCGACCGCGCCACCGGGGCCCGTCCAGCCGGAGAGGATCACGCGGTGCGCACCCCAGCGGCCGTCGTCGTCGGCGTCGCCGGAGGTGGTGACCGCGCCGGGCCGCCAGCCGTCGGTGTCCGCCGCGTTCCAGCAGTACGCGCGGGTGGCCGCCGGTGCGACGGGCAGCGCCTGCTTCTCGTCGGACGTGCAGTCGGCCGCGCCGCGCAGGGTGTGGTCGGCCCCGGCGAGGACGGCGGTGACGCCGACCGGCCGGCCCATCCCGTCGGCGAGCCGGCGCAGGTCGGCGGACGGCACCAGGTTCTCCGTCAGGCGCAGCCGGGCCGTCTCGGCCGTCGAGGTGAGCGGCTTGAGCGCCCCGGGGTCGTCGGCGACCGTGGCCTGCGAGGCGCTGATCATGGTGGCCGCGGCGGTGAGCGCGAGGGCCGCTCCGGACAGGAACGCGCGCAGCGCCCGCCCTCGCCTGCGTCGGCGGTGCCTGCCACGTTGCTTCATCAGACCTCCCGAGGCGGACCAACTGCGCCTGTCGACCGGTACGTTGAGCGAGGAGCAGGTGGGGTGGCCCGTGCAAGGGATGCTACGACAGCCGGACACTGCCGGGGACGAAGACCTCGCAAATATGCGGAAGACACCTGCGGACGCGGCATATGCGGTAAGGCCGTAACGCGTCCCAGTGTGGCGCCACTAGGTCAGGGCGGCCGACTCCCGGGCCTTCGTCACCGCCGGTGCGGTGGAGTGCGGCAGCAGGTCACGCGGGTCGCCGGGCAGCAGGACCTCCACGGCCGCGTCCTCACAGAAACGATACGGCCGGTGCTCCAGAAACCCTCCGAAGTACCTCCGCACCCGCGACATCTCGGCCCGGACGGTCACCGTGCGCGCCGGGTCGCCGAACATGTCGGCCGCCAGGCCCGCCGCACTGCGCCCCGAGCGGTGCACGGCCAGCAGATAGAGCAACTCGGCATGGCGGGGACTCAGTTCATGGGTCCAGGAACCCGCGCTGCCGGACACCGTCACCGTCCAGCCGCGCGGCCGCCCCAGATCCAGCACGATCCGGGTGGCCGCCCGCGGCTCCGGCTCCGCGGCCGGCCGCACCAGCCAGCCGCCGGCCAGGGGTTCCACCGCGCTCAGCCCGAGCGCCGGGAACCACCGGCGGCCCGCCGCCAAGGACTTGGGCAGGGCGATCCGGCTCGTGTACGGCATCCCCGTCACGGCCGCGGTCCAGCCGTCCCGGTCCACCACCACGGCCCGGTCGCCGAGCCGCGCCAGCACCGGTGCCGCCACCGCGCGCAACTGCTCCAGCGAGTTCTGGTGCAGCTCGCGCAGCCGGGACTCGGCGAGCTTGGCCACCGTGTCGACCCAGGAGAGCGTGGCCGGATGCATCGTCTCCAGCGGGCCGCTGAGGTCCACCACCCCCAGCAGCCGGCCGTCGCGCGGATCGGAGATCGGCGCCCCCGTACAGGTCCAGCTGGTCTGACTGCGGACGAAGTGCTCACCGGCGAACACCTGCACGGGACGGCGTACCACCGCCGGGGTGCCCACCCCGTTGGTGCCGACCACGTCCTCGCGCCAGTCCGCGCCCAGCTCGAACCCGAGTTCGTCGGCCTTGCGCAGCACCGGCGAGCAGCCCTCGCGCCACAGCACCCGGCCCTCCGCGTCGGCGATCACCATGATGTGCCGGGTGACGTCCGCGAACTGCAGCAGTCCCTCGCGCAGCACCGGCAGGACGTGCCGCAGCGGTGACTCCTCGCGCCGCCGCTGCACCTCGTCGGCGCCGAGCAGACCGGATCTGAAGTCGTGCTCGGGGTCGACCCCGCTGCGCACCATGCGCCGCCAGGACTGCTCGATCACCGGCCGGGGAGCGATCGGCGCGCGCTTCCCGGCGAGAGCGGCCTCGCGCATGTCGCTGAGCATCCGCGCGGCACGATGTGCGTCGACGGAGGCGAGTTGCGTCATGTTCTTCGGCGAGTACGCCACTGGGCCCCCCGGGAAACTCCTACGACCACCGGAAAAGTCAAGCCCCGCGGCCGACGGTTTCCGGTCCTGTTCCGCCGGTTCGGGCGGTGCGTCACATCATGCCGCCCGAAGGCGACGGAGGGGCTGACTCCGGACACACCGGCCCGCAAGTTGCAACCCCCTGCAACCCTGGTGCACCTCCATGCTTTGTTCGAAACTTGACGCACGCCGTCCCGAGCGGCGTTCCTGGCCTCGCAGGGCCAACCTCGCGGGGGTGGTGCCGTGTCGGCGCAGCACCACCCCCGCGGTCATACGCTGCCGGACCCGCAGGTCAGCCGAGCGGCCGCGCGCGTTCCACCACCGCCGCCAGGTCCAGGGTGGACGGCAGGGTCCCGAAGGCCGCGCCCCAGTCGCCGCCCAGCCGGGAGGCACAGAACAGGTCCGCGACCTCGGCCGGCGCGTACTGCACGAGCAGCGCCCCCTGGAGCACCAGCGCCAGCCGTTCCGCGAGCCGCCGGGCCCGGCCCTCGATGCCCTCCAGATCGGCGAGTTCGGTCAGCAGGTCCTTGATCGCCCGGTCCAGCCGGTGATCGGCGCCGCGCGCCCGCCCGACCTCCTGGAGGTAGGCGTGCAGCGCCTGCGGCTCCCGCTGCAGCGCCCGCAGCACGTCCAGCGCCTGGACGTTGCCCGCGCCCTCCCAGACCGAGTTCAGCGGCGATTCGCGCACCAGCCGGGGCAGGCCCGACTCCTCGACGTACCCGTTGCCGCCCAGGCACTCGGCGGCCTCCACCGCCACCGGCGCACACCGCTTGGTCACCCAGAACTTCGCCGCCGGCACCGCGATCCGCAACAGCGCCCGCTCCTGCTCGCCCCCGTCGTCGCAGGCGGCCGCCAGACGCAGCGCCAGCGTGGTCGCCGCCTCCGACTCCAGCGCGAGATCGGCCAGAACATTGCGCATCAGCGGTTTGTCCAGAAGCCGCCCGCCGAACGCCTCCCGGTAGGTGCAGTGGTGCACCGCCTGCGCCACGGCCTGCCGCATCAGCCCCGCCGAACCCAGCACGCAGTCCAGCCGGGTGGCCGCGACCATCTCGATGATGGTGCGCACCCCCTGTCCCTCCGCACCCACCCGACGGGCCCAGGTCCCGTCGAACTCGACCTCGGACGAGGCGTTCGACCGGTTGCCCAGCTTGTCCTTGAGCCGCTGGAGCAGGAACACGTTGCGGGTGCCGTCCGCCAGCACCCGCGGCACGAGAAAGCAGGTCAGACCCTCGGGAGCCTGCGCCAGGACCAGGAACCCGTCCGACATCGGCGCCGAGCAGAACCACTTGTGCCCGGTCAGCGCATAGGTGCCGGCCTCGGCGAGCGGCACCGCGGCCGTCGTGTTGGCCCGGACGTCACTGCCGCCCTGCTTCTCGGTCATGCCCATCCCGAACAGCGCGCCCGCCTTCTGTCCGGCGGGCCGCAGTGTCCGGTCGTACAGCGTGGACGTCAGCCGCGGCTCCCACTCGGCGGCGAGCGCCGGATCGTGGCGCAGGGCCGGGACGGCCGCGTGCGTCATCGACAGCGGGCAGCCGGTCCCGGCGTCGACCTGCGTCCACACCAGGAAACCGGCCGCGCGTCGCACATGCCCGCCCGGCCGCGTCCACGCCCCGGTCAGGCCCGCAGCGACACCCTTGCCGAGCAGCCGGTGCCAGGCCGGGTGGAAGTCGACCTCGTCGATCCGGTTGCCGTAGCGGTCGTGGGTGCGCAGCCGCGGCGGGTTCGTGTCGGCCTGCACCCCCCACTCCTGGACCTGCGCCGACCCGGCGGACCGGCCCAGCGACGCGAGTTCGTCGCGTGCCTCGTCGAGCACCGCCGGGTCGACGTGCCGTTCGACCGCCTCGGCCAGCGCCCGGTCGGCCGAGTAGACGTCGTACCCGGTCAGGGGCGGGGGCTGATTGGTCACGGAGTGCGTCCTGCCTGCCATACCCCGGAACCTACCGCCCGCCCCGCCGGCCCGGACCGCCGAGACACGGCAGTCCGGGCCGGGCAGGCAGGGCAGGCGGGGCGGGCGGGGCGGGCGGCGTTCCGGTCCCGGTCAGCCCAGCCGGGACAGCGCGGTCTCCAACGGGTCCTCCGTCAGCGCCTCCTCCGGCCAGCCAGGGCAGTACACCGTGTCCAGATAGCGTTCACCGAGGTCGGGGGCGATACCGACGGCCGTGAGACCGGGGCGGCCGTGCTGCGCCAGCCACTGTCCGGCGCCACTGACGACCGTGCCGGTGGAGCCGCCGAACAGGAAACCCCGCGCGGCCAGCCGACGGCAGGTGCGCACGGTGTCCCGCTCCTCGACCCGGACCACGTCGTCGACGTACGACGTGTCGAGCAGCGGCGGCTGTACGCTCGCGCCCAGGCCCGGAATCATCCGGCGGGCCGGGGCGCCGCCGAAGGTCACCGAACCGACACTGTCCACGGCGACCACCCGCACCCGCCGCCGCCACTGCCAGAACCAGCGCGCACAGCCCATCAGCGTGCCGGTGGTGCCGGCGCCGACGAACAGCACGTCCAGGTCGGGGAAGCGACGGGCGATGGCGGGCGCGGTGGTGCGGTAGTGCGCCCGCCAGTTGCCCGGGTTGGTGTACTGGTTGAGCCACACATACCGCTCGTCCGAGGCGCACAGCGCCCGCACGTACGCGATCCGGGCGCCCAGCAGGCCGTTCACCGGGTCGGGCTCCCGGATCACATGGACCCGGCTGCCGAGCGTCTCCATCAGCCGGATGGTCGGCTGGTTGCACCGCGCGTCGGTCACGCACAGGAACCCGTAGCCCCGGCTCGCGGCGATCACGCTCAGTGCCACGCCCAGGTTCCCGGACGACGACTCGACCAGGACCGAGCCCGGCCGCAGGACGCCGGCGCGCTCGGCGGCGTCCACCATCTCGCGCGCGGCCTTCAGCTTGACGGACCCGGCGAAGTTGAAGCCCTCGCACTTGAGGTAGAGCGGAAGCTCCAGCGCGGCCCGCAGGTCGACGTAGAGCTCCTCCTCGTTGAACTCCGAGGGATCGGAGATGACGGGCATGTTGTCCCCCTGTTCCCGCTGCATGCCCCGCCGGTCATCCGTGCCGGCGCAGTTCGTGGAAGAAACCGTCGACGACGCGCAGTTCGCCCAGCCGGACCATCTCGTCGTGGACGAACCGGCCGACCGCGAGGTCGAGCACGCCCAGCCCGAACGGCGAGAAGACCACCGTCCGGTCCGCCGGGACCTCCGCCCGCCCGGTCAGCACGTCGTGCAGCGTGCCGTCGAGGAACTCCCGGCTCCCCGTGAGGCGTTCGACCAGATGCGGTGAGGTGTCGGCCTTCAGACAGTGCTCGACGTCGTCGACGAAGTTGGCCGAGGCGAGCAGGATCCGCGGATCCAGATCGCGCAGCGACACATGCAGCACCAGCGGATGGTGCGCGAACCAGGCCAGGTCGTGGACGTGCGGCTGAGCCGCCACGGTGGCGAAGACCAGCAGATCGCTCGACCGGACCAGGGACTCCGCGCTGTCGTGCACGGTGATCCGGCCCTTCGTCCCCGACCGTTCCAGATAGCCGCGGAAACCCGCCGCGCTGTCCGCGGACAGGTCGTGCACCCCCGTCTCCTCGAACTCCCAGCCCGTCGCCGTGAGATGGGTGTGCACATAGCGGGCGATCAGCCCGGTGCCGACGAAGCCGACCCGCGCCGGACGCGGCCGGGACCTGCTCAGCCGGTCCGCGGCCAGTGCCGCCGAGGCCGCCGTGCGCGTGGCGCTGATGACCGAACTCTCCAGGCAGGCGTACGGATAGCCGGTCACGGGGTCGTTGAGGATCAGCACCGCGGACGCGCGCGGCAGCCCCGAGCGGGTGTTCTCCGGGAAGCTGGAGATCCACTTCAGCCCGTCGACCCGCTGTGGGCCGCCGAGCGAGGCAGGCAGCGCGATGATCCGCGCCGACGGGCGGTCCTCGAAGCGCAGGAAGTACGAGGGCGGGTTCACCGACTCGCCCTCCCCGTGCAGTCGGTAGACCTCCTCCACCAGCCGCCCGACCTCGGGCTCCCGTCCGTGCAGGGCCCGTTGGACCTGCTCTCCGGAGATGACCGCGAACTCCGGCGCGTCGATCCGGTCCGGTGTCGTCGTCATACCGTTCCCACCTCGTTCTCCATCGCGGTCGGCGCGTGGCCGACCGGCCGGACCGGGTCGCCGAGCGCGGCGAGCACCTCGCGCGGTCCGGTGAAGGGCTCCCTGCCGTGCGCCGTGCGGATGTTGTCGACCAGCAGCAGATCGCCGGACTGCCACGGCTCGCGCACGGTGTGGGCCTCGTACACCTCGTTGATGCAGCGCACGACATCCTCACCGACCGGGTCCCCGCCCCCGAACCGGGTGCTGAAGGGCAGCCCCTCGGGGCCGTAGACGTCGATCAGGTACTCGCGTACCTCGGGCTCCATCGTCCACTCGCTCAGGAACGAGATCTGGTTGAACCAGCAGCGTCTGCCGTCCGCCGGATGCGTGAGCACGGCGCCGCGCCGCTGCCGGGTGCGCAGCGCGCCGTCGTCCTGCCAGGCGAACTCGATGCCGTGCGCCCGGCAGTAGCGCTCGACCGTGGCCCGGTCGTCGGTGCCGAACGCCTCGGCGACCGACGCCCCCAGTTCGTCGTGGTAGGTCCGGGCCAGCGTCCAGCCCTCCTTCTCGAACCGCTCGGTCAGCTCGGCGGGCAGCGCCTGAAGAACCGCCGCGGCGTCGGCCAGCGGGGTCGCGCCGCCCTCGGCCGGCGCCTCCAGGCACGCGAACAGCAGCAGGCCAGGGAACTCGTCGGCGTAGCTCAACTCGTGGTGCAGGCACATCTGCTGGTTCGGCGGCCACTTGGTGGAGGAGTACACGCCGTCCCCGTACGTCCGGCGCGGCGCGAACGGCTCCCGGTCCTGCATCAACGTGTCGGTCAGCCGCCGGAAGACGGCCGCGCAGGTGTCCGGGTCGCCCAGGCCGAGACCGCGCACCAGCACGCGTCCCTGCCCGGCGACGACCGCCCGCAGCGCGTCACAGTGTGCCTCCGCCCAGGCGACCGGGTCGCCGCCGGGGTCGGCGTGCAGCAGCGGCGGACTGCCCGGGGCCTGCGACAGGCCCGGCAGGACGAGGGGAGATGAGGACGTCATCTCGTGGTTCCTTTCGGTGGTGCGAATGAGCGGTTGTGCGGGGGTGGACAGGGGGCGCGGCGGGCGGTCACCGCTGCTCACGCCGTGGGGCCGAGCAGGACCGCCAGATCCGCGAGGACCGGATGGCGGGTCACGTCCTTGAGGGTGACCGCCCGGTCCAGCGCGATCACCAGCCGTACCGCGGCCAGCGAGGTGCCGCCGCGGTCGAAGAAGTCGTCCAGACGGCCGATCCGGTCGGCGGGGATGCCGAGCACCTGCGACCAGGCGGTGGCCATCCGGTGCTCGTCCGGGGTGTCGGGGCCGCCCTCGACCGTGCCGAGCTGCTCGGCGAGCACGCCCAGCGTCCGGCGGTCGATCTTGCCGTTCGCCGTCAGCGGCAGCCGCTCCCGCCAGTGGACGGCCGAGGGGACCATGTAGGCGGGCAGCGACGCGGCCAGCCGCTCCCGGACGGCCCGCGCCTCGACCGGCGACGCACCGGTGCAGAACGCCACCAGGCGGGTACCCCGGACGACCACCACCGCGCCGTCGCGGACCCCGGGCACCCGCAGCAGCGCGCTCTCGACCTCGCCGAGCTCGATCCGGAAGCCGCGCACCTTCACCTGGCTGTCGCGCCGCCCGAGGAACTCCAGCTTCCCGTCGGGCAGCCAGCGCCCGTGGTCGCCGCTGCGGTACAGCCGCTCGCCCGGGCGGTACGGGTCCGCGGTGAACGCGGCGGCGGTGCGCTCGGGATCGTTGACGTACCCCCGTCCCACGCACACACCGGAGAACACGATCTCGCCGGGCGCCCCGAGCGGCACCGGCGCCAGCCCGGCGTCGACGACGTACGCGCGCACGTTCGCGATCGGCCGCCCGAGCGGGACCCGCGTCTGCTCCGGCACCGCGCGCATGACCTCGTGGTTGGTGTCGTCCGAGGTCTCCGTCAGCCCGTACGCGTTGACCAGCCGGATCCCCGGCCGCGCCGCGAACCAGCGCTGCACCAGCTCCTTCTTGACCGCCTCCCCGGTGACCGACACGCAGTGCAGGTCGGCCAGTTCGCGCGGCCGCTGCTCCAACTCGGCCAGCACCGCGTCAAGATACGACGGCACGACCTGGAGCACATGGACCCCGGCCCGCTGGAGGGTGTCCACGAACAGCGGCACGTCCAGGATCGTCTCCTGGCCGACCAGCAGTGTCCGCCCGCCGGCCACCGGCCCCGCCAGCAGTTGCCACAGCGAGATGTCGAAGCACTGCGGCGCGGTCTGCGCGACCGTCTGCCCGGCCTCGATCCCCAGGTCGTCGATCTTGGCGAGGAGATGGTTGAGGAAGCCCGCGTGCTCGCACATGGCGCCCTTGGGCTCGCCGGTGGAGCCGGACGTGAAGTAGATGTACGCGAGCTGGCCGGCGTCGACCTCGACGCCGAGGGCGCTGTCGTCGTGGACCTCGGCCCACACGGTGTCGACCAGGACGGTCCGGGCGTCCACCGCCGCCCGGTCGAGCGTGTCCGTGCTGCCCCGCTCGCCGACGACGAGTTCGCAGCCGGCCCGGGACAGGACGGCCGCGATCCGCTCGGCCGGGAAGTGCGGCTCGACGGGCAGGTAGACCCCGCCCGCCTTGAGCACCCCGAGGACGGCCGCCATCCATTCCAGGTCGCGCTCCATGACGACGGCGACCACGCCCTCCCGGCGCAGGCCCCGGGCCAGCAGCGCCCGGCCGATCCGGTTGGCGCGGGAGTCCAGCTCCCGGTACGTCCACTGCCGGTCGCCCTCGACGGCGGCGATCGCGTCCGGGTGCAGCGCCACCCGCTCCTCGAACAGCTCGTGCACCCGGCGGTCCGGCAGCTCGCGCGACGGGCCCGCCAACTCGGTGAGCTGGTAATGGAGTTCGCTCTCGGACAGCAGGCTCTGCGTGGTGTGGTCGGCCTCGGGGCCGGCGTCGATCAGGGCGAGCGCGGTGAGGTGGTAGCCGGCGATGCGCTCGGCGGCCCGGTCGTCCAGGACGTCTGTGCGATAGCGCAGCCGCAGCCGGCCGTCGTGCACGCTCACATGCAGTACGGCGTCGTCGGCGCCGTCGTGGACGCCGTACGGGTCGAGCACCGTCTCGGCCGCCGGGTCGCCGCCCGGGGCCGCGCTCTCCATCAGCGCCCGCCACGAGCCGGGACCGGCGGACAGCCGGTGGGCGACCGGCTCCTCGCCCTTCGCCGGGACGAACCGGGTCGTCACCTCGTGCTCGCCGGACAGCGCGGCGAGCACCTTGGCGTGCGCGGCCAGCAGCACGCGCTCGGACGGCACACGCTCGGACGGCACGTGCTCCGACGGCACGTGCTCCGACGGCGGCACCTGCTCGGACGGCGGCACGTGCGTGGACCGCGGCACCGGCCGGGGCAGCGGCACTTCGTAGGTCGCCACGCCCGGCACCGGGGCCGTGGTCCACCTGGGGATCGTCTCCATCGTTGTTTCCTTCTCCGTCTCCGTCACGCGCGGCGCAGGGCCGTCGCGGGATTGCCGCCCCAGTGCGCCCGCGGCGGTACTTCCTCGCCCTTCATCAGGAAGGAGTCGGGGGCGAGCACGGCGCCGTCGCCGAGCGAGACGCCGTAGTGCACGAGTGCGCCGGTGCCGAGCGTGCAGCCGGCGCCGATCGTGATGTGCTCGGACTTGAAGGTGCCGTCCTCCTGCGAGTGCGACTGCACCTTGGTGTGGGCGCCGAGCGTGCAGTCGTCGCCGATCGCGGTCAGGGTGCGCTCGGTGATGTAGCAGCCGTCGTCGAAGACACGGCGGCCGATCCGGACGCCCAGCAGCCGCCAGACGACGTTCTTGAACGGCGTTCCGTTGAACACCGCGAGGTGGTGGTCCGGCACCTTCCACAGCCGCTCGTGCCACCAGAAGTACGGGTCGTAGATCGAGCACAGCTTCGGCCGCAGCGGCCGGAACCGGCCGATCACGCGTTCCACCAGCGCCCAGTAGCCGGTGGTGAACGGCAGCGCCACGATCATGGCGGCCCCGATCAGCAGACCGCCCGCCGTGCCCTGGGGCCCGGACAGGTCGACGGCACCGAAGCCGAGCACGGTGAGCAGGCACCAGTGCAGCCAGCGCAGGAACAGGAACAGCCCCATCGTGCGCAGGTTGTGGCGGTTCTTCGCGGTCAGCCGACGGCGCAGCTCGTCGCCCTCGCGGAGGTGGTCGAAGCGGGTGTCGCGCTCCACGGTGCGCGGGATCTCGAAGGGCGGCGAGCCGAGCAGCCCCACGCCTTCGCGGATCTCGCCGTCGAGCGGGACCATCACCTTCGTCGCGAGCAGGCAGTTGTCGCCGGTGCGGCCGCCGGCCGGGTACGCGATGTGGTTGCCGAGGAAGTTGTGCGCCCCGATGACGGTGCTCGACAGACGGAAGGACGTGGCGGAGAAGTCGGCGTTGACGATCGACAGTCCGTCGGCGACCATCGTGCCGCTTCCCACGGTGGCCAGGTGGGGCGACTCGTGCGCGACCGCCGAACCGAAGTTGGAGCCGGTCTGCTCCACCTCGCCCAGGTCGTAGCCGATGGCCCGCAGATAGCCGGTGATGTACGAGCTGTCGCCGAACAGCCAGGTGAAGAAGTGGATGTTGGACAGCCGGGCGATCGCTCGCTGGACCGAGTGGTGCAGGCCGTAGAGCGGATAGGTCCGGTCCGGGCGCACCAGCGGGTGCAGCAGCCTCGGCACCAGGCACACGGTGGCGAGGCCGAGCCCGACGAAGCCCACGAAGAGCACCAGGGACAGGCCGAGCGCCTCGACGTAGAACCGGGGGTTGTCCAGGTCCTGGCTGTTCGGGTCGGTCAGCCGGTCGAGCGCGGGCACCAGGGGGAGCACCAGATAGGTACCGCCCACGGCGACGGGTACGTACACCAGGAGCAGCTGCAGGAGTCCGCCCAGACCGTAGACGGCGCGGCGCAGGGTCCCGCAGGGCGCGGACGGCACCCGGACGTAGTCGACGTCGGTGGGCTGGGCGGGCGAGCCGTGCCGGTGTTCGCCGGCCGGGACCGCGACGCCGTCGTAGAGCGCGGAGGCGTGGCCGAGCTGGGCGCCGTCGCCCATCGAGGTGCCGATGTCGAGCACGGTCTTCTCGCCGACGTACACGTCCTTGCCGAGGGTGACCGGGCCGGTCCTGATGCGCCCCGCGTGCGCCCGGTAGCAGAGGAAGAAGCTCTCTTTGCGGATCACCGTGCCGGAGCCGATGGTCAGCAGGTCGGTGCAGACCGGGACGGAGTGCGACAGGATCGTGACGCCCCGGCCGATCCGGGCGCCCAGGGCCCGCAGATACAGGACGTACAGCGGGCTGCCGGCGAACAGGACCATCGGGTTGGCGTGCAGCAGCGCCTTGACGATCCAGAACCGGACGTAGGCGAGGCCCCAGACCGGGAACTCGGTCTCCTTCCAGCGGCCGACGAGCACCCACTTGGCCACCACCGGCACGGTGCAGACCCCGGTGAACACCGCGCTGCCGAAGACCACCGAGCGCACATAGACCTCGGCCACGGAGCCGGCGTCGGAGATCCAGGAGTAGCCGCGGGCGGTGACGAGCCCGGTCAGCAGGCAGTACCCGACGAAGACCAGGAGCTGGAGGGCGCCGCACAGGACGTAGCGGACGGTGCTGCCGGGCGGGGGCGCGGGGACCTCGACCGGGGCGGGGACGTCGGCGGGCTCGTCGGCCAGTGCGGCGGCCAGTCCGCGGATCGTCGGATGGCCGTAGACGTCCTTCATGGACACCGCGGGCAGATCGGGGTGCTTGCGCACCCGGGCGCAGAACTGCGCCATGACCAGGGAGTTTGCGCCGAGATCGTCGAAGAAGTTGCTGTCGGCGGGGACGTCGTCGCGACGGACGACGCCCGCGAGGACCTCGGCGAGAGCGCTCTCCAAGCTGGTGCTGGTGCCGGTGACGGCGAGGCCTGGGTCCGGGCCGGTGCCCGGGACGGTGACGGTGCCCTTGACGGTGGGCTTGCTCACCACGTGCGCTCCTTGTTGCGGTTTGACTGGTGGTGCGGGTCGACGACGGGGGGAGTGGTCGCGGTACGCGCCCGCCGGGTCGCGGCGGTGACCACGCGTTCCAGCGGCCCCCGGTCCCGGGAGTGGCGCCACACGACGGCGAGGAGCGGTGAGGCCGCGGCCGGTACTGCGTACAACGAAGCGGGGGAGCTCCCCGATACGCCTGTGACGTCCCACCGCTGCCGGACCACGGCGGCCGGCCCGACCCGGGCCGGCCGCGGCGCGGCGGGGTTCCGGCCGTCGACCAGGGGCGGTGACGGCGCGGGCGTCAATGAGCGCGATACCGGCATGTCGGTTCTCCGGACAGGAATGACGGACGTCAGGACGGACGTCAGGACGGACGTGAGGACGGGCGTAAGCACGGAATGAAGGGCGCAATGGCGAAGGGTGGAATGGCGAAGGGCGGAATGGCGCCGGCCGGCATGCGGCGGCGCTGGGTTCCGGTGTTTGGGCGCAGAAGTGACCCGAGATGTTCGAGTGGAATTCGTTCGAAAGAATGTATGAGTGGCCGCGTGAATGTTTGGCGTGCAGAAAATGGCGTGGTGCAGCACGGCATGACCCACGTGGAACCACGCGGATCACGGGTAACGCGGCTGGATCGGGTCTTGGTCAGAGACCCCTGTTGTCCCCCGTGTCGTGTGCGCCGAGCCCTCCTCGGAGCGCGCAACGAATGCAATCAGAATTCTTTCGAGCCACTCAGGAACGGGTCAAGGGCATTTCGGTCATTGACCCGTTCGCAACGGCCATCCATTCGCCGTGCGAACCTCGGAGTTCTCTCGATCACCCGTCCCACCGGGGAACTCACCGAACGGACAGTGCAACTGCTCCGAAGGATTCCGGTTCTTTCGGACGTATAAAACCGGCCAACGCGGACATGACAGAAAAATGGTTCGATTTTACCGGTGGTTTCTTCTGGGTTGCCCATGAATTGCTGCCCGGTTGCGCGGCGCGAGGGGGCCCAGCGGCGTCGTGGTCCGGCCGGTCCGCCCGTCACACCAGGGGTGATCTCATGCGTGTGCGGCGGATACCGTTAGGGGGTGCAGCCAGCAAGTCAGTCTCCCGAGCAGCCCGAGAGCCCGTCCGGGCGTCTCCACCGGGCCCGTGCCCTCTACCGGAACGTCTCCAAGCGCAGGACCGCCTGGCTGCTTCTGAAGGACACCGTCAACTCCTGCATCGAGTACCGCATCCTCGGTCTCGCGGCCGAGGCGGCGTTCTTCTCGCTGCTGTCCGTACCGCCGCTGCTGCTGAGCCTCATCGGACTGCTCGGCTACGTCGACGACTGGACCGGCACCGACAGCATCAGCAGCCTGGAGAGCAATCTCCTGGAAGCCTCGCGCACCGTCCTGTCGGACCGGGGCGTCAGGGAGATCGCGCAGCCGATCCTGGACGACGTGATGAAGGGCGGCCGCCCCGACGTCATCTCCATCGGCTTCCTGTTCGCGCTCTGGTCCGGCTCGCGGGCGGTGAACGTCTTCGTCGACACCATCACCGTGATGTACGGGCTCGACGGCGTCCGCGGGATCGTCAAGACCCGGCTGATGGCCTTCCTGCTCTTCATCGTGGCGCTGCTGATCGGCTCGGTCGCGCTGCCGCTGATGGTCGCGGGCCCCGACGCGGTGGTACGGGTCGTGCCCTGGTCGACGACGGTGGTGCAGGTCCTGTACTGGCCGGTGGTGATCGTGCTGTCCGTCGCCTTCCTGACGACGCTCTACCACGTGTCCGTACCCGTGCGCTCGCCCTGGATCGAGGACGTGCCCGGGGCCCTGGTGGCGCTCGCCATGTGGGTGCTCGGCAGCTTCCTGCTGCGGATCTACCTCCAGAACACCATCGAGGGCGCGACGATCTACGGATCCCTCGCCGCGGCCGTCGCCGTCCTGCTGTGGATCGGTGTGTCCGCGTTCGCCGTGCTGGTCGGGGCCGCGGTCAACGCCGCCATCGACCGCGTCTGGCCGGCCGCCGCGACCGCCGCCGCCCGCGCGGCCAACGAGCGGATGCGGGAGGAGGTGGCCGCGGAGTACGTCGCCCGCAGGTCGGCCGCGCGGACGCACGACCCGGACGACCCCGACGACGACGATCTCTACGACGCCGACATGCCCTCCGAGTTCCCCGAGCGCTGGTCCCGCTTCCTGCCGCCGGACGACGTCACGGGACGCCTGCGCACCCACACGAAGAGCTCCCCGAAGGGCAACGGCGTCAACGGCACCAACGGCACCAACGGCACCAACGGCACCGGGGGCAACGGCACGGGCGGCAACGGTACGAACGGCGGCAACGGGAACGGAGAGGAACCGCCGACGCCGCAGTGACGGCCGGGGCGGGCGCGGACCGGCGCAGGGGACCGGGTGAGCCGGGGGCGCGAACCTGATCGCGCGCTGTTCGCATGCGCCCGTACGCCGGGCCGCGTACTCCGCGCGCCTGGCGCGGCCCACCGGTCAGGGCGCGGCGGCAGCGCCTCGCACGTACGTGTGTGCGCCTGGCGTGCCTGGTGCGCCTCGTACGACCGTTTGTGCGCCCGGCGCGCACAGACGTCGGGCCGGTGCGCCCGCCCGCGCCCACCGAGCGGCGTAGCCTGACCCCCGTGTACGTGGAGCGGCGGTCCTCCTCGCTGAGCGGCGCGGTGGTGTGGACCCTCACCCCCTCGGCGTCGGAAGCCCGCCCGGTGCTGCCCGACGGCTGCATGGACCTGCTGTGGACCGAGGGCCGGCTGCTGGTGGCCGGTCCCGACACCCGGCCCCACCGCCCCGAGGGCGCGCCCGCGCGCTGGGCGGGCATCCGCTTCTTCCCCGGCACCGCGCCCGCGCTCCTCGGCGTACCGGCGTACGAACTGCGCGACCGGCGGGTGGCGCTCGACGACCTGTGGCCCGCCGCGCCGGTACGGCGACTGTGCGAGCGGGTCGACGCGGCGGCCGACCCCGGGGCCGCGCTGGAGGAGATCGCGCGGGTGCGGGCCGAGGCCACGGACCCGCCCGACCCCGTCACGGCGAGTCTGGTGGCCGCACTGGCCGCGGGCCGCACGGTCGCCGCGACCGCCGACGAACTGGGTCTGGGGGTCCGGCTGCTGCACCGCCGCTCGCTGGCCGCCTTCGGCTACGGCCCCAAGACGCTGGCGCGCATCCTGCGGCTGCAACGCGCCCTCGCCCTGGCCCGCGACGGCGTCCCCGGGGCCGGGACGGCGATCCGGGCGGGCTACGCCGACCAGGCCCACCTGGCCCGCGACGTGCGGCAGCTGACCGGTACGACGCTGGGCGCACTGCTGCGCTGAGCGCGTCCCCGTGGCCCGTTCGGCCCGTCCGGCCCGCTCACCCCGCCTCCAGCGGAGCGAACAGGTCGACGCCGTTGCCGTCGGGGTCGAGCACCACGGCGTACCGCTGTCCCCAGAAGGCGTTCCACGGCTTCAGCTCGCCGTGGTACCCGGCGTCCACCAGCTCCTCGTACACGGAGTCGACCTCGCCCGGCCCCTCGCACCGCAGGGCCAGCGCGGCCCGGCCCTCGCCGGACGGCGCCCGCCACTGCGGACGGAAGGACCGGACGGTGTCCTCCGTGTCCAGCAACAGCCGCAGCCCGCCCGGCAGTCCGATCTCGACGTGCGGTTCGCGCTCGGCCCCCTCGAGGATGGTGAAACCGAGCCGGCGGTAGAAGGCGACGGAGGCGGCCATGTCGGAGACGACCAGCCCGATGGCATCGAATCGTGGACTCATGGGGCAACCGTAGGCGGCGGTCCGGACGCCGGTCTTGAACGAATCGGACACCCGCACGCCTCGGACACCCGCACGCTTCGGACACCCGCACCCCGTGCGTACCGTCGGCCCACCGCCTCAGCCGAAGGTGACCGGCCCCTTGGGTGTCCCCACCGTGAACGAGATCCCCACCGGGCCCTGCGCGACGGCGAGGTCCGTGCCGAGGAGGGTCAGCAGCGGTCTGATCGCGTCCGGGTAGGGGGCGGTCGCGGACAGGGCGAGCAAGGGGGTCACCGGCAGACCCGACGCCGAGGGGTGGGCCGAGGCGCCCCAGTCGATGAGGAACGGCACCAGACCCGAGGGGTGTGCGGTCCCGTCGGTCAGGCGCCACTCGAGCAGCGCCCCGTCGGGACGGCGGCGGCTCATCGCCCGTACCGGGCCGGGGTCGTGGCCATGGGCCCGCGCGGCCGCGACCGTCGCGTCCAGGTCGGGCGGGCTGATGGCCCAGGTGACCGTCCGCGGGGCGGCCAGAGCGTCCACGCCGAAGGGGCGCGGACCGGGGACGTCGGGCTGTTCCGGGTCCGGCCCGATGATCTCCAGATACCTCGTGCCGCCCAGCCCGACGAGGTGGTTGCGGGTGCCGAGCCCGACATGGACACCGCCGGGGGCGGGCGTCACACCGGTGCGCCGGGTGAAGTCGGCTACGGTCGCCGCCAGATCGGGGGTCGCGAGGACGAGGTGGTCCAGCAGCGGTACGAGGGCGTCGGCGTTCATCCCGCCCGAGACTACGCTTCCCGTTCCGCCCGGCAACCCCGTATGCGCGAGGCCCTTGCGGCCGGGCGCGGCCGTCCGCTCCGCCCTCGGCCCGCGTCGGCGAGTCGGCGTACGAGTGACGTTTCTCCGGTGAACCGTCTGCGCCGATGGAGTGAGCAAAGCCCGTCCAAGGGAAGAGTTCGGGGCCGTCCTAGAGATCCTCTCGTCCTGGCAAAGGGTGTCGTGTCGCGACGGCCCGCACGCGGCAGCGTGCCCAACTCCCGAGAGGAATCGGACCTTGACGTACGGCAAGAAGTTGCGCGAACAGATCGCCGGGCCCGGAACAACTCCGCTGATCGGCGTGTACGACATGTACTCGGCGTCCATCGCCGCCGACCACTACGACGGGATGTTCGTCTCGGGCTTCGGTTTCGCGGCCTCGCACTACGGGCTGCCCGACATCGGATTCATCGCCTGGCCGGACATGATGGCGTTCGTCCAGCGGCTGCGCGGCGCGTTCCCGCGGCACCACCTCCTGGTGGACATCGACGACGGGTACGTCGATCCCGAGGTCGCCTGCCATGTGGTGGAGGGTCTGGAGCGGATCGGGGCCTCGGGGGTGATCCTGGAGGACCAGAAGCGGCCGCGCCGCTGCGGGCACGCCGACGGCAAGCAGGTCCTGCCGCTGCACGAGTACCTCGCCAAGCTGGAGATGGTGCTGGCGACCCGCCGCGACCTGGTCGTGGTGGCCCGTACCGATGCCACGGACGAGCACGACATCCTGAACCGGGCCAAGACCCTGGCGGCGACGGACGCGGACGTGGTCCTGGTCGACGGGGTCCGCAGCGTGGAGTGGATCCGCCGGATCCGGGACGTGGTGGGGGACAAGCCGCTGCTGTTCAACCAGATCGCGGGCGGCAAGTCCCCGAGGCTCTCGCTGACCGAACTCGCCGAACTGGGCGTCGACGTGGCGATCTACAGCACGCCGTGCCTGTTCGCCGCGCACGAGGCGATGCACTCCGCGCTGGCCGACCTCAGGGCGGCGGACGGCCGGCTGCCCGAGGTCGACACCGCGACCGGGGTCGGCGTCAGGGCCGCCACGGAACTGCTGGAGCGCAACATCGCCCGGCTGCGGGACGAGCCCCAGGGCGTGGGCGTGTGAGCCCTGCGGGTGCGCGGCTGCGCACGGCCACCGCTCTCGCGGCGGCCCTGCTGGCCGCGGTGACGGCGCCCGCCGCCGCGGACGGCAGTCTGATCACCGTGCTCGACAACTCCCACGCCGACTCGATCCTGGAGGTCGACCGGTCCGGCAACGTCCAGCAGGGCAGCGGCACCGCCGGCAGCGACCACGAGGGCAGCGCCGTGGACATGGTGGAGGCCCTGGTCGGGGCGCAACGGCTCGGCGGCCACGACGCCGGCCCCGGTTCCGGAGCTGCCGGCCACGATGCCGGCACCGGTTCCGAGGCTGTCGGCCACGACGGCTGACCGACGGAACCCGCGGCCTCACGACGGGGACGGCCGTGCCCCGCACCGCGGCGGGGCACGGCCGTCCCCGATGGCGCCCGACGGCCTGTCCGGCCGGGCGGTTCAGGCGTACCGGCACACCGTGATGCCGTTGGCCGCGCCGCAGCCGATTCTCGAGTATCCCGGCACGATCATGTTGTAGTAGTGCCCCCACTGGAACTTGTATCCGTCGCTGTCGGTGTTGTGGTCGGTCGTGGCGTCGTAGGCGGCCTTCTCGCCGGCCCACTGACCGGTGGCCGAGGTAGGCCCGGAGCCGGATATGTTCTCGGCGCCGTTGTTGAAGGACAGGTCGTGCCGCAGGCTGCCGCCCGCCAGGGACGCGGGGTCGTCGGCCCAGGCCTGGGCACCCTGGGCGAGCCCGGCGTCCCAGGACAGGGCTCCCTGGCCTGCGTTCTGACGGACCGTGTTCGTCTGCGAGAGGATGGTGCTCTGGTCGCCGGAACCGATGTCGGCGGGCAGTCCCGCGGCGTGGGCGGTGGCGCCTGTGGCCAGGACCGCGCCCGCGCACATCAGCGCCGCCGCGACGGCGGCCGTGGCACGGCGGTGTGTACGGGAATTCTTCATGGTGACTCCCTGGGGGCAGGGCAGCCCGAGCGGCCCGAGCGACGTGGGCGCCTTGGGCGACGAAAAGCCTGCTGGAATGTACCGGCACGGGACCACGGCCGTCGGAAGCGGCCGCGGGGCCGGCTCGTAGGACGGCCCGGGGCCGTCGGTACCGAAAGGGGTCGGTTCGGCGGCCCGCACGGCCGCCCTCGGCAGATCCAGCGTATGCCGAGCGGATTCGTGAGTCGACCGGAGGCGAGGCCGGAGCCGGACGGCGCACCGCGGCCGGTGAGCGATGCCGCGCCCTGGGCGCCACGGAGCGTGACGCAGCCGTCGCGCCCCTCCGGATCGCCGCTCGTTCGGCTGCCGCTCACTCAAGAGTCCACCCGCTCGGACCTGTTCAGCCGCTGCGGCGCACCCGGGGCCTCAACTCCGCGGCGGGGCCGTGCTCGACCGCTCCACCAGGCGCGTCGACAGCTCCGTACGCGTGCCCTCCGGACGGTGGCCGTCCATCATCCGTACCAGCAGGCGCAGTGCCGTCGCCGCCATCTCCGCCACCGGCTGGCGGACGGTGGTCAGGGACGGGCTGGCCCAGCGGGCCTCCGGGAGGTCGTCGAAGCCGACCACGCTGACGTCGTACGGGACCGTCAAGTCCCGTTCGGCCAGCGCCTGGTAGACCCCGAGTGCCATGCGGTCCGAGCAGACGAAGACGGCCGTGGGCGGCTCGGACAGCTCCAGCAGTTCCCGCATCCGGATCCGGGCGCCGGCCTCGTCGGAGCGACCGTGGCGCAGGTACTCGGGCCGCTGGCGCACTCCGGCGGAGACGAGGGCCGAGCGGTAGCCGGCGATCCGGGCGCCGGCGTACAGCGCCCGCCGCGGACCGGCGATGACGGCGATCCGCTCGTGCCCGAGCGCGAGCAGATGCTCGGTCGCCGTGACCCCGCCCTGCCAGTTCGCCGCCCCCACCGACACCACGCCGGGCGGTGGTTCGGCCGCCGGGTCGATCAACACGTACGGGATGCGGAGCTGGTCGAGCCGGGCGTACTGGGACGGCGTCGGCTCGGCCAGATTGAGCAGCGCGCCGGCCGAGCCGCGCGCGGTGAGCCGGTCCAGCCAGCCGTGCTGCGCCCGCGCGCCCCCCGGCCGGGGGGCGTCGGCCGAGACGACCACGTCCAGGCCGGTGTCCTGGGCCGCCTCCTCCACTCCGTGCAGCACCGCGCCCGCCCGTGGACCGTCCAGCGCGGGCACGACGAGATCGACCAGCCGGGGCGTCCTGACGGTGTCGAACCGGGGCCGGCGGACGTAGCCGAGCCGGTCCAGCGCCTCCGTGACCCGGCGGCGCGTCTCGGGGGCGACGTCGTCGCGGCCGTTGACCACCTTGGACGCGGTCGGCACCGACACCCCTGCCTCACGGGCCACGACCGCCAGCGTCGGTCCGGCCGTCGCACTCGCAGACCCCGTACGGACCATCGGGAACCACCTCTCTGGACACCAGTGTGCAGAAAGCGCTTGCTATCCTAGGTGTGTCTCGACAGGGATCAAGGGCTGCGCCGAAAATCGCCCGCCCCGGCCGTGGAGCGCCCGGAACGCCGTACGGCGTCCGTACGGCCTCCGGCACGGCGCCGCGTGCGGCCTCCGTGCGGCTTCCGTGCAGAGGCTGCCGTCAGGCGGCCCTGGTCAGGTCCGTCCGGCGCACCTCGTGGGCCAGGGGCAGGCCGGCGGCCAGGCGTTCCAGCTCCGCGACGACGACCCGGCCGAGCCGCTCCAGCTCGTTGCCGAGCGAGCCCGCGATGTGCGGGGTGAGGAACACGTTGGGCAGCCGGTAGAGGGGGGAGTCGGCGGGCGGCGGCTCGGGGTCGGTGACGTCCAGGACCGCGTGCAGCCGGCCGGAGACCAGTTCGTCGGCGAGGGCGTCCGGGGCGACCAGCGCGCCCCGGGAGGTGTTGATCAGCATGCCGCCGTCGCGGATCAGGGCCAGCCGCTCGCGGTCGAGCAGATGCCGGGTCTCGGGCAGGTCGGGGGCGTGCAGGCTGACGATGTCGCTGCGGCGCAGCAGATCCGTCAGCCCCAGCGGCTGCGCGCCCAGCGCGCGGGCTTCGGCGGCGTCGACGTACGGGTCGTGGAGGAGGACCTCGAAGTCGAACGGGCGCAGCAGCTCCAGCAGCCTGCGGCCGACCCGCGAGGCGCCTACGATCCCCACCCGGCGGCCCAGGTTGCCGGTGCCCGCGGTCTCGGCGGGGGACGGCTTGGCGTGGGTCTCGCGGTAGCGCTCGCGCCGGGCGAAGGCGTCCTTCCCGGCCAGCAGGATCATCGCCAACGTGTACTCGGCGACCGGCAGCGCGTTGGCGCCGGCCGCGCTGGAGACGGCGATCCCGCGTTCCCACACGGCCTCCCCGGCCACCGGGCGCACCGAGCCCGCGCAGTGCAGCACGGTGCGCAGCCGGGGCGCGGCGGCCAGCGCGCCGCCGTCCAGCCGGGGGCAGCCCCAGCCTGTGATCAGGACGTCGGCCCCCGCCAGGGCCCGCGCGGCGGCGGGATCGGCGAAGTCGCGCACCACCAGCCCGGGGTCGATCACGGCCGTCCGCCGGAGCCGGGCCAGCAGGGATGCCGGGAAGAGCTGCGGGAGGTGCACCGGGTCCATGGCGAACACGGCCATGGGCGGCTGGGAGTTGGGCATGATCCTCCTGTGGCTCGTAGGAAACGCTTTCCGAAAAGCGCCCTCCAACGTAGATCCGGGCGGCAGGCGGGTCAATCGGCGGGATCAGGCCCCGAGGGCTGGTCCCGCGCGGCTCCGCGGCTGCGGCGCGTGGCCGGTGTGCCGGGTGGGGCCCGTACGGGAGGACGTACGCCGAACGGCCCAGCGACGGGCTCGTGCGGCGGAATACCGCGCGCCGGTGTGATGCTCTTTCCACAGAGCTGAGCGCGGCGAAGGGCTGGTGGGCAGATGACGGCAGACCGGACGAACCCCGTGGTCAGAACCCCGCATGGGGCGATACGCGGCAGATACGAGCGGGGTGTCGCGGTGTTCCGGGGCATTCCGTACGCGGCCCCGCCGGTCGGCCTCCTCCGGTTCCGGCCGCCCGTGCCGCCCGAGCCCTGGGACGGCGTGCGGGACGCGGGAGCCTTCGGGCCGACGGCGCCGAAACCCCCGTACTCGGAGGCCTTCGCGGAGTACCTGTCCGATCCGGTGGTGGCGGGCGAGGGCTGGCTCAACCTGAACGTCTGGACACCGGAGCCCGGCCCCGGCGCCCGGCTGCCGGTCCTGGTGTGGCTGCACGGCGGCGCGCTGACCCGCGGTTCCTCCGCCGTGCCCGTGTACGACGGGCAGCCCTTCGCCCGGGACGGGCTCGTGTTCGTCTCGGTCAACTACCGACTGGGCGTCGAGGGCTACGGACTGTTCCCGGACGCCCCCGCCAACCCGGGCCTGCACGACCAGCTGGCCGCCCTGCGCTGGGTGCACGAGTCGATCGAGGCGTTCGGCGGGGACCCCGGGAGGGTGACCCTGTGCGGGCAGTCGGCGGGCGCGATCAGCGTCGGCGCGCTGATCGCGGCCCCGCAGGCGCAGGGGCTGTTCCGGCGGGCCGTGCTCCAGAGCGGGCCCCCGGAGGCCCTCGACCGGGACAAGGTGCGGCGCATGGTGCGCCGGATGGCGACCCGGCTGAAGATCCACGCGACCGCCGAGGCCTTCGCCGCCGTCGACCCGGCGGTGCTGCTCAGGGCCCAGGCCGAGACCGGCCGCCTCAGCAGCCCGGTGCTCGGCGGACCCGCCTTCGGCATCGTCGTCGACGGCGATCTCGTGCCCCGCGATCCCCTGGAGGCCCTGGTCGAGGGCACCGTCGCCCGGGACACCGACCTGCTGATGGGCTGGACCCGGGACGAGTACCGGCTGTGGCTGGTGCCGGGCGGTCTGCTGGAACGCGTCGACCGGCTCGGCCCGGTCGCCCTGGCCGGCGCCATGGCCCGCTGCCACTGCGGCGGCGAGGTGGTGCGCGGCTACCGCGCCCTGCGCCCCGAAGCGGGCACCGCCGAGATCGTCGGCCAGCTCGTCACCGACCACCTGCTGCGGATCCCGCTGCACCGGCTGGCCGACGCCCGGCCCGGATCGTCGTACGTCTACGAGTTCGCGTGGCCGTCGGGCCGGACCGGCCTCGGCGCCTGTCACGCCCTGGAGCTCGGCTTCGTGTTCGACACCGGCGAGGTCCCGGAGGCACGCAAGCTCGCGGGCGAGGGCGCGCCGCGGGAACTGGCCGACGCGATGCACCGGGCGTGGGTGCGGTTCGCCGTCGAGGGCGATCCGGGGTGGCAGGCCTGGGACGCCACGCACCCGGTGCAGCTGTTCGGCGACGGCGACCCCCATGTCGTCCACGGTCCACGGGACGCCGAACTGGCCCTGTGGGCCGCCGATGCCGGCGCTCCGGAATCCGCGCCCGAGGCGGACCCGCCGTCCGGCCGGCTCACGCGCGGCACGGAACTGCGGTCGGCCGTACGGAGGTTGCGTCGCTCGGTCGGAGTCCGCCGGAACTGACCCCCCGTGCCCTGCCCCCCGCTCGACGCCTTGCTCTACCAGGCCGCGGGATGCAGGGTGCGCGCGATCGCGGCGATCTGCTCGGGGCCGACCCGGCAGCAGCCGCCGATCAGCCGGGCGCCCGACTCCCGCCACCCACGGACCTGTTCGGCGGTGAAGGAGGGGCGGCCCGTCCAGTCGCGGGCCTCGGCGTCCCAGGTCTCGCCGCTGTTGGGGTAGACGACCACCGGCTTGCCGGTGACGCGCGCCGCGGTGACGACGGCGGCGTCCGCATCCTGCGGCGCACAGCAGTTCACGCCGACGGCGATCACCTCGTCCGCCTCCGCGGCCAGGGCGAACGCCTCCGCGAGCGGCTGCCCGGCCCGGGTGCGGTCGCCCGCGACGGAGTACGACAGCCAGGCCGGCACCCCGAGCCCGCGCACCGTCCGCAGCAGTGCCGTCGCCTCGTCGGTGTCGGGGACGGTCTCCAGGGCCAGGACGTCGGGGCGGGCGGCGGCCAGCGCCTCCAGCCGGGGCCGGTGGAAACGTTCCAGCGCGCCGACGCTCAGGCCGTAGCGGCCCCGGTACTCGGAGCCGTCCGCGAGCATCGCCCCGTACGGACCGGCCGACGCGGCCACCCACAGCGGGCGCCCGACGCCCCGGGCGCGGGCCTGCCGGGCTGCCTCGCGGGCCAGCTCCACGCTCAGTCCGAGCAGCCGGACGGTCTCCTCGTGGCCGATGCCGTGCCGCGCGAAGCCCTCGAAGGTGGCCTGGTAGCTGCCAGTGATCGCCACGTCGGCGCCCGCCTCGAAGTAGGAGAGATGGGCCTCGGTGAGCGCCTCGGGCCGTTCGGCGAGCAGCCGGGCCGACCACAGCGCGCCGCCGAGGTCGTGTCCCGCGGCCCTCAGCTGGTTGGACATCCCGCCGTCGAGGACGACCGCGCCCGCGGCGAGGGCTTCGGCGAGGGTGCGGGCAGGAAGGTCGCTGCTCATGGGACGACGCTAGCCGACGGGCCCGGCCCCACACCCCGGACCGGGCCGCCCACCGATTCCCCCGACCGATTCCCCCCACGTTTTTCGCCCCGCGTGACCCGTTGACCTCCCCGGAGCCCACCCTTACCTTTTCGGCGTTCGTCATGCCACATGCCGTTCGTCATCTCGAACGGTCTCGTGTGTTCCCCCCACCGAGAGGCAGTCCCCATGAGACGCGTCCACGCTGTCCTGCTCGCCCTGTGCTGTGCCCTCCCCGGTGTCCTCGGGGCCGCCGCGAACGCCCGGGCCGCCGCCCAGACGATCGCCAACGGCACCCAGTTCACGGACACTTCGGGCGCCGCCGTGCACGCCCACGGCGGCGGGGTCGTCAAGGTCGGCTCCTCCTACTACTGGTTCGGCGAGGACCGCAACGCCGACAACACCTTCAGGTACGTGGACGCCTACCGCTCCACCGACCTGAAGAACTGGGAGTTCCGCGGTCATGTCCTCACCCAGTCCAGCGCCGCCGAACTGGCCACCGCCTACATCGAACGGCCCAAGGTGATCTACAACGCGTCCACCGGCAAGTTCGTGATGTGGATGCACAAGGAGAACGGCACCGACTACAGCCAGGCCCGTGCCGCGGTCGCCGTCTCCAGCACCGTCGACGGCAGCTACACCTACCAGGGAAGCTTCCAGCCGCTCGGCTCGTACATGTCCCGTGACCTCACCACCTTCGTCGACACCGACGGCACCGGCTATATGGTCTCGGCCGCCAACGAGAACTACGACCTGCACATCTACCGGCTGACCGCCGACTACACCGGCATCGCCGCCCTGGTCGCCAACCCCTGGGCGGGCGGCCACCGGGAGGCCCCGGCCCTGTTCAAGCGGGGCGGTGTCTACTTCATGCTGACCTCGGGCGCGACCGGCTGGAGCCCCAACCAGCAGCAGTACGCCACCGCGAGCTCGCTGTCCGGCCCCTGGACGGCCATGACGAACGTCGGCGACTCCACGGCGTTCGGCTCGCAGACCGCGTACGTCCTTCCCGTCCAGGGGACTTCGGGCACCGCCTACCTCTACCTGGGCGACCGCTGGGGCGACTCCTTCGGCGGCACCGTCAACGACTCCCGCTACGTCTGGCTGCCGCTGGCCTTCCCGACCTCGACCTCGCTGTCCCTGTCCTGGTACCCGGAGGTGACGGTCGACACGGCCGCCGGGACGGTGACCGGCACCGGCGCCACGTACAACACCCTGGTCGCCCGGCACAGCGCCAAGTGCGCCGACGTGCCGAACCAGTCGCTCTGGCAGGGCGCCGCGATCAGCCAGTACACCTGCAACGGCGGCACCAACCAGAAGTGGTGGTTCAAGGACCTGGGCGGCGGCTACTACGCGCTGGTGGGGCGCGGCAGTTCCCTGTGCCTGACGGAGAACGCCACCACGGTCACCCAGGAGAACTGCACCGGCGCGACCACCCAGCAGTGGTCGGTGACCGCCTCCGGCAGCTACGTCCTGGTCAAGGCCCGCGCCACCGGCGAATGCCTCGACGTGTCCGGCGCGTCCACCGCCAACTCCGCCGCCGTCATCACGTACACCTGCAACGGGGCGAGCAACCAGCAGTGGACACGCGGGACATGAGGTCACGTCAGGCGAGCAGATCGATCGCGTCGACCGAGGTGCCAGCGCTGAGATAGGACGTCGTCCCCGAGCCGCTCGCCACGTAGATCTTCAGCGTGTTGTAGGCGCCGGTGTCCGTCAGCCAGGCGGACGCCGGGACGCTGTAGGTGAACGTGTGGTTGTTGCCCCGGTACGAGCCCACGGTCAGCGAACGGGTGCTCGGCTGGGTGGGCGGCGAAGGAACGGCCGAGGTCCAGGTGTCGTTGACGACGACCTGCGGCCGGCCGTTGGCGTAGGCCGTCGTCACGCCGATGCGCAGAGTGTGCGCGGCGGCGGCCTGGGCGGCGGTCAGCCTGAAGTACACGATGATCCCGCTGTTGACGTCCTTCCACAGATAGCAGGGGAAGGCCGAGGTCTCCGTGCCGCTGCCGATCACCACGTTCCCGGTCCAGGCGGCGGCCCGGACGTCGGACGGATGCGCGTACGTCATCAGGTCCGCGTTCTTGAAGCCGCCCGGGGAGCCGGTCCAGTCGCCGATCCGCCAGATCGCGCTCGCGTTGGACGGATCGTTGGAGGACGGGATCGCGATCGTGTTCAGGGTGGTCGTGCCGCCCGCCGTCACCGTCACCGACGTGGTGTACACGGCGAGTTCGCCCTTGAACACGGTCAGCGTGTACGACCCCGGCAGCACCCCCGCGATCGAGAACCAGCCGTCCGACGAACGCGCCGAACCCCAGTACTGGGCCGCGGAGTTGGCCAGGCCCACGGTGTACGCGTAGGCGGTGTTGCGCCCGGTGATGCCGACGCCCGCGACCCGGCCACGGCCGCTCGCGGAGACGTATCCGGAGATGCCCAGCGAGTCCGCCCACGAGGTGGTCAGGGTGCCGGGGTAGAGCGACGAGGAGGGGGCCCCGCCGTCCGTGAAGGCGATGACGTACGGGCCCTGGAGGCCGAAGCGCTCGGACTCGGTCTGGTTCTCCCCGTAGTACAGGATCTCGTACAGGCCGCCGCCGTCCGCGCTCTGGTGGCGCAGCAGCGAGCGGTAGAATGGACCACCGGAGGCCTTCTCGTGGTTGCTGCGCACGATCCACAGCCCCACGCCACCGGTGGTCCAGCCGATGTAGTCGTAGTCCGTCACGCGCAGCCTGGAGTAGTGCTTGGCGCGGGTCTGGCCGTCGGACTTCGCGAAGACGTCCGCGGACTCGATGACGGTGGGCGCGTAGGTGTAGGAGTCCGGCTCGTCGTTGAGGAACAGGCCGGCCCTGACACGGACGATGTACCGGGTCGCGGAGACCGAGGTGTCGGCCTTGTTGGTCCACACGTAGACGTTGTTCTCGCCGCTGCGGGCCGCGTAGTAGTGCTTCAGCGTGCCGTACGTGACCGAGATCAGGATCGTGGTGCCGGACTGGGCGATGCCGACCGTGGAGGTGCCGAGGCCGGATTCCACGTGCGAGTTCTTGCCGCCGTAGCCCTGGTACTCGGTGCCGCGGTAGACGAGCGAGGTCAGGTCGCCGTTGGTCTTGCTGACCTTGAAGACCAGACTGGCGCCGGTGTCGACGACGTACTCGGAGCCGTTGTCGCTCCAGCCGAAGCCCGCCGCCGAGGCGGTGCCGGCGAGCGGTCCGGCGAGGGCGGCCGAGCCGGCGGCGGCCGCGGTGCCGAGTACGAAGGTACGGCGTCCTACGGATCCGTTCGGTGATCCGGGCATGGGGGTGCCTCCTCCGGGAGGTGTGGGGGTGCGGGTGCGGTTGGCAGAGTGACAGTTGAATCGACTTGGCGAAAGGGCTTTCACATGGCTCCAGTTGGTGGTCGCGCGAAATCTGGCCATGGACTAGAAAGCGCTTGCCAGTAGCGGTACCGTCCAGCCGCCAGGCCTTGTCCCCAGACGGAGGAGCCGCAAGTGAGACGTTTCAAGCTCGCCGTGACGGCGGCGATGACGCTGGCCGCCGCCCTGCCCGCCGTACCGGCCCAGGCGCACGCCGGGCCACGACCGTTCGGCCTCGACCACTGCACCGCCACCGCCTGTCACTTCGACGTCCCGCCCGGCACGTACGACGTGACGGTGCTGCTCGGCGGCGACAGCGCGTCGAGCACGAGCGTCGGCGGCGAGACCCGGCGCGCCCTCCTCCCGGAGACGGCGGCGGCGCCCGGCGCCCGGACCGTCAGCGGCTTCACGGTCGACGTCCGCACCCCCGAGGGCGAACCGACCGGCCCCGACGGCACCGCGGGGCTCGACCTGGCGATCGGCGGCACGGCGCCCGCGCTGGCCGGCATCCGGGTCGTCCCGGCCCGCCACCCCCGCCAGATCCTTCTGGTCGGCGACTCCACCGTCTGCGACCAGCCGGCCGAGCCCTACACCGGCTGGGGCCAGCAGCTCCCGCAGTACCTGCGCACGGGCATCTCCATCGCCAACTACGCGGACTCCGGGGAGAGTACGGTCACCTATCTGGAGGACCCGCGGCTGTGGGCCACCGTCCAGCAGCTGATCCGCCCCGGCGACCTGGTCCTGGTCCAGCTCGCCCACAACGACAAGACCACCGACGAGGCGACCTACCGGGCCAACCTGGAGACCCTGGTCGCGGGCATCCGGGAGAAGGGCGGGCGGCCCGTCCTCGTCACGCCGGTCGTCCGGCGCTGGTTCAACTCCGACGGCACCCTCGACAACGACATCGCCCTCCTGGTCAACGGCCTCGGCGTGAACCACCCCGCGGTGATCCGCGAGGTCGCCGCCGCCGAGGGGGTGCCGCTGATCGACCTGACGGCGAAGACGAAGGCACTGGTGGAGTCCCTGGGCGTCGAGGGCTCCAAGGCGCTGTACCTCTACGACGAGAAACGCGACAACACCCACACCTCGGCCTACGGCGCCACGGTGTATGCGGCCCTGGTCCGCGACGAACTGCGCGCACAGCATCTGGTGCCGCAGGGCAGAGTGCGGGTGGGATGAGATCCGCCGACCCGCCCCGAATTCCTGGGGTGTCCCGACCGGAACCGGGGCGCCCCAGGACCCTGCCGGAAGGAGACCGACCCCTGATGCGCCTGCCTCCGCCCGACCACACCCTCAGCCCCGCCACCGGCTGCACCCGCGCCCACTGGGAAGCGGCCGCGGACACCCTGCTCGCCGCGGTCGAGCCGTACGCCACCGGGGACCGCGCCCTCTACCACCTGCCCGGCACCCACCAGAGCTGGTCCGGCCGCCTCTCCGACGGCCTGGAGGGGTACGCCCGTACGCTGCTGCTGGCCGCCTTCCGCCGGGACGAGACCGTCCTCGGACGCTACGCCGAGGGCCTCGCCGCCGGGGTCGCGGGGGTCTGGCCCCGGATCGAGGACCGCGGCCAGCCGCTCGTCGAGGCCGCGTCGATCGCGCTCGCCCTGCGGCTGACCCGGCCACTGCTGTGGGACCGCCTCGACGACACCGTGCGCGGGCGGGCCGCTGAGTGGCTGGCCGACGCGCTGACCGCCGAACCCTGGCCCTGCAACTGGGAGTTGTTCCCGGTGACGGTCGGCGGCTTCCTCCAGGAGATCGGCCACGAGCCGGACGCCGCCCGCAAGGCGGTCGACCACGGGCTGGAGCGCATCGAGAAGTGGTACCTGGGCGGCGGCTGGTACACCGACGGCGACGGGCGCAAGTTCGACTACTACAACGGCTGGGCCATGCACCTCTACCCGGTGCTGCACGCCTGGCTGGCGGACGACCCCCGCCTGCTCGACCTGTACGGAGGCCGGCTCGAACGTCATCTCGCCGACTACGCCCGCCTGTTCGGCGCCGACGGCGCGCCGCTGCGCCAGGGCCGGTCGCTGACCTACCGCTTCGCGACCGCCGCACCCCTTTGGCTGGGCGCCCTCACCGGACGCACCCCGCTGACCCCGGGCGAGACCCGCAGGCTGGCCTCCGGGGCGCTGACGTACTTCCTCGACCGGGGCGCGGTCGACGAGCGCGGGCTGCTCACGCTCGGCTGGCACGGCCCCGACGAGTCCGTCCTCCAGGGCTACTCGGGACCGGCGTCCCCGTACTGGGCGAGCAAGGGCTTCCTCGGCCTGCTGCTCCCGCCGGAGCACCCGGTGTGGACGGCGCCCGAGGAACCCGGCCCGGCCGAGCGCGCCGACGCGCTCACCCCGGTCCGGGCCCCCAACTGGCTTCTCCAGTCGACCCGTTCGGACGGACTGGTACGACTGCACAACCACGGCAGCGAGGACGTGCGCTACGACCCGTACTACACCCGCCTCGCCTACTCGACGCTGACGGCGCCCTCGGCGTCGTACGACAACAGCGTGAGCGTCGGCGGCGATCCGGGCCGCACCGGGATCGAACCGCTGGGCGTGGGCGACGGCTGGGCCGCCTCGCGGCACACCACCGCCTCCGGCGCCCGGGTGACGAGCCTGGTGCTCGCCCATGGAGCCGCGGAGGTGCGGGCCCATCTGGTGACGGGCGCGGCCCCCGGCACCCCGGTACGGGTGACCGGATGGGCGGCGCCGGACGGGATCAGCGCCGAACTGCTGCCCGCCGTGGGCCTCGTGGACCCGGCGGGTTCCGGGGGGTCGGCGGACGGCGCCGGGCTCGTGGGGGTCACCGGCGACGGGGACACGCTCTTCGTGGCGCTGGCCCGGCTGACCGGCGCGCCGGACCCCGGACCACTGGAGCAGCTGGTGTCCGTACGGGCCGGCACGGCAGGGGAGCTGGACGTCGACTGGAGCCAGGGGCCCCGGCTGCGGGCGCGGCTCGACGGGTGCGGGGTGGAGGTCCGCGTGCGGGAGTGAACAGCGCTGCCCCCTAACTGCGTTGCCCCGTTCCCGGGCGGGCACGAGAATCCCCGTATGTCTTCCTCGATCCGTCATGTGACCGTCGACTGCGCCGACGCCTACGCCCTCGGCAGCTTCTGGTCCCAGGTTCTCGGCCAACCTCTGCACGACGACGACCACCCCGGCGACCCGGAGGCGCTGATCGAGGGCGCGGGCCTGCTGTTCGTCACCGTGCCGGAGGCCAAGGCGGTCAAGAACCGCGTCCACTTCGACCTCCAGCCGCAGGACCGCACCCGTGACGAGGAGGTCGAGCGGCTGCTCGCGCTGGGCGCCCGGCTGGTCGACGACCGCCGCAACGAGGACGGCACGGGATGGGCGGTGCTGGCCGACCCGGAGGACAACGAGTTCTGCGTGGAGCGCAGCGCGGCGGAGCGCACGGCCTGAGACGCCGGTACGGATCCGCGCCGGGGGGCGACCCGGCACCCCGGCGCCGCGGAGCCGCGCCTAGGCCTCGGAGCGCGGGGTCCCCGTCGGACGGGTGCCCGCCTCGTGCGGCCAGTGCTCCAGCGCCACGTGCAGGGCGTCGATCGCGCGGTCCCAGGACTTCTGTACGTCACGAGGGGCGCCGAAGCCGCCGCCGGCCTCCAGGGCGCAGTAGCCGTGGAAGGTGCTGCGCAGCAGCCGTACGGCGTCGGTGAGGTCGGGTTCGTCGAGGCCGTAGGCGCGGAGCATGCCGTAGGTGATCTCGGCGGTGCGCAGCAGCGCCGGGGAGCCGGCGACGGTGGTCTGGTCTATGCGGCTCTGGGTGGCGGCGTACCGGCCCGGGTGGGTCAGGGCGTACTCCCGGTAGGCGTTCGCGAAGGCGGTCAGGGCGTCCTTGCCCGCGCGCCCGGCGACGGCCGCCGCGATCCGGTCGATCAGTTCGCCGCCCGCGGCCAGCGCGAGCCGGGTCCGCAGGTCCTGGAGGCTCTTGATGTGCGAGTACAGGCTCGCGTCCTTCACCCCGAAGTGCCGGGCCAGCGCGGACACGGTCACGTTCTCGAAACCGGCCTCGTCGGCGAGGTCGGCGGCGGCTGCGACGACCCGCTCGGTCGTGAGGCCGGCACGGGCCATGCGGTACTGCCTCCGTATCACTGGGCTGCAACCCGGAGCCTCCAGGGTGCAGCCCAGTGTAGGCAGTCCGCACGCCGCCGCCGGTCAGCCGATCGGTGCGTACACCACGCCCAGCTTGTCGATCTCGTCGCCCGAGCGGCCGGTGAAGCCGACGATCTGCCAGCCGGACGGCGCGGTGAACGTCTTCGTGTCGGACGTGGCCGTGCCGGCCGTCAGACCGCGGCCCTTGTCCGTGCCGAAGGCGGCCGAGAAGATCCGTGTCTGACCGTTCTTCTGACCCTCTGTCAGTGTCACGGAGGTGAGGTGCTCGCCGGACGCCAGGGTCAGGGCGACCGCCGTGCCGCCGGTGCCCCCGTGGGCCAGCGTCGTACCGCCGTCGTGCGTCAGCGACACCGCGTCCAGCCGGGCGGCGCCGCGCAGGGTCAGCGTGCGCGGGGCGAGGGCGGCCGGCAGGTCGTCGGCGTCGTCGAAGGCCGTGCCGCCCGTGCCGCCGAAGAAGTCACTGGCCCTCAGCGCGGAGTTCAGGGTGTACGAGAAGTCGACCGTGTGCGGGAAGTGGTCGGAGAGGTTGCCGCCCGCCGAGTCGAGGAACGACGCCCACTCGTCGTGGTAGCGGGTCGCGTCGAGGGTCACCAGCCTGCTGCCCCGGTAGAGGATCTTGTCCACCACCTCGCAGTCGTCGGTCGGCGCCGTGGGCGGGCACAGCAGCGCGTCCGCGCCCTGCGTCGGCCGGGTGCCGCCCTTGACCAGCTTCACCCATGCGTCCGTCAGGCCGTTGGCGTCGGCCAGCGTGCGGATGTTGTCGCCGCCGCGGGTGTACCGGGTGTTCGTGTCGCCCATGACGATCACGGCGTTGCCCGCGGAGTTCGCCTGGATGAAGGCGGACAGCTGGGTGATGTTGGCGCGGCGGGCGGCCAGCGCGTCGTCGGTGTCGTCCGCGTTGGTGTGGACGTTGTAGAGGTCCACGAAGACGCCCTCGGCGAGCCGGACCCGGGCGAGCGTGAAGCCCTTCGGGGTCAGGCAGTTGGTGCCGGTGCAGTCGCTCCACCTGACCCGCTGGAAGTCCTCGAACGGGTAGTCCGAGAGGGTGTTGAGGCCGTCGCCTATCCCGGCCCCGCCACTGGTCGCGGTGCGGTAGGCGTGGTTGTCGCCCGCGTACAGCGCCGCGTGGTAGTTGAAGTCCTCCTGGACGTTCACGATGTCGTACGCGCCCAGCCGCGGCGAGATCAGCGGGGTGTTGGTCGCCGGGTGGCCGGAGCTCAGCCCCTCCGGAAGGCCCGCGACGTTGTAGGTGAGGACGTTGAAGGTGCCGGTGCCGGCCGCCGCCGCGGGAGCCGAGCCGGCGGTGACCAGGCCGGTGAGGGCGAGCGCGGCGGCCGCGAGGGTGCCGATGAGTCGTCTCATGGTGGGGTGTCTCCGGTCGGAGGTGGGGGGAGGATGCACCCGGGAATGGGGGGCGCACCCGGGGGAGCGAGGTGCGCGGAGCGACGGTTCTCAGCGTGCGGTCAACCAGTGTGACGAACAAGGGTAGTTGGGGAAACTGTGAACGTCGTGCCGGGCACGGTGGGGCATGCCGCCGGCGCGGACGTCACATCGTTCCCAGTTCCCCCACCGCCGCGCGCAGGTGGGCCTGCTCCCCGGTCCGGCCGCCGCCCGCGCACCACCACACGATCCGGTCGTCCACGTCCCGCGGGTGCATGCCGAGGCCGTGCTCGGCGCACAGCGGCCAGGCCTGCCACAGGCGCTCGACGACCGACTCCTGGGCCGCGTCGACGACGTCCGCGAGCACATCGGCCGGGTCGTCCCGGTCGTGGTCGTGGTCCAGCGGGTTCCCGTGCCAGCTGCCGTCGGCCACCGCCACGTACACCTGCTCCGGTTCGTCCTCCTCCGGACCGGGCAGCGCCATCAGCCGCAGTTCCCCCTGCTCCGGCAGGGTCGCGGCCAGGTCCCTGTTGACCACGGCCAGCGCCTCCTCCCACAGCGGGTACGTGCCGGTCGGCACGGGGCGCGGGTCGAAGTCGGGGAGGGGACGGCGGCGGGGCGGAAACCGGTGCATGGTCTCATCGTGCCGTACCGCCCGACCCGCGGACCCGGCAGCCGGCGGACGTACGGTGGTCGACGACTTCGAGGCACAGGGGGCCGGATGGCACACGAGCGGGACCGCGACGGCGGCAAGCACGACAGAGCCGCACCGCACGAGCCGGCACACGGCGGACCGCCCGAGGTCACGCACGGCGGACCGCACGGCGGGCCGTCCGGGCCCGCGTACGGCGGGCCGCACGATCCGCCGCCCGCCGCCGTGCGTCCGCTGTGGCGGCAGCGGGACTTCGGGATCTTCTGGGCCGCGCAGACCCTCTCCGTCCTCGGCGACTCCTTCGCGCTGATCGCCCTGCCCCTGCTGGTGCTCCAGGCCACCGGATCCCTCGCGCGGATGGGGCTGCTGACGGCGGTGGGCGGCGCGGCCTCGGTGGTGGCGGC
Organism: Streptomyces sp. NPDC107559; assembly: GCF_055657365.1. Lineage (NCBI taxonomy): Bacteria > Bacillati > Actinomycetota > Actinomycetes > Kitasatosporales > Streptomycetaceae > Streptomyces > Streptomyces sp. NPDC107559. The sequence goes on along the minus strand of NZ_JBVKBD010000002.1, from coordinate 770,543 downwards.
GCTGTTCGCGGGGGCGGTGGTGGACCGGGTCGACCGCCGCCGGCTGCTCATCGGCTGCGACCTCGTACGGATGGTGCTCTACGGGGTGATCCCGGTGGTGTGGCTGTTCGGCCCGCAGGTCTGGCTGCTGTACGCGATCCTGCCGTTGTGCGAGGCCGTCGGCATGCTGTTCGCCGTCGGCTATGTCACCGTCGTGCGGAGTCTGGTGCGGGGCGCCAGGCTGACCGAGGCCAACGGGCGGCTGAACGCGACCGCCGCCGCGGCCGGTGTGCTCGGCCCGCTGGGCGCCGGGCTGGTGGCCGCCTGGACGGGCCCGGCGGCGGCCGTCGGCGTGGACGCGGCCAGCTTCGGGGTGTCGGCCGCCTGCATGGTCCTCGTACGGTTCCGGGGGCGGGCCGGGGGCGGCGCGGACCGGCCGGACGAGCGGGCCGGGCTCTGGCGCGACCTGCGGACCGGGGTCTCCTTCCTGTACGGCCACCCGGTGCTGCGCGCGCTCACCGTCCTCCTCTTCGTCTTCAGCTTCCTCACCCTGGGCCTGACCGACCTGGTCATCTACCACGTGAAGCACGATCTGCGGCACGACGACGGCACGGTCGGCAGCGTGCTGGCCGTCGGCGCGCTCGGCACGATCACCGGTTCGCTGCTGGTCGCCCGGGTCCGCGGCCGGTTCGGCTTCGGCCCGACCTGGACCGGCGCGGTGGCGCTGTCCGGGCTCGCCTTCACCGGGCTGGGCCGGGCGGCGGAGGTACCCGTCGTCGCGGCCCTGAGCGCGGCCTTCATGGCCTGTGTGGCCGTGGCCGGCACCTGCTCGATGTCGCTGCGCCAGGAGGTCACCCCTGAACTTCTGCTGGGCCGGGTCACCTCCGCCTTCTGGACCCTTCAGTACGCGGCCGCCCCGGTCGGCGCGGTCGTCCTGACCGGGGCGGCGCAGCGGTGGGGCACGGCGCCCGTCGGGCTGGCGGCCGGCACGGCCTGTGTCCTGGTCGCGGTCGCCGCGCTGTTCACGCCGCTGCGCGGACCGGACCGCGGCGGACCGGTTCACGGCTGACCGGACCGCGGCGGAGCGGTCCACGGCCGACCGGACCGCGGCAGACCGGTCCACGGCGGACCGGACCGCGCGGTGACGGACTCCGGCCCGGTCAGTCCGTCGCGGAGAAGACGAAGGAGAACTCCGCGGGTCGGGCGTGCAGGAAGTACTGCGGGAGCGGGCCCGGGCCGCAGGACTGCGAGCCGATGCCGTGCTGGCCGTGGTCGAGGTTGACCCACACCGTGTCGCCGGGCGTGAGGTCCGTCAGGTGCGCGGCCGTGTCCAGTTGTTCGGCGGTCCAGCGCCGGGCGGTGAACCAGAACTCCGGCTCCCCCTCGATCCGCAGGCCGCCGAGCTCCACCCAGCGGACGTCGGCGCGGGCGCCGTTCTCCTGCGGGCGGACGTACGGCGTCTGCATCCCGTCCACCCGGGACTGCCAACGGGCCACCATTGAAGCCGACTTGGTGTCCGGATAAGCCTCGCCCGGACCGCCGCCGTACCAGCGCACCAGGTCGGCCGAGGCGGGCAGGCCGAGGCGGACGCCGAGCCGGGGCAGCGGCAGCCGCCACTCGCCCTCGGGGGTCACGGACACCGTCAGCCGCAGCCGGCGGCCGTCCGAGGTCCAGCGGTACACCGTGTTCAGGCCCACCTCGCGGGCGGCCGGTGCCACCCGGGTGCGTACCGTCAGCGTGTCGTCGCCCGGCTCCACCGCGTCCAGCCGGTGTTGCATCCGGTGCAGCCCCAACTGGCGCCACAGCACGCCGTGGCGGGTGTCCGACTGCCAGGGGGCGCCGTCGTCGTTGTCGGTGATCGCCCGCCACACGTCCAGGCGCGGCCCGATGAGCTGCACGCCGCCGATCGAGGTGAGCCGGCCGGTGCGGGCGTCGAACACGGCGGGCCCGAGGGCGATCCGGCCGTCCGTGCGCACGGGCCGCTCGGCCGGGGCCACCGGCACCGGGATGCGGGGTGTGACGGGGAACTGGCCCCAGCCGACCACATGTCCGCGCGGCGCCCACGCGGTGTCGGCCGCCAGCAGCGCCCGTACCGTGCACCGGGTCTCCGCGTCCCCCCGGTCCTCGGGCGGCTGCGGCAGCTTCACGTCGGCCGACTCGCCCGCCGCCAGCGCGGGGACGGACAGGGTGCCCGACTCGACGCTCTCGCCGTCGCGTTCGTACGACCAGGTGAAGGCGAGGGCGGAGAGGTCGGCGAAGTCGTAGCGGTTGGTCACCCGGACGGTGCCGTACGGGCCGCCCTCGATGCGCACCGGCTCGATCACCTTCTTGTACTCGACGAGTCCGGGCGACGGCTCCCGGTCGGGGAACAGCAGGCCGTCGCAGACGAAGTTGGAGTCGTGCAGCTCCTCGCCGAAGTCGCCGCCGTAGGCGTAGCCCAGCTCCGGGTGCCGGATGCCGTGGTCGATCCACTCCCAGACGAATCCGCCCTGGAGCCGGTCGTGGGCCTCGAAGATCCGCTGGTAGTCGGCGAGTCCGCCGGGTCCGTTGCCCATCGCGTGCGCGTACTCGCAGAGGATGAAAGGCAGTTGGCGGCGCCTGCGGGTTCCGCCGTCCAGCCCCTGTCCGATCCGCTCGACCTCGGCGTGGGAGGCGTACATCCGCGTGTACATGTCGGTGTCACGGCAGTCGGGGTCGCCCTCGTAGTGGACGAGCCGTGAGGTGTCCCGGGCGTGGATCCACTCGGCCATCGCGGTCAGTCCGCGGCCGGTGCCTGCCTCGTTGCCGAGGGACCAGACGACGACGGACGGGTGGTTCTTGTCCCGTTCGACCATGCGGGCGGCCCGGTCCAGCAGCGCCGGGGTCCAGCGGTCGTCGTCGACGGGATTGTCCCGCCAGCCCTGTTCGGTGAAGCCGTGGGTCTCCAGGTCGCACTCGTCGATCACCCACAGGCCGTACTCGTCGCACAGGTCGAGGAAGGCCGGGTGCGGCGGGTAGTGCGAGGTGCGCACGGCGTTGATGTTGTGCCGTTTCATCAGCAGCACGTCCGCCAGCATGGTCGCCGGGTCGAGGGCGCGGCCCCGCTCCGGGTGCCACTCGTGCCGGTTGACGCCCTTGAACAGCAGCGGCCTGCCGTTGACCTGGATCAGCCCGTCCGCGAGCCGCACGGTACGGAAGCCGATCCGCAGCGGGATCCGCTCGCCCTCGGTGGTGAGCACCCCGTCGTACAGGCGCGGGGTCTCCGCGGTCCACGGCTCGACGGGGACGGTGACCGGTTCGCCGGTGGCGACGTCGACGCCGAGGGCGGGCACCGTCACCCGGCCGTCGACGTCGGAGTCGACGCGCAGGGTGCCTTCGCCCGCGGTGTGGTCGTAGGAGGCGTGCACGAAGAAGTCGAGGGCGCCGCCCGCCGGGCGGTGCAGCAGGGTCACGTCACGGAAGACGCCCGGCAGCCACCACTGGTCCTGGTCCTCGAGGTAGGAGCCGGCCGACCACTGGTGGACGCGGACCGCGAGCACGTTCCCGGCGGGCCTGAGCAGATGCCCGACCGCGAACTCGTGCGCCAGTCGGGAGCCCTTGAACTCGCCGATGTCCGTGCCGTTCAGCCAGACCCGGGCGCAGGACTCCACACCGTCGAAGCGCAGCACCGCGCCGCCCTCGGCGAGGTCGGGCCAGTCCTCGGGCAGGTCGAAGGAGCGCAGGTGGTCGCCGGTCGGGTTGTCCGTCGGGACGCGCGGCGGGTCGACCGGGAAGGGGTAGAGATGGTTGGTGTAGACGGGCGAACCGTGCCCCTGGAGCACCCAGTGCCCCGGGACCGTCACCTGCGCCCAGTCCCCGGCGTCGTACCCCTCCTCGGCGAAGGAGTCGTCCTGCGCGTCCGCGGTCGGCGACAGCCGGAAGCGCCAGCTGCCGTTGAGGGAGAGGGACGCGGCGTCCGAGGACGCGTACCAGGCGCGCGGTGGCAGGGCTCCGCTGCCGGGGGAGACGTCCTCGACGTAGTCGGTTGCGGTGACGGAGGTGCGAGCAGACATCGGTCTCCAGATCCTGGGTGGAAGGCGTCAGCCCTTGATGCCGGTCTGCGCGATCCCCTGCACCAGCCAGCGCTGGAGGAAGAGGAACACGAGGAGCAGCGGCAGCAGGGAGATGGCGGTCGCCATGAAGATCAGGTGGTAGTTGACGGTCTGGTTGGTCATGTACGACGACAGCGCGACCTGGACCGTCCAGGCGCCCGGGTCCTGGCCGATGACCAGCGGCCACAGGAAGGAGTTCCAGCCGTTGATGAAGGTGATCGTCGCCAGCGCCGCGAAGAAGTTCAGCGAGTTGGGTACGACGACCCGCCAGTACGCGCCCCAGTAGCCGAGCCCGTCCACGCGTGCCGCCTCCTCCAGCTCCTTGGGGAACCCCAGGAAGTACTGCCGGAACAGAAAGCACGTGAAACCACTGAAAAGCCCCGGGATGATCAGACCGCGGTAGCTGTCCACCCAGCCGAGCGACGAGACCAGCACGAAGCTCGGGACGAAGGTGACGGCGGTCGGCACCATCAGGGTGAACAGGACGGCGTAGAAGATCTTGTTGGCGTGCCGGTAGGGGATGCGGGCCAGGCCGTAGCCGGCGAGCGAGCAGACCAGCAGGGTGCCGGCCGTGTGCAGGACGCCGACGATCAGCGAGTTCACCATCGATCTGCCGAAGTCGACCGTCGGGTCGCGGAAGGGTTCGGTGATGTTGCCCCACTGGATGTCGGTGGGGAAGAACTTCCAGTTCTCGCCGGTGATCTCAGGGTCCGTGGACAGCGCGTTGCGCACCAGCAGGTAGAACGGGATCAGGAAGAGCACGGCGGCGACGCCGATGGCGAGGTACAGACCGGTGGAGCTCATCGGGCCGGTGCGCCGGACCCGGCGCGGGCGGCCGGTGCGGGGTGCGGTGGTGCTCACCTGGACTCCTCTCCCCGCCCGAATCCCATGAGCCTGCCCTGGAACAGGGTGACCACGCAGATCAGCAGGGTCAGCATGACCGCGCCCGCGCTGCCCGCGCCGTAGTCCTGGTTCTGGCCGAGGGCCATGTAGTAGAGCTCGACGAGCGGCGGCCGGCCCCAGGTGGTCTTCGACAGCAGGTTGAAGAATTCGTCGAAGGCCTGGTAGGCGGCCACCAGCAGCAGCAGGACCACGGCGGTCGAGGTCGCGCGCAGCTGCGGGAGCGTGATGTGCCGGAAGGTCTGCCAGCCCCGCTTCGCCCCGTCGATCGCGGCGGCCTCGTACAGCTCCTGCGGGATGTTCTGGAGGGCCGCCAGGAACAGGATCATGTAGAAGCCGGACTGGAGCCACAGACGGGCGGTCACGACGACCAGCCAGTACCACGGCGGGTCGGGGTCGGCGAGCCAGGCGATGTTGTCCACGCCGAACCAGCCGATGACGGTGTTGGCCAGGCCGAAGCGGACGCCGTTGAAGAGGGACATCTTCCAGATCAGCGAGGCGGCGACATAGCTGCACGCGGTCGGCAGGAAGAACACCGAGCGGAAGAACGCCCGCATGAAGCGCATCCGGTTCACCAGCAGCGCCAGGCCCAGCGAGAGCGCCCAGGTGGTGGGGACGATGAGCGCGGCGAACACGGTGAAGGTGAGCAGCGCGCCGGTGAAGTTGCCGTTGTCCAGCATCTGCCGGTAGTTGGCGAACCCGGTGAACTTGTCGGGGGTGACGGTGAAACGCGCCTCGAAGAAGCTGAGCCAGACACTCCAGCCGATGGGCACGTAGACGAAGATCACCAGGCCGATGAGGAAGGGGCCGGTGAAGAGCCAGAAGTTGAGGGTGGGGCTGGACCGCGGGCCCCGCCGCGGCCGGGCCGTGGCGGCCTCGGCCGGGGCGGGACGGGTGCGGTCGAGCCTGCTCGTCGTCGACATGTCGGGGTCGGTCCGCCGGCCTATCCGAAGAGCTTCTCGAGCTCGGCGGACACCGTCTTCTCGGCCGTGTCGAGCGAGGCCTTCGGGTCGCCGTTCTTGCGGACGCAGTCGGCGAAGACGTTCTCGGTGGCGGTGATCATGGCCTGGGTCCAGCCGATGTTGTCGAAGTGCCCGTACTCGTCGAAGAGTCTGACGCCGTCGGCGGGCAGACCGGACTTGAGCTTGGTGGCGGACGCGGCGATCGAGGAGCGCGGCGGGATGTGGAAGCCGTAGGACAGGGACCAGTCCTCCTGGTACTTCTTCTGCTCGATCCACAGCCACTTCACGTACTCCTTGGCCGCGTCGACGTTCTTGCCCTTGGCGTTGACGAACATCGACCAGCCGCCGTTGTAGACCGAGGGCTTGCCCGCGTCGGTGGCCTTCGGGAAGGGGAAGACGCCGAGGTCGTCGCCGAGAGCCTGCTGCATGGCCGGCATGGCCCACATGCCGCAGAACTGGATCGCGCACAGACCCTGGTTGATGGCGGACGGGTCCCAGTAGTCGGCCGGGGCGCCCAGCAGCAGGCTGCCGCTGGTGAACAGCTTGCGCATCTTCGTCAGGCCCTCGGCGACCCCGTCGGTGTTGAAGGCGGGCTTGTTGCCGGCGTCGAGGGTGTCGGCGCCGGAGGACCAGATCAGCGGGTTGATGACCGCGTGCAGGTCGTTGCCGAGGAAGGCGCCCTTGACCTTGCCGGTGGTGAGCTTGGCGGCGGCCTCGATCAGTTCGTCGAGGGTCTGCGGCACCGCGACCTTCGCCTTCTCCAGCATCGACTTGCGGTAGAAGAAGAACTGCGGGTCGTCGATCATCCGGACGCCGTACGTCTTGCCGTCGACCGTGTGCGAGGCGATGTCGGCCTGGTTGAAGTCGGACTTGACCGGGTCGATGATGTCGGTCAGGTCCGCCACCTGGCCGCTCTTGACGAGCTGGATCTGCGGGTGGAACTCGAACAGGTCGGGCGCGTTCGCGGTGAGCAGGGTCGCGAACAGCTTGCTCTCGAAGTCGGAGCCGGTGATCCACTGCGTGCTGACGTCGGCCTTCGTGTACGCCTTCGCGTACTTCTTGATGGCCTGCTCGGTGCCCGCCTCGCCGTAGGCGTGGAAGTACTGCACGAGGCGGTCGCCCGAACCCGACCCGCCGCCACGGCCGTTGTTGCTGCCGCAGGCGGCCAGCGTGCCCGCGGCCGCCATGCCCGCAGCGGCCCGGAAGAGCGATCGGCGGGACCAGTTGCTGTTGCTCGATGCCGACATGGTGACGTCCTTGTCTTGAGTACGGCTGTGGCTCCACGGCTGCGCCGCCGCCTGGCGGACATTTGCGTTGCGGTGCGGGACGTTAACCTTCGGCTAAGGCTTCGGCAAGGGGTTGGACGAAGTCCGCCCGAAGCGTTGCCTCCGGTTCGGAATCACGAACAAGACTCAGACGTACGGGAGTTGAGGACCGCCGGCTCAGGTAACCGGCGGTCCTCGGTCCAGGGGCGGCTGCGGCCCGGTCCGGGCCCGCTCCGCGGCTGCGAACGTCAGGAAGCCGGTGCGGTACGGCTGCGCGCGGGCGTCGCCCGCCTGGGGCCGCGCTGCCCCACCGACTGGAGGGCGCCTTCCAGGGCGAAGGTCGCCGCGCCCAGGCACACCGGGTCGGTGGGGATGGGCGAGAGGACGATCTCGGTGGCGGCCAGCGGACGCCGCAGCGCGTGCCGGGCGACGGCCTCGCGCACTTCGAGGACCAGCGGCTCGCCGAGCCGGGAGGCGACCCAGCTGCTCAGCACGACCACTTCGGGGTTGAGGAGGTTGACCAGGTCGGCGACGGCGGCGCCGAGATAGCGGGCGGTGTCGCGGACCACCCCGACCGCCACCGGGTCGCCGGCCGCCATGCCCCGCGCCAGCGCGTCGATGGTGGCCGTCTGGTCCCCCGGATGCAGCAGGGCGCTGCGCGGGCTCAGCTCCCGCAGGTTCAGCATGATTCCGGGCGCACCGACGTACGTCTCCACACAGCCGTGGTTGCCGCAGTGGCACGGCCGCCCGTCCAGCACCAGCGTGGTGTGGCCCCACTCGCCGGCGCTGTTGCTCACCCCCCGGTGCAGCCCGCCGCCCAGGACGAGCCCGGCGCCCACGCCGGTGCCGAGATTGACCACCACCGCGTCCTCGCGGCCCCGCGCGGCCCCGAACCACAGCTCGGCGACCGCGCAGGCGCGCAGCGGATTGTCCAGATAGAGCGGATAGGCGATGTGCTCGGCGAGCAGGTCGAGCAGCGGCACGTCGTGCCAGTCCCAGTTCGGCGCGTACTCCGAGAGCCCGCTGTCGCGGTCCACCTGCCCCGGCACGCTCACCCCGACCCCGAGGACCCGGGCCGCCTCGACCCCGGCCTGCGCGACCACCGAGCCGACGGCGGCCGCCACATGGCCGACCACCTGCTCCGGCAGGCTCTCGCCGGGGCGTACGTCCTCCTCCGCGCGGGCCAGCACGTTCAGCGCGAGGTCGAACAGCTCCACATGGACGTACGTCTCCGCGATGTCGACACCGATCAGCGCGCCGCCGGAGGAGTCGACGGCCACCAGGCCCCGGGGGCGCCCGCCGGCCGAGTCCTCGAAGCCGACCTCCGTGATCATGTGCAGGTCGAGCAGCTCGCCGACCAGCGTGGCGACCGTGGCGAGACTGAGGCCGGTGGCCACCGCCAGTTCCTGCCGGGAGGTGGGCGACGCGGCGATGATCTGGCGCAGCACCTCGTAGCGGTTGGCGGTGCGGATGTCGCGTGACGTGCGCTTCACCGAAAGCCCTCGTTCCTTCCGGTCCCGGCCGGAGCCACGTCGGCACCGGCGCGGCGTCAGGCTATGGGGCGGCCGGGGCTTTCGACAAGGGGTTAGGAAAGGGGGTGTACAAAGTCAGCCGACCAGCACGTCCCGGACGAACGCGTTGGTGAACTTCCCGGTCGGATCCACTTCCCGGACCAGCGCGCGGAAGTCGTCCAGCCGCGGGTAGCGCCCGCGCAGCCGCTCGGCCGGCACGGTGAACACCTTGCCCCAGTGCGGCCGCGGGTCGAAGGCGTCCAGCGCCCCCTCCACCCGCCGCACCACCGGAAGGACGGCGTCCGTGTCGTCGGTCCAGGTGAAGTGCAGGGCCACGGTGTCCCGCCCGTACGACGGGCTCAGCCACTGCTCGTCCGCGGCCACGGTGCGCACCTCGCAGATCTGGAGCACGGGCGCGACGGCCGCCCGGACCGCGTCGATCGCGTGCAGTGCGTCCAGGGCGCGGGACCGCTCGATCAGGTACTCCGACTGGAGCTCGGCACCGCTGCTGGGCGTGAACTCCGCCCGGAAGTGCGGCAGCCGCTCGTGCCAGGGCCCCGGCGCCCCGAGCTGCCGGGTGCAGTTGGCCGCGGGCATCCCCGGCACCGGGTGCAGCGCCTCGGTGGCGGGCGTGGCCGGCGGCCGGGCGGCGGGCGGCTGGTCGGTGCGCCGCTTGAGCCACACCTGCCGGAAGCCCGGCGCACGCCAGTCGGTGAACAGGCTCACGCTGTACGCGGCCGCCATCACCGACTCGAAGTCCAGCCCCGCGAGCGGGAGTTCGGTGAACACCTGCTGCTCGACGGTGAAGGAGGGCTCCAGGTCGAGGGTGAGCGCGGTGACCACACCGAGCGCGCCGAGCGAGGTGACCGCCCCGCCGAACCGGTCGTCCCCGCGCCCGAGGACGAGCGTCGACCCGTCGGCGGTGACGATCTCCACCTCCCGCACGGGCGCCGCGAGCGACCCGTTGCCGACCCCCGACCCGTGGGTGCCGGTCGCCACCGACCCGGCCACGGAGATGTGCGGCAGGGACGCCATGTTGGGCAGCGCGAGCCCGTGCCGGTCCACCTGCCGGGCGAGCTCCGCGTACCGGACGCCGCCGCCGACCCGTACCGTACGGGCGTCCGTGTCGACGTCGATCTCGGCCGGCAGCGCGTCGAGCGAGACCAGCACCCCCTCGCCGCCGGGCTCCGCGATCTCGTTGAACGAGTGACCGCTGCCCAGCGCCCGCACCCGCGCGTTCCCCGCCACGACCGAGCGCAGCGCGTCCGCCGAGCGCGGCCGGTGCACCTCCTTGGCGGCGTATGTGACGTTACCCGCCCAGTTGCTCACCAGCTCGGCCATGCGGTCGTCCCTCCGGGAGGATCGAGATCGGAACATCCCCGTTGAACCTACCTCGTCCCGACCGGCGGCCGAACGTCTCCCGGTACGGGCGTTTTGTACGGGTCTCGCGCCACGCGGAGGCCCCGCCCGCACCCGCGCGGGACCGTGGGCATACCGTGAGGAGTCGTACACCCGAGGCGGAGGAGAAGTCGGGATGGGCAGCCGTACCGCGCTGGTCGAGGATCTGATGGAGCGCTTTCCGCATGTGCCGCGGGAGGCGGTCTTCAAGGAGGACCTGCTCCGGGGCGGCGTGGCCTTCGACCCGTCGGCCCTGAGCGACAACGAGGCCGGTGAGGTCAAGCCGAAGTCGTACTTCATCTTCTCCTTCGACCACGGCACCCTGCCCGAGCTCGGCGAGGCCGCGCTCAGGCGCCCGCCGGAGGAGATCATCCTCACCGGAGGGCCTTACGACCTGCGCCGGACCGTCGTCTCGGTGCGCGTGAACCCGACCTCGCCCTACCGTGTCGCCGCCGACGCGGAGGGCCTGCTAGGGCTCTACCTCGACGGCAGGCGGATCGCCGACGTCGGCGTGCCGCCCATGCCCGAGTACTACCGGCACAAGCTCTCCAACGGGAAGTCCGTCATGGAGGTGGCCCCCACCATCCAGTGGGGCTACCTGATCTACCTGACCGTCTTCCGGGTCTGCCAGTACTTCGGCGCCAAGGAGGAGTGCCAGTACTGCGACATCAACCACAACTGGCGCCAGCACAAGGCCGCCGGGCGGCCGTACACGGGTGTCAAGGACGTGGAGGAGGTGCTGGAGGCGCTGGAGATCATCGACCGGTACGACACCGCGAAGACCTCCACCGCCTACACGCTGACCGGCGGAGCGATCACCAAGACGGTCTCCGGCCGCGACGAGGCCGACTTCTACGGCCACTACGCCAAGGCCATCGAGGAGCGCTTCCCCGGCCGCTGGATCGGCAAGGTCGTCGCCCAGGCCCTGCCCAAGGACGACGTCCAGCGGTTCAAGGACTACGGCGTGCAGATCTACCACCCCAACTACGAGGTGTGGGACGAGTACCTGTTCAAGATGTACTGCCCGGGCAAGGAGCGGTACGTCGGCCGGGACGAGTGGCACAAGCGGATCCTGGACTCGGCCGAGATCTTCGGCGCCCGCAACGTGATCCCCAACTTCGTGGCCGGTGTGGAGATGGCCGAGCCGTTCGGGTTCAAGACCGTCGACGAGGCCATCGCCTCCACCACCGAGGGCCTGCGCTTCTTCATGTCGCAGGGCATCACGCCCCGCTTCACCACCTGGTGCCCCGAGCCCACGACCCCGCTGGGCAAGGCCAACCCGCAGGGCGCTCCGCTGGAGTACCACATCCGGCTCCTGGAGGCCTACCGGGCCACGATGGACGACTTCGGCCTCTCCTCCCCGCCCGGATACGGCCCGCCCGGCCCCGGCAACGCCGTCTTCTCCGTGAGCTCCTTCATGGACAGCCTCCCGGCGAACGACACGGCGAACGACACGGCGAACGACACGGCGAAGGAGGCCGTGGACAAGGCGTGAGCGGGACCGTGAACGAGGTGTGAGCGGGGCCGCGAACCAGGCGGACGGGGCGGACGGGACCGCGGCGGTGTGACGCGTGATGCACGCGGTGAGTACAAGTACCGTCGCAGTCCGTACAGTAGGGCGGAGCCGAGGGGGCTTTCGTGTCAGGCCTGCCGCCCGCGCGACCGTCACGCCATGACATCTGAAAACGGCGCTTGTCAGTTGTGACAGGGACGTGAAAGGGTCGGGCCCTGCCGCGAGGTACCCCCCAACTCCTTCGCCGAATACGGCGAGTTGACCTCGATCCTGGATGCAGGAGAACCATGCCCGACCTGCCGACCCCTCGGGACGCCGCCGAGGCCGCACTGTTCTCGGAATGCTGGGACGCGGTGCTTTCCTACGCGGATCTGTGCACGGCCGGTTCCGCGGCCGCCCAGCAACTGGCCAGGGACGCCTTCGCACTCGGTATACGCGAAGCCCGCGAGGCCGAGACGAACGGTCGGCGCGGCGCCGGCCGGCGCCCCTCCGGGCTGCCCAGGATCCCCCTGCTGCTGACCGCCGTACGCACCACGGCGGCCGCCTGGGAGGCCGCGGGCCACGGGCACAGGCTCGACCCCGACCTGCGCCTGTGGCTCAACTCGGACAAGGCCGCCCGCTACACCGGACCGCCCCTGCACCGCCCCATCGCGCTGCGCGGCCTGCGCGACATGCAGGAGCCGGACGCGGCACTGCTGTGGCTCGCCGAGGTCGAGGCAATGCCGCTGCGGGCGGTGGCCCGCAGGCTCGGCCTCGACCCGGCCGCCGCCGGCGAGGAACTCGACCAGGTGCGCGGCCTGTTCCGGGACCGCTGCCACCGCAACCACCTCGACACACCGCTCGACGGGGAGTGCCGCAGCTACCGCCGGCTGCTGGACGCGGTCACCCGCTCGCCCGTCGCCGACACCCCCGAGGACCTGTCCCGGCATCTCGCCACCTGCGTGGAGTGCGCCGAGGCCGCGGCCTGTCTGCGACTCCAGGGCGGCGGACTGCCCGCCGCACTCGCCGGCGGCGTGATCGGCTGGGGCGGCCTCGCCTACCTGGAGCGCCGCCGCCGCGCCGTCGAGGTGCGGCTCGGCACGCCCCCGCCCGAGGACAAGGACGCGGACGGCGACCAGACCCAGGGCGGCACCCACAAGGCGCGCGCCGTGCGCAACGGACTCCTCGTCACCGCGGTCCTGGTCTCGATGCTCGCCCTCGCCGTGTCGATGATGCCCTTCGGTGACGACGGCGCCGACACCGCGGCCGTCGGCGACGACCGTCAGCCGGTGGCCGACCTTCACCCTCCCGTGCCGTCCGGCACCGCCACCCGGTCCGCGCCGGTCACCCACGAGGCCCCGCGGCCCACCGCCGACAGCGCGTCGGCCACCCCCAGCCACGACGACCCCGACCCCGAACCCCAGGGCACCGCCTCCACCACCGCGGCCGCCGCGGACCACCCGTCGGCTCCCGCGCAGACCGGCGCGCCCGTCTGCCACGTCCACTACGACCTCGACAGCGAATGGACCGACGGCTTCCAGGCCAGGGTCACCGTCACCACCGTGCGGGCCCTCGACACCTGGCAGGTCGCCTGGTCCTTCCGCGACGGCCAGCGGGTCGGCCAGATGTGGGACGCGAGCGTCGCCCAGAGCGGCTCCCGCGTCACCGCGACCGCGGCCGACTACAACAAGTCCGTCGCCGCGAACGGCACCTTCGCCTTCGGCTTCCTCGGCACCTGGCAGGGCACCAACTCGGCGCCGTACGGCTTCACCCTCAACGGTCAGGACTGCGCCCGGTCCTGACCGCCGCGCTCCCTCGACGGGGCCCGGCACGACAAGAGTTCGTTCATCGGCCCCCCAGGGTCTGTCCGGCGGATCCCGCCGCACAGACCCTGGTTCCGGCAGGGGCTCAGCGTTTGAGCGTGAAGGTGAAGTCGCCGGAGAGCCTGCCGCTCAGCCGGACCGCCGAGACGAGTCTGCCGTCCGTGATCAGTCTCTCGACCTCGGCCCGTGACAGACCGCAGCCCTCGGCGATCAGCCGCACCGGCCGGACGGGTATCCGCGCCGCGAAGCGGACCGAGACGTCGATCACCTCGCGGTCCAGGTGATCCGATCCGCCGGTGTCCAGGCGCCAGGCGTCGTCCCAGTCGAGGGAGACGTGGTTGCGGCGCCGCACGGCCGGGTCCTGGAGCAGTTCCGCCGCCAGGGAGGGGTCGTTGTCATGCAGCCGGTCCAGCAGCTCGGGTCGTACGGAGCGCACGTTCATCCGCTCCATGACCGTGAGCTTCGTGGTCTCCCCGCAGCCGGTGCACAGCGCGAGGAGCCAGACGTCTATGAGTTTGTGGTTCGCGTTGACGCGGAATTTGCCGCTCGTGCGGAAACTGTCGGACGCGCACACATGGCAACGACGGCGAATTAGCGGCAGACGGACAGGTTCGACTACCCAGTTTTCGAGCACAGAAGTACACCTGATTTCAGTGAGAAGCTCGCAGCAAAAAGCAGCGCGACACAAATGCGTGACGCGCGACGAATTAGCGCTTGGGAGGTCTCACGAGGTGTACAACGGCATGTCCCTGACTAGACGGCTGGGTTCGCCAGGATGGTAGTGATTCACGACGACACTGCTCCACTGTTTTTCGGACATCTCACCGCCAGGTTCTGTAAATCGGCCGGTGTGTCATCACCGGTGATATCGGGGCGAATTGCGCCGGCCGCACCGGCGGGTACGACGACGCTACGGACACCCCCGCGCTCCGCGCGTCCGCGCAGGGATCAGCCGCCGGTACACACGGCGTCGACCTTCCGGCCCCGCGGCTGCGCATCCCGCTTACCCGGGGCCGGGCGCCGGGCCGCCGCTGACGGCGGAGGCCGCCCACGGGGGAAGGGAAGGGGACCGGGGAGGGAAGACCGCACTGCACAGTGACGTGTATGTGCGCATACGCCCCTAGAAGCTCGCAGTCCAGACTGCTCATGGTGATGCCCAGTCACCAACTCGTGAGAAAGGGAGCCGAGCGGGGGTTCCGTATCTGGTCGGTATGGGATCCGTCGCAGTTGGAGGCCGACTTCGCGCCGCGCCTCGAAGAGGCCTCCGAGGAACTGCTGCTCACCGACTTCTCCGACGAGACCGCACTGCGCGAGACCATCGCGCGGACCGCGCGGCGCAACCGCATCGACGCCGTGCTGCACTGCGGACACGGCAGTTCCGTCCTGCCGGTGGTCCGGGAGGCGTGGCAGCTGGGGCTGTCCATGAACCCCCCGGCGGTGTACGAACGGCTCCGGTCCGGCGACGGGGAAGGACAGGTCCCCGCCGAGGCTCCCCGGGTCGGCGTCGAGACGCTGACCGTCGACGGGATCCATCACGTCGTGGGGATGACGGCCCAACGCACCACGGGCCCACCGGACTTCCTCGTCACCGGCTGGCTCCACCCGGCGCCCCTGACCGATGACGAACAGAAGTTCATCTCGGCGGTGGTCGAGGAGCGGCTGACGGCGAGCGGATACCGCTTCGGCCCGGCCCACACGGAGGTGGCGCTGCTGCCCTACGGGCCGCGGATCGTGTCCTGCCGCGCGCACCTGGGCGGTGACCGCATCCCCCTGCTCGTCGAGATCGCGCGGGGATTCGACCTGGAGGCGGCGGTCTTCACGGGTCTGCTGGGCAACCCCCCGGTCGTGCCGAAGGCCTCCCAGTACGCGGAGACCGGCTTCTTCCTGCTGCCCGAGGGGCGGCTGGAGACGTACACCGGCACGGAGGAGATCGCCGTGACCCCCTGGGTCCGCGGAGCCCGCTTCCCCTACACGGCCGGCGACCGGATAGAGCCGGTCGGCGATCCGCGCACCCGGCGCGCCTATGTGGTCGTGGAGGGGAGTACACCGGAGGTCACCCGCGAACGCGTCGCCAAGGCGCGGCAGGATCTCGTGGCCGATATCCGGCAGGTTGCCCGGTGACGCGCGCAGGGTAGTTGTGTTTTCCTTCTGCACGAGGCGAAGGCACGGAGGGACGGGAGCGCGGGAGCCGACATGCCTGGTGCGTGTGCTCAGCGCGATGATCTACCCTCTGGGGGCGTATGTCCCATCTCATCGCTGACGGGGGAGGATAAGGTGCGGGCCGCGACATCGGATCACATTGAAGGCGACACAGGTCCCAGACCGGAATTCGCCGTTCTGGGATCTCTGGAAGTCCGTTGCGGCCGCGAACTCATATCGGTCAACGGGGCGCTGCAACGGCGCGTTCTCGCGATGCTGCTCCTGGAAGCGGGGCGCGTCGTGCCCGTCTCCCGTCTGGTGGCGGCCGCATGGAACGACGAACCGCCGGACAGCGCCGAGCACCAGGTGCGCAAGACGGTCGCCAAACTGCGCAGCCGCATCCCCCACGGCCCCGACATCATCGTCACCGACGGGCCCGGGTACCGCGCGGACGTCGAACCGGATCAACTCGATCTGCTGTGCTACCAGGGGCTGTTGAGGCAGGCCAGGGTGGCACTGGAGGCGGCGGAGCCCGATCGGGCCGCGGCCCGGCTGCGTGAGGCGCTGGCCCTGTGGCGAGGGCCGGTGCTGTCCGGTTCCGGCGGCCGGGTGGTCGACGCCGCCTCGACGGCTCTGGAGGAGCAGCGGCTGACCGCCGCCGAGCAGCTCTACGACCTGTCCATCGACGCGGGCGAGGCCGCCGAGATCACGGGCGAGCTGCGGGTCCTCGTCGACGAGCATCCGCTGCGCGAGACGCTGCGCGGCCGGCTGATGCTCGCCCTCTACCACTCCGGCCAACAGGCGGCCGCACTCGACGAGTTCGCCCGCACCCGGGAACACCTCGCGGACGAACTGGGCATCGACCCCGGCGCGGAGCTGACCGGACTGCACGAGCGCATCCTGCGCCAGGACCCGTCCCTCGCCCGCCCGGAACGCGCGGTGGTGTCCCGTGCCCCGCGCCAGGCGGCGGAGGTCCCGCACGCACTGCCGTTCGACGTGCCCGACTTCTCCGGCCGCAGCGCGGAGCTGGAGTGGGTCTGCGACGCGGCCGGGAAGGCCCAGGAGGGGGCGCCGACGGTCCTGGCCCTGGACGGCATGGGCGGCGGCGGCAAGACGGCGCTGGCCATCCGCGCCGCCCACCAGCTGGCCGAGCAGTATCCGGACGGCAGTCTCTTCATCGACCTGCACGGCTTCACGCCGGGGCAGACGCCGCTCAGCGCGTTCCAGGCGCAGGGGGACCTGCTCGCCGCCGCCGGTGTCCCCAGCGAGGAGCTGCCCACGGTGCCGGCGGGACGTGCCGCGCGGTGGCAGTCGTACATGCGGGGCCGTCGCATGCTCCTGGTGCTGGACAACGCCGCCGCGTCGGAGCAGGTGCGGGAGCTGATCCCCGCCTCGTCCGACAGTCTGGTCCTGATCACCAGCCGTCCGCGGCTGACCGGACTGGACGGAGCCGAATGGATCTCCCTGGGCGCCCTTCCGGAGCCGGAGAGCCACCAGATCCTGCGCAACACCCTCGGTGCCGAACGCGTCGAGAGAGAGCCGGTCGCCGCCCGTGAACTGCTGCGCCTGTGCGGAGGGCTGCCGTTGGCGGTCCGCATCGCCGCGGCCCGGCTGGCGAACCGCCCGCAGTGGACGGTCCAGCGGCTCGTCGAGCGGCTGCGGGACCACGACCGGCGCCTGGACGAACTCACCAGCGAGGGCCGGGGAGTTGCGGGCGCCCTGCTGCTGTCGTACCAGTCCATGCCGCACGAACAGCGCACGGCCTTCCGGCTGCTGGGGCGCCACCCCGGACGCTATCTGGACGCCGAGGAGGCCGCCGCACTGCTGGACACCGATGTGCTGACGGCCGAGGACGTGCTCGAAGAACTGGTGGACGTACGGCTGTTGGAGGCCAGGGAGCCGGGCGTGTACGCGCTGCACGACCTGGTGCGCAGTTTCGTCCAGCGGGTCGCGCAGAGCCAGAAGGCGCCGGAGGACGCGCAGGCGGTACGGCGACTGATGGACCATTACCTGATCGCGGCGGAACACGCCTGCGACACCCTGTTCCCCGGACGGCGGACCTTCAAGGACGTCGGTGAACAGGGCCAGGGGCACGCCCAGTTCGACCACAAGGACAAGGCGCTCCAGTGGCTCGACCAGCACCGCGAGAGCCTGCTGGCGGCGGTGGACGCCGCGTACCACGAGGGGCTGCTGTGGCATGCCGCGCGGCTGCCGCGCGAGCTGGGCTTCCACTCCAGCATCCGCGCCTACGACGCCAGCGCGAACGCGGCGCTGGAGACGGGGGTCAGCGCGTCGCGGCAGCTCGGGGACCGCTCGCTGACCCGGCTGAACCTGATGAATCTGGCCATGGGCAAGTGGCGGCTGGGGCAGTTGAGCGAGGCCGTCGTCCGGCTGGAGGAAGCCGTGGACCTCTCCCGGCAGATGGACGACGTGCACAGCGAGGCGGAGTGCCGGGCCCGGTTGGGACAGGCCTGCAACAGCATGGGGGAGCTGGAACGCGCGCTGCACCTGTGCCAGGAGGCCAACGTACGGGCCCAGGAGCTCGGCTTCACCCGGCTCGACGGCTCCTCGCTGAGCACGCTCAGCCTGGTCCAGGTGCGGCTCGGGCTGTTCGACGAGGCGGCGGCGTCGGCGGAGCGGGCGGTGGCCATCTTCGACTCGATCAAGGAGATCCAGCTCTCCGTGGACGCGCTGAGCAATCTCTCCCAGGCGATCGAGCGCCTCGGCCGCTTCGAGGAGGCGCTCGCCTGGGCCGACGCGGCGCTGGAGCGATGTCAGCGCATGAGCATGCCCTCGGTGCTGCCGCTGGTGCTCGCCCGCAGAGCCGACGTGCTGGCGCGCATGGGGGAGCTGGACGAGGCGGCGGACAGCGCCGACCACGCACTCGCCAAGGCCACCAGCAGCACCGACGACATCCACCGGGCGACCGTGCACCTCTCGGTGGGACGGGTTCGCTATGCGCAGGGGGACCTGGGGACCGCGCAGGCGCAGCAGTTGCTGGCCCACGAGATCGCCTGCCGGATGGAGCTGCGCTACGAGGAGGCCTGCGCGCTGTGGGGCCTCGGCCGTACCGCCGAGGCCCAGGGGGACGCGCAGCTGGCGCAGCAGCACCGCTCCGCGGCGGACAACCTCTTCTCCCTCATGAAAGTCCCGGAGAACGCACGCTGAACCCCGCGGATCCCCCGGCTCGCGGGCAGGGGGATCGGGCGGGTGTCCGGAGGGGAACGCGCCGGGAAGGCGGATCGCGAACATCAGTGGAGTCGAAACGGCCTTCCTCTCCAAAGGAGTTCTCCCATGCGCTTCGCCCCTGTCGCCGCCGCCTCCGTCATCGCTCTCGGGGCGCTCGTGGGGGGTTTCACGACCTCCTCCGACACCGCCGCGCCGGCGACGGCCCAGCAGCGCACCGTCGCCTTCGCCCTGGCCTCCTCGGCGGACCTGCCCCTGTCCGGGACGGACAACAACGGCAACGGCTGACCGGGCGGGCCGCAGCCACCGGTTGCGGCCCCCGGTCCAGCCACCCGGAAGAGTCACTGCTCTGGGGCGAGCCTCGCGATAACGGGGCGCCGCGATCCCGTTCGTGACAGCGAGGCTTCTACCTAATCCTCAGCAGGGGGAAATCATGACTATTCGGGTGCTCATCTGTGATCAGCTGCCCGTGATCGCGGACGGTCTCAAGACCCTCCTCGACGCGGTGCCGGACATAGAAGTGATCGGCACCACCCACAACGGCATGGAAGCCATCGTCCTCGTCCGCACCATGCGGCCCGATGTCGTGGTCACGGATCTGGACCTCCAGACCATCTCCGGTCTGGAGCTGATCCGCAGACTCGGCAAGGAGGACGAGCCGCCCAGCGTCGTCGTGTTCACCGCCTCCGACGCCGACAAGACGGTGAGCGACGTGCTGCACGCCGGCGCGAGCTGTCTGCTCGGCAAGGAGGCGAGCCCGCAGGAGCTGATCACGGCCATCCAGGCGGCAGCCGCCGGACAGACCATGCTCGCGCCCAACATCGCGGAGCGTCTGGTCACCTGGTTCCGTGCGCAGCCGGAGCCCCAGGAGGCCGCGACCTGCCCGGAGATGACCGAGCTGACCCCGCGGGAACGGGAAGTGACCAGGATGGTCGCGCTCGGCATGTCCACCGAGGAGGTGGCCCGCGAGCTGATCATCGGCGAGGCCACGGTCCGCACCCACCTCTACCGCGTGCGGACCAAGCTCGGTGTCCGCGACCGCGCCGAACTCGTGTCCCTGGCCTACCGGACCGGCCTCACCCACTCGGCCGGCCGGCCCCTCGGCGACGAGAGAATGCTGTCGGCGGGGAGCCTGCGCGCCAGCTGATCCCCCAAGGCTCGCTGATCCCCTACGGCCCGCTCATCCCCTACGGCCGTTGATCCCCCAGGGCCGGACGGCCGCCGCGACCGGAAGTTCCGGGCCGGCCGCAGCGCGCCGCGCCGTCCGCACGAGGTCGGCGCCGACCGTCCGCCACAGCGCGGCGGGATCGCCGTACCGGACGGACTCGGCCGCGGCCAGCCGGAAGTACCGGTGCAGGCCCAGCTCCGCCGTCATCGCGCGGACCCCGCAGCTCTGCATGCTCAGCCGCACCACGTCGCGCGCGGTCTCGGCGGCCATCGCCAGCGCCGCTAGGGGCGCGGTGCCCACGGCGTCCGGCTCCGAGTCGACCGACCAGGCCCCCCGGTACACCGCCGCCCTGGTCGCGCGCAGCGTCACCAGGGCCCGCGCCAACGGGAACGAGACCGCGGGCAGATCACGCAGCCGAGTGCCGAACTGCCGCCGGAAGCCGGTGTATTGCACCGCGGTCCGGTGCGCGCCGTCGGCGATGCCCAGCAGGTAGGCGGCCTGCCGCAGACGCGCCCGGCCGAGCGGGCCGGCGGGCGAGCCGTCCAGCGGCCCGAGTACGTCCGCCGTGCCGACCGGTGTGGCGTCGAACCGGGCGACCGGCGGCCAGCACCCGCTCTCGACGGTGCAGCCGGGCGCCGTGCGCTCCACCGCGACGACCACCGGCTCGCCGCCCGTCCTGGTCGCCACCAGAAGTGTCCCCGCGCTCACGTCGTCGACCGTGACCGTGCCGGTCAGCTCCCAGCCACCGGCTCGCGGGGCCGCGGTGACCCCGCTGCCGGCCGGCAGCACCTCCCAGCCCGCCAGTGCCGCACCGGCCGGGCCGCCCAGGTCGGCCGCCGTCGCGTCGGCCCGGTAGGAGTTCCCGCGGGCCGCGCGGCCGAGCTCCTCGCTGACCAGCACCCCGGCCGTCAGGCCGAGGCCGAGGCCGCCCGCGGCGGCCGGCCGTTCGAAGTCCGACACGCCCAGTTCGTCGAGCACCGGCCTGGTGGGCCCGAGAGCTCCGTCGGTCACCGGCGCGCCGTGCAGCTCCATCCGGGCGGGGACGCCGGCCAGTCCCGTACGCAGGGCCTGGCGCAGCCGGACGGCGAGCGGATCGGGGGTGAGGTCCATGTCAGTGCTCCTCCTGTTCGATGGAGTCGAACGCGGCGGCCGTGATCTGGAGCATCACCTCGGAGGTACCTGCCGACAGTGTCAGCCCCGGCGCCTCCCGGTAGGCGGAGTCCAGGGTCAGAGCGGCCCTGCTGCGGTTCGCCCGCTGCCCGGGGCTGGGGATGCCGGTGGCCCACACCGCGATGCTCTGGGCGAGTTCGCTGCTGTGGTACTTGGCGACGGCCGTCGAGACCTGGTCGATCCGGTCCGCCGCGAGGCCGGTGAGGACCTCCCAGGCCAGGACGTGGTCGGCCGTCAGTGCGCCGTACCAGCGGCCGAGCTGTTCCAGTCGGTCGTCGTGCGCGGAGCCCGGGTCGCCGTCGGCCAGCGCGTCCAGCGCGGCCCGGAGCCAGTGCTCCGCCTTGAGGTGGTAGTCGAGACCGGTGCGTTCGATGGCCAGTGCCTCGTTGAGCAGCGGCCATCCCTCGTCGCGCGGACCGAGGAGGTCCTCGCCCGGCACCGGGACCGAGTCGAGGTCCACCCGGTGGAAGTGCTCGTCGCCGACGCCGGGTATCACCGACACCGTCACACCGGGGGCGCCCATGTCGACCAGGAACAGGCTGATTCCCTGGTACTTCCCGGCACCGGGCGTCGTACGGGCCGCGCACAGTCCCAGGTCGACGAAGCGCGTCTTGAGGCTGAACACCTTCGTGCCGGTGATCCGGTAGCCGTCGCCGTCGGGTTCGGCCACGGCCCGCAGCGCACCGAGGTCCGAGGCCGCGTCCGGCTCGGTGTAGAGCACCGAGGCGAAACTCTCGCCGCGCGCCAGCGCGGGCAGGTACCGGCGTTTCTGCTCGTGGCTGCCCGCCATCAGCAGGAACTGGCCGACGATCTGGATGGTGTTGACATGGAAGGTGTCCGGCACTCCCGCGCGCACCAGCTCCTCGGCGACGATCGCCGCGTCGGTCAGCGGGCGGCCCTGTCCGCCGAACTCGACGGGCCAGTGCACGGCCAGCAGGCCCAGCCTGCCGAGCAGCCGGTAGAGCGGACGGGCGTCCGGCTCGACACCGTCGGCGCCGGTGGCCTCCGCCGCCGCGGCACGCACCTCGGCGGAGCGCAGGGCCGCGCGCACCTGTGCCCGGAACCGTTGTTGATCCTCGGTGAATCCGAACCGCATGGACGTCTCCTCAAGAGGCGAGCGACTCTTCGATCGCCGCGACGACCCGGCTCAACGCCGGTTCCGTGAAAAGGGTGTAGTGGTCGCCGGGTACGCTCTCGGCCCGGAACGGGCCCGTGCACACCGTCCGCCACTGCTCCTCCATGGCGAGGTGGGGCGTGGCGGTGAGCACGGTGACCGGTCCGCCGTACGGACCCGGCGGGCGGTAGGCCTGCATGGACAGGGCGCAGGACCGGAAGGTCTCGAAGCGGGAGGCCAACTCCTGCCCGGTGAGCCCCGTTTCGACGCCGAGGCGGGTCAGTGACTCCTTGACGTCGGCCGCACCGACGGCCGGGTCGTCGAGGACCGCGCGCACCCGGGGACCGTCGCGTCCCGTCAGCCTGGCGACGTCGTGCACGAACCGCTGCCGTACCGTCGCCTCGTCGAGGGGGACACGGTCCTCGTCGTAGGCGGCGTCCAGCAGGACCAACGGCGGTTGCTGCCCGGTCTTGTGCTCGATCTGCCGGGCGACCTCGAAGGCGAGCACACCGCCGTAGGACCAGCCGGCCAGGCAGTACGACGAGGGCGGTCCGGCTTCGAGCAGCGCGTGCGCGATCCTGGTGGCGGTCGCCGCCAGCGCGTCCTGCGGAGCGACGAGGGCGTCGCGCGGATCGGCGGCGAAGCCGCTCACCCCGACGTCCTCGCGCAGCGCCCTGGCCAGCGGTATGTAGCAGAACAGTTCACCGCCCGAGGGATGCAGCAGGATCGCCTGGGCCGGACCCGACGCACGCATCACCACCGGCGCCCGGTCACCGCCCGGCGCGCTCTTCTGTCCGGACGGGCTCTCCAGCGCGTCGAGCGGATCGCCCGCCTCGTCGCCGCGTGCGGCGCGGACGGTGTCGACGGTGGCGGCCAGATGGGCGACGGTGGGCGAGGCGAAGAAGTCGCCGAGTGCGATCTCCACCCCGAACCTGCGGTTGATCGCCGACATCAGCTGCACGGCCTGGAGGCTGTTGCCGCCGGCCAGGAAGAAGTCGTCGCGCACACCGATCCGGTCGTCGTGCAGCAGGGGGGCGAGCACATCGCGCAGCAGCGCGCGTTCCGTCGCGGTGAGCGTCTCGTCGCCGGCCTCCTCGCCCGTGCGGCTCAGGTCCGGTGCGGGCAGCCTGCGCCAGTCGACCTTGCCGCTGCTGGTGAGCGGAAGCTCGTCGAGGACCACGAAGTACGACGGGATCATGTACGACGGCAGGTGCGTGCCCAGATGCGCACGCACCGCGGGCACCTGCTGCTCGGTGACCCCGGTCAGATGGCCGACCAGGTGCTTGTCCCCGTTGTCGTCGGTCCACGCGCGTACGCTGACCGGCCCGATGCCGTCGAAGCCGGTCAACGCCGACTCCACCTCGCCCAGTTCGATCCGCAGTCCGCGGATCTTGACCTGCTGGTCGATCCGGCCGAGGAAGACGAGCCGTCCGTCCGCCAGCCGTTTCACCAGGTCCCCGGTCCGGTACAGCCGTCCGCCGGGCGCGGTGCCGAACGGGTCGGCGATGAACTTCTCCGCGGTCAGCTCATCCCGGTTGAGATAGCCGCGCGCCAACCCGGCGCCTCCGATGACCAGTTCACCCGGCACCCCGACGGGCACCCGGCGCAGGTCGCGGTCGAGCACGTGCGCCACATGGTTGGCCATGGGCAGACCGATCGGCGGTGAGGCGTCCCAGCTGCCCGGACACTCCTCCACGATCATCGTCACCGTGCACTCGGTCGGGCCGTAGCCGTTGAACAGCCGCCTGCCCGGATTCCACCGGTTCACCAGCTCGCCGCTGAACGCCTCGCCGCCGACGAACGCGATCCGCAGGTCGGTGAACCGCTCGGGTGCCAGCAGCGGCATCACGGTCGGGGGCAGGTCGATGACGGTGATGCCGGCCTGCTCCATCAGCGACTGGAGCCGCTCGACGGACAGCCGTTCGTCGTCGGTCGCCACGCACAGCCGGGCGCCGGTCAGCAGCGCCGAGAACGTCTCGAACACGGAGACGTCGAAGGTCGTCGAGGCGAACCCGAGCACCCGGTCGGCCGCGGTCAGGTCGAACAACTCCCGTGTGGAGTCGATGAAGTTGACCACGCCCCGGTGCTCCAGCAGCACCCCCTTCGGCTTGCCGGTGCTGCCGGAGGTGTAGATGACGTACGCGACGTCGCCGGGCCGCGCCGCGAGCGGGGGGTTGTGGCCGGGCAGCGCCGCCAGTTCCTCGCGGACGTCGTCCAGTGTCACGACGGGCGCGTCGACCTCGCTCAGGGCCCGGCCGGTCCCGGCGTGCGCGATCACCGTCCGGACGCCCGCGTCGGCGGCGATCTCCGCGACCCGCCCGCAGGGATGTGCCGGGTCGAGCGGCACATAGGCCGCGCCGGTCTTGAGCACCGCGAGGATCGCGGTCGGCACGTCCACGTTCCTGCGCAGGCACAGGCCGACCCGGTCGCCCGGTCCGACGCCGCGCCCGCGCAGCAGGGCGGCGAGCCGGTTCGCCCGGGTGTTGAGCTCGGCGTAGCCGGTCCCGACGCCGGAGACGACGACCGCCACGCTGTCGGGCGCCTCCTGGACGCGTGCCTCGAACTCCGCCACGACCGTCGACTCGCGGACCGGCCGCACCGGGCCCTGGCCGGCCCCGTCCAGGAACTCCAGGTCCGCCGCGCTCAGTACCTCGGCGGTGGACAGGGGGGCGTCCGGTGCGGCGGTCAGGGTGTGCAGCAGCCCGTCGTAGTGCCGGGCGAACCGGGCGACGCTCCCGGCGTCGAACAGGTCGGTGCCGAACTCGACGGCGAGGGGGGCGTCGGCTCCGGGAGCCGCCGGCTCCACCAGGTTCCAGCTCATGTCGAACCGGGAGGTGCCGGTCGGGACGTCCTCGTGCGAGAGGGTGACACCGGGCAGGCCGGTCGTGGTGTCCGGGCTCTGCGCACCGGGGCTCTCCACCCCGAACACGATCTGGAAGAGCGGCGAGCGCGAGGGGTCGAGGACCGGGTCCACCGCGTCGATCAGCTGGTCGAAGGGCAGACCGCCCCGCTCGGACGCCTCGGCCGCGACCCGCCCGACCCGCCGGACCAGCTCGCGGAAGGTCGGGTCGCCGGAGACGTCCGCGCGCAGCATCCGCAGGTCGGCGAAGAGACCGATCACCGAGTCCACGGCGTCGTGCCGCCGGTTCGCGTCGGGCGAGCCGATCACCAGGTCGTCCAGGCCCGAGTAGCGGTGCAGCAGCGCGAAGAAGGCGGCGACGAGGACGTCGGACGGGCTCACGCCCTCCTGCCGGGCCAGTTCCCCCGCCCGCTCCAGGGCCTCGTGCCCGACGGTGGCACGGACCGTGTCGCCCGCGAAGGTCCGTATCTCGCCCCGTGGCCGGTCGGTCGGGAACTCCAGCACCTCGGCCCCGGCCAGCTTCTCCCGCCAGTACGCGGCGAGTTCGTCCAGCTCGGCGCCGCCGAGCCGGTCGCGCTGCCACACCGCGTGGTCCGGGTACTGCACCGCGAGGGCGGGCAGCCGGGGTACGTCGCCGTCGCGCGAGGACCGGTAGAACTCGGCGAGGTCACGCCGCAGCACCCCGCGCGAGCGGGCGTCGCAGACGACGGCGGGTACGTGGAACAGGAACAGGTGGTCGTCCGGCGCCACCCGGACGAGCAGCGCGCGCCACATCGGCGTCCGGGCCGGGTCGAGGGGTTCGGCGACCCGGCCCGCGATCAGCGCCCGCGCGGCGGCCAGCCGCTGGTCGTGGTCGCCGCCCGCCACCTCGACCACCGGCAGTTCGACCGGGACCTCGGTGGCGACGACCTGCAGCACGGTGCCCTCGCGCGGCACGATCGCGGTCCGCAGCGCCTCGTGCCTGGCCACGACCGCGGCCAGCGCCGAGCGCAGCGCGTCCGGGTCCAGTGCGCCCCGCAGCCGCAGGCACAGCGGCGTGCCGGAGTCGGGGCTGTCCGGCGCCGCCTGGTCGAGGAACCGCAGGGTCTGCTGGGCGGGTGTCAGCGGCGCAGGACCGGTGGTGCCGCGCGCCGTGGGGCCGCGCCCCGCCACGGCCTGAGCGTGTTCCCGCAGCCGGGCGAGGAACCGTGCGCGGCGCGGTGCGGGCAGCGCGGCGAGGCGCCGGGTCATGTCGGTCACCTGAGACTCCTCACGGGCTGCGGCGCGTCGCCGGTCCGGTCGTCCGAGCGCACGGGCAGGTGGGCCAACTCGGAGATGGCAGTGGCCAGTACGTCGATGCCGCGCAGGTAGTCGGAGAGCACGATGTGCTCGTCGTCGGCGTGGTCGAGGCTGCTGTCGCCCGGCCCGTAGGTCGCCATCGGGATGTCCCAGACCTCGGCGAGGGTGTTCATGTCCGAGGTGGCCGTCTTCACCACGAGGCGCGGCCTGGCGTGCAGTTGCCGGATGCCGGACACCAGCGCGCGCACCACCGGGTCGGCCCGGCCGACCCGGCAGGCCGCCACCGAGTTCAGCACGTCGAGGTGGCCGGCCGGGAGCCGGTCACGCAGCCCGTTCACCAGCTCGTCGACGTCGAATCCCGGGGGGATGCGGATGCTGAGATCCGCCGTCGCGCTGGTCAGGTCGCCGTTGAGCCGGCACAGGGTCGCACCGGGCCGGTCGAACACACCGTGGCTCGCGTCCGGCCCGAGCAGCTCGACCAGCGCGTCCCAACAGGCGACGGCCAGTTCGGACGCCTTGGGCACCGGGTTGCTCGGGTGGGTGGCGGGACACTTGACGGTGTAACGCAGGTCCAGCTTGCCCTTGTAGCCGAGCACCACGCTCGACCAGCCGCTGGGTTCGCCGATGATCAGCGCGTCCGGCCGGGCATGGGTGGCGCGGATCGCCATCGCGCCACGCGAGCGCGGGGTCTCCTCCTCGACGACGCCGACCACCACGATCCGGCCGGGGAAGTCCACCGCGCCGGCCGCGGCACAGATCATCGCCGCGAGCGGTCCCTTCGCGTCCACCGCGCCGCGGCCGTAGAGCCTGCCGTCCTCGGAGCGGACCGGGAACTGGCCCGGGACGGTGTCCATGTGCCCGAGGAGCATCAGGGTCGGGCCGGGACCGCGTTCGATCACGCCGATCACGTTGCCGACGCCGTCGATGTGCGCCCGGAAGCCCAGGTCCGTCATCGCCTCGGCCAGGTAGTCGGCCAGTTGGTGTTCCTGGTAGGAGGAGGAGGGGATCTCCAGCATCTCGCGCAGCAGTCCGGCGGCGTACGTCTCGGTGACGGCGCCGGAAGAAGTGAACGCCCAGTTCATCGTTGCGCTCGTTCCAGTAGGTGGTCGACGATGTGGTCCGCGACGTCGACCCGGTCGGCGAGCGCGGACTGGAAGCCGGAGAACTCGACCCGGTGATTGACCTCCAGGACCAGCAGCCGGCCGTCGCGGTCCTCGATCAGATCGACACCGGCGATGTCGGCGCCGACGGCGGCGGCCGCGGCCAGGGAGAGCTTGTCGATCTCCGGGGTCACCTCGCACGGCCGGGTCTGCCCGCCGAGGGCCACATTGGTGCGCAGGGTCTCGCCGGTCCGGTAGACGGCGCCCAGCACCTGACCGCCGACCACGATCACCCTGATGTCCCGGTCGGGTTTCTCGATCAGCTCCTGCACGTACACGAGGTGCGACTGCGGGCCGGGCAGCGCGGCGGCGTACTCCAGCACCCCTTCCGCACCGGCGCGGTCGGGCAGCCGGACCACCAGCCGGCCCCATGAGCCGACCAGCGGTTTGATCACCGCCGGGTAGCCGATGGAGTCCAGGGCGGCCAGCGCGGCCTGCGGGGTGAGGGCGAGAGCGGTGCGGGGAGTCGGTATCCCGGCCGCCTCCAGGGCGGTGGTGGTGAGCCATTTGTCGCCGCACACCTCGGTCGCGTGCGCGCTGTTGACCACGTCGACTCCCGCGGCGGTGAGGCAGCGGGCCGCGTACGCGGCCCGGACCTGACCGATCTCCCGGTTCAGCGCGAGACTCCAGGGCCGCTCACGCCGGCCGGCCAGGAACCACTGCCGGCGCGTGTCGACATGGTCGAAGGGGACACCTCGCCGGTCGAACGCGTCAAACAGCCTCTTCTCGTCCGCGCCGACCCTGCTGGCGAGCACCGCCATCCTGCGGTCACCTGGGCGCTCCGGTGTCGCTGACACGTGACCTCCGTATGAGAACCAGTGGTTGGTAGGACGGCATGACCGGCCTTCCGTACAGAAAGGAAACTATGGGCGGAGCGAGCTCGCGGACGTCCGCGGGAAGTTTATTCACGGGTGCTCGCCGTGTTGGCTCCTCCCGCCGGGGCTGCGAATTCTGATTACCTGTCCGCGACGGTCGCCGTGCCACTCTTGAACGGATTCGAATACCTTCCGCAATAGTTCACCGCTGTCAGAGAAGAGGGGGAATTGTGGGACACGAATCGGAGCGGATCCCGGTGCTCGCCCTGTGGAGTGCGCCGCGCTGCCGCTCCACCGCGTTCGCACGGATGATGACGGAGCGGGGCGACCGCGCCGTCGTGCACGAACCGTTCTCCCGAGTGGTCGACTTCGGTGAGGTGGAGGTCGGCGGCCGGATCGCGCGCGACGAGCAGGACGTGCTCGCGGCGCTGCGTGCCATCGCGACGGAGGGGCCGGTGTTCTTCAAGGACACCACGGACTTCCACTACCCGGCGCTCCTGGCCGACGAGGACTTCCTCTCGGTCGCGACACACACCTTCATCATCCGCGACCCGGCCGAGGCCATCGCCTCGCACCATGCGCTCAACCCGGACCTCGGCCGCGACGAGATCGGCTTCGCCCGGCTGTACGAGATCTTCGCCGCCGTGCAGGCCGCCACCGGCACCACGCCGGTCGTGATCGACTCCGACGACCTGCTGGACCGGCCGGCCGACACCGTACGGGCGTACTGCGCGGCCGTGGGCATCCCGTTCCTGCCGGACGCGCTGAGCTGGCAGCCGGGCATGCGCTCGGAGTGGCGGTCGACCGGCAGATGGCACAGGTCGACCAGTGAGACCGCCGGCTTCACCCGGAGCGGCGGCGGCAGCGCCGAGGCGGTCGCGGCGGACCCGGTGCTGCGCGCCCACCGCGACCACCACCAGCCGTACTACGAGAAGCTGCGCGCCGTCGCGCTCCGGCCGTGACCGCTCGGAGCGCAATAGTCACCATGATTACCCGGCGAGTGCACGTGACGGCGATTCGGGTATTCAGGGTGGTTACGGTGCGGACGAAAAATGTGAACGACCGGGCTACGTATGGAATGTAAGGCGGTGTTTCAGTGAGTGTCAGAACAGCAGTTTACGAACCGGTCGACGTTTCCGGTCATCGCAACAACACGGCCATCTCCGCGGCGACGGAGACCAGGGCGGGCGCGTTCAATGTATGGAGAAACTCTTTCGCGGCCGAATACCTGCCCGCGGGCGGGAGCCTCGTCCACGTGGACGGTGTCCCCTTCGAGTTCCCCCCGGTCTGCGACGGGCCGGACAACATCCGCTGCTCCGGACAGTTCATCCGGGTCCCCGAGGGCCGCTACGACTGGATCCACGTCCTGGCGGCGTCCGAACGGCGCTGCGAGGACACCGTGGAGCTGAGCTTCGCCGACGGCTCCGTGGACACGGAACCGCTGCGGGTCTCCGACTTCTGGGCGGCACCCGCATGGTTCGGCGAGGTCAAGGCGTTCGAGAGCCTCGTCATGCACTACCCGCACCATGTGCAACGCGGTGTTCCGGCGGTGATGTGGGCGCAGCGCGTGCCGGTCACCCGGCGGGCCGGCCTCACCGGCATCCTGCTGCCCCGCAATGTCGCGGTGCATGTCTTCGCCGTCACCCTCCAGCGGACGGAGACCTGACATGACCGTCGACACGACGACACGTACCTACATGATCACCGGACCCGAACCGGAGTGGTGGTACCGCGACCTCGTCAGCTGCCTGCAGTCCACCTTCGGTTCGGTCCTGCTCCGGGAGGGGGCCGACCCGCTGGCCGTGCTCGGCGCGGGGTGGCGGTTCCTGCACCTGCCGGGCGACGTCAGGTCCGAGGAGTTCTACTACCCGTGCCCCGCCGACGCGTCCGGCGGCACCGACCTCGGTGCCGCGCTGGCACCCCACCACGAACTGCACGCGCGCTGGTGGCAGCCCGCCGACGAGAACGACGTCTGGCGGGAGGTGCGGGAGGCGCTGGCCGACGACCGTCTGGTCATCGCGGCCGTCGACAACTACCACCTGCCGTTCCGGCCCGCGTACGGAGACGTGCACGCCGCGCACCTGGTGGTGATCCACGGCCTCGACGAGACCCGCGGGGTGGTCCACGTCTCCGACGCGATGCCGCCCGCGTTCCGCGGCGCCGTCCCGATCGAGAAGTTCCTGCTGAGCTGGGGTTCGGCCAACCCGACCGACGTCCAGGACGCGTTCTTCAGCGACTCGCGGATCGGCCGGCGCTGCCTCGACGTCCGCCTCGACGCCCCGGCGGCGCCCCTGACGCCCGAACTTCTCGGCGGCTGGCTGCGCATCGACGTCGACGGCTTCACCACGGCCGGCCCCGCCCGTACCGGGCTCGCCGGATACGACGCGTTCGCGGCGGAACTGCTGGAGCGGTGCCGGGCCGGGGACGCCGACGCGCTGCGCGAGCTGTACCCGTTCGGCTGGGCCATGCAGGCGCAGGCCTCGCTCCACGGTGAGCTGCTGCGCCGCTGCGGCCGCGAATGGGACGACCCGGCGCTCGCCGGAGCCGGACGCGCGGTCGAGGCCGTCGCACACGCGTGGACCGGACTGCGGTTCACCGGTGCGCACGGACTGGAGGACCCGGGCGCGGCCGCGTCCGACATCGCGCACCACGCGACGACCCTGCGCGGCGCGTACGTGCGCGCGGTCGCCGCCGTCGGCGCGGCGGCGGCACGGCTGTGACCCCGCACATACCGACCACTGTGGCCCTGTGGAGTGGAGAGTGATGAGCAAGCTGGCAGCGTTCGGCGGCACGGCGGCCGTGCCGAGGGACCGGCGCCGAGTGCAGTGGCCGTTGGTCGAGGAGGAGGACCGCAAGGCCGTCCTCGACGCGCTCGACGGCGCACGGCTGGTGTCCGACACCGACGGCGTCAATCCGGTGTCCGACCTGGAACAGAACTGGGCCCGCCGGTTCGGTTTCGAGCACTGCGTCGCGGTGTCCAACGGCACCGCGGCCCTTGCCCTGGCCCTGGCCGCGCTCGACGTCGGACCGGGGGACGAGGTGATCGTGCCCGCCCTCAGCTTCATCGCGACCGGCCTCGCACCGGTGCACCAGATGGCCGTCCCGGTCTTCGCCGACATCGACCCGATCACCTTCAACATCGACCCGGACGACGTGGAGCGCCGGATCACCCCCCGGACCAAGGCGATCATCCCCGTGCACCTGCACGGCGCGCCCGCCGACATGGACCGGATCACCGCGATCGCCCGCAAGTACGGCCTCGCGGTGATCGAGGACGCCGCCCAGGCCCCCGGGGCCACCCACCGTGGACGCCCGGTCGGCGGGATCGGCGACGCCGGCGCCTTCAGCCTCCAGGTCAGCAAGAACATACCGACCTGCGGCGAGGGCGGCCTGCTGGTGACCCGCGACGCCGAACTGGCCGAGGCGATGCGCTGCGGCAGGCAGTTCGGCGAGGTGATCGAGGCCGGCCGCGAGCGCGACTACGTGTCCTACGGCCTGGGCTGGAACTACAAGATGAACGCCCTCCAAGCCGCGTTCACCAACACGCAGCTCGCCCGGTACGACGGCTACGAGCGCGCCCGGCAGCACAACGTCACCGAGTTCCTCGCACGGCTCGCGCAGCTGCCCGGCCTCCAGGTGCCTACCGCGCTGCCGGACACCACCCACGCCTGGCACATCCTGCGGTTCCGGTTCGACCCGGCCGCGTTCGGCCTGGACGGGGTGCGGCCGGAGGCGCTGCGCGGGGCCCTGCGGCGGCTGCTGCGCGCCGAGGGCGTGCCGATGTCGCAGTACCAGCTCATGCCGCTGCCCGACCAGAAGGTGTTCGTGGACCGCGTCGGCTTCGGTTCGGGCTACCCGTGGTCCGTGACCGGCGCCCGCGGCACGGTCGCGGGCGCCGGCTACCCGGTGACCCGCGCGGTCATCGCGGACTCCCTGACCATCCAGAAGCGTCACCTCCACCCGGGGGCGGGCGAACTGCTCGGCATGTACGCGGACGCCTTCGAGAAGGTGTGGGCGGACACGGACATGGTGGCCACCCTCGCGAAGGCGGCCTCATGACCGTCACCCCCGTCCTGGAACGGGACGCCCTGGACACGGTCGCCGCCCGGATCCGCGCCCATGTCGTCGACATGTGCGCGGGGCCCGAGGGCGGCCACCTCGGCGGTGCCTTCTCCTGCGCCGACGTGCTCGCCGCGCTGTACTTCTCGGTGCTGAACGTGGACCCGCTGCGGCCGGACGACCCGGATCGCGACCGCTTCCTGCTCAGCAAGGGCCACGCCGCCGTGGGTCTCTACGCGACGCTGGCCGAACGGGGCTTCTTCCCGGTCGGGGAACTCGCCGGATACGGCCGCCCCGGCAGCAGGCTGATGGGCCATCCGGTGCGTGCGGTGCCCGGTGTGGAGCTGCCGACCGGATCGCTCGGCCACGGACTCGCGCTGGGCTGCGGGTTCGCGCTGGCCGCCCGGTACGCCGGGCGCAACGCGCGCACCTTCGTGCTGCTCGGCGACGGCGAACTCCAGGAGGGCTCGGTGTGGGAGGCGGCCATCGCGGCCGCGTCGCAGCGCCTCGACCGGCTGGTCGCGGTGGTGGACCGCAACGGACTCCAGCTGACCGGCCCCACCGACGGCATCGCGCCGATGGAGCCGCTGGCCGACCGCTGGCGCAGTTTCGGCTGGGCGGTCCGTGAGGTGGACGGCCACGACCCGGACCGGCTGGCGCAGGAGCTGGGCGCCGCGCCGTGGGAACCGGGCAGGCCGAGCGTGCTGATCGCCCGCACGGTCAAGGGCCACGGCCTGCCGTTCCTGGCTGGCCGCAGCGCCAGCCACTACGTGACCCTGTCACCGCGCAACCACGCGCGGGCGGTGCGCGCCCTGCGGGACGCCGAGGTGACCGGATGAGCCGCGCGACCCGGGAGGCGTACCGGGACCGTCTGCTGCCGCTGCTGCGACGGCACCCCGAGCTGATGTGCCTGGACTCCGACACCGGCCTGTTCGGCGCCGAGTACGCCGAGGCGGCCGGCGAGCAGTACCTCAACCTCGGTATCGCCGAGCACAACCTGATGGGCATCGCCGCCGGGATGGCGGCGTGCGGGCGGATCCCGTTCGTCAACACGATGGCCGCCTTCGCCACGTCCCGGGCCCTGGAAGCGATCAAGATCGATATCGCCTACAACCGGCTGCCGGTCCGCATCATGGCCACCCACGGCGGTCTCGCCGCGGGCCACCTCGGCCCGACGCACCAGGCCCTGGAGGACCTCGCCGTGATGCGGGTCCTGCCGGGGATGACCGTGGTGGTGCCCGCCGACGCCGCCGCCACGGAGGCGTTCGTCGAGCAGAGCCTGGACCTGCCAGGACCGCTCTACGTCCGGCTCGGCCGCAAGCCGACGCCGGAGCTGCCCCCGGCCCCGCCACCGGTCATCGGGACGGCGCAGACGCTGCGGCAGGGCGGCGACGTGGTGCTCGCGAGCTGCGGTCCCTACCCCGTGCTCGCCTGCCTCGCCGCCGCGGACGTGCTGGCCGGACAGGGCGTCGAGGCGACCGTGCTGAACATGCACACCCTGCGGCCGCTCGACACCCGGACGCTGGTGGCCGCCGCCCGGCCGGCCTCGCTCGTGGTGACGCTGGAGGAGCACTGGCGCGGCGGCGGTCTCGGCGGCGCGGTGGCCGAGGCACTGGCGGAGTCGGTGCCCAGGACGGTGCTGCGACTCGGCATGCCGGACCGGTTCGTCGACACGGTCGGCAACCAGGAACACCTCGTCGAGCACTACGGCCTCACCGCGGAGCGGGTGGTGCGGACGGTCCGTACCGCCCTCGACCGCGGCCGCACCGACCTGATCAGCTCCCATTCGTGACACCCGGACCCCGCTAAGGAGGCAAGCGCCGTGGACACCACGCGCAGCCACGTAGTCCATGTCGGCTTCGCCGAACAGCACATCGAC
Source organism: Streptomyces sp. NPDC107559 (assembly GCF_055657365.1). Taxonomy (NCBI): domain Bacteria; kingdom Bacillati; phylum Actinomycetota; class Actinomycetes; order Kitasatosporales; family Streptomycetaceae; genus Streptomyces; species Streptomyces sp. NPDC107559. The sequence continues at coordinate 736,315 of NZ_JBVKBD010000002.1, read as the reverse complement.
TCGATCGAGTTCGGCGGACATCAGGTGTCCCTGCTGGTGCACCGGCATGTCGCCGAGCGCATGTCGCACGCCGCGCGGCAGCGGTTCGCCCGCATCGGCGTCCTCGACGTGCCCCACACCCTGGAGTTCGACACCTACGACCAGGTCCTCGACCAGATGATCCGCCTGGTCGACGAGTTCGCCGCGGAACTGGGCCCGCCGACCGCCGTCGTCGCCATGTACGAACACGTCACGCTGCCCGCGGCGCGACTGCGCGACCACTTCGGGGTGCCCGGAGTCGACACCGAGACGGCGCTGCTCTGCCGTGACAAGGTCCGCATGAAGGAGGCCATGCGCGGCGGCGGCATACGCGTGCCCGCGTTCTGGGCGGTGGACGCGAGCACGCCGTACGCCGACCTGGAGAAGATCGCGGACGCGGTGCCGGGCCGGCTCGTCCTCAAGCCGCAGCGCCAGGCCGGCAGTTTCGGCATCTCGGTGTTCCGCGACGGAGCGGAGTTCCTCGCCCACGCCCGGGCCCACGGCATCCCCGACGACCACGAGGTCGAGGAGTTCGTCGAGGGCGAGGTGTGCCATGTCGACGGCGTGGTACGCGACGGCGAGATCCGTTTCATCAGTGCCTCCCGGTACATCGGCGACTGCCTCAACTTCCAGACCGACGGGCAGCATCTGTCGGGCGTCACCTTCGACGACGCCTCCACGCTGGCACGGATCACCGACTTCACCGCACTCGTGCTGAAGTCGCTGAGGCTGCACACCAGCACCTTCCATCTGGAGCTGTTCCTCACCACCGACGACGAACTGGTCTTCCTCGAGGTCGGCAACCGCTTCGGCGGCGCCTACATCAGCGACTCCATCCGCGCGGTCTACGGCGTGGACCTGGTCCGCGAGTCCGTCCTCGCCTGCATGGGCCTGCCCTCCGAGGTCGAGGCCGTCGGCAGCATCCTCGACCACGAGGGCGTCGGCGCGTCCGGCTGGCTCTACTCCGCACTGCCGGAGAGCGAGCCCTGCGTGGTCAGGCGGATCCGGGGCCTCGACACCTGCCCCGACTCGGTGGTGCTCTCCGACATCCCCGGCATCGGCCAGCCGCTCAACGGCGACATCTCCGTCTTCCCCACCGCAGGCAAGTTCGCGTTCTCCGGCGCGAGCACGGCGGAGGTCGAGCGGGACATACGGCGCCTCGCCGCCTCGTACGCCCTGGAGACCGTCCCCCGGCGGACCTCGCACATCTGATCCGCACCACACGGAAAGGTGTATCCATGATCACAGGCAGCGCCGGTGGCGCAACGCTGCAACTGGAGGATCTGCACGGCTCCCTGTCCGACCCGGTGATGAGTTCCATGACGCTCCTCAACGAAACCGCCGGGCGGTTCCCGCAGGCCGTGTCCTTCTCGGCCGGACGGCCCTACGAGGAGTTCTACGACCCGTTGCAGATCCACGACTACCTGGAACGGTTCCGCAAGTACCTCGAAGTGGAGCGCGGCCTCGACCCCGACCAGGTACGGACGGTGCTCTTCCAGTACGGGCACACCAAGGGGCTGCTCACGGACCTCCTGGTGCGCCACCTCGCCGTCGACGAGGGGGTGAGCGCGGTCCCCGAGTCCGTCGTGGTGACCACCGGCTGCCAGGAGGCGATGATCCTGCTGCTGCGCGCCCTGCGCACGGGCGGCGAGGACGTGATCCTGGCTCCGGCACCGACCTACGTGGGCTTCCTCGGGGCGGCCCGTCTGATGGACATGCCGGTGCTGCCCGTCGCGGAGGGCGCCGGCGGCATCGACGTGGAGGACCTGGTGGTCCGGATAGGCAGGGCCCGGCAGCGGGGACTGCGGCCGCGCGCCTGCTACGTGGTGCCGGACTTCGCCAACCCCAGCGGGCTCAGCATGAGCCTCGCCGATCGCCGGCGGCTCCTGGAGGTGGCCGAACGGGAGGACATCCTCGTCATCGAGGACAACCCGTACTCCCTGTTCAACGCCGACGGCCGGCGCCTGCCCTCGCTCAAGTCCCTGGACACCGCACAACGCGTCGTGTACGTGGGCTCCTTCGCCAAGACGGCCTTCCCGGGTGCCCGGGTGGGCTACGTGGTCGCCGACCAGGTGGTCGAGGGCGCCGGCCCCGGCGAGGGCCCGCTGCTGGCCGACCAGCTCGCCAAGCTCAAGAGCATGCTGACGCTGAACACGTCCACCATCTCCCAGGCCGTGATCGGCGGGAAGCTGCTGGCGAACGACTGCAGCATGACCCGCGCCACCCAGCGCGAGACGGAGATCTACCGCCGCAACCTCGCCGCGGTCCTGGACGGCCTGGACAGGCACTTCCCCGCCCCGGCGGACGGCTCGGCTCCCCGGACGACCTGGAACATCCCGGGCGGCGGCATGTTCGCGGTGGTCACCCTGCCCTTCGAGGCCGACGCCGAGATGCTGGAGTACTCGGCAAGCCGGTTCGGGGTGCTGTGGACCCCGATGCGCTACTTCTATCCCGACGGGGGAGGCACGCACCAGATCCGCCTCTCCTTCAGCGTGCTCACCCCCGAACGGATCGAGGAGGGTCTCGCGCGCCTCGCCGCCCTCGTCCGCGACCGTACGGCCTGACCGTGCGGCGGCGGGTCCCGGCACCCCACCCCGAGCAGAAGCCCCGCAGGTCGACGACCTGCGGGGCTTCTGCGTGCGTGCCGCGAAAGGGAGTTCCGGCCCTAGCGCTGCGCCGGCCGGCCCGCGAGCTCGCGGGCCATGGCCGAGACGTCCCCGAGCAGGGCGTCGATGTCGTCCTCGGTCGTCGTCGGATTGAGGAAGACCAGCTTCAGACGGACCCGCGGTGTGCCGTCAGGTCCCGCGACGTTCGTCCGGGCGAGCAGGGCGCGGCCGTCCGCCATCAGCCCGCGGCGCACCGCCGCGTTCAAGGCGCTCTCGTCCGCCGCAGGGGTCCCGTCCTCGACGGCGCAGCCGAAGACGACCGTGGTGAGCAGCGGATCCGCCACCAGCTCCAGGCCGTCGGCGGCCGCGATCCGGCTCGCGGCGTAGCGCGCCTGCCCGTGGCAGGCGTCCACCCAGTCGCCCATGCCCTGCCGGCCGACCGTGAGGAGCGTGGCGGCCATCTTGAGGGCGTCGGAGCGGCGGGTGGTCTGGAGCGAGGTGCCCAGCAGGGAGGTGAAGCCGAGGGCCTCGTCGTCGGACGGGTTGAGGTAGACGGCCTGCTCGTCGAGGCACTCCATGTGCCTGCGGTCACGGACCACGAGCACGCTCGAAGAGGCCGGGGTCCAGCCGAACTTGTGCAGGTCGAAGGCGACCGAGTCGGCCCGGCCGAGGCCGTCCAGGAGCGGGGCGAGCCTCGGCGAGAACAGCGCGCCGATGCCGTACGCGGCGTCGACGTGCAGCCAGATCCCGTACTCGGCGGCCAGGTCCGCCAGTTCGGGCAGCGGGTCGAAGGAGCCGTGGTCGGTGGTGCCGGCCGTGGCCACGAGGGCGACGGGGACCTCGTCGGCGTCGAAGCCCTCCACGATCCGGCGGGCCTCGTCGGCGAGCATCCGGCCCCGGTCGTCCACCGGCACCTTCACCACGGCGGAGCGGCCGAGCCCCAGGAAGCCGGCGGCCCGCGCGACCGAGAAGTGGGCGGCCGCGGAGCACAGGATCCGGGGGCGGACCGGGCGGCCCGCGAGCCCCGTCGCCGACACCGCGCCGGTGTCCTTCAGCGCACGCTCCCGGCTGAACAGCAGGCCCATCAGGTTCGAGACGGAGCCACCGGGCGTCAGGGTCCCGCCGGCCTCCGCGCCGAAACCGACCCAGGAGGCCATCTCCTGGATGAGCCGCCGCTCCAGTTCGAGCGCGAACGGGCCGCTCTCCCAGGCGTGCAGGGACTGGTTGAGGGCCGCGGCGAGCAGTTCGGCGGCGGCGGAGGCGGCGGTGGGCGCGCACTGCATGCGGGCCACGGCCGAGGGATGGGTGAGGTCGACGGCCCACCTCGCGTACGCCTCGAAGAGCTCGGTCACCCGTTGCGCGCCGGGCTCGTCGGCGAGCAGCCGGCCGCCGCCCAGCACCTCGTGCACCGCGGCGACGGCCGCCTCGGGCCCGCCGGGCGCCACCGGGCCGCCCCGCTTGAGGGCGGCGTCACCGAGGGCGCGCAGCGCTGTGTCCAGGAGGCTCCTGAGCTGCTCCAGCCCTTCCGGACGCCCTGCGAGGGCCGCGTTCCTGCCAGTGGAGATCATGACTTCCGGTGTCCTTCGGTGAGGGTGGCGGTGAGGGTGGTGGTGAGGGCGGGGGAGCGGGCGGAGTCCGGGTCGGGGGCGGGTTCGGGGGCCGGGTCGGGGGCGGGGGCCCTGCGCGAGCCGCGGATGACGCCGATCGACGCGGCCACGACCGCGACCAGGCCCGCCACCTGGGCCGGGGAGAGGGTCTCGCGCAGGACGACCAGGGCGGTCAGGGCGCCGATCGCCGGCTCCAGGCTGAGCAGCACGCCGAAGACCAGCTTCGACACCCGGCGCAGGGTCTCCATCTCGCAGGTGTACGGGACGAGCGAGGACAGCATCGCGACACCGAAGCCGAAGGCCAGCACCTCGGGACGGGCCAGCGTGCCCGCGCCCTCCGCGAGCCCGGCCGGCAGGGAGCACAGTGTGCCGAAGGCCATGGCGAGCGCGAGCCCGCCGCCGGGCAGCACCGCCCCGACCCGGGCCGACAGCGGCACGTACGAGCCCCAGAAGACGGCGCAGACGAGGGCGATCAGCAGGCCGCCGAGGCCCGCCGCGCCGCCCTGCCAGCCGAGCAGCGCGATGCCCGAGGCCGCGAGCACGATCCACAGCCGGTCCCCGGCCCGGCGCGAGGACAGGCCGGCGACCGTGAGCGGCCCCGCCATGCCGACGGTGAGCGCCACCCCCACCGGCATCCGGGCCATGGCCAGGTAGAAGCAGATGTTCATGCCCGCGATGGCCACGCCGAGGGCGGCCACGGCGCCCGCCGTACGCCGGTCCAGGCGCACCGAGGGCCGCCACCACAGCAGGAGCACGAGGGCCGAGAAACCGAGCCGCATCAGGGTCACCGTCGCCGGGCCGACCGTGCCGAACAGCTGCTTGGCGAAGGCCGCGCCCACCTGGGTGCTGACCATGCCGACGAGCATCAGCGCCGGTGCCGGGACCACACCGATGCCCCGGCGTCCGACGGCGGCACCCGTCCCCGTGCCCGTCCCCGCACCCGTCCCCGTGCCCGTCCCCGCGCCCGTTCCCGAGCCCGTTCCCGTGCCCGTGCCCACGCCCGCATCCGGGCTCCGCAGCGCGCTCGCGCTCGCGTTCGTTGCGATGTCGATGCTCATGGCGTGAGCAGCACCTTGCCGGTGGTGCCGCGGCCTTCGAGCAGCGCGTGCGCCCGGGCCGCGTCGGCCAGCGGCAGCCGCGCCCGCACGTCCGGGCGTACGACGCCCGCGGCGACGTGGCCGAACAGCTCGGCGGCCGCGGCCCGCAGGGACGCCGCGTCCGGCACGTGGTCGGCGAGCGTGGGCCGGGTCAGGTGGAGCGAGCCTGAGGTGCGCAGCAGCTCCACGTCGACGGGCGGCACGGGGCCGCTGGACAGGCCGCAGACGACGAGGGTGCCGCGCCGGCGCAGCGCCCTGACGCTGGTCTCGAAGGTGGCCGCGCCGACCGAGTCGTAGACCACGTGCGCGCCCTCGCCGCCGGTGAGTTCGCGTACGGCTTCGTCGAACCCCTCGTAGGGCACGGCGTGGTGGGCGCCGGCCGCCAGGGCGGTCTCCCGCTTCTCCTTGCTGGACGCGACGGCGACGACGGTCGCGCCGCGGTGCGCGGCCAGCTGCACGAGGAGCCGGCCCAGGCCCCCGGCGGCGGCCAGCACGACGACGGTCTCGCCGGGCGCCACCGGGTGGGTGGTGTGGCTGAGGTAGTGCGCGGCCAGGCCCTGGAGCAGGACGGTGGCCGCGTCCTCCAGGGTCACCGTCTCCGGGACGGGGACCAGCTTGGCCGCGGGGACGGCGGTGTACTCGGCGTAGGCGCCGAGCTGGGTGGCGTAGGCGACGCGGTCGCCCGGGGCGACCCCCTCGACGCCCTCGCCGACGGCGGTGACGACGCCGGCGGCCTCCTGGCCCGGGACGAGCGGGTACGGGGCCGGGTAGGTGCCGTTGCGGTAGTAGACGTCGATGAAGTTGAGGCCGACGGCGGCGTTGCGGACGACGGCCTGCCCGGGGAGGGCGGCCGGCTCCGGGAGCTCCGTGGGAGTGAGGGCGGCGGGGGCGCCCGCCGCGGTGACGTGGACGGCTCGCATCAGTTCGGTTCCTCGGTTCGTGGGGTGCGGGAGGCGGCGACGGGCGTGGGGGCGGAGCGGGGCGCGGCGGCGGACGGCTCCTGTTCCCGGAACACGTGCCGGAAGTGGTTGATGTCGGCGGTGAGGCCCCGCGTCAGCGCGTCCAGACCGGGATCCGGGCCGTCGACCGCGTGCAGGAGCTCGGTGTTGCGGCGCACATGGGCCGGCGAGAACGGCAGCGCGCCCGTCGACAGGTAGCGGATGGCGCCGGAGCGGTCGCGCCGCGGGATGAGGTCGGAGCGGGCGTACCGGCTGGCGCTGAAGGGGATGTCGAGGCGGCCCTCCGCGAACGCCTCCACGATCGCCCCGATCAGATCGGTCTGCCCCAGGAGCGGCTCGACGAGGTCGGCGACCTCGGCGAGGATCCACTCCGTCTCCCGGCCCACCTGGTCCTCGTCGACGGTGATGAAGTCGAGGAGCGGCGAGTTGGCGCGGTCGGCGAGCCGCAGGCCCGCCACGTTCGCGGCCGTGTCGGGGATCCCGTACGCCTCCTGGTAGGTCTTCGTGATGAGCTTGGAGGCGCCGCCGAGCCGGGCGACCAGCGCACCGTAGAGGATCAGGTCCTCCGCGTTGCCGCGCTCCCGGGGGAAGACGCCCATGAACTCGTGCAGCACCGCGTGGACGGTGATCCCGGCGGGGAGGTAGCGCTCGGCCAGCACGCGGATGCTCCGCAGGGCCGCGACGTCCTGCGCGAGATGGCCGCTCTGCGGGTACGCGACGGAGATGCAGCGGACCCCGGCGCGGGCGGCGAGCACCGCCTCCAGGACGCTGATGGCGAGGCTGATGGAGGGCGGCACCAGCACGGCGGTGAGCGTGCCGAACAGCTCACGGTCGATGACCACACCGTGCTCGGCGAGCTCCCCGCACCGCCGGTCCACGTCCTGCCAGGCGCCGAGGGACCCGGCGAGCGGCACGGCCTTCGAGTAGGGCAGGTTGTACGAGATCCCGCCGCCCTCGAAGGAGGTGATGCCGGAGGCCACGGACACGTCGAACAGGACCCGGGCGTCCGGGGAGCCGTGCCGGATCTCCAGCGGCGCCGCGAGCAGTTCGTTGAGCTCGCGGCCGCGCCGCCAGCCGTGGGCCACCATCGGGTAGCCGTTGAGGTCGGCGGGACGGAGGTTGAGGGTGCGCAGCGCCTCCTCGAACCGCAGCAGCCGGGTGTGCGAGTCGATGGTGAGGGTCAGGATGTCCGGCGCGACCTCGGCCTCCAGGGTGGCCAGGAGGGCCTTCATCTCCTCGTGTCCGCCGACGCCGCAGCGCGGCTGGATCGCCACCCTGCCCTGCGCGCGGCACCGGCCGAGGACCTCGGCGGCGGTGGGCTTGCCGAGCGCGGCGATGTACGCGGCGGACTCGGCCGGCGTCGGCAGCGGACCCGCCGCCGTGCCGGGGCGCGGTGCCGTGCCGCGCCCCGGGAGCGAGGTCAGACTCATGACGCCGCCAGGCCCAGGGTCACCGCCGCGCGCTCGCGCTCGACCTGCAACGCATCGAGCAGGGCGGGCAGTTCGGACGGGTCGCCGAGGATGTGGTCGACGCCGGCGGCATAGAGGCGGTCGTGCGCGGAGCCGTCCTTGTGACTGCCGACCGACAGGTTGCCGCCGACGATCACGGGACAGGTGATCAGGCCGGACTGCTTGGCCCGGTCGAGTCCGCGCAGGTCCTCGTGGACGTGGCCGTTGAGGCTGCCGATGATGACGGCCTCGGCCTCGGGGTGGCGGCCGCACGCCTCGGCGAACTCCTCGACGGGGGTGCAGGTGCCGAGGTTGACGACGTCGAAGCCGAGGCCGCGCAGGAAGAACGCGATCAGGTGGTTGGCCACGGCGTGGCTGTCGCTGGCCGCCACGCCGAGGATGACCTTGCGGGTGGCCGGCGATTGGCTGAGCTGGTTCGGTACCGATGGCATCAGGGGTTCCTCATCGTTCGGGTCGCATACGTCAGTCGTCAGTCGTCGAAGGCCGCGAACAGTTCGCGCTTGCTGACCGCCCTCAGGCGGTTCACGTCGAACTCCTCGGCATCGGCGGCCGACAGCGAGTCGAAGACGTGGGAGATCGCCGGGATCAGCCCCCAGACCTCGTGGTAGGGCGGCCAGCCCTGGTGTCCGGAGTCGATGTCGTGCTGGCGGGCGAAGAGGTAGTCCGCCCACTGGGGGGCTGCGGGGTAGCGGTGGTGGAAGTCGTGCACGACCGTGTCGCCGGTCAGGACCAGATAGCGCGACGGGGCGTGCAGCAGGACGAGGCGAAGCGTCCAGCGGGCCCAGGCGACGGCGCGGCGGCCGAGGGGCAGCTCCGCGGAGGGCAGCGCGTCGCCGATGAAGATGGCGTTGGTCAGGCTGGAGAAGTACGCGCGGCCGTGCCGGGTCACGACGCCCGGGACGGGAAAGGTGTGCTTGACGCACAGCCGCAGGGTGTTGCTGATCTGGAACAGCGGGAACAGCGGCACGAACCAGACGACGAGCAGGGTCTGCCAGGTGCCGGTGAGCACCGTGGCGGTGACGGCCGTGCCGTACAGCAGGAGCGCAGACACCCGCTCGCTGCGGGCCGACTCGCTCCAGAAGGAGCGGACGCGGGACACCGTGAAACCGAAGTGGAACCGCGGCGAGACGAGCTTCAGCAGCAGCCTGCGCCACATCTGACGGCGCGTCATGCCCGGATGCAGCCGGAGACTGACCAGGAACGCCTGGACGGTGGGGTCCTTGAGCGTCATGTGCTGCGCCGCGTGGTGGTCGCGGACGTGCTCGCGGCTGTAGCGCTGGAAGTTCTGGATGACGAGCAGGCTGGATATGGCGTGGCCGACGGCCCGGTCCACGCGGCGCTTGCGGTACATGTTCCGGTGCGAGCACTGGTGGTAGACCATCATGCGCAGATTGCGCAGGCCGTGCAGGGTCACCGCCCAGCCGACCGGCAGCAGCAGGAGATGGCCGAGGGTGCAGGCGAACACGCCGGTCAGCGTGCCCAGCACGACCGAGAGCGTGGCGGTGGCCAGGTGGAAGCCGGGTGTCCAGCCCGGGGACGGCTGCCCCGGCAGGGCCTTGCCGGTGAACAGCGTGGCCGGGAACTGCAACGGCCGGGGCAGGCGCCGCATGGTCTCCCGGGGGTCGGCGGAAGCGGTCTGCGCGGGCGCCGGCGGTACGGCGGGACGCATCACCGGGGCCGGCGAGTTGAGCAGGGTCACGGAGTCTCCTCTGCGTGCACGGGACGGAAGGCGTGAAGGCGGGGCGGTGCGGGTGCGGGCGGGCACTGGCGCCCGCCCGCACCCCGCGGTCTCCTCATTGCTCCTCCGCGACCTGGACCGTCGCGGCGGCCATCAGGCGGCACTGGCACGCGAGACGGAAGTTGCCGCCGGTCCGTCCCAGGTCCTCCAGGAAGTCGCTCTCGTCGGGGGCCATCTCCCCGAGCGAGTCGGGCCCCTCCAGTACCTCGATGACGCAGGCGCCACAGGCGCCCGACTGGCAGCCGAAGGGGATGACCCGGTGGGCGGTCTCGTTCTCCAGGTCGGTGAGCGGTGCGCCGGCCGGGAGGAGGACCTCCAGGCCGTGCGGCATCAGGGTGAGTTTGTTCAGAACCAACGCTGTCTCAGCTCCTACGCAGGGACCAGTTCGGGATGGGCGTCAGAGGAGTGGCCGGGGGCGAGGCGGGCGCCGGGGCGCAGGGCCACGGCGGCGTGGTTGACGGCGGTGGCGGCCTCGCCGAAGCCGACCGAGATGAGGGGGACGCGGCCCGGGTAGGTGCAGCCGTCGCCGACGGCGTACACCCCGGGAAGGCTGGTGCGCATGGCGGCGTCCACCCGGATCTGCCGGTACTCCAGCTCCATCCCCCAGCCGGCCAGGGGACCGAGGTTGGTGACGAAGCCCAGCGCGGTGATCAGCGTGTGCGCGGGCAGGTTCAGCGTGTCGCCGTGCCGGGTGCCGATGTCCACGGATTCGAGGCGGCCGGTTCCGTGACAGGCGACCGGCTGGGCGTCGGTGAGGACGCGGACGGGGGCCCCGTACAGCTGCCGCACACTGTGCTCATGGGCGCGGAAGGACGCCCGGCGGTGCACGAGGGTGACCGAGCGGGCGATCGGGGCCAGTGCCAGCGCCCAGTCCACCGCGCTGTCCCCGCCGCCGGCGATCACCACGTCGCGGTCCCGGTGCTCCTCCAGGCGCGGTACGTGGTAGACGACGCCCCGCCCTTCGTACGCCGCCGCGCACGGCAGCCTGCGCGGGGTGACCTTGCCCAGCCCGGCGGCGACGAGGACGGCTCCGGCGCGGATCCGGGCACCGCGGTCGGTGCCGAGGATCCAGCGGGGGCCGTCCGCCACCAGGGTGGTGGCCGTCTCGCCGAGCAGATAGCGGGGCTCGAAGGGCGCCGCCTGGCGCACCAGGTTGTCGACGAGCTCGCGGCCGGTGAGGGCGGGGTGCGCGGCGATGTCGTAGAGCAGCTTCTCGGGATACATCGAGGCCACCTGGCCGCCCGGTTCGGGCAGCGCGTCGACGACCGCGGTGCTCAGGCCGCGGAAGCCCGCGTAGTACGCGCCGTACAGGCCGGTGGGACCGGCGCCGACGATGGCGAGGTCGACGTCGGTGGGGCCGTCCTCGGGTGCGGACGTCACCGGTGCCTCAGGTGCCACTGCTCTCACCTCCCTCTTCGTCGAGCCCCAACCGCCGGCGCAGGAAGTCGACGATCCCGTCCAGTGCCTCCCTGGCGGTGTCGAGCACTGCCGCCATGGACAGGAACCCGTGCGGCAGATCCGCGTACGCGCGGTGCTCCACCGGCACTTGGGCGAGCGCGAGGGCATCCGCGTAGGCCTTGCCCTCGTCGCGCAGCGGACAGAACTCGGCCGTGATCATGAGCGCGGGGGGCAGCCCGCTGTGGTCGCTCGCGTTGAGCGGTGAGGCGTAGGGCGAGTCGCCGTCGGCGGGGTCGGCGAGGTAGAGGCCCCAGAACCAGGGCACCGAGATGCCGTTGAAGAACATCGGATCCACGTTCTCGCGCATGGAGTCCGTCGCGGAGCCGTGCTGCAGCGCCGGGTAGACGAGCACCTGGGCGCTGATCCGCGGTCCGTCCTGGTCCCTGGCCATCAGGGAGGCCGCCGCGGCCAGGGTGCCGCCGTTGCTGTCCCCGGCGACGGCGATGCGGGAGCCGTCGACGCCGATCCGGTCCCCGTTCTCCGCCACCCATTGCACGGCGGCGTAGCAGTCGTCGATGGCCGCCGGGAACGGGTGCTCGGGCGCCAGCCGGTAGCTCACGGAGACGACGACGCAGGAGACCATGCTGCACAGTGCCCGGCAGAACGCCTCGGAGGTGTCCAGGGAGCCGACGACGAAACCGCCGCCGAAGAAATAGACCAGTACGGGCAGCGGCTCGTCGCTCTCGGTCTGCGGGCGGTAGACCCTGAGCGTCATCGGGCCGGCCGGACCGGAGATATCCATGTCGAATATCTCTTTGGGCGGCTCGATCCAGTCCCAGACCGAGGCCTCCGTGGCGGCGTCCGCTTTTCGGGCCTCTTCCACCGACATGGTGTAGAGCGGGGTGAAACCGGTTGCCAGGCGATAGTTCCTGATACCCTCAACGATGGGATTAAGCGGCATTGGAACGCCCCCATTTCATTGGTGTCGCCCATTTCGTTGATGTCGAAGGTGCACGACAAGGCGCGGGAGTTCGCACCGGGAAGAACGCTATGATCGCGTCGGCGTCGGGCGCGTCCGCGACAAGTTCATTCACCGGGCGCATTGCGTTGATCTTTCATTCCCGCGGCTAAGCGTCCTGCTTACTTCGGCATGGCCCCGGCCGTGCCACCCTTTTCCTCGGCATTGATCCGAAGTGTCATACGGAATCGAGGGGAAGTACGCCGCTCATGACGATCGAAAACCTTGAGAAAAGCCCGGACGCGCACCCCGCACGGGTCTACGACTACTTCATAGGCGGCGAGAACGGTCTTGCGGCCGACCGGGCGGCCGGTGCCTGGATCGGTATGCAGGCCCCCGACCTGCTGACGACGATGCAGGCGAACCGCGCCTTCCTGTCCCGGGCGGTGCGCTGGCTGGTCCGGCAGGGCGTCGACCAGTTCATCGACATCGGTTCCGGCTTCCCCGTGTCGCCGAACACGCACGAGATCGCCCTGGGCGAGTCCCCTTCGGGCTCCGTCGTCTACTGCGACGTCGATGCCGAGGTCGGGCGGCGCACGCGCGAGCTCATCGCCGGCCGCAAGGGCGCGGACTTCGTACCGGGCGACATCCTGGAACCCGAGGAGCTGCTGGCCCGGCCGGCCGTCCAGGCCCTGATCCGGTCCGGCCGCCCGGTGGCCTGTGTGCTGGGCGCGGTCCTGCACTTCGTGCCGGAGAGCGCGGATCCGGAACGGATCACCGCGGTTCTGCGCGAAGCCCTGCCCCGGGGAAGCTATCTCGTCGTCTCCCACATCGCGGGCGACATTCCCTGGGGGGACCGCAACAGCGAGGAGACACTGAGGCGCGCCTTCGAGGACATGCATCCCCGGACCCGGGAACAGGTCGCCCGATTCTTCGGTGATTTCGAACTGGCCGAGCCCGGTGTGGTGCTGGCCTCGCAATGGCACCCCACCGAGGAGGCCGACGGGTCCGGCCCCGTGTCCGCCATCTACGGCGGAGTCGCCCGCAGGAATTGAGTCCCGGGGGACCTGAAACAGGCGGACACCACCGCGGGCCGCAGGGAATGGGATTTTCCCTGCGGCCCGCGGTGTTTTCGTGGAACCACGCGAAGAATTCGCCGGCGGACCGCTGTCCGTGGACTATGCGCGGATCCGGCTGTCCGGGAGCGACGACGAGAACAACCGCGCCGCATTCCCGACGAGTTCCGCGCCGTTGCGGACGCGGGGAGCGGAATCGGGACCGAGCAGCGCGAGCGCCCCCACGTAGGGGGCGGGCAGCGGGACGTCCCGGAGCGTGTAGTCCTCCGGGCGGCCGAGTTCCGCGGGCAGCGCACGCAGCGTGCCGCCGAGGACCTCGATGCGTCCCGGATGGATGTCGAGGCCCTTGCCGGAGGCCTTGAGCACGGCCTCCTTGCGCGTCCACAGCCGTACGAAGCCGGCGTAGTCGGGGCAGGCCGCGCGTTCCCGCTCCGTCAGCGCCGCGTCCAGGGGCCGCACCCCGGCCGTGGTGTCCTCGATGTCGACGCCGACGGTCCGGTCCGAGACGGCGACCACGGCGAGCCCTCCGGCGTGCGAGAGCGAGAAGTCCAGACCCGGCCCGGCGGACTCGACGACCGGTTTCCCGTGTCCCGGGTCACCGCAGTGGGCGCAGGTCCGGTCGAAGCGCAGCAGCGCCGGATCCCGGCCCAGCCGCTCGCCGAGCACGAGCCGCGCCAGCACCCAGGCGGCGAGCGCGCGATCGCGGTCCGCCTCGCGCAGGATCCGCCGACGGCGGGCCCGGTCGCGCCCGTCCAGGAGTACGGCGAGCGACCGGGGCACCTGGTCGACGTCGATGTACCAGACGTCGGTCACGCCGAGGAGCGCACCGGCCGGCCTTTCCGGCACACCGTTCACGGCGCTCCTCCGTTTCTCTCGTCCGGGCCGGTGGTTCAGGCCACCGGCGCGAAGAAGTTCTCGTTGATCCGGTCGATGGTGCGGAAGTCGGCCACGCTCAGCGAGGTGACGTCGATCTGCCTGCCGGTGAGTTCCTCCAGAAGACCGATGAACTCCAGGAACGAGACCGACGCGATGAGCCGGGACTCGATGAGATCGGTGTCGCCGGTGATCTCCGCGTCCAGATCCGGGTTCTTGGACCGGATCCAGCTGACGATTTCCTCCATGTTCACACCTTCCTAGACTGCCGATTCGTTGACTGCGACGAGCGCCCGCCGGGCGTCGCCGTGCATCTGGAGGAGCGCATGGACCCAGCGCTCCACACCGAACGCCAGACACCCGCTGTACGCGGGCTCGCCCCCGAAGGAGATGTCCAGGCGCTCGCCGAAGAAGTTGCGGTGGCGGTTGACGGACGCGATGGCGGTGCCGTCGTCCGACACGAACTCGAACTTCACCGGGTCCAGCTGGTTGAGGATCGACCGCGCGCCGTCACCGAGGTAGAACGGATCGGTCGCGGGCTCCTTGCGCATCTTGACCCCGAGCCGGTCGGCCAGGCCCAGGACGAGCTCGGTGGACCGGCTCAGATGGTCCACCACACCTTCCTGGCTGCCGATGTAGAGCGCTTCGCGCATATGGAAGGCACGCAGCCGCCGCAGGCCGTCGTAGTGGTCCTCGTTCCTGAAGCAGCGCCCGATCGCCGTGATGACCTCGGGGGTCTCGATCTCCCGCCGCTGCCGCGACACCAGCAGGCCGTAACAGGTCGCCGTGGGCAGGCAGCAGCCGGTCGGGACCGGGGGGTGCCCGGAGGACGGGGTCGTGGCCTCGCCACGCGCCAGTTCCTCACGGGCCTGCTCCGTGAGCGTGGTCACGGGCAGGGCGAGGTGGGGGAAGTTGCGGAAGAAGTCGAGGCGTGCCAGGTCCTCCTCGGGGAGCAGGGCCGGGCCGGCCACCGGCCGGGCCCCCAGCGCGCGAGCGATGTCCTGGAAGCGGGCCTCGAGAGCGTCGAACAGGGCGGCCTCCTCGGATTCGAGGACCGCGATTCCAGGTGCGACAAACGTCGGCATGAGATCTCCCGTCAGTGGAACAGGCCGATGCGTCGGTAGAAGTTGTTGGTGCGTTCGATGATGCGGGCGTTGATCGCCGCCCTCGCCGGATCGGCCATGACGGAGGCGCGGAATCGCGTGGGATTCGCGATACCGGCGTCCTGGTAGGCGTCGCGGCTGTACAGCATCTGGATGATCAGGTCGATGTAGCCGCGCAGATAGTTTCCGACCTCTTCGACCTCCTCGGCGGAGTGCGTCCGGCGGACCTCTTCGAAGAGCGCCTTCACGAGCTTGCCGCCGAAGGCGATGTGCCGGGACTCGTCGCGGTGGTGGATCCGGTTGACCGCTCGCACGGTCTCCGGGAGCTTCTCGTCGGCCGCCATGTGGGCGTTGAAGTAGTCGCCGATCTGCTCGAAGATGAGGATCTGGCTGAAGACGATGAAGTTGTTCATCTCCGGCGCGCGCTCATCCGTCGGGAACACCATCCGTCGGTCCGGATAGATGCGGCCGGCATAGCGCAGGCAGAATTCGGCGAAGAACCACATGTGCTCGTTCTCTTCGCCGATGAAGTGGTGGAAGTACGGCGTGGGGATCTCGTAACCGGGCGTGTGGATGCGGCGCATCACCTCGATGAGCAGCTCCCTGATCCCGTGGGCGATCAGGCTGTAGAGGTTGACGCTCTCCCAGCGCGAGAGCTCCACGAGCTGTTCGTGACTGAGCTCCTGCTCCGCGGCGGTGCCGTGGACGGACAGCAGCTCCCGGCTCATCCACAGGCCTTCCGGCGTGATGGATTCGGGCCACTCGAAGGTCCGGTACGGGTTGTAGTAGTCGTCGACGGAGACGTCGATGAGTCTGCGTACAGCCCGGGCGAATTCTTCCGTCCATTCGATCGTCGACACCGCTGACACGTGCCCTCCGTAACAGGACCATTGATTGAACAGGACCATTGATTGATGGGCCGACACGACCGGTCTGCCGCGCCGAGAAGGACCGTACGGCCGCGTCGGCGGCGTGGGCGTCCGCGACAATTTCATTCGCGGGGACACATCGCGCTGACTTTGCTCATCCGCGGCTCAACGCCTTGATTACCGCGACGGGAAGCGGCCCGCTCCGGCGCGGCCGGGCACCCTGCCGGACACCATGGATTCGACGCGGGTAAGCAGAGCGCGTAGTCGCGGTGCGTTTGTCGCGGACGCGTGCGGCGGGGGAGGGTTCGTAGTTTCCCTGGATGGCACAGATTTTCGACGAAAGCCGCCCCGCCAGGGAGCCGGTGAAAGGAGTATCGCCATGACTGTGGACGCTCTCTCCGCTCAGGACCACATGGACCTCGCCGCGCGCTGGGGAGCCCATGACTACGTGCCGTTCCCCGTGGTGCTCACCCATGGGGAAGGCGCCTGGGTGAACGATCTGGAAGGCCGGCGCTACCTCGATTTCCACGGGGGCTACTCCGCGCTCAACTTCGGCCACCAGCACCCCGACCTCATTGCCGCGGCGAAGGCACAGCTCGACCGGCTGACGCTGAGCACCCGTGCGTTCCACCACGATCACTACGGGCCGTTCTGCCGTGAACTGGCCGAGCTGACGGGCGCCGAGATGGTCCTGCCCTCCAACTCCGGCGGCGAGGCTGTCGACACGGCGGTGAAGATCGCCAGGAAGTGGGCCTACCAGGTCAAGGGCGTGCCGGACGGAGCCGCCGAGATCATCGTCGCGGGCGCGAACTTCCACGGCCGCACCACGACCATCGTCTCGTTCTCCACGCACCCCAACCACCAGGCCGGATTCGGCCCGTTCACGCCCGGCTTCAAGGTGGTGCCGTTCGGCGACATCGAGGCGCTGCGTTCGGCGGTCAACGAGAACACGGCGGCGGTCCTGCTGGAGCCGATCCAGGGCGAGGCCGGCGTGGTCGTCCCGCCGAAGGGATATCTCGCCGAGGTCCGTGAACTCTGCGACGAGACCGACACGCTGTTCGTCGCCGACGAGGTCCAGTGCGGACTGGCCCGGGCCGGCACGACCCTGGCGCTGGACCACGAGGGTGTCCGTGCGGACATGACCACCCTGGGCAAGAGCCTGAGCGGCGGACTCCTGCCGCTGTCCGCGGTGATCGGCCGCGCCGACGTCCTCGGCGTGATCACGCCCGGCGACCACGGCTCGACCTTCGGCGGCAACCCGCTGGCGTGCGCGGTCGGCCGCGCCACCGTGCGACTGCTGGCCACCGGGGAGTTCCAGGAGCGCTCCCGCGAACTCGGCGCGCACCTGCACTCCCGCCTGCGCGAACTGGACGGCGTGACCGAGGTCCGTGGGCGTGGCCTGTGGGCCGGGGTGCAGCTCAGCGAGGAGCGGGTGGCCGGGCGCCGGGTGACCGAGGCGCTGGCCGAGCGCGGCCTGCTGTGCAAGGAGGCCAAGGGACACCTCCGGGTGGCGCCCCCGCTGGTCGTCACCCACGAGGAGATCGACCTCGGCGTCGACATGATCGCCGACGTGCTGGCCTGAACCGGACCGCCGCAGCGGGCCGGCGTGACCTTCGAGTGGACTGGAGGGAATTCATGAGTGACTTCGCAGGACTGGTCGCGATCGTCACCGGCGGTGCGTCGGGGATCGGTCTGGCCACGGCGAATCTGCTCAGCAGCAGGGGAGCCAGGGTCGCCGCGCTCGACCTGAAGCCCGAGGGGCTTCCGGACGACATCATGGGCGTCCAGGTCGACGTCACCGACGACGTCCAGGTCAAGGCCGCCGTCGACGCCGTCGTCGAGCGGTTCGGCAGGCTGGACGTCGTGGTGAACAACGCCGGGATCGGCGCGGTGGGCGACGTCACCGCGAACGGCGACGACGAGTGGCTGCGCGTCCTGGACGTCAACGTGGTCGGGATGGTCAGGGTCGCCCGGCACGCGATACCGCACCTGCGTCGCTCGCCCGCCGCGTCGATCGTCAACACCTGCTCGATCGTGGCCTGGGCCGGGGTGGAGCAGCGGGCGCTGTACTCGACCAGCAAGGGGGCGGTGTACGCGCTGACCCTGGCCATGGCGGCCGACCACGTCCGCGAGGGCATCCGGGTCAACTGCGTCGCCCCCGGCTCCGCGGACACCCCCTGGATCGGCAGGTCGCTGGAGCGGACGGCGGACCCGGCGGCCGCCCGGGCCGCGCTCGACGCGTTCCAGCCCACGGGACGTCTGGTGTCGGCCGACGAGGTGGCGGGCGCGATCGCCTACCTGGCGAGCCCGTTGTCGAGTGCCTCGGTGGGTACGGTGCTCGCCGTGGACAACGGCATGCACGGCCTGCGGCTGCGGCCCCGGGCCCAGGCGTAGGCGCAGGCACAGGCCGGCGGGCCGGGCCGGAACACGCCGCCGCGGGCCGCAGGGGAGCTTCCCTGCGGCCCGCGGCGGCTTCTTTCGTGGGCCCACGGAACCACGGCAACGACCGGATGGCGTGCGGCGCCTGTGCCCGCGCCCCGGTGTTCCGGGCAGGCCGAAGCCGGGGTCGGCAGGCCGACCCCGGCCGAGGGCGCGGGCCCTCCGTCAGACGGTGTCCCCGGCTTCGGCGCAGATCCTTCGTCAGGCCGTGGCACCGGGTGGTGCGCCGCCCGGCTCGGTGACCGGTTCGCCCGGCTCGGGTACCGGTTCGCCGGGCTCGGAGACCGTTTCCCCGGTCACCGCGTCGGGGCCGCGCAGCCCCAGACTGAGCTGGGCGCACACCACGCCCAGCACACCGACCACGGTCCACAGCACCCACGGGCCGATCGCGTACACGGCGGCGCCGATGACCGGTCCGGCGCCCGTGCCGAGCGCGTAGGCGGCGCCGTACAGCCCCTGGTAGCGACCGACCATCCCCGGCGGGGTCAGACTCGCCAGATGGGCCTGGACGACGGAGGAGTACGCCATCTCGCCGAACGTCCAGACCACCACCGTCGCCGCCAGCAGGGCCATCCCGGCGGTGAACCCGGACAGCGCCAGACCGCCGCACGTGAGCAGGTTGGCGAAGGCCAGGACGTGCTCCGGCCGGTACCGGGAGATCACACTGGTGATGGGCAGCTCCAGCAGTACCACCAGCAGACCGTTGAGCCCCATGAGAAGACCGAAGTCACGCGCGCTCAGCCCCACGTCGTCGATGTGCAGGGGCAGGCCGACGGCGGTCTGGATGTAGGCGAACATGGAGAACACGGTCATCAGCAGGAACCGCACCAGGACCCGGTCGGCGAGCACCTGCCGGTAGCCGACCGCCGGCTCCGCCCCTGTCCGTGCGGCGTCGGAGCCGGACCGCGGCTGCGGCGCGTCGCGCAGCAGCACGGCCACGATCACGCCGAACAGCAGCAGCGCCCCGCCCTCCACCAGGAAGAGTCCCGCATAGGAGATGCTCGCCAGCACGCCGCCGAGCACACCGCCCAGGGTGGAGCCGATGTTCTGGGCGAACCGGAGCACCCCGAAGGCGGCGAGCCGCTGCTGGGCGGACGACACGGAGTCGATCAGCACCGCCGCCATGGCCGGCCGGTAGATCTGCGACACCAGCCCGATGAGACCGACCACGGCGATGATCGTCGGGAGCGGTCCGAGGAACGGCACGGAGGCCGTCAGCCCCGAGGTGGCCACGACGGACAGCAGGATGGCCCAGCGCCGGCCGATGGTGTCGGTGAGATGGCCGCCGATGACGTTGCCGAGGACCCGGCCCAGTCCGGACGCGCCCAGCACGAGCCCCGCGGCCCCGGCGGAATGACCGTGCTGGGTCACGTAGAGCACGATGAACACCGGCAGGAAGCTGCCGGCCTGGAGGATCAGGTTGCCGAGACTGATGATCCAGACCCGGCGGGGCAGACCGCGCAGGGTGTCACGGAACCGCGGCTCGTTGCCGCGTGCCCGGTCCGCCGTCTCCGTGCTCACGACGCCGGGTCGGCGTAGAGGTGGTCGCGTTCGATCTCCCGGAGCCGGCGGTAGTCCGCGTCGAGCTGTTCCGGGTCCTCGGAGATGAGGATCACGTACCCCGGCTGGGTCGCGACGTCGACCGTGCGGGGCAGCGGTTCCCCGGCCGGGCGCGTCGTGACGGCGTGGACGTAGGACGGGAGCGCGCGGACGGCGGCCATCGCCTCGTCGGACGGGGCCACGCCGTGATCGTTCGGGTTGACGAGATGCACGTACCGCAGACGTTCCAGCAACCGGTACGCGGTGGTGGGCAGCAGGTCGAACGCGTCGGGGTCCACGACGGACAGGCCCACGAGCTCGATCTGGTTGGTGCCCAGGCAGCGGCTGGCGATCTCCGGAACCTGCCCTCCGCCGAAGCGTGCGGCGCACTCGACGAGCACCGGTCCTTCGGCGGTCAGCATGACCTCGGTGTGGCTGGCCCAGTTGCGGACCTCCAGGGCGTCGAGCACCTGGTGGGCATAGGCCTCGACCTGCTTGGCCTGCGGATCGTCCGGCGCCAGCGGCTCGTTGTAGTCGTAGATGATGTTGCCGCCGGGCAGCCGTGTCTTGTGGTAGCGCCAGATCTCGGCGGTGTGGTGCCTGCCGTCCCGGCTGACCGCGTTGACGAAGTACTCGTCCCCGTCCAGGAACTCCTGTGCCAGGACGGTCGTGTTGGGCAGGCCGGTCCGGTCCGGACTGGTCATGATCTTTTCGTGGACGGCGCGGATCTGGTCCGCGGACGCACACGCCACGACGTTGTCGGTGCCGCAGCTGGCGACCGGCTTCAGGACGACCGGGTAACCCACGCTCTCCTCGGCCCACTTGACGATCTCTTCGGCGTCGGCCGAGACGATCGTGGCCGCGGACTCGACCCCCGCGTCGCGCAGGGCCAGGACCATGTCGTACTTGTTGCGGCGGGACGCCGGCCGGCTCATCCCGTTGCCGGGCGTGCCGAGTTCGGCGGCGAGCCGGTCGGTCAGCTCGACGCCCGACTCCCCGGAGGAGATCACCCGGTCGACCCCGAGCTCGCGCAGCGCGGCGGCGGTGGCCGCGACATCACCGTCGTGGCGCACCCTGGCCACGAAGCCTTCGGGGAACGGCAGTCGGACCAGGTGGACATCGGGATGCGGCGACTCGACGTGCACGCTCTCTATGCCGAGCCGGTTCATGACGGGCAGAAGGAGGCGTCCCATCGCGTACGCGTCGACGAACGCGACGCGCTTGACGGGCGCCGGGGAACTGCTTGGCATGGTCAACTACTTTCCCTGGGAGGTGGACACCACGGGCGGAAGGGTTGGGGCGAGCCGGTGACCGGACGGCGGACCGATCGTCACGGCGGTGCCGGATCCGGCCAGGGCCCGGCTGACCGGATCCGCCACCCGGCCGTCGGCGATGCGGACCGACGGCACTCCGCCGGACAGCGCCTCGCGTGCCGCGACAAGCTTGAGCGCCATGCCACCGCCGATGCCCCCGCCGGGCGCGCCGGACGCGGGTACCTCGTAGGTGTTCAGCACGCTCGTCTCGTCGGAAGGGTCGGCGAGCACTCCCGGTGCGCCGGTCAGCAGCACCAGCCGCTCCGCGCCGAGTGCCGCCGCGAGCGCGGCGGCGACCCGGTCGGCGTCGACGTTCACCGCCTGACCGTGCTCGTCGAGCGCGGGCGGCGAGACCACCGGCACGAAGCCTGAGCGCAGCAGGGATTCGGCGAGTTCGGTACGCACCTCGCCGAGCCGGCCGCTGAGATTGTCCCGGACCAGGGTCGTGCGGCCGTCCACGACGGAGCGCACGACGGACTTGCGGCGGGCGCGCAGCATGCCGCCGTCCAGGCCGGTGAGACCGACCGCGGGCACCCCGAGCCGGGACAGCTCCGCGACGATCCTCGGCTTGACCCCGCCGGCCAGCGCGAGGACGACCACCTCCAGGGTGGCCGGGTCGGTGTACCGGGTGGACACCTGGTCCGGGGCGACGAGGGTGCGTTGCGGGACACCCAGTCGCCCGGCCAGTCGTGCGATCTCCCCGGAACCGCCGTGCACGAGGACGATCGAGTTTCCTTCGCCGGCGAGCCTGGCGACGTCGGCGCAGATGCCCGCGGCGTCGACGGACGGATTGCCGCCGCACTTGATGACCATGAGCGGTCTGGTGGTCACAGTGTCTCCAGTTCGCCGGGAATCGGATGGATACGGGGCGGGGCGGGCCGACCGTCGCTACGCGGGCCGCGGTCGGGCCCCGGTGAATCGCGCGTGGCCGCTCGCGGCCGCTACTCTCCCCAGTCCTCCTCGACCTCGGGCGCGCGGGCGAGCACCATCGGGCTCAGCGCCACGATCTCCAGTTCGCTGCGGCAGCCCGCGCAGTCGATGATCTCGTTGAGCCGCGCCGATTGGCTGATCTGCACCTCGTCCTCGCATTCGGGACAGGCCTGCATGGTGGGCATGCGGTGTTTCCTTTCCATCGGTTTTCCGGGGCGGACCGCCGGTCTGTCACGTCGGGAAAGACGGTACGGTCGGGTCGACGTCAGGTGCGTCCCCGGTGAACGCATTCGCGGGTACGCGTCACGTCGACCCTCTCCTCTTGCGGATAAGCGCCCCGCTTACCCCGGCAATCGGAATGCGTAGCCGAAAAAGCCCCGCATCAACGCGGTGCGGCTCCGTCATTGAATTTGCTGAGGACGCCCGCGGTGCCGGTCGGCGCGTAGCGTGTTCCACGTGGCAGGACGGCCGTTGTCGGCCTTTCGAGCCGATGACCCCCGGCCCTCATCGATCGGAGAACCATGCGTACCGCACGCCTCTTCGGCTACCAGCAGCTCCACGAGGGAGCCGTCCTGATCACCCGGCAGTGCCGCACGGTCAACGTCGTGCGCGGCCGGGAGCAGGTGTCCGAGCTGCTGTCGGCGCTCCGGGGCGAGGACGCCCAGGCCGTGCTGTCCCGCTATGCGAGCGGAGTCCGGCCGGGTGAGGCCGCCTCGGAGGCTCCCGCCCGTCAGCAGAACTCCAGGAAGAACATGTCGCGGTACCCCTCCGCGGCCGCCGGGGCCACCCGCACCGGGGACACGGAGTGCATCGCCGTGCGGTCGTCCAGGAATATGTAGTCCCCGGGGTCCTTCAGGGTGTGGGTCAGTACCGGTGACCTGGTGTTGTCGTAGAGCGTGCTGACTCCGCCGGTGACGTCCCTGCGCGCGATCAGCATCATGACGATGTGCTCGACACCGTCCCGGTGGATCCCCTCCGGGGTCGGATTCCCGGCTTCCCGCTCGGTGGCGACGATGCGGTGCTGATGGACGTTGATCCGGCGCACCGCGGGCACCGGTACACCTTCGGGCGTGCTCCGTTCGATGCGGGCGACGAAATGGGCCAGCAGCCGGCGGAACACGGAGGTGTCCAGCAGCGCCTGGTCGGCCGGTTCGAAGCGCCGCACGATGCCGCCGTTCAGACGGTTTATCTCCTTGCTCTGGAGGAAACCGTCCTGGCCGATCGAGGCGACGGTGCCGTCGGCGACGGTGTACGAGACGAGGGAGTGCTTACGGCGGCGATAGGTGCCACCGTCTCCCATGTACGGGTCCAGCGGCAGGTCCTCCCAGAACCGGCTGAACTTGTCCCAGTCGTCGCCGTCCCGCAGCAGGTCGTCGCGCGCATTGCCGAGTGTGAACTTCAGCCGATCCATTCCCTTGTTCTCCTCCGGTCGGGGACAGAAACGCGAGCCGCCGAGTCTCATACGACGCGCCATTCGCCCACGGCACTCAGGACGTCCGACGCGCGAGCGCGCAATTCACTCACCGAGTCTGCGGTGAGCGCGAAACGGAGAAAGTAGTTCTCCTGCTCCAGGTCGGTCACCCGGTAGCCGTCGACGACCACCGCCTTGATGACGCCCGGGAGCGCGCACAGGTCCTCCTCCGTGGCGCCGATCTCCACCCGGCCCAGCGCGTCGGCCTCCACGTCGACCCACCCGATGACCGTCCGGTCGCGTGGCGGACCCGGGCGTTGCAGCGTGAACTCGCCCAGTGCCATGGAGACGATCGCCTCCACCGGGTCGATCCCGCTGATCTCCTGTATCGCCGTCGGATACATGCCGCCGCCGAACCGGGGATTGATCTCCACCAGCTCCGTCCGGCCGTTCTCGTCGGCCCGGCCCTCGACGTGCAGCCAGAGCTGGTCGAGGCGGAGATCGGCGCAGAACGCGTCGAGCATCGTGGTCAGGACGGGCACGCCGGCCCGTACGTGATCCTGCTGCGGAGGATGGACCCGAAGCCCCGCGTCGTGGTGCCTGACCTCGTCGTGATCGGGTTTCTCGACCGCCAGGACCGGATGGAAGCGGCCGTCCACGACGGGTCCGTCCACGGAGAACTCGACTCCGGGCAGATACTCCTCGATGATCATTTCCGTGTCGCCGAAGCCGCGCTCCGCCAGGTGGCGCTCGTAGGCGAGGAGCTCGGCCGGGCCGTCCACCCGGCGAACCAGCCGCGAGGCCGTCGACTCACGCGAGGGCTTGACGATGGCGGGGAAGAAATCCACCTCCGCCGGCTTCTCGCAGAAGCCGATGGTGGACAGCCCCAGGTCTCGCATGCGCTCCCGGACCAGCACCTTGCTGGCCAGCACATCGAGGCCGACGCCGGCGCCCGGAAGGCCGTAGTGCGCGGCCAGGCCGCCCTGCCAGGGGAGCAGCGGTTCGATCAGGTTGACGACCGCGAGAGGGACGATGCCGCGCTCGTCGAGCCGGGCGATGAGCGCGGGCAGGTCCTCGCTGTCCCAGTCCACCACGACGTGGTCGTCGCAGGAGTCGCGGTGACGGGTGTCCGGAATCTCGGATATCAGTACCGACCGGATTCCGCGGGACCGTAACTGGTCGGCGGCAGGGACCACCGCGCCGGCATTCCACTTGGAGAGGATGAGTACGGATTTCACGTATGGGCCTCCAGATCGCACATCCAGGTCTGGCGTCGAGAAAGGGCGCCAGTCAGCAGAAATGGTGGAACCAGGGAAGCTTTGTGGTGATCGAGGTACCCCACGGCGGGAGAGCCGGGTCAATACGCTCGTGAATGCGCCGGCCGCGAACTCACCTGGCGGCGGCGCGGTCGTACTGTTCCGCGGCTTCGTCGGCGGTCTCGGTGCCGGCAGTCGCGGGGCCGGCGGTCTCGGTGTCCGCCGCCGGGGCCGGCAGCGGAACCTCCCTCGTGCCCACGGTGCGGACGCCGGAGAACAGCGCCCCGAGGAAGGCCAGGGCGCCGACCGACGCCGACACCCACAGGGCCCGGTGCAGACCGATGTTCGAGGCGAGCGCACCGGCGCACAGCGATCCGACAGGCAGCGTGCCCCACATGACGAACCGGATCGTGGCGGTCATACGGCCCATGAGCGCTCGCGGGGTGATGCTCTGGCGCAGGCTGACCTGGTTCACGTTGAAGAGCACCACGCCGAACGACTGGAGGAACAGGCCGCAGGCGATGACCACTTCGGGGGACGAGGCGGGCGCGGCGGGGGTGAACAGGGGGCCGACGCCGTTGAGGAGCGCACCCAGCACGATGCTCGGTCCGGTGCCCAGGCGCTGTGACAGCCTGCGGACCACGACGGCCCCCACGACGACGCCCAGCGAACCGATCGCCATCAGGGTGCCCAGTTTGCCGGCGGAGAAGCCCAGTTCACGCACCGCGTAGGTGGTGAAGATGGCCGCGACCATGCCGTAGGAGAAGTTCAGCAGCCCCCCGACCCCGGCCAGCGGCGCCAGCAGGCGGTGGTGGCGTACAAAGGTCAGTCCCTCGCCGACCTCCTTCCACAGCACCGACCAGGTCGGCCGGTTGCCGTCCTTCACCACCGGCTTCTCCCGCTCGGCAGGGATGCGCGACACCATGAACGCGGAGAACAGGAAGGACAGGGCGTCGGCGCCCAGCGCGACCGGGGCCCTCAATGCCGAGATCAGCCAGCCGCCCGCGCTGGGTCCGATCAGCTGCGACGCCGACCGGGCCAGCTCCAACTGCGCGTTGCCCTCGGTCAGTTGATCGTCCTCGACGACGTCCGGCAGATACGACTGGTAGGCGACGTCGAAGAACACGGTGGCGACACCCTGCCCGAACGCGACCACGTAGAGCTGGCCCAGGGAGAGCACGTCCAGCGCGTAGGCCAGCGGGACGGTGAGCAGCAGCACCCCACGGAAGAGGTCGGTGCTGATCAGGACGGGCCGTCGGCGCATCCGGTCCACCCACACCCCGGCGGGCAGACCGATCAGCAGGAAGGGCACGATCTGCGCGGCGGTGAGCACGCTGACTTCGAACACACTGGCGTGCAGCACCTGGAGGGCGGCGAGGGGCAGCGCCAGGAAACCGATCTGGCTGCCTATCTGACTGACGCCCTGCGCGGCCCGCAGCCGCCGGAAGTCAGGGTTCTGGGTGACCCTCATCTGATCCGTCTCTCTCTCGGTGAGGTGATGGCGGCGCCGGGAACGCCGCACTGAACTCCTCGACGCATAGGGGCCGATTGCAAGACTGGCACGCACGGCGCTCACGTCGGGTAATCGAGATGCTTAGTCGTGGGACGGGAATCTAATTCGGACGACTCCTGGAAGCTGTGTTCGTCGCGGACGCGGGTGGGACATCTGGGTTTGTAGTTTTCTCCGCATGGGTCGTCGGTTCGACCGGAAAGGAGTCGTGATGACGCGTCGGCGCATTGCAGCGAGGGGGATACGGTCGTGATACGGGTGGCGGTGGCCGGTGCGGCCGGATATATCGGCGGGGAGTTGCTGCGGCTGCTGCTGGGCCATCCCGAGGTCGAGGTGGTGGGCGCGGTCTCGTCCCGTTTCCCGGGGAAGCGGGTCGACGGGGTGCATCCGAATCTGCGGTCCGCCACCGATCTGACGTTCTGTTCGGCGGACGAGGTCGAAGAGTGCGACGCGGTGTTCCTGACGCTGCCGCACCGGGTGGCGATGACCCAGATCGACCACTGGACGCAGCGGTCCAAGTTCGTGTTCGACCTGACCGGGGACTTCCGTCTCGACGACACCGAGGTCTTCAGGCGCTACTACGGCGAGGAGCATCTCGCCCCGCATCTGCTGGGCGAGTTCGTGCCCGGCCTTCCCGAACTCCACCGCGACCGGCTGCGCACCGCGGACCTGGTCAGTGTTCCCGGGTGCATGGCCACGGCCGGCGTACTCGCCCTGTACCCCCTGGTGGCCCGGGATCTGATCGACCTGGAGCAAGGGGCCCAGTTCGACGCCCGTACCGGCTCCAGCGGCTCGGGGGCCATGGCCGGTCCGGCCAACCTGCACGCCGAACGCAGCGGTTCCATGCGGGTGTTCGCACCCACCGGGCACCGCCACGAGGCCGAGATCTCACGGCATCTGGGCCTGTCCGCCGCGATGACCGCCACCGGTGTCGAGGCGGTCCGCGGGGTCCAGACCATCTGCCACGCCACGCTGCGCCCCGGTGTGGACAAGCAGACCGTGCGCCGCGCCTTTCGCGAGCAGTACGCCGATGAGTCCTTTGTCCGGGTCGTCGCGCACCAGCGCGGCACCTTCCGCTACCCCGACCCGAAGATCCTCCTGGGCTCCAACTACTGCGACGTCGGCTACGCGGTCGACGAGGACAGCGGCCGGCTGACCACGATCGCCGCCCTGGACAACCTGGTCAAGGGCGGCGCGGGCAACGCCCTCCAGTGCCTCAACATCCGCATGGGCCGGCCCGAGAACCTCGGCCTGGGCTTCCCCGGACTGCACCCGCTGTGAACCCCGGCCGAAACGAATGGGAGATC
This sequence comes from Streptomyces sp. NPDC107559, assembly GCF_055657365.1. Lineage (NCBI taxonomy): Bacteria > Bacillati > Actinomycetota > Actinomycetes > Kitasatosporales > Streptomycetaceae > Streptomyces > Streptomyces sp. NPDC107559. Next base: position 708,839 of record NZ_JBVKBD010000002.1, on the reverse strand, counting down.
CGCACATGAGCGCACCGAATGACACACCAGCCGAGTGGGAGGGCGGCACGGTCTGGCTGACCGGCCTGCCGAGCGCGGGCAAGACCACCATCGCGGTGGGTCTCGCCGAGCACCTGCGCTCCGGTGGACACCGGGTCCAGGTGCTCGACGGTGACGAGGTCCGTGCCGCGCTCTCCGCGGAACTGGGATTCTCGAAGGAGGACAGGGACACCAACGTACGGCGGATCGGCTACGTGGCCGGGCTGCTCGCCGGGCACGGCGTCACCGTGCTGGTGCCGGTCATCGCCCCCTACGCGCTGTCCCGCGCCGCGGTGCGCGACCTGCACGCGGACCGCCGGGTCCCCTATGTCGAGGTGCATGTGGCGACCCCGGTGGAGATCTGCGCCGACCGGGACGTCAAGAGCCTCTACGCCAGGCAGGCGGCAGGCGAACTCAGCGGTCTCACCGGCGCGGACGACCCCTACGAGATTCCGGTCGACCCCGATCTGAGGGTCCACACCCAGCACCAGACGGTCGACGAGTCGGTCCGTCAGGTGCGCGCGCTGCTCACGGCCCGGGGGCTGGCGTGACCGCCCCGGCGCAGGTCGCGCCCGCCGGCCTTCCCGGACGCCTCGGCCCGCGGCCGCGGACGGCGCCCCCGCTGACGCACCTGGAGACCCTGGAGGCCGAGGCGGCCCACATCTTCCGCGAGGTGGCGGGGGAGTTCGACCGGTCGACGCTGCTGTTCTCCGGTGGCAAGGACTCGATCGTCATGCTGCACGTGGCGCTCAAGGCGTTCGCCCCGGCGCCACTGCCGTTCTCCCTGCTGCACGTGGACACCGGCCACAACTTCCCCGAGGTGATCGCCTACCGCGACCGCGTCGTCGAGCGGCACGCCCTCCGGCTCCACGTGGCGTCCGTGCAGTCGTACATCGACGACGGAACGCTCCAGGAGCGGCCGGACGGCACCCGCAATCCGCTCCAGACCGTTCCCCTGCTGGACGCCATCGGCGACGGCCGCTTCGGCGCCGTGTTCGGCGGCGGGCGGCGCGACGAGGAGAAGGCGCGCGCCAAGGAACGGGTGTTCAGCCTGCGGGACGAGTTCGGCGCCTGGGAGCCGCGCAGGCAGCGGCCCGAGCTGTGGCAGCTCTACAACGGCCATCACCGGCCCGGCGAGCACTTCCGGGTCTTCCCGCTGTCGAACTGGACCGAGCTCGACGTCTGGCAGTACATCGAGCAGGAAGGCATCGAACTGCCGCAGATCTACTTCGCGCACTGGCGCAAGGTGTTCCGGCGCGACGGCATGTGGCTGGCGCCCGGCGACTGGGGCGGCCCCCGGGACGACGAGTCCCTGTGCGAGCGCCGGGTCCGGTACCGCACGGTCGGCGACATGTCCTGCACCGGCGCGATCGACTCGTCCGCCTCGACGGTGGGCGAGGTGATCGCGGAGATCGCCGCGAGCCGGGTGACCGAGCGCGGCGCGAGCAGGGCCGACGACCGGCTGTCCGAGGCAGCCATGGAGGACCGCAAGCGAGAAGGGTACTTCTAGACATGTCAGCAGGCGTCGCGGAAGCGGCAGTTCAGACGTGCTCCACCGGCCGGCCCCAGGGGAGCCTGTTGCGGCTGGCCACCTGCGGGTCGGTCGACGACGGCAAGTCCACCCTGGTCGGACGGCTCCTCTACGACACCAAGTCAGTGCTCGCCGACCAGGCGACGGCCATCGAGGAGGTGTCCCGCAGGCGGGGTCAGGACGGCCCCGACCTGGCTCTGCTCACCGACGGCCTGCGGGCCGAACGGGAACAGGGCATCACGATAGACGTGGCCTACCGCTACTTCGCGACGCCCGCACGCCGGTTCATCCTCGCCGACACCCCCGGCCATGTGCAGTACACGCGCAACATGGTCACCGGCGCCTCCACCGCCGACCTGGCGGTGATCCTGGTCGACGCGCGCAACGGCGTGGTCGCGCAGACGATGCGGCACGGCGCGATCGCGGCACTGCTGCGGGTGCCGCACGTCGTGCTGGCCGTCAACAAGATGGACACCGTCGACTACCGGGAGTCCGCCTTCACCGCGATCGCGGACGAGTTCGCCCGGCGGGCGCGGGAGTTGGGGATCGCGGACGTCACCGCCATCCCGATGTCCGCGCTGACCGGCGACAACGTGGTCGAACCCTCGACCAGGATGGACTGGTACGAAGGCGACACACTGCTGTCCCATCTGGAGAACGTGCCGGTCGGAGCGGACCCGGTCGGCAGGCCGCTGCGCCTGCCGGTGCAGTACGTGATCCGCCACCCCTCGCAGCACCGGCAGGTGGTGGAGCGCTGGCCGGCCGGGCAACTCGTCTCCGGCGTCATCGAGGTCGGCGACCGCGTCGTCGTACAACCGTCCGGGCAGACCAGTACGGTCGTCGGCCTCAGCGTGCTCGGCAGGGAGACCGACAGGGCCCGGGCACCGCAGTCGGTGGCCGTCCGGCTCGCCGACGAGATCGACATCTCCCGGGGCGACCTGCTGAGCGCGGGCCCCGCTCCACAGCTGCTGCGGCACATCACCGCCAGCGTGTGCCATCTGCACGATCGCCCGCTGCGGCCGCGACAGCGGGTGCTGCTCAAGCACACCACCCGCACGGTCCGGGCGATGGTGGAGCGGATCGACTACCGGACGGACGTCACCGACGCCCGTCGGCTGCCCTGCGAGGACGGTCTGTCCGTCAACGAGATCGGCGGTGTACGGATTCGCACCGCCGAGCCGCTCGCCGTCGACGACTACCGGGAGAACAGGCGCACGGGTTCGTTCCTGCTCGTCGACCCGCAGGACGGGACGACGCTCGCCGCCGGGATGATCGACGCGGGAACCGGGACAGGACAGGGCCCGGCCGGATATTGACGCGGATTCAAGCCATACTTGAGGTGAGCCTGCCATATCTGGAGGAAGATCAGTATTCTGCTCGATACCGGCCTGGTGCTGCCGAATCGGGGGAGACACACGGCATGTTCGAGTCGACTGTTCCTGATGCCCGCGAGGGCGGCCTCGACGTTCACCGGTGACGCGTTCCAGATCGCCCGGCGACCCCTGCCCGGTGCCGTCCTCCACGGCCCACCACCGCACGGGTCGCCGCCCGTCGTGTCCCCGGCCGGTCGCCGGGCCGCGGATCCCGAAGGCCGCACCACCTGAGTAGCGGAGTCCTTGCGCAGCGACGTGCCGAGGAAAGGACACGGGGGTGTCGAACGAAGAGGAAGCCGACGACGGACGCCACGACGGCGAGGAGTGGGTGCCGATCGCGTCCCTGCTTCCGGCGGACTCGCCGAGACTGGCCGGGGAGAGCGCGGAACACATCCAGGTCCTGGCGCTGTCCGAGACGGTGCTGCCGCCGATCGTCGTGCACGTGCCGACCCGGCGCGTGATAGACGGAATGCACCGGCTGCGCGCGGCCAGACTCCGCGGCCAGCGCGACATCCTGGTCCGGTTCCACGACGGTGACGACGAGGACGCGTTCATCGTCGCGGTGGAGACGAACATCGCGCACGGGCTGCCCTTGTCGCAGGCCGACCGGACCGCGGCGGCGGCCCGGATCGTGCACGCGCGTCCCCAGTGGTCGGACCGGAAGGTCGCCTCGGTGACGGGTCTGTCGGCCACCACGGTCGGGGCCATCCGCCGGCGCTCGGCCGAGGGATCCGGACGGGCGGACGCGACGGCTCGGGTGGGACGGGACGGCAGGGTCCGACCGCTGGACGCCAGCGCGGGCCGGCTGCGGGCGGGCGATCTGCTGGCACAGCGGCCCGATGCCCCCATCCGCGAGATCGCCGTGGCCGCGGGGGTCTCCCCGGCCACGGCGCTGGACGTCCGCCGGCGGCTGCGCAACGGCGAACACCTGGTCCCGGAGCGCCCCGGCCCGGCCCGTCCGGAGCGGGCCGGTACGCCCGGGCGGGGAGGCGGGCGGGACCGGGAGGAACGGCAGGAGCAGCAGCAACGGCGGGACGGGCAGGACGGACAGGACCGGCAGGACGGGCAGGACGGGCAGGACCACGACACGTCGGGCCGGGACTGGCGGAAGGCGCTCTTCGAGATGAAGAGCGATCCCTCGATCCGGTTCACCGACGGCGGGCGTGCGCTGCTGCGCTGGCTGCACGGCCACACGGCCGCGCTGGACGAGTGGCGGGAGCACATGGCCAGCCTGCCCCCGCACTCGCTGCGGATCATGGCGCGGCTGGCGCAGCACAACAGCGCCACCTGGCAGGAGGTCCAGCGGCACCTCGAGGACAGGATCCTGAAGTCGGGATCCTGACCGCTGGTTTTCCGACCTCGTGATTCCGACCTCGTGATTCCGACCTTGGTTTTCCGACCTCGTGATTCCGACCTTGGGTTTCCGACCTCGGGTTTCCGACCTCGTGATTCCGGCGCAGGGATCCCGGCCTCGGGTTTCCGACCCCGGGTTTCCGAAGAATCGGTTCGATCGAAGGGGCTACCGTGACGCGCGTCAAAGTTCTCGTCAGCTCACCGGAGCATCTCGCGGACCTCGTCCAGGCTCTGGAGGCCGCCGGTCTCACGGCGACGCCGGCGGCCACCCTGTCCGACCGGGACATCCTGTGGTCCGCCGACGCGGTCCTGATCGACACCGACCTGCTGTGCCCGGACCGCGACCTGTTACGCATCGCGGAAATGGCCCAGCTCACCGTGGTCCTGCTGCTGAACGGCACGGCGACGGCGGCCGACTGCGCGGCGTACCTCGAATCCGGCGCCAACCGCGTGATCGGCAAGCGGGAGCCCATGGACCGCCTCGTCGCCCTGGTCCGGGCGGTGGCGCCCGGACCGGACGCGGCCGACTGCCGCGACCTCTCGGAGCGGGAGCGGCAGGTGCTGTTCGAGATCTCCAGCGGGCTGACCCATGGCCAGATCGCGAAACGCCTGGGGATCAGCCCGCACACGGTGGAGACCTATGTGAAGCGCATCCGCGCGAAGCTCGGGGCGGGCAACAAGGCCGAACTGACACGAGTCGCCCTGGGCCCCGAGACCCGTCAGCCGAGGCCGCCGGACATCACGTCGATCACCCGCTGAAGACCGGCGTCGCCGAGCAGGTGCGCGGGTGTCCACGAACAGGTCCATGCCGCCGACCGTACCCAGGCGCCGTACAGCCGCCCTGTCCCTTCTTCCCGTGACAGCACGCCTTTCGGGACCGCCGTTAGGGTCGCCGTTGTCCGTGACCGGCAGGGGCACACGTCCCGGGAGCGCCGTTCGACTGACGGACCCGGACAGTTGAACGCGAACGACCGAGGTCCGGGCCGGTCGTGGGTGCGCTGTCCCGAGGAGTGAACTTCGATGCTGTGAGGTGCTGCTGTGACGAATGCTTCGACGTCCGACGCGCGGACCACGGAGCTGGGTACCGAGGACAATCCGTACGATCTGGTCGGCGTGGGCTTCGGGCCGTCGAACCTCGCACTCGCCATCGCGGCCGAGGAGCTGGACAGCGAACGGACCTGTCTGTTCTTCGAACGCAGCCCGCAACTGCGCTGGCACCCCGGGATGCTGATCGAGGGCTCCCGGATGCAGATCTCGTTCCTGAAGGATCTGGTCTCGCTGCGCAACCCCGCCAGCCCGTACACCTTCCTCCAGTACACCAAGGCCAAGGGCCGTCTCGAACAGTTCGTCAACCTGGGCGAGTTGCGGCCGACCAGGCTGGAGTACCAGGACTATCTGCAATGGGTCGCGGGGTTCTTCGCCGACCAGGTCCGCTACCACGCCGAGGTCATCAGGGTGTCGCCGGTCCGGCGGCCGGGCGAGGACGCGCACCGGCTGCTCCGCGTGGAGGCGCGCGACGTCAGGTCCGGACGTACGACCGTCTGCTACGCGGCCAACGTCGTGCACGCCGCCGGCGGCCGGCCCCGGCTGCCGATCGGAGGCGTCTGCGCCGGTCCGGCCGTGATTCATTCCAGCGACTTCCTGCCGCGTTTCCCCGACCACTTCGCCGACCGGTCGCGTTCGTACGAGTTCGGGGTCGCGGGTGACGGACAGAGCGCCGGTGAGATCGCGGCGTACCTGATGCGCGGGTATCCGAACAGCCGGGTGCACCTGTTCCTGTCCGGCGAGACACTGCGGGCGACCGACAACAGCCCCTTCGTCAACGAGCAGTTCTTCGAGGGGTACGCGAACTCGTTCTACACCAGGCCGAGTTCGGAGCGGGCCGCGTTACGGGCGGAACTGCGCAACTCGAACTACGGCGTGGTCGAGGCCGGTTTCCTCGACGATCTCTACCGGCTGGTGTACGACGACGAGGTCCGCGGCACCCGCCGGCTGATCACTCATCCGGCGACCAAGGTCACCGCCGTGCGGGAGGGCGAGACCGGTCCGCAGGTCGAGATCGTCGACCGGCGCAGCGGGGCCGAGGGGGACGTCCTGTGCGACGGGGTGGTGCTGGCCACCGGGTACATCAGGGCCCTGGACGAGTCGATCTTCGGTCAACTGGTGCCGTTCCTGAAGACCGAGGGCGACGAGCTCGTGCTGTCGGACCACCGGGTGAGCACCACCGCCGAGCTGGCGGCCGGACTCTACGTCCAGGGTTACGGCGAGCACCTGTTCGGCCTCGGCGACACCCTTCTGTCGCTGCTGCCGTTCCGTTCCCGGCAGATCTTCACCGACATCTGCAAGCAGCCCCCGCCGCCCGCGCGGACCCGGCGGCCGTGCCCTTCACCCGAGGCGGGATTCCGCCACGAAGAAAAGAGGTGGCCCTCCGGTGGGACACACGGCTAGGGTTTCCCTCGTTCCGAGGCGGCCGCCGGCCGCCGTGGCCGGCCGAGCGTGATCCGGGAGGTGTGACTGATGGCTGTCGTTGCGATGGGCGCTGCCCGCATCCACGAGTTCATCGAATCCACCTCCGTGGCCCTCGGCTGACACCTCCGGATTTCCGCGCCCGTGTGCGCGTTCCGGCTCCGGGGCCACCCTTGTGAAGGGTCACCCCTTGTCTTCCTCCTCCATCCGGCTTCCTTCCACGCACCCGCTCACCCCGTACGGCTGGGACGCGGACCGGGAGGCCGAGTTCGCCCCCTACGCCGGGCAGGGTCTCCTGCCCGGCCGGGTCGTACGGGTCGACCGCGGCCAGTGCGACGTCGTCACCCCTGACGGCACCGTGCGGGCCGACACCGAGTTCGTCGTTCCCCGCGATCCCATGAAGGTCGTGTGCACGGGCGACTGGGTCGCCGTCGACCCGCAGGGCGGTGATCCGCGCTATGTGCGGACCCTGCTGTCCCGCCGTACAGCCTTCGTACGCTCCACCTCCTCCAAGCGGTCCGAGGGCCAGATCCTCGCCGCCAACGTCGACCACGCCGTCGTCGCCGTCTCCCTGGGCGGCGAACTCGACCTCGGCCGCGTCGAACGGTTCCTCGCCCTGGCCTGGGAGTCCGGTGCACAGCCCGTGGTGGTGCTCACCAAGGCCGACCTCGTGCCGGACCCGGTCGGCCTGTCGTACCTCGTCGAGGACGTGGAGACGACGGCGCCCGGCGTGCCGGTGCTGACCGTCAGCGCCCACGACGGAAGCGGTCTGGACGTCCTCGTCGCTCTCGTCGGCGGCGGTACGTCCGTGCTGCTCGGCCAGTCCGGCGCGGGCAAGTCGAGCCTGGCGAACGTCCTGCTCGGCGCCGACGTGATGGACGTACAGGCCACCCGCGACGTCGACGGAAAGGGCCGCCACACCACCACCACGCGCAACCTCCTCGTCCTGCCCGGCGGCGGAGTGCTGATCGACACCCCGGGACTGCGCGGGGTCGGTCTGTGGGACGCCGGGAGCGGCGTCGGACAGGTCTTCGCCGAGATCGAGGAACTGGCGGAGCGGTGCCGCTTCCACGACTGCGCGCACGAGGCCGAACCGGGCTGCGCGGTGCTGGCCGCCCTGGAGACGGGGGAGCTGTCCGTGCGACGGCTGGACAGCTACCGCAAGCTCGTCCGGGAGAACCAGTGGATCGTCGCCAAGACCGACGCCCGGCTGCGGGCGGAGATCCGCAAGGACTGGAAGCGCAAGGGCGCCGAAGGCCGGGCCGCCATGGAGGCGAAGCGGGGTCGGGGACGGTGATCCCCGTGGTCCCCGCCGGGTGACGCGCCCCGGCGCCGGCACCGGGCGGGGACCGGCGGGCGGCGGGCCTGCGGGTGAGCGTGATGTCCGATACCCGCCAGCCCGGCCGCCCGGCGATCGCCCACACTGGACCTCGTGAGGGACGAGGACAGCAGGTACGAGGCCGTACGCAGCCGGGACGCCCGGTTCGACGGCGAGTTCTTCTTCGCCGTCGAGACGACCGGCATCTACTGCCGGCCCAGCTGCCCGGCCGTCACCCCCCGGCGGCGCAACGTGCGGTTCTTCGCGACGGCCGCCGCCGCGCAGGGCTCGGGATTCCGGGCCTGCCGGCGGTGCCGTCCGGACGCCGTACCGGGGTCGGCCGCCTGGAACGTACGGGCCGACGTCGTGGGCCGGGCCATGCGGCTGATCGGCGACGGCGTGGTCGACCGCGAGGGCGTCGCGGGCCTCGCCGTCCGCCTGGGCTACAGCGCCCGGCAGGTACAGCGCCAGCTCACCTCGGAGCTCGGCGCGGGACCGGTCGCCCTCGCCCGCGCCCAGCGGGCGCACACCGCGCGCGTGCTGCTCCAGACGACCGGACTGCCGGTCACGGAGATCGCCTTCGCGTCCGGCTTCGCCAGCGTCCGCCAGTTCAACGACACCATCCGGGCCGTCTACGCCGCCCCCCCAGCGAACTGCGCGCCGCCGCACCCCGCGGCGGACCGGCCGCCGCCGTCGCACCCAGCGCCGGGATCCCGCTGCGGCTCGCCCACCGCGGCCCCTACCAGGCAGGTCCCGTCCTGGACCTGCTCGCCCGCGAGGCGCTGCCCGGCGTCGAGGAGGTCAGCGGCACCCCCGGCGACCGCACCTACCGGCGCACCCTGCGCCTGCCCCACGGCACCGGGATCGCCGCGGTCCACGAACGGCCGGTCACCCAGCGGGGGACCGCCGCCCACGCCGGCGGCTGGCTCGACGCCCGGCTGCGGCTGACCGACCCGAGGGACCTCACCACCGCCGTACAACGGCTGCGGCGGCTGTTCGACCTCGACGCCGACCCGTACGCCGTCGACGAGCGGCTCGGCGCCGACCCCCGGCTCGCCCCGCTGGTCGCCGCCCGGCCGGGGCTGCGCTCACCGGGCGCCGCGGATCCGGAGGAACTGGCGGTGCGGGCCCTGGTGGGCCGGGCCGCCGCCGGGGAACTCGTGCGCAGCCGCGGCAAGGCGCTGGACGCGCCCTGCGGCTCGCTCACCCACCTCTTCCCGGAACCCGCCGCCCTCGCCGAGGCAGGAGGCGACGGCCCGCTGGGCGCGCTCGCCACCGCCCTCGCCGACGGAACCGTACGCCTGGACGTGGGTGCCGACCGGGACGACGCCGAGCAGGGCCTGCTCGCCCTGCCCGGCATGGACGCCCGGACGGTGGCGGTGATCCGGACCCGCGCCCTCGGCGATCCGGACGTCGCGCCACCCGGCACGGACGTCCCCGACACCTGGCGCCCCTGGCGCTCCTACGCACTGCACCACCTGCGCGCCGCCGGCGAGCGGGACGAGGAGGAGAACCGATGACCAGCCCGTCGTACTGGACCAGTCTCGACAGCCCGCTCGGGCCGCTGCTGCTGACCGCCGCCGCCGACGGCGCGCTGACCTCGCTGTCCCTGCCCGGCCAGAAGGGCGGACGCACCCACGCGGACCTGGACGGCCTGCGCGCGGACCCCGCGCCGTTCCGCGAGGCCGCGCGGCAGCTCGCCGCCTACTTCGCCGGGGAGCTCAAGGAGTTCCGGCTGCCGCTGCGTGCCGAGGGCACGGAGTTCCGCACCCGGGTGTGGGACGCCCTCGACACCGTTCCCTACGGGGCGACCACCACGTACGGCGAGGTCGCCGCGCGGATCGGAGCCTCCCGGGCCGCCGTGCGGGCGGTCGGCGGCGCGATCGGCGCCAACCCGCTGCTCGTCGTCCGCCCCTGCCACCGGGTGATCGGCGCCGACGGCTCGCTGACGGGCTACGCGGCGGGCCTGGAACGCAAGGTACGGCTGCTGACGCTGGAAGGAGCGCTGCCGACGGACCGCGGGCTCTGACCGGCGCCGGGGACCGGTCGCCCCCCGGGGCGCCGCCATGTCACCCCCACACCACCGCGCCCAGCCACGTCCCGGTGACCAGCAGACAGGCGAACAGCTCGGTCAGGACGCTCCAGCCGCCCGCCCGCATCATCGTGTGCACGGATGCCCGCGCCTCGGCCGGCCCGCCCAGGCGGAGCCGCTCGCACAGGTAGACGCCGCCCACGAAACCGGGGATCGCGCCGAGCACGGGCAGCAGGAGGAAGCCGGCCAGCGCTCCGGCCCCGGCGTACACCGCCGTCCGGGGGCCGGCCCCGCTCTGCCGCAGCCGCCGGGGCGGCAGCGTCCAGCGCACCGCCTGGGCGAGGAGCAGGGTGCAGGTGGCACCGACGAGGACACCCCAGGCGACCTGCTGCGGATCGTTCAGCGACCACCACAGGACCCCGGACCACACCAGCCAGGGCCCCGGCACCCCGGGTACCAGCACTCCGCACAGGCCGAGCAGGACCACCAGGCCGACCAGCAGGAGTTCCCACACTCCCATCTGCCCAGGGTGCCCGAGCCCGGCGGGAACGGCAGGTCAGTCCCGCGCCACCCGGTCCCGCCCGGATGCGCGCTCCCCGCCCCGCCCGGACGCGCGCCTCGCCCGGCCCGGCTCTTGCGCATCACCGGCCACAGATACGTACTGGTGTTCCCGATGTCATCCGATATGCCGTTCGACGGGGAGGGATCGCACAGGATTTTCCGGATGCCCCGTTTTCATCCGGCGCTCGCGGTGGACAATTAGGGGCATGAGCCAGCAGGGGGGAAGGCCCACCGGTCACGAGGACGACTGGTGGAGGCAGCTGTACGACGACTCCACCGAGGACACCGGCCCGGTGGCCGCGGCCGACTCGCTGGACGACCGGTTCGCCTCGGCCGCGGGCACGCTGGGCGACGGGACGGCGTTACCGGAGAGCGGCGCGGCGCGCGGGGCACCGCCCCGGCAGCGCGCCCCCTGGGAACCGCTGTCCACCGAACTCGAGCGGTCGTTCGGCACCGTGGACCTCCCGTCCGCCGCGGACCCGCCGCTCCTGCCCGACCCGCCGTTCTTCCCGGGCCCGGACGCCCTTCCCGGCCCGGAGGACGCCCGTCCCGACCCGGCGTCCCGCCCGGACCCGGCGCCCCTTCCCGCCCTGCCGTCCGCCGCGCCCCGCGCCGCCCTCCCCGGCCCTCCCGAACCCCCGCCGTCCGGCCGGGCCCCCGACGACAGCCCCGCGGCCCTCCCGCCCGGACCCATGCCGCCGGGGTTCCGGCAGCGCGCCCCCCAGGAGCCCACGAACTCGGCCACCGGCCCCGCCGTGACCGGCGCGGGCCCCGCCGGACCGCAGCCGCCCACCGCCTCCCGGCTCGGCCTTCCCGCCGCCGACCGGGCCGGCCGCCGCGACCACGTGGGCTCCGGACCGCCCACCTACGACGCCGAACCCACCGCGCTCCCGGCCGCCGACCCCGACGCACTCGACGACCTGGTCGCCGACACCGTGCTCGACGGCGCCCACTACGGCGCCTGCACCCTGCGCGCCGTATCCGCCCGCGGCGACTCGGCCCGCTTCCGTGGCGAACCGCGCCGCGACGCGCTGCTCACCGCACGCTTCGGACAGGGCGATGCGGCCCTGGTGCTGGTGGCCATGGCGACCGGCGCCCGCGCCACCACCGGGGCCCACCGGGCGGCGGCCGAGGCCTGCCAGTGGATAGGCCGGGCCGTGGGCCGCAGCCATGTCCGGCTCGCGGAGGACATCCGGACCGGACGGCGCGGCGAGCTCAAGTCCGGCCTGCACCGCCTCACCGACCGCAGTCTCGGCAAACTCCGCGCCAGCGCCACGCTCCAGGGCATCGACCCCGACGAGTACACGGCCGACCTGCGCTGTCTGCTGCTGCCGGCCGACCCCGACTGCCGTACCCGGGTCTTCTTCGGGGTCGGCGAGGGCGGGCTGTTCCGGCTGCGGGGCGGCGAATGGCAGGACATCGAGCCGCGGGTCACCGAGACCAGGGGCGGACCGGTGGTCGGCTTCGGCTCGCCGCCCGCCGAGACCCCCGAGGGCGACCGGCTCACCATGGACCTGGGCATCCCGACCCCGCCGAGCCCCTACGAACCCGCTCCGCAGGCACCCCGCGAACCCTTCCGCTTCCGGGCCTCGGTGGCCCGGCCGGGTGACACCCTGCTGATGTGCACCGGCGGGCTCGCCGACCCGCTGCGCGGCGAGCCCGAGCTGTGCGAATACCTGGGCGGGCGGTGGTCGGCGGGGGAGGTGCCCGGCCTCGCCGCGTTCCTCGCCGACACCCTCGTCCGGGTCAAGGGCTACGCGGACGACCGTACGGCGGCGGCCGTCTGGGAGGCGTGACGGCGGCGGCTGTGTCTCCATGGAAGCCGGAGGCATCCGCGCCGAGCGGGAGGACACCCCACAGCCATGGCCAAGCAGAACGTCGCCGAACAGTTCGTGGACATCCTCATCCGGGCCGGCGTCACCCGCCTGTACGGCGTGGTCGGCGACAGCCTCAACCCGGTGGTCGACGCGGTCCGCCGCAGCTCCGCCATCGACTGGATCCACGTACGCCACGAGGAGACCGCGGCCTTCGCGGCCGGCGCCGAGGCCCAGATCACCGGGAAGCTGGCGGCCTGCGCGGGCTCCTGCGGACCCGGCAACCTGCACCTCATCAACGGCCTCTACGACGCCCACCGCTCCATGGCCCCGGTCCTCGCCCTCGCCTCGCACATCCCCTCCGGGGAGATCGGCCTCGGCTACTTCCAGGAGACCCACCCCGACCGGCTGTTCGCCGAGTGCAGCCACTACAGCGAACTGATCTCCAACCCCAAGCAGATGCCCCGGGTGCTCCAGACCGCCGTCCAGCACGCCATCGGCCTCGGCGGGGTCAGCGTCGTCACCCTCCCCGGCGACATCGCCGACCGGCCCGCACCCGAGAAGACCGTCGAGACCGCCCTCGTCACCGCCCGCCCCACCGTCCGGCCGGGCGACACCGAGATCGACCGCCTGGTCGAGATGATCGACCGGGCCGAGAAGGTCACCCTGTTCTGCGGCAGCGGCACGGCGGGCGCGCACGCCGAGGTCATGGAGTTCGCGGGCAAGGTCAAGTCCCCCGTGGGCCACGCCCTGCGCGGCAAGGAATGGATCCAGTACGACAACCCGTACGACGTCGGCATGAGCGGACTGCTCGGCTACGGCGCCGCCTACGAGGCCACCCACGAGTGCGATCTGCTGCTCCTGCTCGGCACCGACTTCCCGTACAACGCCTTCCTCCCCGACGACGTGCGGATCGCCCAGGTCGACGTCCGGCCCGAACACCTGGGCCGGCGTTCCAAGCTGGACCTCGCGGTGTGGGGCGACGTGCGGGAGACCCTGCGCTGTCTCACCCCGAAGGTGCGGCCCAAGGACGACCGGCGCTTCCTCGACCGGATGCTCACCAAGCACGCCGACGCGCTGGAGGGGGTGGTGAAGGCGTACACCCGCAAGGTGGAGAAGCACGTGCCGATCCACCCCGAGTACGTGGCGTCCGTGCTGGACGAACTCGCGGACGACGACGCGGTCTTCACCGTCGACACCGGCATGTGCAACGTCTGGGCCGCCCGCTACATCTCGCCCAACGGCCGTCGCCGCGTCATCGGTTCCTTCTCGCACGGATCGATGGCGAACGCGCTGCCGATGGCGATCGGCGCGCAGTTCACCGACCGCGGCCGGCAGGTCGTGTCGATGTCCGGCGACGGCGGGTTCGCGATGCTGATGGGTGACTTCCTGACCCTGGTCCAGTACGACCTGCCGGTGAAGGTCGTGCTCTTCAACAACTCGTCCCTCAGCATGGTGGAGCTGGAGATGCTGGTGGCCGGTCTGCCCGCGTACGGCACCACCAACAAGAACCCCGACTTCGCCGCCGTCGCCCGGGCCTGCGGTGCCCACGGGACGCGGGTGGAGAAGCCCAAACAGCTCGCCGGTGCCCTGAAGGACGCCTTCGCGCACAAGGGACCGGCCCTCGTCGACGTCGTCACCGACCCCAACGCCCTGTCCATCCCGCCGAAGATCAGAGCGGAGATGGTGACCGGCTTCGCGCTGTCGGCGTCGAAGATGGTGCTGGACGGCGGCGTCGGCCGGATGCTCCAGCTGGCCCGCTCCAACCTGCGCAACGTGCCGCGCCCCTGACGACCCGCCCCGACGGCACGGCGTCCGCCGGGGGCGAGGGCCGGGTGCGGGCCGTGCCCGGCGGGCGGCGGTGGTCAGGACCGGTGCAGCCGCAGGGTGCGGATCTCGAACGGCCGCAGGACCGCGGCGGGGTCCGGGGCGTCCGGCAGCGGCTGTTCGAGCAGGTCCGTCACCTCCGTACGGGCGGCCGGGAAGTCCGCCGTCAGCTCGCAGCGGGCCCGCCCGCCCCGGGACTCGTACAGCCGGACCACCACGTCCCCGCTGCGGTCGTCCGCGAGCTTGACCGACTCGACCGTCACCGCCGGGTCCGCCACCCGCACCAGCGGCGCGAGCTCCGGCGCCTCGGCCGGGCGCAGCGGCAGATTGAGCGCCAGCCCCTCGGCGACCGCGTCCCCGACCTCCGCGCCCGGCAGCAGCGCGTACGTGAAGCGGTGGGTGCCGAGGTCGGTCTCGGGGTCCGGGCTGTGCGGCGCACGCAGCAGCGTCAGCCGTACGGTCGTACCGAGACCGCCCTCGTACGGGGTGCGGGTCACATCGTGGCCGTACGTCGAGTCGTTGAGGACCGCCACGCCGTAGCCCTGCTCCGCCACCCGCAGCCAGCGGTGGGCGCAGATCTCGAAACGGGCCGCGTCCCAGGACGTGTTGGTGTGGGTGGGGCGGTGCACATGCCCGAACTGGATCTCGGCGGCGGAGCGTTCGGCGTGCACGTCGAGCGGGAAGGCGGCCTTGAGGACCTTCTCGGACTCCTGCCAGTCCACGTCCGTGACGATGTCGACCCGACGGCTCGCGGCCGTCAGCCGGATCTCCTGGCTCAGGCGCGAGGCGCCGAACGTGCGGGTGACCCGTACGGCCGCCCGCAGCGGACCGTCCGCCACCAGCTCAACCGAATCGGCCTCCGTCAGGTCCGTGTGCCGACGCCGGTAGTGCCGGTCGATGTCCCAGGCGTCCCACGCGTTGGGGTGGTCGGGGTGCAGCTGGAGGAGGTTGCCGGGTCCGCACAGGACCTCCCGGCCGGCCACCAGGTCCCGTACGGACGTCAGCAGACCGTCGGCGTCGACGCACACCCGCAGCCACGCGTTCTCCAGCACGAGCGTGTCGCCGTCGCGCCACGCGCGTACACCCTGCGCAGGCGCCTCCGTCGGCACCGCGGCGCTCCCCAGCCCCGGTACGGTCACCACCGCGTCCCCGACCACCTCGGTCCGCTCGTACGGCGAGGCGTTGAACACCGACGGTCCGCCCGGGCCCAGCGCCCGTACCGCCCCGGCCGTGAGCTCCGCCAGCTCCGCCAGCACGCGGGTGTACGTCTCCCGGGCCTCCCGGTGCACCCATGCGATGGACGAGCCGGGCAGGATGTCGTGGAACTGGTGCAGCAGCACCGTCTTCCACAGCCGGTCCAGGTCGTCGTACGGGTACGCGTACGACGCATTGCGCACCGCCGCCGTCGTGCACCACAACTCGGCCTCGCGCAACGCGTGTTCGCAGCGCCGGTTGCCCTGCTTGGTCTTCGCCTGGGTGGTGTAGGTGGCCCGGTGCAGCTCCAGGTACAGCTCGCCCGACCACACCGGCGCCTGTGGCCCGTACTCCTGCTCGGCGGCCGCGAAGAAGGCGGACGGCTGCTCGATCTCCACCCGCGGCGAGCCCTCCAGGGAGCGCAGCCGCCGCGCCTTCTCCAGCATCTCCCGGGTGGGACCGCCGCCGCCGTCGCCCCAGCCGAACGGGACCAGGGAGCGGCTCGCCCGCCCCTTGTCGGCGAAGTTGCGTTCGGCGTGGGCGAGTTCACGGCCGTGCAGCTGGGAGTTGTAGGTGTCGACGGGCGGGAAGTGGGTGAAGACGCGGGTGCCGTCGATGCCCTCCCACCAGAAGGAGTGGTGGGGCATCCGGTTGGACTGGTTCCAGCTGAGTTTCTGGCTGAGGAACCAGCGGATTCCGGCCAACTTCGCGAGCTGCGGGAAGGCGGCGGTGTAGCCGAAGGAGTCGGGCAGCCAGATCTCCTGCGTCCGCACGCCCAGTTCCTCGGCGAAGAAGCGCCTGCCGTGGGTGAGCTGGCGGGCCAGCGCCTCGCCGCCCGGCATGTTGGCGTCCGACTCCACCCACATCGAGCCGACCGGCGCCCAGTTGCCGTCCCGGACGGCCTTCCCGATGCGCTCCCAGATGTGCGGCTGGTGCTCCTTCACCCACGCGTACTGCTGGGCCTGCGAGCAGGAGAAGACCAGTTCGGGGTAGTCGGCGGCGAGCGCGGTGACATTGGCGAAGGTGCGGGAGGCCTTGCGGACCGTCTCGCGCAGCGGCCACAGCCACGCCGAGTCGATGTGGGCGTGCCCGGTCGCCGAGACGCGGTGGGCGCTCGCCGAGGCCGGGCGGGACAGCACGTCCGTGAGGGCCGCGCGGGCCGCCGCCGCGGTGCCGGGCACGTCGTGCAGATCCAGGGTGTCGAGCATGTCCTCCAGGGCGCGCAGGATCTCGTGCCGGCGCGACCGCTCCGCGTCCAGCTCGTACATCAGCTCCGACAGCACCTCGACGTCGATGACCAGGTGCCACACGTCCTCGTTCAGCACGGCCAGCTCGGCGGCGCGGAACCGGTAGCAGGGCCGGTCGCCCGCGGTCAGCACGTCTCCCAGGCGGGTCGGTTCGAAGCCGCCGTGCAGCACGGCGGGGTTGGCCGCGGCCTCCAGGAGCAGGGCGACCGGCTCGCCGCCCCGCGCGGGCCGGCCGACGGTCAGGTGCCGGTTGCGGGGGTGGATGCCCTTCAGCGGTACTCCGGAGGCGTCGAAGAGCAGTCCCTCCGCCTGGAAGCCGGGGCCGTCGCCGGTGAACCCGGGGTCGATCACCGCCTCCACCCGGCGTCCCGCCCACTCCTCGGGCACCCGGCCGGTCAGCCGGAACCAGCTCGTCGACCAGGGCTTTCCCCACTCGGTGCCGGCCGCGAAGGGCTCGTAGGCCGCCCGCAGGGCCTGCTCCACCGGCACCGGTTCGCCCGGTACGTGCCACACGGACAGTTCCAGCGGCACCGCGGGGCCGTACTGCGCGGGCCGCAGGAACTGTCGCAGGGCGCGTTCCAGGCGCGCCTCCACCAGGGCTCGGTCGTCGTGCACGGCTCTCTCCTCGGTGGCTCGGACGGCGCTGTCGGATGTCCTGTACCTTCCCTAGAGACTGAGCGGTAGTGAGTCCTGTTGCCAGGGCTCATGCTCGGCCGAACGCCCCGAACGGTGTTGGGCGTTCTGGTTACCCGCGTTCACTCCGAATCCGGGCGGCACGGATCGTGTCCGTGGTCCGGGGATGCGGGGGCGGGGTCCCTCACGCCCTGGGGTTGCCGGTCCGGCCTGGACGGTCCGATGCCCGTACCCAGCGCTCTGGTGGGTACGGGGCGGTGCCGTCCGACGCCGGATCGGATGCCAGTGTTGGGCGCCCCACTTCGAGGTGTAGGCGGGGTCGACCGCGACCAGCGGGATGCCGAGCTCGGCCGCCATGGACACCAGGCGGGAGCGCAGTCGGGCGACGGGCATGCCGGAGATCAGCTTGCGGAAGTGTTTGCGGCGGCCGTGTTTCTCCCGGCTGGTCTCGGCGGTGAAGTCGAGGTCCTCTACAGCGAGCGCCAGGTGGTGGCGTCGGGCCCAGTGCAGCAGGCGGGTCAGGGCGTGGCGTACCTGGGCGTCGCGATGCTGCGCGGTGCCGGTGAGGGTGTAGGCGAAGCGACGCGGGGCGCCGATCGGGTTGCCATGCGTGTCCAGCCGCCAAGCCGCGAGGTGATCGGCGTTGGTGTCCACACCGATCACACCGCGGGCACGCACTGCCGCCAGGGGCATCGTCTGGACGGGTGGGATGGTCCAGGAGGCGGTGAGGTACCAGCGAGTGCGGTCGGTGTCCTCGTGGATGCGGTAGGCAACAGCCCGGTTCGCCTGGACCCGGTCACGCCAGGTTTCCCCTCGGTGCGCGAACGACACCCGTGCCCCCAGCACGTACCGGCCGTGCGGGGCGTTGGCGAGATGGGCGAACGGGGCCGGGAGTTTGATACTCACCTCGCCGTCGGGGCCGACCCGGATGGTCTCGTTGCCGTACCGCTTCCCGGTCTCGCCGTCCGCCTGCAGGAAGCGGCGCGCCGCCTCCCACCGCGCCCGCCACCGCGACTCGGTGAGCCGGGCCTGTTCCAGATGGTGACGGGCGTTCAGCAGTCGCTTCCCGCCGCGCACCACCCGCACCCGCCCCGCTGCCCAGTCGGTCCGCGCACGCTCCAGTCGGTCCTCCAGCACGCGCAGGCGGCGGGTCTTGGCATGCCACTCCCGACGGCTGCGGTAACCACCCGCGGCCCGCTTGCCGCCCCTCTCCCCCAGGGGCAGGGACAGCCGGTGCCGGATCGCGTCCACCCCGGCCTCGAGCTTCCGGACATGTGCCTGCTGGGCGCGCCGGGCCAACGCCCACTGATCACGCGTGGCCTTCGTCAACGACCCCGCCCAACGGGAAGACGATCGGCCGGTCAGCTCCCTCTTACGGTGCGCCCACTGCTCGTTGTCGTGCTCCAGCCCGGCCGCGCACCGGACCTTCAGATCCCGGGCGGCGAGCGCGCCGAGGTGGTCACCTACCAGCCGCAGCACCGCCTCGTCCTGGGCGGTCAGATTCTTGAGCCGGTCCCGGACCGCCACACCCGAGGGGCCCGGCACCGCGAACGGCGCACCCATCTCCCGCAGTCCACTCAATCCGCTCACCCCCCGCCCGGCCCGAACACCCCCGTCACCACATCCAACGACCTCCATCTGTAAAGGTCACACATTCGAGACAAGAATTTCCGTTCCCTCCCGAACCTCGTACGAGCGGATGCCGCCGACACTCACCCACTCACGCCAGGACACGCTTACGCACAGTTAACTGGCAACAGCTGGCAACCCCTTCGGACGGCCGCGCCGACAGCGGTCCGTACCTCCCGGCCGCCGACACGCGTCCGCAACGCCCGGCCGCCGCCGCAGGCGCGGTCGCATGGCCGAGACCTGGTCGTCGAGGATCCGGCATGAGT
The DNA here is from genome assembly GCF_055657365.1 of Streptomyces sp. NPDC107559. Classification (NCBI taxonomy): domain Bacteria; kingdom Bacillati; phylum Actinomycetota; class Actinomycetes; order Kitasatosporales; family Streptomycetaceae; genus Streptomyces; species Streptomyces sp. NPDC107559. The sequence goes on along the minus strand of NZ_JBVKBD010000002.1, from coordinate 689,577 downwards.
GCGGCGAGGCCGGTGGGGCATGTCTTTGCGTGAACGTGTTCGAGCTGGAGGGGAACCGACATCGGCGCGCGGGCGGGGGCCATGACGAGGCAGGCACGAGGGAGCGGTTCCGTGGCGATCGGGACCACCTCGGTGGACGCGGGAACCGTCGGGGAAGAGCCGGAGGGCCCGCGGGCGCGGTCCTCGCAGCTGCGGCGCAGACTGGGGCGGGCGGACCTGCGGGCGGTGCCCGAGGCCCGCAGGGCGCTGCGCGAGCTGCTGCGGCACTGGGGGAAACCGGGCCGGTCGGAGATCGCGGAGCTGCTCACCAGCGAGCTGGTCACCAACGCACTGGTGCACACCGACCGCGATGCCCTGCTGACGGCCACCGTCGGGCCGGACGGACTGCGGGTGGAGGTACGCGACTTCGTGGCCGGCCGGCCACGGCCGTGGGTCCCGGCCACGCAGGACGGTACGCACGGGCGGGGTCTGCTCCTGGTGCAGTCCCTCGCGTCCGCGTGGGGCGTGCGGCCGCACGGGGTGGGCAAGTCGGTGTGGTTCGAACTGGAGGCGGAGGCGGCCTGAGGGCCGCGCGGGGGCGGACGAACGGGAGGGGGTGCGGCTCGCCGGAGCCGCACCCCCTCCCGTTCGTAGCCCGGTACCGGGCCCCGGCTCAGCCGAACTGCTGCTCCAGGTCCTTGAGCTTGCGCTCCAGGTGATCGAGCCGCGGCAGCGCCATGGTGTCGTCCTCGGTGGTCAGGTCGACGGTGATCGGGTCAGAACCAGTCCGTACGGGCTGGAGGGACGGCCGTGAGCGCGCGGGCAGCTCCAGCTCCGGTGTCGATATGGCAGGCTCCGCGGCGGCGCGCTCGGGGCCCCGCTCCAGGGCCTGGGCCTCCAGCTGGCGGCCGCCGCGTCCGGCGAACCCGCGGTGGCCCCGGCTGATCGCCTTGAGCTGTGCGCGCTCCACCCGCTCCTTGTCGCGCCGCAGCAGCCGGGCGGCCTCCTTCTGGCGCTTGTCCTCGCGCACCTCGTCGACCGCCTCGTCCAGCGAGCGCACGCCCTCCAGCAGCATCAGCGACCAGGCGCCGTACGTCTCGCGCGGCGCCCGCAGCCAGCGGACGATACGGATCTGCGGCAGCGGACGCGGCACGAGACCCTGCTCGCGCAGCGCGGCCCGGCGGGTCTGCTTCAGCGCACGGTCGAACAGCACCGCCGCGGACAGGGACATGCCGGAGAAGAACTGGGGTGCGCCGTCGTGGCCGATGCCACGGGGCGCGTGGACCCAGTTGAACCAGGCGGCCGCACCCGCGAACGTCCACACGAGTATGCGGGAGCCGAGGGCGGCGTCGCCGTGGCTGGCCTCGCGCACCGCGAGCACGGAGCAGAACATCGCCGCGCCGTCCAGGCCGAACGGCACCAGGTACTCCCAACCACCGGAGAGGCCGAGGTTCTGCTCGCCGAAGCCGACCAGGCCGTGGAAGGAGAGTGCCGCGGCCACGGCCGCACAGCAGAACAGAAGTACATAGGAGGCGGTGCCGTATATGGCCTCCTTGCGCCTGCGGCGCTCTTCGCTGCGCTCCCACGAGTCGTCCGCGCTCGTGTCCTTCCCCGAGGAGCGCTTGCCACGCGCCAGCACCGCTACCGCCGCCAGCATGCCCAGGAGCAGTACGGCGCCGGGAAGCAGCCAGTTCAGCGATATGTCGGTCAGTCTCATCTGGGGTCCCTTGCATTGGGATAGGGCGTAACGCCCGCCATAGTGGCCCAATTCCACCGACCCTCAGGGGGTTTCTGGGCAAGAGGACGCCAAGGAGGTGCGAGGGGATGCCGAGGGCGACACTCTGCTCGAACTGCCGTATGGCGGGCAGGAGTTGAGTTCGAATAACACTACCCGTAAGGGTGGTTCCACGGATAGTTCCTGCGGCAAGTGAGGAAGTTGTGAATCACCGGTGACCGCAGCGGGGTCGCCACGGGTCGGTTTCGGACGGCGCTGCGGTGCGGTCGGCGCTGCGGTGCGGTCGCCGGCCTGACGCCGGGTCAACTCGTGGCGAGGTGACGCCGGATCAACTCGCGGCGACGGCAGTCAGCTTCGCGACCCGGTCCGCGTCGCAGGTGCGCGGGCAGGTGGCGCAGGTGTCCTGCGGGCGCACCGTGTAGAACATGCAGCAGCTCGCCCGGTCCCGGGTGGGCAGCGGCTCGCCGTCCGGCCCGGTCAGCTCGCGGAAGGCGGCCGAGCCGACGTACGGCCTGGTCGCGCCAGGCAGCAGCGCCTCCAGTTCGCGCATCGCGCGCCGCTCCTCGCCGATCAGGTGGGCGACGTACCAGAGCCCCTCGACGATCTCGTCGGTCACCATGCCCCACAGGGCGCGCCCGCGCCGCCGCATCAGCGGGCCGAACCCGCCGAGCACGGGTTCCATGTGCTCGGCGACCGCCGCGCGCACCTCGGCGCGCAGCGCCTCCTCGTCGGCGACCACCCGGGCGCCGGGCAGCGCCGCGGCGGGGTCGCCGGGCAGGCAGGCGAAGGAGGCGGTGCGCACGGCCATCCGGCCGGCGGTGCGGTCGTACGAGACATGCGTCACGGGGAGGCGGGGCACCCTGCGGTGCAGGAACCAGGGCACGGTGATCAGCAGGCAGGCGGGCCAGGCGTACCGGTGCAGCCCGAAGCTGGCGACGACGTCCGGGCGGGCCCGCTGTCCGTAGTCCCGGAGCACCTGGGCGTCGTCCCAGGCCAGGAAGGCCTCCAGTCCGGTGCCGCCGTCCGCGAGGGCGGCCGCGCCGACCCAGGCGCCGCCCTCGGGGGCGGCTTCGGGACCGCTCAGCTCGGTCACGGTGAGCCCGGGGTAGACCTCGGCGAGACGGGCGTACGCGTCCGCGACGGCCGACGGGGGCAGGGGCATACCGGACCACCGATTCACGGTCGACTGCGGACGATTAGAGGTAAGGCTTACCTTACCCTGCGTGGACGGGATTTGAACGAGGCGGTTCTGCGCCTAAGGTGCTTGACGGACGAGTAACAACCCGTCGTAATGGCCCCAAGTACCGACAAGCCCGGAGGAGAGTCCGTGGAGCACAGCACGCAGGGCTCCGCCGGGCCGCAGGCCGCCCCGCAGGCGCGGTTCGGGGAGATACGGGTCCCGGCCCAGCCGCGGGCCGCGGACCGGGACCGGATCCGTCAGGAGCCGCCGGACGGCGCGGCCCGGGGTGAGCACACGCACAGCGAGTCGCCGATCCCTCAGCCGTGCGCCGCCGTGCCCCGTCCGACGCCGTCCCATCCCGCCGTGCAGCGGTCCGCGGTGCCGTATCTGGGCGATGTGGACGCCACCGTCGCACGTCCCGTCGGCGCGCGCCCCGCTGCGCCGCGGCCGGCCGTGCCGCACCCGGCCGTCGCGCGGCCCGCCGTGCAGCGTTCCTCGGTGCGCGGTCAGATCGTCGACGCGCTGCGCACCGCGCTGGTGTCCGGCGAGCTGACGCCGGGCGAGGTGTACTCGGCACCCGCGCTGGGCGAGCGCTTCGGGGTCTCCGCGACCCCCGTACGGGAGGCCATGCAGCAGCTCGCGCTGGAGGGGGCCGTCGAGGTCGTCCCCAACCGGGGGTTCCGGGTGATCGAGCGCGACGCGCGTGAACTGGCCGAGCTCGCCGAGGTCAGGGGTCTCATCGAGGTCCCCGTGATGCTGCGACTGGCCCGCGCGGTGGCGCCCGAGCGCTGGGCGGAGCTGCGTCCGCTCGCCGAGGCGACGGTGCGCGCCGCGTCGACCGGCTGCGTGGCGACGTACGCCGAGACCGACCGCGCCTTCCACCGTGCGGTGCTGTCCCTCGCGGGCAACGCCCAGCTGGTCCGGATCGCCGAGGACCTGCACCGGCGCGCGCAGTGGCCGCTCGTCGGGGGCGTCGGCCGGCAGCGGCGCGCGGAGCTGGTGGCCGACGCGGCGGAACACACGAGCCTGCTGGAGGCGCTGATCGACCAGGACCTGGACGTGGTGCGTTCCCTGGTCCGGGAGCACTTCGCCGGCGCCGCCTGCTGACCCGACCGCCCGGAAGCCCCGCCGGTCGGGCGGGACCACCGGGCGACGCAGCTTTCGAAGCGCCCTACGCCGACGCCGCCGGGGGGAGGGGGGCCAGGTGGCGGGCCAGCCAGGTGGGTACGCCGCCCAGCAGGCGGTACAGACGGCGGGCCTCCTCGCGCAGCCGTGAGGCCTCCGGCTCGGACTCCGCGTCGGCCAGGGAGGCCAGCGCGGGCGCCGTGCCGACCAGGTAGCCCAGCTCCTCGCGGATCCGGAGGGACTCGGCGAAGCCGTGCCGGGCCTCCGCCAGCTCGCCGTCCCGCAGGGACAGGCCCGCCAGATGGCGCCAGGTGAAGGACAGCAGCAGCGCGTCGGAGTGGGCGACGGCGCCCGCGTGGGCCCGACGGTAGGCGGCGCGTGCCGACTGCGGGGAACGGGACAGGTTCTCGGCGAGCAGCCCGCGCCGGAAGTCCAGCAGGGCCCGCCCCGCCGACCCCGGAGGGATCAGCGCCGCCGCCCGCCCCAGCGCCGCCCGCGCCTCGTCCGCCCGGTCGCGCACCCCGTGCAGGGTGGCCGCGTAGGCGAGCTGGCCGCGTTCGCAGGCGGCCGCGCCGCGCTCCTCGTCGCCGGCCGCGAGCGCCTCGGCCGTGCGCAGCGCGTCCTCGGCGTCCTGCCAGCCCTGCTCGGTGTACAGGCACCGTTCGACCAGCAGCCCGGCCCGTTGCAGCGCGGCGGCCGCGCTGTCCGGTGGGAGCAGGGCCGCGGCGTCCGTCCAGCAGGCGCGTGAGCGCAACCGCCATACCGCGGTCTGGAGAGGATCGTCGCCGGCGGTCGTTCCGTTACCAGACATGGCGGTATGCGCCACGTTGCCCTCCCCGAGCACGCCATCGAGCTGTGAGTGGTGGCGGCATTCCAGCACCAATCCCGGCACCTGGCCAAGAGGTTGGTGAAGGTTTTCACAAAGTCGTGGGAGCTGGGGGACACTTGATCCCCTTCCGTCCCTCGGCCGGGTGACCTCAGCTCATGCGCAGCGCCAGGAAGAAGTCCAGCTTGTCCTCCAGCCGCGACAGGTCACGGCTCGTCAACTGCTCGATCCGCCCGACCCGGTAGCGCAGCGTGTTGACGTGCAGATGAAGCCGGGACGCGCACCGCGTCCAGGAGCCGTCGCAGTCGAGGAAGGCCTCCAGGGTGGGGATCAGCTCGGCGCGGTGGCGCCGGTCGTAGTCGCGCAGCGGGTCCAGGAGACGGGCGGTGAAGGCCCGGCGGACGTCGTCCGGCACGAACGGCAGCAGCAGTACGTGCGAGGCGAGTTCCTGGTGGCCCGCGGCGCACACCCGGCCCGGCCGGGCCGCCGCGACCCGCCGGGCGTGCCGTGCCTCCTCCAGCGCCCCGCGCAGCCCCTCCGCCGAGTGCACGGCCGCGCTGACGCCGAGCGTGAGCCGCCCGTCGTCGTTCAGCCCGGCCGACAGCGGATCCCGTACGGACTCCAGGAGCGTGTCCGCGACGATGCCCGTCTCCGCGCCGTCGCCGCCCGGCACGGCCGGCAGCGGTACGAGCGCGACCGCCTCGTCGCCGGTGTGGGCGACGGCGATGCGGTCGGAGGGCTCGGCGCCGGCGGCGAGCGGGTCGACCAGGATCTCCTCCAGCAGCGACCGGGCGGCCTGGCCGCCGTCGACGGTGCCGTCCTCCCACTCGACCCGGGCCACGACCACCTGCCAGTGCGGGGCCGCCCCCAGGCCCGGCAGCAGCACCGGGGCGGCGACCCGCAGCCGCGCCGCCATCTCGGCGGGCGCGGCGCCCGTCTGCACCAGTTCGAGGATCTCCTGGGCCAGCCGCCGCCGGACCGTGCGCGCCGCTTCCCGCCGGTCCCGCTCGACCGCGATCAGCTGGGTGACACCCTGGAGCAGATCCAGCCGCTCCTCGGGCCAGTCCCCGGCGTCCGCCTCCACCGCCAGCAGCCAGTCGGACAGCACGCTCTCGCGCACGTCCCGGGAGCCCTGCGCCGAGCGGCCGCCGCCGCGGACCGGGAACAGCGAGTAGGTGGCGGGGCCGATCAGCACCCGGTGCGGCGTGTGGCGGCCCACGCGGGCGGCGCTCAGATGTTCCGCCGCGAGCCGGGCGCACACCTCGGGCGACAGCTCCGGGCCCGCCGCCTTCGGCCCCGCGATCAGCCGGCCGGCGGGGGAGAGGACCCAGGCCCGCAGGTCCAGGTCCGAGCGGAGCAGGTCCAGGACCACGTCCGGGCCGCCGCCCGTCGGGCCCGAGGTCATCAGCCTGCGATGCCGGTCGACCACGGCCGCCAGGTCCCCGGCGCGCTCGCCGGACACCTGCCGCACCACGTGCTCGGTGATCGTCGCGAACGCCACCGACTCGTGCACCGCGAACAGCGGCATCCGGTGCCGGGCGCAGGCCACGACCAGGTCCTCGGGCACGTACCCGAACTCCGCGGTACCGGCCGCGACGCCCGCCACCCCGGCCCCCGCCAGGGTCCGTACGAACGGCTCGGAGTCCTCGGCGTCCCGGCGCCAGGCCAGTCCCGTCAGCACCAGCTCACCGCCGGCCAGATAGCGGCTGGGGTCCCTGAGGTCGGTGGTCATCACACCCTGCACGGTGCGGTCCAGCTCGTCCTCGCCGCCGAGCAGCCGCAGCCCCAGCGCGTCGGTGTCCAGCAGTGCGCGCAGCCGCATTCTCGTCGCCGCCGTTCCTTGTCTCGAAATCTACGATGAATCTGAAGGCGTTCGTGGTGAGAACCCGGCGAGAGGGTTCTCGGCGTGGGAGCCGGTCGTCCCGGGGATGGCGGGGCACCTCTCACGTTTCCACAGGAAAACCCGGAGGTTACCGATGACCTCCGTTCATACGAATCTACAAGATGCCCGTGCTGGCCAGCCAACTCCTTCATGGTTTCCGTGACTGACCCCACTGGAGTACCGGGCGGTGTACTGAGCCCACTTCGCGTAAACAGCACAGGAACGAGCCTGGCCCGCCGCACTCCGACCGGCTCGGATCCGGACGACTCGTGAGCCGAGTACTCGCGAGCCGAAGACTCACGAGACGAATACCCACGAGACGAAGAAGAGAGCCGGTCATGGACTTCCTTCGCCCCGCCAGCTGGGAGGAGGCGCTCGCCGCCAAGGCCGAGCACCCCGGCGCCGTGCCGATCGCGGGCGGTACCGACGTGATGGTCGAGATCAACTTCGACCATCGGCGACCCGAACACCTGATCGACCTCAATCGTGTCGGAGAACTCTACGAATGGGAGGTCGGCGAGCGGAGCGTGCGGCTGGGCGCCTCGGTCCCCTACACGAAGATCATGGAGAACCTGCGCGGCGAGCTGCCCGGCCTGGCCCTCGCCTCGCACACGGTCGCCTCCCCGCAGATCCGCAACCGGGGCGGGGTCGGCGGCAACCTCGGCACCGCCTCCCCGGCGGGCGACGCCCACCCCGCCCTGCTGGCCGCAGGCGCCGAGGTCGAGGTCGCGTCGGTGCGCGGTACGCGCATGATCCCGATCGACGCGTTCTACACCGGCGTGAAGCGCAACGCGCTCGCCGCCGACGAACTGATCCGCGCCGTCCATGTCGCCAAGGCCGACGGACCTCAGCAGTTCTCCAAGGTCGGCACCCGCAACGCCATGGTCATCGCGGTCTGCGCGTTCGGCCTGGCCCTGCACCCCGAGACCCGCACGGTGCGCACCGGCATCGGCTCCGCCGCTCCCACCCCGGTCCGGGCCAGGGTGGCGGAGGAGTTCCTGACCGCGGCGCTCGACGAGGGCGGCTTCTGGGACAACGGAAAGATCATCACTCCGTCGGTCGCCAGACAGTTCGCCGACCTCTGTGCCGCCGCCTGCAACCCGATCGACGACGTCCGGGGCACCGCGAGCTACCGCAGACACGCCGTCGGCGTGATGGCCCGCCGCACGCTGACCTGGACCTGGGAGTCCTACCGCGGCACCGCCGCCCGCACGGAGGGAGTCGCGTGATGCGCGTCAGTTTCACCGTCAACGGCTGCCCGCAGGAGGCCGACGACGTATGGGAGGGCGAGAGCCTGCTGTACGTCCTGCGCGAGCGCATGGGCCTGCCCGGCTCCAAGAACGCCTGCGAGCAGGGCGAGTGCGGCTCCTGCACGGTCCGGCTCGACGGTGTGCCGGTCTGCTCCTGTCTGGTGGCGGCGGGCCAGGCCGAGGGCCGTGACGTCGTGACGGTCGAGGGCCTGGCGGAGTACGCCAAACAGCGTGCGGAGCGCGGCGGGCGCCCTGCCTCCGCATCCGCCGATGCTGCCGCCGCCGTCACCGCCGCCGTCGCCGAAGGCCCCACCGCGGCGAACACGCTCGGCACGGCGGACAGTTCGGGATCCGCGGGGACGGCGGGGACCGCCGAGTCCTCGACGACTGCCGGGGCCGCGGGGACCCAGGGGACCGCTGGGACCTCGCTCGACGAGGCCAGGCGCTGGGCCGCCAGGGGCCAGCACGCGCACACCGGCGACGGCGTCGAACTCTCCCCCGTACAGCAGGCGTTCATCGACGCCGGTGCCGTCCAGTGCGGCTTCTGCACCCCGGGCCTGCTGGTCGCGGCCGACGAGATGCTGGAGCGCAACCCCGACCCCTCCGACGCGGACATCCGCGAGGCGCTCTCGGGCAACCTGTGCCGCTGCACGGGCTACGAGAAGATCATGGACGCGGTCCGCCTCGCGGCCGCCCGGCAGGCGGAGGAGGTCTGACCATGCCGACCAACGGCGTTCCCACCACGCTCACCCAGGGCTCCCGGACCAGGGGCGGCATCGGCGAGTCCACCCTGCGCCCCGACGGCATCCTCAAGGTCACCGGCGAGTTCGCGTACTCGTCCGACCTGTGGCACGAGGACATGCTCTGGGGCCAGATCCTGCGCTCCCCCCTCGCGCACGCCGAGATCGTCTCGATCGACACGAGCGAAGCCCTCGCCCAGCCCGGCGTCCACGCCGTCCTGACGTACGACGATCTGCCGGCCGACGTGAAGCACTACGGCCTGGAGATCCAGGACACCCCGGTCCTCGCCCACGGCAAGGTGCGCCACCACGGCGAACCCGTCGCGGTCGTCGCCGCCGACCACCCGGAGACCGCGCGCCGCGCCGCCGCGAAGATCAAGGTCGCGTACCGCGAACTCCCGGTCGTCACCGACGAGGCCTCCGCCACCGCGCCGGACGCGGTCCTGGTCCACGAGGGCCGCACCGATCACCACATCGCCCACGTCCCGCACCCGAACATCCTGCACCGCCAGCCGATCGTCCGCGGCGACGCCGACGCGGCCGCGGCACGGGCCGACGTGATCGTCCGGGGCGACTACACCTTCGGCATGCAGGACCAGGCCTTCCTCGGCCCGGAGTCCGGGCTCGCCGTGCCCGAGGAGGACGGCGGCGTCCACCTCTACATCGCCACCCAGTGGCTGCACTCCGACCGGCGCCAGATCGCCCCCGTGCTCGGCCTGCCCGAGGACAAGGTGCGCATGACGCTGGCCGGTGTCGGCGGCGCCTTCGGCGGCCGCGAGGACCTGTCGATGCAGATCCACGCCTGTCTGCTGGCGCTGCGCACCGGCAGACCGGTCAAGATGGTCTACAACCGGTTCGAGTCCTTCTTCGGCCATGTCCACCGCCACCCGGCCCGCCTGCACTACGAGCACGGGGCCACCAGGGACGGCAAGCTGACGCACGTGCGGTGCCGCATCGTCCTGGACGGCGGCGCCTACGCCTCCGCGTCCCCCGCGGTCGTCGGCAACGCCTCCTCCCTGGGCGTGGGCCCGTACGCCGTCGACGACGTCGACATCGAGGCCATCGCCCTCTACACCAACAACCCGCCCTGCGGGGCCATGCGCGGCTTCGGCGCGGTCCAGGCGTGCTTCGCCTACGAGGCGCAGATGGACAAGGTGGCCGCCCGGCTCGGCCTGGACCCGGTGGAGTTCCGGCAGCGCAACGCCATGGAGCAGGGCACGCTCCTGCCCACCGGGCAGCGGGTCGACTCCCCGGCGCCGGTCGCCGAACTCCTGCGCCGCGTCAAGGCGATGCCGCTGCCGCCGGAGCGCCAGTGGGAGAGCAGCGAGGGCGCGGACGTACGACAGCTGCCCGGCGGTCTGTCCAACACCACGCACGGCGAGGGCGTCGTACGCGGCATCGGCTACGCGGTCGGCATCAAGAACGTCGGCTTCTCCGAGGGCTTCGACGACTACTCGACGGCGAAGGTCCGGATGGAGGTCGTCGCCGGCGAACCCGTCGCCACCGTGCACACCGCGATGGCCGAGGTCGGCCAGGGCGGTGTCACCGTCCACGCGCAGATCGCCCGCACCGAACTGGGCGTCACCCGGGTGACCATCAACCCCGCCGACACCCGGGTGGGTTCGGCCGGTTCGACCTCCGCCTCCCGCCAGACCTACGTCACCGGCGGCGCCGTCAGGAACGCCTGCGAGCTGGTCCGCGAGAAGGTGCTGGAACTGGGCCGCCGCAAGTTCGGCACGTACCACCCCGCCTGGGCCACGGCCGAGCTGGTGCTGGAGGACGGCAAGGTCGTCACCGACGGCGGCGAGGTGCTGCGGGACCTGGCGGACGTCCTCGGCGACGAGAGCGTCGAGGTCGAGGCGGAGTGGCGGCACCGGCCGACCGAGCCCTTCGACCTGCGCACCGGCCAGGGCAACGGCCATGTCCAGTACAGCTTCGCCGCGCACCGCGCCGTCGTCGAGGTCGACACCGAGCTCGGCCTGGTCAAGGTGGTCGAGCTGGCCTGCGCCCAGGACGTCGGCAAGGCGCTCAACCCGCTGTCCGTCGTCGGCCAGATCCAGGGCGGCACCACCCAGGGCCTGGGCATGGCGGTCATGGAGGAGATCATCGTCGACCCGAGGACGGCGAAGGTCAGGAACCCCTCCTTCACGGACTATCTGATCCCCACCATTCTCGACACGCCGACCATCCCGGTCGACGTGCTCGAACTCGCCGACGAGCACGCCCCGTACGGGCTGCGCGGCGTGGGCGAGGCCCCGACCCTGTCGTCCACCCCGGCGGTCCTCGCGGCCATCCGGGACGCGACGGGTCTGGAGCTCGCCCGGACACCGGTACGCCCCGAGCACCTGACCGGGACGGCGCAGGAGCACCTGACCTGATCCGCCCAGGACCCGGACCGCCCGGCAGAGAAGGAGACCGAGACATGCTGGACATCGCCGAAGAGCTGTACCGGTGGGTCGAGCAGGGCCGTGACTTCGCCGTCGCCACCGTGGTGGCCGTCGGCGGCAGCGCGCCCCGTCGGCCGGGCGCCGCCCTCGCCGTGGACGCCGACGGCACGGCGATCGGCTCGGTCTCCGGCGGGTGCGTGGAGGGCGCGGTGTACGACCTGTGCCGACAGGCCCTCCAGGACGGCGAAGTGGCCCTGGAACGGTTCGGCTACAGCGACGAGGACGCCTTCGCCGTCGGCCTGACCTGCGGCGGAGTCCTGGACATCCTGGTCACCCCGGTACGGGCGGGCGATCCGGTCCGGCCGGTGACCGAGGCCGCGCTGGCCGCCGCGGCGCGCGGCGAGGCGGCGGCGGTGGCGCGGATCGTGCGCGGCCCGGCGGAACTCTCGGGGCGCGCCGTGCTGGTCCGGCCCGGGGGCGGGTACGAGGGCGGTTTCGGCGCCCATCCCGAGCTGGACCGTACGGTCGCGGCCGAGGCGCGGGCCCTGCTGGACGTCGGTCGCACCGGCACCGTGGAGATAGGAGAGCAGGGATCGCGCTGCGGAGCACCGCTCACGGTGCTGGTCGAGTCGTCGGTGCCGCCGCCCCGCATGATCGTCTTCGGCGCCGTCGACTTCGCCTCGGCACTGGTCAGGATCGGCAAGTTCCTGGGCTGTCATGTGACGGTGTGCGACGCCCGCCCGGTGTTCGCGACCCGCGCCCGCTTCCCGGAGGCCGACGAGGTCGTCGTCGAGTGGCCCCACCGGTACCTGGAGCGTACGGACGTCGACGCCCGTACCGTCCTGTGCGTACTGACCCACGACGCCAAGTTCGACGTACCCCTGCTCCGGCTGGCCCTGCGGCTTCCGGTGGCCTACGTCGGCGCGATGGGCTCCCGCCGCACCCATCTGGACCGCAACCGGCGGCTGCGGGAGGTCGGGGTGACGGAGCCGGAACTGGCGCGGCTCAGATCACCCATCGGCCTCGACCTCGGCGCCCGTACGCCCGAGGAGACCGCGCTGTCGATCGCGGCGGAGATCGTCGCCGCCCGGCGCGGCGGCAGCGGGGTCTCCCTGACCGGCGCGCACACACCGATCCATCACGACGTCGCCTCGACGACGCCGGTACCGACAGTGCCGACGGTTTCGCCGGTGACGCCGGTGTCGTCCACGCCACCGCCGGCGGTCCGGATCGGTTCGGTGGCCTGAACCGCTGGCCCGCGCACCGCCGTTGCCGCAGGCATCACGGCTTGCGCAGCAGGCGGTTGGCCGCCCGTCCGAAGACCGTGCGTGCCGCCGAGCGCAGCAGGGGGTCGCAGAAGGACGGCAGCAGCCGCACCCGCAGCTCCTCGCGCCAGATCACCCGCGTCCGCCCGCCGGGCCCCGGCCGCACCTCGATCTCGGCCCAGCCCAGGACGACCCGGCCCCGCTTCTCCAACCGGCACAGGCCGGCCTCGTCACCGTCCGGCGGCCGCCAGACGGTGACCTCCATCCGGTCGTCGAAGGAGAGCGGGCCGATCCCGGAACGCGCGACGATCAGGGTGCCCTCGCGGGTCGGCGGGGGTGTGACCACGGTGACCCGGGTCAACGGGACCACGTCGCCGTGCCGGGGCCACACCGTGAGCCGGCGCCATGCCTCGTCGAGGGCGAGCGGCACCGTGCGTACGAGCTGGAAGTCGACCACGGGACGATCGTAGGCAAGTGGCCGAGGACACCGGGGTGTTCGCCCTCGTGTCACCCGATTCGCCCAGCGCGCGCTCGCCGTTGAGGCGTAGCAGGGAACGACGTAGGAGGAAACAGGGTCAGGGCCGGTACACCTTCCCGGGCTCCGCCTCACCCGGTGCCAGCAGTTGGGGCACGGTGACGAACACGTACCCCCGCGCCTTCAGCGCGTCGATGATCCCCGGCACCGCGGGCACGGTTCCGGGGTAGATGTCGTGCAGCAGGATGATCCCGTCGCGGGACGACTGGGCGAGGACGCGCTTGCGTATCAGGTCGGAGTCGTTCGTCGTGTAGTCCTTCGCGGTCACGCTCCACAGGACCTCCGACATGCCGAGCTCGCGGCAGATCCTGTGCACGGTGTCGTCGGTGCGGCCCTGCGGCGGGCGCATCAGGGTCGGCCGGTGTCCGGTCAGGCGCTCTATCTCCTTGTTGGGCCGCTCCAGTTCCGCGCGTATCTCGTCCGGCTCGATCTCGGTGAGTATCCGGTGGTCCCAGGTGTGACTGGCGACTTCGTGCCCCTCGGCGGCCATACGTCTGACGAGCTCCGGGTACTTCTCGATGTGGCGCTTGCCCAACAGGAAGAAGGTCGCAGGGACCTGTTTCTCCTTCAGGATGTCCAGCAGCCGGGCGGAGTTCTCGCTCGGCCCGGCGTCGAAGGTGAGCGCGATGCACTTCGCCCTGCGGCAGTCGACGCTCCCGTAGCGCGCCTGGACGGTGGGATGGGCGCGGGCGGTGCTCGGCGCCGTGGTCTCCAGCCGGGTGCACCCGGTCAGGGTCAGTGTCAGGGCGGCGGCCGCCACCGAGACGGTGACGGCACGCAACCGGGCCCCCGTTTTCCTCGTCTTGTTCCTTGTCGTGCGGATCTGGATCTTCTTGGTCAGAGAAGGCATGGCGTGACTATACATAGGTGGTATACGCGGCGTGTATAGAGGGTCACCGGGTGTGCAACGCCGAGGCGCGTCCCGACGCGACGGTGGTCAGGAGCCGCTCAGGCTCCCGGGCCTCGCTCGGTGACCATCTGTCGCAGCCGACCGAGGACGTCACGGAAGCGGGTGCCGGTGCCGGTGCCGAGGGTGGTGCGGATGGCGGTGCCGGTGAAGGGGCCGGGTCCGGAGGGCTCACCCGGCGGGCAGGGTGACCGTGAACCTCGCCCCCGCGGTGTGCGCGGGGTCGTGGTGCACCTCGCCGCCGGCCGAGCGGGCCAGGCGCCGAGCCAGCGGCAGCCCGAGGCCCGCTCCGCCGTGTCCGTCGTACGGATCGGCCCGCCGGCCCGGCTGGAACAGCTGCCCGAGGAACGCCTCCGGCACGCCCGGCCCGTCGTCGGTGACCTCGATCCGTACGGCGGACACGGCGTGAACGGCGGCGGGTCCGGCAGGTCCGGCAGGTCGGGCAGGTCGGGCGGGTCGGGCGGGTCCGGTGTCGGGCAGAGGGTGCCCCGGCCAGGTGTGCCGTACGTGCCCGACGTGCACGGTGACGCCCGAGCGCGCGTACCGCAACGCGTTGGCGAGGAGCGGGCCGAGGATCCGCTCCAGGAGAGCGGGGGACACGCCGGCCTCCAGGCGGTCGTCCGCCGCGGTGACGACGATCATCGACCGCGCCGGGTCCTCCTGGTGCGCGGCCAGCCGGCGCAGCACGGGCAGTACCTCGGCCGTCCCGGGAGCGGTCGCCGCGTCGTGCCTGGCCTCCTCGCGGGCGTCGCCCAGCAGCGTGTCGCAGATGGTCCGCATCGACTCGGCGGCCTCGGTGACCGTGCGGTGCACGGCCAGCGTCTCGGCCTGCGTGCGCGGCCGGGAACGCCACCAGTCGAGCTCGGCGATGATCCGGCTCAGCGGGGTGCGCAGCTCGTGCGAGAGTTCCCCGGTCAGCCGCCGCTCGTGCCGCAGGACGGCCCGGATGCGGTCGAGGAGCGAGTCCAGCGAGGCGCCCAGGCGGGCGAGTTCGGCGGGCTGTGCCACGGCGCCGAAGCGTCTCTCGGACTCCACCGCGCTCCACTGTATGGCCCGGTCGCTCATGGCCCGCACGGGCCGCAGCGCGCGCCCGACGGCCAGCCGGGTCAGGGCGTAGGTGCAGGCGAGCATCACCGCGTCGAGGGCGAGCGAGCCGAGCAGCAGCAGATCCGCCGAGCTCCGGTACGGCGACAGGTCCAGGGCCGTGACCACGGTCGCCGCGAGCCTGCCGTGCGTCACGGGCCGGGCGCACAGCCGGACGGGCCGGTCGCCCTCGACGGTCGTGCACTTCCCGCCGGCCCGGGCCGCGAGCAGCCCGGCCGCACGGCCGATCTCGGGGGCCGGGGAGGGGGGGCTGTTCGACCGTCGTGGGTCCGGCGTAGATCCACACGTTGCTGTCGAGGAGTCCGTCGTCGGACGCCTCCAGGACACGCACGGTACGGCCGCCGGTGTCGACGGTGGTGGCGACGGCGGCCGCGCGGGCGCGCAGCTCGTCGTCCGCCTGGGCCCGGAGGTGGTGCCGCACGACCGTGTTGAACACCACGGTCAGGATCGTCATCAGCAGGGCCGCGGTGGTGAGCGCGACCAGGGAGAGGCGGCCGCGCAGGGTGCGCGGTGCCAGGCGGTGGGGGAGCGGGCCTCTCACGACAGGCGGTGACCGATGCCGCGGGCGGTGGTGACGGTGAGCCGGCTGCCCGCGTCGCGCAGCTTGCGGCGCAGCCGGGTCAGGTACTGGTCGAGCGTGTTGTCGCTGACCTGCGCACCTTCCGGCCACCCCGCCCGGACCAGCTCACGCCGGCGCACGATGTCCCCGGCCGCGGACATGAGCGCGGCCAGCAGCCGGAACTCGGTCGGGGTCAGCTCGACGCGGTTGCCGTGCACCGTGACCGTGTGCCGTACGGCGTCCAGGACCAGGTCTCCGGCCACGGCGCTCGGCGCGGGTCCGGCGCGGCGGACGGCGGCCCGCAGCCGGGCGGCGAGCTCGGCGAGGTGGAACGGCTTCGGCAGATAGTCGTCGCCGCCCGCGGAGAACCCCGACAGCCGGTCGGTGAGCCCGTGGTGCGCGGTCAGGAACAGCACGGGGGCGGCGAAACCGTTGGCCCGCATCGCCTGGCACACGTCCCGCCCGTCCGCGTCGGGCAGCCCGACGTCCAGTACGGCCGCGGCCAGCCCGCCGGCGTCGGCCAGCCGCAGGGCGGTGGCGCCGTCGGCGGCGGGCACGGGACGGAACTCCTCCTCCCGCAGTCCGCGCACCAGCACGTCACGCAGGGCGTGATCGTCCTCGACGACCAGGACGCGGGGATTCATGGTCCTCCTGCAGGGTGTGGCGGCCGGGGTGTCCGGGGGCGGCCGAGGGCGGGCGGGGGAGGAAGCGGGCGGGCAGCCACCGCGATATCGCGCACAGGCACAGCCCGAGCCAGCCCAGGCCGAGGAGCCAGCCGCCGACGACGTCGGTGAACCAGTGGACGCCGAGGTAGACGCGGGTCAGGCCGACCAGCGCGCCCCAGCAGCCGACGGCGACGCGCAGCGCGGTGCCGCCGCGCGGGGCGGACATGGTCAGCGCGAGTATCAGCAGTCCGGCCGTCAGTGTCGCCGTGGTGGTGTGGCCGGAGGGGAAGGACCAGCCCGAGGCGTGTGTCACCCAGTCCTGGCGCGGCGGTCGCGGCCGGTGCACCAGGACCATCACGGTGTACCGCAGCAGCTGGCCGGTGGCGAGACAGCCGACGGCGAGCACGACGCCGGTCAGCCGCTGCCGCGGGGTGCGGCCGGCCAGCACCCCGGCCAGCGCGGCGAGCAGGTAGGCGATCACGCCGGTCCCGGTGGCGGTCAGCGCGCGGGCGACGGCCACCGCCACGTCCGGGCGGTGGGCCAGCGACCAGGCGTGCAGCGTGTCGTCCAGGAACAGTGGGGCGCCGTCGGCGCCGACCACTGCCAGGGTCAGCAGGCCGAACGCGGTCCAGGCGCCGAGGGCCACGCTGCCCGACAGCTCGGTGACGTCCGCGCGCCTCACGACACGGTCCCCGGCCTGCGGAGCGGGGCCGGGCCCCTCACCACTCCGTCGCCTTCGCGCCGGTCCGCCCGTCCGTCGGACCGTCCGCCGAGCCGTCGGTGCGCGCAGCCCCCGTACCGTCCGTCCGCCCGTCCCTCGTACCGTCCGTCCGCCCGTCCCTCGTACCGTCCGTCCGCCCGTCCCTCGTACCGTCCGTCCGCCCGTCCCTCGTACCGTCCGTCCGCGCGGCCGTCGTACCGCCGTCCGACCCGATGGGCGTCGTACCGCCGACGGCCCCCGCCCCCGCCCCCGAGTCCGAGCCCGCCCCCGAGCCGTAGCCCGTGCGCGCGGCCCGTCGGCCGCGGTACAGCTCCGCGGCGAGCGGGAGCAGGGACACCGCGACGATCAGCGCGACCAGGGGGAGCAGATAGTGGTCGACGTTCGGGACCGAGGAGCCGAGCGCGTACCCCGCGAGGGTCAGGCCCAGCGTCCAGACCAGCCCGCCGGCCACCTGCCACACGGTGAAGACCCGCCCCGGCACGTTCAGCGCGCCGGCGACCGGGTTGAGCACGGTCCGCACCACCGGCACGAATCTGGCCAGGAGGATCGCCTTCGCGTACCCGTACCGCTCCAGCAGCTCCTCCGCGCGCTCGGCGCCCTCGCGCAGCCGCGCCGAGCGGGTGCGGGCCAGCAGGGTCCCGCCCGCCTTCCGGCCGAGCAGATAGCCGACCTGCGAACCGGCCAGCGCGCCCACCGCCGCGACCACCAGCAGCGGTCCCAGCGACAGCTTCACCCCGCGGTCCGCGCTGCCGGAGCACAGCAGACCCGCGGTGAACAGCAGGGAGTCGCCGGGCAGGAAGAAGCCGATCAGCAGCCCCGTCTCGGCGAACAGCACCACGCCCACGCCGAGCACCCCGAAGGCGGCCAGCAGCGACCGGGCGTCGAGCACGTTGACAGCGAGCTGCGACGATAGGTGGAGTGAGGTGGTCATCGACGTGAGGCCTTCCGGTGGGTGACAGCGGGGACGACTGCTTGTACGACCGCGTGAACAACTGCTCGATTGACTACAATGATGTAGACGGTCTACGACACTGTAGACGAATGTGGGGGGAGGATCGTTCCCATGACCGAGGCCAAGGACGAACGTCGGCCGGCGGGTGAGCTGGAGGCCGCCGTCATGGCCGTGCTGTGGGCCGCGGACCTGCCGCTCACGGCGGTGCAGGTACAACTCGACCTCGACTCCGGCCTGGCCCGTACGACCGTGACGACGATCCTGACCAGACTGCACGAGAAGGGCGTCGTGCAGCGGGAGCGGCAGGGCCGCGGCTTCGCCTACCACCCGGCCCAGGACCCCCAGGGTCTGACCGCCCGCCGGATGCACACCGAGCTCGACCGCGACAGCGACCGTGAGACGGTCCTCGCCCGCTTCGTCGCCCAGCTGGGCCCGGACGACGAGCGCGTGCTGCGCCAGCTCCTGGAGGCGGACGAGGCATGATCGTCAGCCTGCTGATCGCGCCCCTGCTGCTGCCCTTCGCGGCGCCGCCGCTGGCCCGGCGTGCCCTGGAGGGGGCACGTCCCGTCGTCGCGCTGTGGACCCTCACCGTCTGCGCCCTGGTGCTCGCGGGCGCCTGCGTGGCCTCGCTGGGCGCCCTGGTCCTGACCGGAGTGCTCCGGGTGCCCGCCTTCGCCGCGCTCGGCGAACTGGTCCACCCGCTGAACGCCCCCTCCGACCTCGTCGTCGTCCCCGCCGCCGCGCTGGCCACCGGCGCGCTGACCCTCGGCGCCGTCACGCTCGTGCGCACCGCACTGCGCCAGTCCAGGGCGTTCCGCGTCGCCCGCCGACAGGCCGGCCGGCGCCCCGCCGCGGGCGACCTCTGCGTGGTCGACTCCCCCCACCCGGACGCCTACGCCCTGCCCGGCCGCCCGCACCGCATCGTCGTCACCACCGCGATGCTGCGCAGCCTTGGCCCCAGGGAGCGCGACGCCCTCTTCGCCCACGAGCGCGCGCACAACGCCGGCGGACACCACTACTTCCTCGCCGCCGCCGAACTCGCCGCGCACTGCCATCCCGCGCTGCGCCCGGCCCGTGAGGCGATCCGCCTGGCCGCCGAGCGCGCCGCCGACGAGGCCGCGGCGAGCGCGGTCGGCGACCGGCGCCTGACCGCCCACGCCATCGCGCGCGCCGCCCTGGCGGGCCACGCCGCCCCCTCGCCCCGCCCGGACTTCGCGGCCGCGGCGGCGACCGGTCCCGTCCCGCAGCGGGTCGCCGCCCTCCTCACCCCGCCCGGCCGCCCCTCCCGCGTGCCGCACCGCGTCGCCCTCCTGCTGGTCGCCTGCGCGCTCCTGTCCGGCACCGCGGCGTCGGCCGGCGTCCTGGACTTCCACCACGAGATCGAGATCGCCCAGGGCGAAGCGACCCGCTGACCCCTGTCCTCTCCACCCGTTCGACGACCGGGTTTCCGGGAGAAGAGGCGCGCAGGACGTTTGACGCCGCCGCCCGGGGTCACGCGCCTTATGGGACCCGACCGGACCCGACGGACGAACCCGGGGGAAGAAGGAGCGTCATGACCGAGATCCACACCACGACCGACTCCGGGGCACCGGCGGAGAGCGACGAACACTCACTGACCGTCGGCCCCGGCGGACCGATCCTGCTGCAGGACGCCTATCTGATCGAGCAGATGGCCCAGTTCAACCGGGAGCGCATCCCCGAGCGCCAGCCGCACGCGAAGGGAAGCGGTGCGTTCGGCCACTTCGAAGTGACCCACGACGTGAGCCGCTACACCAAGGCGGCCGTGTTCCAGCCGGGCACGCGCACCGACCTGGTGATCCGGTTCTCGACCGTGGCGGGGGAACGGGGCAGCCCGGACACCTGGCGCGACCCGCGCGGCTTCGCGGTGAAGTTCTACACCGGCGAAGGCAATTACGACATGGTCGGCAACAACACGCCGGTCTTCTTCGTCAAGGACCCGATGAAGTTCCAGCACTTCATCCGGTCCCAGAAGCGCCGCGCGGACAACAACCTGCGCGACCACGACATGCAGTGGGACTTCTGGACGCTCTCGCCGGAGTCCGCCCACCAGGTCACCTGGCTGATGGGGGACCGCGGCGTCCCGCGGACCTGGCGGCACATGAACGGCTACTCGTCGCACACGTACATGTGGATCAACGCCGACGGCGAGCGGTTCTGGGTGAAGTACCACTTCAAGACCGATCAGGGCATCGAGTTCTTCACCCAGCACGAGGCCGATCAGATGGCAGCCGTCGACACGGACTACCACACGCGTGACCTCTTCGAGCACATCCGTGACGGGGACTTCCCCAGCTGGACCCTGCAGATGCAGGTCATGCCGTACGAGGACGCGGCGGGCTACCGGTTCAACCCCTTCGACCTCACCAAGGTGTGGCCGCACGGCGACTACCCGCTCATCCCGGTCGGCCGGATGACGCTCGACCGCAACCCGACCGACCACCACGCGGAGATCGAGCAGGCGGCCTTCCAGCCGAACAACCTCGTCCCCGGCATCGGGCCCAGCCCGGACCGGATGCTGCTGGCCCGGCTGTTCTCGTACGCGGACGCGCACCGCCACCGGATCGGCGGCAACTACCAGCAGCTTCCCGTCAACGCGCCCGTCGTCGACGTCCACACCTACTCCAAGGACGGCGCGATGGCCTACCGGAGGACGACCGACCCCGTCTACGCCCCGAACTCCAAGGGCGGCCCGGCCGCCGACACGGCCCGCTACGGAAGCCCGCCCAGCTGGGCGGCGGACGGCGAGATCACCCGTGCCGCCTACGTCTCCCACCCGCAGGACGACGACTGGGGGCAGCCCGGCACCCTGGTGCGCGAGGTGATGGACGACGCGGCCCGCGACCGGCTGGTCGACAACGTCGTCGGGCACCTGCTCGACGGGGTGAGCGAGCCGGTCCTGGAACGCGCCTTCACCTACTGGTCGAACATCGACGAGACCATCGGCAAGCGCATCGCCGACGGCGTGCGGGCGAAGGCCTAGCACCGCACGGAGATCAGCGGACCCGAGAGGAGAATCCCATGCAGACCCCCGACAGGCGCGACACACGCCAGACCGACGAGCAGACCCGGGAACGGTCCGCCGAGCAGCGCAGCGTCACCGCACCGACACCGCGCGACGTACGGGAGAAGGCCGAGCGCAAGGCCGAGCACGACACCCCGGCCGAGGACACCTCCTGACGCCCGCCGCGGATCGCGACCCGTCGGGCCGATCGTCACCGTGACGGAGCAGTCGGCACGGACGCGGCCCCGCCGGCCGGCTGCTCAGAGCCAGTGCTTCCGTTTGAAGACGAAGTACAGGCTGGTGCACACGACCGCCATCAGGATGATCGCGAAGGGATATCCGAACACCCAGTGCAGCTCCGGCATGTGGCTGAAGTTCATGCCGTAGATCGTGCCGACCAGGGTCGGCGCGAACAGGATGGCCGCCCACGAGGAGATCTTCTTGATCTCCTCGTTCTGTTCGAACCCCGCCTCCGCCAACGCCCGCATCTCCGCGTTCTGTTGCTGGGTGACCAGGGTGGCGTTCACCGTGAGGATGTCCTGGAGGGCCTGGCGGAAGCTGTCGACGCGTTCGCTGGTGTGCGTGACGTGGTCGGCCACGTCGCGGAGGTAGCGCTGGAGTTCCTCGTCCGTGCCGTACTTGGCGAACCCGGCCATCAGACCGTGCAGCATGCCCACGAGCGGGCGGGTGGCGCGCTGGAACTCGACCATCTCGCGGGAGAGTTCGTAGATCCGGCGGGAGACCTCGGGGTCGCCGCGGAAGACCTCCGTCTCGATCTCGTCGATGTCGTTCTGGACCCCGGCGACGACCGGGGCGTAGCCGTCGACCACCGCGTCGAGGATGGCGTACAGCACCGCCTCCGGTCCAAGTTTCAGCAGGTCGGGGGTGTCCTCCATGCGGCGGCGGACCGCGGAGAGGTTGGGGGCGGCGCCATGGCGGACGGTGATGACGAAGTCGGGGCCGACGAAGACGTGCAGTTCGCCGAAGTCGACCTCCTCGGGGGCGTCGAGGTAGCGGGCGGCGCGCAGGACGACGAACAGCGTGTCGCCGTAACGCTCCAGCTTCGGCCGCTGGTGGGCCTCGAGGGCGTCCTCGACGGAGAGCGGATGGAGGTCGAACTCCGAGGCCAGGGAGAGCAGTTCGCCCTCGGTCGGGCGGGCCAGACCGATCCACGCCATGCCGGACGGCTGCTCGCGCAACTCCCGGAAGGTCTCCGCCAGCGAGCCGGGGGAGGAGACCCGGACGCCGTCGCGGTACAGGGCCGCCTCGACGATGCTGCCCGCCTCCGCGGGGGTCGGCCCGGGGCCCGGGGGGCGGGCCGACGGCGCGGGCGCCGGCGGCTGCGGCGGGCGTGGCGGCAGGGGGCGGCGCCAGACGGGCTTCCTGGCTCCGGCGGCTGCGTGGCGTCGCTCGGGCATCATGGCTGCCTCTCGGTCGAGCCTTCGGCTGCGTGATCCACGGGCGCGGTGTGCGCTGCGGGCACGGTTCGCGTCGTGTTCCCGGTTCCTTTCTGTCCTCTTCGTCTTCCCCGCTGTCCTTGTGAGATCACGTAGCAGGATATACGGGGCAAACGGCATGGGCGTGGCGTGGGCGCTTTCGAGTGCCTTCGAGGGCCTTGGAGGGCCTTCGAGTGCCGTCGAGTGCGCCCGCGGCCCGGCGCCGGCCGGTGGGCGCGGCCGGATTGCGGACCGCAGGTGTCCGCAAGCGGCGCTAGCGTGCGGGGCATGACGAAGACGACGGCGTCCGCGACCGCCCCTGTGCTCGGCGTCCGCGCCCTCAACCGGGCGACCCTCGACCGGCAGCTGCTCCTGCGCCGCTCACCGCTGTCCGCCGGGGCGGCGATCGAGCACCTGCTCGGTCTCCAGGCGCAGAACGTCAAGCCGCCGTACTACGCGCTCGCCGCCCGCCTCGACGGCTTCACCCCGCAGGAGCTCTCGGGTGCCATGGCCGCTCGAGAGGTCGTCCGGATCGTCACCATGCGCTCCACGATCCACACCCACACCGCCGCCGACTGCCTCACCCTGCGGCCCTTCGTCCAGCCCGCCCGCGACCGGGAGCTGACGAACTTCCGCAAGGGGCTCACCGGCGTCGACCTCGACCGGCTGTCCTCCCTCGCCCGCGAGCTGGTCGAGGACGCGCCGCGCACCATGAAGGAGCTGCGCGAGGCGCTGCTCGCGCAGTGGCCGGACGCCGACCCGCAGGCCCTGGCGGTCGCCGCGCGCTGCCGGCTGCCGCTCGTCCAGGTCACCCCGCGCGGGCTGTGGGGACGCAGCGGTCAGGTCGCGCTCACCACGGCCGAGCGCTGGCTCGGCCGGCCCGCCGAGCCCGCCCCGGCGGCCGAGGCGGTCGTCCTGCGCTACCTCGCCGCCTTCGGACCGGCCTCCGTGAAGGACATGCAGACCTGGGCCGGGCTGACCCGGCTGCGGGAGGTCTTCGAGCGGCTCAGGCCGCGGCTCGTCACGTTCCGGGACGAGAGCGGCGCCGAGCTCTTCGACCTGCCCGACGCGCCCCGGCCCGACCCGGACACCCCGGCCCCGCCGCGCTTCCTGCCCGAGTTCGACAACCTGCTGCTCTCCCACGCCGACCGCACCCGGGTCGTACCGCGGGAGCTGTGGGGGCGCAGCTGGCGGGGCAACCAGGCGTACTGCACCCTCCTCGTCGACGGCTTCCTCGCCGGGGTGTGGAAGCCGGCCGACGACGGCCTGGTCGTGGAGCTCTTCGGCACGCTCGGCAGGGCCCTGCGGGACGAGGTCGTCGCGGAGGGGGAGCGGCTGCTCGCGCTCATGCATCCGGAGAGCGCGGGCGGCGTGCGGTTCGGGACCGTCGTACCGGGGTGAGCGCATGGATAGGGGGCGTTGCGGGCTGCTCGTGGTAGCTCGCAACGCCCCCGGTCTTCACCTGAGGGGTGCTCAGGAAACCTTCCGGGTCACGAGTTGACCTGTGCGGTCACCAGGCTGGAGAAGGTGGTCAGCCGGGTGTAGACACCCGGGTAACCGGCCTCCGCGCAGCCCTCGCCCCAAGAAGTGATCCCTGCCAGGACGCCCCCGATGAGCAGGGGACCGCCGCTGTCGCCCTGGCAGGTGTCTACGCCGCCGGAGGTGTATCCGGCGCAAACCATGTCGGTCTGGACGAAGTCCGAACCGTAGGAGCTCTTGCAGCTGGAGTCGGACACGATCGGCACGGTCGCGGTCCGCAGCTGGTTGGAGGAGCTCCCGCTCTCCGAGGTGGTGCCCCAGCCCAGGATGCGGGCCGTGGTGCCGGCCGCGTACACGCCGGTCTGGGAGGAGGCGACGTACGACGCCGTCGTGTACGGCATCGAGGTCGCCAGGGTCAGCACGGCGACGTCGTCGCCGTTGGTGGCGTCCGTGTAGGACGGGTTGATCCAGATCTTGCTGACCTTGCTGACCGTGCCGTTGGTGCCGTTGAGGTAGGTGCGGCCGCCGACCACCCGGACGCTGCCGGTGCTCTCGCCGACCATGCAGTGCGCGGCCGTGACCACCTTGGTCGCCGACACCAGGGTCCCGCCGCAGAACTGGTTCTGCGAGGCGTCGGTGATCTGCATCATGAACGGGTACGCGGTCGTGGTGGTCGTGGTGCCGCCGACGATGGGCTGGGGCGCGGCGACAGCGGTGGGGGCGCTGAGCAACGCGGTGGTGACGGCGGCGGCCGCCGCCGCGACGACGGCGGCGGCTCTGTGTGCGCGGTTGAGCCCGAACATGAGTCTCCTCAGTGGGGGATGCCGGTGGGGGGCGCGCGGGCGTGGGGGGTGCACGGGGGTCGCGGGACCGACCCTCGTGTGCCTGGGCGTGCGGCACACCCCAAAAACTAGGACCCGGTGCAGCCGCCTCCCAATGAGGGAACCCCCTAAGGGAGTTGGGCAGGGAAAACCCTCGATGGTCCCTCGGCAAACCCGCCAGTGCAGTAAACCCGCGCCGCGCTCACTTCGCGCGGCGCCCCGCCGCCAGCCGGACGATGTCCACCCGCGAGCGGATCCCCAGCTTGCGGTAGACCCGGGTCAGCGTCGCCTCGACCGTCTTGACGCTGATGTACAGCCGGGCGGCGATCTCCCGGTTGGTGGCGCCCTCCATGACCAGTGCGGCGACCTGACGCTCCATCGCGGCGAGGCCCTCCAGCGCGTCCAGCGCGGGGTCCCGCGGGGCGTCGACGGCCGCGTCCTCCGGCTCCGCGGCGGACGCCGCGTCCACCTGCCGCAGCCACGGCAGCGCGCGGCAGCGCCGGAACAGCCGGGCGGCCTCGTCGTACGACGTCGGCCCCGGCCTGAGGGTGCGCAGCCGGGCCAGCGCGAACGCGGCCCGCGCCTCCTCCAGGCCGTATCCCAGCTTGGCGAGCCGGTCCTGAACGGACGTCAGCTGCGAGAGCGCGGCCTCCTGGTCGCCGCGGGCCGCCCGCACCAGCGCCTCAGAACGGTCCAGTACGGCCAGCACGCTCTCCCGGCCCAGCCGCAGCGCGTGCGCGCGGGAGACGTCGATCAGCTCCTGCGCCTCGCCCGGCTCCCCGATCCGTACGAGGGCCTCGGCGAGGTCGCTCTGCCAGCGGCCGCGCGCCGGGTCGATGATGCCGAGCCCGGACTCCAGCTCGCGCACCCGGCGCAGCGAACGGACCGTGCCCGCCGCGTCCCCGGCCACCAGCTGGGCGTACCCGAAGGCGGCCAGGGCCCGGGAGAGGTACATCTGGTCGCCGTCCTCCTCGGCCCGCTCGGCCGCCTCCCGGGCCAGCTCCAGCGCCTGGTCCACGTCACCGCCGGAGGCCTCCGCGAGGGAGGCGAGCATCGCCGAGGCGCCGAGCCCGATCCCGGAGTCGCGGGCCAGCCGCAGGCTCTCGCGGGCCAGGTCCAGGGCCCGTCCGCAGTGGCCGGAGCGCAGCTCGGTCTCGGCCAGGAAGCGCTGGAAGTGCACCTCGCTCTCGACCATGCCGCGCCGCTGCACCTCGCGCAGCAGCGCGGTGATGGTGCTGCGGGCCTCGGGCAGCTGATCGCTCATCAGCAGCCAGCGGAACCGGGCCGCTCCCGCGCCGTTGTGGTGGCAGGCCACATACGGGTCCTGGGGCTCCTTGAGCGCCCGCTTGATGGTCACGGGGGCGTCCGCGTGGCCCATCAGGGTCTCGGTCGAGGCCTGGAAGGACAGCGCCATGAGCTCGGTGCGCCGGTCGCCTGCGGTCGCGGCGAGCTCCGCCGCGTGCGCGGCCTCGGTGCGGGCCTCGGAGAAGTCGCCCTCGACGACCAGGCCGCGCCAGGCCAGCTGGTAGTGGACCAGGGCGAGCAGCTTGGGGTCCTCGCCCGCGTCGACCAGCACCTGCGGGAAGACGGCGTCGACCTCGCCGAGGGCCTGTCCGGCCGCCTCGATGACGATCATCCAGGCCCGTACCCGTTCGGCGGGCACGGTGGCCCGGGTCAGCACCTCGTGCGCGATGTCCCGGGCGAGCTCCACCTCGCCGGCCGTGATCGCGTCCTCGGCCGCCTGCAACCGCCGGTCGTCCGGGCCGGGGGTGGCGCCGGCCGGGGTGTGGCGGGCGGCGAGCAGTCCGAGGGACGCGGCGACCGACGGGGCGCCGCGGTCCCGGGCCAGCGCGGCGGCGCCGGCCAGCCGGGCGGCCACGTCCGGGTCGGTGCCGGTGGTCGCCAGGGCCAGGTGCCGGGCCCGCTCGATCGGGTCGGAGGCCGCGGTGGACAGCGCCGCGTGCGCGGCCCGGCGGTCCTGGGCGGGCGCCTCCGCGTACAGCGCGGCGGAGATCAGCGGATGCGCGAACCGTACGGCCGGGCCCTCCGGCTCCGTCGCCAGCAGGCCGAGCCGCGCGGCCTGTGCGGTCTCCGCCTCGGCGTTCTCGCGGCCCGCGGCCAGCAGCAGGGACAGGGTGGGGCGGGCGCCGGCGCTGGCCACCAGCAGGGTGCGGCGGACGTCGTCGGAGAGCATGCCGAGCCGGTGCAGGACCAGGGCCCGCAGGGAGGTGGGCACCGGCAGCGGCTCGCCGGGGCGGGGCGGGGTGGGGTTCTCGCCGAGAGCCCGGCCCAGCTCGAGCGCGAACAGCGGGTTGCCGCCGCTGGTGCGGTGGATCTCGCGGACCGTGGAGCGGGGCAGGTCGGTGTAGCCGCGGTCGTCGAGCAGCTCGGAGACCTGGGCCCGCGAGAGCGGGTTGAGGCGGATGGCGACGGTGTCGGGCGGGGACGCGCGTAGATGGCGGTCGTACTCCTGGCCCTCGGTCCGGACCGCGCAGAGCATCTGCACCGGGGTGTCGCCGAGGCGGCGGGCGGCGAAGCCGAGGAGTTCGGCGCTGGCCGAATCCAGCCACTGGAGGTCGTCGGCGACGATCAGGAGGGGGCCGTCGGTGGCGAGGGCGCGCAGCGCCGAGAGCACGGCGAGGCGCAGGGCGAGGCCGTCACGCTGGAGGGTGGACTCCCCGCGGCCGGTGATCGCCGACTCCAGCGCGGTGCGCTGGGCGGCGGGCAGCTTGTCGGAGACCTGGTCGAGAGCCAGTCCGAGGAGGTCGGCCAGGGCGAGAAACGGAAGGTGGGATTCTGACTCCGTCGCGGAGCAGCGCAAGACGGTGTGGGCCACCTGCGAGTATTCCGCGGCCAATGCCTGGAGCACGGTCGATTTCCCTATTCCGGCAGGCCCGTGCAGGAGCACGCTGCCGGAGCGGCCGAGCTGCTCACGGGCGGCCGTGAACAGGTCCTCCCTGCCGATGACCAGGTCGGGGCGGCATCGGGCAGGCTCCTGGAAGTCCCGTCGCACGGTTACCGCTCCCCTCCGTGTGTCGTGTCCGTACCAAATTCTAGGCAACATCCCTTTGAAATTCGGACGGACTGAGTGGTGAGGGATATAACAAATGGCGATGCATGGAGAAATTCACAACCCGGACACATGAATGAAACGGCGTCATTTTGTCCGAAACTCGACGATTTTACGATCCCTTGGTGGAGTCGGTAGATCATGATCCCTTAAGGCAGCACCCCCGTCCGGCGGGCCGCCGCCACCGCCTCCCCCCGGGTGTGCGCGCCCAGCTTGCGCATCGCCGACCTGAGGTAGCCCTTCACCGTCTCCGAGCGTAGCCCCAGCCGCTCCGCGGCCACCCCGTTCGTCGCCCCGGCCGCCACCCACACCAGCACGTCCACCTCCCGGGGCGTCAGCCGCGCCGAGCCACTCGTACCCCCTCGGGGACCCCCCGGGGTGCCCGCCGCGGGCGAGGGCGTCAGCAGCCCGCAGGCGGCCAGCAGCTCGGCCCGCAGCACCGGATCCGTGATCCGCGGCACCAGCGCGCGCAGCGCCGCGTGCGCCTCCCGCATCTGCTCCCAGGCGGCCGCGGCACCCGGGTCCGCGGCCCCGGTCGGCCGGGCCGCCGACAGCAGGTGGTCCGCCTCCTCCCGCACCACCAGCGCCTGCTCCACGTCCCGCGCCGCCTCGACCGCCGCGCTCAGCATGCGGTCGCCCAGCGGCTGGGCCGTGCGCAGCGCGCCGTACAGCACCCCGCGCACCCGGCGCCGTACCACCACCGGCACCGCCAGCACCGAGCGCAGCCCCTCGGCGGCGACCGCGGAGTCGTACTCGTGGCTGATCTGCCGCGAGGAGGAGTAGTCCGTCACCGCGCACGCGCGCGCCAGGGCCACCGCCTTGCCGCCCAGACCGTTGCCCGAGCTCACCGCGAGCGCGCGCAGCGCCGGCGTCGCGTTGCCGCTCAGCTCACTGATCCGCATCTGCTGCCGCCCGGCGTCGACCAGACCGCCGAAGGCCACCGGCAGCCCGGTCGTACGGCGCAGCCGGGCCAGCGCGCCGCGGATCTCCGCCGCTCCGGCCGCGTTCGCTGCCATGTCCTCGCCCCTTTTCGTGGCTCCCTTGCTGCACACACCCCCGTTCGGGGGTAGTGAGACCTGCATCACGGATTACACGATGACGGAGAGCCGCCCGGCAATGGTCCGGCACCGAGGAGGACAAATGACGACGGCGACGGAGCTCTTCCGCAGCGCGCGGGACTTCCTGCTGGAACACCGCGAGGACTACGCCACCGCCTACGAGGGCTTCGCCTGGCCGCGCCCGCCCCATTTCAACTGGGCGCTCGACTGGTTCGACGCGATCGCGCGCGGCAACGACCGCACCGCGCTGCACATCGTCGAGGAGGACGGCTCCGGGACCCGGCTGTCCTTCGCCGAACTGTCCCTGCTCTCCGACCAGGCCGCGAACTGGCTGCGCGGGCAGGGGGTGCGCGCCGAGGACCGGATCCTCGTCATGCTCGGCAACCAGGCCGAGCTGTGGGTGACGGCCCTGGCCGCCATGAAGCTGCGCGCCGTCGTCATCCCGGCCACCCCGCTGCTCGGCCCCGCCGACCTGCGCGACCGCGTCGAGCGCGGCCGGGTCCGGCACGTGGTCGTGCGGGCCGAGGACACCGCCAAGTTCGACGAGGTGCCCGGCCCCTACACCCGGATCGCCGTCGGTGGCGCCCCCCTCGGCTGGCTGCCCTACGAGGACCTGTACGGCGCGGCCGCCGGCTTCGTCCCCGACGGCCCGACCCTGGCCGACGACCCGCTGATGCTCTACTTCACCTCGGGGACCACCGCCCGCCCCAAGCTCGTCGAGCACACCCACACCTCGTACCCGATCGGGCACCTGGCCACGATGTACTGGATCGGGCTCAAGCCCGGCGACGTGCACCTGAACATCTCGTCACCCGGCTGGGCCAAGCACGCCTGGTCGAACCTGTTCGCGCCGTGGAACGCCGAGGCGACCGTCTTCATCCACAACTACACCCGCTTCGACGCGGCCCGGCTGATGGCGGAGATGGACCGGGCCGGCGTGACGACGTTCTGCGCCCCGCCCACCGTCTGGCGGATGCTCATCCAGGCCGACCTGACCCGGCTGAGCACCCCGCCGCGCGAGGTCGTCGCCGCGGGCGAGCCGCTCAACCCCGAGGTCATCGAGCAGATCCGGCGGGCCTGGGGGGTGACCGTCCGGGACGGCTTCGGCCAGACCGAGACCGCCGTACAGGTCGCCAACAGCCCCGGCCAGCCGCTGAAGACCGGTTCCATGGGCCGCCCTTGCCCCGGCTACCGCGTCGAACTGCTCGACCCGGTGTCCGGCGCGCCCGGCGTCGCCGAGGGCGAGATCGCGCTCGACCTGTCGGCACGGCCGGTCGGCCTGATGACCGGCTACCACGGCGCCCCGGACCGTACCGCGGAGGCCATGGCGGGCGGTTACTACCGCACCGGCGACATCGGCGCCCGGGACGCGGACGGCTACATCACCTACGTGGGGCGCGCGGACGACGTGTTCAAGGCCTCCGACTACAAGATCAGCCCCTTCGAGCTGGAGAGCGCCCTGCTGGAGCACGAGGCGGTGGCCGAGGCGGCCGTCGTGCCCGCGCCGGACGCGCTGCGTCTGGCCGTGCCCAAGGCGTACGTCGTCCTCGCCGACGGCTGGGAGCCGGGCCCCGACACCGCGAAGGTGCTCTTCGAGCACTCGCGCGAGGTCCTCGCGCCCTACAAGCGCATCCGCCGCCTGGAGTTCGGCGGCCTGCCCAAGACCGTCTCCGGCAAGATCCGCCGGATCGAGCTGCGCGAGGCCACGGCCGCCGGCTCGGACGCCGAGTACCGCGAGGAGGACTTCCGGTGACCGCGACTTCCTACGCCCACGGGATCGGCGAGGTCCCCCTGCTCGGCGCCACGATCGGGGCCGACCTCGACCGGACGATCGCCGCCCACCCCGACCGCGAGGCACTGGTCGACGTGCCGTCCGGACGGCGCTGGACCTACGCCGAGTTCGGCGCCGCCGTCGACGAGGTGGCCCGCGGACTGCTCGCCCAGGGCATCGCCAAGGGCGACCGGGTGGGCATCTGGGCGGTCAACTGCCCCGAGTGGGTGTTCGTCCAGTACGCCACCGCCCGCCTCGGCGTGATCATGGTGAACGTCAACCCTGCTTACCGCGCACACGAGTTGGAGTACGTGCTGAACCAGGCCGGCATCGCGCTGCTGGTCGCCTCCCTCACCCACAAGGGCAGCGACTACCGGGCGCTGGTCGACCAAGTCCGGTACAAATGCCCCGAGTTGCGGGACGTCGTCTACATCGGCGATCCGTCCTGGGACGCCCTCACGGCCTCCGCCGAACGCGTCGCGCCCGACCGGGTCGCCGCGGCGCAGGCGGAGCTGAGCTGTGACGACCCCGTCAACATCCAGTACACCTCGGGCACCACCGGCTTCCCGAAGGGCGCCACGCTCTCCCACCACAACCTCCTCAACAACGGCTACTGGGTGGGACGTACGGTCGGCTACACGGAACAGGACCGGGTCTGCATCCCGGTCCCGCTCTATCACTGCTTCGGCATGGTGATGGGGAATCTGGCCGCCACCTCGCACGGTGCGTGCATGGTGATCCCCGCCCGGTCGTTCGACCCGGCGGCGACCCTGAGGGCCGTCGAGCAGGAGCGGTGCACCTCGCTGTACGGCGTCCCCACCATGTTCATCGCGGAGCTGAACCTCCCCGACTTCGCGTCGTACGACCTGTCGTCGCTGCGGACCGGCATCATGGCGGGCTCGCCCTGCCCGGTCGAGGTGATGAAACGCGTGGTCGCCGAGATGCACATGGCGGAGGTCTCGATCTGCTACGGCATGACCGAGACCTCCCCGGTCTCGCTCCAGACCCGCAGGGACGACGACCTCGAACACCGCACCGGCACCGTCGGCCGGGTCCTGCCGCACATCGAGGTCAAGGTCGTCGACCCGGCGACCGGTGTGACCGTGCCGCGCGGCACCGCGGGCGAACTGTGCACCCGCGGCTACAGCGTGATGCTCGGCTACTGGGACGAGCCGGAGAAGACCGCCGAGGCCGTCGACGCGGGACGCTGGATGCACACCGGCGACCTGGCGATGATGCGCGAGGACGGGTACGTCGAGATCGTCGGCCGCATCAAGGACATGATCATCCGGGGTGGGGAGAACATCTACCCCCGGGAGATCGAGGAGTTCCTCTACGCCCACCCGAAGATCCAGGACGTCCAGGTCGTCGGCGTGCCGCACGAGCGGTACGGCGAGGAGGTCCTCGCCTGCGTCATCCCGAGCGACCCCGCCGATCCGCTCACCCTGGAGGAACTGCGGGCCTTCTGCACGGACCGGCTCGCGCACTACAAGGTCCCGAGCAGGCTCCAGATCCTGGCGGGCTTCCCGATGACGGTGTCCGGGAAGGTGCGCAAGATCGAACTGCGGGAGAAGTGGACGGAGGGGGCGGTCTCCTAGACGGCGGCGTCTTCCGGGCGTCCCGCGTCCGGCGTCCGGCGTCCGGCGTCCGGCGTCCGGCGTCCGGCGTCCGGCGTCCGGCGTCCCGCGTTCCGCGGCCGGTGGCGGGGGCGCCGGGCCGGACGGTCAGGGCGCCCCCGACTCGTCCAGCCGGTCGGCGGGGCCGTTCACCGGCCTCGGTGTGCCCAGCAGGTCGAGGACGAAGAGGGGGACGAGCAGGACGTCGGCCCGGCCGCGGGCGTCCTCGGCGTACCCCGCGAGCGAGAAGTAGGCACAGGACGAGGAGTCGGCCATGGCCGTCAGCCACAGGCACTCCACATCCCGTACGCGCGCCGGGCGCGCCGTCGGATCCACCTGGGCGACGAGGCCGTGGCCGATCAGCGCGATCCCGGCCGGAAGCCGTCGTCCGTCCCGGCGGATGTCCCGGTAGCCGAGCCCGTTCAGATAGCGGGCGGCGGCCGTGACCGCGTCCACCGCGTTGCGGATGGGCGCGGGCCGGAAGGCCGGGCGCGTCCCACCGGCGGCGGGGGCGGCCGCGACCGGGAGGCGCAGCACCGTGCCGCACGGGCAGCCCAGCTCCGGCGCCGGCCACTGGCCGCGGCGGCCGCAGGCCGCGCACCGCACGGTGACCCACTGTTCCTCCCAGACCCGGTGCGCCAGCGCCCTGGGCGTGCCGCGCGGGTCCAGCGGCGGGGCCACCGGCGCTCCGCACGCGCACGGATACGACGGCGAGGCGTAGAGGTGTTCGCGCCGACAGGCCGGGCAACGCACCGGCACGCTCTCGGACATGGACCGCTCCAGGACGGCAGCACAGGGGGACAGCGCCCCATCGTCCTCCAGGAGGGCCCCGCCTGTCCGTCCCTTGACCGCCTTCGCTCCACCCGCCTACATTGCTTCCAGATAGCAGAAGTTGTATTCCGCAATGCGGAAATATCGAGGGATGACGGAAGCTCGCGGGGCGCGACGGGAGAGCGAATCCGACAGTCGAGGCAGGAGTGATCCATGGCCCGTATGACCGCTGCCCGTGCGGCAGTCGAGATCCTCAAGCGCGAGGGCGTCACCGACGCGTTCGGTGTCCCCGGCGCCGCCATCAACCCCTTCTACGCGGCCCTCAAGGCCTCCGGGGGCATCCGTCACACCCTCGCCCGCCATGTGGAGGGCGCCTCGCACATGGCCGAGGGCTACACCCGCGCCCGGGCGGGCAACATCGGCGTCTGCGTCGGCACCTCGGGTCCGGCGGGCACGGACATGATCACCGGGCTCTACTCCGCCCTCGGCGACTCGGTCCCGATCCTGTGCATCACCGGCCAGGCCCCCACCTCCGCGATCCACAAGGAGGACTTCCAGGCCGTCGACATCGCCTCCGTCGCCAGACCGGTGACCAAGTGGGCGGTCACCGTAATGGAGGCGGCCCAGGTCCCCGGCGTCTTCCAGCAGGCCTTCCATCTCATGCGGTCCGGCCGCCCCGGCCCGGTCCTCGTCGACCTCCCCGTCGACGTGCAGCTCACCGAGATCGAGTTCGACCCGGAGATCTACGCGCCCCTCCCGGTCCACAGACCGGCCGCGACCCGCGCCCAGATCGAGAAGGCGATCGCACTGCTCAACGCCTCCGAGCGGCCGCTGATCGTCGCGGGCGGCGGGGTCGTCGGCGCCGACGCCGCCGGGCTCCTCGTCGAGTTCGCCGAGCTGACCGGAACCCCGGTGGTGCCGACCCTGATGGGCTGGGGCGTTCTGCCCGACGACCACGAACTCAACGCCGGCATGGTCGGCCTCCAGACCTCGCACCGCTACGGCAACGCGACCTTCCTGGAATCCGACTTCGTCCTCGGCATCGGCAACCGCTGGGCCAACCGCCACACCGGCAGGCTCGACGTCTACACGGCGGGCCGGACGTTCGTCCACATCGACATCGAGCCCACCCAGATCGGCCGGATCCTCGCCCCCGACCACGGCATCACCTCCGACGCCGGGGCCGCCCTGCGCCTGCTCGTCGAGGTGGCGCGGGAGCTGGCGGCGGCCGGCCGGCTGCCCGACCGTTCCGGCTGGGCCGCCGCCACCCAGGAGAAGCGGGCACGCCTGCAACGCCGTACCCACTTCGACGACGTCCCGATCAAGCCGCAGCGCGTCTACGAGGAGATGAACAAGGTCTTCGGCCCGGAGACCCGGTACGTCTCCGCCATCGGCCTCTCGCAGATCGCGGGCGCGCAGCTGCTGCACGTCCACCGGCCGCGGCACTGGATCAACTGCGGGCAGGCGGGGCCGCTCGGCTGGACCGTCCCGGCCGCGCTCGGCGTGGCCAGGGCCGACCCCGAGGCGTCCGTCGTCGCCCTGTCCGGGGACTACGACTTCCAGTTCCTGGTCGAGGAACTGGCGGTCGGCGCACAGCACCGCATCCCCTATGTGCACGTCCTGGTGAACAACGCCTACCTGGGCCTGATCCGCCAGGCGCAGCGGGCCTTCGACATCGACTTCCAGGTCAATCTGGAGTTCGAGAACATCAACGCGCCCGAACTCGGCGGCTACGGCGTCGACCATGTGCGGGTCGCCGAGGGGCTCGGCTGCAAGGCGATCCGGGTCACCGACCCGGGCAAACTGGGCGCCGCCCTCGCACAGGCGCAAAGGCTCGCCGCGGAGCACCGGGTGCCCGTCGTCGTCGAGGTGATCGTGGAGCGCGTCACGAACATCGCGATGTCGACGACCAACGACATCGGTGCCATCGTCGAGTTCGAGGAGATCGCGACCGAGCCCGGACACGCGCCGACCTCGATCCGGACGCTGAAGGTCTGAGCGGGCGGCACGGAGGGCTCACGCCGTTCCGCAGCCGGAGCTGTCGCCCCCGCCCCCGCTGCCCCAGGACTGCGGCAGGTCCCGCTCGGTCGTCCCGCCCCGCCCGGTCAGTCCCGCCTCCCGGGTGAAGCGCGGCGCGACCACGGTCAGCGCCCGGTCGCCGTACAGGGCGACCGCGAGCAGCTGGTCCTCCACCGGCAGCCCGGGACCGTGGGCGGGCAACGGGTGCTCTGCGCGCAGGGCCGTCAGGGTGCGGCGGCCGGCCCGGGTGCGGCCGGGCGGAAACGCACGGAGCAGCCCGGCGGTCCTGAGTTCGTCCCGCAGCCCGGTGAGCGCCCGGCGCACCGCCTGCCGGTCCAGCAACTGCCGTACGCCCGCGGGCCGGTAGAGCGCGGCGTGCACGGCCCTGGTGAGCGGCGGGAGGGACCGGTCCGCGGCCGGGCCGGTGGTGCGCATCGTGCCCACCCGGCCGGCCCCGACGGCACCGCGCAGATGCAGCGACAGGACGGCCACCGTGACGGCGGCGCGGGGACCGCCCCGCAGCAGGGCGATCGCGTGCGGTTCCAGCCGGCTCGGCGCGGCACTGTCCATGGCACACCCCCGTTGCGGGGCCCGCCGCCCCCGTGCCGGCAGGCCCCGCCTGAGAAGAATGTGCCCGCCCGCGGGGCCGGTTGAAGCCTTGGCGGCCGTCTTCAGAGCATGATTTGAGGATTGCGTAGCCCGGGTACGCCCGCGGCCGTACGCGTCGTCACGGCTGCGGCTCGTGCTCCGAAAGGCCGGGCCAGTCGTCCGGGCCGCCGCCCTGCCACTCGATGAGATCGCTCTCCTCGACCTCGATCCGGTCCAGGTCGGCCATGCGCAGGATCTCGACGACATCGTCCAGGTGGCTGGCGATGCCGAGGGTCTGGTCGCCCGTGGTGACCCGCCGGGAGCCGTCCAGGGCCGGGGCGTGCACCACGATGTGCGGGAACTCCGTCGGTGGATGTGTCATGCCTTCAGGCTGCTGCGGGCGGGACGGATCCGCACTCCGGGAACCTCCGCCCCGTACGCGGTACGCGGTACGCGGTACGCGGTACGCGGTACGCGGCCGCGCCGTGGGCCGGGTGGCAGTGACCGCGGCGGCGTACCCGGAGTCCCGGGTGCGTCAGACCGGTGTCCCGGACAGGCGCTCGACGGCGCGCAGCAGGGCCGAGTGGTCCAGGCCGCCGTCGCCCTGGGCGCGCAGGCTGGCGACCAGCTGGGCGACCACGGCACCGACGGGCAGCGCGGCACCGACGGCGCGGGCCGCGTCCGTGACGATCCCCATGTCCTTGTGGTGCAGGTCGACACGGAAGCCCGGCCTGAAGTCGCGGCCGAGGAAGTTGCCCTTCTTGCGGGTCAGCACGGTGGAGCCGGCCAGGCCGCCGGCGAGGACGTCCAGCGCCGCCGCCAGGTCCACGCCGGACTTCTCCAGGAACACCACGGCCTCGGCGCACGCCTGGATGTTCACGGCGACGATCAGCTGGTTGGCGGCCTTCACGGTCTGCCCGCAGCCGTGCGGACCGCACCGGACGACGGTCCTGCCCAGCACCTCGAAGAGGGGCCGGGCCGCGTCGAAGTCGGCCTGCTCGCCGCCGACCATGACGGACAGCACGGCCTCGACGGCACCCGCCTCGCCGCCGGACACCGGGGCGTCCAGCACCCGGATGCCCTTGGCGGCCGCCGCCCGCGCCAGGCCGACCGAGGTCCCCGGGGTGATCGACGACATGTCGACGTACAGGGCGCCGGGCCGGGCGTTCTCCAGGATGCCGTCGGGCCCGTACGCGACGGCCTCGACCTGGGGGGACGCGGGCACCATCGTGATGATCACGTCGGCATCCCGGACGGCCTCGGCGACCGAGCCGGCCGGGGTGCCGCCGGCGGCGGCCAGCCGGTCCAGCTTCTCCTGTT
Source organism: Streptomyces sp. NPDC107559 (assembly GCF_055657365.1). NCBI lineage: Bacteria > Bacillati > Actinomycetota > Actinomycetes > Kitasatosporales > Streptomycetaceae > Streptomyces > Streptomyces sp. NPDC107559. The sequence goes on along the minus strand of NZ_JBVKBD010000002.1, from coordinate 652,794 downwards.
CCAGCGTGAAACCGGTGACGTCGTAACCCGCCTTGATCAGGTTCTCGGACATCGGGGAGCCCATGATGCCCAGGCCGATCCACGCGATCGAGGGGCGGTCCTTGCGGGCGGAGGCTGCGGGACTGCTGCTCATGGTGTGAGTGCCTCTCTGACTGCTCGGCGGGCTGTTCAGCGGGCGGCTCGGGCCCCGGGCGGCAGCCATCCGAAGGCCTCGGCGCTCGGGCGGTCGCCCGGCTTGTACTCCAGGCCGATCCAGCCCTCGTAACCGGCCTTCTGCAGCCGCCGGAGGAGGTCGTCGAGCGGGAGGCCGCCGGTGCCCGGCGCGCCTCGGCCGGGGTTGTCGGCGATCTGCACATGGCCGGTGACCGACGCGTACCGGTCGATCGCCCGCGGCAGGTCCTCGCCGTTCATGGACAGGTGGTAGAGGTCCATCAGGAAGCGGGCGTTGCCGAGGCCGGTGACCCGGTTGACGCGGTCGACGACATCGACGGCGGCCTGCGCGCTCACCAGCGGATAGCGGGGCGACTCCGTCCGGTTGAGGGTCTCGACCAGCAGGATGGCCCCGACCCGGTCGGCCGCGGCGGCCGCGAGCGCCAGGTTCTCCAGCGCCAGCGCGTCCTGCTCGGCGGCGGCCACACCGTCGACGCGGTTGCCGTACAGGGCGTTGAGCGCGCCGCAGCCCAGCGCCCCGGCGAGCTCCGCCGCCACCTCGACGTTGGCGCGGAACCGCTCCGACTCCGCGCCGGGGACCGACAGCGCGCCCCGGTCCGGGCCGGGGAGCCGCCCGGCGTAGAAGTTCAGGCCCGTCAGCCGGACGCCCGCGCTGTCGATCGCCTCGCCCAGGGCGTCGAGCTCGGACTGCCCGGGGGTGGGGGAGCCGACCCACGGCCACCACAGCTCGACCGCGGTGAAACCGGCCGCGGCGGCGGCCGCTGGACGCTCCAGGAGCGGGAGCTCCGTGAACAGGATCGACAGGTTCACGCTGAAGCGCCGTTCCGCGGCCGTGTGCGCGTCATGACCCGGCATGAGGCTCGACGCTCCCTTCCGTGACCCGCGTATGGTCCCGTATTCCACGTCTCGTATTCCACATTGTGGAAACTTATTTCTGCTCAATGAAAGACTGCCGTCGGTGCTCGTTGCATGTCAAGAGGAGGTCGGTCAAAGCCGGTGGCGCGCGTTAGGTTGAGCGCGTGCGATTGAGAGTGGAGTTCACGACCGAGCCCTTCGATCTCGAGGAGGCTCCCGCGCACGCGCTGGTGGCCCGCGAGGTCGTCGAGGGTGCCGCGCTGGACACCGTCGACGTCGGCCCGTTCGGCAACACGGCGGAAGGCGGCGCCGACGCGGTGCTCGCGACCGTGGACGCCGTGCTGCGCAGAACCCTGGCGGCCGGCGCCACCCGGATCTCGCTCCAGGTCAACGTGATCGGGGAGGGCGAAGGATGACCGCGGCCGGGGAGGGGGCGTTCATCGCGGCCGTGAAGCCGCTGGTCGACGCCATCGGCGGCGAGATAGTCCCGCCCGACGAGGCCGGCCCCGACGACGTGGTGCTCTCCTGGGGAGGCGCCGAAGCGGTCGCCGTGCGCCTGCCCCAGCTCGCCGACTCCCTCGACCACATCCTGGCCGCCATGGAGCGCAGGATGGGCAAGCCGCTGGCCGACCTGGACCGCAAGGCCAAGCAGGAGGTCGTACGGACGCTGGAGGCGCGCGGCGCCTTCTCCGTGCGGCACGGCGTGGAGACCGTGGCGGGCGCGCTCGGGGTGAGCCGCTTCACCGTCTACAACTACCTCAACCGCGAGAAGCAGGGCTGAAGTCGGGCCGAGTTACCCAGAATTTTCAACAAAGTGTTGACGCTGTCTCGCGGAGGGCGTTAGCTGACGGCAGTCCGCACCGCACGACGGCCGTGTCCGGCCCAGCAGACCGCATCCGGCTACGGAGGCTCCCGTGACTTCGACTTTCGCGTACCCGGGTCTGGCCCGGTTCAACGTCCTCGGGGAACACGAGGCCCTGGCCGCCCTCCACGAGGTGTGCGCCTCCACGGCATGGGCCGGCCGGCTGCTCGCCGCCCGCCCCTACGCCGGTGCCGAAGACCTCTACGCCGCCAATGACACCGCCATGGCCGCACTGACCGCGGCCGACCTGGCGGAGGCCATGGCCGGGCACCCGCCGATCGGCCGCCCCGCGCCGGGCGATCCGGCCTCCGCCCGGGAACAGCGCGGTATGGCGGACGCGGGCGAGGAGCTCAAGGCGGAGATGCTCGCACTCAACCTGGCCTACCAGGACAGGTTCGGCCATGTCTTCCTGATCTGCGCGACCGGACTCACCGGCGAGCAGATGCGCGACGCGCTCCGGCGGCGGCTCGGCAACCCGCCGGAGCCGGAGCGGGAGATCGTCCGCACCGAACTGGGCAGGATCAACCGCATCCGACTGGCCCGCCTCGCCGAAGGGACCGACCCCGCATGAGCACCGGCACCACCGCCTCGGTGTCCACCCACATCCTGGACACCAGCGTCGGCCGCCCCGCCGAGGGCGTCGCCGTCCTGCTCGCCGCCCGCAGCGGGCGCGCCGCCGGCTGGCAGGCGCTCGGCGGCTCCGCGACCGACGCGGACGGGCGCTGCAAGGACCTGCCGGCCCTGCCGGAGGGAACGACCCACGTACGGCTCGACTTCGCCGTGGAGCCGTACTTCGGGCGGACCGCGGACGAGCGAGCCGGTGCGCGGCAGGATGCCCCCGCGCACCGGGGCGGCGACGCGTTCTTCCCCGAGGTGACGATCACGTTCGCCGTGCAGCCCGGCGAGCACTACCACGTACCGCTGCTGCTCAACCCGTTCGGCTACTCCGTTTACCGAGGGAGCTAGCGCAAGATGACAGAAGTTTCCCGCCCCGGCCGCCCGGTGATGCTGGGTCAGAACCAGTACGGCAAGGCCGAGACCCGCGTCGTGAAGATCACGCGGGACGGCGCCACCCACCACATCAAGGACCTGAACGTCTCCGTCGCGCTCTCCGGCGACATGGACGAGGCCCACTACTCCGGCTCGAACACCAACGTCCTGCCGACCGACACCACCAAGAACACGGTGTACGCGTTCGCCAAGGAGCACGGCATCGAGTCGGCGGAGCAGTTCGGCATCCACCTGGCGCGACACTTCGTGACCAGCCAGGAGCCGATCAGCCAGGCCCGCATCCGGATCGAGGAGTACGCCTGGGACCGCATCGAGACGTCCGAGGCCGCCCCCGGCACCGGCACCGATGCCGGGCCCGGCGGCGCCGACCGGCCCCGGCACTCCTTCGTACGCCAGGGCCGGGAGACGCGCCTCGCGCAGATCACCTACGACGGCTCGTCGTGGGAGGTCGTCTCGGGACTGAAGGACCTCACCGTCTTGAACTCGACGAACTCGGAGTTCTGGGGGTACGCGAAGGACAAGTACACGACGCTTCCGGAGGCCCACGACCGCATCCTGGCCACCCGGGTCGCCGCCCGCTGGCGGTTCGGCTGGAGCGACGACGCGGTCCCGATGCCCGACTGGGAGACGTCGTACGCGGAGGTCCGCAGGCATCTGCTCCAGGCCTTCGCGGAGACGTACTCGTTCTCGCTCCAGCAGACCCTCTACCGGATGGGCGCGCGGATCATCGACAACCGCGCCGAGATCGACGAGGTCCGCTTCTCGCTCCCCAACCAGCACCACTTCCTCGTCGACCTGGCGCCGTTCGGCCTGAAGAACGACAACGAGGTCTACTTCGCGGCCGACCGCCCGTACGGCCTGATCGAGGCCACCGTGCTGCGCGACGGCTGCGAGCCGCGCATACCGGTGGACCTCACCAACCTCTGACGTCGGTCCCGGACCACGGCGCCCGGAGCCCCTAGGGTCCTGCCGTGCCCTCCCCAGAGCGAAAAGGACGAACCATGGCAGCAGCCGAGCGCATCGTCATCGACAACTGCGCGATCGCGACCGTGGACGCCGACGACACGGAACACACCTCGGGACACGTGGTCATCGCGGGCAACCGCATCGAGGCGGTCGGTGCGGGCCGGGCCCCGGAGGGCCTGGAGAACGTCGTGCGCCGCATCGACGCCACCGGCCACCTGGTGACCCCCGGGCTGATCAACACCCATCACCACTTCTACCAGTGGATCACCCGCGGTCTGGCGACGGACCACAACCTCTTCAATTGGCTCGTCGCGCTGTACCCCACCTGGGCGCGCATCGACGAGAGCATGGTCTACGCGGCCGCCCAGGGCTCGCTCGCGATGATGGCCCGCGGCGGCGTCACCACCGCCATGGACCACCACTACGTCTACCCCGAGGGCTCCGGCGACCTGTCCGGAGCCATCATCACGGCCGCCCGTGAGACGGGCGTCCGGTTCACCCTCGCCCGCGGCTCCATGGACCGCAGCGAGAAGGACGGCGGACTGCCCCCGGACTTCGCCGTCGAGACCCTCGACGACGCGCTCGCCGCGACCGGGCGGACCGTCGACGAGCACCACGACGCCTCCTTCGACGCCATGACGCAAGTGGCGGTGGCGCCCTGCTCCCCCTTCTCGGTCTCCACCGAACTCATGCGCCAGGGTGCCGAACTGGCCCGCGACAAGGGCGTGCGCCTGCACACCCACGGCTCGGAGACGGTCGAGGAGGAGAAGTTCTGCCACGAGCTGTTCGGCATGGGACCGACCGACTACTTCGAGTCCACCGGCTGGCTCGGCGAGGACGTGTGGATGGCGCACTGCGTCCACATGAACGACTCCGACATCGCCGCGTTCGCCCGTACGGGAACGGGGGTGGCGCACTGCCCGTCCTCCAACGCTCGGCTGGCGGCCGGCATCGCCCGGGTCCCGGACATGCTCGCGGCCGGTGTCCCGGTCGGTCTCGGCGTCGACGGCACCGCGTCCAACGAGTCCGGCGAACTCCACACCGAACTGCGCAACGCGCTGCTCATCAACCGCCTCGGCGCCCGTCGTGAAGCCGCCCTGAACGCCCGTCAGGCGCTGCGCCTGGGCACCTACGGCGGCGCCAGGGTCCTGGGCCGGGCGGCCGAGACGGGCTCGCTGGAGCCGGGCAAGCTGGCCGACCTGGTGCTGTGGAAGCTCGACACGCTCGCCCACTCCTCCATCGCCGACCCGGTGACCGCGCTGGTGTTCGGAGCCGCGGCCCCGGTCACCGCGTCGTTCGTCGACGGCCGTCAGATCGTGGCGGACGGCCGGCTCCTGACCGTCGACGAGGACGCGATCGCGCGTTCCGCCCGGACCGAGGCCCAGCGCCTCGCGCGGATCACGGCCGAGGGCTGAGCCGGTCCGCCCGGCCCGCGCGGTCGAGGATTACGGCAGCCGCCGCACCCCTCGACCGCGCCGCCGACCGACTCAGTCGATCTCGTAACTGTCTCCGTACACCTTCCACTTGAGCGGTGTGGCGAGCCCGAGATTGCCCTCGCGCAGGAACACGCGCTGGGCCGTCTCGACCCGGCTGACATCGCTGTGGGCGGCCTCCTGCTTCATCGCCCGGACCCGGGCGTCGAGAAAGGCGTTCAGATACGTCGTCTCGTCGCCGCCGTCCGCGGGGGTGACCGCGTGCTGCCGGGCCCGTTCGCGGATGCCTCCGAAGCTGCGGGCGTCCGTGCCGGGGCCGTGCATGACCATGGCGTCGTAGTAGACGAACTGGCCGAGCGTGTCGAGACAGTCCTGCTTCGCGCGCGTCACCGCCGGGTCGAAGTAGCCGCGGTCGCGCTCGTCGCGCTGGGCCCTGCGGAAGGCGGACGACTTGGCCGCCGTGCGCCAGGCGGCCGGGAAGCCGGGGTCCAGGCCGGTGTGGGAACCGCTGCCGTCGACCGCGCGCAGCGCGGGCAGGTAGCCGGCCAGGACGTTGCCCGGGACCCGCGCGGTGTACAGCTCCACCAGGGCCAGCATGTCGCTGGTGCCGGAACAGAAACCGATGATGCCGCCGGTGTAGCCGCGGCCGTCGCCGATGTCCTCGATGTACCCGTACTGCGCCTCCCAGTCCAGGGACGAGTTCTCCGCGCTGGAGACCAGCCGCATGGCGAGGTCCTTCTTCGCCGGGTCGTCGAGCCCCCGCGGCGAGGCGCCCGCCTCGGCCGAGGGCCATCCGGCGGTCACCATCGCCGTGCCGAGAGCGGCGAGCAGCGTGCGGCGGGCGGATATTCTGCGGAAGATCGGCACGTCGTCTCCAAGGAGGGTCGCTGTGAAGGGCGGTCGGGTGCACACCGACTGGGGAACGTGCGAGGACGGCCGCAGGAAATCACCGTAAGTCGAAGAACATATGAACAGTCGGATTCATGACGGTTCCAGGCAACCGCACCCGTGCATCGCCCGCGAACACCGGCGCACCGCCGGGCAGCGGCCGAGGAACACCGGCAGGCGTTCACCGGGCGGAGCACGGCGGCTGTCGGCCCCGTTCCGGCGGCGCCGACGGTCGGTCGTCTGCCTACGACGGCGAGCACGACCCGGAGTTGACCGACGCGTAGGCCGCAGTCCGGCAGTGCTCCGGGACGGACGGACGGACGGACGGTCGGGCGGTCGGGCGGTTCGGTCCGCTCCGGCTCACAGTCCGAACAGGGCCGGGTCCGCCGCCAGTGTCCGGAAGCGCTCGCGCGGGTCCGCCACCAGCCTGCGTTCCTTGAGGTCCATCAGTCCGCCGACCCCGGTGACCTCGGCGGCCACCGTGCCGTCGTCCGTCCGGCGGATCGTCTGCTCGATCCGGAAGGTCTTGCCCTCGCCCCAGATGAACGCGCAGGTCACCTCGACCTCGTCACCCGCCAGCAGCTCACGCCGGTAACGGATGGTCGTCTCCAGCGCGACCGGGCCGACCCCCGTGGCCACCAGCCCCGCCTGGCTGATGCCGGCCGCCTTGAGCAACGACCAGCGGGCGTGCTCCGCGTAGTTGAGGTACACGCTCTGGTTGAGGTGGCCCTGTACGTCCGTCTCGTAACCGCGGACGGTCACCCGCACGGAAAACGGCTCGCTCACTGCATCTCCCTGTCGTCGTGCTCGCGTCGTCGGGCTCTCGCCGTCGTGCTCGCGTCGTCGAGCTCCCGCTGTCGTGCTCGCGTCTGTCGTGCTCGCGTCGTCGGGCTCTCGCCGTCGTGCGCGTCGGTGCCCGGTCCGCCGATCTTGACACGGGCGTCAGACCCGGCGCGGGGATGCCAGCAGATAGCGGTCCCGCGTCCGGGGGTCGGTGTGTTCGCCGGCCTGCCAGCCCGCCTTCTCCAGGGTCCGCGCACACGCCCGCAGGGTCTCGCGGTCCGGTTCGTGCACGGCGACGGCGTCCGGCTGCGGGGTCGCGCGCACCCGGTAGCCGGCCGTGTCCGGGCCCGCCGGCCGGTGGCCCGCCGCCTCCAGGGCGAGCGCGGCCGCCCGCACCAGATGCGCTCGCTCCCAGCCGCAGGGCAGCTCCGTGGCGCCGCCCGGACCGGTCATCCGGCGCAGCTCCAGCAGCCCCTGCCAGGCGCTGTGCACCTCGCGCGCCCGCGCGCGGCCCGCGGCGGTGTCCGGCCCGTCCGGCCCCTGAGGCCGGTCCTCGCCGCCGACCCGCGCGGCGAACACCCCGGCGTCCGCGGGCACCCCGGCCGGCGACCCGTGCGGTGTCCGCTCCGCCGCCTGCCCGGCTCGGGTCCCGGTCGGGTCCGCCGCCTGCGGCAGGGGGTCGGCCGTCTCGCGTATCCGGTGCCCGGCCGGGGTCAGGAAGTGGTCGTGGGGCGGCCGCGGGTGCCGGAAGGCGAGCCCGTGTCTCACCAGCGCCGCGAGCTGCGCCGGTGTGCCCCGCAGCCGTCCGGTCACGGGCTCGGCGGCGTCGATCACCCGCCGCTGCGCGGCGGTCGGCGGTCGTGTCACGGCAGGCTCCCTCCCCGGCCCACGGGCCGCGAGGCGACCCACTCGAAGGCTACGGGTTGGCTCTGACATTCCAGCCGGCGATCACCGGCCGCCCGTGTTCCGTGCTCAGTCGGCTCAGTGCCCCCGTCGCCAGCTGGAACAGCGCGCCGTCCGCCGGGGGCAGTCCCAGCCGGCGGGCGGTGAGGACCCGCAGGAAGTGGCCGTGCGCCACCAGGACGACGACGCCCTCGGTGTTGGCGAGCGCGGCGTCCACCTTGGCCAGCACCCGGTCGGCGCGCTCGCCGACCTGCTCCGGGGTCTCCCCGGGATGCTCGGGCGGGCCCTCCGGCACGCCGTCGGTGAACAGGAACCAGCCCGGCCGGGTGCGGTGGATCTCGACGGTCGTGACCCCCTCGTACGCGCCGTAGTCCCACTCCTGGAGGTCGACGTCGACGCGTACGTCGTGCAGACCGATGAGCTCCGCCGTCTCCCGCGCCCGCTGCAACGGGCTGACGAAGGCGGCGCCGACGCGGTGCGAGCGGATCAGCGGCACCAGGCGGCGCGCCTCCTCCCGGCCGCACTCGGTCAGCGGGACGTCGGTGCGGCCGGTGTGCCGTCCGGACCGCGACCACTCGGTCTCACCGTGCCGGACGATAAAAAGATCACCCATGCCCTCAGGGTAGGAGGGCTACTGCCGGTACCCGCTCAGGAACCGGCCGATCCGGCCGATGGCCGCCTCCAGATCGTCCGCGTGGGGGAGCGTGAGAATGCGGAAGTGGTCGGGGGCGGGCCAGTTGAACCCGGTGCCCTGGACCACCTGGATCTTCTCCCGCAGCAGCAGGTCCAGGACGAACTTCTCGTCGTCGTGGATCCGGTGGACCTTGGGGTCCAGCCGGGCGAAGGCGTACAGCGCGCCCTTCGGCTTCACGCACGACACCCCCGGGATCTCGTTCAGCTTCTCCCAGGCCACGGTGCGCTGTTCGTACAGCCGGCCACCGGGGGCGGTCAGCTCGTGGATGGACTGACGGCCGCCGAGCGCCGCCTGGATGGCGTACTGGGCGGGCGCGTTGGCGCACAGCCGCATGGAGGCCAGCATGGTCAGGCCCTCCAGATAGCTCTTCGCGTGCTGCTTGGGGCCGGTGACGACCAGCCAGCCCGAGCGGAAGCCCGCCACCCGGTACGTCTTGGAGAGGCCGCAGAAGGTGAGGACGACCAGGTCGGGGGCGAGCGCGGCGGCCGAGTGGTGCACGGCGTCGTCGTACAGGATCTGGTCGTAGATCTCGTCCGCGAGGACCATCAGGCCGTGCCGGCGGGCCAGGTCGAGGATGCCCTCGACGATCTCCTTGGGGTAGACCGCGCCGGTGGGATTGTTCGGGTTGATGATCACGACCGCCTTGGTGCGCTCGGTGATCTTCGACGCCATGTCCTCCAGGTCCGGGTACCAGTCGGCCTGTTCGTCGCACAGGTAGTGGACCGCCTTGCCGCCGGCCAGGGTGGTGACGGCCGTCCACAGCGGGAAGTCCGGGGCGGGGATGAGGATTTCGTCGCCGTCCTCCACCAGCGCCTGTACGGCCATGGAGACCAGCTCGGAGACGCCGTTGCCGAGGAAGACGTCGTCGACGTCGACCTCCAGGCCCCGGTCCTGGTAGCGCTGCGCGACCGCGCGGCGGGCGGAGAGGATGCCGCGCGAGTCCGTGTAGCCATGGGCCCGGGGGAGCATCCGGATCATGTCCTGGAGGATCTCCTCCGGCGCCTCGAAGCCGAACAGCGCCGGGTTGCCCGTGTTCAGGCGCAGCACGCTGTGACCCGCCTCCTCCAGGGCGTTGGCGTGCTCGATCACCGGACCGCGGATCTCGTAGCAGACCTCGCTGAGCTTGTTGGACTGCCGGAACTCCATGCGCCGCCGCCTCTCGGATATCTGGTGTTGCTTGGTTTTACCAAGTGGGAGCTTGGAAAGTCCAACAACATGTCTAGACTGCGTCGCATGCCACCTCGCCGAAGCTACGACCAGTACTGTTCCGCCGCCCGCGCGCTCGACGTCGTCGGCGACCGCTGGACCCTGCTGATCGTCCGCGAGCTGCTCGCCGGCCCGCGCCGCTACACGGACCTGCACGCCGACCTGCCGGGCGTGAGCACGGACGTACTGGCCTCGCGGCTGAAGGACATGGAGCGCGACGGCCTGGCCACCCGCCGTCGGCTGCCCCCGCCGGGCGCCGTCTACGTCTACGAACTCACCTCCCGCGGCCGCCGGTTGCTGCCGGTGCTCCAGGCGCTGGGCGCGTGGGGCGAGGGGGAGCTCGGCGAACGGCGGCCCACGGACGCGGTGCGCGCCCACTGGTTCGCGCTGCCCCTGCTGCGGGCGCTGCGGGAGGTCCCCGCGGCCCGGGGCGTCCTCGAAGTCAGGCTGGAGGAGGGCAGGTTCCATCTCCACGCCGGTGACGGCGACGCGGACGGGCCGGCGTACGGCGACGGGCCCGCGCCCGCCGGCCCCGACGCGCTGCTGATCCTGGACACCGCCACCTGCGAGGCCATGGCCCGGGGACTGCTCACCCTGGCCGAGGCGGTGCGCGAGGGCCGGGCCGAGGTGGCCGGCGACGGCCCGCTGGCCAAGGAACTGGCCGAACTGGCCTGACCCGCACGCCCGGTGGACCGTGCGGGGCCGTGGCGCCGGGCGCCGCGGTACCCGGCGACGACATGCCGCCGGGCCCGGCCCCACGGGTCGGTGGGGGCGGGCCCGGCCTCGGCCGGCTCGTGTCCTACTCCTGTGCGCCCGCCGACCAGGTGCGGGTTCCGCTGAGGGAGTCGTGCAGGGCGACGAACTCGTCCCGGCCGATCTTGGGGCCGCTCTCCTCGATGACACGCCGGGCCTCGGCCGCGCCGTCCACCAGCAGGTCGACCACCGTCATCGCCATCAGCTTCGCCGGGACGACCGCCGCCGCGTAGTGGTCCTCGGTCCAGAACTCCGGCCCGTGCGCGGCCCCGTCCCTGCCGGACGCGGCGAACGGCTGCACCACCGGCATGACGTACCCCAGGTCGCCCATGTCGGTTGAGCCGCCGAAGTTGCCCTCGACCCGCTTGCAGTCGTCCTCGCCCACGAGCGCGCAGCCGTTGGCGTGGGCCAGATCCGCCAGCGGCCGGTCGTTGCGGAAGGGCAGGAAGGCGACCGCGGTGGTGATCTCCACCTCGGCGCCCATGGCGAGCGCGCCCGCGCGCAGCGCCTGGTCGACCCGGTCGGAGGCGTCCCGCATCGCCTCCACGCTCGCGGCCCGGATGAGCATCTCCATCTCGGTACGGGCCGGGATCGCGCTCACCGAGTCCCCGGACTTGGTGATCAGATGGTGGACCCGGACGCTGTCCTCGTCCTTGAAGAACTCGCGGTGGGCGTCGATGGCGGCGACCGCGATGGTGGCCGCCTTGTAGGAGCTGATGCCCAGCCAGGGGGACCCGCCCGCGTGCGCCGAACGGCCCGTGAAGCGCACCCGCTTGGCCAGGGAACCGTTGCCCTCGCCCCCCACGCCCAGCGCCGGGGTCGCGGCACCCGCGTGGGTGAGCAGGGCCAGGTCGACGTCCTCGAACTCGCCCAGCCGGATCAGTTCCGCCTTGCCCGCGGTGTGGTGCAGCTCGGCGTCGTCGACGAGCCCCAGGCGCCACTGGACCTGGACACACTCCTCGGCGGGCACCGCGAAGAGCACGACATCGCCGTCGAGCCGGTCCATCACCGTCCGCAGGCCCAGGCCCGCACCGATCATGGAGGCGATCTGGGCGTTGTGCCCGCAGGCGTGGGCGGCGCCGGTCTCCGGGTCGCCGTGCGGGTGGCCGGGGATCACCAGGGCGTCCAGCTCACCCAGGACGGCGGCCGTCACACCCGCACTTCGGCCTTTCATACGGGCTTTGACGCCGGTCCGGGCGAGTCCCGTCACCGGGTCCAGGCCCATGTCGCGCAGCTGCTCGGCGACGACGGCGGCGGTGCGGGTCTCCCGGTAGCCGGTCTCCGGGTGGCGCATGATGTCGTCGCTCAGGGCGGTGATCCGGTCGGCCCAGCGGTCGATCTCGGCGCAGACCTCGGCCTTGAGCTTCGCCCTGAGCTCCTCGGTACCGGTACCGGTGCTGTCGGTGGTGTCGCTCGTGGCGGCCATATCGGCGATGTCGGTCATATGGTTTCCCTTAGGGTGCCGGTGGGTGGATTGCGGGGACGGGGATTCAGGCCGCGGCGGGCTCGGCGAGCGCGTCCGGCGTCTCCGTCGCCCCCGCGGACGAGGGGCTGGCGGCGAGGGTCAGACACGCGGCCAGCAGACAGGCGGCGGCGGAGAGCCAGAGCACCGTGGTGTAGGCGGACTCGCTCGGCACCGAGGTGTGCGCGAGGACCATCGAGGACAGCACGGCGGCGAAGACCGCGCCGGCGATCGAACCGCCCACGGTGCGCAGCGTGTTGTAGAGCCCCGCGTTGATGCCGCTCTCGGTCTCGGCGGAGCGCTCCAGGATGGCGGCCGGCAGGGCGGCGATCGCGGCGCCGTTGCCCAGGCCCATGACGATCGTGCCGATCAGGTACTCGGGCCGCGTGTCGTGCCACACGGCCAGCAGGGCGAACCCGAGGCCGGTGACGGCCAGGGAGCCGAAGAGCAGTGCCCGGTGGCCGACGGTCCTGCCGACCCGGTTCATCAGCGAGGCGCCCACCAGGGCGGCGATGCCGATCGGCAACATGTACCAGCCCAACTGCGAGGTGCCGATGCCCAGTCCGTAACCGAGCCGCTCCGGCGGGCTGGCGACGAACGTCACCAGCGCGGTCTGCGATCCGAAGGCGGCCGCGCCGACCAGCGTGGCGGCGAGGAAGAGCACCAGCATCCGGGGGCGCCCCAGCCGCCGTACGTCCACCGCCGGCTCCGGCGTGCGGCGCTCGTACCCGACGAAGAAGGCCAGCAGCACCGCAGCGAGGACGAAGAGGCCGAGCGTGCGCGCCGAGTCCCAGCCCCAGGCCGGCCCGCGGCCGACGCCGAGCAGCAGCGCGATCAGGAACAGGCACAGGGCGGCCGTCCCGGCCCAGTCGACCCGCGCCGTCGCCCGGCGGGTGGACTCCGGGACGAAGAAGAACGGCACCGCCAGCATCAGCATGGTGGCCACGGCCGGGACCCAGAGCACCTGGGTCAGGCCGTCGAGCACGCGGGAGAGTTCGGAGGCTATGACGAGCCCCAGCGAGACCCCGGTGGTCAGTGCCCCGATCAGGATGCCGATGCCGGCTCGCGCCCGCGCCGGGTCGAGCCGGTCCCGCACCAGCGCCATCTCCAGGGGCAGCAGGGCCAGCAGCCCGGCCTGGAGCACCCGGCCCGCCAGCAGCGTGCCGAAGTCCGGGGCCACCGCGACGGCGACGGTGCCTGCCGCGAACAGGGTGGCCGCCAGCCGCAGCAGTCGCCGGTGACCGTGGATGTCGCCGAGCCGCCCGAGCAGCGGGACCCAGATCGCGGCGGACACGTAGAAGAGGGTGTTGACCCAGGTCAGAGCCGAGGCCGACGCCTGGTAGTGGATGCCGATGGCCGGGGTGAGCGTGGCCATCATTCCCTGCACGATGCCGCTGACGAGTTCCACCAGCACCAGCAGTCCGACCACCCGGATCGCCGAGACGGCGGCCTGGGCGTGGTCCGGGCCGGTCGCCGCGGGCTCGTCGGATCTGGGCGGGAACGCCGATACGGAAGGCTCCATGTCTGGCTCCAATCGCTCGCTGGGCGCTGAGATTGACAGAAGCTAGCGATGGGGTGTTGTTTTCCCGTATCTCCGCAGGATCTTGTCAGCGAAGGGGGCTTTCATGCAGATCTCTGCCGAACTGGACGAAACGGATCTCCAGCTGATCAACGCGCTCCAGATCGCCCCCCGCGCCCCCTGGGCCGCCGTCGCCGAGGCGCTCGGCACCGACGCCGTGACCGTCACCCGGCGCTGGCAGCGGATCTCCGACAAGGGCCTCGCCTGGGTCACCGGCTATCCCGGCCCGATGGACGACAGCGCGCATGCCGTGGTCGAGGTCGAGTGCGAGGCGCCCACCACCGACGCGGTGGCCGCCGCCGTGGCGCAGGACCCGCAGGCCATCACCGTCGAGGAGACGGCCGGCGGACGGGACCTGCTCGTCACGGTCACCGCGTCGAGCCTGTCCGGGCTGGTCGGCTACGTCAGCTCCCGGCTGCGGCTGCTGCCCGGAGTGCGGGCCACCCGGACCAACCTGTTCACCGAGGCGTTCACCGAAGGAGCCCGGTGGCGGATCGGCGCGCTGGACAGCGCCGCACGCCGTGCCATCACCCCCGGGCCGCCGACCGCGGTTCCGTCGGACCGCACGGCCGGACTGCGCGACGAACTGGACCGCCGGATCGTCGTCGAACTCAGCCGTGACGGACGGGTGACCGCCACCGAGCTCGCCGGACGGTTCGGCATCGGGACCAGCACCGCGGCCCGTCGGCTGCGCCGGCTCGTCGCCACCCGGTCCGTCCTGCTCCGGTGCGAGGTGGCCCGCAGCGCGGTGGGCCGGCCGGTGACCGCCTCGCTGTGGGCGTCCGCCCGGCCCGAGCACCTGGCCGTCGCCGGTGAGGCGCTGGCCCGGATGCCACAGGTGCGGCTGGCCGCCGCGGTGGCCAGCCCGAGCAACGTCTTCTGCATCGCCTGGCTGTCCTCGCTGCGCGACCTCCCCGGATTCGAGCGGGACATCGCCCTGCGGGCGCCCGAACTCACCATCACGGACCGGGCGGTGACCATCCGGCCCATCAAGCACAGCGCCCGGCTGCTGGACCGCGAAGGGCGTGCCCTCGAGGCCGTTCCGGCCGACCTGTGGGCGCGCCGGGACGCGACCGCCCGACATCCGGCCGGGTGAAAGACGAACGGGCCGGGCCCGGCGCGCGCGAGGCGGCCGGGACCGGCCCGGAGGGCACGGGCGTCAGACGCCCGGCGGCAGATTGCGCGGGCGGCCGTTGCCGCGGGTCAGCGCGTAACCGCCGATGCCCGCGAGCGCGGCCAGCATGCCGCCCACCGCGGTCCACACCCAGCGGTCGGACCACCAGTTGGACGACCAGCCGTCGTCCGGCTCGATGCTGGAGAGCACCGCCGACTTCGCCGAGCCGTCGGAGTCGTCGGAGGCGTCCGACTCGTCCTTCTTGGACGTGACCGCGATCCCCGGCACCAGGGCCTCCGACAGCGAGCCGTCCACGGCGGCCGCACCACCGATGTCCTTGGACTCGACCCGCATCTCGGTGCTCACCGGCAGACCCAGGTCGGCCGTCTTCAGGCCCACGACCGTGAGCCTGATGTAGTAGGTGCCGGGCAGCGGGGCGTCGTCCCACGGCTCGGTCCAGGCACGCACCGTGCGCAGTGTGCAGGCCAGTTCGACCGAGGGCGAACCCGGCTGGGCGGTGCGCGTCTGCGCCCCGTACTGGCAGGCCTGGCGGCGGCGCAGACCGTCGTACACGTCGATCTGCCAGGACTGGGCCGCGTGGGTGTCCGGCAGTTTCACCGTCGCCTTGACGGTGGGCCGCTGTCCGGCGTCCGCCGGGAACGACCAGTACAGGTAGTCACCGGCGGAACCGCCCGCCGTGGCCGTCACGCCCTGCTCGACCTCGGTCGCCGTGCGGAACGAAGTGCCCGCCGTGGTGGGCGCCTTGGCATCGTCGGACGGGCTCGCGGAGGGCGAGGAGTCGGCCGCCGCGGGGCCCGCGGCCAGTCCGAGGGTCAGCAGCGCCAGGCTCAGCGTTCGTGTGATTCGCATCAGTTGGTCCTCCAGACCGCGACGCGCCAGCGGGACACCCAGCCCCACAGCACACCGGCGAGGAAGCCGGCCAGGATCAGGGCGCCGAGCAGCCACCAGCCGCGGCCGAGGCCGAAGGAGGCCACGTCGCTCGCCTGGGACGGGCCGTCGACCACGTCGACCGTGAGTTCCAGCGGCAGACCGGGCGTGGCCTTGACCCCGGCGGCGGCGGAGAAGGAGTGGGTGACCTGGAGGCACACCGTCTCGGCGGGCGCGTTCTCGTCGTCGCTCTCGGCCTTCGGGTAACGCAGGCCGGTCGAGACGACGTCCGTACGGCCGTTGCCGTCCGCCTCGCCCCGTACGATCTCCCGCTGGTGCACGGTGACCGCGCGCAGCAGCACCCCGTAGTCGGGGTTCACGGCCCGGTCGTCCGCCACGCTCACCGAAGCCCGCAGCTCCTGGCCCGGGTTGACGTCCACCCGGTACCAGCGCTCCTGGCCGAACTCCTCACGGTCGGTGTACAGGCCGGACTTCAGGGTCGGTGCCTGGGAGCAGGAGTCCGCCCCCTGGGTGGCCACCGGCGTCACCACCGGATCGGCCGCCCGGTCCACCAACTGATTGACCTTGTCGGTCAGTTCGTCGGCGTGCTCGACCGAGGTGTAGGTGCCGCCGGTCGCCTCGGCGATACAGCTCAGCTGCGCGCGCAGCTTGGTGTTCGGCACCAGGCCGAGCGTGTCGATGGTGAGGCCGACGCCCTTGGCCGCGATCTCGCGGGCCACCTCGCACGGGTCGAGCGGGGCGCAGGTGTCCTCGCCGTCGCTGATCAGTACGATGCGCTTGGAGCCGGTTCCGCCGTCGAGGTCGTCGGCGGCCTTCAGCAGGGCGGGTCCGATCGGCGTCCAGCCGGTGGGCGAGAGGGTCGCCACCGCCGTCTTGGCGTCGGTCCGGTTCAGCGGGCCGACCGGGTAGAGCTGCGCGGTGTCCTTGCAGCCCGTCTTGCGGTCGTCGCCGGGGTAGTTGGCGCCCAGCGTGCGGATGCCGAGCTGGACCTCCTCGGGCGTCGCGTCCAGCACTTCGTTGAACGCCTGCTTCGCCGCGGCCATCCGCGACTTGCCGTCGATGTCGTTGGCCCGCATCGACCCGCTCACATCGAGAACGAGGTCGACCTTCGGTGCGTCGGCGGTGGTCTCGTCGGCGACCGCTCCGGCGGGGAACGCTATCCCTACCGTGAACGCGGCGAGCAGGGCGCAGATCCCCACCGCCAGCCGTTGTGTTCTGATCATCGGCGGATCCTATTGACCGAACGGGTCCCGCCACAAAACGGGGTCCGTCCAACGCCGGACCGGCTCTCAAACGAGCGGATTGGGCAGCCGCGCCCACTGGTCCCCGGCCACCCCCGGCGACAGCCGCATCAGCGTCAGCGCCTTGACCGGCAGCGGCTCTTCGACCAGCGCCACCAGGTCCGGGGTGCGCGGCAGGTCCGGTACGACCGCCTCCAGCGCCCCGCGCAGCGCCGGCGCCGATCCGGCCGTCGCGGCCAGCGAGCCCGCCACCAGCGAGCCGAAGAGCTTGCGTCGCAGGGTCGTCACATCGTCCGTGACGGTCCGCCCGGTCAACGCGGGGACCGGGACGCCGTGTCGGGCCAGCCGCTGCGGGCCGACGCGGATGTCGGCGAGGTCGCGGTAGACCAGACGCAGCGGCGCTCCCGTCGGCGACAGCACCACCAGCAGGTTCTGGCCGTGCGCCTCCAGGGCCGCACCGAGCTCCAGCAGCCGCAGCCCGACGGTCAGCGCGAGCCGCGTGAAGTCCGCCAGCCAGTCCGGCGACCGGGGCAGACCGGTCGCCCCGAGGGCGGCCACCGGCACCACATGCTCGCCCGGCGCCGCGTAGACACCCGGCGACTCCCGCAGCACGGCCGCCAGGTCCGGCGAGTGGGCGGTGGCCGCGCCCAGCGTGCGGGTGACGTGCAGCAGGCCGTCCGTGCGCGCCGCCAGCTCCTGTCCGAACGCCGACATGGTCGCGGACATCGAGACGGACCCGACCGAGATGTCCCGTACCGAGGACGTCAGCCGGGCGGTGAGCGCGGTCTTGACGTGCGGACCGCCGGGCACGGCCAGAGTGCGCAGCGACATCAGCGGATGCGCGTCGAGCCCGGTGTCGCCCGCCCGCTTGAGCACATGCGCCGCCTGCCAGGGGTGCACCGGCAGCACCGTCCGCCGCCCGTCCCGCAGCCACTGCGGCCACTCGCCCGTCACCAGGCACTCGTCCGCCTCCACCGGCACCAGGCCCAGCCGCACCAGGGGCCGGTGCTCCGGCCCGTACGCGAGCTGCTCGGCGGCCGAGAAACCCGGCCGGGAACGGCAGTTGGGGTGGTACGGATGCCCGTCGACCACCCGCTGCTCCCACTCCCACTCGTCCGTCGGCCACTCGTCCGTCGGCCACTCGTCCGTCGGCCACTCGTCCGTCCGCGGCTCGTCCGTCGGCCACTCGTCCGTCCGCGACTCGTCCGTGGTCCGTCCGCCGGGCGACCGCGTGGCGGGCCGGTCCGGCTGCCCGGCCCGGGACAGTGCCAACGACGCGACACTGTCGTCGAGTTCGGCCGCGAAGGCCGCGCCGTTCGGCACGGCGAGTGCGGTGAGCAGCCGCTGCGGACGGTCGTACGCCACCCCGTCCAGCTCCACCGAGGTGACATACGCGGCGGTGGCGTAAGGATCCGGGGCCGGACCGTGCAGCCTGCGGCCGTCGGACAGCCGCAGGGTGAGCCCGTCGCCGCCGGGTTCACGGCGCACGATCCACGGCAGCGGTTCATGGGCGAGCGCGCGCCACAGCCGGGTCAGGACGGCCGCGCGGGCGCCGGGCAGCTCGGCCGTGAACCGTGCCACGAGGCCGGGACGCACATCGGCCAGTTCGGCGGCGATCGCGTCCTCGGCGCTGGAAGATCGGTACACGGTCGGGCTCCTCGGGTACGAGTGGGGTGGGACTGGTCGGTCAAGGCAGGTGGTGACAGCAGAGATACTGATCATCTCCGTCCGAACGGACCGTAGGGAACGAGTGGATCGCGTGGACCTCCTGCCCCCGCACGCCGACGCCGACGCCGCCCCGCCCGGCGGTGCCACCGCCGTGCCCGCCGGTGGCGGCCCCGGCCCGACTGCCGGTGACGGCGCAGCCCCGTCCGCCGGTGACGCCGCGGTCCAGCTCGCCGCCCCGCGGCTCGGCGTGTCGACCGGCGGACGCACCGACCCGGCCGACGCCTACGCGGCCGCGCCCCTGCTCAACTGTCTGCTGCGCGAGGTGGCCCGCCCGCTGGGCGACCGCGCCGATCCCGGCGAGCGCCCGGTGTACCGCTTGCCCGGCGGGGACCGGCTGCTGCGGGTGCTCGGAACCCGGCGGCCCGCCGAACCCGAGGTGTACGCGGCGGGCGCCTGGCACCGCCTCGACCATCCGGAACTGGTCAAACTCGTCGCCGAGGAGCTGCGTCGGCACACCGGGCTGTCCAACCACGAACTGCCCGCCGAGATGATCGACAGCAGGGACGCGGTCGCCGCGCTGCTCACCGCCCGCGCCGCCGCCACTCCGCCCGACGACCCCTACCTCCGTTCCGAGCAGTCCCTGGTCACCGGCCACCCGCACCACCCCGCCCCGAAGGCGCGCGGCGGCGGCCCGGTGGCCGGCTGGCTGCCGTACGCCCCCGAGGCGCACGCCCGCTTCCCGCTCGTCCTGCTCGGGGTGCGCGAGGACACGGTCGTCGAGGAGGGCGACACCGCGGCCCTGGACACCCTCGGCGAGGCCCCGCCCGGCTACCGGCTGCTGCCCGCGCATCCCTGGCAGCTCGATCTGGTCGGCCGCGACCTCGCCCCCGCCTTCGCCGACGGCCGGCTGATCCGGCTGGGCGGTACCGCCTCCGCGGTCTGGCCCACGGCCGCGATCCGCACGACGTACAGCCCGGAGCGCGACCTCTTCCTGAAGTTCAGCCTGGATGTCCGCATCACCAACGACATCCGTCGGCTGTGGCGTCACGACCTGCTGAAACTGCGCCGGACCGACACGGCTGCCGGGCGCGCCCTCGCGGCGTTCGAGGGACCCGCGGCCTGGCTCGGCGACCGCGGCTACCGCACCGCCGGCTTCGCCTTCGAGGAACTGGCCGTCCTGGTCCGTGACGGACTGCGCGACCACCTGCGCCCGGGCGCCACGCCGCTGCTCGCCGCGGCCCTGGCCGAGGGCTTCGCGGGCAGCCCGCTGGACGGTACGAAGGACCCGGGGGCCTGGTGGGAGGCCTACCTGGGGGTCGTCGTCCCTCCGGCCATCGCGGCCTTCGCCGACCACGGCGTCGTACTGGAGGCGCATCTCCAGAACACGCTGGTCGCGGTCGACGCGGACGGCGTTCCGGTGCAGGCGCTGTTCCGGGACGCCGAGGGCGTCAAGCTGCTGCCGGACGTGTCCAGGGAGGCGGGCTGGGAGCGGCTGGTCTACTGCCTGGTGGTCAACCACCTCACCGAGATCGCCGGCGCGCTGGCCGAGCGCCACCCCGGTCTCGACCCCTGGCCGGCCGCCCGCCGTGAACTGGCCCGCCACGACCTGGCCGAGATCGACACCCTGCTGGCCTCGCCCACCCTGCCCGGCAAGACCAACCTGCTGCTGCGCTGGACCGGAGCGGACGGTGCCGACGCCCGCTATCTGCCGCTGCCCAACCCGCTGGCCGGATGAGCGGCGGGCACGGGCAGGGAAACCGACGAAACTTGCCGGTCAGCGCCAATGCCAACTCTCCAGAGATCGTTTCCCACGTAAAGAGTGATCGTTTCCCACAGTGCAGCGGACACGCTGTGGCCAGTCAGACAGAGATGATGCTGGTACGAGTTTCTTCAATAAGCTTGGCGTTTAAGTGCAATGCCGTTGGCCTACTGGCGAAGCCTCGGAGCCGTGAGGTGAGGGTCCGGATGCTGCCGCCGCGGCTGATGGTGTACTTCGTGCTTGCGCGGGCGTTGTTCTCCGGCGATCCGTACCGGGAGGTTCTGCGGCCGCTGGCCGAGGCGGTGCGGCGCGAGGACGGGTGGGGTGCCTGACGGGTTCCGGACAAGGCGGCGGCCTTCCGTGCTCGCCAGGGCCTCGGGGTGGAGGTACTGCGTGAGCTGCTTCTTCACGCCGGGGCAGCGATGGCTGACGAACGGACGCCTGGGGCATTCTGGCGGGGCTTGCGGCTGATGGCTTTGGACGGGACGACGTTGCAGTGCGCCGACCCGGAGGCCAACGAGGCCGGGCCGGGCCGACTGCGGACCAAGTCCGGTGAGGGACCCACCGGATATCCGCTGGCCCGGATCATGGTCCTGGTCGAGTCCGGAACCCATGTGATCTGCGACGCCGCAGTCGACTCATACCGGGCCGAGGAGCGGGTCCTGGCCGAATGACTTGTCGGCTCGCTCCGGCCGGGCATGCTGGTTCTGGCCGACCGCGGCTTGCCCGGAGCCCATGTCTGTCAGCACCTGGCCGCCACCGGCGCCGATCTGCCGTGGTGGATCCCAGGCATCTGGAAACTGCCGGTCGAGCAGGTTCTCCCCGACGGTTCATGGATGTCCACCGTCCGCGGCGGGCGGGGACGCAGCATCCGGCCGCCCCAGGACATCCGGGCCCGTGTGATCGAGTACAGCCTGGACATCCCGGGCCGTGACCAGGCCGGACGCTACCGGATCACCGCTGCCCTCATGGATCCCGGCACGGCGCCGACCGCCGAACTGGCCGCCCTCCACGGCGAGCGGTGGGAGGTGGAGAACACCCTCGCCGAGCTGAAGACGACACAGATCGGTACCCGCACCGTCATGCCGAGCAAGAGCCCCGAGCTGGTGTTCCAGGAGATCTACGCGCACCTGGTGGTCTACACCGGCTGCCTGAGAGTCCTCATGCACTGAGCAGCGGTGAACCGCAGTAAACCGCTGGACCTGGACCGGCTGCCCTTCGCCGCGGCCCTGCGGGCAGCCCGCCGGAGCATCACTTCGCTGAACAGGGCCTTTCCCCTCAGCACCTGTCGACGGTGGCCCGTGAGCTCGAGGAGGAGATCAATCCGCCCCGCAGGCTCCGGGCCGTGATCCGTCAGACGAAGCGCAAGATGTCCCGTTTCCTGTCCTGGAATTCTGACCGCCACGACCACCCCAGCCAACCCGGCGACCAGCGGAAACCCTGCTGGCGATCGCGGCGGTCGCACCCCCACCAGACCCCTAAGCCGACGGCATTGCGTTTAAGTGCGCCAAGCCCGGCAGGCAGGTGAGGCAGACTCAGCCAGTTAGAGCCAGCCGTTCTCCGAGGCCCTCAAGCCTGCTTCGAAGCGGCTGCGCGCGCCGAGGCGTTCCATGAGGCCGGCCATCATCCGTCGTACCGACCGTGCGGAAAGGCCCAGTTGGCGGCCGGCCCGCTCGTCGGTGAGGCCCTGTGACAGCAGGAGCAGTAGCTCGCGCTCCTGCGGGGACAGGCCGTCGTCGTCAGTGGCGGGGGTCGTATCGCCGACGGGTCGGGACATGGACCAGATCTGTTCGAAGAGAGCGAGAATCGCCGTGACCGTGCCGGGATCGGTGACTGCAAGAGCGCCGAGCGCGGTGTTGTCCGGGTCGACCGGCACAAGGGCGATGCGCCGGTCGTAGACGAGCATCCGGATGGGCAGCGAGGGCGCAGTGCGCACTTCAGCACCGATCTCGGTCAGCCAGCGGGCATAGGTCAGCGTGGGAGGGTCCTTGCGGAGACTCTCCAGGCCGACGGTGCGCATCGCCACTCCCCGACCGCGCACCTGCGAGTCCAGCCTCTTCGCGGCCTCGATGAGCGCCGGGTCCTGCGGCCCCCCGGGCATGAGGGTCGCGACTTCCTCGGTGGCGCGCAGGGACAGTTGCTCGATCCGGTCCTGGATCGCGTCCATCCCCATCAGTTTTTCGACCTCGGGGCGGCCTTGTCCGGAGCGCTGGTCGGTGTATTCCTGGACCAGTTGCGCTACGGCCACCTGGCTCTCGGCGAACTGATAACTTTGGCGCAGCATTTCCGCCTGGCGCTGCTGGATGAGCAATTCCATTCCGACTTGAGGGCTGACCGGCCGCAGTTCACCCGGAACATCCCAAGAAGGACGCAACAGAGTCAATTCGGCGAGGTTGTCGAGGGCCCGTCGAATCTCGTTCGCAGTAGCGGAGAGCTCCCTGGCCATTCCTTCGACATCCAGGTCGTGCCGAGTCAACAGCAAACGATATATTTGTTCAGATATGGGATCGAGACCCAAGAAGTCAAGCACTATTCCCCCGTCAGCTTCCGCGAGCCCGCGAGAGGTTACGAAGACCTCTGCGAGCATGTCAAGGATGCTCTGCGCGCGATTCAGGGCGCGCGACATCTGACCATACAGGTGTTCGGCATCGCCCTGCACGGCTTTACGGTGGCCGTTCTCGGACAAAGGTAAAGAGCTCGATCTCCGCGGTGCGCCGTTGCCGGGCACTGTGCGGCCGGCCCGGGAGCGGGACTGCTCCCGGGCCCGCTCCCGGGCCCGCTCCCGGGCCCGCTCCCGGACCTCGCCGTGTCCTACTGGTGTCCGGCGCCCTCCAGGCTCTTGGTGCGCACCAGTTCGGCGGCCTGCGTCACGAACGCTTCGAGAGGCATCGAGCGCTCCTCGCCCGAGCGATACCGCACCGACACGGTCCGATCCTCGGCCTCCTTGCGGCCCAGGACGACGATCAGTGGCACCTTGCGCGTGACCGCGGCTCGCACCTTCGCCGAGAGGCGGGCGTCACCGCGGTCGACGTCGGCACGCAGGTCCGCACCGAGGAGAACGTCGCAGACCTCGTCCGCGTACTCCCGCAACTCTGGTGCGAGGGGGATGACCCGGACCTGTTCCGGGGCAAGCCAGACCGGAAACGCCCCGCCGAAATGCTCGACCAGGTAGGCCACGAACCGCTCGTGTGAGCCCAGGGGTGCACGATGAATCACGACGACCGGCTTCTCACCACCGTCAGAGTCGCGATAGGTCAGGCCGAAGCGCTGCGGAGTGTACAGGTCGACCTGGTTCGTCGAGGCAGCGAACTCCTTGCCGGTCACCGCACGGATCATGAAGTCGACCTTGGGCCCATAATGAGCAGCCCCACCGATCTCCTCGACGTAGGGAATGTTCGACTCGTCCATGGCGTCACGGGTGATCTGCTCCGCCAGGCGCCACATCTCCTCGTCATCGTGGTACTTGGCCGTGTTCCGGGGATCACGCAAGGCGAGCACCATGTAGAAGTCCGAGATACCGAGCGCCCGGTAGTACTCGTCATGCATGCGCATGACTTCCAGGAACTGGTCCTTCGCCTGCTCTGCCGAGCAATAGATGTGCGCGTCGTTCTGGGTGAACCCGCGGGTTCGCATGAGGCCGTGGAGCTGGCCGCTCCGTTCGAATCGGTGAACGGTCCCGTACTCTGCAATCTTGTAAGGAAGGTCCCGGTAACTGTGCGGCCTCGACTTGTACACCATATGGTGGTGTGGGCAGTTCATCGGCCGGAGATAGTACTGCTCACCTTCGATGTCGATCGGCGCGTAGAGATCCTCGCGGTAGTAAGGAAGATGCCCCGAGAGGTAGTAAAGCTCGTCCTTGGTTATGTGCGGTGTGACCACTCGCCGGTACTTCAGACGTCGCTCCGTCTGTCGCGCCCAGCCTTCGAGTTCATCCCGGATGATCGTGCCGTTCGGCAGCCACAGCGGGAGTCCTTTTCCGATCTCCTTGCTGAAGGTGAAGAGATCAAGGTCCTCGCCGATCCTGCGGTGATCGCGTCTGCCCGCCTCCTCCAGCTGCCGCAGATGCTCCTTCAGCTCCTCCCGAGTCGGCCAGGCCGTCCCGTAGACACGCTGCAGCTGTGGGTTGGCCTCACTCCCCCGCCAGTACGCGGCCGCCGAGCGAGTCAACTTGAACGCCTGGATCAACTTGGTCGAGGGGAGGTGTGGGCCTCGGCAGAGGTCGGACCAGCAAATCTCGTCCGAGCGCGCGTCAAGGTTGTCGTAGACGGCCAATTCCCCCGACGGGGAGTCAGAGGCTGAAGGGGCGCCGTCATCACCTTTCAGATCCACCAGTTCGAGTTTGTACGGCTCGTCGTGGAGCTCTCGCTTCGCCGCCTCGATCGACGGGAATACTCGGCGCCGGAAGCGCTGGCCTCCCCTGATGATCTCCCGCATCCGAATCTCGATCCGCTCCAGATCGTCCGGCTGGAACGGCTTCGCGACATCGAAGTCGTAGTAGAAGCCGTTCTCGATCGGCGGCCCTATGCCGAGCTTCGCTTCGGCATAGAGACTCTGTACGGCCTGGGCGAGAACATGCGCGGTCGAGTGCCGCAGGATGTTCAGTCCGTCGGGACTGGACATGGGAACGGGAAGGACTTTTACCTCCTCCCCAGGTTCCCAGGAGAGATCCCGGAGCAGGCCGTCGGCATCACGGACCGCGACAATCGCGTTCGGCCCGGTCATGGACAGTTTGGCCGTGGCGACGGCGTCGGCACACGAGCTGCCGGCCGGGACTGTGACCGCGTCCGGCACACGGTCGACGCGGGCTGTGCTCATTGATGGCTCCTCGGTTCATGGTGAAGGGCGGAAATCGCAGGGCCGATCCGGCCAGGGTCGGGCTCAGTGTGGGGCCAAAGCGCAGGCGGTGACGACCAGGTCGTCACAAACCGGCCAACAGCCCCGTCAGGCATCCTCTGGGCCATGGGAGGTCCGTGTCGCCGAGGTCATGCGAGAACCGCCTCCGTGCTGGAACGGACGGTGCGGGCGACGGCCGCCCAGTGTTCGTTGAGGAAGAAGTGCCCGCCGCTCAGGACGTGCAGTCGAAACGGACCTGTGGTGTGCTCGGCCCACACCCGGGCGTCAGCGACGGGGGTCAGCGGGTCGCCGTCGCCCGTCACGGCCACGACCGGGCAGTGCAGCGGCGGGCCGCCACGGAACCGGTAGGTCTCACTGGCCTGATAGTCGCCCCGGATCAACGGCAGGAGCAGAGAGCGCAGTTCGGGATGCTCCAGCAACTCGCTCTCGGTACCTCCGAGCGACATCACCTGCTCCATCAGCGCGTCCTCCGCCAGCAGGTACGCGGTGGTCCGGCGGATACGCGAGGGTGCCGGCCGGCCGCTCACGATGAGCGCGACCGGGGCGGTGTCGCCCAGCCGAGCGGCGACTTCGTAGGCGACGACCGCGCCGAGGCTGTGGCCGAGCAGAGCTCGCGGCCGGCCCCCGTCCTCCTGCGCCAGCACCTCTGCCACCTGGTCGGCGAGCTGGTGGACATCCGTGACCACGGGCTCCGAATACCTGTCCTGGCGTCCCGGATACTGCACCCCGAGCACCTCTGCGTGGCCGGCCAGTTCGGCTGCGAGCGGGCGGTAGAAGCCCGCCGATCCCCCTGCGTGCGGAAAGCAGACCAGCTGCAGATCCGGCACCGCGGCGCCCCTCGAGGCGTCGAGACGCCGGATCCACGAGGCTGTCTGGGTCATGCTCTGTCTCCTTCAGAAGGTTCGACGGGCGTGCGGTGGCGCCGCGTCAGACGGCGGCCGGCATCCGCTGTGCCAGTCGAAGTGCGATGTCCGAGTGGTGGAGGTCGTCCTCGTCCCTCGGCACGTCGAGGATCAGTGCGGTGATGCCGAGCTCGAGATACTCACCGAGCAGCCGGGCCACCTCCTGGTAACTGCCGACCAGGTAGGGGCAGAAGGTCTTGTACGCGCGGAACGGGTAGAGCCAGTAGCCGTCCCTGGGACCGTGCGAGTTCTGCGCGTCCCGGGAGAGGTTCTGGTGCCAGCGCGACTCGACCTGCCCGGCCGCCACATCGTGCAGCTGCTCGCCCAACTCGTCGGAAGGGAACCGCTTGTGCGCGATCCGCCAGGCCTCGGCACTGCTCTCACGGGCGATGATGCCCAGCCGGATGCCATTGCCCCGCAGGCCGTCGGGGTCCTGTGCGTAGTCCGCGGCCGCGCGCGGGTACGAGAGCCGCACAGCGCCCAGGGTCTGCTGCGCCTGGGAGCAGGCGACGGAGGATCCCGATACGTAGATGTTCGGGGTGAGTTCGGCCGGCAGCGGGATGGTGAGCGAGGCGGCGTTGAGGCCGTAGTGGCGGCCGAGGTGGGTCACCGGCCGGGCGCCGGTGAGCAGCTTGTTGACGATCTTCCCGTACTCGGCCAGCCGGTCGTAGCGCTCGTCGTGGTCGAGGACGTCACCCAACTCGCGCATGTGCCCGGCGAATCCCCCGGTCACCAGGTTGAGATCGACCTGGCGGCCGTGCAGATAGCCGATGGAGCTGATCGCCCTGGCAACGTCGAAGGGATGGCGGAACAGCGGCTGCACCGCGACCAACGGCACCAGCGTCTCGGTGTGTTCGATCATCAGCTGGGCCGCGGCCCAGGGGTCGACGAGCGTGTTGTCCGTGTAGACGAGCAGGCCGCGGTGGCCGGCCGCCTCGGTCCATTGCGCCACGTCGACGGCGCGCCGCCGGAACTCGTGCCCGGTGAGGCTGTGCGAGGAAGGCGCGGTCGTGTAGACGGTCAGCATGGCTCAGGCAGCCTCTCCGGCGGCGAGCGCCACGCGAAGACTGAGCGGACGCAGGTCCCGCCAGATCTCCTCGATGTGCGCGAGGCACTCGGCCCTGCTTCCCTCGAAGCCGGAGACCTGCCAGCCCAGCGGGAGCGGCCGCCCGGGGAACCAGACCGAGTACTGCTGCTCCGAATTGCTCACTACGGTGAAACGGTCGATGCTCTCAACAGCCATGATCTGACTCCTTGATCGGTCCGTGTCGGTCGATGGGGGCCGCTCAGCGGGCGGCACGGTGGGACAGCTCGGCCGCGATGACCTCGGCCAGTCGGCCGACCTCGTTGCGGGTGAGGAACGTGGCGGGCAGGCCGGGCAGCCCGTGCAGGCCGATCGGGCCGGTGATCACCTGCGACCAGCCCATGTCGGCGGGCTGGAAGTTCTCCTCCGGAAGGACGAAGACCCGGGCGGCGCCGTCGTACTCGGCCTGCTGGTGCGAACTGATCGCCTTGGCGTTGGCCTGGTAGACCCCGAGCAGCCTGCGCGCGTCGTCGAGGCTGCTGACGTCGTCGCGCAGCGCGCCCGCGCTCCGGCCGCGGCTGAACACCAATTCGATCTTCTCGTCGAGGCTGTCGATGGCGGCCAGTTCCTCGTACGTCGTGTCGGTTCCCTGACCGAGCATGTGGTGCACCAGGGCGGTCGGGTCTTCCAGAAGCCTGCGCGGGGCGGGGTCGAAGTGGTTGGCCACCACCAGCCCGAGGTAGCCGACCGCGTCGCCTGCCTCGCGCAGCCGGCGGGCCACCTCCACGGCCACCGTCGCGCCCATGCACCAGCCGGCGATGTGGTACGGGCCCTCCGGCTGGACAGCCTTGAGCCGGGCGACGTAGTGGTCGGCGAGGCCGCTCATCGAGTCCAGCGGCTCCTCTCCCGGCTCCATGCCGGAGGCACGCACGCCGTACACGGTGACCTTGCCGTCGAGGAGCCGGGCGAGCGGTCCGTAGCTGAAGATGTGGCCGCCGAGCGGGGGGAAGAGGAACAGCGGGGTGCGGCCCGCGGAGTTGAGCGGCACGACCAGCGTGTCGGCGTCGTCGGTGCCGTCGGCGTCCCGGCGGTCGATCAGGGCCGCGAGCCTGCGGATGGTGGCCGCCTGCAACAGGGCGGCGACCGGGAGCTCGACTCCGAGCTCGTCGCGGACCTTGAGCACCACCCGCAGGGCACGGAGCGAGTGACCGCCGAGGTCGAAGAAGTTGGCGTTCACGCCGATGCCGGTGACGCCGAGCACCTCGCTCCAGATGGCAGCCAGTGCGCGCTCGGTGTCGCTGCTCGGCGCGGCCGTGTCGCCCCCGGCCGAGGACATCGCCTCGCCGATGCCGGGCAGCGCCTTGCGGTCGACCTTGCCGTTCGGGGTGAGCGGCAGCGCGTCGAGCAGCACCCAGGCCTGGGGCACCATGTAACCGGGCAGTGCCTCGGCGCACCAGGTGCGAAGCGCGCTGCCGTCTACGTCGGGAGCGGCCACGACGTAGCCCGCGAGAACCCGTTCGCCGTCCGTGCCGAGCGGCGCCGCGACGACGGCCGCGGAGACCTCCGGGTGTCGGCCGAGCCTGGCCTCCACCTCCTCCAGCTCGATCCGGTAGCCGCGCACCTTGACCTGGAGGTCGACCCGCTCCAGGTACTCGAAGGTGCCGTTCTCGCCGATGCGCACCAGGTCGCCGGTGCGGTAGAGCCGTGCGCCGGGCCGGCCGGGGCCGGCGAAGGGATCCGGCACGAAGCGGTCCGCCGTCAGGTCCGGCCGATCGTGGTAGGCGCGGACCACACCCTCGCCACCGATGTACAGCTCGCCGGGAACGCCGGGGAAGACCGGGTCCATGTGGGCGTCGAGCACCCACATGGTGGTGTTGCGGATCGGACGGCCGATGGGCACCGTGCCGTCCCCGTCCGCCACCGGCTGCACGGAGGACCACACGGTGGTCTCGGTCGGTCCGTACATGTTCCAGACCGCCGCACCGTCTCGTGACAGCCTTTCGGCGAGGTCGCGCGGGAACGCCTCCCCACCGCAGAGCACTCCGGCCATGTCCTTGGGACGCCAGCCGGTGTCGAGCAGCATCCGCCACATGGCGGGCGGTCCCTGGGCGATCAGCCCGGATTCCGACTCGATGAGTTCGCGCAGCGCGGCGCCGTCCGCGACCTGGCTGCGGGCGGCCAGGAGCACGGTGCCACCGAGGATCAGCGGGACGAACATCTCGTTGACATGGATGTCGAAGCTGATCGAGGTCGTGGCCAGATAGGGGTGCGATTCGTCCAGGTCCAGGCGCTCCACGAGCGCGTCCAGGAAGTTGACGACGGAGCCGTGCGGCACCTCGACACCCTTGGGCAGGCCGGTGGAGCCGGAGGTGTAGATCGTGTAGGCGAGCTCGTCGCCGGAGACCTCGACCGCCTCGGCGCTGCGCGGGTGTGCGGCAGCCGTCTCGACGGCGAGGGCCGCCGGGGCGAGTTCAGGGGCGACACCGGCGGAGGCGGCATCGTGCAGGAGGAAGTCCGCACCGCTGTGGCGGGCGATGTAGCGCAGCCGGTCGAGCGGGTAATCGGGGTCGAGTGAGACGTAGTTGGCACCGATCCGCCAGATCGCGAGCAGAGCGGGAATGAGCAGGGTGCCACGGTTCATGCACACGCCGACCGGGTCGCCCCGGCGGACTCCCGCCTCGGCCAGGCTGCCCGCTATCCGGCCGGCTGTGTCCAGCAGCTCGTCGTACCCCAGTTCGCCGTCGACGGCGCGCACGGCGGTCCGACCGGACCGGGCGGCCCGCTCGATGCGCTGGTACACGCCGTGTGGGCGCGCGGTGTCGCGCCACGGACCGGAGCCGAGCACGGCAAGTGCGGCGACGTCCTCGTCCGCGAGCGCGGGCGCGGCCAGCACGGAGGCGTCGGGATCGGCGGCGATCCGTTCCAGCACCGAGAGGTAGGCCCGGCTGAGACGGGCGGTGTCCGCGCGGTCGAAACGGCGTGCGTCGTAGCGCAGCTGAAGCCGCAGCGAGGTGCCTTCCGGGTTCATCACGAAACCGGAGGTCAGTGGGAAGTTGGTGTGCTCGTAGTAGTCGCCGATGTCGAAGGCCAGGTCGTCCTGTGCGGTGAGCCCTTCATAGCTTCGGAACCGCCGGAAGTCGAAGACGACGTCGAAGGGGCTCCAGCCGGTCTCCTCGACCATCGCCGCGAGCGGATAGCGGCGGTTGGGGAGGATCGCGGCCTCCTGGGCGAAGACCGCGGTGGCGAAGTCGGCCCAACTGGCCTGCGGGAGGGTGGTACGCAGCGGATAGGTGCTCAGAAAGAGTCCCTTGACCTGCTCGGCGTCCCGCGTCTCCGGGCGGCCGTTGCCGACGACCCCCGTGATCACGTCGGGTCGCCCGAGCAGCCCCGAGACCACGCGCAGGTGCGCGGTGAGCAGCACGGTACGGACGGGGACGCGCAGCCGCGTCGCGAGTTCGCCGAGCCGGTCGAGCACGGGCCGCGGGATGTCGTACCACTCGACCTCCACGGTCGAGTCCATTTCGTCACTGGTGCGCCGGGGCGGTATGGGCAGCACGGCGGGCTCGGCACCGGCCAGCTGGTCGCGCCAGAAGTCGCGTTGCCGTGCGTCGTCGAGGGCGTCGAGTTCGAGCGCGATGTAGTCGCGGTAGCGGGTTTGTGGGGCGGTGAAGTCCGGAGTACGGCCCGCACGGATCGCCGTGTAGCCGGCGAAGAGCTCCGCCACCGCCGAGTGCAGGCTCCAGCCGTCCATCATCGCGTGGTGGAACGACCACCAGAAGTGGAACTCCTCGTCCCCCAGGCGGTGTACGACCATGCGGAAGTGGGGCGCCGCCGCGAAGTCGAAGGGACGGCCGGTCTCCTCGCGCCGCCAGTCGGTGAGAACCCGCTCGGCGGCATCCCGCTCCAGGCCACGCAGGTCGACGGTCTCGAAGGGGACGTCGACCGTGGAGTGCACGAGCTGCAGCGGTTCGCTGAACTTGGCCAGTTCGAAGGAGGTGCGCAGCACGTCGTGGGCCCCGATCAGCCCGGCGACGGCGGCGCGGAAGCTCTCCTCGTGCCACGGCCCGCGCACCCGCAGCGAGTAGATGTCGTGGTAGTAGGAGGCATCGCCTTCCAGCTCGGCGTGGTAGATCATGCCGGCCTGCAGCCGGGACAGCGGATAGGCGTCGGTGACGGAGCTGGTGGTTGTTCCGCGGTGGGGTGCTGCGGTGGTCATGCGACTGTTCTCCGGTCTCTAGAGTCCGAGCCGAGCGAGGTCGGCGGTGCTGAGAAGGGTGAATTCGCCAAGGGGTGTCGCCTGCTCCTGCCGCGGATCGACCGCGGTCATGACGGCGGCGAGTTCGCGCAGGGTGCGGGCGGTGAACACGTCGTCCAGGCCCAGGGACCAGCCCTGGTCGGCGGCGGAACCCACCACGCGTACGGCGCTGAGCGAGTCCCCGCCGATGGCGAAGAAGTGGTCCAGGGCGCCGACCGGCCGGTCCGGCTTGAGCACCTCGGCCCAGATGGCCGCGAGCATCCGTTCCTGGTCGGTGTCCGGCACCTCGTACGCCACCACGTCGCTGCGCCACGGCTCCGGGTCGGGCAGGGCCCGCCGGTCGACTTTGCCGGTGGCGCCGAGCGGGAACTCGTCCATGACCACGATCAGCGAGGGGCACATGTAGTCGGGCAGGATGCCGCGCAGTCGCTCGGCGAGCACGGTGCCGTCGGCCCGGGTGCCGGGGCGGAGGGCGACGTAGCCGATCAGCTCCTTGCCACCGCCCGGATGCTCATGGACCACGACGACGGCGTCGGTGACCTCGGGCTGGGCCGCCAGCCGCTCCTCGATCTCGCCGAGTTCGATGCGCACGCCGCGGATCTTCACCTGGAAGTCGGTCCGGCCGAGGTATTCCAGCTCGCCGTGGGGAAGCCGCCGCACCAGGTCGCCGGTGCGGTAGAGGCGCGAGCCCGGGTGCTCCGGTCCGGCGAACGGGTCCGGGACGAACCGGTCGGCAGTCAGATCGGGCCGGCCGACATAGCCGGTGGCCAGTCCGATGCCGCCGATGTACAGCTCGCCGACGCCGCCGCGCGGGATCACCCGCATGGTGTCGCGGTCGAGCACGTACAGCCGGATGTTGTCG
Organism: Streptomyces sp. NPDC107559; assembly: GCF_055657365.1. Taxonomy (NCBI): domain Bacteria; kingdom Bacillati; phylum Actinomycetota; class Actinomycetes; order Kitasatosporales; family Streptomycetaceae; genus Streptomyces; species Streptomyces sp. NPDC107559. The sequence goes on along the minus strand of NZ_JBVKBD010000002.1, from coordinate 620,640 downwards.
ATCGGTCGGCCGATGGGGACGGCGGCGCCCGCCTGCGCCGGTGCGCAGCTGTGCCACGAGACGTCCACGGCGGCCTCGGTGGGGCCGTAGAGGTTCTCCAGTCGGACCGGTGTCACTCCGGCGGTGGCCGTGACCTCGTAGAAGCGGTCACGCAGGCTGCCTTCGAGCGCCTCCCCGCTGCACACCACCAGACGTACGGTCTCGGCGATGGTCCCCGCGCCCGGCTGCTCCAACAGTGCGGCCAGCATGGGCGGCACGAAGTGCAGGGTGGTGACCCGTTCACGGCGGATCTCCTCGATCAGGTATCCCGGGTCGCGGTGGCCGCCGGGACGGGCCATGACGATCCGGGCGCCGGCCAGCAGCGGCCAGAAGAACTCCCACACCGAGACGTCGAACGTGTAGGGGGTCTTCTGCAGGACGGTGTCGGAGGCGTCGAGGCGGTAGGTGTTCTGCATCCAGCGGAGCCGGTTGACAATCGCCCGGTGCGGGACCAGAACGCCCTTGGGAGTCCCGGTGGAGCCCGAAGTGAAAAGGCAGTACGCGGGCAGCTCGCCGTGCAGGGGCAGTTCCAGCGGTGGCTTGGGCTCGGCTTCCAGGCCGACGACGAGGGTGTGCTCCCGGCTCAGCTCGTCGGGCACCCCTCCGGGGCCGGTGAGCAGGGTCCGGACCCCCGCGGTGTCCATCATCAGCCGCAGCCGTTCGGCTGGAGCCGCGGTGTCGAGCGGCAGGTATGCTGCGCCCGCCGCCAACGCGGCCAGGAGGGCGACGACCAGTTCGGCCGAGCGCTCCATGTGCACCGCGACCACGTCGCCGAGACGGACTCCGCTCGCGCGCAGCCGATGGGCGTGCGCGTCGGCCAGACCGAGCAGTTCGGCGTAGCTCAGGGTGCGCCCCGCGTAGCTGACGGCCGGTGCGTCCGGGGCGAGGGCGGCGGACCGGCGGATCCCGGTGAGCAGCTCCTGGGCCTCGTCCGGGCCGGCCGGGGGCATGGGACCGGCCGCCGCGTCGAGTTCCGCGGAGAGTTCGGACGGGGGCAGCGCGTCGTACCGGGCGGCCGGGTCGGTGGTGCTCTCCAGCAGGTGGCGGACGTGGGCCAGGAGTCGGCGGACGGTGGCCGGCTCGAACAGATCGGCGTTGTACTCCAGGGTCAACTCGGACCGCTCGCCATCGAGACGGGTGATCAGACTCAGCTCGGCCTTTGCGGTCGTCCGCGCGTCCGGCACTTCCTCGACCTGGACACCGGGCAGTTCGAGTGAGGCCGGTGCCGCCTGCTGCATCACCAGCGCTGCCTGGAACACGGGCGGGTGGCTCGCTGTGCGCGGCACGTCGAGTTCGGACAGCAGGCGTTCGAACGGCACGTCCGCTTCGGAGAGTCCGCGCCCGACTTCGGCCGCTGTCACCGCGATGAGGTCGTCGAGCAGTCCGCTCGCGGGCAGTCGCAGCCGCAGCGGGACGGTGTTGATGAAGCAGCCGATCAGCTCCTGGTGGCCGGACTCGGGCCGGTTGGCCACCGCCGTTCCGAGCACCAGCTCGCGGTCGCCTCCGCGGGCCGCGACCGCCGCCGTGTACGCCGCGGCGACCAGGGTGAACGGGGTGACGGAGCGGCGGCCCGCCTCGCGATGCAGACGTTCCGGCAGCCCCGCCGGGAGGGCGAGCACCTCACGGTCGCCGCGATAGGTCTGGCGGTGACCGCGAGGGCGGTCGGTGGGCATGCCGTAACGCTCCGGCGCTCCGCGCAGATGCTCGGCCGCCCTCGCCAGACCGCCGTCTGCCTCCAGGGCCGCTGTGCGGGCTCGCTGCCAACGGGCGAAGCCGGCGTAGTCCGACTCGGGCAGGGGCGGTTCGACCGCGCCCGGCTGATCGCTGAAAGCCGCGTAGAGCGCCGACAGTTCGTCCTGGAGCACAGCGAGTGACCAGCCGTCGGCGGCTATGTGGTGAACCATCAGAATCAGGGCGCAGTCGTCGGGCCCGAGTTCGGCGAGGGTGGCGCGCATGACTCGGCCGGCCCGCAGGTCGAGCGGCCTGGTGAGCTCCTCCTGGACGAAGGCGGGGAGTTCGCCGGCTCCGGAGAGCTCGACCGTTCGGTAGTCGAAGACCTCCCGCGCCGTCCTCGGGAGGGCCCGCAACCGGTCGGCCGTGACCTCGAAGCCGGTGCGCAGCGGGGCGTGCCGCTCGACCAGGCGAAGGAGCGACCTGCGCAGCGACTGCCGGTCAAGGCCTCCGCGAAGGCGGAAGCACCACGGGATGATGTAGACGCCCGGCTCGCTGCCGGTCATCTCCTCCAGGAAGAACATCCGCTCCTGGGTGAGGCCGGCCGGATAGGGGGCGTCCTGCGCCGTGGTGCCGACCGGCGGAAGCGTTTCGGGTTTCCGCACCACGACACGGGCCGCGATCACTGCGGGCGTCGCCCGGTCCAGGATGACGGCGGCGGGCACCCGGACACCGAAGCGCTTCCCGAGCCGTGCGGCCATTTGCATGGCCAGCAGCGAATGGCCGCCGAGCGCCAGGAACTCGTCGTGCACGCTGATGCGCCGCACCCCGAGGACCTGTTCGAAGATGTCCACCACGGCCGCCTCCTCAGCGGTGCGCGGCGCGACGATCTCGGAGTGCGCACGGTCCGCGGAGGGATGCGGCAGGGACCTCTTGTCCACCTTGCCGTTGGGTAGCAGCGGCAGCCGGTCCAGCGCCACCAGCCGGGCGGGGACGAAGGCCGGAGGCAGTAGGGAGGCGACATGTCGCAGCACGGCGGCCTCGTCCAACGGCCTTCCGGCGCGTGTCACCGCATAGCCGATCAGTCCATGGCCGTCGTCGCGCTTGAGCACGGTGGCCTGCTCGATGTCGGGGTGGGCCCGCAGGACGGCGGTGACCTCCGCGGGCTGCACACGCACTCCGTGGACTTTCAGCTCGTCGTCGGCGCGGCCGAGGATGTCCAGCAGCCCGTCGGCCCGAAGGCGGCCGAGGTCGCCCGTCCGGTAGAGGAGATCGGCCTCGTCGGCGCGGAACGGGTTGGGTGCGAAGCGGTCCGCCGCGTCACGGTCGGACGCATCGAGATAGCCGAGCGAGCGGTGCGGCGTGCGGATGGTGATCTCGCCGGTCTCGCCGATCCCCGCGGGCCGGCCCGCAGGGCCGAGGACGACCACCTGGGTTTCCGGCAGCGGCCGGCCGATCGGCTGCACCCCGTCCGACGGTTCCGCGGGGATCTCGTACCAGCATTTCGCGAGCGTGGTCTCGGTCGGCCCGTAGAGGTTGATGACGCGGGCCTGTCCGCCCAGGTGTTCGCGCCAGCGGCGGACAGCCTGTCCGGTGAGTGGCTCCCCGGCGAAGAGCACGGCGCGCAGCGCGCGGGGCCGGGGGGCTGCGTCCGGGTCCTCGGCATGCTCGGCGACGAGCAGGTCGGCGAGGCTCGGAGTGATGTGCAGCGTGGTCACACCGCTGCGCTCCAGCCAGCGCAGGGTTGCGGCGGGGTCCTCCAGATCGCCGGGTTCGGGCACGACCAGCGTGGCTCCGGAGACCAGGGGCAGGAACAGGTCGCGCAGGACCACGTCGAAACCTGTGTTGGTGCGCCAGCCGACCCGGTCGCCGGGGCCGGTTCCCAGCAGTTCGCGCTCCCAGGCGAGGAAGTGAGCGAGTCCGCCGTGCCGGCCCAGCACACCCTTGGGAGTGCCGGTGGAACCGGAAGTGAAGAAGACGTACGCCGGATCGTCGGTGCCGGGCAGCGGGACGTCGCACAGACCGTCCCCGGCGGCGAGCAGCGCGTCCGGGCGGATGGCGGCGCCATCGGTCTCCCCGATCAGGAATGCCGGGCGGGCGGTCTCGAGGATCGCGTCCCGACGCGCCCGCGGCAGGTCCGGCTGGACGAACAGCGGCACTCCGCCGACGCGCAGGACGGCCAGGGCCGCGAGGACGGTCCGGGTGCTGTGGCCGCCCTCCAGCCCGACGATCTGGCCCGGACGCAGACCCAGGTCGAGAAGCCGGACCGCACCCGCCTCGGCGGCGACGGTCAGCTCGGCGTAGCTCAGGTCGCCTTCCGGCGCCCGGATCGCCGTGGCCTCCGGATGGAGGGCCGCAGCCTCCCACACCTGCTCGACGACCGACGCTCGAGGCGTGGCGGGCAACGGTTCCGTGAGCATGCGGGTGACGGAGTCGACTCCGTCCGACGTGAATTCGGCCAGCGGCAGGTCCGGGGTGGCGACGGCTTGCCGCAGCAGTCCGGTCATCGAGGCGGCGAACGAGGCCGCGTCCGCCGAAGTGAGGGCTGCCGTGCGATGGAGGAACTCCAGGCGTAGCCCGCCGTCCTGCGGCCAACCGTAGACGCAGAGGTCCGTACGAGCCCGTACCGGAGTCTCCTCCCAGCTCAGCCGCCTCGCCGTGCAGCCGGGCAGGCTCAACTCGGCACGCTGTTGGGGAAAGATGTTCAGCATCACATTGGTGTGGGCCTCGCCGCCGCGCTCCGCCCAGCGTGCGCGCAGTGCTTCGGCGGGCACGTCGTGGTCCCCGTAGGCGTCCAGGGCCAGGTCACGGACCTGGCCGAGCAGCTCGGCGAAGCTCTGCCGGGGATCGGCCGAAGCCGTGACGTACAGGCTGTTGAGGCAGGGACCGATCAGCAGACGGCTCCAGGTCTCCGCCCGGTTCGCGTTCGGCAGCAGCACGCTGCAGCTCTCCTGGTCGCCCCATCGGGCCGCCGTGGCGACGAGTGCGGCCAGCAGCACCATCACCTCGGAGGCGCCGTGCCCGTGAGCGAACTGCTTCAGCCGGGAGAGCTCCTCGGCGTCGAGCCACTCATAGTGGCGGGCCGCCTCCGAGGGGTCCTGTCCGGCTCGGCCGCCACCGGCCGAGCCGGACAGTGCCACGCTCTGCGGTACCGGCAGCCGGGCGGCAAGCTCGGACACCCGGGCGGACTGGTCGGCGCGGGCGAAGCGTTCCCGCTGCTCCCGGGCGAAGCGCCGATACGTTTCCGGGACCGGCGGCAGAGCCTCGCCCTCCGTCGCATGGCGATAGCACGCGTCGAGTTCGGCGAAGAAGGATTCCTCCGAGCCTCCGTCGAACACCAGGTGGTTGATGACGAGCAACAGCAGGGTGTCGCCCTCCCCTGCCGGGGTCCAGACATGCGCACGGATCAATGGGGAGTCGCCGGGGAAGGCACGCAGCGACTCCTCCCGCACCTCGAGCAGCGCCTGCTGCTCCTCGACGCCGTGAGTGACGTACAACGGGATGTCGCCGGGCCGGAAATCCTCGGACATCAGCAGGACCCCGGCGTCGTCGTCCCAGGCGCAGCGTGACAGCAGCACCGGGTTGCGCTCGGCGACCATGCGCAGGGCTCCGCCAAGTGCGTCGAGATCCACGCGGCCGGCGATCCGCCAGGCCATGGGGAGGTTGTTGGCCGTCGGCCCCGCGCCGAACTGCTCCAGCAGCCACAGCCCTTCCTGGGCGTACGAGGCGGCAACCGCCGTCGTGGTGACGATTGTTGCGGGCATGAGTGTGTACTCCGATACGAGGTGAGTCAGCGTTCGACGCTGGTGAGGTTGACCAGTACTGGACCGCTCAGGACAGGGGCGGTGGGAGCACCGGGCCGCCGGGTACTCGCCGGTGTCGGCCGCGAGGGAGGTGGGTGTGCCGATCGGTGATCAGCCGTCTTGCGCCGACTTGGCCGCGAGCACGGGGGTTTGGCCGACGGGCTCGGCCGCAACCTGGGGGACGGGCCCAGCCGGTGTCTCGGGCTCTCGCTTGTTGACGACCGCGTTGCGCACCAGACCGAGAGTGAGCAGGCCGGGTGCGCCCGCGGCCACGGCCATGGTCAGCACGACGACGGTGTAGTGGTCGCCCGCCAGCAGCGGACCGGCCACGATCGCCCCGAGCGGGTACGCGCTGTGCATCAGCGTGCGCATCAGGGTCATGGTTCGGCCGCGGAGTACCTCCGGGGTGCGCTGATACCGGATGCTCTGCGAGGAGACCGTCATGAGCATCGCGGGCAAGCCGCAGATGAGCTGGCCGACGAGGATGAGCACCGGGTTCGCACCGAGAAGCAGAAGCAGGCCACTGCCGGAGATCACCTGGAGCAGACCGATACGGAGCATCGGACGGACAGCGGGCTTGACCGCTCCGGCGATCAGCGAGCCGATCATCTCGGCGCCGGCGAGGCCGCCGACGAGCACGCCGAGCATGGTGGCACCGCCCGGGAGACGCTCATGGGCCAGCCACGGCTGAGCGACGATCAGCATGCCCATCGCCACGTTGAAGATGGTGAAGGTGATGGTGATCACCAGCATCACCCGGTCCCGGACCACGAAGGCGACGACCGGACGCCAGGAGCTCCGCTCGGCGGAGACCGCACTCTGGTCGTTCGTGGTCTCCGCACCGGCCCCCGGACGGTCCAGGCGGGCCTTCAGGCTGAGCACGAAACCGGCGAACACCAAGTAGCTCGCGCAGTCCAGGGCGAGCACCCAGTACCCGCCGATGAGCGGGATCAGCAGACCGCCGAGAGCGGGGCCGATCATGCCGGCCGCGCCGTAGGCGACCGCCTCAAGGGCGATCGCGGTGGGGAGCTGCTTCTTGGGCACCAGTTCGGGCAGGACAGCGGGGATGATGCCGATCGGGATGATCTTGAACAGACCGAAGACCGCCGCGACGACATAGAGGTGCCACGGGTTGAGGACATGCGCGACGTACAGCAGCGGGACGGCGAGCATGGCCGCACCGCGCACGACGGAGTCGAACACCAGCAGCTTGCGCCGGGAGAAGCGGTCCACGACCTTGCCGGCCAGGAGGCCGCCGAGCAGGACGGGGGCGGAGTAGCAGACGCCGAGTACGCCCAGGGTCCCGGCGCCGCCGGTCGACACGGCGATCCACGCGAGGGCCGTCCATGTGGCGCCGTCACCGAGAAGGCTGATGACCGCGCCGATCCAGAGCTTGCGGTAGTCGGGAATGCGGAGTACGGAAGCATAGACGCGCATGCTGTTCACACCGTGCCCTTTCCGTCTCCAGCGCGGGCCACGGTGGCCGAGATCGAACGCTGGAACAGATCGGCGAGGCTGATCGACAGACCGTACTCACGGGCGATCCTCGCCTTGAGTTCGATCGCCATCATGGAGTGGCCGCCGAGTTCGAGAAAATTGTCGGCACCGGTGATGTGATGCTCTCCCAACTCCGCGCCGATCCAGTCGAGGATCCGCTGCCTCACTTCGTTCTGGTTCAATGTCGGCACTTTTTCACTCACTTCTCGAACTCCATTTCTTTGGCCACGCCTTGACTGTCTGTCTTGCCGTTCACCGTCAGGGGCAGCTGCTCGAACCACTGGAAACGGGTCGGGAGCATGTACTGCGGAACACGCTTGCGAAGTTCGGTCCGGAGGGCGCGAAGTTCGACCTGCTGCCCCGAGCGGGTGGTGTATCCGCAGGCGAGGATCGGGTTCTCAGTGCCGCCGACGACCACGGCGGACGCTTCGGTGATGTCCGGTACGGCGGCGACAGCCGCCTCCACCTCGCCGAGCTCGATCCGATGACCCCGGATCTTCACCTGCCGGTCGGCACGACCGAGGTAGACGAGTTGCCCGTTCCGCATCTCCACGAGATCCCCGGTCCGGTAGAACTGCGTCCCGTCGATGAGGCCGAGCGGGTCGGGCCCGAATCGCTCGGCAGTGGTTTCCGGCCGGTCCAGGTATCCGGCCGCCACCTGGGGGCCGGACACCACTAGTTGACCGCGCTCACTGCTGTCGCCGGCTTCGTCCACGATTCGGGCAGTGAAGCCCGGCAGCGGTCGACCGATGACCGAGTCGTCGAGAAGCAGGTCCTTCTCGGTGAGCCGGTGGTACGTGGTGTGGACCGTGGCCTCGGTGAGTCCGTACATGTTGATCAGTTGTGGCTGGTCGAGGCCGAACCGGTTCGCCCAGGTACGCAGGGCGGGCATGGAGAGCCGCTCACCGCCGAACACCACGTAGCGCAACGGGACGCCGTCGTCGTCGGGCACCTTCTCCATGAGGACGCGGGCCATCACCGAGAACGCGGTGGGAGTCTGGTTGAGCACCGTCACGCCGCGGTCCAGCAGCAGTTCGGCGCAAGCCTCGGGCGAGAGTTTGGTCCACCGGTCGACGATCACCAGGCAGCCGCCGTGCAGGAGTGGCCCCCATAGTTCCCAGACGGAGAAGTCGAAGGCGATCGAGTGGTAGAGCAGCCACACGTCTTCGGCACCGAAGTCGAACAGTTCGGCAGTGGCCTCGAAGAGAGCCAAGACGTTGCGGTGCGTTATGGGCACGCCCTTGGGCTTGCCTGTGGTCCCCGAGGTGTAGATGACGTAGCAGTATGCGCCTGGATCCGGTCGAGCCCCCGACCATCCCTCCGCGCCGGTGTCCCAGGCCGCCTGCCGGACTTCGTCGCTTGTGATGGAACACCCGCCGGACAGCCCGTCGACTGCGTCGCCGACCACGGCCCGCGGACTGCTGTCGTCAAGAATGAGCCTGTTACGCACTGGCGGGTTCTGCACATCGAGCGGCACATACGCGGCACCGCAGCGCAGAATCGACAGTACCGTGACAACCATTTCGATGGAGGGCTCCAGACAGAACGCCACGAGGTCGCCGGGCCGCACTCCGGCGCGTTCCTTGAGCAGAGCCGCCACCCGCCGGGATGCGGCGGCAAGTTCGGCATAGGAGGCCCGATCGCCACTGAATTCAATGGCCGTTGCATCGGGATGGGTGGCGGCCATCTCATCGAATGCCTCGACCAGGGTGAAATTTGCGAAATTCATGACACGTAAGTCCGCCTTGGGAATCGTGGGCCGGTGGTCAGCACAGCGTGCAGCAGCAATGCGACATGGTGAGGAAAGCGGGAAGTTCTTCCGCATAACCCAGGGACGAGCGGCCCCCGGGAAGTCAGGTCGGGCCGCCATCAGGTAGCCGACGCCACAGCAATTCCTCCATCGCACTCACGATCAGATCGGCACCGGCGCGGTCCAGTTGCCAGCGAAGGAGGCTCGGATCGGAGGCGAGAGCCCGGCGGAGGATCGCGCGAGCTTCGCGCTCTGCCGATTCCAGGCTCGGAGCCATCATGTAGAGGACGAGCGCGGCACCGAGAGGGTCCAGCCGCATCCAGTGGTGCTGAAGGCTTGAATCGCCCGTCCCGGTCGCTTCACGAAGTCGGCTGGCGATCCGGTCCACGTCCGAAGCTCGGTTCTTCGGCTGAGAACTCACCAGTCGTGCTGTGATCACATACAACGAAGTCCGTCCATCGTCGAGTGGAGTGCCTGGCAAGGCTGCCGTGAGGCACCTCACCCCCAGATGTTGCCGTCTGTGGACTCGGTGAGCTGCGCGGCGTCCGCCTGCACGGTGACCGCCGGCGTTGCCGCCGCCGAGGCGGCGATGCTCAGCGACGCTGCCATGGTGACGAGAGCGACGGCGGCGGCGCGGGCGATGAGATTCACGTTGATCGACTCCCGGGTCGGGTGGCGTCCCGGCGCGACTGCCAGGCTCTGGAATGAGTCTGCTGATGCCGGCGACCAGGGAAAAGACATTCGGGCTAGCCCAAACGGGCCGCGTCCTAATGCGGAACCGAGAGAGAGCGGTCGGCATCGCGGTGTGTGACTCGGCTCACTTCGGCGGGGCGATCATTGCTCCCCCTCCCGCCGGTCATACCCACGACAGCGCATACGACCGACAGACGGGAAGCGACCGACATGACCGCACCTGTGAAGGGCCCCGCCAGCTACTTTCCCTCGATCGAGAAGAAGTACGGCCGTCCGGTGGCCGAGTGGCAGGACCTGATTCGCTCCTCCCCGCTGACCAGGCACATGGAACTGGTCGCCTGGCTCAAGACCGAGCACGGCCTGGGACACGGCCACGCGAACGCGCTCGTGGCGTACACCCTCGCCGAGAAGACCGGTTGAGACGGCCGGCGCGCCGCGCAGGCGAGAGGCGCGGCTCCGGCCGCCGGAGTCCTCCGTCGCGATCAGTGGCAGACTCTTGGAGTGTGCACGCCGGGAGCCGGTCGTGGATCGAGAGGCTGAAAGGTCGGGTGGCCTGAGAACATGCTGAGAGAGGTCACTGCGACCCGCTACATCACACCCCTGCACTCCGGCGGCTCCGTCCCCGGCATCGTCGAGGCCGACGATCTCGGCACCTACGTCGTGAAGTTCACCGGCGCCGCGCAGGGCCGCAAGGCGCTGGTCGCCGAGGTGATCGTGGGCGAACTGGCCCGCGCCCTCGGGCTGCGCTTCCCCGAACTGGTCCTGGTGCGCTTCGACCCGCGGCTCGGCGCGGACGAGCCGCACCAGGAGGTACGGGACCTGCTGAACGCCAGCGGGGGCGTCAACCTCGGCATGGACTATCTGCCGGGCGCGAAGGACTTCACGCCCGATGTGGCCGCGACCTTCGACGTCGACCCGGTGGAGGCGGGCCGGATCGTCTGGCTCGACGCCCTGACGGTGAACGTCGACCGCACGGTGCACAGCTCCAACCTGATGATCTGGCCCACGTTCGGCACGGTCCCGCCGCGGCTGTGGCTGATCGACCACGGGGCCGCGCTCGTCTTCCACCACCGCTGGGACTCGGCGGCGCCGCACAAGGCCTACGACTTCCGCCATCACGCCCTCGGCGGTTACGCACCGGACACCCGGGCGGCCGACGCCGAGCTGGCCCCCAGGGTGACCGGGGAACTGCTGCGCCGGATCGTCGCCGAGGTCCCCGACGCCTGGCTGGCCGACGACCCGGAGTTCGCCACGCCCGACGACGCCCGGACGGCGTACGTGGATCATCTCCACGCCCGGGTGCGGGCCTCCGGGTCCTGGCTGCCCACCGACTTCCCCAGCCGGGAGGAGCTCGCCGCCGAGGAGGCCCGGCGGGCGGCGCGAACGCAGCAGGGCCGGCCGAACTGGCTCAAGCGGGTCCCCGACCTGCACGGCAAGCCGGCCGCCGAACAGGATTGGTCGGTGCATCTGCAATGACGGACGTCCAGCGGGTGGAGATCGAGTACTGCACCCGGTGCCGCTGGCTGCCACGGGCCGCCTGGCTGGCGCAGGAACTGCTGACCACCTTCGAGGCCGAGCTGACCGAGCTGGCGCTGAAGCCGGGCACGGGCGGGATCTTCGTGGTGCGGGTGAACGACGAGGTGGTGTGGGACCGGCGCGAGCAGGGGTTCCCGGAACCCACCGAGGTCAAGAAGGCGGTACGCGACCGAGTGGCCCCGGGCCGGTCCCTGGGCCACTCGGACAGGTGAGGTCGCGCCGCGCTCAGCCCTGGAGCTGCTCGTAGGCGGGCAGGGTCAGGAAGTCGGCGTAGTCCTCGTCGAGGGCGACCCTCAGCAGCAGGTCGTGCGCCTGCTGCCAGTGGCCGGCGGCGAAGGCCTCCTCGCCGGTCTCCGCGCGGACGGCGGCCAGTTCCTCCGCCGCGACCTTGCGGGCCAGCTCCGGTGTCGCCTTCTCGCCGTTCTCGAACTCCACGCCCGCGTTGATCCACTGCCAGATCTGCGAGCGGGAGATCTCGGCGGTGGCCGCGTCCTCCATGAGGTTGAAGATGGCGACCGCGCCGAGGCCGCGCAGCCAGGCCTCGATGTAACGGATGCCGACCTGGACGGCGTTGACCAGCCCGGCGTACGTCGGCCTGGCGTCGAGGGAGTCGACGGCGATCAGGTCGGCCGCCTCGACGTGGACGTCCTCGCGCAGCCGGTCCTTCTGGTTCGGGCGGTCGCCGAGCACGGCGTCGAAGGAGGCCAGGGCGATCGGCACCAGGTCCGGGTGGGCCACCCAGGACCCGTCGAAACCGTCGGCCGCCTCACGGTCCTTGTCGGCCCTGACCTTCTCGAAGGCGACCTTGTTGACCTCCTCGTCGCGCCGCGACGGGATGAACGCCGCCATGCCGCCGATCGCGTGCGCGCCGCGCTTGTGGCAGGTGCGCACGAGGAGTTCGGTGTACGCCCGCATGAACGGGGCCGTCATCGTCACGGCGTTGCGGTCCGGCAGCACGAACCGGGGCCCGCCGTCCCGGAAGTTCTTGATGATGGAGAACAGGTAGTCCCAGCGGCCGGCGTTCAACCCGGAGGCGTGGTCGCGGAGTTCGTAGAGGATCTCCTCCATCTCGTAGGCCGCGGTGATCGTCTCGATGAGGACGGTGGCGCGGACGGTGCCCTGCGGGATGCCGAGGTGTTCCTGCGCGAAGACGAACACGTCGTTCCAGAGCCGGGCCTCGAGGTGGGACTCGGTCTTCGGGAGATAGAAGTAGGGGCCCTTGCCGAGGTCGAGCAGCCGCCGGGCGTTGTGGAAGAAGTACAGCCCGAAGTCGACGAACGCGCCGGGGACCGGGGTGCCGTCGGCGTCGACGAGGTGACGCTCGTTCAGATGCCAGCCGCGCGGCCGCATGACGACGGTGGCGAGCTCCCCGGCGGCCTTGAGCGCGTACGACTTTCCGGTGCGCTCGTCGGTGAAGTCGATGGTCCGGGTGTAGGCGTCGCTCAGGTTGAGCTGGCCGAGTACGACGTTCTCCCAGGTCGGTGCGGAGGCGTCCTCGAAGTCCGCGAGCCACACCCGGGCGCCGGAGTTGAGCGCGTTGACGGTCATCCTGCGGTCGGTCGGGCCGGTGATCTCCACCCGCCGGTCGTCCAGGGCCGCGGGGGCCGGGGCCACCCGCCAGGAGTCGTCCGCGCGGATCGCGGCGGTCTCCGGGAGGAAGCCGAGCGTGGCGGTGCGGGCGATCTCGGCGCGGCGCTCCGCCCGGCGGGCGAGGAGTTCGTCCCGGCGCGGTGTGAAACGCCGGTGCAGCTCGGCCACGAAGGCGAGCGCGGCGTCGGTGAGGACCTCCTCCTGCCGGGGCAGCGGTGCGGCGTCGACGATGGCCAGCGGGGACGGCGCTGGTGTGGACATGAGCTGTCACTTCCTTCAGCGGGCGTGGCACCGGGTGCCGGTCGAACCGGGCGAGGCGGACGGCGTCGGGCACGGGCCGGACGCTTTTGATCAATGGATGTTAGTTTCCTCATCGCGGAAGCTCAATGTTTTGTTGATGCCGAGGCGCCCGGTGTCGAGGCGGGCGGTGCGCGGCGCCACCTCGCTCACTCGAGGTGGACCAGGTCGGCTTCCGTGTCGATGTCGTACGGCCGGGCCACGTCCCCGCACTCGACGAGCGTCACCGCCGCCGCGTGCTCCCGCAGATAGGCGCGGGCCCCCTGGTCCCCGGTCGCGACCGCGGCGACGCCCGCCCAGTGGGCGGCCCCGAACAGGACGGGATGGCCGCGCACGCCCGCGTAGGCGGCCGCGACCAGGGACGCGCCGTCCCGGTGGGCGGCCAGGACCCGCCGTACCGCCTCCGGGCCGATGCCGGGCTGGTCGACGAGCGAGACCAGCGCCGCCGCTGCGTCCGTTCCGGTGAGCGAGGCCAGCCCGGCCCGCAGCGAGGTGCCCATGCCCTGCTCCCAGTCCGGGTTGTCCACCAGTACGCAGCCGCCGAGCTCCGCCCGCCGCCGTACGGTGTCCGCCTGTGCCCCCAGGACCACGTGGACCTGCCGGCACCCGGCCGACCGCAGCACCTGAACCGCGTGCTCCACCAGCGGCCGCCCGCGATGCGTGAGCAGGGCCTTGGGGCGTCCGCCCAGCCGCCGTCCGCCGCCCGCGGCGAGCAGCAGGCCCGCAACCACCGGCGGGCGGGGCGTCGTCTGTGGTGTCGTCATGGACCCTGCATACCGCAGGATGCGGGTGGAGGCCGGGACGGCGGTTCCGTGTGCTCGGCCGGGTCCACCAGCAGGTCGGCGGCCGCCTCCGCGCCGTACGGCGAGCCGTAGTGGCGAGGCCGGGGACACCGGACCGGTCATCCGCCGGGGCGGCGTGCGCCGGTCGATGCGATCTCCCTTGTGTGCAAAGGAAGTTGACGGTGCATCGGACTGGCGGACGCGGGTCCCGGTGGCGTTAACTGGGCGCCCGCCCCGACCGGGCGCCGGGCACGGGGCACGCGCCGGGGGCGGTGGGGACGCTGGGGCGCGGGTATGGGGTGCGGGCCGCGGGTGAGGGGGAGGACTGTGTTGCGGAGTGTGGAGCAGAAGGCTGTGACCGGGAGCGACGAGGATCCGCGGGTGGCGGGGCTGCGCTCCGCGGTGTCCCGGCTGCGTCGCGAACTCGCCGCCCATCCGGTCGAGTTCTCCGACCGGGACATCGCCGAGGACGAACTCGCCGCGCTGAACGCCATGGCGGTCGGGGGTACCCCGGAGATTCCGCGTCTGCGCCGCTCGTTGCTGCTGATCGCGGGCGCCATCGGCTCGGTCAGCGCGCTGGCCCCGGGCCTGGCGGACGTCCGTACGGCGGTCGAGCTCTTCGGCGAGCCCCCGGGGCGCTGACGTTCGACGGGAGCGCGAGGGCGGCGGGCTACGCGTTGGCGGCGGGCTACGCGTTGGCGGCGCCCGAGCCGGCCAGCGCCTCCGACAGTTCCCGGGCGACCTGCTGGAGGACCGGCACGATCCGCTCCGTGGCCGCCTCGGTGACCCGGCCCGCCGGGCCGGAGATGGAGATCGCGGCGGCGGTGGGGGAGTCCGGCACGCAGACCGCGAGGCAGCGCACGCCGATCTCCTGCTCGTTGTCGTCGACGGCGTACCCGGCCCGCCGTACGTCCTCCAGTGCCGCGAGGAAGCCCTCGGGCGTGACGATCGTCTTCTCCGTCGCCGCGGGCATGCCGGTACGGCCGAGCAGGGCCCGTACCTCATGGTCGGGGAAGTCGGCCAGCAGCGCCTTGCCGACGCCCGTGGAGTGCGGCAGGACCCGCCGGCCGACCTCGGTGAACATGCGCATCGAGTGCCTGGACGGCACCTGCGCCACGTACACGATCTCGTCCCCGTCGAGCAGCGCCATGTTCGCCGTCTCGCCGGTCTCGTCCACCAGGCGGGCCAGGTAGGGGCGGGCCCAGGTGCCGAGCAGCCGTGAGGCGGACTCGCCGAGACGGATCAGCCGCGGGCCGAGCGCGTACCGGCGGTTGGCCTGCTGGCGTACGTAACCGCAGGCCACCAGGGTGCGCATGAGGCGGTGGATGGTGGGCAGCGGCAGTCCGCTGCTCACCGAGAGCTCGCTCAGTCCGACCTCGCCGCCCGCGTCCGCCATCCGCTCCAGCAGGTCGAAGGCGCGCTCCAGGGACTGGACCCCACCACTGGCGGACTTGGCGGAGTCGGAGGTGCTGGCGCTGGACGTCGGCACGGCGCGTTCCTTTCGGCGTGGCAGGAGATCAGCAGCCTACCCGGCAGCAGGTCGGCCGCCCGTGGAGGCGGAACTACATTCTGCTGATCGGAAGGATCGCTCTGGTATGCGGAAATATAGGGAAAACCGGGAGGGCGCCGGCGTTCGGTCCGTCGCGGGCGGGGGTGCTCTTGACGGCGTGGAGGCGGGGGGTGAAGACTCCTTCAACAGAACGTTGAATTCCGTTACGTGGAAGTAAATCCCGTGTCTCGGAAGGGCGCGGATGGGAACGGCGGAACCGAACAGCGGCAGAGAGAGGGTCCAGGTGTCCGACGCCGAACTGGTGCTGCGCTCAAGACGCGTCGTTGCTCCGGAAGGGACACGCGCCGCCTCGGTCGCGGTCCGCGCCGGGAAGATCACGGCCGTGCTGCCGTACGACGCCGAGGTGCCGTCCGGGGCCCGGCTGGAGGATCTCGGCGACGACGTCCTGCTGCCCGGCCTGGTCGACACCCACGTACACGTCAACGACCCGGGCCGCACCGAGTGGGAGGGCTTCTGGACCGCCACGCGCGCGGCTGCGGCAGGCGGCATCACCACCCTCGTCGACATGCCGCTCAACTCCCTCCCGCCGACGACGACCGTCGAGCACCTCCGTACGAAACAGCGGGTCGCCGCCGACAAGGCGCACGTCGACGTCGGCTTCTGGGGCGGCGCCCTGCCCGGCAACGTCGGGGACCTGCGCCCGCTGTACGACGCAGGCGTCTTCGGGTTCAAGGCGTTCCTGTCCCCGTCGGGCGTGGACGAGTTCCCGCACCTCGACCGGGACCGGCTCGGGCGCTCGCTCGCCGAGATCGCCGGGTTCGGCGGCCTGCTGATCGTGCACGCCGAGGACCCGCACCACCTGGACGCCGCCCCGCAGCGCGGCGGTCCCAGGTACGCCGACTTCCTCGCCTCCCGCCCGCGCGACGCGGAGGACACGGCCGTCGCCGCGCTCGTCGCGGAGGCGAAGCGGCTGGACGCGCGCGTGCACATCCTGCACCTGTCCTCCGGCGACGCGCTGCCGCTGATCGCCGCCGCCAAGGCCGAGGGGGTGCGGGTCAGCGTCGAGACCTGCCCGCACTACCTGACCCTGACCGCCGAGGAAATCCCCGACGGAGCCAGCGCGTTCAAGTGCTGCCCGCCGATCCGCGAGGCCGCCAACCAGGACCTGCTCTGGCAGGCGCTGGCGGACGGCACCGTCGACTGCGTGGTCACCGACCACTCGCCGTCGACGGCCGACCTGAAGACCGACGACTTCGCCACCGCCTGGGGCGGCATCTCCGGCCTCCAGCTGAGTCTGGCCGCCGTCTGGACCGAGGCACGTGGACGCGGACACGGCCTGGAGGACGTCGTGCGCTGGATGTCCGCCCGCACGGCACGGCTGGTCGGACTGGACGACCGCAAGGGCGCCGTCGCACCCGGCCACGACGCCGACTTCGCCGTCCTCGCGCCCGACGAGACGTTCACCGTGGACCCGGCGGCGCTCCAGCACCGCAACCGCGTCACGGCGTACGCGGGCAAGACCCTTCACGGGGTCGTGAAGTCCACCTGGCTGCGCGGTGAACGCATCTTCGCGGACGGCGCGTTCACCGCTCCGAAGGGCCGACTGCTGACCCGCACCCCCTGATCCCTCCCGTCCCCGCGGCGGCCGGCTCCCGAGAGGAACACCTGATCACCGTGACGGCGCAGCACGAACTCCCCCTGGCCCGCTTCACCGGCGACGCGAACCCCTACGGCGGCGGTGACCCGTACGCGGACTACCGCACCGCCGACTTCCCCTTCACCCACCACACCGACCTCGCCGACCGGCGGCTCGGGGGTGCCGTCGTCGCCGCCAACGACGAGTTCTTCGCCCAGCGGGAGAACCTGCTGCTGCCCGGCCGCGCCGAGTTCGTCCCCGAGCACTTCGGACACAAGGGCAAGGTCATGGACGGCTGGGAGACGCGCAGGCGGCGCGGTGTCTCGGCCGAGCACCCCTGGCCGGCCGCCGAGGACCACGACTGGGCGCTGGTCCGCCTCGGCGCGCCCGGCGTCGTCCGGGGGGTCGTCGTCGACACGGCCCACTTCCGCGGCAACCACCCCCGGGCGGTGTCGGTCGAGGGCACGTCCGTGCCGGGCTCCCCGTCCCCGGAGGAGATCCTCGGCGACGACGTGAAGTGGACGACGCTCGTCCCGCGCACCGAGGTCGGCGGCCACGCGGCGAACGGCTTCGCCGTCTCGGTCGAACAGCGCCTCACCCACCTGCGCGTCAACCAGCACCCCGACGGCGGCATCGCGCGCCTGCGGGTGTACGGGGAGGTCGTGCCCGACCCCGCGTGGCTGGCGGTGCTCGGCACCTTCGACGTGGTCGCCCTGGAGAACGGCGGCCGCGCCGAGGACGCGTCGGACCTGTTCTACTCCCCGGCGGCGAACACCATCAGGCCGGGCCGTTCCCGCCGGATGGACGACGGCTGGGAGACCCGCCGCCGTCGTGACACCGGCAACGACTGGATCCGCTACCGGCTGGCCGCCCGGTCCGAGATCCGCGCGATCGAGATCGACACGGCGTACCTGAAGGGGAACGCGGCGGGCTGGGCGTCGGTGTCGGTGCGGGACGGCGACGACGGCGACTGGACCGAGATCCTGCCCCGCACCCGGCTCCAGCCCGACACCGGCCACCGCTTCGTCCTGCCGGACCCCGCCGTCGGCACGCTCGCGCGCGTGGACATCTTCCCGGACGGCGGCATCTCCCGGCTGCGGCTGTTCGGCTCCCTGACACAGGAGGGCACGGCCGCGCTCACCGCGCGGTACCAGGAGCTCGGCGGCTGAGGCGACCGAGGCGACCGAGGCGGCTGAGGCGGCGGGCGACCGGGGCGACCGGCGCGGGTGAGCCGCCTCGGCCACGGTCAGGGCTGGGAGTCGAGCGGGTCCAGGTCGTCCAGCGTGTCGCGGGCATGGGTGACGCGCAGCTGCCGCCAGTGCGTGCGGTACAGCACGTAGTACATGGCCATGACCACGGCGAGCAGCTGAAGTCCCAGGCCGAGCCACAGGAACGAGTCCTCGCTCTCCATCCGGTTGGTCAGGAAGGCGAAGTTCATCCCGAAGAACCCGGTCAGGAAGGACAGCGGCAGGAAGATCATCGACACGACGGTGAGCCGGTTGATCACGACGTTCTGCTGGTCGGCGATGAGGGACGCGTAACTGCCCGCGGCCCGCCGGGCGGCGTCCCGCAGCGACTCGATCTCCAGGAGCACCAGCTGGACGGTGTGCTCGTGCAAGCTGTTCAGCGCCCGCCGCTCGTCCGAGAGGCCGTGGTTCGTCATCCGGCGGCGGACCAGGACCTCCTGCGCGAGCGCGGCGTAGGGCAGGAACGCGCGATGCAGTTGCGCCGCGTGCCGACGCTGCCGGGCCAGCAGCCGGACCTGCTCGGGCCGCCGTTCCGCGAACATCGCCTCCTCGAGGTCCTCGACCTCCAGATGGGAGTCCGTGACGGCCCGCCGAAAGGTCTCCAGCACACCCTGGAGAAACAGGAACAGCGCGACGAAGGAATCGGCGGGCGCGTCCACCGCCAGCCGTTCGAGGAAGGTGCCGACCGCGTCGACGGGCCCTCGGTGGAAGAGGACGAGATGCCGGGGATCGACCAGTACCTGCACGTAGGAGATCCGGCGGCCGCTGTGGACCACCGGTACGACGCACGCGGCGAAGTCGCCGTGGTACTCGGCCCGCACCTCGTCCTGCGGTTCACCGAACCACTCCCAGGCCTCGTCCTCCACTCCGAGCAGCCGGGACAGCGGCTGGTCGTCGCACGGCGGGTCGTCGTCCTCCCGCTCGACGGTCACGATCACGAGACCGGAGGCCCGGAGGCGTTCACGGGCTTCCGGCAGTCCTGTGCGGGTGACGACACCGGCCGGCATCGACACCACCGATACGATCATCGTCCCTCACCGTGGATGGTGTGCTGCGGGCAGGGACACCTCGGCAGGTGCAAACTGCAACGTCTCCGGCACCTTATCGCCGAAGGCCGCGCGGACGGCCGAACAGGGCGGGCGCCGTGTCCCCGGCACCCGGGCGCGCCCTCGGCGGGCGGCCGACCTGGTGCGGCGCGGGCCTGCTGCGGTGCGGGCCGGGTGCGGTGCGGTGCGGGCCGGGCCGGATCCGACGGTGGCCGGAACTCTTCCGTCCGTTTCCCGCGTTCTCCTGTCGTGACTCTTCAGCAAGAAATCGTCGGCAACGCCATGCAGATGGCGGTCGTCAGCCTGCGTCCCGGCCAGACCGTGTACTGCGAGGCGGGGAAGTTCCTCTTCAAGACCACGAACGTGACCATGGAGACCCGGCTCTCCGGTCCGTCGGGCAGCGGCGGCGCCCAGCAGCCCGGCGGGGGCGGCGGCATGGGCGGCATGCTGCGCCAGGCCATGGGGACGGCCATGCAGGTCGGCCAGCGCGCCCTCGCGGGCGAGTCGCTGGCGTTCCAGTACTTCACCGCCCAGGGCGGCGAGGGCACGGTCGGCTTCGCCGGTGTGCTGCCCGGCGAGATGCGTGCCCTGGAGCTCGACGGCAGCCGCGCGTGGTTCGCGGAGAAGGACGCCTTCGTGGCCGCCGAGTCCACCGTCGACTTCGGCATCGCCTTCCAGAGCGGCCGCACCGGGACGAGTGGCGGCGAGGGCTTCGTCCTGGAGAAGTTCACCGGCCGGGGCACGGTGATCATCGCCGGTGCCGGCAACTTCATCGACCTGGACCCCTCCGACTTCGGCGGGCGTATCGAGGTCGACACCGGCTGCGTCGTCGCGTTCGAGGAGGGCATCCGCTACGGAGTCCAGCGCGTCGGCGGCCTCAACCGCCAGGGCCTGATGAACGCGGTCTTCGGCGGCGAGGGCCTGTCCCTGGCGACCCTGGAGGGCCACGGTCGCGTCATCCTTCAGTCGCTCACCATCGAGGGCCTCGCCAACGCCCTGAAGAAGGCCCGGGGCGGCGACAAGCAGGGCCCGACGGGCGGTCTGTTCTCGACCCACGCCGGGTGAGGCGGACGGGCCGCGGGCGCCGAGGGGGACCGTCCCGACGGTGAAGCGCGGCCCCCGGCCGTACCTCGGGAGGCCGCGCTTCGGCGAGACACGAACGGGCGCGCGACGAAGGGCGAACTCAAGTTAACTCCCTGAAAACTCATCGGAGTTGACGGCAAAATCCGCAGTCTTGTCATTGACATGCCACTCTCTACGCGCGTCATCATGAGGGCATGAGATTCCCCCCACGTATCACCCGCATCGGCGCTTCGGTCGCCGTCCTCTCCGCCCTGCTCGTCGGCGGAACCGTCTCCGCCACGACGGCGAACGCCGCGGTCGGCAGCATCTGCTACTCCAGGCTGCCGTCCCAGGCGTACGACACCCTCGCCCTCATCGACCGGGGCGGCCCGTTCCCGTACTCGCAGGACGGGGCGGTCTTCCAGAACCGGGAGGGCGTGCTGCCCTCGCAGGCGACCGGTTACTACCACGAGTACACGGTGAAGACCCCCGGGTCGTCCACGCGCGGCGCGCGTCGCATCGTGACCGGGAAGAAGACCGACGAGGACTACTACACCGCGGACCACTACGTCACGTTCAACCTGATCAACTACGGCTGCTGAGCAGGCTGCCCGTCAACGGTTGACGCGCAGGAACGGCGCGACCGGCCGGAGGTCCAGGCCCCCCACGCAACCGGACCTCCGGCCGACCTGTCTCTGTCTCCCTGCTGCTCCGGCCCTTCGCGGCCCGGGACCTCACCCGGTGGGCCCGTTCACCCGGTGGGCAACCGCTCACCGTAACGCCGACATCATCCCGCCCGGGATCTCCGCCAGGCCGACCGCTCTGCGCTCGCGCCGGGACACCTCGCAGGCCTCCGCGATCCTGAGCGCCTGAAGGGCCTCGCGGCCGTCGCACGGGCTGGCGAGCTCACCGCGCACCACCTCGACGAACGCGCACAGCTCGGCCTCGTAGGCGGGCTTGAAGCGTTCCAGGAAGCCGGTCCACGGCCGGTCCGCGGCCGGCGGCCCGGTCGGTTCCGTGGACGCGATCGGCGTACGGTCGTCCAGGCCGACCACGATCTGGTCCAGCTCCCCGGCCAGCTCCATGCGGACGTCGTAGCCGGCGCCGTTCAGGCGGGTCGCGGTCGCCGTCGCGAGGGTGCCGTCGTCGAGCGTGAGGACCACCGCGGCCGTGTCGATGTCGCCCGCCGCGCGGAACATCGCGGGACCGGCGTCCGACCCGGTGGCGTAGACGTCCACGACCTCGCGGCCGGTCAGCCAGCGCAGGACGTCGAAGTCGTGGATCAGCGCGTCCCGGTACAGCCCGCCGGACTGCGGCAGCCAGGCCGCCGCGGGCGGCGCCTGGTCGGAGGTCACGGCCCGGATCGTGTGCAGCCGGCCGAGCCGGCCCGAGAAGATCGCCTCGCGGGCACCCTGGTAACCCTTGTCGAAGCGGCGCTGGTAACCCATCTGAAGGATCGTTCCCGCAGCCTCGACCTCGGCGAGGGCGTGCAGTGTGTTGGGCAGGTCGAGGGAGATGGGCTGCTCGCAGAAGACCGGCAGCCCCGAACGTGCCGCCCGGCCGATCAGTTCGGCGTGGGCCGACGTGGTCGCCGTGACCACCACGGCGTCCACGCCCCAGGTGAAGATCTCGTCCACTCCCGGCGCCGCCGTCTCGCCGAGTCTGTTCGCCAACTCCTGTGCTCTCGCGGGGTTCACGTCCGTGAGGATCAGTGAACCGACCTCGCGATGACGGCTGAGCGTGTTCGCATGGATCGCGCCGATCCGACCTGTACCGATGACACCGATGCGCATGGGAACAACCTGGAGGCTGACCCCGTGCGCTGTCAATGCACTGTCAAGGCGCATGTCCGGACAACCGAACTACACAACTTCCCGTCAACCGGTCACGGGGCTACGCTCGCACCGTGCCGAAACCAGAAGTGGGCCCCGCCGTGCGGCTTGAGCTGAGTGTGGACCGCAGTTCCCCCGTGCCGTTGTACTTCCAGCTGTCCCAGCAGCTGGAGGCCGCGATCGAGCGTGGCACGCTCACCCCCGGCAGTCTCCTCGGCAACGAGATCGAGCTCGCGGCACGGCTCGGTCTGTCCCGTCCGACCGTCCGCCAGGCCATCCAGTCGCTCGTCGACAAGGGTCTGCTGGTGCGCCGCCGGGGCGTCGGTACGCAGGTCGTCCACAGCCAGGTCAGGCGCCCCCTGGAGCTCAGCAGCCTCTACGACGACCTGGAGGCGGCCGGTCAGCGCCCGGCGACCCGGGTCCTCGTCAACACCGTCGTCCCGGCCACCGCCGGGGTCGCCGCGGCGCTCGCGGTGCCCGAGGGCAGCGACGTGCACCGGGTGGAGCGGCTGCGGCTCGCGCACGGGGAGCCGATGGCGTACCTGTGCAACCACCTGCCGCCCGGACTGCTCGACCTGGACACCGCTCAGCTGGAGGCCACCGGCCTGTACCGGATGATGCGCTCCGCCGGGCTCACCCTGCACAGCGCCCGCCAGTCCATCGGGGCGCGCGCCGCCACCGCCGCGGAGGCCGAGCGCCTGACCGAGTCCGAGGGCGCCCCGCTGCTCACCATGCAGCGCACGACCTTCGACGACACCGGCCGCGCGGTCGAGTTCGGCGACCACCTCTACCGGCCGAGCCGCTACGCGTTCGAGTTCCAGCTGCTCGTACGCCCCTGAGCCCACCGCTTCCGCCCACCGGGCCTGCGTGTCTCCGCGGCCGCCCGGGTCTGCCGCCCGCCCGCCGGGCCCGCCGCTCCCGCCCCCGTTTCCGCGCTCCCATTCGTCGCAATGTCCGGACAAGGTGGCCGCCGCATGCCCCCCGATCACCGGGCGTGCAGACGTTCGACGACGGGGTGCCCGGAGTCGGCGGCGGGGCGAGCCTCCGGTGTTGTTTTCATCACCCGCAACCCTCGTCACACCGGCCTGGTGGGCGACCGTTCCGTACCCCTCGAGGCGCGGCCCGACGGCCGGCGGCCGCACCCACGAGGACGCCACCGCGGCGGAGCCGGCCGGCCCGGCGGCGGGCGGCGACGAGCGGGACGACCTGCGGCACGAGCCGCGGCGGGCGCGGGAGCGCGGGGCGTCGCGGGGCACGGGCGCACCCTCCCGGAACCTCCGCGGGCGACGGCCGCCGCGCGGGCGGATGCGCCGCACACAGGTCCCTGTCACCCGGACCCACCGGCCGGAGCGGTGAGGCACAATCGGGCCTGATGAGCACCTACCGCGACCTCAGCGCCCCCATCGGCTCCCGCCGAGCCCCCGTGCTGCGTACCGTGGGCACCCGCGAGCGCCGCTCGCACCTCACCGCACCCCGTGTGCCCACGGTCGGCATCGACATCGGCGGTACGAAGGTGATGGCGGGCGTCGTCGACGCCGACGGCAACATCCTGGAGAAGCTCCGCGCGGAGACCCCGGACAAGTCCAAGAGCCCCAAGGTCGTCGAGGACACCATCGTCGAGCTGGTCCTGGACCTGTCGGACCGGCACGACGTGCACGCGGTCGGCATCGGCGCGGCCGGCTGGGTCGACGCCGACCGCAACCGCATCCTGTTCGCGCCCCACCTGTCCTGGCGCAACGAGCCGCTGCGCGACCGCCTCTCCGGCCGTCTGTCGGTGCCCGTGCTCGTCGACAACGACGCCAACACCGCCGCCTGGGCGGAGTGGCGCTTCGGCGCGGGACGCGGCGAGGACCACCTCGTCATGATCACCCTCGGCACCGGTATCGGCGGCGCGATCCTCGAGGGCGGGCAGGTCAAGCGCGGCAAGTTCGGTGTCGCGGGCGAGTTCGGCCATATGCAGGTGGTGCCCGGCGGCCACCGCTGCCCGTGCGGCAACCGCGGCTGCTGGGAGCAGTACAGCTCCGGCAACGCGCTGGTCCGGGAGGCCCGGGAGCTGGCCGCGGCCGACTCCCCGGTGGCGTACGGGATCATCGAGCACGTCAAGGGCAACATCGGCGAGATCACCGGCCCGATGATCACCGAGCTGGCACGCGACGGCGACGCCATGTGCATCGAGCTGCTCCAGGACATCGGCCAGTGGCTCGGCGTCGGCATCGCCAACCTGGCGGCGGCGCTCGACCCGTCCTGCTTCGTGATCGGCGGCGGTGTCTCCGCGGCCGACGACCTGCTGATCGGTCCGGCCCGCGACGCCTTCCGGCGCCAGCTCACCGGCCGCGGCTACCGTCCCGAGGCCCGCATCGCGCGCGCCCAGCTCGGCCCCGAGGCCGGCATGGTCGGCGCCGCCGACCTCGCCCGCCTGGTCGCCCGCCGCTTCCGCCGCGCCAAGAGACGCCGGGTGGAACGCCACGAACGCTACGAGAAGTACTCCGAGGCCCGCCGCACCCAGGACACCGCATGACCACCGCACTGCCCCGCCAGGCCACGCCCCCGGACGATCAGCCCCGCCCGGCCGAGGACCGCCGGCACCGCAACCGCCGCCGGGCGCTCACCCTGCTGATCATCGTGCTGCTCATCGGCGTCCCGGCCGGCTATCTCGTGATCTCCGCCAACCAGAGCCGCGACAGCGGCAAGGACAAGGAGAAGAAGTACTCGGCGACCGGCCTGACCGCGGGCTGGCCGTCCAAGGTGCAGCGCCGCCTCTACCAGGTGCCGGTCCCGCACCCGTCGAACCAGGTCGCCTACTACGAGACCAACAACTGGAAGACCAGCCGTCTCTACGTGCAGTTCCAGACCACGCAGGCCGGCCTGGACGCCTTCCTAGCGGAGCTGGGAGCCGACCGGGACCAGCTGAAGCGGGACGACATCGTCATCGGCGCCCGCGACCGGAGCATCACCGGCTGGGACTTCGGCGGACCGGGCGCCCGCCCCGGCCCGTACTGGGGCTTCGTCCACCGGCAGAAGAACCCGCAGCCGACGCAGGACGTGGTGGTGAACACCTCCAACCCCAAGTACCCCATGATCTACGTCGTCTCGCGCGCGGTCCCCTGACCGCACGGGCCGTCGCCGGACGGCCGCCGGAGCCGATTGTCAGACCCCGCCCGTAGAGTCGAAGACGGTTGATCCGAACCACGGGCGGGAGGTGGACAGTGGGTACGAGCGCAACAGCGGGTACGAGCGGGACGGCCGAGGCGGCCGGGCGCGCGCAGGAGCACGAGAGCGTTCCCCTGCGGCTCGCGGCCGTCTTCCTGCCCGCCCCGCTCCCGCGCGACGGACGTATCGCCTTCTGGGACCCCGCGGACGCACCGCTGCCCGCGGACACCGCCGGGTCCGCCGAACGCACCGAACTCACCGTCGTACGACGCCATGGCGCCTCGGTCCGCCGCAGGCAGGCCCCCGCGCTGTCGCTGCCGCTGGACCAGGCCCTGCCCCTGCTCGTGCGGGCCCGCCGCGACCCGGCGGCCCACCCCGCCACCGTCTGCTGGGGCGCCGTCGCCCTGCACGCGCTGCGGCTCACCGCCCGCGGCCGGCTGCTGCCCGGACTCACCCGCACGGGCCACGACGCCTGGCGGGCCGGCCCCCTGGACCCCGACGACGTCGCCCATCTGCGGGCGGTCGCCGCGGCCCTCCCGTACGAGGGACACGCCGTGCCGCTGACCGGCCCCGGACCGCTGCGGCTGCCACAGCCCGAGGCGCTGATGCGCGCCTTCCTGGACGCGGTCGCGGACACCCTCCCGCGCACCCCCGCCGCGCCGTACGCCTGCGGCAGGCCCTTCGCCGACCGCCGCCCGCAGCGACTGCCCGGCGCCGCCGACTGGGCCGCCGAGGTCGCCGCCGGCATGGACGCGGGCGTACGGATCTCACTGCGCCTGGACCTGTCGGCGTACGACCTGTTCGACACCGGCGAGCGGGTGCGCAGCGCGGGCGCGGCCGTACTCCAGGTGCACAGCCTCGCCGACCCCACCCTCGTGGCCGACGCGGCGGCCCTGTGGGCGGGCGAAGCGGACGCCGCCTTCGGACCCCGCGCCCGGGTGGACGCCGCGCTCGCCGTGCGACGCGCCGCACGCGTCTGGCCCCCGCTGGACCGGCTGGCCGAGCAGGACACGCCCGACGTCCTGGCCCTGACCGAGGAGGAGGTGGGCGACCTGCTCGGCGCCGCGGCCGGCCGGCTCGCGGCCGCCGGAGTCGCCGTGCACTGGCCGCGCGACCTGGCCCAGGACCTCACCGCCACGGCGGTCGTGCGGTCCGCGCCCGGCTCGGCGACCGACGGCACCGGCTTCTTCGAGGGCGAGGACCTGCTGCGGTTCAGCTGGCAGCTGGCGCTCGGCGGCGACCCGCTCAGCGAGGCCGAGATGGACATCCTCGCCGAGGCCCACCGCCCGGTCGTACGGCTGCGCGACCGGTGGGTCCTGGTCGACCCGGCGCTCGTCCGCAAGGCGCGCCGCCGTGAACTGGCGCTCCTCGACCCGGTCGACGCCCTGTCCGTCGCGCTCACCGGCAGCGCGGAGGTCGACGGGGAGACGGTCGAGGCCGTCCCGGTCGGCGCCCTGGCCGCCCTGCGCGACCGGCTGACCGCCGGTGTGCGGCCCGCCGAGCCGCCCCCGGGCCTGGCCGCCACCCTGCGCGACTACCAGCTGCGCGGCCTGGCCTGGCTCGACCTGATGACCTCCCTCGGCCTCGGCGGCTGCCTCGCCGACGACATGGGGCTCGGCAAGACGATCACCCTCATCGCCCTGCATCTCAAGCGCGCCCGCAGCGAACCGACCCTGGTGGTGTGCCCGGCCTCGCTGCTCGGCAACTGGCAGCGCGAGATCACCCGGTTCGCCCCCGGCGTCCCCGTCCGCCGCTACCACGGCCCGGACCGCACCCTCGACGACCTGACCGACGGATTCGTCCTCACCACGTACGGCACGATGCGTTCGGCCGCGCCGACGCTGGCCGGGCAGCGCTGGGGCATGGTCGTCGCGGACGAGGCACAGCACGTCAAGAACCCCTACTCGGCCACGGCGAAGGCGCTGCGCACCATCGCGTCCCCCGCCCGCGTGGCGCTCACCGGCACCCCCGTCGAGAACAACCTCTCCGAACTCTGGGCCCTGCTCGACTGGACCACACCGGGACTCCTCGGCCCGCTGAAGTCCTTCCGGGCCCGGCACGCCCGTGCCGTGGAGAACGGCGAGGACGAGGAGGCGGTGGCCAGGCTGGCCCGGCTGGTCCGCCCCTTCCTGCTGCGCCGCAAGAAGTCCGACCCCGGCATCGTCCCCGAACTGCCGCCCAAGACGGAGACCGACCACCCCGTCCCGCTAACCCGTGAACAGGCCGCGCTCTACGAGGCGGTGGTGCGCGAGTCGCTGCTCGCCATCGAGACCGCCGAGGGGATCGCCCGCCGGGGGCTGGTCCTGAAACTGCTGGGCGCGCTGAAGCAGATCTGCGACCACCCCGCGCTCTATCTCAAGGAGGCGGCCGCACCGGCCGACCGGCTCGCCGCCCGCTCCGGCAAACTCGCCCTGCTCGACGAGCTGTTGGACACCCTGCTGGCCGAGGACGGCTCGGCACTCGTCTTCACCCAGTACGTCGGCATGGCCCGGCTGATCGCCGCCCACCTCGCCGCCCGCGCGATCCCCATGGACCTCCTGCACGGAGGGACGGCCGTGCCGGAGCGCGAGCGCATGGTGGACCGCTTCCAGAGCGGCGCGACCCCCGTCCTCGTCCTGTCCCTGAAGGCCGCAGGCACCGGCCTCAACCTCACCCGCGCGGGCCATGTCGTGCACTTCGACCGCTGGTGGAACCCGGCCGTCGAGGAACAGGCCACCGACCGCGCCTACCGCATCGGCCAGACCCAGCCGGTCCAGGTCCACCGCCTCATCACCGAGGGCACGGTCGAGGACCGCATCGCACAGATGCTGGAGTCCAAGCGCGCCCTCGCCGACGCGATCCTCGGCTCCGGCGAGTCGGCCCTCACCGAACTGACGCACCGCGAGCTGACCGACCTGGTGTCGCTGCGCAGGGAGGCGTGATGGCGACGGAGGAGACACCGGTGCGGGGGACGTCGGCGGAGGAACCGCCGGACGAGGCGACACCCGCGGCGCAGACGCCGGCACACACGGTCCGCTCCCCGGACGAGGCACCGCGGTCGGCAGCCGAGGAGGGCCCGGCCGTCGAGGAGCGCCCGGCTGTCGAGGAGCGCCCGGCCGACGCGGCGCGCCGTGCCCTGCGGGCGGCGCGGGAGCGTGCGGGCGGGGGCGTCGGGGCGGCCGGCGAGGAAGCGGCGACCGCGACCGGGGCAGTGGCCGGGAGGGACCCGCAGGACGGCCGGGTCCCGCAGGGCCGCGCGGTCCGTACGGAACCTGCGGGCTCCGGGGAGCCGGACGGGCGACGTCCCGCCGCCGAGAAGCCCGGGAACGGCCGGACCGGACCGGCCGACGCGGCCCGCGCGGCACTACGCCGAGCCGTGGCCGCGAGCCGCACCGCGGACCCGGGGGCGGGCGCGGGCACTGACTCGGACGCGCAGCGGGAAGCAAACCCTGGCGCCCACGCCCACGCACACGCCGACGACGACCTCGGCAGCGACACCGGCACCGGCAGCGACACCGGCACCGGCACCCACACCGATACCGGTACCCACACCGATACCGGCATCGGCAGCGATACCGGCACCGGCACGGACACCAGCTTCAGCCCCGACTCCAGGTTCAGCTCCGGCTCCAGGACCAGCCCCGACTCCAGCTTCAGCCCCGACTCCAGGAACAGCCCCGGCTCCAGGACCAGCCCCGACTCCGGAACCGGCAGGGACCGGGGCAAGGCCAGTGGTGCGTCCATGGGTATGGCCGGGGACGGCCCTGTCGTATCCGTCCGTTCCGGGAAGACCGGGGCCGCCCCCGCCGGGAGCCTCGCGGAGGAGGGCGCGACGGGCATGCCCACCCCGCCCTCCGCCGTCTCGACGGGCGCTCCTGCCACGGCCGGGGAGGGCGCGCCCGAACCGCGCCGCGCGCGCCCCGGGGATGCCGCCCGAGAGGCCCTGCGGGCCGCCCGTGCCGAGGCGCGGCAGGCCCACACGGACACCGGGGAACCGCGTGCCGACGCCCCGGCCCGGCCCGAGCGCGGCTCCGCCCGGCGCCCGGCCCCCGCACGCGCCGACACACCCGGCGCCAGGGCCCGGGCACTGAGGGCGCTGCTCGCCGACGCCTTCCGGATGCCGTCCGACGCGATGACACCGGCGGAGTCCGACACCTGGTCCTCGGCTGCCCCCGAGCTCGATTCCCCGACGGCCGGTCCCGTGCCGCCCGGCCCCGGGCGCGTCGCCCCCTCGGCTGCCGACCCGGCGGCTGTCGCTCCCCCGACCGCCGCCCCCTCGAACGCGGCCCCCTCTACCGCCGACCTTTCGGACCTCGCCCCCTCAACTGCCGACCCCTCGGACCTCGTCGCCGCGGACACCACCGCACCGCCCGCACCCCTGGCACCGCCTGCACCCCTCGCACACCCGGCTCGCCCCGCACCTCCTGAACCTCCCGCACCCCTCACGTCCTCCCCGGCCGTGCCCGGCGCCGCTCCCCGTGTCCCCCGGTCCATGGCCTCCCCCCGCCGGGACGGCGACCTGCGCCGCACCTTCCCCGCCTTCCCGCCCCTGTCCGGAGGGGGCGAGGGCGAGGCCGGGGACGGCCGGTTCGTCGAGAGCTGGTGGGGGAACGCCTGGGTCGCCGCGCTGGAGGAGGGCGCACTGGACGCCAAACGGCTGGCGCGCGGCAGGGCCTACGCGGCACAGGGGCACGTGGACGCGATCACGGTGACCCCCGGACTCGTCCTGGCCTACGTACAGGGCAGCCGCCCCCGCCCTTACCGTGTCCAGGTGCGCCTGCGCACCCTCGACGACACCGACTGGGAGCACTTCCTGGACGTGGCCGCCGACCGGCCGGGGCACATCGCCGCGCTGCTCGACGGCGAGATGCCCCAGTCCCTCGCCGACTGCGGGGTCCCGCTCCTGCCCGGCGCCGGCGACCTGGAACCGCAGTGCAGTTGCCCCGACCACGGCCACCCCTGCAAACACGCTGCGGCCCTCTGCTTCCAGACGGCCCGTCTGCTGGACGCCGACCCCTTCGTACTGCTCCTGCTGCGCGGCCGCAGCGAGCGCGAACTGGTCGACGCGCTGTCCCGGCTGAGCGCCGCCCGGGCGGCCCGCGCCGCCCAGGACAGAGAACCCGAGCCGCTCCCCGGAGTGCGGGCCACCGACGCCCTGGCGGAGCGCCGGCTCCCGCCCCTTCCGCCCCCGTCGCCCCTGCCGGCCCATCCCGGGCAGCCGCCCGTCTACCCCTCGGTGCCGGGCGGTCCCGACCCGTTCGCGCTCGACCAGCTGGCCACCGACGCCGCCGCTCGCGCCCACGCCCTGCTGAGCACCGGACAGGACGAGGCGGGGGAACTGACGCTGTGGCAGGACGCGGTCCGGCTGGCCGCGGCCCGCCCCGGTTCCGGACTCACCGCGGGCACCCGCACCCTCTACTCCTCGCTCTCCGCCGCCGTCGGCCGCACCCCGGCCGAACTGGCCCGCGCGGTCGCCGCCTGGCGGCAGGGCGGACTCGAAGGGCTCATGGTCCTCGAAGAGCCCTGGGACCCGCCCGCCGGACGCTTCGACCGCGCCCGCCCCCTGCTGCTCGCCGCCGACCTGCCCGCCTTCCGCCCCGCCCGCAACCGCCTCACCCACCCCCAGGGCCGGGTCCAACTCCGCTTCGGCCGCGACGGCTTGTGGTACGCCTACGAGTCGGACCCCGGCGCC
This sequence comes from Streptomyces sp. NPDC107559, assembly GCF_055657365.1. Lineage (NCBI taxonomy): Bacteria > Bacillati > Actinomycetota > Actinomycetes > Kitasatosporales > Streptomycetaceae > Streptomyces > Streptomyces sp. NPDC107559. Next base: position 589,828 of record NZ_JBVKBD010000002.1, on the reverse strand, counting down.
GACGACTGGTGGCCCCGCGGCACCCCCGACCTCGACCCGGTCGGCGCCCTGACCGGCCTGGGCGGCAGCGACGACGCGTTCTGACCGACCGGCGACAGCCGTGCGCAGGCTGCGGAGCCCTCGCTCACGGAGCCGACGGCCGGGCACGGCCCTTCAGCCGGACAAGCTGCCCGACACGCTGATCGCCCCGGAACAGCGCGTGAGACGGCGAAGTCCCGCCGGAACGCTCCGGCGGGACTTCTGCGCCTGGCGGGCTACGCCGATGCGCGGTGTCCGGTGCGGCCCCCTCTTGTGCCGCGGCTCTGCGCTTTCCCGTGCGCGGAGCAATCCGGTTTTGGGGAGGTCGGCGGGGAGCCTGCCGACCTCGACGCTCAAGCCAGGCGGTGGGTGGTCAGCATTCCGCCCCTCGTCCCCGCTGCGAGGAGAGCGCTCCCGTCCGGAAGGGACACCGCGGAGACGAACGATCCAGCAAACGTCTGTTGGAGTGATGCGCCGGACAGTAGGTCCCACTGGTGCACCACGTCCTGGTCTGCCGTGAACAGCCGCAGCCTGTCCGACACGGTAGCCGTCGCGATCCTCACGAATTCCCCCGCGACCGGAATCGGCGAGCCGACCTCCTCACCCGTCTCGGCGTCCCAGCGGCAGACCACCTCGCCCTCCTCCACCACGCCGACGATCAGCGTTCGCCCGTCCTCGGTGTGCACAGTCGTCAGCATGTCGATGTGAGGCGCGTCGATCTCCTCGCCGAACGGCGCCTCGCAGAGGTCTCCCTGCCAACGCCGTACCCCTTCATGGTCTCCCGTCACGATCAACGAGGGCCCGCCGCGCAATGCCGCCAGGGTCACGGCGACCGCGTCGCCCAAGTGTTCCAGCGGAGGGGTCAAGGGTGTGGCGGTGACCGGATCCCACAGGTGCAGTCCCTTCGCTCCCGTGCCGACGAGCAGGACCCGTCCATCGCTCGCCGGTCCTTCGGCGACCTGGTAGATCCGATCGTTCCCGACCGCGTCGGCCAGAAGTTGCCCGCTCAGCCCGTCCCACAGGCAGAGTCCGTCCTCGTCTCCGGCCGCGATACGCACCTGCCCGTCGGTGAGCACGAGTGCTTTCAACTCGAACGTTTCGGTGGATGCGTTCTCGGGCGCCTGGAATTCCCCCAGCGGGCGGCCTGATTCGACATGCCACCGGGTCAGTCGCCCGGAAGAAGCGGCCACCAACTCCATATCGCCCGCAGGTGAACGGTAGACCAACGGGAATACCGGTCCATCGAAACCTGTGATTTCGATCCCGGCTCCGACCTTTTTCGAGCGCATCGTAGCCCTCCGCTGCCTGATCGCACCGCATCCGGAAAATGTGGCATACCTTAAGGGGTCTAGGGACGGGACTGACATCTCAGTAGGGAAGAAAAAAGTGGCTTAAATGGATTTAAGCTGCGAATGCTTGGTAGCTGCCTTGCGGGAATGCCCTAGGGTGTTTCTGTCAAAGTTTGGGGTGTATCGGGATAGTCCACATCGGTTTTGCGCAGTACCTTCAGGAGGCCCGGCGTGCGTTCGGCGAGTAGGCGGATGGCCGTGCCGGCGTAGGCGTGGGCGGTGGGCTCGTTGATCCCGGACCCGACCTCGACCCGGTCGGCGCCCTGACCGGCCTGGGCGGCAGCGGCGACGCGTTCTGACCGACCGGCGACACCGTCACGGGCGGTACCGGGCACGTCGTGGCAGCCCTGTTCGATCGACCTCGATCGACCTCGATCGACCTTGATTTACCTCGACCGGTCTCGATCGTCGGCCTGGTGCGGAACTCCGCTCTCCAACGCGACCGTTTCCTGCAAGTTTCGGCCTTTGCGGCACGACACGGCGCGCCTCCCTGTGGGCCCTGGTATAGGTGCTTCTGTGATACATGAGAGGGTCAGAAGGGTGAGCGAGACACCACCGAACAGCCTGCAATACCGCTTCGACGGCCCGGAAGACGCCCCCGTCCTGATCCTGGGTCCCTCACTGGGGACCACCTGGCACATGTGGGACCGTCAGGTCCCGGAACTGACCAGGCAGTGGCGGGTCTTCCGGTTCGACCTGCCCGGACACGGCGGTGCGCCCGCGCACCCGGCGGGCGCGGTGTCCGATCTGACCGACCGGCTGCTGGCCACGCTCGACGCGCTCGGCGTGCAGCGCTTCGGATACGCGGGATGCTCCCTCGGCGGCGCGATCGGTGTCGAGCTGGCCCTGCGGTACCCCGAGCGGCTCGCCTCGCTCGTGCTGATCGCCGCCTCGCCCCGGTTCGGCACGGCCGACGAGTTCCGCCGGCGCGGGGTGGTCGTGCGCACGAACGGGCTCGACCCCATCGCCCGCTCCTCCCCGGACCGTTGGTTCACCGGCGGGTTCGCGGCCGCCCAGCCCGCGATCACCGAGTGGGCGGTGCAGATGGTGCGCACCACCGACCCCGGCTGCTACATCGCGGCCTGCGAGGCGCTCGCCGTGTTCGACGTGCGGGACGAACTGGCCCGCGTCGGTGTGCCGACCCTCGTCCTGGTCGGCTCGGAGGACCAGGTCACCGGCCCCGCCGAGGCCCGCACCCTGGTGGCCGGTATCCCGGACGCCCGTCTCGCGGTCGTCCCCGGCGCCTCCCACCTGGTCCCGGTGGAGCAGCCGGCCGCCGTCACCGACCTGCTCGTCAACCACTTCTCGACCGCCTGGGATCCCGGCTTCGACTCGGCCACCGGTCAGGTCGCCCTTCCGCCGGCCCCGGCCGGCCCGGTCCCCGCCCTGCTCCAGCCCGTGGCGCCCATCGCCGCGATCGCCCCGGCCGTCGTACCGGCGCAGTCCTGGGGCGAGACGGACCGGTACGAGACCGGGCTGAAGGTGCGCCGGGAGGTGCTCGGCGACGCCCATGTCGACCGGGTGCTGTCGCAGGCCGACGACTTCTCCGGCGACTTCGAGGACTTCGTCACCCGCTACGCGTGGGGCGAGATCTGGGACCGGCCCGGACTCGACCGGCGCTCGCGCAGCTGTGTCACCCTCACCGCGCTGGTCGCGGGGGGCCACCTGGAGGAGCTCGCGTTCCACACCCGGGCCGCGCTGCGCAACGGCCTCACCCCGGACGAGATCAGGGAAGTGCTGCTCCAGGCGGCCGTCTACTGCGGGGTGCCGGCGGCGAACAGCGCGTTCAGGGTGGCCCAGCAGGTCATCCGCGAGGAGACCACGCTCGCCGAGTGACCCGCGGACCGGGGACGCGTCCCGGGCGCCGTGGTCAGCCCCCGCCGCCGGGCCGGCGGGGGCAGGATGGGACTCATGAAGCTCACGAAGAAGGCGCATTCCTGTGTCCGGCTGGAGAAGGACGGCCGGACGCTCGTCCTGGACCCCGGGATGTTCAGCGAGGAGGACGCCGCGCTCGGCGCGGACGCGATCCTCGTCACCCACGAGCACCCCGACCACTTCGACGAGGGGCGGCTGCGGGCCGCCCTGGAGGCGGACCCGGCCGTCGAGGTCTGGACCCTCGCGTCCGTCGCGGACCAGCTCTCGGCCGCCTTCCCCGGGCGGGTGCACACCGTCGGTCACGGCGACTCCTTCACCGCGGCCGGGTTCGACGTCCAGGTGCACGGCGAGCTGCACGCGGTGATCCACCCGGACATTCCGCGCATCACGAACGTCGGCTACCTGGTCGACGGCGGCCGGCTCTTCCACCCGGGCGACGCGCTCACCGTCCCCGACCACCCGGTGGAGACCCTGATGCTGCCGGTGATGGCCCCGTGGAACAAGATCTCCGAGGTCATCGACTACGTCCGCGAGGTCAAGCCGCAGCGCGCCTACGACATCCACGACGCCCTGCTCACCGACCTCGCCCGCCCGATCTACGACCGGCAGATCGGCGCCCTCGGCGGCACGGAGCACCTGCGGCTGGCCTCGGGGACGTCGGCGCAGCTGTAGCGGGGGAGCGGGATCGGGGCCGTTGTCGTACCCGCCCGGTAGGTTGTGGTGCATGCGCATCGCCACCTGGAACGTGAACTCGATCACCGCCCGTCTGCCGAGGTTGCTGGCCTGGCTGGAGAGCAGCGGCACGGACGTGCTGTGCCTCCAGGAGGCCAAGCTCGCCGAGGCGCAGTTCCCGTTCGACCAGCTGCGCGAGCTGGGCTACGAGGCCGCGGTGAACGCCACCGGCCGGTGGAACGGTGTGGCGGTGATCTCCCGCGTCGGCCTCGACGACGTGGTCAAGGGCCTGCCCGGCGACCCCGGTTACGAGGGCGTGGAGGAGCCCCGGGCGGTCTCCGCGACCTGCGGCCCGGTCCGCGTCTGGTCGGTGTACGTGCCCAACGGACGCGAGGTCGGCCACCCGCACTACGCCTACAAGCTCCAGTGGTTCGAGGCCCTGAAGGCGGCCGTCGCGGGCGACGCGGGCGGTGCGCGCCCGTTCGCCGTCCTCGGCGACTACAACGTGGCTCCGACGGACGACGACGTGTACGACGTGGCCGTCTTCGAGGGCCTCACCCATGTCACGCCCGCCGAGCGCGCCGCCCTGGCCGAACTGCGCGGGACGGGCCTGTCCGACGTGGTGCCGCGACCGCTGAAGTACGCGCACCCGTACACGTACTGGGACTACCGCCAGCTCGGCTTCCCCAAGAACCGCGGGATGCGCATCGACCTGGTGTACGGCAACGAGCCGTTCTCGAAGGCGGTCAAGGACGCGTACGTGGACCGGGAGGAGCGCAAGGGCAAGGGCGCCTCGGACCACGCGCCGGTGGTCGTGGACCTGGACGTGTAGCCGGTCCCCGCCGGGTCCCACTCCTCGTTCGGAGGTCCTCAGAGCAGGGTCAGGTCCACCGACTCCGCCAGGGCGGCCAGCCCGGCGTCACCGGGGTGCAGGTGGTCCCCGCTGTCGTAGCCGGGCAGCATCCGGGTGGGGTGCGCGGGGTCGCGCAGGACGGCGTCGAAGTCGAGGACTCCGTCGAACACCCCGGAGTCCCGGATCCAGGTGTTGACCTCGGCCCGCTCGGCGTCGACGGCCGGTGTGCACCGGGAGCTTCCCCCGCACGGCAGGACGGTCGCCGCCAGCACCCGCACACCTCGGTCGTGCGCCCGGTCCGCGATCTCCCGCAGCCCGGCGACGAGCCGGGATGCCGTGGTGCCCGCCCCCAGGTCGTTCACGCCCTCGAAGACGAGCGCGGTGCGTACCGAGGTCTGGGCGAACACGTCCCGGTCGAGGCGGTGCAGCGCGCTCACCCCGGAGCCGCCGGCAAGGACGCCGTCGCCCGGGTAGCGGTCGGTGACCACCCGGTTGCCCGCGATGCCCGCGTTCAGGACGCCGTAGCGGGGCGCCGTGTACTGCCGCAGCAGACGGGCGGCGAGCACGTCGGGCCAGCGCCGGTCGGTGTCCGGGGTGGAGCGGTCCCCGTCGGTGATCGAGTCGCCCAGGGTGACCAGGGACCCCGGCCCGCCGCGCACGTCCACCCCGGTCAGCAGCGGCCAGGACGTCAGCGCCGGGGTGTATGCCGCCGCCCGGCGGTCGGCCGTGCGGTCGCCCGGTGCGCTCAGGTAAGACTGCTGGACCGCGAGCCGGTGCCCGGGCGCCGTCCGCACCGTGCCCGGGAGGTGGAAGCTCACCAGCAGATCGGCGTCGGCGGGCACCCGGAACCCCAGCGGATCGCTGACCGCCTGCGCCCCCGCCGGGATGACGACGCCCCGCGCACCCCGGAAGGCGAGCCGCACCGGCCTGCCCCGGGCGGCCGCGCCCGCCGCCCGCACCGCCACCGTCGCCGCACCGATGCGGACCGGGGCGGAGGCGAAGGTGTTGTCGAAGCGCAGCCGCACCCGCCGCCCGCCCACCGAGGTGTGCACCACGAGCCGCAGCGTGCGGTCGGTCCAGGGCCCCACGGCCGTCACGCCGGAGGTGGCCGTGGCCCAGGTGCCGCTCCAGCCCCTCGCCGCCGCCCGCACCGACAGGGCGAACACATGCAGCCCGGCCGTGCGCGGCAGCTGTACGGAGGCGACCGTGCGGCCCGGCAGCAGCGGCACCGTCACGACGTACAGCCGGGCCTTGCCGGTGCGCCGGCCGCCGGGTCCGTTGACGTGCGGGAGCGCCACCGCCTTGGTGGCGAGCGGGCCGCGGCGCCAGTCCGGGGTGGTGAGCAGGTACGGGGAGCGGCGGCCGTCCGCGTAGGTGACCGTGCCGGAACCGGCGACCGTGCCGCCGCGCGTGCCGGCCACCAGGAAGGCGACGGCGTCGCCGCGCCCCCGCAGACGCACCTGCTGTCCGTCGGCCCGTACGTTGTCCGGCTCGCCGGGCCGCCGGCGCGGCCAGACCAGCGCCGCCCCCTGCACGGTGAGGGTGCGGCCGGGCAGCCAGCCCGCTGCCCGCAGGTCCCGGGCCGAAAGCGAGGCGCCCGAGCCGTCGAAGTCGGCCTCGGCGGGCCGTGCGTCGTGACTGACGGCAACGTTGTCGAAGAACCGCTCCAGCGGTAGCGGGGCGGACGACGGCGGGGCGGTGGCCCGGGCGGCGGACGCCGGGACCAGGGACGTCGTGAACAGGGCGAGCGCCAGCGGGACACCCCGGACACCTCGGTGCACGTACGGACTCCTCCCGATGACCGGTCGCACGCATACGCACGGTGAAGGTAGGGACACCGTCGACCATGGTCAACGCGCCATGCACGCAGGCGTGGTGAAAAGCACCGGGACGAGCAGTCGCGCGCGCCTGTGGTGCGCACGCGGGTGCGAATGACACGCTGGACGTATGAACATCCCTTTCCTGGGCAACCGGCGCAAGAAGAGCGACGGTGCGACGTTCTCCGCCGACCCCGAGGGGGTCGCCGAACTTCTGTCCGAGTGTGAGCTGCTGCGCTCGCAGGCGTCCCAGGAGGGCGTCCAACTCGACGATTCCGCCGCCTCGTTGGAGGCGCTCGACCAACTGGTGCCACGCTGGCGCGACGACGACGAGGTGCTGCCCTGGCTGGGCAACGACGCGGGGCTCTATCTGGGCACGGTGATCGTGCGTACCGTGCCGGGCGCCGTCTGGGAGGTGTGGCCCGGCGGGCAGCCGGTCATACGGCTCGCCTCCGGCCGGGAGTTCGACGTGGTGACCGCCGGACACGAATGGGCCGCGAGCGGGGTGCCCGAACTGTCCCAGCTGTACGCGGAGGTGGCCGAGGCGTAGGTCCTGTCCGGCCTTTCCCGCCCGCCCTCCGGGCGGACGACGGGAAGGGCCGGGCCGGGCACGGCCGTGAGCGGTCGAGCACCGTAAATACGGCTTATGCCGGAAAGGTGCGTGTCGTGCCGGGGCTTGATCGTCGGCTGGATAGTTTGCGGCGACCACGAAACGGCTGAGGGTGAGTACCGGTGGGCATGGCTGTCGATCCGTTGATCGAGCTGCACGGCGTCAACAAGCACTTCGGGGAGCTGCACGTTCTGCGGGACATCCACCTCACCGTCGGCAAGGGGGAAGTGGTCGTCGTCATCGGCCCGTCCGGGTCCGGCAAGTCGACCCTGTGCCGGGCGATCAACCGGCTGGAGCCGGTCGAGTCCGGGACGATCAGGCTGGACGGCAGGCCGCTGCCCGAGGAGGGCAGGGCCCTCGCCCGGCTGCGCGCCGACGTCGGCATGGTCTTCCAGTCCTTCAATCTCTTCGCCCACAAGACCGTCCTCCAGAACGTCTCCCTGGCGCAGATCAAGGTCCGCAAGCGCGGCCGGGAGGCGGCCGACCGACGCTCGCTCGAACTCCTCGACCGCGTCGGCCTCGCCGCCCAGGCGCCCAAGTACCCCGCCCAGCTCTCCGGCGGCCAGCAGCAGCGGGTGGCCATCGCCCGCGCCCTGGCCATGACGCCCAAGGCCCTGCTGTTCGACGAGCCGACCTCGGCCCTCGACCCCGAAATGATCAACGAGGTGCTGGAGGTCATGCGGCAGCTCGCCCGCGACGGCATGACCATGGTCGTCGTCACCCACGAGATGGGCTTCGCCCGCTCGGCCGCCAACCGTGTGGTGTTCATGGCCGACGGCCGCATCGTCGAGGACCGCCCCCCGGAGGAGTTCTTCACCGCCCCGCGCACCGACCGCGCCAAGGACTTCCTGTCCAAGATCCTCAAGCACTGAGCGGGGAGCGCGTCGCATGTTCCGCACCACATTCCGCAGCACACGTGTGTCCACCGTCCTGGCCGTGCTGACGGCCCTCCTCCTCGCCGCCTGCGGCAAGGAGGGCAGCCCGCCGGGCAAGGGGCCCGCGCCCGAACGGCTTCCGCACTACGCGGTGGCGGAGGACTTCCGGCTGCCCGGCTCACCGACCTGGACCAGGGCGAAGAAGCGCGGGTACCTCGTCGTCGGCGTCAAGGAGGACCAGCCCTACCTCGGCGAGAAGGACCCGGCGGCCGGCACCTACTCCGGCTTCGACATCGAGATCGCCAAGATGACGGCGGCCTCGCTCGGCTTCGACCCCGCCAGGATCCACTTCAAGACGATCGCCTCCGCGAACCGGGAGACCGCTCTGCAGAACGGCCAGATCGATTACTACGTCGGCACCTACACCATCAACGACAACCGCAAGAAGCTCGTCGGCTTCGCCGGGCCCTACTACCTGGCCGGACAGTCGCTGCTGGTGCGCGCCGACGAGAAGGACATCCACGGCCCGCAGGACCTCGACGGCAAGCGCGTCTGCTCGGCGGCCGGTTCGACCCCGTACCAGCGCATCAAGGAGCACTATCCGAAGGCGGTACTCGTCGCCTACGACACCTACTCCGTCTGCGTCGACAACCTGCTCACCTACCAGGTCGACGCCGTCACCACCGACGACGCGATCCTCATCGGCTACGCGGCGAAGGCACCCGACGAACTCAAGGTGGTCGGCAGGCCCTTCTCCGAGGAGCCCTACGGCATCGGCGTCCCGCACGGCGACAACGCCCTGCGCCTCGCCCTCGACGACGCGTTGGAGGCCCGTGAGAGGAACGGCGACTGGAAGAAGGCGTACGAGGCCACGCTCGGCCTGTCCGGAGTGCCCGCGCCGACCCCGCCCCCGATCGACCGCTACCAGGCCGGTACATGAACGTTCTGATCGACAACTTCTCCCTCTACGCCGAGGGTTTCCTCGGCACCCTCGAACTCACCGTCTACTCCTCGGTGCTGGCCCTGCTCCTCGGCTTCGTCATGGCCTCCTTCCGGGTCGCGCCGGTGCGCTCGCTGCGGGTCTTCGGCACGGCGTGGGTGACCGTGCTGCGCAACACCCCGCTGACCCTGCTGTTCTTCGCGGTACTGCTGGGACTGCCCCGGTTCGGCATCGTCCTGCCCTTCGAGGTGTTCGCCGTCCTCGCCCTGGGCTGTTACACCTCGGCGTTCATCTGCGAGGCGCTGAGATCCGGCATCAACACCGTGCCCACGGGACAGGGCGAGGCGGCCCGCAGCCTCGGGATGAGCTTCGCGCAGACCCTGAACCTGGTCGTCCTGCCGCAGGCGTTCCGCTCGGTGATCCCACCGGTCGGCTCCACCCTCATCGCGCTCGCCAAGAACTCCGCGATCGCGGGCGCGTTCAGCGTCACCGAGCTGCTCGGCACCTACAAGACGCTCAGCGAGCTCGGCTACAACATCGTCTGGACGTTCGTCTGGATCGCCGTCGGCTACCTGATCATCACGTTCGCCATCAGCGCGCTGTTCAACGCGCTGGAGAAGAAGTGGGGAGTCGCCCGTTGACACCCGCCACCGCCACCGCCCTCTACGACGTACCGGGACCCCGGACCCGGCGGCGGCACCGGATCTACTCGGTCGTGGCCGCAGCCGTCATCCTCGGCCTGCTGGCCTGGATCCTGTATCTCCTCTTCGACACCGAGCAGTTCACGTACACGAAGTGGATGCCCTTCGCCTACCAGGGGATCCAGGAGCTGCTGCTGCGCGGTCTCGGCAACACGCTGAAGGCCTTCGCCCTGGCGGCCGGGCTCTCGCTGGTGCTCGGCGGGGTGCTGGCGACCGGCCGGCTGTCGGAGCACCGGCCGCTGCGCGTGCTCGCCACGGTCGTCGTGGAGTTCTTCCGGGCCATGCCGGTACTGGTGATGATCTTCTTCATCTTCGTGGCCCTGCGGGCGCAGCCGCTGACCGCCCTCGTCGCCGGACTGACGCTCTACAACGGCTCGGTGCTCGCCGAGGTGTTCCGTTCGGGCGTCAACGCCGTGGAACGCGGCCAGCGGGAAGCCGCGTTCGCGCTCGGGATGCGCAAGACACAGGTCATGGTCCATGTCCTGGTGCCCCAGGCGGTACGGGCCATGCTGCCCGCCATCATCAGCCAGTTGGTGGTGGCGCTGAAGGACACCTCCCTCGGCTACCTCATCACCTACGAGGAGTTTCTCCATGCCGGAAAACTCATCGCCTCGAACCTCGACTACGATTTGCCGTTCATCCCGGTGGTGATGGTGATCTCGCCGATCTACATCGGAATGTGCATGCTGCTCTCCTGGTTCGCCGGCCGGGTGTCCCGGTGGGAGCGGCGCAGTCCCAAGACACGGGCCGTGGAGCTGACCGCGGCCGGCCCCGGGACACCGCTGCCGGGCGGGGAACCCCCCACGGCACCCCGACCGTAGGGGGCGGCAGCGCGCAGAGCCATACCCGCCCGGCCGCGGCCGGAGATCACTGCTCGCGCAGCGGTACCGACACGTACGACGGGTCGTCCGCCGGCGAGGAGAAGGTCAGTTGCGCGCCGGACGGGTTGTGCTCGATGTAGAGCGGGTCGACCGTGTCGACGACCAGGGCGAGCCGGTGTCCTGCCGGGACGTCGTAGGCCGTGGAGAACAGGTCCAGGTCGAGGCCGAACGGCTCGCCCGGGGTGCGCCCGTGGAAGGTGTACGGCGCGTTGCTGACCAGCCTGCCCAGGCCGAGCGGCCCCACGTCGTACAGGTACGCGACGAGGGTGCCGCTCTCCCTGGTCGGGGTGAGCGTGGTGTGCAGCCGGGCGGTGCCGCGCACCCGCTGGGCGGTGGCGTACCTCTCCGACTGCCAGACGGCCGCCCAACGGCGGGGCAGCAGGGGGACCCACGCCATCGGGGGGACCCGGGCGACCTGGTCGAGCAGGCTCGACAGCAGGACGATCCCGCCGTCCGCACCGGAATCGACGTTCGTGTGGATCGTGGTGGTGCCGGCCAGGGCGAACTTGCGGGTGGCGGCGCCCACCGACTTCCAGTCCGGATAGCCCTCGTAGCCGCCGGTGGAACGGGACTTGAGCTCGACCGGCTGTTCGCGGTCGATGCCGTTGTCGGCGCCCTTGAGGTAGTGGTCGAACCAGCGTCCGGTGTCGGTCCACACGTCGTTGGGCAGGCCGAACAGTCCGGTGAGTTCGGCGGTGGCGTGGTCGCCCGGGCGGAACTCCAGCCGCTTGGGCCCGGTCAGCTTCTCGTAGAAGTCGGCGTACTGGTTGGCCGGGAAGATGGTGTCGCCCCAGGCGTTGGCGAGCATGACGGCCGGTCCGTTGGCGTTGAGCCGGTCCAGGTAGGTGGCGGGCGAGCGCTGCCTGCCCCAGGCGAGGAGGTCCTGCTCGTGGGCCAGGTCCGAGGAGTAGAAGTCGTCGAAGACCTGCCGGGCCTCGGCGCTCTCGCGGCCGGTGGTCGCGCCGGCGATGTCCAGCAGGGCGGTGGCCTGGACGTGCTGGGTGCGGCCGGAGTAGATCGAGTCGATCAGGTCGGCCCAGCCGCTCAGCGCGGCGACGGCCTTGATCCGCGGGTCGTGCGCGGCGGCGAGCAGGCTGATGCCGGCGCCGTAGGAGACGCCCGCCATGCCGATGTGCCCGGCGTCGGCGGGGGTGTGGGCGAGGGCCCAGTCGATCACCCGGGACGCGTCGGCGGTGTCGGAGGGACCGGCCACCTCTATCTCGCCGCCGGACTGCCAGAAGCCGCGTACGTTGTAGGTGAGGACGACGTAGCCGGAGTCGGCGAGCCGCTGCGCCTGGGCCAGGTACTCGATCTGGGGAAGGCCCCAGCTCGTGGGCAGCACGATCAGCGGGTAGCGGCGGGTGCCGTCGGAGCCCGCGGGGGTGACGACGTTCGCCTTCAGGACGATGCCGCCGTCGCCGGTGATGTCGACGTAGCGGACGCGGCCGTCGGCCGCCTGAGCGGCGGGTGCGAGCCCGAGGACGCCGCCGGCGATCAGGGTCGCCGACAGGGCACCCACGGTGATCGTACGCAGGGCCGTGCGCGGGCGATTGCCCGGCGACTGCCGCCCCCCTGCTCGTAAGCGCTCCGCGCCCGTTCGGCCCATGGGTCACTCCTCACGCGCGACACAGCAAAGTGACCCGACGGTAACCGGGTTTCCTTACTGGAGGTAACCCGTCGGTAAGTTACGCATGAGTAAAGTTTTGTGGCGCGGGGTGGACTCGCGGACTCGCGAGGTGGACTCAGGAGGTGCGAGGCGTGGTCCGGGGGGACCTCGTCCGCGGCTTGGGCTCCGGCTTGGGCTCGAGGGCGGGGTCCGGGACGGGCAGTGGCGTCTGGGCGGCACGGGTCACGTCGGCGACGAGCTCGACGACGTCGGGGCCGTACGCCTGGGAGTTGACCACCCGCAGCAGCAGGGCGAAGGAGGCGCCGCCGTGCTTGCGGGCCAGCCGCTCGTGGTTGCGTGCCAGATAGCGAGCCGCGGCCTGGTTGGTGATGGCGCGCTGGCCGCAGAAGAGGAACACCGGGCGGGCCTCCCGGCGTTGGCCCGCGGTGAGCCGCGCGAGCAGTACGTACTCGCTCTTGCCCGAATCCAGCAGGTACTTCTCCTCACCTATCCGGAAGGCACCGCGCTCGGGGCCGGGCTCGGCGTCGACGTCGACCCGCACCCCCGGCAGCAGCGAGCTCAGATGGGCGGCCATCCGGCGGTTGGAGGCGGGACCGCCCACGCAGAACTCGGTGCGTTCCCCGAACCCCTGCTGGGCCGCGTCGTGCGCGACGATCTGGGCGTTGGCGTTGCAGTCCTTGATGAGCGCGGCCAGTTCGAGCAGCGCGAACACGTCGTGGCGCAGCACGGTCAGCTCGGGGCCGCCCGCCTCGCGGTTGACCACGAGCAACGACTCGGAGTTGTCGGGCAGTCCGAAGAAGGCCTGCTTGCGCCGCAGCCTTCGCTTCCAGAGCTGGGTACGGGTCAGCCACCCGAGGGCGACGCCGAGGCCGGCCGCCGCCACGCCGGGGACGATGAGGAGCAGGTCGTCTGTCATGTGCGCGCATGCTAGCGGGCCCACCGACGGCCCGATCGGTTGGTACGCACCGGTGTTCGATGCGTACCGTTCGCGCTGGAGCAGCCGAAATGAGACTGTTGAGGCCGGGACAATTGTGGCTACGCTGCGCGAACGGTCCACTCGCTGGAGGTGCGGATGCGTCGCCTTGTCACGCGGAAACTGGCGGTCCTTGCGGTCTCGGCCGCCGTGGTGTCGGTGGGCGCGGCGGCACCGCCCGCCACCGGGAGCACCACGACGGCCGAGAACGCGCCCGCCGGGGGTGCCACGACGGCCAAGGTCCCGGTCGCCGTCGGCTACGGCGGCGCCGTGGCCAGCGTCGACGCGGACGCCTCCGCCGCCGGCATCGCGGTGCTGAAGAAGGGCGGCAACGCGGTCGACGCGGCCGTCGCCACCGCGGCCGCACTCGGCGTCACCGAGCCCTACTCCTCCGGCATCGGCGGAGGCGGTTACTTCGTCTACTACGACGCCAAGTCGCGCACCGTGCACACCATCGACGGCCGCGAGACCGCCCCGCTGAGCGCCGACTCCGGCCTGTTCACGGAGAACGGCACACCGCTCGCCTTCGCCGACGCCGTCACCAGCGGACTGAGCGTCGGCACCCCCGGTACGCCCGCCACCTGGGCGACGGCACTGGACAAGTGGGGCACCAGAAAGCTCGGCACGGTCCTCGAACCCGCCGAGCGCATCGCCCGCGACGGCTTCACCGTCGACGACACCTTCCGCACCCAGACCGCGGGCAACGAGACCCGGTTCCGCTACTTCCCCGACACCGCACGGCTGTTCCTGCCCGGCGGCAAACTGCCCGTGGTCGGCTCCACGTTCAAGAACCCCGACCTCGCCCGCACCTACGAGGAACTGGGCCGCAAGGGCGTCGACGCGCTCTACCGCGGCGACCTCGGCAAGGACGTCCTGAACACCGTCAACAAGCCGCCCGTGGACCCCGGTTCCGGCTGGAACGCCCGGCCCGGCCGCCTGTCGGCCAAGGACCTCGCCGCCTACCGCGCCAAACTCCAGGCGCCCACCCGGACTTCGTACCGCGGGCTCGGCGTCTACTCCATCGCGCCCTCCTCCTCCGGCGGCACCACGGTCGGCGAGGCCCTGAACATCCTGGAGCGCACCGACCTTTCCCGGGCGAGCGAGGTCCAGTACCTGCACCACTTCATCGAGGCGAGCCGGATCGCGTTCGCCGACCGCGGGCGCTGGGTCGGCGACCCCGCCTTCGAGGACGTACCGACCGAGGAACTGCTCTCGCAGCGCTACGCCGACTCACGCGCGTGCCTCATCAAGGACAACACCGTCCTCACCAGCCCCCTGGCGCCCGGCGACCCGAGGCACCCGGCGGCCTGCGCCGGCCCCGGCACCGCCGCCCCGACGACCTACGAGGGCGAGAACACCACGCATCTCACGGTCGCCGACAAGTGGGGCAACGTCGTCGCCTACACCCTCACCATCGAGCAGACCGGCGGCAGCGGCATCACCGTCCCCGGCCGGGGCTTCCTGCTCAACAACGAACTGACGGACTTCTCCTTCGCCCCGGCCAACCCGGCCGTGCACGACCCGAACCTGCCGGGTCCGGGCAAGCGGCCGCGCTCCTCGATCTCCCCGACGATCGTGCTCGACCGGCACAACAGGCCTGTCGTGGCCCTCGGTTCACCCGGTGGCGCGTCCATCATCACCACCGTGCTCCAGACCCTCACCGAGTTCCTCGACCGCGGCCTGCCCCTCGTCGACGCGATCGCCGCCCCGCGCGCCAGTCAGCGCAACGCCGCCCAGACCGAACTCGAACCCGCCCTCTACGACAGCGCGTTGAGGACCCGGCTGGAGGCCATCGGGCACGGCTTCAAGCTCAACCCGGAGATCGGCGCCGCGACCGGCGTCCAACGCCTGCCGAACGGCCAGTGGCGGGCCGCCGCCGAGACCGTACGGCGCGGTGGCGGCTCCGCGATGGTCGTGGACCCGGCCCACTAGGCCTCCGGCGTCCTGGCCTTCGGCGTCCTGGCCTTCGGCGTCCTGGGCCTTGTCCGACCCGCCTTCGCGTCCCGGGTGTTCAGGACGCGGGGGTGGGCGGCATGGTCTCGGTGCGGAACGTGAGCCCGCCGTCCGCCTCGTCCACCGTCACCTCGCTGCCCGGTGCGATCCGCCCGTCCAGGAGCAGCCGGGACAGCTGGTTGTCGACCTCCCGCTGGATGGTGCGGCGCAGCGGCCGGGCACCGTACTCGGGCTGGTAGCCGCGGCTCGCCAGCCAGTCGACGGCCGCGTCGGTGAACTCGACCTCCATGTCCTGCGCGTGCAGCAGCCTGCGGGTCTTCTCCAGCAGCAGGTCGGTGATCTTCCGCAGCTGGTCGGTGGTGAGCTGCTGGAAGACGACGATCTCGTCGATGCGGTTGATGAACTCCGGCCGGAAGTGCTCACGCAGCGGCCGCAGGATCTGCTCGCGCCGCGCCTCCTCGTCGGCCCCGGCCCCGCCCGACCCGAACCCGATGCCCGCGCCGCGCCGGACGATGGCCTCCGAGCCGAGGTTGCTCGTCATCACGATCACCGTGTTGGTGAAGTCGACCGTGCGGCCCTGGGAATCGGTGAGCCGGCCGTCGTCCAGCACCTGGAGCAGGATGTTGAAGACATCCGGGTGCGCCTTCTCGATCTCGTCCAGCAGGAGCAGCGAGTACGGGTGCCGGCGCACCACCTCGGTGAGCTGGCCGGCCTCGTCGTGACCGACGTAACCGGGCGGGGCGCCGACCAGCCGGCTGACCGTGTGCCGCTCCTGGTACTCGCTCATGTCGAGCCGGACCATCCGCTCCTCGCTGCCGAACAGCGCCTCGGCGAGCGCGCGGGCCAGCTCCGTCTTGCCGACACCGGTCGGGCCGAGGAACAGGAAGCTGCCGATCGGCCGGTCGGGACTGGACAGCCCGGCGCGCGAGCGCATGACCGCCTCGGAGACCGCGGCGACCGCTTCCTCCTGGCCGATCACCCGCTGGTGCAGATGCTTCTCCAGCCCGAGGAGGCGTTCCTTCTCCGCCTGCGTGAGCCGGCTGACCGGGATGCCGGTCCGCCGGGACACCACCTCGGCGATGGCCTCGGCCGTCACCTCCAGGTCCTGCCCCTCGTCGGCCGTGTCCTCGCCGCTGCTCTCGGCGATCTGCCGCCGCAGCGCGCCGATCCGGTCCCGGATCTGGGTGGCCTGCTCGTACTGCTCGTCGGCGACCGCCTGGTCCTTGTCCCGGACGAGCTGCTCGACCTCGCGCTCCATCGCCCGTACGTCGGTGCCCTTGGTGCGGGCGCCGAGCCGTACCCGGGCGCCGGCCTGGTCGATCAGGTCGATGGCCTTGTCGGGCAGCCTGCGGTCGGTGAGATAGCGGTCGGACAGCTCCACGGCCGCCACCAGCGCCTCGTCGGTGTAGCGCACCTGGTGGTGGGCCTCGTAACGGTCACGCAGCCCGCGCAGGATCTCGATCGCGTCCAGCACCGTCGGCTCCGGCACCATGATCGGCTGGAAGCGGCGGGCCAGCGCCGCGTCCTTCTCGATCCGCCGGTACTCCTCCAGCGTGGTGGCGCCCACGATGTGCAGCTCGCCGCGGGCCAGGGCCGGCTTGAGGATGTTGCCCGCGTCCATCGTGCCGCCCTCGCCACCGCCGCCCGCGCCGACGACCGTGTGCAGCTCGTCGATGAAGACGACCAGTTCGTCGGAGTGCGCGCGGATCTCGTTGACGATGTTGTTCATCCGCTCCTCGAAGTCGCCGCGGAAACGGGTGCCGGCGACCACGCCCGTCAGGTCCAGGGCGACCACACGACGGCCGGTGAGCCCGTCCGGCACGTCCCCCTCGGCGATCCGCTGCGCGAGCCCCTCCACGACCGCCGTCTTGCCGACGCCCGCGTCACCGATGAGCACCGGATTGTTCTTGCCGCGCCGGGAGAGCACCTCGATGGTCTGCTCGATCTCGTCGTCCCGTCCGATCACCGGGTCGATCCGGCCCTGCCGGGCCAGATCGGTGAGGTCACGCCCGTACTTGTCCAGGGTCGGGGTCGCCGTGGGCCGGGGGCGCTCGGGAAGCTGCTGGGTCGCGTCGTGCGCCTCGGGCGGCATGCCGGTGGGGGCGAAGTGGGCCGAGTTCAGGATGTGCCCGGCGGCCGAGTCGGGGTTCGCCGCCAGCGCCCCGAGCACGTGTTCGGGGCCGATGTAACCGGCGCCGCTGGAGCGGGCCAGCTCGTGCGCGTCCAGCAGGGCCCGCTTGACGGCCGGGGTGAGGGACAGCGAGGTCGGCGGCAGGGCCTGGCCCGGCTCCTGCTGCACCGGCCCGGAGCGCTGGTCGATCTCCGTCGCCAGGGAGTCGGGGTCGGCGCCGGAGCGGCTGAGCAGGCTCCGGGTGGGTTCGGCGGACAGCGCGGCCCGCAGCAGATGCTGGGTGTCCAGGTCCCGGCTGCCGTGCTCGGCGGCGTACTGGGCGGCGCCGCGCACCAGCTCCCGGGCCGGCTGACTCAGCAGCCGGCCGATGTCGATCTGCCGGGGACCGGAGCGCGGTCCGGCGAAGAAGCGTGCGAGGAAATCTCCGAAGGGGTCCGGGCCGTTTCCTTCCGGTCCCGTGAAGCCGCTGGTCATGGCGTTCCGTTCCGGCGTCCCGAGGAGGTCTCCCGGCCCGCGCGGAAATCCGGTGGACCGGGGAAAGCACGCGGGACGCGCTCGCTGATCGACGTGCATGTCCGAACGCGGGTGCCCGGACTCGGCCGGCCTGCGCCCGCGGCGCGTCCCTCACGTACGCTGCCGCCGGGCGGCCCACCACGGCGGCGGGCCAGGTGTACTCGATCCCGTCCGGCACCAGGTCGGAGGCCGGCCGCAGCGGGCGCTCGGCCGTGCGCACACAGCCCTGGTACTCGTAGAACACGATCGCACGATCGTTGCCTCGCAGCACCTCCAGCACGGCGTACCGCTCGGGGCCGCGCGCCGCGGGCGCCCGTCCGGGGTCGTGGCGCGGCGGGACGCGGCCCGCGGCGGTGCCGGTCCGGTGCGCGGTACGACGATCCGGACGGCGTCGGCGGGGGAGTGGGGGCCGGTGCGCCGGCGGTTCCGGCGGGCGGCGGTCAGCGGGCGGTCAGGACGCGCGGGCCGGCCTCGGTGATCGCCACGGTGTGCTCGACGTGGGCCGCACGGGAGCCGTCGTTCGTGCGCAGGGTCCAGCCGTCGTCGGCCGCGTGATAGCCGTCCCGGCCGCTCGCCACCAGCATGGGCTCGATCGCCAGGACCATGCCGCGGCGCAGCGGCAGGCCGCGACCGGGACGGCCCTCGTTCGGCACGCCCGGGTCCTCGTGCATACGGCGTCCGATGCCATGGCCGCCGAAGCCGTCCGGGATGCCGTAACCGGCGGCGCGGCACACCGAGCCGATCGCGTACGCGATGTCCCCGATGCGGTTGCCGACCACGGCCGCCTCGATGCCCGCGGCCAGCGCCTGCTCCGCGGTCGCGATCAGCCTGGTGTCCTGCGGGCGCGGGGCGCCCACGGTGAAGCTGACCGCGGAGTCGCCCACCCAGCCGCCCAGTTCGGCGCCGAAGTCGACGGAGAGCAGGTCGCCGTCGCGCAGCCGGTAGCCGTCCGGGATGCCGTGCACGATCGCGTCGTTCACCGAGGCGCAGATCACGCCGGGGAACGGGGTCGGCGCGAAGGAGGGCCGGTAGCCGAGGAAGGGCGAGGTCGCGCCCGCCTCGCGCAGCACCTCACGCGCCAGCGCGTCGAGTTCGAGCAGGGAGACGCCCACCCCCGCCGCCTCCTGCACGGCGGTGAGTGCCCTGGCGACGACCTGGCCGGCCAGGTGCATCGCGTCGATCGATGTATCGGTTTTCAGCTCCACCATGCCAATTACTATACCGGTATTAGAATGACGGCATGGTACGTACCCCGCTGACCCCCGAAGAGCGAGAGCGCGGCGAGCGGCTCGGCAGGCTGCTGCGCGAGGCCCGCGGTGACCGCAGCATGACGTCCGTGGCGGCGAGCGCGGGCATCTCCGCCGAGACTCTTCGCAAGATCGAGACCGGCCGCGCGCCGACCCCGGCGTTCTTCACCGTGGCCGCCCTGGCCCGCGCGCTCGGGCTGTCGATGGACGAACTGGTCGGGCGCTGCGCCCCGGCCGACGCCCTGGAGGCCCTCGACGGGCTCGGCGGGCTCGGCGCCCTCGACGTCTCGGAGGCCTTGGGGGCTTCGGGGATCCCGGGGGTCTCGGGGGCCGGGGTCACCGCCGGGGCGCGGGACCGTTGAGATCGCTGCGGCCACTCCGAAAACTCCTTGTAGCCGTCCCGTAACACAGGTGGTGTTTCCTGCCAGGCGGAGTGTTCCGGTCTGGCAGGAGTTGGGCGATGACGGTGGATCAACTCTCGGTCCGGGTGCGGGAGTTCTCGACGTACCTGGACGGCCTGCTGGCCCGCCTGGACCAGGGCGGCGGCTGGTGCGCGGTCTTCTGGGAGCGCGACCCCGACGGTATGCGGGCCTGCCTCGAAGGGCGTGAAGTGCCGCCCTGGGACGTCGTGGAGGCGCTGCTGCACGACCTGGCCGCCGCGTACGGACCCGAGACCGCAGGGCCGGAGTACGAACGGGCCCGTGCCCTGCACGCCGCCGCGCTCGCCGCGCACGACGCCCGGCCCGGCGGCCGGGCCGCCCTCGGGGACCGGCTCGACGAGATGCTCCGCGAGCAGCGGTACACCGCCGAACGGCAGTCCGAACTCGGCCGGTTGCTGGCCTCCGCCACCACCCCGGAGGAGGCCGACACGGTCCGCCTCGACCTCGCCTGGGCCCGCGACGACCACGAGCGCGTCTCCGCCCGGTGCGCCGAACTCCGCGCCCGCATGGCGCAGTCGGACCGGCAGGGACCGGACGGCCGGGCCGGCCGCCCGGAGCCCCGTGAGCCCGGCGGCCGCGGCTCCCTGAGCCCGGGACGCAGCGCCGGCGGCACCTACGACGGCTTCGCCGCCGGCCGCCCCCGGTACGGCGCGTCCGGGTCCGCGGCGGGCGCGTACGACTCGTCCGGGTCAGGGTCCGGGTCCGAGTCGGCGACGGCTGCGTACGACTCGTTCGTGTCCGGGTCGGGGGCTGCGTACGACTCTTCCTTGTCCGGGTCGGTGACGGCTGCGTACGAATCGTCCGGTCCCGGGCCCGTGGCGGCTGCGTACGACTCGTCCGGGTCCGGGTCCGCGGCGGCTGGGGATGGCCGCTCCGCCCCCGGGGCCGCGTCTGCGGACGGCACCCCCGCGTTCCGGTCCTCGGACCACCCCCACGTCCCCGCGCCAGGGTCCGCGGCGGCCGCGGGCCACACCCACGTCTCCGCGTCCGGGGCCGCGGCGGCCGCGGATCGCACCCGCACCCGCGCCCACGCCCCCGTGACCGGCACCCCTGTGACCGGCACCCCTGTGACCGGCACCCCCGTGACCGGCGCCCGGGAGTCCGCTCCCGCCGCTCCGGTGCCCGCCCCCGACCCCGCCCCCGCCAAGCAGCGCAAGCGGCGCCGTGGCAGTGCCCGGTTCGCCGGGATGGCCGAGGAGGAGTCCGCCTCCGCGGTCGTACCGCCGGACGCGGCACCGCCCCGGCCGGAGGCCTCCGGCCGTACCCCGCGCGGTGCGCGTTTCGCGCGGGTCGCCGAGGCGGTGCGGCGGACGGAGCCGAAGCCGGCCGCCGGGTCGCCGGACGCGGCGGCCGGGCGGGAGGCCGCCGAGACGGTGGGGCGGCTGGTACGGCTGCGGGCCGAGGGGCGCAGCGGCGAGGCGCACGCCCTGCTGGTGGAGATCGCGCACTGGCCCGCCAACCGCTTCCCGCTGCTCGCGGACGAGCTCCAGCGGGCCGCGCTCGGCGCCGACTGGGCGACGCTGCTGTGGGAGACCGCCTCGCTGCCGGCCGGCCGGGTGGTCGCCGCCGCCGACGCCCTGGCCGGGGCGGGCCGCACCGGCGACGGCGAGCAGATCCTGCGCCAGGGCGTCGCCCGCCCGGCCGTCGAGATAGGCGAGGCCGTGCTCGCGCTGGCCGGGGCGGGCGCCCGCCGTGAGGTGCGCGCGCTGCTGGACGCGTACGTACGCGTCCGTACCCCCGAGGAGGCGGCCCGGTGCGTCGGGCCGGACCCGCAGACGCTCGTACCGCTGCTGCTGGAGGCGGCCCGGGGCGTCTCGGACGAACGCCACTGGGACGTGGTGCACGCGCTGCGGGTGGCCGGGTTCACCGTCTGAGGCCGGCGGGACGAACGGTCCAGGGGCGACAGGATCGACCGCCCGGGCGGAGCGGGATCCGCCACCCGGCCGAGGCGGGATCCGCCGTCCGGGCCACCCGGACGGCCCAGCGGCTCACCCACCGGAGTGTGAAACGCGATCGACTCAGCGGGTTAACGACGATGGTCTTGGCAAGCCCGTCCTGGAGGCTTACGTTCGTCCCTCTACGGCCTGCGTCTACGGGCGTAGAGGCTCTGACGTCCCGTCGAAGGAGCAGCTCATGGCCAACGTCGTACGAGCCGCGCTGGTTCAGGCCACCTGGACCGGCGACACCGAGTCCATGGTGGCCAAACACGAGGAACACGCGCGCGAGGCGGCCCGGCAGGGTGCCCAGGTCATCGGGTTCCAGGAAGTCTTCAACGCCCCCTACTTCTGTCAGGTGCAGGAACCGGAGCACTACCGCTGGGCCGAACCGGTCCCGGACGGGCCGACCGTGCGTCGTATGCAGGAACTCGCCCGCGAGACCGGCATGGTGATCGTCGTACCGGTCTTCGAGATCGAGCAGTCCGGCTTCTACTACAACACCGCGGCCGTGATCGACGCCGACGGCACCTTCCTCGGCAAGTACCGCAAGCACCACATCCCGCAGGTCAAGGGCTTCTGGGAGAAGTACTACTTCAAACCCGGCAACGCGGGCTGGCCGGTCTTCGACACGGCGGTCGGCAGGATCGGCGTCTACATCTGCTACGACCGCCACTTCCCCGAGGGCTGGCGCCAACTCGGCCTGAACGGCGCCCAGCTGGTCTACAACCCGTCCGCCACCTCACGCGGCCTGTCCGCCTACCTCTGGCAGCTGGAGCAGCCCGCGGCCGCGGTCGCCAACGAGTACTTCGTCGCCGCGATCAACCGCGTCGGCCAGGAGGAGTACGGCGACAACGACTTCTACGGCACGAGCTACTTCGTCAGCCCGCGCGGCCAGTTCGTCGGCGACGTCGCCAGCGACACCAAGGAGGAACTGGTCGTCCGCGACCTCGACTTCGACCTGATCGAGGAGGTCCGGCAGCAGTGGGCCTTCTACCGGGACCGCAGGCCCGACGCCTACGAGGGACTGGTCCAGCCGTGAACGACCTCTACGCACGCCACCGCAACGTCCTGCCGGACTGGCTCGCGCTCTACTACGAGGAGCCGCTGGAGATCACCCATGGCGAGGGACGGCACGTCTGGGACGCCGACGGCAACCGCTACCTGGACTTCTTCGGCGGCATCCTGACCACGATGACCGCGCACGCGCTGCCCGAGGTCACCAAGGCGGTGAGTGAACAGGCCGGCCGGATCATCCACTCCTCCACGCTCTACCTCAACCGGCCGATGGTGGAACTGGCCGAACGGATCGCCAAGTTGAGCGCGATCCCGAACGCCCGGGTGTTCTTCACCACCTCCGGCACCGAGGCCAACGACACCGCCCTGCTGCTCGCCACCACCTACCGGCGCAGCAACACCGTCCTGGCGATGCGCAACAGCTACCACGGCCGGTCCTTCAGCACGGTCGGCGTCACCGGCAACCGCGGCTGGTCCCCGACCTCCCTGTCCCCGCTCCAGACGCTGTACGTCCACGGCGGGGTGCGCACCCGGGGACCGTTCGCGCATCTCGACGACGACGCCTTCGTCGCCGCCTGCGTGGACGACCTCACGGACCTGCTGGGCCACATCCGTCCGCCCGCCGCCCTGATCGCCGAGCCCATCCAGGGCGTCGGCGGCTTCACCTCGCCGCCCGACGGCCTGTACGCGGCCTTCCGCGAGGTGCTCAAGCAGCGGGGCGTGCTGTGGATCGCCGACGAGGTGCAGACCGGCTGGGGCCGCACGGGCGAGAACTTCTGGGGCTGGCAGGCGCACGCCCACAGCGGCCCGCCGGACATCGTCACCTTCGCCAAGGGCATCGGCAACGGCACCTCCATCGGCGGCGTCATCGCCGGCGCCGACATCATGAACTGCCTGGACGCCAACAGCATCTCGACGTTCGGCGGCACCCAGCTCACCATGGCGGCCGGCCTCGCCAACCTCGGCTACCTCCTCGAACACGACCTCCAGGGCAACGCCCGACGGGTCGGCGGCCTGCTCATCGAACGGCTGCGGGCCGTCGGCGCGCAGCTGCCGTGGGTGCGGGAGGTGCGCGGCCGGGGCCTGATGATCGGCATCGAACTGGTCAGGCCCGGTACGGACGAGGCCGATCCGCAGGCCGCCTCCGCCGTGCTCGAAGCGGCCCGGGAGGGCGGACTGCTCGTCGGCAAGGGCGGTGGCCACAACACCAGCGCCCTGCGGATCGCGCCGCCGATGTCCCTGACCGTCGCGGAGGCCGAGGAGGGCGCCGCGATCCTGGAGAGCGCTCTGCGCGGCATCGCGTGACGGGCACCCGGTGACGCACGTCCGGTCACCGCGAGCCGGTCACGGGCACGGGGTGACCGGCTTTCCGGTGACCGGCATTCGGTAACGCCACAGCAAGGGAACACCACCATGACCACCGTCCTGGAACCCGTCCTGTCGGTCCGTCAGGTCCTCACCCTGGAGCGGGTGCTCGCCGGGGAGCCCGAGGTGGTGGCCGGCGCGGGCCAGCTCGACCGGCCCGTGCGCTGGGTGCACGTCGCCGAGGCCGCGGACGTCGGCGTGATGCTCAGCGGCGGCGAGATGGTCCTGACCACCGGGGTGCTGCTGGCCGGCGACGAGGACCTCCAGGCGGAGTACATCCGTTCCCTGCACCGCGCCGAGGCCGCGGCCGTCGTCCTCGGACTCGGCCGTGCCTTCCCGGCCCCGCCGGACGTGATGCGCCGCGCCGCCGAACGGTGCGGACTGCCCATGGTGGTGCTCCACCGGCCCTTCCCCTTCGCCGAGCTGACGGAGGAGGTCCAGTCCCGCCTGGTACGGCGCAAGTTCGCCGCCGTCAGCCTCTCCGAAGCCGTCCGCACCGCCCTGACCGGCCTCATCACCGCGGGCGCCCCGCTGCAACGCCTGCTCGACGAGATCGCCCAGCACAGCGGCTGTCCCGTCGTCGTCACCAACCTCGCCCACCGGGTGCTGGCCACCGCGGGCGAGCGGCCGGCCGTGGACGACGTGCTGCGCGACTGGGAGCGCATCTCGCGCCAGGCCGGCCGCGGCGAGGGCGACGGCTGGGTCCGTGCCGAACTCGGCGGGCGCGGGGAACGGTGGGGCGGCATCGTGCTGTGCGGCTACCGCGGTGACGCCGCCACCGGGCGGCTGCTCGCCGACCGGGCCGCCGAGGCCCTCGTGCTGCACCGCATGCTCGGCGGCGGTTCCGCCCACAGCTGGGAGGAGCAGTCCGCGCAGAGCCTGCTGACCGACCTGATCAGCGAGGTCGTACCGGCCAGACAGCTGCTGCCGCGGGCGCGGGCGGCCGGGCTTCCGGTCAACCGGCGCACCTTCGTCCCGCTGGTCGTGCGGGACGGCGACCCCGGCCGGCTCGACCGGATCCTGCGCCTGCTGGGGATGCCGGGCCTGGTCGCCGAGCTGACCGGCAGATCCACCGCCGTCCTGCTGAGCCTGGCCCGCGACCAGGACGCCGAGGCGCTCGCGGCGCACTTCGCGGCCCGGCTGCGCACGGAGTCCGCCGCCCGCACGGTCGTCGCCGCGGCCGACGGCCGCACCGCCTGGGACGACGTACCCGCCGGACTGCGCGAGGCCCGGCACGTGGCCGAGGCGGTCGCCGACTCGGCCACCGTCCTCGACCTGCCGGCCGTGGTCCGGCTGCGCGACGTCCATCTGCGCGGCCTGATCCGCCTGTTGCGCGACGATCCGCAGGTGCAGTCCTTCGCGGAGCGGGAGTTGGACGGGCTGCTGCGCGAGGCCGACGACGACCTGCTGTCGGTGCTGCGGACCTATCTCGCCACCGGCCGCAACAAGTCCCGTACCGCCCAGCTCCACCATGTCTCCCGGCCCGCGCTGTACCGCCGGCTGGAGGCGATACGGGCGCGGCTCGGCGTGGACCTCGACGACTTCGAGCAGGCGGCCTCGGTGCACATCGCGCTGCTCGCGCACGACGCGCAACAGCGCTGAAACAGGCGACCACCTGGGAAAACGGCGGTGAAACATGGGTCGACGAAGGTGTGACACGGTGGCACGCCACGCGCCCGCAGACGTGACACGGTGCAACTCAAAGCCGTCGCGCGGACTTCCTACGCTCCAGGGGCGGACGACGGCACACCCGGCGTCCGCCCCAGCACCCCGAGCGACCGGAGGTCCCGATGAGCAGAGTGATCCGCGCCGCCCTCTTCCAGACCGCCTGGACCGGCGACAAGGAGTCGATGATCCGGGTGCACGAACAGGCGGCCCGGGACGCGGCCGCGCAGGGAGCACAGATCCTCTGCTTCCAGGAGCTGTTCTACGGACCGTACTTCTGCCAGGTCCAGGACAAGGCGTTCTACGAGTACGCCGAGCGGATCCCCGACGGCCCCATCGTGCAGCGCTTCCAGGCACTCGCCCGCGAACTCGGCATCGTCCTGATCCTGCCGATGTACGAGGAGGAGCAGCCCGGCGTCCTCTACAACACCGCCGCCGTGATCGACGCGGACGGCACGTACCTCGGCAAGTACCGCAAGCACCACATCCCGCAAGTTCCCGGTTTCTGGGAGAAGTTCTACTTCCGGCCGGGCAACAGCGGCTGGCCGGTCTTCGACACCGCCGTGGGCCGGATCGGCGTCTACATCTGCTACGACCGGCACTTCCCGGAGGGCTGGCGCGCTCTGGGCCTCGCGGGTGCCGAGATCGTCTTCAACCCGTCGGCCACCTCGCGCGGCCTGTCCGGCTACCTGTGGCAGCTGGAACAGCCGGCCGCGGCCGTCGCCAACGAGTACTTCGTCGGCGCCATCAACCGGGTCGGCGTCGAGGAACTCGGCGACAACGACTTCTACGGCACGTCCTACTTCGTCGACCCCGAGGCCCGCTTCGTGGGCGAGCCGGCCGGCGACAAGGAGACCGAACTCGTCGTCCGCGACCTCGACCTGGCGACGCTGCGCGAGGTGCGCGACCGCTGGCAGTTCTACCGCGACCGTCGCCCCGACGCGTACGAGCCGCTGACCGCTCCCTAGGGCCCGTCCGGCGGTGCCGCCGGGCCGGTGCGGAACGGACCGGCGGCACCGACCGACCCGTACGACAGCTGAGTTGAACACGGCAGGAGAGGGAGCATGAGCAGCCGTACCGTCATCCGTGGTGGTCTCGTCATCACCGCGTCCGACGAGATCCACGCCGACGTACTGATCGAGGACGGCCGGATCGCCGCCCTCGCCGCCTCCGGCACCCCGGCCGCCCAGGCCTGGACGGCCGAGCGGACCATCGACGCCACCGGGAAGTACGTGATCCCGGGCGGGGTCGACGCCCACACCCACATGGAGCTGCCGTTCGGCGGCACCTTCGCCTCCGACACCTTCGAGACCGGCACCCGGGCCGCCGCCTGGGGCGGTACCACGACGATCGTCGACTTCGCGGTGCAGAGCGTCGGGCACTCCCTGCGCGAGGGCCTGGACGCCTGGCACGCCAAGGCCGAGGGCAACTGCGCCATCGACTACGGCTTCCACATGATCGTCTCCGATGTGAACCAGGAGACGCTCAAGGAGATGGACCTGCTGGTCGAGGAGGGCGTCACCTCCTTCAAGCAGTTCATGGCCTACCCCGGCGTCTTCTACAGCGACGACGGCCAGATCCTGCGCGCCATGCAGCGCTCCGCCGAGAACGGCGGACTGATCATGATGCACGCCGAGAACGGCATCGCCATCGACGTCCTGGTCGAACAGGCCCTGGCGCGCGGCGAGACCGACCCCCGCTACCACGGCGAGGTCCGCAAGGCGCTCCTGGAGGCCGAGGCCACCCATCGCGCCATCCGGCTCGCGCAGGTCGCGGGCGCCCCGTTGTACGTCGTGCACGTCTCGGCCACGGAGGCCGTCGCCGAGCTGGCCCGGGCCCGCGACGAGGGCCTGAACGTGTTCGGCGAGACCTGCCCGCAGTACCTGTTCCTGTCCACCGACAACCTCGCGGAGCCCGACTTCGAGGGCGCCAAGTACGTGTGCAGCACGCCCCTGCGCCCCAAGGAGCACCAGGCGGCGCTCTGGAGGGGCCTGCGCACCAACGACCTCCAGGTGGTCTCCACCGACCACTGCCCGTTCTGCTTCGAGGGCCAGAAGGAGCTCGGCCGGGGCGACTTCTCCAAGATCCCCAACGGTCTGCCGGGCGTGGAGAACCGGATGGACCTGCTCCACCAGGCCGTCGTCGACGGGCACATCTCCCGCCGCCGCTGGATCGAGATCGCCTGCGCCACCCCGGCCCGCATGTTCGGCATGTACCCGAAGAAGGGCACCATCGCCCCGGGTGCCGACGCCGACGTGGTCGTCTACGACCCGCACGCCGAGCAGGTCGTCTCCGCCGCGACGCACCACATGAACGTCGACTACTCGGCCTACGAGGGCAGGCGCCTGACCGGCCGGGTCGAGACGGTCCTCTCGCGCGGCCGGGTCGTCATCGACGAGCGGGAGTACACCGGGCACGCCGGGCACGGGGTCTACACGCCCCGCTCCACCTGTCAGTACCTCAACTAGGAGTGGCGCCAATGGACTTCGGACTCGTCCTCCAGACTGACCCGCCCGCCTCGCGGGTCATCAGCCTGATGAAGCGTGCCGAGCGCAACGGCTTCACCTACGGCTGGACCTTCGACTCCGCCGTGCTGTGGCAGGAGCCGTTCGTCATCTACAGCCAGATCCTCGCCGCCACGTCGAAGCTGACGGTCGGCCCGATGGTCACCAACCCCGGCACCCGCACCTGGGAGGTCACCGCCTCCACCTTCGCCACCCTCAACGACATGTTCGGCAACCGCACGGTGTGCGGCATCGGCCGCGGCGACTCCGCGATGCGGGTCGCCGGCCGCAAGCCCAACACCCTCGCCCGTATAAGCGAGGCGATGAAGGTCATCCGCGCGCTGGGCCGGGGCGAGGAGGCGGACCTGGGCGGTACGGTCGTGAAGTTCCCGTGGATCAGGCCGGGCGCCGAACTCCCGGTCTGGATGGCCGCGTACGGCCCCAGGGCACTGAAGATGACCGGTGAGGAGGCCGACGGCTTCATCCTCCAGCTCGCCGACCTCTACCTCACCGAGTACATGGTCAAGGCGGTGCGGGACGCGGCCGTCGCCGTCGGGCGCGACCCGTCCGAGGTGAAGATCTGCGTCGCTGCCCCCGCCTACGTCACCGAGGACGACTCGCCCGAGGCGCTCGCCCACGCGCGCGACGAGTGCCGCTGGTTCGGCGGGATGGTCGGCAACCACGTCGCCGACCTGGTCGCCAAGTACGGCGCGCACTCGGCGGCCGTCCCCGACGAACTCACCGACTACATCAAGGCACGCGAGGGCTACGACTACGCGCACCACGGGCGCGCCGGCAACCCCGACACCCAGTTCGTACCCGACGAGATCGTCGACCGGTTCTGTCTGATCGGCCCGGTCGAGAAGCACATCGAGAAGCTGGACGCGCTGCGCGCCCTGGGCGTCGACCAGTTCGCCGTCTACGACATGCACGACGCGCAGGAAGCCGTGATCGACGCCTACGGATCGAGGGTGATCCCGGCCCTCAACGGCTGACCCTTCTGGTGAACTCCCCCTTCCCGCCGTTCCGGGAAGGGGGCCCAGGGCACTCCGAGCCATCTCGTCCTCGGGGCGCACCCCCCCCTCGGCATCACCCGCACGGCCTCTCCCGTCCCCTCTCCCCGATTGGCCTGCCCATGACCGACATCGCCTCCGCGGACATACCGCCGACCTCCCAAGTCACCCTCCCCGACGGCCGGGTGGAGCTCGCCCCCGGCTCGCCGCCGCCCAGTGGCCCGTACGCCAACGAGGACCTGCTGCCGGTCCCCGTCGAGAAGCGCACCTGGACCACGTACAACTTCTCCGCGCTGTGGGTCGGCATGGCCCACAACACGGCCTCCTGGACGCTCGCCTCCGGTCTGATCGCGGTCGGCATGGACTGGAAGCAGGCGGTGCTCACCATCGCCCTGGCCAATCTGATCGTGCTGGTGCCGATGCTGCTGACCGGGCACGCGGGACCGAAGTACGGCATCCCCTTCCCGGTCTTCGCCCGCGCCTCCTTCGGGGTGCGCGGCGCCAACCTCCCTGCCGTCGTACGGGCGTTGGTGGCCTGCGGCTGGTTCGGCATCCAGACCTGGATCGGCGGCGAGGCGATCTTCTTCCTCGCCGGGAAGCTCATCGGCGACAGCTGGGCCGACGCCTCACAGGTCGGCGGCCACCCCTGGACCATGTGGCTGTCGTTCGCGATCTTCTGGGCGATCCAGGTCGCCGTCATCTACCGGGGCATGGAGACGATCCGCCGCTTCGAGAACTGGGCGGCGCCCTTCGTGCTCGTCGGCGCGTTCGTGATGCTGTGGTGGATGAGCAGCAAGGCGGGCGGCCTCGGCCCGCTCTTCGACCAGCCGTCGAAGCTGGGCTGGGGCGCCGACTTCTGGAAGCTGTTCGCCCCCTCGCTCATGGGCATGATCGGCTTCTGGTCCACGCTGTCGCTGAACATCCCCGACTTCACCCGCTACGGCAGAAGCCAGAAGGCCCAGACCTGGGGCCAGGCGCTCGGCCTGCCCACGACCATGACCCTGTTCGCGTTCCTGTCGGTGCTGGTCACCTCCGGCTCGCAGGCCGTCTACGGCGAGGCGGTCTGGGACCCGGTACAGCTGGCCGCCAAGACCGACAACGTCGTGGGCCTGCTCTACGCGCTGGTCACCGTGCTGGTGGCGACCCTGTCCGTGAACATCGCGGCCAACCTGGTCTCCCCGGCCTTCGACTTCTCCAACATCGCGCCCCGCCGGATCAGTTTCCGCACCGGCGCCCTCGCCACCTGCGTCCTCGGCGTGCTGATCTTCCCCTGGAAGCTGTACTCCGACCCCCAGGGCTACATCTTCACCTGGCTCGGCCTGGTCGGCGGGCTGCTCGGCACGGTCGCCGGCATCCTCATCGCCGACTACTGGATCCTGCGCCGCGGCCGGCTCGATCTCACCGCCCTGTACACCACGGGCGGCCGCTACTGGTACGACGGCGGCTGGAACTGGCGGGCCGTCGTCGCCTTCGCGACCGGCGGTGTCCTGGCGATCGGCGGCGCGAGCCTCAAGCCGCTGATCGACGGACGGCCCGTCCCGGCGCTGGAACCCCTCGCGGACTACGGCTGGGCGGTCGGCCTCGGCACCTCGATGGTGGTCTACGTGGCCCTGATGCTGCTGAGCGGACGGCAGCGGGACACGGTGTGACACACGGCGGGCGGGCGGCCGGGACTCAGCTCTTCGCGCTGCCCGCCAGCGTCGTCATCGCGTCCTTGGCCGCCTTGATCGCGCCCTTGTTGATCTCGTCCGTGCCCGGCGCCTTCTTCGTCTCGAAGTCGCTGCCGTTGTAGGTGACGACCACCAGCGCGTTCGACGAGCGGACGATCACCTCGCCCTCGCGTGTCTGCTGCTTGTCCTCGGTGGTGAGGTTCACGATCGAGTACGCGGCGTCACCGAGACCGGGCACGACCCCGCCGCCGCTCTTCTCCGTGATCCGCTCCTTGTACGTCTTCTCCGCCGCCTGCTCCGAGTCCAGGATCTCGAAGGAGACGTCGAGCCACCGGTAGTCGAACCCCTTCAGCGCGTTCCAGGAGCAGGTGCGGCGGGCCTTCGTGTCCGTCGAGGGGATCTCCTTGCCGGCCGTCTTGGCCCCCGGCACCAGCGACTCGATCGTCTTCACGGCCACGCTCGTGCACGGCGCGGGGGCGGCGGCGTACGCCTTCACGGCAGCACCCGAACCGGACCCCGAACCCGACCCGGACCCCGACCCGGATCCGTCCGTCGAGGAGGAGCCGGAGGCGGACGAGCCGGGCGTCGTCGAGGCGGACTCGTGCCCGGCCGTCGGCGTCGGCGCGAACGGTCCGGACGTCAGCGACCAGCCGGCGGCGGCGAGCACGACGACCGGCGACAGACGCGCGGTGAGGGCGAGCGGCAGGGGCAGTGAACGCAAGGCGCACTTCTCGTGGGGGTGGGTGCGGAGGGGGGTCCACACTGCGAACGGGACGCCAGTGTCACACGTCTGTCTGTGGGGTGGAAGCCTGAACTCGCTGCGTACACGACCGGTCACAGCAACCGGTAACTCCTGAGACGTGTGCGGCGATTTGTCCCCCGGGTGGAGCGCGGGACGGCGGCGCTGCCGAACCCCTCGGCCGGACCGCTCCCCGAACGGGCTTGTCAGACAAGGGTGTTGAAGGTGCCGGATAGGCCGACACGGTCCGGGTGGCGAGCACCGGGACGACGGGATCCGGGCGGGCGGCCGGACCGGATCGGACGGCGGGACCGGATCGGACGGCGGGACCGGGGCGGGCGGCGGGACCGGGGCGGGCGGCGGGACCGGATCGGGCGGCGGGACCGGATCGGGCGGCGGGAGCAAGGGGGACGGCGGGGCCGGGACGGGTGGCCGGATCGGACGGCGGGACCGGATCGGGCGGCGGGACCGGATCGGACGGCGGGAGCAAGGGGGACGGCGGGGCCGGGACGGGTGGCCGGATCGGGTCGGGTCGGGCGGCCGCCGGACACCGGGGACGCGGCGGACGGCACGGCTCCGGTGGGGGCACGGCGCGTCGATAGACTCGCGGGGGAGCGGACGGGGCGGCCGCGGCCCGAGCTCCCCGGAGTCCTCCGGGTACGGGCCCACGGTGCGGACCGCCTCGGCCGTCGCGCGCGGACATCGAGACGAGGGGCCCATGTTCACCACCCGACCCACCCTTCAGGGCACCTTCGGCATGGTGTCGTCCACCCACTGGCTCGCCTCGCAGTCCGCGATGGCCGTGCTGGAGGACGGCGGCAACGCCTACGACGCCGCCGTGGCCGGCGCCTTCGTGCTGCACGTCGTCGAGCCGCACCTGAACGGGCCCGCGGGCGAGGTGCCGATCCTGCTCGCCCCCGCGGACGGCGAGGTGCGCGTGCTGTGCGGGCAGGGCGTCGCACCGGCCGCGGCCACCGTCGCGCACTACCGGGGACTCGGCCTGGATCTCGTCCCCGGCACCGGGCCGCTGGCCGCCGCCGTCCCCGGCGCGTTCGACGCCTGGATGCTGCTGCTGCGCGACCACGGCACCAGGCATCTGGCGGACGTCCTGAAGTACGCCATCGGCTACGCCCGCGACGGGCACGCGCCCGTGGACAAGGTCGGCGCGACCGTCGAGACCGTCCGGGAGCTGTTCGAGACCGAGTGGACCTCGTCGGCGGACGTCTATCTCCCGGGCGGCCGGGCCCCGCGGCCCGGTGAGCTCTTCCGCAACCCCGCCCTGGCCGCCACCTGGGAACGGCTGCTCACGGAGGTCGCGGGGGCGGGCGGCCGGGAGGCGCAGATCGAGGCGGCGCGCGAGGTGTGGCGCACCGGTTTCGTCGCCGAGGCGCTGGTACGGCAGTCCCGGCGGCCCACCCTGGACACCAGCGGCGAGCACCACACCGGCACCCTCACGGCCGCCGACCTGGCGGGCTGGTCCGCGTCCTACGAAACACCGGTGACCTACGACTGGAACGGCTGGACCCTGTGCAAGGCCGGCCCCTGGAGCCAGGGCCCGGCCCTCCTCCAGCAGCTCGCCCTGCTCCCGCCCGAGCTGCCCCCGTACGGCTCCGAGGCGTACGTCCATCTGCTGGTCGAGGGCTGCAAGCTCGCCATGGCCGACCGGGAGGCCTGGTACGGGGACGCGGCCGAGGTGCCGCTCGACGACCTGCTGTCCGCGCCGTACAACGCGGGGCGGCGGCAACTCGTCGGCGACAAGGCCTCGTACGAGCTGCTGCCCGGCAGTCCCGGCGGCCGCACCCCGCGGCTGAGCGCACAGGCACACCGGGTGGCGGCCGACGACCCCGGCTTCAACCCCATGGGCGCGGGCGAGCCGACGGTCGCCGGGACGGTGGCGGCGACCTCGGCGGCGGGGGAGCCGGAGGTGGGTGCGGACGGCGCCACCCGGGGCGACACCTGCCACCTCGACGTGGTCGACCGCTGGGGCAACATGGTCGCCGCCACGCCCAGCGGCGGCTGGCTCCAGTCCAACCCGGTCGTCCCCGAGCTGGGCTTCCCGCTCGGCACCCGGCTCCAGATGACCTGGCTGGAGGAGGGGCTGCCGAACTCCCTCACCCCGGGCCGCCGCCCCCGCACCACGCTCACGCCGTCGCTCGCCCTGCGGGACGGGGTCCCGGTCATGGCGTTCGGTACGCCCGGCGGGGATCAGCAGGACCAGTGGCAGCTGCACTTCTTCCTCGCCGTCGCGCTGCGCGGGCGGGTGCGCGGCGGTCTCGACCTCCAGGGCGCGATCGACGCCCCGAACTGGCACAACGACGCCTTCCCCGGCTCCTTCTACCCGCGCGGAATGCGGCCGGGCAGCGTCACCGTCGAGTCCCGGATGCCCGCCGGGGTCGTCGCGGGACTGCGGCGGCGCGGTCATGACGTGACCGTCGCCGACGCCTGGTCCGAGGGTCGGCTGTGCGCGGTCGCCCGGGACCCGGAGACCGGGATCCTGTCGGCGGCGGCCAACCCCCGGGGCATGCAGGGGTACGCGGTCGGGCGCTGAGACGGACGGTTCCGCAGGGGCGGCGCCGGGAAGCGGAACCGGGTATTCATGGTGATTCCACCTGCCGTACACCGAACCGGAGGGGATTGTCAGTGGTACGTGGTCTTATGGAGGCATGATTCAAGACACGGAAACCATCGACGAGTTTCTCGCCCGCCGCTCCGTCGACGTCGAACAGGCGATCCGCGAAGCGGCCGCGGCCGAGATCATGCCGCGCTTCCGCAGGCTCGGCGCGAACGACATCGACCAGAAGAGCGGTCCCCACGATCTGGTCACGGACGCCGACCGCAACGCCGAGCGCTATCTGACGAAGGAACTCGCCTCCCTGCTGCCCGGCTCCGTCGTGGTCGGCGAGGAGGCGGTCGACGCCGACCCCACGACGTACGACGCGATACAGGGCGACGCGCTGGTCTGGATCGTCGACCCGGTCGACGGCACCCGGCAGTTCGTCCACGGCGACGACGGCTTCTGCACCCTGGTCGCGCTCGTGCACCGCGGCACCCTGCTCGCCTCCTGGACCTACGCGCCCGTCCGCGGCCAACTGGCCACGGCCGTAAGGGGCGGCGGCGCCTTCCTGAACGGCGAGCGGCTGTTCGCCGGCCCGCCCGCACCCGGCCGCGACCTGGAGATCGCCACCTCCCACCCGGACTACACCACCGACGCACAGAAGCGCGCCCTGCTGGGCCTGTGGACGGACGGGGTCGCACCGCGCCCCTGCGGATCGGCGGGACTGGAGTATCTCGCCGTGGCCCGCGGCGAGTTGGATGCCACCGCCTTCTCCTGGGAAGCTGCGTGGGACCACGCGGCCGGCCTGCTGCTGGTCGAGGAGGCGGGCGGCGCCCACCTGACCCTCACCGGCGAACCGTTCCGGGTCACCGGCGGCAACACCCTGCCGTTCACGGCGGCGCGGGACGCGGCCACGGCCCGGCGGGTGCGCGGGCTCCTGACCGGCGAAGCCTGACCGGCGAAGCCTGACCGGGGCCTGCCGACGGGTATCGCGGGAGCCCGGCCCAGGTATCCGACCTACGTGTCCGACGTACGTGTTTGACCCAGCGGTCTGATCCCGGTGCCGGTGCTGGTGCTGGTGCCGGTACCGATGTCCGGACCACGGTCCGCCCGAGTCCGGTTCGGTCCGATGCCGGCGTCGCACCCGCCGCGTCACCCCGTCGATCCCACCCGCGCCGTGAACGCTGTCAGCCCCCCGGCATATCCTGATGCCCAGTGGCCGTCGGCTGACGAAGGAGTCCGAAGGTGCCGTCGATGCTCGATGCGGTCGTGGTGGGTGCGGGGCCGAACGGGCTGACCGCTGCCGTGGAGCTGGCCCGCCGCGGCTTCTCCGTGGCCCTCTTCGAAGCACGTGACACCGTGGGCGGCGGAGCCCGCACGGAAGAGCTCACCCTTCCCGGCTTCCGGCACGACCCCTGCTCGGCGGCGCACCCGCTCGGCATCAACTCCCCGGCCTTCCGGGCGATGCCGCTCGAACGCTACGGCCTGGAATGGCTCCACGCCGAGCTGCCCATGGCGCACCCCTTCACCGACGGCACCGCCGCCGTGCTGTCCCGCTCGGTCGCCGAGACCGCCGCCTCCTTCGGGCCGCGTGACGCGGGTGCGTACCGCAGACTCGTCGAGCCGTTCCTGCCCCGCTGGGACGGCCTCGTCCGCGACTTCATGTCCCTGCCGCTGTCCGCGCTTCCCCGCGACCCGGTCACCCTCGCCCGCTTCGGACTCGCCGGCCTGCCGCCGTCCACCTGGCTGACCCGCCGCTTCCACGACGACCGGGCCAAGACCCTGTTCGCGGGTCTCGTCGCGCATGTCATGGCCCCGCTGGACGGGGTGGCCACCAGCGCCGTCGGCCTGGTCTTCGCCCTCGCCGCCCACGCCCGCGGCTGGCCCGTGGCCCGCGGCGGCTCCCAGTCCGTCTCCGACGCCCTCGCCGCCTACCTGCAAGACCTCGGCGGCACCCTGCACACCGACTACGAGGTCAAGCGGCTCGACGACCTGCCGCCCGCCCGCGCGTACGTCTTCGACACCTCGCCCACCGCGCTGGCCCGTATCGCGGGCCTCGGCCGCACCTACGAGGGATACCGGTACGGGCCCAGCGCCTTCAAGATCGACTACGCGCTGGACGGACCGGTCCCGTGGACCGCTCCCCAGGCGCGGGTCGCCGGCACGGTTCAGATCGGCGCGAGCAGCGCGGAGATCGGCGCGGCGCTGCGCGCGGCCTCCCGGGAGGGCCGCGCACCGGAGAGACCGTTCCTGATCACGGTGCAGCCCGGTGTCGTCGACCCCGGCCGGGCCCCGGAGGGCAAACAGGTCTTCTGGGCCTACGGTCATGTGCCCAACGGCTGGACCGGCGACCTCACGGACGCCATGGAACGCCAACTGGAGCGCTTCGCACCGGGCTTCCGCGACCGCGTCCTCGCCCGTGCCGTCGCCGGTCCGCGCGAACTCGCCGCCCGCAACGCCAACTACGTGGGCGGCGACATCGCCACCGGCGCGGCCTCAGGACTCCAGATCATGCTGCGTCCGAAACTGTCGCTGCACCCCTACAACACCCCGCACCCGGCCGTGTTCATCTGCTCCCAGGCCACCCCGCCGGGGCCCGGCGTGCACGGCATGTCCGGACACAACGCGGCGAAGGCCGTCTGGCGCAGGCTGCGGCAACAGCCCTGACCGGGCCGCCTTTCCCGGCGCGCCCGTGTGCGCGGCCGGGTCCGGCGGCCGAGCTGGTATAGAGACGGGCATGACCACGATCACGCTCGTCCGGGGCGACATCACCCGGCAGTCCGTCGACGCCGTCGTCAACGCCGCGAACTCCTCGCTGCTCGGCGGCGGTGGTGTCGACGGCGCCATCCACCGGCGGGGCGGCCCCGCGATCCTGGAGGACTGCCGACGGCTGCGCGCCTCCCAGTACGGCAAGGGCCTGCCCACCGGCCAGGCGGTCGCCACCACCGCGGGCGAACTGGACGCCCGCTGGGTGATCCACACCGTCGGCCCGGTCTGGTCGGCCGACGAGGACCGCTCGGCACTGCTGGCCTCCTGCTACCGGGAGTCACTGCGGGTGGCCGACGGCCTCGGGGCCCGTACCGTCGCGTTCCCGGCGGTGTCCACCGGCATCTACGGCTGGCCGATGGACGACGGCGCCCGGATCGCGGTGGATACCGTGCGCGCCGCCGACACCTCGGTGGAGGAGGTCCGCTTCGTCCTCTTCGACGAGCGGGCGTACGAGGCGTTCGCCGCGGCCGCCGGCCTCGGCTGAGGGGCGCCTGCTGGCCGTCGGCCTCGTCCGAGGGGCGCCTGCCGGCCGCCGGCCTCGGCTGAGGGGCGCCTGCCGGGCGCCGGCCTCGGCCGAGGAGCGCCTGCCGGCCGCCGGCCTCAGCCGAGGGGCGCCGACCCGGGGTGCAGGCCGGGTGGCGGTACGGCCCGCCGCCCGCTCACATCGGCCGCCGCCCGCGTGTGCGCCGGGATTAACCCCCGGTGATCAGCCCACGAGACGTGCGTGTAATCCGCTCTTCGTACGGTCACGGAAGGTCGAAACCGGGCCGATCATCGGAGAGGGGGCGCCCGTGACCGCGCCGGACTCGCAGAACGCAAGCACGTCGAAGGTGCGGACGGTCTGCTCGTACTGCGGTGTCGGCTGCGGCATGGTCCTCGACGTCGGCCGCGGCCCGGACGGCCGTCGTACGGTCCTGAAGGCGTCCGGCGACAAGGAGCACCCCGCGAACTTCGGCCGGCTGTGCACCAAGGGCGCCACCACGGCCGACCTGCTGTCCGCCCCCGGGCGGCTGACCACGGCCCTGGTGCGGTCGGACCGCGGGCAGGAACCGGAGCCCGCCCCCGTGGACGCGGCGACAGCCGAGACCGCGCGGCGGCTGCGGGCGATCGTCGACGAGCACGGGCCCGACGCGGTCGCCCTCTATGTCTCCGGGCAGATGAGCCTGGAGGCCCAGTACCTGGCGAACAAGCTGGCCAAGGGCTATCTGCGGACCAACCAGATCGAGTCCAACTCCCGGCTGTGCATGGCCAGCGCGGGCACCGGCTACAAACTCTCGCTCGGCGCGGACGGCCCGCCCGGCTCCTACCGGGACCTCGACCTGGCGGACGTCTTCCTCGTCATCGGCTCGAACATGGCCGACTGCCACCCCATCCTCTTCCTGCGCATGATGGACCGGGTGAAGTCGGGCGCCAAGCTCATCGTCGTGGACCCGCGACGCACCGCGACCGCCGCCAAGGCCGACCTGTTCCTCCAGGTCAAGCCGGGTACGGACCTGGCCCTGCTGAACGGCCTGCTGCACCTGCTGCACGCGAACGGCCATACCGACCCCGCGTTCGTCGCCGCGTACACCGAGGGCTGGGAGGCGATGCCCGAGTTCCTCGCCGACTACCCGCCGGCCACCGTGTCCGAGCTCACCGGCATCGCGGAGGACGACCTGCGCGAGGCCGCCCGGCTGATCGGCGAGGCGGGGGAGTGGACCAGTTGCTGGACGATGGGCCTCAACCAGTCCACCCACGGCACCTGGAACACCAACGCCCTGGTCAACCTGCACCTGGCGACCGGCGCGATCTGCCGTCCGGGCAGCGGCCCCTTCTCCCTGACCGGCCAGCCCAACGCCATGGGCGGCCGGGAGATGGGCTACATGGGCCCCGGACTCCCGGGCCAGCGGTCCGTCCTGGTCGACGCCGACCGCGCCTTCGTCGAGGAGCTGTGGGAGCTGCCGCCGGGCACGATCCGGGCGGACGGCGTCGGCAAGGGCACGGTCGAGATGTTCCGGAAGATGGCCGACGGCGAGATCAAGGCCTGCTGGATCATCTGCACCAACCCGGTCGCCTCCGTCGCCAACCGCAGGACGGTCATCGAGGGACTGGAGGCCGCCGAGTTCGTCGTCACCCAGGACGTCTTCACCGACACCGAGACGAACGCGTACGCCGACGTCGTCCTGCCCGGCGCCCTGTGGACCGAGACCGAGGGCGTCCTGATCAACAGCGAGCGCAACCTCACCCTCGCCCAGCCCGCCGCCGACCCGCCGGGCGAGGCGACGGCCGACTGGCGGATCATCGCGGCCGTGGCCCGCGCGATGGGCTACGAGGACGCGTTCTGCTACACCGACGCCGAGCAGATCTTCGAGGAGATCAAGCGGGCCTGGAACCCGGGGACCGGCTACGACCTGCGCGGAGTGAGCTACAAGCGACTGCGCTCCACCCCCGTGCAGTGGCCGGCCGCCACCGCCGACGGCCCCGACCGCAACCCCGTGCGCTACGTGAACGAGGACGGCACGCTCACCTTCCCCACCGCGAGCGGCCGCGCCGTCTTCCACGCCCGCCCGCACCTTCCGCCCGCCGAACTGCCCGACGACGACTACCCGTATCTCCTCAACACCGGCCGGCTCCAGCACCAGTGGCACACGCTGACCAAGACGGCGAAGGTGGCCAAGCTGAACAAGCTCGACCCCGGACCGTTCGTGGAGGTGCATCCCGAGGACGCGGCCGCACTGGGCATAGCCGACGGCGACTCGGTGGAGGTCGCCTCGCGGCGCGGCCGTGCGGTACTGCCCGCGGTGGTCACCGACCGGGTGCTCCCCGGGGCGTGCTTCGCGCCGTTCCACTGGAACGACCTGTTCGGGGAGTACCTGAGCGTCAACGCCGTGACGAGCGACGCCGTCGACCCGCTCTCCTTCCAGCCCGAGTTCAAGGTGTGCGCGGTGTCCCTCACCCGGGTGTCCACTCCCGTCACGGTGCAGCCCCCGGCCACCGCGGCGACCGCCGGGAGTGCGGCGGTCGTCACCCCGGCTCCCGGCGCCACTGCAGCGGGCCCGGCCGGCACCGCTTCCGGCGCCCTCGCCGTGCCCGCGTCCGCGGCCCCCTTCGGTCTCGCCCCGGCACCGCCGCCGGTGCTGTCCGAGCGCGAGCGCCTGTACCTCACCGGCTTCCTCGCCGGGATCCCCTCCGGCACGCCCGGCGTCCCGGTGCTCCCGCCGGACGCGCCCTTCACCCCCGAACACGCCCTGTGGGTCAACGGCACCCTCGCCGGCATGTACTCGCGGACCGCGGCCGCCGCCCCGCCGGTGCTCCCGGCCCCGTCGGCCCCGGCCCGCGAGGTGCTGATCCTGTGGGCCTCGCAGACCGGGAACGCCGAGGACTTCGCCGCCGCCACCGCGGACCGGCTCACCGCGGACGGCCACACCGCGTCCCTCGTCGCCATGGACGAGACCGACCTCGGCGCACTGCCTTCCGACGCCGACCTCCTGCTGATCACGAGCACGTTCGGCGACGGCGACGCCCCCGACAACGGCACCGGTTTCTGGGACAGCCTCACCGCCCCCGACGCCCGGCGCCTGGAGGGGCGCCGCTACGCCGTGCTCGCCTTCGGGGACTCCTCGTACGACGACTTCTGCGGGCACGGCCGACGGCTCGACCTGCGGATGGACGAGCTGGGCGCGCTGCGCCTCGCCCCGCGCACGGACTGCGAACCGGACTTCGAGAGCAGCGCCGAGGCCTGGCTGGACCAGGTGCTCGCCGCCCTCGCCTCCGCGCACCCGGCCCCCGCACCCCCGGCCTCCGCCGCCTCCCCCGCCTCCGCCGTCTCCGTAGCCCCCGCTGTGGCCGCCCCCCGTTCCCGGCGGCCCGCCCCGGTCACCGCCCGCCTCACCGGCAACCGCCTGCTGAGCCGCCCGGGTTCGGACAAGGAGGTGCGCCGCTTCACCTTCGACACCCGCGACAGCGAGACCCCGCTCGTCTACGAGACGGGCGATGCCCTCGGTGTCCGCCCGCTCAACTCCCCTGCTCTGGTGCGGGAGTGGCTGACCGTCACCGGCCTGGACGGTGCCGTGCCCGGCCCGGACGGCACGCTCGGCGCGTCCGCCGCGGACCCGGCCGTGCACCTCGACGGGCTGGGCGAGACACCCTTCGGCGAGGCCCTGCTGCGGCATCTGGACATCACCCGCATCACCCCGGACCTGCTCCGCTTCGTCGCCGAACGCGCCCGCGACCCGCGGGAGTTGAAGCGGCTGCTGCGCCCGGACAACAAGGGCGAGCTGGCGAAGTGGTCCTGGGGCAGGCAAGCCGTCGACGTGGTCGCCGAGTTCGGCGTACGGGCCGGGGCCCAGGAGTGGGCTGCGGTCCTCGGCCGGCTGCAACCGCGCCTGTACTCCATCTCCTCCAGCCCGCTGACCGACCCGCACCTGGTCTCCCTGACGGTCTCCGTCGTCCGGTACGAGAACCTGCACGGCCGCCCCCGCCACGGCGTCTGCTCCCCGTTCCTCGCCGACGCCGAGCCCGGCACCCCGGTGCCGGTCCACGTCCAGCGCGCACCGCACTTCCGCCCGCCCGCCGACCCCGGCACACCCGCCGTGATGATCGGCCCCGGCACCGGTGTCGCGCCCTTCATCGGCTTCCTGGAGGAGCGCCGCGCGGTCGGTCACCGGGCCCCCAACTGGCTCTTCTTCGGCGAGCAGCACCGCGCCACCGACTTCTACTACGAGGAGGAGCTGGCCGCCTTCCGGGCCGACGGCACCCTCACCCGCCTGGACACCGCCTTCTCCCGCGACCAGCGTGCCAAGGTCTATGTGCAGGACCGGATGCGCGAGCACGGCCCCCAGCTGTGGTCCTGGCTCCAGGACGGCGCCCGCTTCTACGTCTGCGGCGACGCCTCGCGCATGGCGAAGGACGTCGACCGGGCCCTGCGGGACATCGCCGCCGTCCACGGCGGACTCGGCGAAGCCGAGGCGGCGGCCTACGTCAAGCAACTCGCCGCCGACAAGCGCTACGTCCGCGACGTCTACTGACCGTTCCCCGGCCCTTCCGCCGGCCGGCTCGAACCGATTCGCTCACGCGGCACGCCGCCGGACCGTGTGGCGGGAACGTGGCAGGGACGAAACAATCCGTGAGGCGCAGGGGCAGACCTCACCGCCCGCTCCGGCCGGCGTGCCGTTCCGGCGACGGTACGAAGGGCAGTACGAAAAGACCCAAGAGACCGAAAAGGAATTCCTCATGGTCGAGCAGGACGATCGCTTCGACGTCGTGGTCCTCGGCGCGGGCCCCGGCGGCTATGTCGCAGCGGTGCGCGCCGCCCAGCTGGGCAAGCGCGTCGCCGTCGTCGAGGAGAAGTACTGGGGCGGCGTCTGCCTGAACGTGGGCTGCATCCCCACCAAGGCCCTGCTGCGCAACGCCGAACTCGCGCACATCTTCACCCGCGAGGCCAAGACCTTCGGCATCAAGGTCGACGGCGAGGTCTCCTTCGACTACGGCGAGGCGTTCCGGCGCAGCCGCCGGGTCGCGGACGGCCGGGTCAAGGGCGTGCACTACCTGATGAAGAAGAACAAGATCACCGAGCTCGACGGCCGCGGCACCTTCCTCGACCCGCACACCATCCAGGTCGCCGGGTACGACGGAGACGTCCGCACGATCGGCTTCGACCACTGCATCATCGCCACCGGCGCCACGCCCCGGCTGCTCCCCGGCACCCGCCGCACGTCCCGGGTGGTCACCTACGAGGAGCAGATCCTCGCCGAGGACCTGCCGCAGTCGATCGTCATCGCGGGCGCCGGGGCCATCGGCATCGAGTTCGCCTACGTCCTGCACAACTACGGCGTGAAGGTGACGGTCGTCGAGTTCCTGGACCGTGTCGCGCCCCTGGAGGACGTCGAGGTCTCGGCCGAACTCGCCAAGCAGTACCGCAAGCTGGGCATCGGCGTGCTCACCTCGACCCGGGTCGAGTCGATCGACGAGTCGGGCCCGCAGGTCCGGGTCACGGTCACCGGCAAGGACGGCACCCAGCAGGTCCTGGAGGCCGACAAGGTCCTCCAGGCGATCGGCTTCGCGCCCAACGTCACGGGCTACGGCCTGGAGAACACCGGGGTGCGCGTCACCGAGCGGGGCGCCATCGACGTGGACGGCCGCTGCCGTACCTCCGTGCCGCACATCTACGCCATCGGCGACGTCACCGCCAAGCTGATGCTCGCGCACGCCGCCGAGGCGATGGGCGTGATCGCCGCCGAGACGCTCGCGGACGCGGAGACCATGGAACTGGACTACGTGATGATCCCGCGGGCCACCTACTGCCAGCCGCAGATCGCCAGTTTCGGCTACACCGAGGCACAGGCCCGGGAACTGGGCCACGACGTGAAGGTGGCGAAGTTCCCCTTCACCGCGAACGGCAAGTCGCACGGCCTCGGCGACACCACCGGCTTCGTGAAGCTGATCAGCGACGCGAGGCACGGCGAGCTGCTCGGCGGTCACCTGATCGGCCCCGACGTGACCGAGCTGCTGCCCGAGCTGACGTTGGCCCAGCAGTGGGACCTCACCGTCCACGAGGTCGCCCGCAACGTGCACGCCCACCCGACCCTCGGGGAGGCGGTCAAGGAGGCGGTGCACGGTCTGGCC
This sequence comes from Streptomyces sp. NPDC107559, assembly GCF_055657365.1. Taxonomy (NCBI): domain Bacteria; kingdom Bacillati; phylum Actinomycetota; class Actinomycetes; order Kitasatosporales; family Streptomycetaceae; genus Streptomyces; species Streptomyces sp. NPDC107559. Next base: position 546,520 of record NZ_JBVKBD010000002.1, on the reverse strand, counting down.
GGACACATGATCAACATGTGAGGCGTGTCCGACCGCACCAGGGGGATCGACCGCCGACCAGGGCAACGGCAACGAATCAGGGTCGTTGACAGTCGTTGTCGGTCGTCGTCGATCCCCCTCGTACGGCCCACAGACGGCCCAGAAGTTCCCGCGGCCCAGCAGCTCAGGGGCGGTGCCGAGGGTTGCGTCCTGGGAAGTGATGTACGGGTCGACCTGACCCGGGGGATTGCTCCGGCCTCTGGCTGATGCCCGCATAGATGAACGGCCACCGGCTGATCTCTGAGATGTCGAGTCACGAAGGAGATCAGCACGATGACCGCACCCGGCAGTGTGCCCCTGCAGGCTTCGGTCAGCAGATTTGCAGCGGGTCGGCCCTGACCCACTGGAACAGGCGATACATCAGCTTGAGGTCTGGTCGGGCGGCGTTGGCTGTCGTTGAACTCGTGCGAGGCCGTTCCCTCGTATCACGAAGCAATGCAGGCAGCCTTGCCACCTCCGGCTGGATTCACGTGAGAGGGCTTGAGCAGACGCCTAATCGAGATGCTCCACTGTCTCCGCTCGACGGTAAGACTGCCGAGCCGGTTGACGTCCTTGCCCAGCCAGGGGGAACCACTGCACCGGCCCGCCTGGCCCGGTCGGGACGCATGCCGGCTCGCCGAGTTCGGCTGCCTCGGTTTCGGCTCGGAGTACCCGGGCCGTCCGGCCGTACGCATGTCAATCACCGCCGATTGCCAGGTGGTGGACATTGTGGGCAAATAGAAATATGTCTGCTGTTCGGTCCTCGAAGGTGTTGACCATGGCAAAGCTTGCCCTCGGGTGACGCCCGCCTCATGTGTGCACGGCCGTGCGAGGCCCGGCTCGTCCTCGACGAGCGGGGCAACGTCGTGCAGTGGTGCCGGGAGGCCGAGCAGCTCCTCGGCTACTCCGCGAAGGAAACACTGGGCCGCCACGTCTCCCTGTTCCTGGGCGAGCAGCCGGGTGGCACGGAGACTGCCGTGCAGATCGCAGCCCGACACCGGGACGGCCGCCGGGTGGCGGTCCGCGCAGTGGTCGACCCGCTGCCCCGACCCGGCGAAGCCCTGCACTGGAAGGTGCGGTTGATCACGGTCTCGGACACTGCCCAGGACGAGATCGACGCTGCACTGCTCCGGGCGCTGCTGACCGACTCCCCGTTCGGCCTCCAGGTCGTCGGTGGCGACCTGCGGCTGATGCGCCTGAATCTCTCCGGTCCGGGAGTCCGCGGCGCCGTGGGTCCGGAGGCCATCGGTCAACATGTGCACGACATTGCGCCAGGCCTGGTCGACGAGGGGATCGAGCAAAAGCTCCGCCATGTGGTCGAGAGCGGTCTGCCTCTGAGCTTCTTGCACAGCGGCCGCCCTCCCGCCGATCCCGCCCACGATCATGTCTACTCCGTGACCCTGCTGCCCCTCAGGGACTCGGCCGGGCACAGTATCGGGGTCCTCGTGGCCTCCCAGGACGTGAGCGAGCGGGAACGGGCCCGGGCACGCCTGGACCTCCTGGTGGAGGCAGGCACCCGGATCGGCACCACGCTCGACGTCGGCACGACGGCGGAGGAGCTTGTCGGCGCCGCGGTTTCAGCCATCGCAGACGTCGCCACCGTCGACGTGCTGGACGGTGTGCTCCGTGGCGAGGCGTCCCCACCAGGTCCTGTCAGCATGCGGACCCGACTGCGACGCGCGGCCTTCAAGAGCGTCCGGGCGACCGACGCCCACCCGGCGTACGGCACCGGGGAGTTGGTCGAGTACCTGCTCCCGTCTCACATCGCCGCCCTGACCGAGCTGCACCCCATCGTGGTGCCGCACCTTCGGATCGGCGAGATGCCCGCCGACGACCGTCGCACAGCGCACATCCACGCCAATGCGGTCCACTCCCTGATAGTCGTACCTCTCGCCGCCCGCGGTGTGGTCCTCGGCCTGGCCAGCTTCTTCCGGGCGCAGGAGCCCGATCCGTACGGTGAGGACGACCTGGTCCTCGCCTCCGAACTCTGCGCCCGGGCAGCTGTGTGCATCGACAACGCACGCCAGTACACCCGCGAACGCAATGCCGCCCAAACCCTGCAGCGCACCCTGCTGCCGCGGTCCGTGCCGCCACAGAACGCCGCGGAGGTGGCCTGGCGCCATTCATCGGCACACAGGCCGGGAGACTGGTTCGACGTCATTCCCCTCTCCGGCGCGCGGGTTGCGCTGGTCGTGGGCCGCATCGCCGGTCAGGGCATCGCCGCCGCTGCCGCGATGGGGCAGCTGTGCATGGCCATCAACACGCTCGCTGCACAGGACTTGGCCCCCGACGAACTGCTCGGCAAACTGCACGATCTGGTGACCGGACGCAGCGACGAGCCCGCTGACGATCCCCGCGCAGCATCGGCCAGGAACCACATGCAGGGAGCGTCCTGCCTGTACGCGGTCTACGACCCCATCTCCCGCCGCTGCACGCTCGCCCGAGCCGGTCATCCGGCGGCGTCGGTCGTCAGCCCGCAGGGCCAGGTCGAGATCCCCGACATCCCGGAGGGTCCTCCGCTGGGCACACGGCACCCGCCATACCGGACCGTAGCCGTGCAACTGCTGGAGGGGAGCACGCTGGCGCTGCTCACCACCGGTCTGGCACCGGCCGGGAACGCCGACCCGTCACCTGCGACCCGCATCGTCTGTCAGATGCTGAGCAGCAATCCCGACCGCCCCCTGGAGGACAGCTGCGACGCATTCATCCGTGCCTACAGACCCGACGACGACGAAGGTTTCCTCCTGCTGCTGGCACGCACGCGGGTGCTGTCCGCGGACCGGGTGGCCACCTGGACCCTTTCCCCGGACCCCGCAGTCGTCACCACCGCCCGCGCCTTGAGCCTCCGGCAGCTTGCCGACTGGGGACTGGACGACCTGGACTTCACCACCGAGCTGATCGTCAGCGAACTCGTCACCAACGCCATCCGCTACGGGACCGGGCCCGTCGGCCTGCGCCTGATTCGAGACCGCGGGCTCATCTGCGAGGTCAGCGACGGCTGCAGCACCACCCCGCATCTGCGCTATGCCTACGAGACCGACGAAGGCGGCCGCGGCCTCTTCCTGGTCGCCCAGCTCGCCCACCGCTGGGGCACCCGCTACTCCGCCCGGGGAAAGACCATCTGGGCCGAACAGGCCATACCAAGCCCGGGCGCTGCCGGCCCGGAGGAGATTCCTCCGAGCCCCTCCTGACGGCGAGGTAGCCACATGAGGATGCGGAGGCCGCCGCCAGGGGAGCCACCACACAGCCCGAGAGCAGCCTCCCGCGCCCGACGAGCAGATGCTGTACTGCCGCGCCACCGCGAGCCAACTACCCGTCCTGGCGGCAACTTCGTCACCAGCATGCCGCGGAGGAGGCTCACCGTCACGACCGCGGAATGCATTCAGCCGACGCTGTGCTGCGTCCGGTAGCGCGTGTGCGGCAGGTCGTCGTCGAGCCAGTAGGCATCGTCCTCGGTGACCACGAGCATCTCCTCCCATTTCACGCCGATGTCTCCCTTTCCGATGTGCGGCTCGACGGCCCACAGGCCGGGCTCGCAGGCCGGGCTCGCAGGGCTGGTCGGCGCCCTCGTTCCACAGCGGTGACTGGTTCAGGCGGGGGCGGATCGCGGACGACAGGAGATGGCCGCTGAGGTAGGCGAGGGCCTGCGGGCTGAATCCGTTGATCCGGAAGGTGGGCAGTCGGGTGCCGGGGACCTTGCCGACCTTGTGCGCGATGACCGAGCCGGGGTAGTAGCTGTGGATGTTCTCGAAGCCCTGGTCGGCGATCAGCTCGTCGACCTGCCGGTAGATCTGGGCCTGGGTGGCTCCGCGCCGGACGAGCTGCAGGATCAGGGCGCGGTACGGCTCGAGCGCCATGCGAGCCTCGTGGAACTCCTCGCTGTCCTCGCCGCCGAGTGTGCACGAGTAGCCCATGTCACAGGCGGCGTTGCCGACCACGGGCCCGACGCCGAGGATGACGGCCTCGCCCCGGCGCAGGGGGCGGTCGGTCGGCCAGTCGTTGGGCCGGTTCGAAGTCGGCGAGTTCTTGCTGGGTGAAGTGTTCTCGGGCCATGGGATTGCAACCTCTCGGAGGAGTGCCGGGTTGGGTGTACGGGTCGTGCGGCGGCCGTCGGCGTTGCCGTCGGCTACGACGAGGCGGGCATGTCCCGGAGAGCGCGCTTGAGGATCTTCCGCGGCCCACTCCACGCCCTGCGGGCCCGTTCACCCGGACGGCCCGCAGCGCTCGCCGTCGCCGCGCGGGCGGGATCTCCTGACATCCACCGGACTGGTGCCCACGGCACCAGCAACACCGATGGATGAGGGAGGCCGCCATGCCGGACAGCCCCGCCTCCGGCCCGGACCCGTCCGGCCGGGGCGGACCCGACCCCGGTGGGCCCGGCCGGGGTGGTTCCGACCGGGACGGACCCGGCCCGGACGTCTCCCACACCGAACTGGAGCAGCTGCACTCGCGGATCGCGGCGCTGGAGGCGAGGCAGGCCGCCCCGCGCCCGTCGCACCACAGGACGCGCTCGTTCGTCGCCACCGTGCTCGTCGTCCTCGGCTGTCTGCTCGCCCCGCTCGGCGTGGTCGCGGCCTGGACCTCCAGCATCGTCGGCGACACGAACCGCTATGTGCAGACCGTCGCGCCGCTGGCCTCCGACCCCGACATCCAGAACGCCGTCGCCACCCGGGTCACCGACGCCGTGATGCAGCACCTCGACCTGCCCACGCTGCTGGAAGGGGTGGCGCCGACCGACCGGCCTCTGCTGGAGAAGGCGCTGGGCGCACTGGGGAACTCCTTGGAGGGCGCGGTCAGCAGCTTCGTACACGACAAGGCGCGGGCGGTCGCCGCCTCCGACGTCTTCGCCCGGATCTGGACCGAGGCCAACCGCAAGATCCATAGCAGCCTGGACAAGGCGCTGACGGGCAGCGGCGGCGGCGCGGTGAAACTGGAGAACGACGCCGTCACCGTGGACCTCGCCCCGGTCGTGGACCAGGTCAAGAGCCGCCTGGTCGACTCGGGCATGACGGTCGCGGGGAAGATCCCCGAGATCCACACCAACATCACCGTCGTCCAGTCCAAGGACATCGGCAAGATCAAGACCTATTTCCGGCTGCTCCAGATCGCCGGTGACTGGCTGCCCGTCATCGCGGTGCTGCTGGCCGTGGCGGGCGTCCTGCTCTCCGTCCACCGCCGCCGGACCCTGATCGTCGCCGCACTCTGCTTCGGGTTCGCCACGCTCCTGCTGGGCATCGCCCTGACCGTCTTCCGGGTCGTGTACCTGGACCACCTGCCGAGCGGAGTCTCACAGCCCGCGGCGGCGTCCGTGTACGACGCGCTCACCCGCTTCCTGCACACCTCGGTCCGTGCGGTGGTCGCCGTGTGCGTGGTGATCGCCGTCGCCGCCTGGCTGACCGGACCCCAGCGCCACGCCGGCCTGGTGCGGCAGCTCTGGCACTCCGGCATCGGCGCGGCCCGCGCCACCGCCGACCGGGCGGGGATGCGTACCGGCCCCGTCGGGCCGTTCGTCCACCGCTTCCGCACCTGGATCACCTGGATCCTGGTCGCCGCGGCGGTCCTGGCGTACCTCCTGTGGTCGTACCCGACCGGCTGGGTGGTGATCGGCCTCGCCCTCGCCCTGCTCTTCGCCCTGTGCGTCGTCGACTTCCTGGACGAGGACGGCAAGGGGAAGGTACCGGCCGACGGGGGACCGCCGCCTGACGGGGGACCGCATCGAGGGGGACCCGAGAGGACACCCGCATGAGCCAGGATCCAGCGCACCGGGCCGACCGCCCGGCCGACGACGAGCGGGACGGCATCGGCACCGCCTGGAACCGCCCGCCGGACGGCACCGCCGCCTCGCGGGAGCGGGACAGCTGGGTCAGCGGCGGCGTCACCTTCGCCGGGGTCCTGATGCTGTGCAGCGGTGTGCTGTCCGCCCTCCAGGGCATCTCGGCGATCGCCCGTGACGACGTCTTCGTCCGCACCGGCGCCTACGTCTACGCGATGGACCTCACCGGCTGGGGCTGGATCCACCTGGTCATCGGAGTGCTGCTGGCCGTCACCGGCGGGGGCCTGCTCAAGGGGATGGCCTGGGCCAGGATCGCGGGCATCTGCTTCGCAGCGCTCAGCCTCGTCGCCCAGTTCCTGTTCCTGCCGTACGCGGTCTTCTGGCCGATCACCATGATCGCGATCGACCTGTTCGTGATCTGGGCGCTGCTCTCCCGCCAGGAGGGAGCGGGCTGACCGGCCGGCGCCTGCCGGACCGTCCGGCGATCCACGGACGTCCTGCACAGCCGACGCTGATGTCGGATTCCCGCCAGCCCCGGCTCGTCCCGTGGCGGATGCTGGACACATGCCGAACAACGGGATGCACACCGACCGGGCACGCTGCGTGCGCGCCGTCCAGTCCAAGGACGCGCGCTTCGACGGCTGGTTCTTCACCGCCGTCGTGACCACCCGCATCTACTGCCGGCCCAGCTGCCCGGCCGTGCCGCCCAAGCCGGAGAACATGACGTTCTTCCCGAGCGCGGCCGCCTGCCAGCAGGCCGGCTTCCGGGCGTGCAAGCGCTGCCGCCCCGACACCAGCCCCGGATCTCCGCAGTGGAACCAGCGCGCCGACCTGGTCGCCCGCGCCATGCGGCTCATCGCCGACGGGGTCGTGGACCGCGAGGGCGTACCGGGTCTGGCCGCGCGGCTCGGCTACAGCCCCCGCCAGGTCGAGCGCCAGCTGCTCGCCGAGCTGGGCGCCGGACCGCTCGCCCTCGCCCGCGCGCAGCGCGCCCAGACCGCCCGGCTGCTGATCGAGACGACCGCGCTGCCGATGGCGGAGATCGCCTTCGCCGCCGGTTTCTCGTCCATCCGCACCTTCAACGACACCGTCCGCGAGGTCTTCGCGCTCGCCCCGAGCGAACTGCGCGCCCGCCGTCCGAGGACGTCGGCCGCCCTGACCCCCGGTGTCCTCACCCTCCGCCTGCCGTTCCGCGCCCCGCTCAACCCCGACAACCTCTTCGGCCACCTGGCGGCGACGGCCGTACCGGGCGTGGAGGAGTGGCGGGACGGCGCCTACCGGCGCACGCTGCGGCTGCCGTACGGGCACGGCATCGTGGGGCTGACCCCGCGGCCCGACCACATCGCCTGCCGCCTCACCCTCAGCGATCTGCGCGACCTGCCCGTGGCCATCAGCCGCTGCCGCCGCATGCTCGACCTGGACGCCGACCCGGTCGCGGTCGACGACCATCTGCGCACCGACCCGGTGCTCGCGCCCCTGGTGGACAAGGCCCCGGGGCGGCGGGTCCCCCGTACCGTCGACGAGGCGGAGTTCGCCGTACGGGCCGTGCTCGGCCAGCAGGTCTCCACGGCCGCCGCCCGCACCCACGCGGCCCGGCTGGTCGTCGCGCACGGCGAACCGGTCGAGGACCCCGAAGGCGGCCTCACCCACCTGTTCCCGTCACCGGAGGCGCTGGCCGGCCTCGACCCCGAGACGCTGGCGATGCCCCGCACCCGCCGTACGACCTTCACCACCCTCGTCACCGCACTCGCCGAGAAGTCGATCCACCTGGGCATGGACAGCGACTGGCAGGAGACCCGGGAGCGCCTGCTGGCCCTCCCCGGCTTCGGCCCCTGGACGGTCGACGTCATCGCCATGCGCGCCCTGGGCGACCCCGACGCGTTCCTCCCCACCGACCTCGGCATCCGCCGCGCCGCCCAGGAGCTGGGCCTGCCCTCGACCTCGGCGGCGCTGACCGCCCGCGCGGCGGCCTGGCGCCCCTGGCGGGCCTACGCGGTCCAGTACCTCTGGGCGACGGACAGCCACCCGATCAACTTCCTGCCCGTTTAAGGACATCCACCATGAACCCCGTCCGGCACCACACCGTCATCGACAGCCCGTACGGCCCCCTCACGCTCGTCGCCGACGACGGCGTGCTGAGCGGCCTCTACATGACCGAGCAGCGCCACCGCCCGCCCGAGGAGTCCTTCGGCACGCACGACGCCACCGCCTTCGGCGAAACCGAGGAACAGCTGGAGGCCTACTTCTCCGGCGAGTTGAAGGAGTTCACCCTCGAACTGCGCCTGACGGGGACGCCGTTCCAGCAGACCGTCTGGGACCAGCTGCGCGCCATCCCGTACGGCGAGACCCGCACCTACGGCGAACTGGCCGACGCCCTCGGCAATCCCAAGGCCTCCCGCGCGGTGGGCCTGGCGAACGGCAAGAACCCCATCGGCATCATCGTCCCCTGCCACCGCGTCATCGGCGCGAGCGGCAGCCTCACCGGCTACGGAGGCGGCCTGGACCGCAAACAGCGCCTGCTGGACTTCGAATGCGGAACAGCCCTGTTCTAGGCCTGGTCGTCCGTGCCTGCGAGCCCGCGCAACAGCGCGGGCAGCGCCGTCCCGATCGGCTCCCGTACGACCTCGTCCGCGATCTCGTCGTACGGCGTCGGCTCGGCGTTGACGATGACCAGCCGTGCCCCGTGGTCCGCGGCGACCCCCGCGAGCCCGGCGGCGGGCTGGACCTGGAGGCTGGTGCCGACGGCGATGAACACCTGGCAGGCCTTGGTGATGGCGAGCGCGTCACCGAGCACGACCGGGTCGAGGCGCTCGCCGAACATCACGGTGGCCGACTTGAGGATCCCACCGCACTCCAGGCACGGCGGGTCGTCCTCACCCGCCTCGACGCGTGCCAGGGCGTCCTCCATGGACCCCCGCGCATGACACTTCGTACAGACGAACTTCCGTGCGGTGCCGTGCAGTTCGACGACCTTGCGAGCGGACAGCCCGGCGAGCTGATGCAGCCCGTCCACGTTCTGCGTGATCACCCGCACCGGTACCCCGGCCCGCTCCAGCTCGGCGACGGCGAGGTGCGCCGCGTTCGGCTCGGCCAGCAGCGCCCGGTTCTCGCGCCGCATCTGCCACGACCGCCGCCGGATCTCCGGATCACCCATGTAGTACTCGTACGTCACGAGCTTCTCGGCCTCGGGATCCCGTCGCCACAGCCCGTTGGGCCCGCGGTAGTCGGGGATACCGGAATCGGTGGAGACACCGGCACCACTCAGGATGGCGACGAGAGGCTTGTTCATGGGCCCGAGAGTAGGACGGCCTCCCTTCCCGGGGCGAGCGGATATCAGGGGCCGCACCGGGCTGAGATGTCGCTCCATGCGCCGGACGCGGTTCGGTTCGCGCGGGCAGCTGTCTGTCGCCCGCGACCGGCGTGCTTCGTCGGATCGGGCAACGGGTCGAAAATCGATGGTCACCCGAGCCGGCCGAGCCCACGCTGTACGCCATGGAAGAACCGCACCGCAGGATCCGCGCGCTCCACACGGCGTCCACGATCACCGTCTACCAGGCGTACCGCCCGGAGATCGGCGGACCCGCCGCCCGCAAGGGTCGTTTCCCCGCCGCGTGGAAGCCCGATCGCATGACGTGGATCAAACCCAGTTTCATGTGGATGATGTACCGCTCCGGCTGGGGAACGAAGGAGGGGCAGGAGACCGTCCTCGCCGTCGAGATCACTCGTGACGGCTTCGACTGGGCGCTGCGTCATGCCTGCCTGTCGAGTTACGTTCGCGGTCTGCATCCCGATCGGGTCACCTGGCAGCGTGCCCTCAAGCGCGCACCGGCCCGTGTGCAGTGGGATCCGGAACGGGATCTGCACCTGCGTCCCCTGCCGCACCGCTCGCTGCAACTGGGGCTCTCGGGTGAGGCGTCGTCGCGCTACGCGGACGAGTGGATCGTCTCCATCAGCGACGTGACCCCGCTCGTCCACGAGATCCACGCACTCGTCAGGGACGGCGAACTGGACTCGGCCACCCGACTGCTCCCCCAGGAGCAGGGGTACCCCGCCGGTGAAGAACTGCTGGCCCATCTGCGTCACTGACCGGCGACCGATTGGTACGGTCTGCGCATGACCAGTCGCAGCCGCGACCGGATCGCGGGCGTGCTTGGCGTCGTGGTCGCGCACATGCCCGACTGCCGGGTCGAGTCCGTCGTGCCGCTCGGCGAGGGCCTGGACAACGTGGCGTACGAGGTCAACGGTGAGCTGATCGTGCGCTTCAGCAAGGAGCCCGATCCAGTACGGCGGAGCGCCCTGGTGAGCCGCGAGGCCCGCGTGCTCGCCGCCGTCGCCGACATCTCGCCGCTGCCGGTCCCCGTACCGGCGTTCACGGTCGCGGAGCAGGGATGTCTGGCCTACCGCAGACTGCCCGGTGCGCCGCTGCTGGACATGTCGCGGCACCAGCGATCGGTCCACGGCGCGTCGATCGGCGCAACCCTCGGCGAGTTGCTCACCGCGCTGCATGCCGTTCCGATCGAACGGCTGGCCGGTGCGGTGGACGCGGATCACCAGCCGCCGGCCGAGTGGCGACAAGAGGCCATGGAGAACTATGGGACGGTGGCCCGTCAGGTACCGGCAGCGCACCGCCGGCCCGTCGAGGCGTTCTTGGCTGCCGCACCACCGCACGACGGACACACCCCGGTGTTCTCCCACAACGATCTGGGGATAGAACACGTCCTCGTCGACCCGGTCGCATGGACGGTGACCGGCGTCATCGACTGGAGCGACGCAGCGGTCGTCGATCCGGCCTGCGACTTCGGGCTGTTGTACCGCGATCTCGGCCCCGCCGCTCTCCGCGCCGCCATCAGCAACTACCGAACCGACGCCAACGACCTCGCGGCTCTCCGCGAGCGCGCCGCGTTCTACGCCAGGTGCAGTCTCCTCGAGGACCTGGCATACGGCATCGAGACGGAACGCCGCACGTACGTCGACAAGAGCCTTGCCACGATGGCATGGCTGTTCCCGCCGTAGGTGCCGAATGGCCTCTCGTGCTCGGGGAGGGCGCTCCGCTCTCGACCGTCGTGTACGAGGAAGGCCCCCCGCCGCCTATCCAGCTCGGCGGCTCCGGCACCGGTGGAGCTGCTCGATCTCGATGCCGAAGTCCTGGACGAGTCACGAGGAGCCGGTTCGGGGTGGTTCCGGGATCCAGTGCCGGGGTGAACCGGCGTACGTGTAGCGCGGCAGGCCCGTGACAGCGACGGTGTGGAAGGGGCGGCCGTGGTCGTCGATCCGTATCGTGCCGACGCGTCCCTGCGAGGACCAGTCGAGGTCGAGATACCACTCGCAGGCGCAGTACCCGGTCCGTGCCGTGACCCGCAGCACCTCCGGGTCCTGCACGGAGACCCGGTACGGAAACCGCCGTGCGGGCACGATCACGTCCCCCTTGCGCCCGGGCACCGCCTGGGCAACGGGATCGGGGGCGTCGAGACCCACCTCGAAGGACCTGGGCGTGATGCCTCCGCCGCAGCCCGCGGACGTGTCGTAGTCGAAGGCCCCACCGCCGGGCGGTGCGGCGCGGTGTACGACCCGCACGTGCAGTGCCTCCAGGACGACGGCCGAGGAGGTACGCCCCTGCACCGCCACCTGCACGGTCGTCTCCCCGCCGTGCACCGCGTCCTGGGCGTTCGCCCACGCCTCGGCGTCCTCGACGGACGGCGGCGGCGGGACCTGTCCCGGGGGCCTGTTGATGACGTAGTCGTGGCCGCAGTCGTCCTCCCACACATGGGAGTTCACCGTCCAGGTGAACGGGGCGGCCTGGGCGGACGGCCGTACCCGGACCACGGCGGGCGACGTCGACGGGCCGTGGTGCGGCGATGCCCCGCCGCCGGGCGGACCCCGGTCCAGGAACCCGGGGAACGCCGACAGCCCCGCAGCGGTCAGCCCGAACACGGCGCCCAGGACCATGGACACCACGGCCGGGCGCCGTCGCCACCGGACACGGGAAGACCGCACATCCATGGCTTCGGGCGCCGCTTCCGGCGACGGCGACAGTGACGGTGATGGAGACGGCGCCGGCGACGGCGGTGCGGGGTGCGCGGGTGTCACGCCCGGTACAGGCCGGGTGCGGGACCGCCGGCGCTCCGCGACGGCAAGGATCCACCGCCGGTGCAACTCCACGCGCTCCCGGGACGAGGCCCCGCACAGCACAGCGAAACGTTCCACCACGGCGAACTCCCGTGGCACCGCCTCCCCCGAGCAATAGCGGTACAGCGTGGAGACGTTCATGCCCAGGCACCGGGCGAGATCCGCATAGCTGCGATCCGTACGGGCCTTCAGACCCGTCAGCAGCTCCGCGAACCCCGTCGCCTCCTCGTCGGCTGCTGCCACGACCCGCGCCCACCTCTGCTCGTATCAGGCCGCTCCATTCCGGAACGGCATCCCAGGCCACCCATATCTCTGCACGTCAACAGCCCTGAGACGGTTCCACTGTTGCGGATCGGACATCGGCGGTTGCCACTCGCCGCTGCCGCCGACGATGCTCTTGGTGTCGCCCCGAGCAGTACGGCCCCACCGGCCGGCAGATTCACCGCAGCGGCATCCACACCACCCACCCGTCCCCGGGGACACCCATGTCCGAGCGCACCCTCGACGGCGCGTCCGGCAGTCCCGTGCGACGGTGCCCACCGACTCGGAACGAGGAACACCCACATGCACGCCAACACGTCCGGACGCCGTCGCGTCCGCCGTATCGCAGCCATCACCGCCGGCCTCGCGCTGGGCCTCGGACTCGGCGCGGCAGCCCAGGCCTCCGCCGCCGGGTCACAGGCCGTCAGCGGCAAGCCCGCCCGATCGGTCTCGTCCACCACGCTCTCCGGTGCGGGGGAGACGCTGCCCGCCCACCGGATGGCCAGGGTGCTGAAGTCCCTGCTGCCCAAGGGCGGGAAGATCTCCGACGAGTTCAGCCAGGACGGCTACGCCCAACTGGTCTGGGACGACGGCCACGGCAAGAGCATGATCGGCGTGAACGCCCAGCCCGACATGGGCGACGTCCTCGGCGGGCACATGGGCTGCGAGCGCGAGTACATCGAATGCCAGGCACTGGTCCTGGCCGACGGCACCCTGCTCAAGCGGGTCAAGCGGGCTTCCGAGAAGGGCGGTTCCGCCGTGGTCTGGATGGTCGACACCCTCCACCCCGACGGCCGCCGGGTCGTCATCCAGGAGGTCAACGCCGCCACCGAGGGCGGAGCCGTCACCCGGCCGGAGCCTCCGCTCACCCTCGACCAGCTCCAGACCATCGCGCTCAACCCCCGCTGGGCGGGCTGAGCCGGGAGCGGTGATCCCGGTTGCCCGGTCCGGAGGTTGGGGCCCCGGACCGGGCAATCGGATGAGCCTTCGAGCGGTACAACCCTTTTGCGGTGTCGTGAGTCTCCGTTCGGCGATCACGTTGTGATCGCGCTGACGAGGAGACCATCATCATCGCCATACGCAAGACCCTGACTGCCACCGCAGTTGCCGGTGCCGTCCTGGCAGGCTCGGCCGCCTGCGGCACCGTGGAGCAGCTCTCCGCCGGGAAGAAGCTCGACAACGCCTTCGAGAAGCTCTCCGAGAAGAAGGCGATCTCCTTCGAGTTCGATCTCGACACCGACGCGCAGAGCCTGAAGGCGCTGGACGCCTCGTCGGACCCGGAGCCCGGGGAGGAGATGCCCGACGACGTCGCCGAGATGTTCAGTGGCGCGAAGGTCAGTGTCACCGTGCAGTCGAAGAAGCCGATCGCGGAGTCCGGGGAGAAGGACTACGTCGGCACGGCACTGAAGATCAGCAACAAGGACGGCGTCCTCACCGAGTACCGGGTCGTCGGCGACTACACCTACATCCGCTCCGACGTGAACGCCCTCGGCAAGGCGATGGGCTTTCCCGCACCGTCGGCGAAGGACCTGCCGCCGGAGGCGAACGGGCTCAAGAAGGTGCTCCAGGGCGAGTGGGTGAAGATCAACACCAAGGAGATCCAGAAGAGCACCGCCGAGCTGGGAGCGGCGCCGGGTGCGAAGCCCGCGCCGGAGCCCACCCTCGATGCCAAGACGCAGAAGCAACTGCTGGAGGCACTGCGCGGGACGATCGCCCGCGAGGTCGACTTCAAGACCGTCGACGGCAAGGACGGTGCCGAGCACGTCATCGCCACCGCTCCGTTCCGTACGCTGATCAGCAAGCTCCTCGGCGCGATCCGTCCGTTCGCGAAGGACTTGCCGATGGGCACGGAGCTGCCCACGGACAAGGACCTCAAGGACGCCCCGAACGCCAAGGTCGCGGCCGACTTCACCCTCAAGAACGGCGAGCTGACCGAGGTCTCCGTCGACCTCGCCAAGCTGGCCGAGAACGCGAAGGTGAAGAAGCTGGGTCTGGTGATGCGGATGATCGACGGCCCGACGCCCACGGCCCCGGCCGGCGCCACCGAGCTGGACGTCGACGAGCTCCTGGGCGGGTTCGGCGCCGCGATGATGGGCGGGGACGCCTTTTCCGGGGACGCCTTTTCCGAGGACGCCCTTTCCGAGGACACCTTTTCCGAGGACGCGGCGTAGTCGAGGGTCTGTGAGCGAGGCCCGGCAGGGATCACCGAGCCGCGCTCACAGACCCCACCCGGTCAGGAGGACCGGCTGTTCCCGTCGCCGGGCGACGTGCGGGCGAACCAGGTCTGCGTCTCGCCCGGGGGCAGGACACGGGTCAGCTCGGCCGTTCCCGGCAGATGCGGGAAGAACCGGTCGGCGTTCCAACTGCGTCGGTACATCGGCTCGTCGAGCACGAGCAGACGGCGTCCCTCCACCACGGGGATGTCGTCGGGCAGCCCCTCGTTCCAGATCCGTCCGCCGTCCGGGGCGAGGAGTTCGAAGGTTCCGGTCGCGACGACCTGGGTGCGTCCCTTGGCCGGCTCCGGGTCCGTGGCCAGGCGGACGCTCTCCGCCGACGGCGCATCGCCGGGTATGTGGCCGCCGCCGACGAGGACGTGGGCGAGCAGCGTGTGCAGCTGGAAGTTGTCCCCGATGCCGCCGATGCGCACCTCGAATCCGGTCCCGGTGGGCCTGTGCAGCACCACGAGGGGTTCGTCGTCCAGCACCGCCAGCGCATGGGCCAGGCACTTGAGGTCGTGCCGCTCCAGGGCCGCGAGGTCGCGGCAGGCGGGGAGGAGCGCGGCCGCGTGCCGTCGGCGCACCTCGGCACTGCGGCACAGCACGGCCAGGGCGGGCGGCTGCCACTTCTCGACCGAACACCAGGCCAGCGCCAGCCGCGTGGCCTTGTACTCGTCGCAGTCCAGGCGGGCCGGCAGCGCGTCGTCGACGATCTCCTCGTCCGGCTCAGGCAGTTCGTCGTCGGCTGCGCCGGTGGCGGTCCAACGGCGGGCGAACTCCAGGGCGTCGAGCAGGTCCAGGTGGACGCCGTCGAGGATCGGCTCGGCGCAGGCCGCAGGATCGGCCCCGTGCTCGACGCAGTAGCCGGCCGCCGTCGCCAGCATCGGCCGCGGGCCGGTGGGCGGGAAGGCGGGGAGCAGCGCCGCCAACCGGGGCCCTGCCAGGACGCGTTCGGCGTTCGACGCGGACTGCACATCGTTGATCACGGCGCTGAAGGCGCGCCCGGTGCGGTCGCCGTCACGAGCGGCGACGGCCTCCTCCAGCTCGGACACCGTGGCGGCGAGGTTCGAAGCCTTCCGCTTCCTCTTGAAGATCACCGGCCCACCTTAGGCCCGAGGCCCGTCCCGCGTCATCGGATCAAGACGTGCGGATCACGGGTGCATGACGGGGTTGCGGGTTCCCCCTGTGGACGGTCAGGTGGGCGGGGACGTTTCGGTCAGCCGGACCGTGCGGGCCGCGAGGTCGGTGATCCTGGCGCCGTCGAAGCCGAAGACCGCGCTGCGGACCGTGTCGCGCAGCGGGTCCTTCCACCGGGCGGGGATGGCGTCCGCCCCGGTCAGCACACCGGCCACCGAGCCCGCCGTCGCGCCGTTGGAGTCGGTGTCCAGGCCGCCGCGCACGGTCAGCGCGATGGTCCGGGTGAAGTCGCCCTCCCCGTACAGCAGCCCGGCGGTCAGGACGGCGGCGTTCGGGACGGTGTGGATCCAGCCGAGGCCCGCGGTCTCCTCGGACAGCGTGGCGAGGGTGTCCTCCCAGCCCAGCCGGGTCTCGTGCAGCGAGGCGACCCGGCGCACGGTACGGGCCAGCCGGCTGCTCGCCGGGATCACCGTCAGCGCGGTGTCCACGGCGTGCCGCACGGTGGGCGCCGTGAACGCCGCCGCGATCAGGGCCGCCGCCCACATCGCCCCGTACACCCCGTTGCCGGTGTGCGACAGCACCGCGTCCCGGCGCGCCAGCGCGGCCGCGCGCTGCGGGGCGCCCGGGCAGGTCCAGCCGTGGATGTCGGCACGGATCAGCGCACCGATCCACTCCTGGTACGGGTTGTCGTACGTCGCCGTCAGCGGCGGCTTGAGGCCGTTCGCGAGGTTGCGGTACGCGACCCGCTCGGCGGTGAACGTCTGGCGGTACGGCAGCCGCAGCAGCCAGAGATCGCCGACCTGCTCGGTGGTGAAGCCGAAGCCGTGGGTCTCCAGCAGGTCGAGGCCGAGGATCGCGTAGTCGACGTCGTCGTCGCGGCAGCTGCCGTCCACCCGCCCGCGGACACAACTGCGCCACTCGGGACGCAGCCGCGCCGCGTCGTCCTCGCTCGCCGGCTCGGGGAGGTAGTCGGTGAGCGGCAGGGCGTCGGCCCGCCGCAGATAGCCGTCGATACGGTCCCGCGTCCACAGGTCGCCCTGCTCGACCGGCTTGCCGAGCATGTTGCCCGCGATCCGGCCCAGCCAGCCGCCGAGGACGCGGTCGGCGAACCGAGGCCCGTTGCCCACAGAGGTCATGGCTTCGGTCTACCCGATTCCGGGGACGGCCGCTCGGCCGCGTGCGGCGCCCGGCACAGCGGTCTGCCAGGAGATTCCCAGGGTTCGGGCGGGGCATGACGGCGGGCGTGCGCTCCGGTTAAGGTCGCAACGGCGCGACTGGCCCGACGTGCACGGGCCCGGAGAGCAAGGGGAGTTCGACGTGGCGGACGCAGGCGTGGACAGCATCCGGCGGGTGCTTGTCGCCGCGGACAAGTTCAAGGGGTCGCTGACGGCCGTGGAGGTCGCCGAGCGGGTGACGGCCGGGCTGCGCCGGGTCGTGCCGGACCTCCGGGTCGAGGCACTGCCGGTGGCCGACGGCGGCGACGGCACCGTGGACGCGGCGGTCGCCGCCGGGTTCGAGCGGCGGGAGATCCGGGTCGCCGGCCCTCTCGGGCAGGAGGTGACGGCCGCGTTCGCGCTGCGCGGCGACACCGCGGTCGTGGAGATGGCGGAGGCCAGCGGGCTGCAACGACTGCCTGCGGGTGTCCTCGCCCCGCTCACGGCATCGACGTACGGCTCCGGGGAGCTGCTGCGCGGCGCGCTGGACGCGGGAGCGCGGACGATCGTGTTCGGGGTCGGCGGGAGCGCCACCACCGACGGGGGCGCCGGGATGCTGTCCGCGCTCGGAGCGCGCTTCCTGGACGAGGAGGGTGAGCCGGTGCCGCCCGGCGGCGGTGGGCTGGACGGCCTGGCGCGGGCGGACCTGTCGGGTCTGGACCCGCGGCTGGACTCGGTCGAGCTGGTGCTCGCCAGCGACGTCGACAACCCGCTCACCGGCCCGAAGGGCGCGCCCGCGGTCTACGGTCCGCAGAAGGGGGCCTCGCCGGACGACGTGGAGGCGCTCGACGCCGCCCTGGCCCACTACGCGAAGGTGCTGGAGGAGGCGGTCGGCGTGCGTGCCGCCGAGCACGCGGTGGCGCCCGGGGCGGGGGCCGCGGGCGGTGTCGGCTACGGCGCGCTGCTGCTCGGCGCGCGCTTCCGGCCCGGCATCGAGGTGATGCTCGACGTCCTCGGCTTCGCGCCCGCGCTGGAGCGGGCCGACCTGGTGATCACCGGTGAGGGTTCGCTCGACGAGCAGACCCTGCACGGCAAGGCGCCGGCCGGTGTCGCGGCGGCCGCCCGCGCGGCGGGCAAGGAGGTCGTCGCCGTGTGCGGCCGGCTCGCGCTGCCGCCCGAGGCGCTCGGCCGGGCCGGGATCCGGCGGGCGTACCCGCTCACGGACGCCGAGCCGGACGTGGCGACCTGCATCGCCGAGGCGGGACCGATCCTGGAGCGGGTCGCGGCGGCGATCGCACGGGACTTCCTGGCCTGACAGGCCCGGGTCCACCCGCCTCCGGCCCGCCTCCGGGCCCTCCGGGTGTCGCCCTCCGGTCTGCCCGCCCCTTGGCCGCCCGCCCGGGCCCCTCCGGGTTGCCTGTCCCCAGACCGCCCCCGGGCCCCTGCGGGTGCCGCCCTCCGTTCTGCCTGTCTCCGGCCCGCCTGTCTCCGGCCCGCCTGCCTCCGGTCCGCCTGCCTCCAGTCCGCCCGCCCCCGGGCCCCTGCGGGTGCCGCCCTCCGTTCTGCCGGACTCCGGCCCGCCTGCCTCCGGCCCGCCTGCTTCCAGTCCGCCTGTCTCCAGTCCGCCCGCCCCCGGCCCCTGAGGGTGCCGGCCTTCGTACCCCGCTCGTGGGCTCAGCCCCCTCCCATCGCGTCCGGTTCCGGTATGTCGTTTCGTCTTTCGGGCGTTTCCCGGACATCTGCCAGGGGGGCGGCGGCGCTCGCGAGGGCAGCGGCCCGCCGGCCGGGGTGTCCGGGAACGCCGGAAGGGCCCCGGACCTCTCGGTCCGGAGCCCTTCCCCGTCGTACGTCGTTCCGCGCGCCGCCGCCGTTACGGCAGCTGCGCCGCCCGCGCCTCGCGCCGGTTGTCGCGGAAGTTGTTCACCCGGCGGGCCGTGGCGAACAGCGGGATGACCGCGCCCATGACCAGCTGGAGCGCGCAGCCCGTCTGGAGCAGCATCTGGCCGCCGGGGGCGTCGAAGGCCCAGGCCGCCAGCAGGCCCATGCTCAGCACGATCCAGACGAGCACAGCTCCGGCGAGCCGGCCGCGCGGCTTCGGGTACTCGACCCGGCTGACCATCAGCCAGGCGGTGCCCAGGATCGCCAGCAGCGTGGCGACGAAGGGGAGCTCCAGCAGGACGATCGAGACGACCGTCAGCGCGCCGAAGGGGCTCGGCATGCCCTGGAACATGCCGTTCTTGACCGTCACGCAGGAGAACCTGGCGAGCCGCAGGACGACCGCCAGCAGCACCACGATCGCGCCCACCGCCGCCACACGCTGGTACGCGTCGTCCGCGACCATGCCGTAGACGAGGACGAAGTAGGCCGGCGCCAGGCCGAAGCTGATCAGGTCGGAGAGGTTGTCCAGCTCCGCGCCCATCGGGGAGGAGCGCAGCTTCCTCGCCACCAGGCCGTCGAAGAGGTCGAAGACCGCCGCGCACAGCATCAGGATGACGGCGGTGGCCGCGCTGTGGCGGGCCATGCCGGATTCCTGGCTGCCGGTGAGGTGCGGGATCAGGATGCCGGTGGTGGTGAAGTACACCGCCATGAAGCCGCACGTGGCGTTGCCGAGCGTGAGCGTGTCCGCTATCGACAGGCGGAGAGAAAGAGGCATCTCCTCCTCGTCGTCCACCTCGTCGGCCTCGGGCACCCAGCCTGCCTGGGTCTCCGGATCAATCACGGTCAATGCGAGTCACCCCAGCCACGGTCTTCTGACCGACCTCGACCGCGACCTCCACGCCCTCGGGCAGGTAGATGTCGACACGCGAGCCGAAGCGGATCAGACCGATGCGGTCACCCTGCTCGACCTTCGTGCCCTGGGGCACGTACGGCACGATGCGGCGGGCGACGGCGCCGGCGATCTGGATCATCTCGATGTCACCGAGTTCGGTGTCGAAATGCCAGACTACGCGCTCGTTGTTCTCGCTCTCCTTGTTGAACGCCGGAACGAACCCGCCGGGGATGTGCTCGACCGACGTCACGGTGCCGGCCAGCGGCGCACGGTTCACGTGGACGTTGAGCGGGCTCATGAAGATCGCGACGCGGGTCCGGCCGTCCTTCCACGGCATGATGCTCTGCACCACACCGTCGGCGGGCGAGATGACCCGGCCCTGCGTGATCTCGCGCTCGGGGTCACGGAAGAACCACAGCATGCCCGCGGCGAGCGCGGTGGCGGGCACGGCGACGGCCTTGGCGGCACCGGAACGGCGCGCGCGGGCCAGGCTGAGGGCGGCGGTGGCGACGGTCGGGAGAAGCCACGGCGATGCTCCGCGCGCGAGGCGGACCCGGCCGCGAGGTGCAGAGGATTGGCTGTGGGGCATGGATGACCTTCGTAACGGATGATGCCGCGCTATAACAGGGGACGGCGGCTTTCCGGCGATCGTAGCGGCTAAGAGCCGCAACTGGGTAAGTCGGGAACCTTAGTCGACGGCTGGAGACCGTTGACGGGGTGTGATCTTCTTCTCGAAGAAAACACCCCGTAGCCGGACAATCAGCCCTGGATTCGGTACTCTTCGAGCAATCTGCGCCCAATGATCATTTTCTGGATCTCGGCGGTACCTTCGCCGATCAGCAGCATCGGGGCCTCACGGTAGAGGCGCTCGATCTCGTACTCCTTGGAGAAGCCGTAGCCGCCGTGGATCCGGAAGGCGTCCTCGACGACCTCCTTGCAGTACTCGGAGGCGAGGTACTTCGCCATCCCTGCCTCGAGGTCGTTTCGCTCCCCGGAGTCCTTTTTGCGTGCTGCGTTCACCATCATGGCATGGGCGGCCTCGACCTTGGTAGCCATCTCGGCGAGCTTGAACTGGATGGCCTGGTGCTGGGCGATCGCCTTGCCGAAAGTATGACGTTGCTGGGCGTACTGGACACCGAGTTCGAAAGCACGCTGGGCGACGCCACAGCCACGCGCCGCCACGTTGACGCGGCCGACCTCCACACCGTCCATCATTTGGTAAAAACCTCGCCCGGTGACCCCGCCGAGCACGCGATCCGCGGAGATCCGCAGGTCATCCATGATCAGCTCGGTGGTGTCGACCCCCTTGTACCCCATCTTGTCGATCTTCCCGGGGATGGTCAGACCGGGACGGACCTCGCCGAAGCCGGGCTCCTTCTCCACGAGGAACGTCGTCATCGACTTGTGGGGGGCCGTGCCCTCGGGGTGTCCTTCGTCACTTCGCACCAGGACGGCCACGAGGGACGACGTGCCACCGTTGGTCAGCCACATCTTCTGGCCGTTCAGGACGTACTCGTCGCCGTCCTTCACCGCCTTCGACGAGATCGCCGAGACGTCCGAGCCGAGGGCCGGCTCCGACATCGAGAAGGCGCCGCGGATGTCGCCGGCCGCCATGCGCGGCAGGAAGTGGTCCTTCTGCTCCTGCGTGCCGTGCTGCTTGAGCATGTACGCCACGATGAAGTGCGTGTTGATGATGCCGGACACCGACATCCAGCCGCGGGCGATCTCCTCGACGCACAGGGCGTAGGTGAGGAGGGACTCGCCCAGGCCGCCGTACTCCTCGGGGATCATCAGGCCGAAGAGGCCCAGCTCCTTCAGGCCGTCGACGATCTGCTGCGGGTACTCGTCGCGGTGCTCCAGCTCGGTGGCGACCGGGATGATCTCCTTGTCCACGAAGTCGCGGACGGTGGAGAGGATCTCCTGCTGGATGTCGGTCAGACCGGCGGTCTGGGCGAGTCGCGCCATCTCTACTTCTCCTGCTGCTTGAGCTCCGGGCGCCCGGGCTGCTCGCCGCCGCGCTCCTTGATGTACGTCTCGGTCGGCACCATCACCTTGCGGCGGAACACGCACACGAGCGTGCCGTCCTGCTTGTAGCCCTTGGTCTCCACGTGGACGATGCCGCGGTCCGACTTGGACCGGGAGGGCGTCTTGTCGAGGACCGTGGTCTCGCCGTAGATGGTGTCGCCGTGGAAGGTCGGCGCCACGTGCTTGAGCGACTCGATCTCCAGGTTGGCGATCGCCTTGCCCGAGACGTCCGGGACGGACATGCCGAGCAGCAGCGAGTAGATGTAGTTGCCCACGACGACGTTCTTGCCGAAGTCCGTCGTGTTCTCCGCATAGTTGGTGTCCATGTGGAGCGGGTGGTGGTTCATCGTGAGGAGACAGAACAGGTGGTCGTCGTACTCCGTGACCGTCTTTCCGGGCCAGTGCTTGTACGTCGCCCCGACCTCGAACTCCTCGTAGGTCCGTCCGAACTGCATCGCGCTCAGGCCTCCGGGATCTCGAACTTGGTGGTGCGCTGCATACCGGCGGCGCGGCCCTTGCCGGAGATGACCAGGGCCATCTTGCGGCTGGCCTCGTCGATCATCTCGTCGCCGAGCATCGCCGAGCCCTTCTTGCCGCCGGCCTCGGACGTGTAGTAGTCGTACGCGTCCAGGATCAGCTCGGCGTGGTCGAAGTCCTCCTGCGACGGCGAGAAGATCTCGTTCGACGCCTCGACCTGGCCCGGGTGCAGCACCCACTTGCCGTCGAAGCCGAGGGCCGCGGCCCGGCCGGCGACCTCGCGGTAGCCCTCGACGTTGCGGATCTGGAGGTAGGGGCCGTCGATCGCCTGGAGGTTGTTGGCGCGGGCGGCCATCAGGATCTTCATCAGGATGTAGTGGTAGGCGTCCGCCGGGTAGCCGGGCGGCTGCTCACCCACGACCAGCGACTTCATGTTGATCGACGCCATGAAGTCGGCCGGGCCGAAGATGATCGTCTCCACGCGCTGGGACGCGGTGGCGATCTCGTTGACGTTGTTCAGGCCCTGGGCGTTCTCGATCTGCGCCTCGATGCCGATCTTGCCGACCTCGAAGCCCATCGTCTTCTCGATCTGCGTCAGCAGCAGATCCAGCGCCACCACCTGCTGGGCCGTCTGGACCTTCGGCAGCATGATGCAGTCGAGGTTCTGGCCCGCGCCCTCGACGACCGTGACGACATCGCGGTACGTCCACTCGGTCGTCCAGTCGTTGACGCGCACGACCCGCGTCTTGCCGGTCCAGTCGCCCTCGTTGAGGAACTTGACGATGGTGTGCCGCGCCTCGGGCTTGGCGAGCGGCGCGCACGCGTCCTCCAGGTCCAGGAAGACCTGGTCGGCCGGCAGGCCCTGCGCCTTCTCCAGGAAGCGCGGGTTGCTCCCCGGTACCGCGAGGCAGGAGCGTCGCGGACGCAGACGGTTGACGGGCGTGGTCATGCGGGGACCTCCAGGGGGTCGAGCTTGTTCGCTTTCCGGATCTCGTCGACGATACGGCCGATGATCCCGGTGATGTCGAAGTCCTTCGGGGTGAAGACCGCGGCCACTCCGGCGGCCCTGAGCTGCTCGGCGTCGGCGTTCGGGATGATCCCGCCCGCGATCACCGGGATGTCGGCCGCGCCGGCCTCGCGCAGCCGGTCCAGCACGTCCGGGACGAGCTGGGCGTGCGAGCCGGAGAGGATGGACAGGCCGACCGCGTGCACGTCCTCGGCGAGGGCGGCGTCCACGATCTGTTCGGGGGTCAGCCGGATGCCCTGGTAGACCACCTCGAACCCGGCGTCGCGGGCCCGCACGGCGATCTGCTCGGCCCCGTTGGAGTGCCCGTCCAGGCCCGGCTTGCCGACCAGGAAGCGGAGCCTTCCGCTGCCCAGCTCCCGGGCGGTGGCGTCCACCTTGCGGCGGACCTCCGCCATGGGCGAGCCCGCCTCGGCGGGGACGGCCACCGGCGCCGAGGAGACACCGGTCGGGGCACGGAACTCCCCGAACACCTCGCGCAGCGCCCCCGCCCACTCGCCGGTGGTGACCCCGGCGCGGGCACACTCCAGGGTGGCCTCCATGAGGTTGCCGGTGCCCTTGGCGGCCTCCTTGAGGCGCTCCAGCGCCTTGCAGGGCCGGGGGTGGTTGAAGGGCGGCTGGTAGCGGGTGTCGCGCCACTGCCCGAGCGACTCGACGACCCGTGCCTCGACCGCCGGGTCCACCGTCTGGATCGCCGTGTCCAGGTCGGCGGTCAGCGGGTTGGGCTCGGTCGTCTCGAAGATGTTGACGCCGACGATCTTCTCCTGGCCGGACTCGATCCGGGCCCGGCGCTCGGCGTGCGAGGAGACCAGCTGCGACTTGAGGTAGCCGGACTCGACGGCGGCCATCGCGCCGCCCATCTCCTGGATCCGGTCGATCTCGGCGAGGGAGTCCTCGACGAGCTGGGCGACCTTCGCCTCGATCACGTGCGAGCCCGCGAAGATGTCCTCGTACTCCAGCAGGTCGCTCTCGTGCGCCAGCACCTGCTGGATGCGCAGCGACCACTGCTGGTCCCAGGGGCGGGGCAGGCCGAGGGCCTCGTTCCAGGCCGGCAGCTGCACGGCACGCGCGCGGGCGTCCTTGGAGAGCGTCACGGCCAGCATCTCCAGCACGATCCGTTGGACGTTGTTCTCCGGCTGCGCCTCGGTCAGGCCGAGGGAGTTGACCTGGACGCCGTAGCGGAAGCGGCGCTGCTTGGCGTCCGCGATGCCGTACCGGTCCCGGGTGATCTGGTCCCAGATGCGGCCGAACGCCCGCATCTTGCACATCTCCTCGACGAAGCGGACGCCCGCGTTCACGAAGAAGGAGATACGGGCGACGACATCGCCCTTGCGGTCCTCCGGGATCTGGCCGGACGCGAACACCGCGTCCAGCACGGCGATCGCGGTGGACATCGCGTACGCGATCTCCTGGACCGGAGTGGCCCCCGCCTCCTGCAGGTGGTAGCTGCAGATGTTGATCGGGTTCCACTTGGGGATGTGGTTGACCGTGTAGCAGATCATGTCCGTCGTCAGCCGCAGCGACGGCCCCGGCGGGAACACATGGGTGCCCCGCGACAGGTACTCCTTGACGATGTCGTTCTGCGTCGTCCCCTGGAGCTTGGTGACGTCCGCGCCCTGCTCCTCGGCGACGACCTGATAGAGCGCCAGCAGCCACATGGCGGTGGCGTTGATCGTCATCGAGGTGTTCATCTGCTCCAGGGGGATGTCCTGGAACAGCCGGCGCATGTCACCGAGGTGCGCGACCGGCACGCCGACCCGGCCGACCTCGCCGCGGGCGAGGATGTGGTCGGAGTCGTAGCCGGTCTGCGTCGGCAGGTCGAACGCCACCGACAGGCCGGTCTGGCCCTTGGCGAGGTTGCGCCGGTACAGCTCGTTGGACGCCTCGGCCGTGGAGTGACCGGCGTAGGTCCGCATCAACCACGGCCGGTCCTTCTGACGCTCGCTCATGGGTGGACCTCAGATGTTCCGGAAGCGGTTGATGGCGTCGATGTGCTGGGCGCGCAGTTCCTCGTCGCGCACGCCGAGGCCTTCCTCGGGCGCCAGGCAGAGCACGCCGACCTTGCCCTGGTGGAGGTTGCGGTGCACGTCGTAGGCGGCCTGCCCGGTGTCCTCCAGGGAGTAGACCTTGGACAGCGTCGGGTGGATCTTGCCCTTGGCGATGAGGCGGTTGGCCTCCCACGCCTCGCGGTAGTTGGCGAAGTGCGAGCCGATGATCCGCTTCAGCGACATCCACAGGTAGCGGTTGTCGTACTCGTGCATGTAGCCCGAGGTCGAGGCGCAGGTGGTGATGGTGCCGCCCTTGCGGGTGACGAAGACGGACGCGCCGAAGGTCTCGCGGCCGGGGTGCTCGAAGACGATGTCGATGTCCTCGCCGCCGGTCAGCTCGCGGATGCGCTTGCCGAAGCGCTTCCACTCCTTCGGGTCCTGGGTCTGCTCGTCCTTCCAGAACCGGTAGCCCTCGGCGTTGCGGTCGATGACGTTCTCGGCGCCCATGGAGCGGCAGATGTCGGCCTTCTCGGGGCTGGAGACGACACAGATCGGGTTGGCGCCGCCGGCCAGCGCGAACTGCGTCGCGTACGAGCCGAGCCCGCCGCTCGCGCCCCAGATGAGGACGTTGTCGCCCTGCTTCATGCCGGCGCCGTTGCGGGAGACCAGCTGCCGGTAGGCGGTGGAGTTCACCAGGCCCGGGGCGGCGGCCTCCTCCCAGCTGAGGTGGCCGGGCTTGGGCATGAGCTGGTTGGACTTGACGAGCGCGATCTCGGCGAGGCCGCCGAAGTTGGTCTCGAAGCCCCAGATGCGCTGCTCGGGGTCGAGCATCGTGTCGTTGTGGCCGTCCGAGGACTCCAGCTCGACCGACAGACAGTGCGCGACGACCTCGTCGCCCGGCTTCCAGGCGTTCACGCCGGGGCCGGTGCGCAGGACGACGCCCGCGAGGTCGGAGCCGATGATGTGGTACGGCAGGTCGTGGCGCTTGGTGAGCTCGGAGAGCTTGCCGTAGCGCTCCAGGAACCCGAACGTCGAGAGCGGCTCGAAGATCGAGGTCCACACGGAGTTGTAGTTGACCGAGGAGGCCATCACGGCCACCAGGGCCTCGCCCGGGCCCAGCTCCGGCAGCGGCACCTCGTCGAGGTGCAGCGACTTGCGCGGGTCCTTCTCGCGGGTCTGCATGCCCGCGAACATCTCCGTCTCGTCCTTGTGCACGGTCATCGCGCGGTACGACTCCGGCAGCTCGAGAGCGGCGAAGTCGGCCGACGTCGATTCGGGCGACTGGATCGCGTCCAGGATGTCCTTAACGGTCACGGTGTTGCCTCCGGCGGTGAGCGCCCTGAGGGAGGGGCGCTGAGGGTTGCGGCGGTGCTGCTGAGGGTGTGAGGAGTGCCGTCGGTTCGGCGGGGGTGGAGCTTCGGCAGCGCTTTGTGGCGCGGGAGGTTGCCTGTGACGCAGGCGTCCGGGCGCGCGACCAGGTGGTTGCGGGGACAGCCGGCGTGCGCATGGTCTCTGCACGCCGGCCGCCCGGACCACTTCAACGTATGGCACTCCGTGTCACCGTGCAAGGCACGGGGTGCCAGAACTTCCTCTCAGATGAAATCTTTACGTAACAAATGAGCGATGATCGATCGAACGGGCTCTGAAATCTGGTGGAAAAGGCGCCCTGACATGCCAAAACGGCCACCCGGGAGGGTGGCCGTCGTCACATGGGCGGGTCGGGTCGTCAGCGCTCGCGGAGCGCCTCCTCGATGGTCCGCATGACCTCGTCCAGCGGGGCGTCGGTGCGTGCGACCGTCACCAGGACCTCGCCCTGGTGGGAGACCGCCACCGGGGCCGCGGCGGGCTTGGGGGCCGTCCCGCGGCCCGCGCCGATCCCCGAACCGAACGTCTTGCGCACGATGGCGAAGGCGTGGTCGAGCTGGGCCTCGACATCGCCCTGGCCGCCGGCCCGCAGCCAGCGCCGCAGGACGTGGTTGTGGGCGGTGACCACGGCGGACGCGGCGACCTCGGCGAGCAGCGGGTCGTCGTTGGCGTCGTCGTCGTGCGCGTGCTCGTCGAAGTGGCCCAGCAGATAGCGGGTGAACAGCCGCTCGTAGCGGGCCACCGAGGCGATCTCCGCCTCCCGCAGGGTGGGCACCTCACGGGTCAGCGTGTAGCGGGCGACCGAGATCTCCGGCCGGGCCGCGTACATCCGCATGACCTCCTTGATGCCCCGGCACACGGTGTCGAGCGGGTGCTCGTGCGCGGGCGCCGCGTTGAGCACTGCCTCGGCCCGCACCAGGGTGTCGTCGTGATCCGGGAAGATCGCCTCTTCCTTGGAGCGGAAGTGACGGAAGAAGGTGCGGCGGGCGACCCCGGCCGCGGCCGCGATCTCGTCGACCGTGGTCGCCTCGTACCCCTTGGTCGCGAACAGCTCCATCGCGGCGGCCGCCAGTTCGCGGCGCATTTTCAGCCGCTGCGCGGCCGCGCGACTGCCCGCGGCGCTCTCCGGTACGTCGGGCGCGGCTGGTGTACGTGAGGACTTGGCGGGCTGGGGCATGCCCCGAACGTACTGCATGTGCGCAGCTCGGTGCGCAGGTCCGGGGTTTCCCCCGCCCCGGAGGGGCGGGGGAGGGTCGGGCCGGCCGGACCGCCCGAATCCACCCGGATCGAGCAGTCCGCCCCAGTCCGTGCCCGACCGGAACCAGTCGCCGGGACGCTCAGCGGCGGGCATATTCGCGGAATCCCCGGCCCGTCTTGCGGCCGAGGCAGCCCGCGGCCACCAGGTGCTCCAGGAGGGGTGCCGGGGCCAGGCCCGGGTCGCGGAACTCGCGGTGCAGGACCTTCTCGATGGCCAGCGAGACGTCCAGGCCGACGACGTCCAGGAGCTCGAAGGGACCCATCGGGTAGCCGCCGCCCAGCTTCATCGCCGCGTCGATGTCGTCCAGGGACGCGTAGTGCTCCTGCACCATCTTGATCGCGTTGTTCAGGTACGGGAAGAGCAGCGCGTTCACGATGAAGCCGGCCCGGTCGCCGCAGTCGACGGCGTGCTTCTTGATCCGGACGCAGACCTCGCGGACCGTCGCGTGGACGTCGTCCGAGGTCAGGACCGTACGGACGACCTCGACCAGCTTCATCGCCGGGGCCGGGTTGAAGAAGTGCATGCCGATCACGTCCTGCGGACGCGTGGTCGCCCGTGCGCACGCGACGACCGGCAGCGAGGACGTGGTGGTGGCCAGCACCACGCCCGGCTTGCAGACCTTGTCCAGCGTCGCGAACAGCTGCCGCTTGACCTCCAGGTCCTCGGCGACGGCCTCGACGGCCAGGTCGACGTCCGCGAAGGCGTCGTAGGAGCCCGCCGCGGTGATCAGGTCCAGGGTCTCCGCGGCGGCCTCGGCGCTCATCCGGCCCTTGTCGACGGAGCGCGCCAGCGACTTGCCGATCCGGGCCTTGGCGGCCTGCGCCTTCTCCTCGCTGCGGGCGGCCAGCACGACCGCGTAACCGGCCTTCGCGAAGACCTCGGCGATACCGGAGGCCATCGTCCCGGAACCGGCCACGCCGACGGAGCGCACCTGGCGGCCGGGCGTGAGCTCGGCACCCTCCAGCGGCGTCAGCGCGTCCCGCACGACCGTGGCGCTGCCGGGGGCGTCGTAGGTGTAGAAGCCGCGGCCCGACTTGCGGCCCGTCAGGCCGGCCTCGCTCAGCTGCTTGAGGATCGGGGCGGGGGCGTGCAGCCGGTCGCGGGACTCGGTGTACATGGCGTCCAGGACCGTGCGCGCGGTGTCGATGCCGATCAGGTCGAGCAGGGCCAGCGGGCCCATGGGCAGTCCGCAGCCCAGCCGCATCGCCGCGTCGATGTCCTCGCGGGAGGCGTACTTCGCCTCGTACATCGCGGCCGCCTGGTTGAGGTAGCCGAACAGCAGCCCGTCCGCGAGGAACCCGGGCCGGTCGCCGACCGCGACCGGCTCCTTGCCGAGGTCGGCCGCCAGGTCCGTGACGGCGGCGACCGCCTGCGGCGCGGTCAGCACCGAGGAGACGACCTCGACCAGCTTCATCGCCGGGGCCGGGTTGAAGAAGTGCAGGCCGAGCACGCGCTCGGGGCGGGCCGAGTCGGCGGCCAGCCGGGTCACCGACAGCGCGTTGGTGCCGGTGGCCAGGATGGTCTCGGGGCGCACGATGCCGTCCAGCTCGCGCAGCACCTGGTGCTTGATCTCGTACGACTCCGGAACCACCTCGATGACCAGGTCGGCGTCGGCGGCGGCCCGCAGGTCGGCGGAGGTGCGGACCCGGGCGAGGACCTCCGTGCGCTCCTGCTCGGTCAGCCGGCCGCGCTGCACGGCGCGTGCGGTCGAGGACTCCAGGGCCGCGACGGCCAGCGCGGCCTGGGACTCGCTGACGTCGATACCGATGACCTCACGGCCGGCCTTGGCCAGGACTTCGGTGATGCCGGTGCCCATGGTGCCGAGGCCGACGACGGCAATGGTCTTCAGGGGGGACAGAGAGGTGTCGGACAGGGGAGTGGCCATCGCGGGACTCCTGGAGAGAGGGTGACGACTGGGAGCGCGCCCGGGTGCGCCGCGAGAGGCGCACGGGGTGCGAGGAGTGCGGGTGTTGGCGGGCTGCATGCGCACACGCCCGGTGCCGATGCTGGGGATCTCCGCCCGGACAGGACCGGGAGCGGGGAGGGCGCGCACACGCCCGTGCAGCGAACGGCGGAAACCGACCGGCCCTGTCCCGGAGCCGGGTCGTACAGCGGTACACGAGGCACCGAACCGACCACACTCGAACCGGCTGCGTCACCAGGCCGGTACGAGGAGAAACGCGAGTGGGTGACTCGCTCGTCTGAGCTTAACCCGTGAGTAACGAGCGCGCCAGCCCCCGATTTTGTGACCTGCCCCCTCGGGAGCCGCACGGCCCGCCCGGGACCTGTCCTAGTCTCGGCCTCATGGACGAAGAGTTGCGATCACTCACGGAGCGCATACGGCAGGAGCCGGGCGGAGCGGCCGGCTGTGAACGGCTGGCGGCTACCGGGGATCACGACGCGCTCGCGGAGGTGCTCACCGCCCCCGGGCAGCCCCTGTGGGCCAGGGAACTGGCCGCGTTCCGGCTGGGGTTGGCCGGTGACCGGCGCGCCTTCGAGACGCTCGTCCTGCTGCTCAACCACCGCGACCCCGAGCGCTGTGTCTCGGCCGCCCACGCGCTGGCCCGGCTCGGCGACCCCCGTACCGCCCGCGCGGCGGCCGCCCTCGCCACCAACGAACTGCGCGTGGCCTACGCCCTGCACCCGGTCCGGCTGCTCGTCGAACTGGACGCGCCCGAGTCCGTACCCGCCCTGATCACCGTGCTGAGCCGCCGGCTGCGCTCCCCGCACGACCCGTACCGCCGGGTGGCCCTCGCCTGCGTGGACGGGCTCGGGACGCTGGGCGACACCCGCGCCCGGCCCGTGCTCGACGAGGCCCTCGCCCGCCCGGCGCTGGCGGAGTCGGCGGTGCGCGCACTGGCGCGGATCCCGCACGGTGGGTGAGGCCTTCGGCCCGGCCCCGTCACTTCACGCGCCTGGCGGGCCCGCTGCCGCGCGGGCCCGTTGCCGCGCGGGCCCGCCAGGTGTGGCGCCGCGTGGATCCGCGGCCGTCAGTCCGTCAGTTTCCTGCTGTAGCGCACCTCGGGGACCTCCATCCCGCCCGCCTCGAACGGTTCCTCGGCGCCGTCCGCGCGGAAACCCGCCCGCTCGTAGAAGCGCCGGGCGCCGGCGTTCTCCTTCAGCACCCACAGGAGCATGCGGGGATGCCCGGCGGCCGCGCGCAGCCGGACCGACTCGGCCAGCAGCGCCCGGCCGACACCGCCGCCGTAGTGCCCCGGGTGGACGTAGATCGCGTACAACTCGGCGTCCTCGGTGCGCACTTCGCCGTCCCGGTACGGTCCGTGCGCCGCCCAGCCGACGAGCTCGCCGCCCCGCTCGGCGACCAGGTTCCCCACCCGGCCGTCCCCCTGGGTGAACCAGGTGCGGCGCCGCTCGGCGTCCGCGGCCACGCTGAGGCCGTCGAGGTAGGCCTGCGGCATGAGGCCCCGGTACGCGCTCTGCCAGCCCCGGACGCGGATCTCGGAGACCCGGTCGCAGTCGGCGAGCTCCATGGCCCGGACGACGAGCGCGCTCACGCGCCCACCACGGCGAACGCCTCGATCTCCATCAGGAACTCCGGCCGCACCAGCGCGGTCACCTGCACGGCCGAGGCGGCCGGGAGCCGGTCGTCGGGTATGTGCTCGGCGCGGGCCGCGCGGATCGCGGGCATCTGCGCCATGTCCGTGACGAAGTAGGTGAGTTTGACGACGTCGTCGAAGGTCGCTCCGGCCGCGGCCAGGCACTGCCGCAGGTTCTGGAAGATCTGGCGGGCCTGGGCCGCCGCGTCGCCCGCGCCGACGAGCGCGCCGTCCTCGTCGAGCGCGACCTGGCCGGAGACCGCGACGAGCCGGCCGGTGGCGGTGACGACATGGCTGTACTGCGCCGCGGGGGCGATCCCCTCGGGGGCGGCGATCCTGGTCGGTTCACTCATGCGTCCATCGTGGACCATCCCACCGACAACGCCGTCGACGGGCCCCCGGGCCAGCCGGGACACATGGTTCGGCCCGCCCGGTCCGCCGTGTGCGGCAGTCCGGGCGGGCCGGGGTCGGGCCGGACCGGCCGGTCAGCCGCGGTAGCCGAGCAGGCCGTGCAGGGCCGAGCCGCGCGCCGAGGTGGAGGCCGCCTTCGAGGTGAGCGGCTTCGGGTCGGGCAGGGTCTTGCACACCGCGTCGGCCCCGCCGTGGCCGCGCGGCACCGTGCCGTCGGACAGATAGGCCGCCAGGTGCTTGTCCAGGCAGGTGTTCCCGCTCAGCGTGACACCGTGGTTCCCGCCGCCCTGCTCCACCACCAGGCTGGAGCGGGCCAGCAGACGGTGGACCGTCGCACCGCCCTGGTAGGGGGTGGCCGCGTCGTCCGTCGCCTGGAACAGCAGGACCGGCGGCAGCTGGCCGTTGGCGATGTTCACCGGCTGCCGGGAGCGCGTCGGCCAGAACGCGCACGGCGCGTTGTACCAGGCGTTGTTCCAGGTCATGAACGGCGCCTGTTCAAAGACCTCCCAGGTGTCCTTGCGCCACTGGTCCCAGTCGCGCGGCCAGGAGGTGTCCCGGCACTGCACCGAGGTGTAGACGCTGTAGCCGTTGTCGCCGGAGGCGTCGACGGCGGCGAAGTTCTGGTACGCCTCGACCAGCGGCTCGGGGTCGTGCTTCACCACGTACGCCGAGAACGCCTCGGCGAGGTAGGGCCAGTAGCCGTTGTAGTAGCCGCCGGGCATGAAGGTGTCCTCCAGTTCGGAGGCCCCCACCTTGCGGCCGGCCGGCTTCTTCGCCAGCGCCGCCCGCATCGCGTACCACTTGGCCTCGACCTTGTCCGGGTCGGTGCCGAGCTTGTACGTCCTGTCGTACTTGGCGATCCAGCGCATCAGCGCCCGGTGGCGGTCGTTGAAGGCGTGGTCCTGGCCGAGGTTGTCGTCGTACCAGACGCCGGTGGGGTCGACGATGGAGTCGAGGACGAGGCGGCGCACGTGCTGCGGGAAGAGCCTGGCGTACACGGCGCCGAGGTAGGTGCCGTACGAGTAGCCGAAGTAGTTGAGCTTGCGGGCGCCCAGGGCCTGCCGGATGGAGTCGATGTCCCGTACGGCGCTGACGGTGTCGATGTACGGCAGCACATCCGCGTACTTCTTGCCGCAGGCGGCGGCGAACGCCTTGGCGCGGTTCAGGTCGGCCCGCTCCAGGGCCGGGGTGACGGGTACCGTGTCCGGGCGTACCGGTTTGAAGTGACCCGGCCTGCAGTCGAGGGCGGGCTTGCTCTTGCCCACCCCGCGCGGGTCGAACCCGACCACGTCGTACTGCGCCGCCACCGCCTTGGGCAGCGACTTCGCGACGAACCCGGCGAGCGTGAGCCCGCTGCCTCCCGGGCCGCCGGGGTTGACCAGCAGAGGGCCCTGGTACTTCTTCGCGGTGTGCGGGATCCGGGACAGTGCGAGCGAGATCTGGCGGCCCCGCGGATTCGCGTGGTCGAGCGGCACTTTGAGGGACGCGCACTGGAGCGCCGGGTAGTCGGTCGTGCCGCACTTCTTCCAGGTGACCTTGGCGGCGTGGACGGATCCCGCGGTCGGCGACGGGCTCGCGTCGGCGGGCACGGCTGTGAGCGTTCCGGCCATGACGACGGCGGCACCGCACAGCACGGCTGCGCGTTTTCTCATGTGGAGTGCTCCCAGGACGGAGGAGGGCGGACCGCGAGGTTCACGATCCACGCCGCATCGTCCCGGAAAATACGCTCGGAAGAACGCGTTATCGCAATAATTGACCCAATTGGTCCGCCTGATGCCCTCGAACGCCCTGGAGCCAGGGGAGTGGACGAAGCGTCAGAAGACGAAGCGTCAGAAGACGTCAGAGGGCGTCGGACAGGCGTCTGCTCGTACGGTCGCGCAGCAGCAGCCACTGCTCGGCCGCGGCGCCGTGACCGGGGTGCCCGCCCTCGCCCTGGAGCAGTGCGGCGTAGGCTGCCTTCCCCGCTTCCCTGCGGGGCGGTTCCAGGCTCGGGATCGCCCTCGCCATGCCTTTCCAGGCGTTGTCTGCGTCCGGTGTGCTGAGCATCGAACCTCTCCGGCCGAATCGGGCCACCGAGAAGTGCGCGGAGGCGGGCGGTGAGCCGGCCCTCGGGTGACACCTCCTCGGCGGCGTCGCCCCCAGATTAGAACATGTGTTCCCTTGATCGTGCGAGTGTCAATCCCGATCGCCTCGTGCGCACCGTGCGATCACTTCCGGGACCCCGATTTGGGCGGCCGGGGACAGGGGTGGTTGGCTTGCTCCAACCCCGAGAACTCAGGTGCTGGAGGAAGTAAATGGCGCAGGTCGAGGCCACCACGGAGCGGGTCGTCGCGGCGAACGCGGAGAACGTGTTCGACGCCCTCGCCGACTACAGCGGCACGCGCGGCAAGCTCCTGCCCGAACACTTCAGCGAGTACGAGGTGCGCGAGGGCGGCGACGGAGAGGGCACCCTCGTCCACTGGAAGCTCCAGGCCACCAGCAAGCGGGTGCGCGACTGCCTGCTGGAGGTCAGCGAGCCGACCGACGGCGAACTCGTCGAGCGGGACCGCAACTCCTCCATGGTCACCACCTGGCGGGTCACCCCGGCGGGCGAGGGCTCCTGCCGTGTCGTCGTGACCACCACCTGGAAGGGCGCCGGCGGCATCGGCGGCTTCTTCGAGAAGACCTTCGCGCCCAAGGGGCTCGGCCGGATCTACGACGCGATCCTCGCCAACCTCGCCGCGGAGATGGAGAAGTAGCCTTCCCGCGAGCCAAGGGGCCGGATCCGAGGAGGCGTTGCCTGCCTCACCGGTTCGGGTGGATCTCCTCGGACGGTTGCCGCCGCGCCGTAACTCGTCGCACTTGCCCGCAGTTGTCGCTTTAAGCGGCAATCGCGCAGCGGGTGCGACGAGGGGAGCGGCACGTGGGCGGGATCACTCTGGTGAAGGACGGCCCGGTGACGGCGCCCCCGGACACCCCCGCCGCAGGCCCCGCAGCGGCCGCCGGACCCGCCCCGCGCCGGGTGCGCCTGATCTTCTGCGCGCTGATGCTCGCGCTGCTGCTGGCCGCCCTGGAGCAGATGATCGTCGCGACCGCGCTCCCGAAGATCGTCGGCGAGCTGCACGGCCTGGACCGGATGTCCTGGGCGATCACCGCCTATCTGCTCACCGCCACGATCGGGCTCCCCGTCTACGGAAAGCTCGGCGACCTCCTCGGCCGCAAGGGCGTCTTCCAGTTCGCGATCGTCGTCTTCGTCATCGGCTCCGCGCTGGCCGGCCGCGCGCAGAGCATGGACCAGCTGATCGCCTTCCGCGCCGTGCAGGGCGTCGGCGCCGGCGGACTCATGATCGGCGTACAGGCGATCATCGCGGACATCGTGCCGCCCCGGCAGCGCGGCCGCTACATGG
The DNA here is from genome assembly GCF_055657365.1 of Streptomyces sp. NPDC107559. NCBI lineage: Bacteria > Bacillati > Actinomycetota > Actinomycetes > Kitasatosporales > Streptomycetaceae > Streptomyces > Streptomyces sp. NPDC107559. Next base: position 511,574 of record NZ_JBVKBD010000002.1, on the reverse strand, counting down.
GCCTGATCGGAGCCGCCTTCGGACTGGCCTCGGTGGCCGGCCCGCTGCTCGGCGGCTACTTCACCGACCACCTCTCCTGGCGGTACTGCTTCTACGTCAACGTCCCCTTCGGCCTGCTGACGCTCGCCGTCGTCACCGTCGTCCTCGAACTGCCCAGGCCCGGCGTCCGGGCGCGCTTCGACGTCCTCGGCGCCCTGCTGCTCGCCGCGGCCTCCACCTGCCTGGTCCTGCTGACCAGTTGGGGCGGCACCGAGTACGCCTGGGGCTCGCGCGTCATCCTCGGCCTCGGCGCCGGAGCGGCCGTCGCCACCGCCCTGTTCCTGCTCACCGAGCACCACGCCGTCGAACCTCTCCTGCCGCTGCGGCTGTTGCGGGACCCCGTCTTCAACGTCACCGCGCTGGTCGGCCTGGTCGTCGGCGTCGCCCTGTTCGGCGCCGCGAGCTATCTGCCGACCTTCCTCCAGATGGTCGACGGAGCGAGCGCCACCGGGTCCGGGCTGCTCATGCTGCCCATGATGGGCGGCATCGTCGTCGCCTCCATCGTCTCCGGGCAGCTCATCAGCCGCACCGGCCGCTACCGGATCTTCCCCGTCCTCGGCGGCGCGCTCTCCGCCCTCGGCATGTGGCTGCTGTCCCGGCTGGAGATCGACACGCCCCGGCTGCACTACAGCATCTGGATGGCCGTCCTCGGCGCCGGCATCGGCATGGTGATGCCGGTGCTGGTCCTCGCCGTGCAGAACTCCGTGCGCCCCGCCGACCTCGGCACCGCCACCAGCGCCAACAACTACTTCCGGCAGATCGGCGGCAGCGTCGGCGCGGCGGTCTTCGGCACCCTCTTCGCCGACCGGCTCGCCGACGCCCTCGCGCGGCGCCTGCCCGCACGCGCGGGCGCCCGCCTGCCCGACCCGCAGTCCCTCACCCCGCAGCTCGTCCACGCGCTGCCCCCGGCGCTGCGCGACGCCTACATCAGGGCCTACGCCGACGCCATGCCGCGGATCTTCCTGTACCTGGTGCCGGTGCTCGTCCTCGGCCTGCTCATCGCCTGCTTCCTCAAGGAGACCCCCCTGTTGACCAGCGCAGCCTCCCCTCAGACCCCCGCGAACGGCACGGCACCGGAGTCCGCCCGGGCGAACGCCGCCGTCCCGCACGCCCGTTCGCCGCACACCGCGGGCATCCCCGTCTGCGGCACCGTGCAGCACCCCGACGGCACCGCCGTCCCCCGGGCCGCCCTCACCCTCATCGACGTCCTGGGCGCACAGATCGGCCGGGGCGCCAGCGGCGAGGACGGACGGTACGCCCTGTCCACGCCGGGCAGCGGATCGTACGTCCTGATCGCCGCCGCGGGCGGGCACCAGCCGCAGGCCGTCCAGGTGACCGTCGGCGAGCGTCCCGTCGAGCTGGACGTCCTCCTCGGCGGCGCCGGACGCCTCGCGGGCGCCGTACTGACCGCGGACGGCACCCCCGTCCGGGACGCCGCGGTCACCCTCACCAACGTCCACGGCGAGGTCGTCGGCACCACCCGCAGCGGGCGCGACGGCGGCTATGTCATCACCGAGCTGGTGGCCGGCGAGTACACCCTCGCCGCCAGCGCGCCCGCCTTCCGTCCGGCCGCCCTGCCCGTCACCGTCCAGGCCTCGCGCGAGACCCGCCAGGACGTCGAGCTCGCGGGCGGCGCCGTGCTGCGCGGCACCGTGCGGGCGGGCGGCGGCAGGGTCGTCGAGGACGCGCGGGTCACCCTGCTCGACGCGGCGGGCAACGTCGTCGACACCCTCACCACCGGACCCGACGGAACGTTCCGGTTCGTCGACCTGTCCTCCGGCGAGTACACCGTGATCGCGGCCGGGTATCCGCCCGTCGCCACCGTGCTGCACATGGCGGGCGGCGGGCGCACCGAACGCGACCTCCAGCTCGGCCACGAGGACTGACCCGGCGTCGCGCGGGGCGCCGACCCCACCGAAAGCGGTGGGAGAAGGGGCGAACCGCGCGCCGGAGCCGGGGGAGGGGCGCGGACCTGCGCGCCGGAGCGGTGCGGTGGAACGAATTCCAGAATTGCCCCACATCGCCGACGGCCGCCCCCGTACGGTGGAGGATGGCCGCACAGATCTTGCGGAGCCGTGGGGAGAGAGGGCCTGGACCATGGACCGTGGCACCGACCGTGGCACCGAGAGGGGCGCACCTCCCGCGGGTCACGTCGCGGCCGGGCGCGTCCCGCTGGCCGTGGTCGTCGTGGACCGGGAGGGTCTGGTCTCGCACTGGAGCAGGGGCGCACGCCGGTTGTTCGGCGCGCCCAAGGAGGAGGCGATCGGGCGCCCCGCGCTCGACCTGCTCCCGGTCTCCGGCGCTCTCCACGAGCACGACGCCCTCACCCCGTTCGACGGGTACGCGGCGGACGACGGCCTCGGCCCCGACCTGGAGTCCTCGCTGGACGGCCAACTGTCCTATCCGGCCGCCGGACGCGCCCGCCTCGGCGCGCCCGACCGCGACCGCGTCGACGTGCTGTGGTGGGCGTACCCGCTGGTGGGCCCCGGCACCGAGCGGCTGCTGGTGCTGGCCGCCGACGCGGACGGACTGCGCCCCGACCGGCCCGACGCCGGTGCCGACTTCGAGCGCATCGCCCCCGCCTTCGCCCTGCACACCGACTTCCCCGGCGCCGACGAGCTCGCCCGGCGGCTGCCCGAGATCCTGCCCAGCATGAGCGTCGGCGAAGGCGCCCGGATCGTCGCCCAGGTCCTCGAACTGGGCTATCCGGTGCTGGAGTTCAGCCAGAACGACCGGGTGCCGGTCACCCCCGACTGGGGCGTGCCCCGGCGCGCCGAGCGCAAGGCACGGCGTGCGCGCGCCGCCCGCGCGGTGGCGCAGGGCCTGCCCATGCCCGCGGACTCCGCCGACGAGGCCGAGGACCTGGAGTACGCCGCCGTCCGCGAACGCCTGGAGTTCCTCACCGAGGTCAGCGGCAGGATCGGCACCTCCCTCGACCTCGCGAGGACCATCACCGAGGTCAGCAAGGCCGTCGTGCCCCGCTTCACCGACGTCGCCGGCACCTATCTGCGCGAACAGGTCGTCGCCGGTGAGGGGTTCCCGGACGGCGTACCCGACACGACGACCATGTGGCACCGGGTGGCCCTGGAGCACACCGACGAACCCGGCCGCTGGGACGACGTGGTGCCGGTCGGCGAGGCCATGCCGTTCCCGGCGCACACCCCGTTCTTCCAGTGCATGACCAGCGGGCAGCCGGTGCTGGTGCCGCGGATCAGTGAGCAGATGGGGCACGCGATCGCCGCGCAGTTCGAGAAGCGCGACATCCGGCCGCTGATCACCGGCCGTTCGATGCTGGTGGTCCCGCTGAAGGCCCGCGACGTGGTGCTCGGCTTCATGATCCTGCTGCGTCATCCCGAGCGTGTCGAGTTCAACGACATGGACCGGGTCACCGGCGCCGAACTCGCCGCCCGCGCGGGCCTGGTGCTCGACAACGCGCGCATGTACACCTACCAGGAGAGCGTCGCCGAGACCCTCCAGGACAGCATGCTGCCGCACATCCCGCCGCGCATGGCGGGCTGCGACATCGCCACCCGCTATCTGCCCGGCACCCTGCTGGGGCGGATCGGCGGCGACTGGTTCGACTCCGTGAAGCTGCCCGGCGCCCGCACCGCCCTGGTCGTCGGCGACGTCATGGGCCACGGCCTGAACTCGGCCGCGATGATGGGGCAGTTGCGCACCGCCGTGCAGACCATGGCCGCGCTCGACCTGCCGCCCGCGCAGCTGCTGCGCAACCTCGACGACCTCGCCCAGCGGCTCGGCGACGGCTATCTCGCGACCTGTCTGTACGCCGTCTACGACCCCGTCGCGGGCGAACTGCACCTCGCCAACGCGGGCCACATCCCGCCGGTCCTGGTCCGCGCCGGGAACGGGCGCAGCGAACTGCTCGACCTGCCCACCGGCGCGCCGATCGGCGTCGGCGGGGTTCCCTTCGAGTCGGTGCGGGTGCGCGTGGAACCCGGTGACCGGCTGGTGATGTGCACCGACGGGCTGGTGGAGATGCGCGGCGAGGACATCGGCGTGGGGCTGGCCACGCTCTGCGAGTCCGCCGCCCACCCCGCGGCCTCCATGGACGACGCCTGCGACACGATCATCCGCGCCCTGAACACCCGCGGCGGACGCAAGGACGACGTGGCCCTGCTGATGGCCCGGCTCAACGGCATCGCCCCCGACCGGGTCGCCGAGTGGCGGCTCGCCCTCGACCCGGCCGAGGTCCGCCGGGCCCGTGCCGCGGTCCGTGAGCAGCTGCACGACTGGGGCCTGGCCCGGCAGGCCGCGAACGCCGAGCTGCTGGTCGGCGAACTCGTCACCAACGCCGTACGCCACTCGCACGGCCGGCCGGTCGTCCTGCGCCTGGTGTACGGGGAGACACTGCTGTGCGAGGTGGACGACGACGACCACGACCTGCCGAGCCTGCTCAGCGCCGGTCCGGACGACGAGCGCGGGCGCGGACTGCGCGTGGTGAGCGCACTGGCCCGAGAATGGGGCACCAGCCGCAGGGGCGCGGGCAAGACCGTCTGGTTCGAACTGACCGTGCCCCACCGTTGAACCGGTCCTGCCCAGCCGTTGGACCGGCCCTGCCCCGCCGTTGGACCGGCCCTCCCCCGCCGTCGAACGGGTGCGTCCGGCGCGCGTCGGCGTACGCGGCTCGAACGTGGTGTGAAGGAACGGCCACCGCACTTGTCGCCGTGCTCCGGGAGCGATAGACCGTACCGGCCCGTCACTTATGGCGGATCGGCTTCGGATCCTGGGGAGTTGGGCATGAGCGTGACCAGTCGGTACCGAGAGGCCTGGGAAGGGTTCTGGCGCGAGGCCTCCGACGAACCGGGGGCCGTGTTCTGGGATGCCGAGCCCACGCTCACCGTCGGACCCCAACTCGCCTTCTTCGAGCCGTATCTGACCGATCCCGCACTGCCCCTGGTGGACCTCGGCTGCGGCAACGGCACCCAGACCCGTTTCCTCGCCGACCGTTTCCCGCAGGTCGTCGGCGCCGACCTGGCCCCCGCGGCGCTGGAGCACGCCCGCCGCGCGGACCCCGTGGGCCGGGCGTCGTACCGGCTGCTCGACGCCTCGGACAAGAGCGCGACGGAGTCGCTCCACGCCGAACTCGGCGACGTCAACATCTATATGCGCGGCGTGCTGCACCAGTGCGAGCCCGACGTCAGACAGCCCCTGGTGGACGGGATCGCCGCACTCGTCGGCGAGCGCGGCCGGGCGTTCCTGGTCGAGCCGGTGGAGGCGGCCGGCGCCGTGCTGGGCGGCCTGGCCCAGAGCCCGTCGGGCCCGCCGCCGAAGCTCGCGCCGATCTTCCGGCACGGCATCGCCCCCATGAAGGTGAAGGACGACGCGGTCCTCGACCATCTGGCCGCGGCCGGTCTCGCCGTCCTCGCGAGCGGCGAACTGCCGCTGTTCACGACCGAGTTCATGCCGGACGGCACCCGGGTCGAGCTGCCGTCGCAATGGCTGGTGGTGGGCGGCGCGAGGTGACCACCGGGTGGGGCCGTCGCGAGATGTGACCCCCGTCACCCGTCGGTGCGGTCTTCTCCTGTCACACTCCCCGGCCGCGTGGCGTCAGGGCGGTGACGGAAGTTGCGGAAGCCGCCCGGATCCGTACCGGGCGCCACCGATGAGGAGCCTGCCATGTCCCCCGCGTATGTCGTCGTCACCGTTCTGGGAGCCGCCATGGCGGGCTTCTCCGCCGCCTCTCTCCTGCTGCGCGTGGCCTGGGTGGTCGAGCCGCTGACGCAGTACGGGGTGCCCCGCTCGTGGTGGACCCCGCTGGGTCTCGCCAAGGCCGCGGGCGCGGCCGGTCTGCTGGCGGGTCTGCTCGTGCGGCCGCTCGGCGTGCTGGCCGGGATCGGTCTGGTGCTCTACTTCGCCGGGGCGGTGGTCACCGTGGTCCGGGCCCGCTGGTTCTCGCACGTGCCGTTCCCCCTGCTGTACGCGGCTCCGGCGGCCGCGTCCGTCGTCCTGGCCCTCACGGCCTGAGCGTCCGGGCGACCGGGCACCCGTGCGCCCCGGCCTGCTCCCGGCCCTCCCGCAGCGCCCGTGCCGGGTGTCGCCGGAGGGCCTGCCGGGGCGCGGCCGGGCCGTCGGCGGGAACGGATCCTGGCCCGTTCTGCCGTCGGCGCGTAACGTGGCGCACCATGAAGATCCTGATCAGCGCCGACATGGAGGGTGCCACCGGCGTCACCTGGCCGGCCGACGTGCTGCCGGGGACCCCGCAGTGGGAGCGGTGCCGTGGCATGTTCACCTCGGACGTGAACGCCGCCGTGCTCGGCTTCTTCGACGGCGGCGCCGACGAGGTGCTCGTCAACGAGGCCCACTGGAGCATGCGCAACCTGCTCCTGGAGCGGCTCGACGAGCGCGCCGAGATGCTCACCGGGCGGCACAAGTCGCTGTCCATGGTGGAGGGCGTGCAGCACGGCGACGTGGACGGCATCGCCTTCGTCGGCTACCACGCGGGCGCCGGCGCGGAGGGCGTCCTGGCCCACACCTACCTCGCGAACTCCATCACCGGGGTGTGGCTGAACGACGTACGGGCCAGCGAGGGCCTGCTCAACGCGCATGTCGTCGCCGAGTACGGGGTGCCGGTCATCCTGGTCACCGGCGACGACGTGGCCTGCGAGGACGCTCTCGGGTACGCGCCCGGGGCACTGAAGGTCGCGGTCAAGGACCATGTGTCGCGGTACGCGGCCGTGTGCCGTACCCCCACCAGGACCGCCGCCGACATCCGGGCGGCGGCCAAGGAGGCGGCCGCGCTCGCCGTGCGCCACGAACCGGTCTCCGCCGGACCCTTCACGATCGCCCTGGAGTTCGACGCGGAGCACCTGGCGATGGCGGCCACCGTCGTGCCGGGCGTGGAGCGGACCGGGGAGCGGAAGGTCGCCTACACCAGCGACACCATGTACGAGGGAATCCGCAGCTTCAAGGCGGTCACCACGATCGTCTCGGCCGCGGTGGAGGAACAGTATGGCTGACCAGCAGGCACTCGACGAGGTCGTCCGGTTCACGTCCGACCTGATCCGGATCGACACCACCAACCGGGGCGGCGGGGACTGCCAGGAGCGGCCCGCCGCCGAGTACGCCGCCGAGCAGCTGGCCGGCGCGGGACTCGAACCCGTCCTGCTGGAGCGCACCCCGGGGCGGACGAACGTCGTGGCCCGGATCGAGGGCACCGACCCGTCGGCGGACGCGCTGCTCGTCCACGGTCACCTCGACGTGGTGCCCGCGCAGGCCGAGGACTGGAGCGTGCATCCGTTCTCCGGCGAGGTGCGCGACGGGGTCGTCTGGGGCCGCGGCGCGGTCGACATGAAGAACATGGACGCGATGATCCTGGCCGTGGTCCGGGACTGGGCGCGCAACGGGGTCCGGCCCCGCCGGGACGTCGTCGTGGCGTTCACCGCGGACGAGGAGGCCAGCGCCGAGGACGGCTCCGGCTTCCTCGCCGACCGGCACGCCGGGCTGTTCGAGGGGTGCACGGAGGGCGTCAGCGAGTCGGGCGCGTTCACCTTCCACGACGGCGGCGGCCGCCAGATCTATCCCATCGCCGCCGGTGAGCGGGGCACAGGCTGGCTGAAGCTGACCGCGCGCGGGCGGGCCGGGCACGGCTCCAAGGTCAACCGGGAGAACGCGGTGACCCGGCTGGCGGCCGCGATCACCCGCATCGGCGAGCACGAGTGGCCGCTCCGGCTCACCCCGACGGTGAGCGCGGCCCTGACCGAACTCGCCGCCCTGTACGGCGTCGACACCGACCTGTCCGACGTGGACGGGCTGCTCGGCAAGCTCGGCCCGGCCGCCAAGCTCGTCGAGGCGACCGTACGCAACAGCGCCAACCCGACCATGCTGGACGCCGGGTACAAGATCAACGTCATCCCGGGCGAGGCCGTCGCCTACGTCGACGGGCGTTTCCTGCACGGCGGCGAGGACGAGTTCCGCAGCACCCTGGACCGGCTGACCGGGCCCGACGTGGAGTGGGAGTTCGAGCACCGGGAGGTCGCCCTCCAGGCGCCCGTGGACTCCCCGACGTTCGCGCGGATGCGCGCCGCGGTCGAGGAGTTCGCACCCGAGGGCCATGTGGTGCCGTACTGCATGTCCGGCGGCACGGACGCCAAGCAGTTCTCGCGGCTCGGCATCACCGGATACGGGTTCGCGCCGCTGAAGCTGCCGGAGGGCTTCGACTACCAGGCCCTCTTCCACGGTGTCGACGAGCGGGTCCCGGTGGAGGCGCTCCACTTCGGCGTCCGCGTGCTCGACCGGTTCCTGCGGACGGTCTAGGCGAGTGGGGGAGAACGTGCAGACCCTGGCATACGGTTCCTGGCCCTCGCCCATCGGGGCGGCCCTCGCGGCCGCCCACGACGGGCATCCGGAGTACCTCGGCTTCGTCGGCGACGAGGTCTGGTGGACCGAGCCCCGGCCCGCCGAGGGCGGCCGGCGCACCCTGGTGCGCCGGCGCGCCGACGGCACCGAGGAGTCAGTGCTCTCCGCGCCCTGGAACGTGCGCAGCCGTGTCATCGAGTACGGCGGGCACCCCTGGGCCGGGATCCTGCGCGACGGCGTACCGCTCGTGGTGTTCGTGAACTTCTCCGACCAGCGGCTCTACCGGTACGAGCCCGGCGGCGAGCCGCGCCCGCTCACCCCCGTCTCCCCGGTGGGCGACGGACTGCGCTGGGCGGAACCGCAGCTGCGCCCGGAGCTCGGTGAGGTGTGGTGCGTCCTGGAGGAGTTCACCGGCGACGCGCCCACGGACGTCCGCCGGGTCCCGGTGGCCGTGCCGCTGGACGGCTCGGCCGCCGAGGACCGGGACGCCGTGCGGGAGCTGACCGACGCACGGCAGCGGTTCGTCACCGGGCCACGGCTGTCCCCGGACGGCAGGCGGGCCGCCTGGCTCGCCTGGGACCATCCGCGGATGCCCTGGGACGGCACCGAGCTGGTCGTCGCGGAGGTGGCCGACGACGGGACGTTCCGGCAGGCCAGGACGGTGGCCGGCGGTCCTGAGGAGTCCATCGCGCAGGCCGACTGGTCGGCGGACGGCCTGCTGCTGTACGCGAGCGACCGCGGCGGCTGGTGGAACCTCTACCGGGAGGGCGAGCCGCTCTGCCCCCGCGAGGAGGAGTTCGGCGGGCCGCTGTGGAAACTCGGGCACCGCTGGTTCGCGCCGCTGGACAACGGCCTGGTCGCCGTGGTGCACGGCCGTGGCGCGACCACCCTCGGCATACTGGACCCCGAGACCGGCGAGGTCGTCGACGCGGCCGGTCCCTGGACCGAGTTCGCGCCCACTCTCGCGGTGCACGGCGAGCGGGTGGTGGCCGTCGGCGCCAGCCCGCGCAGCGCCTACGAGGTCGTCGAACTGGACACCCGGACCGGCCGGGCCCGGGTGATCGGCTCCGCGCACCAGGACGCGACGGACCCGGCCCACTACCCCGAGCCGCAGATCCGCGTCTTCACCGGCCCCGAGGGACGCGAGATCCACGCGCACGTCTACCCGCCGCACCACCCCGGGTACACCGCGCCGGCCGACGAGCTGCCCCCGTACGTGGTCTGGGCGCACGGCGGCCCCACCGGACACGCGCCGCTGGTGCTGGACCTGGAGATCGCCTACTTCACCTCGCGCGGCATCGGGGTCGCCGAGGTCAACTACGGCGGCTCGACCGGGTACGGCCGCGAGTACCGCAACCGGCTGCGCGAGCAGTGGGGCGTCGTCGACGTCGAGGACTGCGCGGCCGTCGCCCTCGCCCTCGCCGAGGAGGGCACCGCCGACCGCGAGCGGCTCGCCGTCCGCGGCGGCAGCGCCGGCGGCTGGACCACCGCGGCCTCCCTCGCCGCCACCGACGTCTACGCCTGCGGCACCATCAGCTATCCCATCCTCGACCTGGCCGGCTGGGCCACGGGGGAGACCCACGACTTCGAGTCGCACTACCTGGAGACCCTGGTCGGACCGCTCGCCGAGGTGCCCGCCAGGTACGCGCAGCGCTCCCCGGCCGAGCACGCCGACCGGATCACCGCACCCTTCCTGCTGCTCCAGGGGCTGGACGACGTGATCTGCCCGCCCGCGCAGTGCGAACGCTTCCTGGAGCGGATGCGCGGCCGGGGAGTGCCGCACGCCTACCTCGCCTTCGAGGGGGAGGGGCACGGATTCCGGCGGGCCGAGACCATGGTGCGCGCCCTGGAGGCCGAACTCGCCCTCTACTCAAAGGTGTTCGGCTTGAATCCGCCGGACGCCCCGACCCTGGAGCTGGCCGGATGAAGCAACTCCTTCGCCCGGCCCGGCTCGCCCCCGGCGCCCGGGTGGCCGTCGTGGCACCCAGCGGACCCGTCGCCGAGGAACGGCTCCAGGCCGGGCTCGACGTGCTGCGCGGCTTCGGCCTCGATCCGGTGGCCGCACCCCATGTGCTGGACCGGCACGGCGCGTTGGGCCACCTCGCGGGTACGGACGCGGACCGTGCCGCCGACCTCCAGGCCGCCTGGTGCGACCCGGCCGTCGACGCCGTGCTGTGCGCGCGCGGCGGCTACGGGGCCCAGCGGATGGTCGACCTGCTCGACTGGTCGGCGATGCGGGCGGCGGGCCCGAAGGTGTTCGTCGGCTTCAGCGACATCACGGTGCTGCACCAGGCCTTCGCCACCCGGCTGGGCCTGGTCACCCTGCACGGACCCGCCGCCGCGGGCGTGGACTTCATCAAGCACGCACGGGCGCAGGAACACCTGCGGGACACGCTGTTCGCGCCCGAGAAGGTCCGCACCCTCACCTCCGGCGGCGGCGCGCTCGCCCCCGGCCGGGCGCGCGGTGTCACGCTCGGCGGCTGTCTGAGCATGCTCGTCTCCGACCTGGGCACGCCGCACGCCCGCCCGGACGCCCGGGGCGGGCTGCTGATGCTGGAGGACGTCGGCGAGCAGCCGTACCGCATCGACCGGATGCTGACCCAACTCCTGCGCACCGGCTGGCTCGACGGCGTCACCGGCGTCGCGCTGGGCTCCTGGGCCGGCTGCGGCCCCTACGACGCGGTGCACGCCGTCCTCGCCGACCGCCTCGGCGGCCTGGGAGTCCCCGTCGTCGAGGAACTCGGCTTCGGGCACGGCGAGGGGGCGTTGACGGTCCCCTTCGGCATGAGCGGTGAACTCGACGCGGACGCCGGAACGTTGACCTTCGACGAGCCGGCCCTGCGCTGAGCGGGCGGACCCGGGGTGATCGCCCCCACGCAGCGGGGGCGATCCGGGCGGCCGGACCCGGGGCCGGACGCCTCCGGCGGGGTGTGGTGCGGGCGTCGTAGAGTGACGGGATGCCGCACAACGCATCCCGCTACCTCGCCGAGGGCCCTCGCGTGGGCATACGCCACTTCCGTCACGAGGACGGCGCCGAGTTCACCGCCCGGGCCCGGGAGAGCAAGGACCTGCACCATCCGTGGCTGTTCCCGCCGGACACCGCCGACGGGTACACCGCCTACGCGGGCCGGCTGATCGCGGACCGGACCAAGGCCGGGTTCCTGGTCTGCGACAAGGACGACGGCGGGGCCATCGCCGGGTTCGTCAACATCAACAACATCGTCGAGGGCGCCTTCCTCAGCGGTGCCCTCGGCTACGGCGCCTTCGCGCACGCCGCCGGGCGCGGACTGATGCGCGAGGGACTGGACCTCGTGCTCGGACACGCCTTCGGGCCGATGCGGCTGCACCGGCTGGAGATCAACGCGCAGCCCGCCAACACCGCCTCGATCGCCCTCGCCCGCAGCTGCGGCTTCCGGCTGGAGGGCTTCTCGCCGAGGATGCTCTTCATCGACGGCGCCTGGCGGGACCACGAACGCTGGGCGATCACCGCCGAGATGAGGGCTTCCGGTTGACCTTCATCGTGTCGAGGTCCGTCACCGTCGACTTCAGCGCGCCGAAGCCGTAGCCCGCCTCCCGCAGCGTGCGCTCCGCGCGGTCCTCGGCGATCGCGCCCGCCATCTCCTCGCCGTCCGCCGCGTCCGACACCACGACGTAGCGCATCGAGAAGTGCTTCAGCGGCGACGGCTCGTACGACAGCGAGCCCTCCTCGCAGAACCGCATGCTGGTCATTCCGTGCTCGCCGGCCTCGGCGAGCAGCCGGGCACGCGCCTCGTCGGTGAGACCGTCCCAGGTGCCCCGGACGATCACCCGGTAGGTGTGCTGCTCGCTCATGTGCTGTTCCGTCTCCTTGTCCGGTCTCCTCGTACCCGACTCTATGTCGGCGACGACGGACCGCACGCGGAATATCCCCGGCCAGGCGCCGACCCCGCCTTTGCGCAATCCTGACCGGCAGCTCCCCTGGTCAGCGCCACGGTTGCCGGGTTCCATGGTGATCGTGACGACGATCCGACGCGACGTAGTGACACTGCCCGCCGCGCTGCCGGGCCCCGACAACCCGCTGCCCCCGCTGCGCCCGCTCGACGAGATGCATCGCATCGACGAGCGGGACCGGGAGAATCTTCCGGCCGACATGGCCCGGCAGATCGGCCACGCGCCGCTGCACAGCCTGCTGCCCGTGCCCGTGCGCGACGGCTACGGACGGGCCCGCGAACCGCTGCGGACCGACGCCCTGATCCTCGAGAACGACCGGCTGCGCGCCACGGTGCTGCCCGCCCTCGGCGGCCGGATCGCCTCGCTGCTGCACAAGCCCACCGGCCGCGAACTCCTCTACCGCAACCCGGTGTTGCAGCCCGCCAACTTCGCTCTCAACGGTGCCTGGTACTCCGGCGGCATCGAGTGGAACATCGGCGCCACCGGCCACACCACCCTCTCCTGCTCACCCCTGCACGCCGCCCGCGTCCCCGCCCCGGACGGCGGGGAGATGCTCCGGCTGTGGGAGTGGGAACGGCTGCGCGACCTGCCGTTCCAGATCGACCTGTGGCTGCCGGAGGGCTCCGACTTCCTCCATGTCGGCGTCCGCGTCCGCAACCCCCACGAGCACCCCGTGCCCACCTACTGGTGGTCCAACATCGCCGTGCCCGAGGAACGCCGGGTCCTCGCCCCCGCGGCCGCGGCCTGGCACTTCGGCTACGAGCGCCGGCTGCGCCGGGTGCCGGTCCCCGCGTACGACGGGACCGACCGCACGTACCCGCTGCACAGCACCTTCGCCGCCGACTACTTCTACGACGTCCCCGACGGGCGGCGGCGCTGGATCGCCGCGCTCGACGGCGAGGGGCACGGACTGGTGCAGACGTCCACGGACGAGCTGCGCGGCCGCAAGCTGTTCGTGTGGGGCACGGGGCCCGGCGGACGGCGCTGGCAGGAGTGGCTCACCGAGCCCGGCACGGAGGGCTACTGCGAGATACAGGCCGGACTGGCCCGCACCCAGCTGGAGCACGTGAGCCTGGCGGCGGAGAGCGAGGTGTCCTGGCTGGAGGCGTACGGACCGCTGAGCGCACCGCCCGAGGGCGAGTGGGACGCGGTGCTGGACGGGGCGGAGCAACGGCTCGAAGCGGTCCTTCCGCGAGCCGCCGTCGAAGCCGCCCACGCGACCTGGAAGGCGCACGCCGACACCGAGCCCGAGGAGATCCTCGCCACCGGATCCGGCTGGGGCGCGCTCGAGGTGCTGCGCACCGACCGGAAGCTGCCCGGCACCCCCTTCGACGAGCACACCCTCGGCGAGGAGCAGGCATCCTGGCGGGAGCTGCTGCGCACCGGCTCCTTCCCCGAGCCGCGCCGGGTACGGCCGCCGGGTGCGACCCTCGTCGCCCCGCACTGGCGGGACATGCTGGAGACCGCGCCCGCGACCCCGCTCACCGAGTACCACCTGGGCGTCGCCCAGTGGCACGCCGGCGACCGGGCACAGGCGGTGCGCAGCTGGGAGCGGGCCCTGGAACTCGCGCCCTCGCTCTGGCCGTCGCTGCGCTGCCTCGCCGTCGCGGACCAGGAGAGCGGCAACCACGAACGGGCCGCCGACCGGTACACGGAGGCTTTCGACGACCTGTGCCGGGAGCGGCGCGACAGCGGCGAGTCCTGGACGGCGGCCATGGCCGCGCTCGGCCGGGAGGCGGTCGGCGCACTGCTCGCCGCCCGGCGGCCGGCCGGGGCGCGGGCCGTGTGGGAGCGACTGCGCCCCGAGACCCGCGCGCGCGGCAGATTCCGGCTGCTGGAGGCCGAGATCCTGTGCGCGGAGGGACGCCGCGAGGAGGCGCGGGCGGTCTTCGACGCGGGATTCGAGGTCGCCGACCTGCGGGAGGGCGACGAGACACTGGGCCGGCTGTGGGCCAGGGTGAGTGACGCGCCGCTCCCGGCGCGCTACGACTTCCGGATGCGGCCGTCCGCACCCTGAGCGGTCGTCGGCCGTCCGCACCCCGAGCGGTCGTCGCTCCCGTGACCGGTGGGGGCTCGCGTCGGCCGCGCGAGGGTTTGGGCGTGGCGCACACGGCCACACGGGTATGAGGTCGTCGAGCCTCTTCGTCGGGCCGGACCGTGCGGACGGTCGGGCCCGCGGGAGGCGGACCGAGCCCAGAAGGAGGCACCATGGCCGGACCGCGGTACGTGTACGCCGTCTGCCGTCCCTTTCGCGCGGCCCTTCAGGCCCAGCTCACCGGGGTGGCGGGCGCGCCCGTCGGCCTGCTCGGCCATCACGGTCTGGTCGCCGTCGTCTCCACGGTGCCCGAGCGGGACTTCGCAGAGGAGCCACTGCACGCGCATTGGGCGGACCCGCAGTGGCGGGCCGCCGTCGCGCGCGCCCATCGGGGTGTGGTCGACGCGCTCACCGCCGTCACCACACCGCTGCCGCTGCGCGCGGCGACCGTCTGCCCGGACGACAGCGCCCTGCGGCTGATGCTGGAGACGCACGGCGCCGAGTTCACGCGCGCCCTCGACCGGCTGGAAGGACGGGTCGAGTGGAGCGTCAACGTGTACAGCGAGAAGCAGCCGACCGCCCTGTCCGAGGAAGCCGAGACATTTGTGACCCGGCTGCACGGCCTGCTTTCCCGATACGCCGAAGAGTCGTGTTTCCACGAACCGGAGGACTCCATGTTCTTCGGTGCGGCGGGGCGCGCCGGCCACACCGTACTGAATGCGTCCTATCTGGTGTCGCGGACGGATTCCGAGCAATTCGTGGAACTGGTGGACCGGCTGAAGGCCGACGCCCCCGGACTCCAGGTCGAACTGACCGGTCCCTGGGCGGCCTATTCCTTCACCGGGGAGAACGAGGAGAAGACGGAGAACCCGGAGTCCGCCGGGACGGCGGAGTTCGCTGGGGCGCAGCGGGCGAAGCGGACATGGGCCTCGTAGAACCGTAGAGCCGCAGGTCTCGTAGGCCCGCGGGTCTCGTGGATCCGGACCGCGGCCCGGGGCCCTGTGCAGGGCCCCGGGCCGTTCGGTCCACCGTCTCGCCCGTGTCACCGGATGCGAGAGCGGAATTCTCCGGCATCTCCGATTCCGTTTCGCGGGCTCCTCGCCGCCGGCGAGGCATTCACCACCTGTACCACCGGCCCCGGCCTCCGGCCGCGCTCGTGCCGCGGAACAGGAATCCGAGAAGCCAGACCACGAGCACCGCCACGGCGACCCACCAGAGCAGCTTCACCGCGAATCCGGCGCCGAAGAGAAGAAGTACCAGCAGCAGGACGAGAAGAATGGGAACCATAATGTGAACCTCCTTCTCGCCGTGTTTCCCGGAAATCGGGATTCAGGCATCCTTGCGGCAGAGAATTTCTCCGTGCAGCACGCTGAACCAGCCGTCCGCCTGCTCCCCCCACTCCCGCCAGGCGTCCGAGACGGCCCGCAGCTGCCCGGCGGACGCGTGCCCGCCCTCGGTGGCCCGCTGCGCGTACGCCGAGGCGACGGTCCGGTCCGCCCACAGACCGCTCCACCACGCACGCTCCTCGGGCGTGGCGAACGTCCAGGTGCTGGACGTGGCCGTGATCTGCGTGATCCCCGCCGCCAGCGCCCATGACCTCAGCCGCCGCCCGGCGTCCGGCTCCCCGCCGTTGGCGCGGGCCACCCGCAGGTAGAGGTCCTGCCAGTCGTCCATCCCGGCGGACCGCGGGTACCAGGTCATCGCCGAGTAGTCCGAGTCGCGGACCGCGATGAACCCGCCCGGCTTCGTCACCCGCCGCATCTCGCGCAGCGCCTGCACCGGATCGCCGACGTGCTGGAGCACCTGGTGGGCGTGGACCAAGCAGAACGTGTCGTCCGGGTAGTCCAGGGCGTGCACGTCGGCCACGGCGAAGTCGGTGTTGGCCAGGCCCCGCCCGGCGGCCGTGGCCCGCGCCTGCTCCAGGATCTCCGGAGCGTGGTCGACCCCGGTGACGTGCCCGTCCGGGACCAGTTCCGCCAGGTCGGCGGTGATGGTCCCGGGCCCGCAGCCGATGTCCAGGATCTTCATATGGGGCTTCAGCGAGCCGAGCAGGTACGCGGCCGAGTTGGCGGCGGTGCGCCAGGTGTGCGAGCGCAGTACGGACTCGTGGTGCCCGTGCGTGTAGACGGCGGTCTCCCGTGCTTCCGGCATGGCTGTGCCCTTCTTCGTCGGATCCGCGTATCCGCCCACCGGGGTTCACGGCCCGGCGGGCGATGTCTGTCACCGTACGCGCATGATCCGAATGGTGAGAACGGCGTTTTGACATGTGGACTGACGGATCGTCAGGAGCAATGAGTTCAGGCGCGTTTCGGCGCCAGGGCCCGTACGGCGAAGGCCGCCCCCGCGCCCAGCGTCGCGCCCACCAGCACATCGCTCGGGAAGTGCACGCCGGTGTACACCCGGGACATGGCCACCGAGAACGCCACCGGTGCCACCACCGCCCCCCACCGCGGCGACTCCAGGGCGACCCCGGTCGCGAACGCCGCCGCCGAGGCGGCGTGCCCCGACGGGAACGACGTGGTGATCGGCTGCCGTTTCAGCTGCCGGACCTGCGGTACGGGGTCCAGCACCGGTCGCGGCCGGCGCACCGACCGCTTGCCCAGGGTGTTGATCGTCAGCGAGGCCAGGCCTAGGGAGGCGAGCCCCAGAGCGGCCGCCCGGCGCCCCCGCGGCGTACGGCTCGCCGCCATGACGGCGGCCGTGGCGAACCACAGAACACCGTGGTTGGCGCTCCGGCTCAGCCGCGGCAGCACGGGCTCGGCGCCGGGCCAGTGGCGCTCGGCGGCGAACTCGAACAGGCGCCCGTCGAGGGCGAGCAGCCGATCGCGCAGGGCGTGGTGCCCCGGCCGCAGGACGGTGAGGTCGACATCTGGGCTCATGCAGGGATGAGTACCCTGAAGTGGCCGTTTCCTGCGCCGGACCGAACCCGCCGTCGAAGGGCCACCGCATGCGTCTGCTCCTCGTCCGCCACGCCGAGACCCCTGCCAACGTCGACTTCCTGCTGGACACCACGGTCCCCGGGCCGGGTCTGACCGCACTCGGCGAGCAGCAGGCCGCGCGGCTGCCCGCGGCCCTCGCCGACGAGGACATCGAGGCCGTCTACGCCTCCACCATGCTCCGCACGCAGCTCACCGCCGCCCCGCTGGCCGCCGCCCGCGGCCTTCGGGTGACCGTGCGCGACGGCATCAGGGAGATCTCCGCGGGCGATCTGGAGCTGCTGCCCGGCGAATCGGAACAGGGCCTGCGCTACATGCGGACCGTGTTCGCCTGGGCGGCAGGCGACACCGGGCTGCGGATGCCGGGCGGCGAGAGCGGCGCCGAGGTCCTCGCCCGCTACGACGCCGTGGTCGCGGAGGCGGCGGACCGCGAGGCCGGAACGGTCGCCCTGGTCAGCCACGGCGCGGCGATCCGCCTGTGGACGGCCGCCCGCGCGGACAACGTCGATGTGCCCTTCGCCACCGCCCATCGCCTGGCGAACACCGGCGTGGTGATCCTGGAGGGCAGCCCGGCGGACGGCTGGAAGGCCCTCACCTGGGCCGGTGCGACCGTCGCCCCGGCGGGCGAGAGCGGCCCGACGGGCCGGGCGCTGGAGGAGACGGGCTGAGCGCTCCCGCCCGCGGGACCGGACCGGCATTCGGATATGCATTTGGCCGGTCGGGCGGGAGACCGCAGAATGCCTCTCCATGGGACATCTGGAAGCCGCGCACCTCGAGTACCACCTCCCCGACGGGAGGACGCTGCTCGGCGATGTGTCGTTCCGGGTGGGCGAGGGAGCCGTCGTGGCCCTCGTCGGGCCCAACGGCGCGGGCAAGACGACCCTGCTCCGGCTCATCTCCGGAGAGCTGAAGCCGCACGGCGGCACCGTCACCGTCAGCGGCGGCCTGGGCGTGATGCGCCAGTTCGTGGGCTCCGTACGGGACGAGACGACCGTACGGGACCTCCTCGTGTCGGTCGCGCCGGCCGGTATCCGCGAGGCCGCGCAGGCCGTCGACCGGGCCGAGCACGCCATGATGACCGTCGACGACGAGGCCGCCCAGCTCCAGTACGCGCAGGCGCTCTCGGACTGGGCCGAGGTGCGCGGGTACGAGTCGGAGACCATGTGGGACATGTGCACCACGGCCGCGCTGGGCGTGCCGTACGAGAAGGCGCAGTGGCGGCTGGTACGGACGCTCTCCGGCGGTGAGCAGAAGCGGCTGGTGCTGGAGGCGCTGCTGCGCGGCACCGAGGAGGTGCTCCTCCTCGACGAGCCGGACAACTATCTCGACGTGCCCGGCAAGCGCTGGCTGGAGGAGCGGCTGAAGGAGACCCGCAAGACCGTGCTGTTCGTCTCGCACGACCGGGAACTCCTCTCCCGCGCCGCCGAGAAGATCGTGTCCGTCGAGCCCGGCCCCGCCGGCGCCGACGCCTGGGTGCACGGCGGCGGTTTCGCCACCTACCACGAGGCCCGCCGCGAACGCTTCGCCCGCTTCGAGGAACTGCGCAGACGCTGGGACGAGAAGCACGCCCAGCTGAAGAAGCTGGTGCTGAGCCTGCGTCAGGCGGCCTCCATCAGCCATGAGCTGGCCTCCCGCTACCAGGCCGCCCAGACCCGGCTGCGCAAGTTCGAGGAGGCCGGGCCGCCGCCCGAGCCGCCGCGCGAGCAGGACATCACCATGCGGCTGAAGGGCGGACGCACCGGCGTGCGGGCCGTCACCTGCGAGGCGCTCGAACTGACCGGCCTGATGAAGCCCTTCGACCTGGAGGTCTTCTACGGCGAACGGGTCGCCGTCCTCGGCTCCAACGGCTCCGGCAAGTCGCACTTCCTGCGGCTCCTGGCCGGTGAGGACGTGGCGCACACCGGGACCTGGAAGCTCGGCGCGCGGGTCGTGCCCGGGCACTTCGCCCAGACCCACGCCCACCCCGAGCTCCAGGGCCGCACCCTGCTCGACATCCTGTGGAAGGAGCACGCCCAGGACCGCGGCGCCGCCATGTCCCGGCTGCGCCGTTACGAGCTGACACAGCAGGCCGAACAGTGCTTCGAGCGGCTCTCCGGCGGCCAGCAGGCCCGCTTCCAGATCCTGCTGCTGGAACTGGCGGGTGTCACGGCCCTGCTCCTGGACGAGCCCACCGACAACCTCGACCTGGAGTCCGCCGAGGCCCTCCAGGAAGGCCTGGAGGCCTTCGAGGGCACCGTCCTGTCGGTCACGCACGACCGCTGGTTCGCCCGCTCCTTCGACCGCTACCTCGTCTTCGGCAGCGACGGCCGGGTACGGGAGACCCCCGAGCCGGTCTGGGACGAGCGCAGGGTGGAACGGGCCCGGTAGGGCCTGTCCGACGGTTCCCGGGGCCCCGGCGCCCGCGCGGTGACGCGGTCGCAGGCCCGGGGGCCGGAATGTTCGTACAGTGGATGCAGAGACGCCAGTGCCGTGTCGGTCGGGCTTCGCCGCGGGCGATCCCGGCTGACGCGGCGCGTTCCATGGCTCCCTCCCGGATCCCGCCCGATGGATCGCCCACGGGACCGGACCGCAGGGACGGACACGACGAGCGGGGTACCACCATGAGCGGAGTCGACCCGGCGCGACTGGACGACCAGCAGCTGATGAAGGAACTGGAGAACATCCACCGCACGCGCCACGACACCCTGCTGTACGGCTCCAACGACGCGTTGCGCACCCACAATCACCGCATGGCCCAGCTGGAGGGCGAGTACCTTCGGCGCAACCCCCGCCGCTTCGTCTCCCCGTCCCGCACCCGGGACGGCGCGCGGGTGCGGGCCGCCGCCGGGTCGGCGGGCCGGACACCGGTGGGCAAGTGGGGCCCCGGGGCGGGACACGGCGGGGCCTGACGGCGGTCGGGGCTCGGTGGCGGTCGAGGCCTGACGGCGGCCTGCGGGGCGTGCCGTTAATCGTTCCCGGGGCGGTGCCGTGGCGGCGACGGCTCGTTCACCCGGTCGGCGGCGGGCTGTCCCGCGAATGGTGTCCGGCCGCGCGCGGCCCCGTGCCGGGCGGGCTGTGATGGCTGTGGGGCACGACCGGAGTGTCCCGACAGCCGTCAGGCCTAAGGAGCCCTTCCCATGTGCCGCACCGCCCGTCTCCTGTCCGCCGTCGCCGTGGCCGGTGCCGCCTTAACGGTATCCGCGCCGGCCGCGTCCGCGGACCCGGCCGCGCAGGTCAGCCCCGGCGCATCCGTTCCAGGGGACAGCGTCGTCGTCTCGGTCGGCTGCGGCACCCTGGGCGGATCCCCGCCCGCGACCATCGACGCCATGTCACCCGCCTTCGACGAGGGCACCGTCAGGCTGAGCCGGGTCGCCGCGGCCCATGGCCGGACGTCGGCCGCCGCCACCTACCGGGGCATCGCCCACATCGCGGCCGCCACGGACCTGCCGGCCGTGCCGGGCAGCGCCGCCGGGCACGCCGTGTGGACCGTCGCCGGCAGTTGCCCGGCCGCGCCGGGCGGACGGGGCAGGGTGTGGAGCGCGCAGTTCACCGTGAGCGGGGGCGGCGGCCGGGCTGTCGCCGGGGCCGGTGGCAGCCCCGCCGCCGGCGTCACCGGGCGGGGCGGCAGCCTCGGCACCCCCGGTGTTGCCGGGAGGGGCGGCGGCCTGGGCACTGCCGGTGTCGCCGGGCGGGACCCTGCCGGGGACGCCGGACGCGAGGCCGGCCCCGGTACTGGTGCCAGCCCCGGTATCGGCACTGGTACCAGGCCCGGTATCGGCTCCGGTGCCAGCCCCGGTACTGGTACCGGCCCCGGTATCGGCCCCGGTACGGGACTCATCGGCGGGGAAGCCGGACGTGACACCGGTACCGGCACCGGTACCCGACCGGATGCGGGCGCAGGCGCAGGCGCCGGACCTGGTACCGCTCCCGCCCGACCGGATGCGGGCATCGGCGCCGGACGTGGCAGCGCTGTCGCACCGGACACGGGCGCCGGCGCCGGACTTGGTCTCGGTACCCGACCGGACACGGGTACCGATGCCGGTACCGCCACCGGACCGGACGCGAACGCGGGCGTCGCTCCGGACACGGGCGCCGTTCCGGACACCGGCGTGATTCCGGACGCGGGCGTCACCCCGGACACGAGTGTCGGTCCGGACACGGGCGCCGAATCGAAGACGGGCGCCGGACCGGACACGGGCACCGACGCCGGACGGGAGAGCGGCGCCGACAACGGTGGGAGCACCGACGGGGGCGGCGGCCGGGACAGCGGAGACGACAGCGGAGACGACAGCGGCCGGGACGGCGCCGGCGACAGCGGTCGGGACGCGGGACAGGACGGCGGCAGCGACACCGGCCGGGACGGCGGCAGCGACAGCGGCCGGGACGGCGAGCAGGCGTGCGGCGGGCCGCGTACCGACGAGAACGGGGGCGGAGACGCGGGCGGGAACGCGCGCGGAGACGCGGACAAGGGCACGGACAAAGGCACGGACAAGGGCACGGACAAGGGCACGGGCCGGGGACCGGACAAGGGCACGGGCGGGGCACCGGACTCGACGTCGGATCGGGGCGCGGATTCCGGCACGCACCCGAAGGTGCTGACACACACCGCCGCACGCACCGCCATGCGTACCGAATCCTGCGCGAAGGACGCGCTGCCGCAGGGTGTGGAGGCCGGGGAGGGCGGCGCGTTCACCGGGTCCGTCCCCGCGGTCGTCACCGGCGGCCTGCTGATCGTGGGCGCGCTCGGCGCCGCCGCGCACCGGCTGTGGCGCCGTGAACCCGGCTGGAAGGACTGAGCCGTCCCACGGTGTCACGGGCGCGGCGACAGGAGCGCTCATGGTGACGCGACGGGCGGGGTACCCGTTGTCCTTGGGAGGCTGGTGAGTACAGGGCAGCACAGCGGTGGAACAGGGCACCAGGACTGCGCGGAGGTAGGCATGGGGCGCACGGACCGCGAGGGACACGGCCCCGTCCGCTACGGGCCGCCCCTGCCCGAAGACGGGCTGCCGCTGCTCCCGGAGCTGTCCGAGGTGCTCGCCGCCGCCGCGGGCCGGGCGCAGGCCGAACCGGTCGGCGGCGGTACGACGCTGCGGGACGCGGCCTGCGGCTACTGGGCCCGGCGCGGCCTGACCGCCGCCCCCGGCCGGGTGACCGCGGCGCCCGGCGCCCCGGCGCTCCTGGTCGCGCTGACCGCCGCGCTCGGCGGCGACGTCCTGGTGCCGCGCCCCTGCGCCGCCTGGTGGGGCCCGTACGCACGGCTGCTGGGCAGACCCGTGTTCCATGTGGCGACCCCGGCCGAATGCGGCGGCGTACCGGATCCGTACGCCTTGCTGGAGACCGTCCGCAGAGTCCGCGCGGAAGGCGGCGACCCGCGGCTGCTGGTGCTGTCCGTCGCCGACGACCCGACCGCCACCGTCGCCCCGCCCGAGGCGCTGCACGAGGCCCTCGAGGCCGCCGCGGGCGCGGGCCTGCACCTGGTCAGCGACGAGACCTGGCGCGACACCGTGCACGACCCGCACAGTACGGTGCTGTTCAGCCCCGCCGAGATGCTGCCGGATGGGGTCACGGTGGTCGGTGACCTGGCCGGGGCGCTGCTGCCGCCCGGCTGGCCGGCCGCCGTGGCCCGCTTCGCCGAAGGTCCTGAGGGGGCCGACCTGCACGCGCGCGTGCTCGACGTGCTGACCGCGCTGGACGCCCGCGTCGCGGCGCCGGTCGCGGCGGCCGCCGAGTACGCCCTCGCCGAGCCCGGGCCGGTCACCGCGCGTGTGGCCGCCGCCGTGCGGACGCACGCGCACCTGGCCGCCGCCGTGCACGGCGTGGTGGTCGCCGCGGGCGCGTTCGCCCGGCCGCCCCGGGCGGGACGGCACCTCTACGCCGACCTCGGCCCGCTGCGGACCGGGCTGGCCCCGCACGGCGTGGGCGACGCGCAGGACCTGGAGGACCACCTCTCCGCCCGGCTCGGGATGCCCGCGCCCGGCGGTCACCGCTTCGGTGACGACCTCGGCGCACTGCGCGTCCGCCTGTCCACCGCGCCGCTGCTCGGCGGTACGGAGCAGGAGCGCGCCCTCTGCCTCGGTTCACCCGCACCGTGGGAACTGCCCCACGTGCAACGCGCGTTGACCACCCTGAGGTCGGTCTTCGACGATCTCCGCGACGACGCTCAGCGACGGGAGCCTCCTCGATGACGCAGCAGTCCGAGTCGACCACCACACCGAGCACGACCACCTCTTCGAGCGCATCCACCTCTCCGGGCACGCCCACCTCTTCGCGCGCATCCACCTCGCCGGGCACGCCCACCTCATTGAGCACGTCCACCTCTGTGAACTCGACCGCGACCACGCGGGAATCCGGACCCGCGGCCCGTACGCCCCCGCTCGCGCCCCCGGGCCCGCCGCTCGCCGCCCCCCGGCCGCTGGGGGAGCGGCGGCAGTGGCCGCGTACCTTCCACGACCGGCTGACCGCCCCGCTGCCCGGCCTCAAGGCCCTCGCCCGCTTCGCCCGCGAGGGCTCCGTCCGCCCTGGCAAGGCGGGCCTGGCGGACATCCCCCTGCTGCCCTGCGAACCCGGCCCGCTGCCCCGCGTGGACACCCGCACCGTCGCCGTCACCTGGGCGGGGCACGCCAGTTGGGTGCTGCGGGTCGGCGGGCTGACGGTCCTGACCGACCCGGTCTGGTCCCGTCGCATCCTCGGGACCCCGGCCCGCATCACCCCCGTCGGCGTCGCCTGGGACGCCCTGCCGCGGGTCGACGCCGTCGTCATCAGCCACAACCACTACGACCACCTGGACGCCCCGACGCTGCGCAGACTCCCGCGCGACACCCCGGTGTTCGTGCCCGCGGGGCTCGCCGGCTGGTTCCGGCGCCGCCGCTTCACCACCGTCACCGAGCTCGACTGGTGGGAGGCGGCCGAACTGGGCGGCGTCCGCTTCGACTTCGTGCCCGCCCACCACTGGTCCAAGCGCAGCCTCACCGACACCTGCCGCAGTCTGTGGGGCGGCTGGGTCCTCACCGACCCGGACGGACAGCGGGTCCACTTCGCGGGCGACACCGGCTACGGTCACTGGTTCGCCCACATCGGGCAGCGCTACCCGGGCATCGACCTCGCCCTGCTCCCCATCGGTGCGTACGCCCCCCGCTGGTGGCTGAGCGACGTCCACTGCGATCCGGAGGAGGCGGTCAGGGCCGCCCAGGACCTCGGCGCGCGCCGGCTCGCCCCCATGCACTGGGCCACGTTCGTGCTGTCGGCGGAACCGGTGCTCGAACCGCTCACCCGGGTGCGTGCCGCCTGGGACAAGGCGGGCCTGGCCCGCGACGACCTGTGGGACCTGCCCGTCGGAGGCTCCCGGATCCTCCCCGGGCAGTACGGCCGGTACGGCTGAGCACGGCGGGCGCCGGCCGCCCGCGGTGCAGGTGCAGGTGCAGGTGCAGGTGCAGGGGCAGGGGCAGGGGCAGGGGCAGGGGCAGGCGCAGGGCTCAGGCGCCGGCCGTCCCGCGGACCCGGCGCCACACCGTCGGCGCCGCACCGATCAGCACGGTCAGCGCCACCGCCGCGACCACGCCCTCCCACGGCTCGCTGAACAGCGAACCGCCGAGGATCCCGATCAGCTGGTACGTCACCGCCCAGGCGATGCAGGCCGGGAGATTGCCCCGGGCGAACAGCCGCAGCGGCCAGTCCGCCATCAGACAGGCCAGCATCACCGGGATCCGCCCCGCGGGCACCAGCCGGGACAGCACCAGGACCGCCACCCCGTGCTCGGCGAGCTGGTGCTGCGCCCCCGTCAGCCGGTCCTCGGGCGCCCGCGCCCGGATCGCCTCCAGCCAGCGCGAACCGTTCTTCGAGCGCATCCCGCGCCGGCCCAGCCAGTACAGCGCCACGTCGCCGAGGAACGCGGCCAGGGACGCCGTCACGAAGACCGCCGCCAAGGCGAACGGCGCCGTCTGATGGAAGGCGACCACGGCCGCCGAACTCACCAGCGCCCCCGTCGGCACCACCGGCACCAGCGCCCCGATCAGCACCAGCAGGAACAGCGACGGATAGCCCAGCGCCTGCTGTGTGGACTCCGGCGGTACGGTCCGCGCGACGGCGGACAGCACCGGAGCTGCCGACAGCGACGTCAGGGCCGGAGGTATCACGAGGTGACCCCCAGGCGCACGCTCTCCCCGTGTTCGAGCCGGTGCACCACGACCTCCGGCGCGCACTCGGCCGCAAGGCGCACGAACTCCTCGCCGGGCGCGTGGAACTCGTGGGGGCGCACGGCGTCCAGCCCGATCGGCCAGTACGTGCCGTAGTGCACCGGCACAGCGCTGCGCGGCGCGAGCCGGGCGAGTGCCTCGGCCGCCCGCCCGGCGTCCAGATGCCCTTCACCGAGGTACGGGCCCCAGCCGCCGACCGGCAGCAGTGCCGTGTCGACCGGACCGACCTCCTCGGCCATCGAGTCGAACAACCCCGTGTCCCCGGCGAAGTAGGTGCGCGCCTCGCCCGTCACGACGTAGCCGAGCGCGGGGCAGCGGCGCGGCCCCATGGGCAGCCGCCGCCCGTCGTGCCGGGCGGACACGGCACGCACCACCAGGGCGCCGACCGCCGTCTCGTCCCCGGGGGCCATCTCGTGCAGGTCCAGGTGGGTGAGCCGGCGGAGTCCGGGGACGGCGCGCGGGGCGCCCCGGGGCACCAGCAGGCGCGTGCCCGGCGCGAGCCGCCTCAGCGACGGCAGGTGCAGATGGTCGGCGTGCAGATGGGAGACGAGGACGACGTCCGCGCGCCGGGCGTCCGCCGGGGGCAGCGCGCCACGGCGCCGACGCAGATGCGCGAGCCGGCCGGTGAACAGGGGATCGGTGAGTACGCGTACGTTCGAATCCTCGACCGCGCAGGTCGCGTGGCCCCACCAGGTGATCTCCACCGGCACCTCTTTGCCTCCTTCGCGCGACTCCCCGAAGCCTACGGGCAGGAGTAGGGTCGGCGGCGAAACCCGGAGGTGAGGGGGACGCCATGGGAGAGGTGCGGGGTGCCTCCGGCGGGCCGGACGCGGTGCGGGTGACGGCGATCGCGAGCCTGACACCCTTGGAGGAACTGGACGACGATCCTTTCCTGGTGGACTCCCGCAGCCAGCACGCGATGTGCGCGCGCTGGGCCGCCGAGCGGGGGTACGTGGTCGCCCGGGAGCTGCTGGTGTGCGGGCTGCGCCCCGATCACGTGGTGCTGTGGGACGGTGTCCGGCCCGGCGTGGACCTGTTCGTGGCGCCCAGCCGGCGGGTGCTGGAGAGCGCGCTGTCGTCCGTCGAGGAGTTCACCGCGGAGGCGCTGCGGCGCGGGGTGCGGGTCGAGACGGTGGGGCGGGCCGAACCGCTGTACGACGCGCAGATGAAGGCGCGGGTGCACCGCCGGCTGTCCATGCCGACGGCCGGCTACGACGGCCGCTGACGCGGATCCCGACGGCCGGCTACGACGGCCGCTGACGCGGATCCCGGCGGCCGGGTCCGGCGTGCGTGGCACCGGATCCCGGCGGACATCGTCACGCGGTTCGTCATCCCGCCTGTGGCAGGGTGGAGGGGTGAGGGCCCGCGGCCGGCGTGGGGCCGGGACGCGAGGTGTACGGGCCGTGCGGGACGTGCGTTGGCGGCGGATCGTCAGTCAGACCGGGCGGAGCATCGTGGTGTGGGCCGTCTCCACGGTCACCATGCTGGTCCTCGCGGGCATCCTGCCGGACTTCCAGCTCCAGTCCGCCGACGGTGACAGCGCCACCAGCATCGCCGTCACGGCCGCGTTCGGCGCGGGTTTCTTCGGTCTGCTCTCGGCCCTGGTGTGGCCCCTGCTCGTACGGCTCCTGCTGCTGGTCCCCGCCTTCGTGCTGGGCCTGCTGGTCTTCTTCCTCAACGGCTCGCTGCTGCTGCTGGCGCTGCGCCTGACGCCGTCCGGCAGCAGCGAGGCGGCTCCCGAGACCGCGGTCGTCGTCGCCGCCGTGATGTCCGCCGTCGCCTCGGCCACCGGCGCCGCCCTGGCCGTGCGCGACGACGAGGCATACCGCCGCCGTCTCTCCCGGCTCGCCGTCCGCCGCCGCCGGGGCGGCCCGCCCTGCCCGCAGACCCCCGGCACCGTCTTCCTCCAGTTCGACGGCGTCGGCCACGACGTGCTCATGGACGCCGTCCGCAAGGGGCTGATGCCGACCGTCGCCGGCTGGCTGGGCACCGGCCCCGACAAGCCCCCCGCCCCGCCCACGCACCGGCTGACGTCCTGGCGCACCGACTGGTCCAGCCAGACCGGCGCCAGCCAGCTCGGCATCCTGCACGCCAGCAACTTCGACATCCCCGCCTTCCGCTGGTACGAGAAGGACAGCCGGGAGGTGATGGTCTGCAACCGCCCGACCAGCGCCGCCGAGCTCCAACGCCGCGCGGTCGAGCGCACCGGCGACGGCGGACTGCTCACCCTGGACGGCGCCAGCCGCGGCAACCTGTTCGGCGGCGGCGCCGACGAGCAGGCGCTCGTGCTGTCCATCGCCATCGGCCGCCGCGGCAGCCGCACCCGGTCCCGCTCGGGCTACTTCGCCTACTTCTGCGACCCCGCCAACGCCGTGCGCACCGCGCTGTCCTTCGTCGCCGAGGTGGGCCGCGAGATCCACCAGTCGACCCGCGCCCGGCTGCGGGGGCAGCTCCCTCGGGTCAGACGCGGCGGCCTCTACCCCCTCGTCCGCGCCTTCGCGACCGTCGTCGAACGGGACGTCGTCGTCGCCGCGGTGATCGGCGACATGCTCGTCGGCCGTACGGCCGTCTACGCCGACCTGGTCGCCTACGACGAGGTGGCCCACCACTCCGGACCGCACAGCCGCGACGCCGAGCAGGTCCTGCGGCGCATGGACCGCTCCCTCGCGCTGCTCGGCAAGGTCGCCGAGCACGCCCCGCGGTCGTACCGGATCGTCGTCCTGTCCGACCACGGGCAGAGCCCCGGCGAGACCTTTCGCTCCCGCTACGGGCTCACCCTCGGCGACCTGGTGCGGGCGGGCTGCGGGCTGCCCGTCCCGCGCCGGGCCGACCGCACCCTGGCCCACGCCGTCGGCGCCGCCCGCGCGGGCGAGCCCCCGACCGGCACCGAGGCCCGTGCCGCGGTCCGTGCAGCGCTGCACCGCCCGGTCGAGGAGGAACGCCACGACCGGCACCGCCCGGCGGACCGCCGCTCGGACCCGGTCGTGCTGGCCTCCGGCAACCTCGGCCTGGTGTCCTTCCCCGACGTGCCGCACCGGATGACCAGGGAGGAGATCGACGCCCGCCACCCCGCGCTGCTGCCCGCCCTCGCCAACCATCCCGGCATCGGCTTCCTCCTCGTACGCAGCGAGGAGCACGGCGGTCTGGTCCTCGGTCCCGGCGGCGCGGAGATCCCGCTGGACCGGCTCGACGAGGACCCCGGGCCGCTCGCGGTGTTCGGGCCGGGTGCCGCCGACGCCGTCCGCCGCACCCACTCCTTCCCGCACACCGCCGACATCATGATCAACTCCTGGCACGACCCCGCCGCCGGCGAAGTCCTCGCCTTCGAGGAGCAGATCGGCTCGCACGGCGGCCTCGGCGGCGCCCAGAGCCGGCCCTTCCTGATGTCGCCGCTCGCCTTCTCGGCACCGGTCGAGGACGGCGCCGAGCTCGTCGGCGCCGAACACGTCCACCGGGTGCTGCGCCGCTGGCTGCGCGAGCCGGACGGCCCCCAGGTGCCGTTGGCGACGGACCCGCGCAGCGCGATGCGGCCGAACGACGGGCCGGACGGGCGCACGGAGCGGGACGGCCGGGAAGGCCAGGAGGAGTGCGCGGCCTGACGGCGAGCGACCCGCACCGCCGGACGGCCTGACGGCGCCGCACCGCCGGGCGGCCCGCACCGCCGGACGGCCTGACGGCGCCGTACCGCCGGGCGGCCCGTACCGCCGGACGGCCTGACGGCTAGCGGCCCGTACCGTCGGACGGCTTGACGGCGAGCGACCCGCACCGCCGGGCGGCCCGACGGTGAGCGGCCCGTACCGCCGGGCGGCAGCAGCGTGCCGCCCGATAAATCGGCTGCGCGGGCGGACGCGTACGCACACACTGGTCGCGTCCGGCGGCGCGCACCACGGCGCGCCCGCCTCCACCCCCCGCAAGGAGTCCCTGCTTTGCAGGCTGCCGTCACCGTCACGCCCGCCCGCCTCCCGGAGCTGCTGCTCGGCCTCGCCACCGTGCGGCCCGTCTTCGTCTGGGGCGCCCCCGGCATCGGAAAGTCCTCCCTGGTCAGGGAGTTCGCCGAGTCGCTGGGCCTGGAGTGCGTGAGCCTGCTCGGCACCCAGCTGGCGCCCGAGGACCTGATGGGCGTGCCGCAGATCCGGGACGGACGCTCGGTGTTCTGCCCGCCGGAGGCGATCGCCCGCGACCAGCCGTACTGCCTGTTCCTGGACGAGCTGAACGCGGCCTCGCCGGACGTGCAGAAGGCGTTCTACTCGCTCATCCTGGACCGCCGTATCGGCTCCTACGAGCTGCCCGCGGGCTCGATCGTCATCGGCGCCGGCAACCGTGCCACCGACAACGCCCTGGCCCGCCCGATCGCCTCCGCGCTCGTCAACCGCCTCACCCATGTGCACCTGGAGGCCTCCGCCAAGGACTGGCTCGGCTGGGCCGCCGCCAACGCCGTCCACCCCTGGATCCTCGACCACCTCACCGACCGGCCCGACCACCTGTGGTCCAGGCCGCCGAAGACCGAGGAGCCGTTCTCCACGCCCCGCTCCTGGCACATGCTCTCCGACGCCCTGCACTCCTTCGGCCGCGACCTCGACGAGGACACCCTGAAGGTCCTCGCGCACGGCACGCTCACCCCCGCGCACGCCGTCGCCTTCTGCGGCTACGTCAAGATCGTCCGAAGCCGGTACGGCATCGAGGCCGTCCTCAGGGGCGACGCCCCCTGGCCGCACCGCGTCGAGGACCGCGACCTGCTCTACTACCTCGCCGACTCGTTCCGCGGCCGGCTCCTTAAGGAGCTGCCGGCCGACAAGGAGCACATGCCGGCGAGCGGCCGGCAGCTGGCGTACCGCGCGAAGTCGCTGCTCGTGCAGCTCGCCGAGATATCCGTCGAGGTCGCCCAGACGGTCATCGCCGCCGACGCCGACGGCAATCCGGTACTGCCCGCCTGGTTCCTGGTCGAGGCGGCCCGCGACATGCCCCGGCTGGTGGAGGCGCGCCGGTGAGCCGGGAGCGCGGCCGCAGGAAGCGGGACGCCGCCGCGGAGGCGTTCGCCGAGGGGATGCGGCTGTTCCGTGCCAACCCGGCGCTGGCCGCCCTCGACCTCAGCGTCTGCCGCACGGAGGACTGTCCGCTGACCCCCCGGGACGGTCTCGTGCGCGCCGACTCCGCCGGCCTCCTGCACGTCCATCCGGCCCGGATCGCCGACCCGGCGCACTGGGCCTGGTCGCTCGCCCACGCCGGTCTCCATCTGGGCTTCGGACACCTCCCCGCGGCCAGGGGCGAGCGCGTCCAGCCCGACCGTCACGAGCTCGCCGCCCGCTGCACGGTCGTCAACCGCTTCCTGCTGACCTTCCCCGTCGGCACCGTCCCGGACGAGCTGCCGCTGAGCTACCCCGACGGCGACGAGGAACGGCTCGCCGCCCGCTGGCGGCGCACCGGACTCCCCGCCGCGTACGAGCACTGCGGCACCGCGGGCACCGAACCGGACCAGCTGCTCGTACCGGCGGTGGGCTGGTTCGGCGGTCACCTCCCGGACTGGCAGCTGGCGTTCGCGGGCGCGCTGACCCGGACCGTGTCCGCCGCGATGGACGTGGCGGGCGGCCGACGCGACACCCTCGACGGCGAGGCACGCGGACGGCAGCCCTGGGAGCGGGCGCTCGGCTGGTTCGTCTCCTCGTTCCCGCTGCTCGGCGGTATCGCGGCGGGCATCCGGCTGGTCGCAGACGCCGAACTGGCCCGCGCCCACGACATCGCGGTCGCCGCCGTCGACGCGGAGGCGGGCGAGATCTACATCAACCCCGTCCGCCGGTTCGACGACGAGGAATGGCGTTTCGTGCTGGCCCACGAGATGCTGCACGCCGCCCTGCGGCACGGCGACCGCTGCGGCGGCCGTGACCCCTACCTGTTCAACGTCGCCTGCGACTACGTCGTCAACGGCTGGCTGTGCGAGATGCAGGTCGGCACCATGCCCGACGGACTGCTGCACGATCCCTCCCTCACCGGCCTGTCGGCCGAGGAGGTCTACGACCGTATCGCCGTCGACCTGCGCCGGATGCGCCGGCTGGCCACCCTGCGCGGCAAGGGCGTGGGCGACGTCCTCGGCGCCCCGCTCGGCCCGCAGCGCGACCATGTCGACCTCGACGGCTTCTACCGCCGGGGCCTCGCCCAGGGCCTCGACCTGCACGAACGGCAGGAGCGCGGCTTCCTGCCCGGCGGTCTCGTCGAGGAGATCCGCGCCCTCTCGCACCCGCCGCTGCCCTGGGACGCCCGACTGGCCCGCTGGTTCGACGAGTTCGTACCCCGTCCCGAGCCCGTCCGCTCCTACGCCCGCCCCTCCCGCCGCCAGTCCGCCACCCCCGACATCCCGCGCGCCGGACGCCACTTCCCGCCCGAGGAGGTCGCCCGCTGCACCTTCGGCGTCGTCCTCGACACCTCCGGTTCCATGGACCGGACCCTGCTCGGCAAGGCCCTCGGCGCGATCGCCTCCTACGCCGAGGCCCGGGACGTCCCGGCCGCGCGGGTCGTCTTCTGCGACACCGCCCCGCACGACGCCGGCTACCTCCCGGTCACCGAGATCGCCGGGCGGGTACGGGTGCACGGGCGCGGCGGTACGGTGCTCCAGCCCGGGATCGACCTGTTGCAGCGGGCCGAGGACTTCCCGCCCGGCGCGCCCGTCCTCGTCATCACCGACGGCTGGTGCGACGTGCTGCGGGTGCGGCGCGAACACGCCTATCTGATCCCGCAGGGCGCACGTCTGCCGTTCACCGCGCGCGGGCCGGTGTTCCGGGTGCGGTGAGCCGGAATGTGATCGGATGGTGCGCAGGAATCCCGGAACCGGGACCCATGCGAAAGGAAGAACCGTGGCAACCACGCGCTCCGCACACACCGTCTGGGAAGGCAACCTTGCCGAGGGCAAGGGCGTCGTCACCTTCGACTCCTCCGGCATCGGCCAGCAGTCGGTGTCGTGGCCGTCGCGCGCCGAGCAGGCCAACGGCAAGACCAGCCCCGAGGAGCTGATCGCCGCCGCCCACTCCAGCTGCTTCTCCATGGCCCTGTCGCACGGCCTGACCGGCGCCGGCACCCCGCCCACCAAGCTCGTCACCTCGGCCGACGTCACCTTCCAGCCGGGTGAGGGCATCACCGGCATCCACCTCACCGTCGAGGGCGACGTTCCCGGCATGGACAACGAGGCGTTCGTCGCCGCCGCCGAGGACGCCAAGAAGAACTGCCCCGTCAGCCAGGCCCTGACGGGAACCACCATCACCCTGTCGGCGAAGCTCGCCTGATCCGGCTGATCCACCTGATCCGGCTGATCCACCTCAACCGCCGGATCCGCCGGATCCGCCTGAACCGCCGGATCCGCCTGATGCGCTGATCCGTCCGATGCGGCGGAACGTACGCCCGCCTGCGTGGACCGCCCGGCCGGGGTGGTCCGCGCAGGCGGGCCGGCCGTGCCATTGACAACGGCGTGCGCACGTTCTGTGCTGGAGTGCGGGAGGCTCCGCGACCCGGCCTCCTCGCACGACCCTGGTGAACCCTGGTGACCCTGGTGGAAGGGGACAGCGATGGGACGTCCGGTCGGGATCGATCTGGGAACCACGAACTCGGTGGTGGCGGTGCTGGAGGGCGGGGAACCCACGGTCATCGCCAACGCGGAGGGCACCAGGACCACACCGTCGGTCGTGGCCTTCGCCAAGAACGGCGAGGTGCTCGTCGGCGAGGTCGCCAAGCGGCAGACCGTCACCAACGTCGACCGGACCGCCCGCTCCGTCAAGCGGCACATGGGTGCCCCGGACTGGCGGTTCCCCGAGCACGGCTCCGTGGACGGCACCCGCTACCGCGCCCAGGAGCTGTCCGCGCGGGTCCTGCAGAAGCTGAAGCGGGACGCGGAGGCCTACCTCGGCGAGGACGTCACGGACGCCGTGATCACCGTGCCCGCCTACTTCGACGACGTCCAGCGGCAGGCCACCAAGGAGGCCGGGGAGATCGCCGGCCTGAAGGTGCTGCGGATCATCAACGAGCCGACCGCGGCCGCCCTCGCCTACGGCCTCGACCGCGGCGAGGAGCAGACCGTCCTCGTCTTCGACCTCGGCGGCGGCACCTTCGACGTGTCCCTGCTGGAGATCGGCGACGGAGTCATCGAGGTCAAGGCCACCAACGGCGACACCCTGCTCGGCGGCGACGACTGGGACCAGCGGATCGTCGAGCACCTCGCCGCCCGCTTCAAGGCCGGGTCCGGCATCGACCTCGGCAACGACCGGATGGCGCTGCAACGCCTGCGCGAGGCCGCCGAGAAGGCCAAGATCGAACTGTCCTCGTCCTCGGAGACGTCGATCAACCTCCCCTACATCACGGCCTCCGCCGAGGGCCCCCTCCACCTCGACGAGAAGCTGACCCGCGCCCAGTTCCAGGAGCTCACCGCCGATCTGCTGGACCGCTGCAAGACCCCCTTCCACCAGGCGGTCAGGGACGCGGGCGTGAAACTCTCCGTCATCGACCACGTGATCCTGGTCGGCGGCTCGACCCGGATGCCCGCGGTCACCGAGCTGGTCCGGGAGCTGACCGGCAAGGACCCGCACAAGGGCGTCAACCCGGACGAGGTCGTCGCCGTCGGCGCCGCGCTCCAGGCGGGCGTCATCCGCGGTGACGTCAAGGACGTCCTGCTCCTCGACGTCACCCCGCTGTCCCTGGGCATCGAGACCAAGGGCGGCATCATGACCAAGCTCATCGAACGCAACACCACGATCCCCACGCGCCGTTCGGAGATCTTCACCACGGCCGCCGACAACCAGCCCTCGGTCGGCATCCAGGTCTACCAGGGCGAACGGGAGATCGCCGCCTACAACAAGAAGCTCGGGGTCTTCGACCTCACCGGCCTGCCGCCCGCCCCGCGCGGCATCCCGCAGATCGAGGTCGCCTTCGACATCGACGCCAACGGGATCATGCACGTCTCCGCCAAGGACCTGGCCACCGGCCGCGAACAGAAGATGACCGTCACCGGCGGCTCCGCCCTGCCCAAGAACGACATCGACCGCATGATGCGCGAGGCCGAGCAGTACGCCGAGGAGGACCGGGCCCGCCGTGAGGCGGCCGAGACCCGCAACCAGGCCGAGCAACTCGTCTACCAGACCGAGAAGTTCATCCGCGACAACGAGGATCGGGTGCCCGCCGACACCCGGCCGGAGGTCGAGTCGGCGATCGCCGAGCTCAAGGCGCTGCTGGAGCGGCAGGCCGACACGGACGCGCTGCGCGCCGGCGTCGAGAAGCTGGCCACGGTCAGCCAGCGGCTGGGCCAGGCCATGTACGCCCAGGCGCAGCAGCAGGGCCCGACCGCGTCCGCGGCTGCGCAGGACGCGCCCGGACCCCAAGGCGCCCACACCCCCCAGGACTCCCAGGACGACGAAGGGGTGGTCGACGCGGAGATCGTCGACGACGACCGCGACACCCGGGGCGGCGCCGCCTGACCGGCACTTCACACGTCAGTACTCCTGGCGGTACCGCTGGAGGATCTTCTTCGTCTGCTGGGCCGACGCGGCGTGGGTGGTCATGTGGTCGAGGACCTCCAGGTGTGCCGCGACCTCCCGGCGCGAGTCGAGGTAGAGCGCGCCGGTCAGGTACTCGGTGAACACCATGTCGGGCAGTTCGGGCTCGGCGAAGCGGAACAGCGAGAACGGCGCGTACGTCCCCGGGTGCGGGCCCGCCGAGAACTCGGCGACCTGCACCGTGACCTTCCTGTCCTCGGTGATCTCCAGCAGCTTGGTGAGCTGGTCGCGCATCACCTTGCGGTGGATGCTCACCGGGCGGCGCAGCACCGTCTCGTCGATGATCACCCACAGGTGCGGCGCGTTGTCGCGCTCCAGCAGCCGCTGGCGGGTCATCCGCAGGGAGACGTGCCGTTCCACCGCCTCGGTGCCCTCCTGCGCGATCGTCCCGCCTTCCATGACGGCACGCGCGTACGCCTCGGTCTGGAGCAGTCCGGGCATGAAGTGCGGTTCGTAGGACCGGATCAGCCGGGCCGCGCCCTCCAGACTCACGTACAGGCTGAACCACTCCGGGAGCACGTCGTGGAAGCGCTGCCACCAGCCGGGCTGGTTGGCCTCCTCCGCCAGGTTCACGAAGTCGGTCGCCTCCTCGGCGGGCACGCCGTACGTCTCCAACAGCACCTGCACGTACGGGATCTTCAGGGCGACCTCGGCCATCTCCATGCGCCGCACGGTCGCCGGGGCCACCCGCAGGACGCGCGCGGCCTCCTCGCGCTTGAGTCCCGCGGTCTCCCGCAGTTCCTGCAACCGTCTGCCGAGCACGACTTGGCCCACGGTGGGAGCGGGCCGACGTTCACTCACGCCACGTCTCCCCTGTGAGTCGATCAACCGGGCCAGTGTGCCACGGGACGTGCGGCAGCACCGGGGGACGATCGAATTGCATGCCGCACCGTCGCGTCAAGTCCTCGCCGGGCGGGGCTACTTGGCGATGGCCGGATCGGCGGGCGGGAACGGCCCCGGCGCCGTTTCGGCGGCGGTCACGTCCATCGGTGGGTTGTGACGGCAGTGCCGGTCCGCCGCGTCCGGTCCGCATCGGCGGCCGGCAGTCGTACGATGGCCGACACCCGATCGGCGGCCTGCCCGGCCGCCGGACCGGCGATACCCGTGACCAGCGCCGCCGCGGCCGTGATGTGGCAGGCTGGACAGGTACGCGGCACCCAGGAAGGGAGCGAGCGCCATGGCCGTGCAACCGCTGTCGCAGAAGGAGATCGAGGACCGGCTGGCCGAGCTGCCCGGCTGGTCCCACGACGGGGAGCGCCTCGCCCGTTCCTACCGGCTGTCCTCCCACTTCGCGGCGGCCGCGCTGGTCGTGCACATCGCCCAGGTGCAGGACGAACTCGACCACCACTCCGACCTCACTCTTGGTTACCACACGGTCTCGCTCACCGTGAACACCCACAGCGTGGGCGGAGCCGTGACCGAGCTCGACTTCGCGCTCGCCCGCAGGGTGGAGGACCTGGCCCCGGGGCACGGAGCCCACTGAGCGCGGCCGGACCGGGACGGGGGAGGACGCGTGCTGGACTACGACGAGGAAGCCGAACGCTACGACGCCTCCCGCGGCGGCGAGCCCAGGGCGGCGGCCGCCGCGGCGGCCGTGCTCGGCCTGGTGCCGCCGGGGACCCGGGGGCTGCTCGACATCGCCTGCGGCACGGGCATCGTCACCCGGCGGCTGGCTGCCGGGCGCGACGGGTTGCGGGTCACCGGTGTCGACCTCGCGCCCGCCATGGCCCGCCGGGCCGCCGCCCGCCTGCCCGGCGCCGTGGTACGCGCCGACAGCCGCCGACTGCCCTTCGCCGACGGACGGTTCGATGCCGTGTGCAGTGTCTGGCTGCTGCACCTGGCGGACAGCGACGAGGACGTGCGCACCATCGTCGCCGAGTGCGCCCGGGTGCTGCGGCCGGGCGGGGTCTATGTGACCACGGTCGACAAGGCCGCCGCGCACAACGTGGGCAGTGACATCGATGCCGTCCTCGCCTCCCGGCCGCACCGGGCGGCCCGGGACGCGGCGCCCCTCGTGGAGTCGTACGCCCTGGCGCACGGCCTCGCTCCGGCCGGGCAGGCCCGCTTCGACGGCCACGGCCAGGGCCGCAGTCCCCGCCGGACGGTCGCGGACCTGCGCCGCGGCTGGTTCGTCACGCTGCCGCCCGGCGACCCGCTCGCCGAGCCGTTCGCCGACCGCCTCCAGGCCCTGCCCGACCAGGACCGCCCTCGCCCCGACCCCCGCTTCACCCTCCGGGCGTACCGCAAGCCGGCCGGCTGAGGTCCAGACCCGGCCGGGCGGTGCCGTGCGCCGGCCACCGGGACCGGGAACCACGGCAACCCGCCGAGGAGGCACCACCCTCGCCCAGCAACTCGGCAGCCCGCCGGTGAATGGCGAACTCGGCCTCCACCTCCGCGATGCGTTTGCGGGCTGCGGCGAGTTCGGACCGGTCGCTGCTGGTCGTGCCTGGCAACTGGCCCGTGTCGACCAGGTGTTGGCACCGCCGGACAGGCTGCTGGAGCGTCAATTGTCCAGCAAACCGACTCCAACAGAACCGGGGCATATGACTTCACCGGACCCTGATCGGTTCAGTCGACCATCAACCGGGACACGACATTGCAAGGTCTTCGCCAGGTCTTGGCGCGGCAACTGTGGCGATTGGGCCATAAGTGGACACATCACCCATGGCTCGATAGGGTCAAATCGATGACGCTATGGCCGATAGTGGTCGCCATTTGAGCAGTCGGCGTCGAAGGCCCAAATCGCCGGCCGCATGGTGCCCCCACCGCTCTTCAAGTGAGCATTCACGCCTGGCCCGCTGCCTCATGGAGTATGCGCCCGACCAGGACAAGGCACCAACTGCGAGTACCTGTCTCTTGGAAGGGGACAACTATGCGCGCGACACGATTCCTCGGACTGTCCGTAACCCCGGTCGTCGCCGTAGCCGCCCTGACGCTCGCGCCGGCGACGATGCCGCAGGCCACAGCTGCCGCCTCCCACAACTCGGCGACGGTCGCAGCGCCGGCCGCAGGCGTCCTCGTCCCCCAGGACGGCTTCGAGGACGGTTACCAGGACGGTTACATCGATGGGTACTTCGACGGCAGCAACGCCTGGGACACCCCTGGCAACTACTGCCTCAACTACTACCACGACTCGTATGCACCGGTGTACCTCACAGCGGACTACTCGAGCGGTTACAACAGGGGTTACAACGACGGCTGGACAAAATACTGCGTCTCCTGAGTGAGAGGCATGCGCCTGCCGCGCGGTCCGCAGGCTCGCCTCGGGCGTGGCCCTCAGGCCCGACGGCCCGCTGTGGCTCCTGGGACGCGGCCGATACGCTCGCAGACGCTGTGCCCGTGCGGACTCCGGCAAGAACGACGCCGAGGCGTGCATCCGCACCCGAGCTTCTTCATCGGCTCCGGCATGGCGACGGCACCCCGTCCCGCGGTGTACACACCCTAGCCCGGCTGAGCTGGGGAAACAGGCTCCGGCCCGACAGTGAGGCGGCGGTCCGTCGGCGCGCCCGACCGGTCGCCGTCTTCGGGATCCCGTGGGTCGGTTCAAGCCGAGCCGGATGCCGCCGCTTCACTCCGGCCGGTATCCGGCTCCGCACCCGGGAGAAGCGTTTCCTCAGACACCTTCGGCCGTCGATGCCTCCCTTTGGACATCCCGGCAGCCGCGCGAGCCAGCTGGGCCCGTAGCTGATCGACGGCCGTAGGGCCGGCTAACTCCCAGAATCTGCGACTTCTGCTCATACAGGTTCAACGCCGCAACGCGCCGCCCGGAACGGCAATTCCACCGGATGGAGCAAGCCCTGAGCGACGCCCAGCCGCCCCCGACGCCGTGACCGGCCTGCCGGGCAGTCGCCCCACGGGCCGCCACGGAGGCGGCAGCAGCCGCATCCCGTACCGCGCCGACCTGCCCGAACGAGGACGCCCGCACTCTGCACCCGGCACGTCACCGTGTCGATGCCGGACTGGCTGGAGGGCGCGCAACGGTCGGCCTGTCGACGCGCCCAGGCGATGTCAGTGGCGGCCAGTAGTCTGATCCGAACAAGCATCCAACGATCAAGTCGGGGATGCTGCTGAGGCCCCGCCGGAGTGATGCCCGGCGGGGCCCGCTGCTGTCAGAAGTGGT
The DNA here is from genome assembly GCF_055657365.1 of Streptomyces sp. NPDC107559. Classification (NCBI taxonomy): domain Bacteria; kingdom Bacillati; phylum Actinomycetota; class Actinomycetes; order Kitasatosporales; family Streptomycetaceae; genus Streptomyces; species Streptomyces sp. NPDC107559. Next base: position 472,500 of record NZ_JBVKBD010000002.1, on the reverse strand, counting down.
TCCGGGGCGCTCGAGGGCTGCCTGTTGTCGTACCCGCGCGTTCCCCGCGACCCTCAGGTCACCGTGCAGCTCTGATCGCCCAGCTTGAAGGCGACGGGCTTGGTGTTCGTCCCGGACCAGCTCCCGGTGAAGCCGAAGCCCACCGACGAACCGGCCGCCACGGAGCCGTTCCAGCCGACGTTCTTGGCCGTCACCGCCGCACCCGACTGGGTGTAGTCGGCGTTCCACAGCTGGGTGACCTTCTGTCCGTCGGCGAAGGACCAGCCGATCGACCAGCCGTTCCAGGCGCCCGTACCCGTGTTGGTGAGCTGGACGTCGGCCTGGAAACCGCCCTGCCACTGGTTGGTGATCTTGTACGTCACCGCGCAGGCGCCGGTCGGAGTCGGTGTCGGTGTCGGCGTCGGAGTCGGGGTCGGGTCGGTGCCGCCCCCGCCTCCGCCTGCCGGGTCCGAGGTGTCGCCGTAGATCACGCCCCGGCCGTTGGTGGCGATGTACACCCGGCCGTACACCCGTGGGTCACCGGTGATCGCCGCGCCGGTCCAGCCCCACTGGTGTGCGTCGTCGTTGATACGCGTCCAGGTCGCGCCCTTGTCGGTGGAGCGGAAGATGCCGCGGACGCCGCCGATCTTCGCGCTGGTGTAGAGGGCCTGGTAGGACGCCCCCGTCGCCGCCTTGCCGAAGCCGATGGTGTCGGCCTGCTCGACGTTCGACAGCTTGGCGAAGGTCGTACCGCCGTCGGTGGAGTGCCACAGGCCGTAGGCCCCGTCGCTCGCCCCGCCCGCCAGCCAGACATCGCCCTTCGTGCCGGGCAGCGCCTTGAAGCGCACGCTGTCACCGCTGGGCAGTCCGGCCGCGGCGGACGCCGTGAAGGTGGCGCCGCCGTCCGTACTGACGTAGAACTTGCCGGACTTGAAGCCGTAGAAGGTCCTGGCGTCCACCCGGTCGGACTCCACGGTCGCGCCCGCCGGGATGCCGCTCGACGCCGACCACGAGGAGCCGAAGCCGGTCGTGTACTGCACGCCGGTGCCGGCCGGGCTCCACACGAAGCGGCTGCCGTCCGAGGCCGCCGCGACCGTACCGCCGCCCGAGACCCCCGAAGGGTCCGTGCCCGCGAACCAGTTGGCGCCGTTGTCGGTCGAGAACGCCACATGCGCACCGGAGTCGATGTTGCCGACCCGCACCACCGTGCTCGGGTTCGTCTCGGCGAAGTCCAGGCTGGTGGTCGTGGTGAAGTTCGGCGAGGTGTACATCATCGACGGCACCGCGGTCAGATCGGTGTGGCGGAAGCCGCCGATGTCACCGAGCGCGCTGAGCAGGGGCGCCCCGGACGGCGGCGAGGCCAGGTCGTTGACGGCCGTCTCCTCCAGGCCCTTGACCATCGGCTTGACGGTGAACTGGGTGCCGCTGTCCCAGTTGGTGAGGTTCTCGGTGCCGTAGACCGTCGCGCCCGTGCCGTACATCATCCGGGCGGAGTTGAACGGGTCGATCTCCAACGCCTCGGTCATCCAGCCGAGTTTGGGCGTCTGCTCCGGCGGCGACGGATTGGCGCCCCAGGTCAGCCACGGCGAGGAGGACACGTCCATGGTGAAGCGGTTGGCACGGTTGGGGTACGACGTGTAGTCCCACGCCTTCGTCCAGGTGGCGCCGCTGTCCGTGGAGCGGAAGAGCTGGGTGTCCGGCCACCAGGAGCTGTACGCGGTCGCCATCACCGTGCCCGGGTGCTGCCGGTCGACGGTCAGACCGCTGAAGCCGTAGTAGGTGTCCGCCTCGGCCACCGGGCTGATGTTCGTCCAGGTGCCGGTCGCGGTCGCGTACCGCCACAGCTGGCCCTTGCCGCCGTCGTACGGACCGCCCTTGTCGCTGTAGGCGAGATAGAGGTAGCCGTTCTTGGCGTCCAGCACGCCCTTGTGCGCGAGGTAGCCGGTCGGCTGGCCCGCCAGCCGGGTCCAGGTCGCCCCCGCGTCCGTCGACCGGTACACCGCGTTGCTCTGGTCGGCGACCCCGACGTAGATGTTCTTCGTGGCGGTGCCCGAGGTGCCGGTGGACTCGTCGAAGGTCACCCACACGATGCCCTGGTTGTCACTGGCGTAGCCGGAGGTGTCGGTCGCGTCCTGCACGTAGTTGCCCACGTTGGGGAAGTCGGTGACCTGTGACCAGGTCACCCCGGAGTCGGTCGACCGCCACAGGCCCTTGCCGCTGGGCGCGCCCAGGTACAGCACGCTGTTCTTGTTCGGGTCGATCGCCAGACGCTCGCCCATGCCCCGGCCCGGCATGTTGCCGCCCAGCTTGAACGGCAGGTCCGTCTTCTGCCAGCCGGCGCCCCGGTCGGTGGACCTGAGCACGGCCCCGTTCCCGGGGTCCCAGCTGTTGGTGTACATGCCGACGGCCGCGTACACCTTGTTCGGGTCGACCGGGTCGGAGGCGAGGCTGACGACACCCGTGTGCCCCCAGTCGTTCCAGCCGACCGAGTCCAGCAGGGGTGTCCAGGTCTTCGTCGACTCCTGCCAGCGGTAGGCGCCGCCGATGTCGGTGCGGGCGTAGGCGAGGTTCTTCTCGGAGCGGTTGAAGACGATGCCCGGGACGAAGCCGCCGCCGTCGATACGGGCGTTCTTCCAGGTGTACGACTCGGCGGCGACCGTCACCTGTTCGTCCGGCGCGGCCAGCGCGGACGCCGTGCCCGCGAGGAGGCCGGCCGTGAGCGCGAGCACGGCCGTGAGGATGCGGGTTCTTCGCACGATGGGTCCTTCCTTGACGGGGAGGAACGGGGGAGAGGAACAGAAAGGGGCGGGACGCGACGACCGGGCGGCCCCCTGTGCGGGTGGGGGCCGCCCGGCGCGGTACGCGGAGCGATGGCGGGGACTTATTCGAGGAGCTCCGCGTACGAACCCATGGCCATGGCGATGTCCGCCTGGGCCCAGAAACGGTGGTACGTGAACACGGGCGCGGCGCCGCCCGCGAGATAGGACGAGATCTTCGACCAGGCCGGGTCGTTCTTGTAGAAGGACCGCAGCGAGGTGAAGGTCGAGGACGAGTTGATCGTGTCGCCGTTGGGCATCTTGCCGGTCCAGCCGCTGGGCACGTACACGCTGTCGTTGAAGCGGCTGTAGTCGGTCCGGGTCTCCGGCACGGCGACGCCCAGGCTGTCCTGGTAGTTGCCCCACATGCCGTCGAGGAGCGCCTTCGCCGTCGTCTTCGCCTGCGCGTTCCCGGACTTGGCGGCGTAGTACGTCAGGGTCTTGGCGTACGCGGCCGCCACGCCGACGTCGTTGGTGTAGTCGGCGACGGTGACGTGCAGGCCGCTGTTGGCGCCAGGGCTCGACGCGTTCCAGGTGTCGGGCTGGCCGGACCACTGGAGCGTGGAGGGGATCAGATAGGTGCCGTCCGGGTTGATCGTGGTCTTGGACAGCGCCCAGGTGACCCACTTGTCGAGGACCGCCTTGGCACTGGCGCTCCCGGTCTGCTGGTAGTACTCGGCGACCCGCTCCATCGACCACGCCTGGAAGCCGAACCACTGGTTGGACGGCGGGTCGTGGTAGACGGGCTGCTGGTCGTAGTACATGCCGTAGAAGGTGGACGTACCGGCCGGCGGGGTCGCGTACCGGCCCGCCCAGCTGTTGGTGGCGCCGCCCGCGATGGCGCCCTCGTTCGACTGGAGCCAGCGGTAGAACTCCAGTTGCCGGTCGAGGGACTTGGCCCAGTCCGCCTGACCCGTGGCCGACTTCGGCTTCAGGTCGGCGTTGGTGCTGAGCGCGTAGGCGGCGAGGGGGTTCTGGTAGCCGCCGTGGACATGGCTGGAGCCGATGCGCCAGGCCCAGCCGGCACTGGTGTCGTTGGCGCCGCCCCAGGCGTAGTACCAGGACAGCAGATAGGCCGAGGCGTCCTTGCCGGTACCGGCCGCGCAGGTGGACGGCCCGACACAGTTGCCGATCTTCTTGAAGTACTTGTCGTACATGGCGTAGCGCAGATAGTCGCCCATCTTCGCCGCCTTGCCGACGGTGGCCGACACGTCACCGCCCTTGCCCTGGGCCTTGGCCCATACGTCCGCCCAGTACGCGGCCTGCACCGCACGGGCGTCCGCGTCCGGGGCGTCGGTGTACTTCCACTGCTTGGCGTACGACGAGTCGCCGGTGAAGAGGTCCAGATAGCCGTTGGTGCCACCGTACTTGAAGGCGTCGCAGGTCGGCTGCGGCACCGTCTCCCACACCGACTCCTGCGGGCCGCGCTGGAAGGTGTTGATGTACGAAGGACCGGTCGCGGTCGGACCCGCCTCGCACTTGCCGGGTTCGTTGCCGTACCCGTAGACGTTGTCGACGTCCTGGATCCAGTGCATGCCGTAGACGTCGTCGGTGCCGTACGCCGTCTTCAGCTCACCGGCGATCGGGTCCGTACCGACGGAGACCGCGGTGTCGAGCTTGGCCGGATACTCGTTCGGCGTGTCCAGCTCGGGCGCGTAGGTCGCCGGCTTCGAGGCGTTGTAGAAGGAGTTGGTCGGCTGGTCGGCGTGGGTGGGGATCATGTACTTCTCCATGAGGTCCCACGCGCCGTTGAACTTGGTCCAGTCGCCCGAGACCTTGCCGTACATGGCCTGGAGCCACAGGAGGTAGCTGTACGCCTCCGACGTGGTCTCGTGCCCCTGGTCCGGGGCCTCGACGATCAGCGTCTCGACCGCGTGGTACGGGATGCCCTCGGGCGAGAAGTAGCCGTTCGCCGGGTTGGTGATCTTCCCGTAGAGGTCCAGGAAGCGGGCGTCGTACTCCTTCGACGCGGCGATCTGCGTGACCGTCACGGTGGCCTTGGTGTAGCCGGTGGCCGTCGAGTCGAAGGTGGCCGCGCCGGTGCCGGTGGCGGCGGCGGTGACCGTCACCGTCTGCGCGGTGCTCCAGTTGGACGGCGTGAAGGTGAGCGAGGCGCCGCCGGTGACCGACACACCGGTGTTGCCGCCGGTGCGCGCGGTGGTGACGGTGACGTTCGCACTCGGCTGCGTCGACAGCTTCACGCTGTACGTGGCCGTCTTGCCCTGCTGGACGGCCAGCTGGCTGGTCGAGGCCACCACGGCGGGACCCGAGGCGACCGTGATGCCGACCGGGGTGGACTCCGCCGACGCGCCCAGACTGTCGTAGGCCTTCGCGAGCAGTGAATGACTGCCCACGGTCAAGCCGGAGGCCGAGAGCGAGTAGGGCGCGCTGGTGTCCGTGCCGAGCAGCGTGGTGTTGTCGTAGAACTCCACCTTGCTGATCGTCGCGCCGTCCGCGGCCGCGGCGGTGGCCGCGAGCGGGACCGCGGTGCCCTGGGTGTAGACCGCGCCCGCGGCCGGGCTGGTCAGCACGGCCAGCGGCGGCTGATGGGCGCCGGCGCAGGTGGTGCCGTTGACCGCGAAGGAGGCGGGAGCGGTGTTGGTGCCGCTGTAGCTGAACTGCGCGCCCGTGCTCACCGCCGCGCCCGCGGCGATCGTCCCGTTGTACGAGGCGTTGTTCACGGTGATCGCGGTGCCGGACTGGGTCCAGGTGCCGTTCCAGCCGTTCACCAGCTTCTGGTTGCCGGTGTAGGCGTAGGTCAGGGCCCAGCCGCTGATGGCGTCCGTGCCGCGGTTGGTGAGGGTCAGGTCCGCGGTGAAGCCGGAGCCCCAGTCGTTGGTCTTGTAGTCGACGCTGCACTGGAGCGTGGCCGCCTGGGCGGGGGCCGTGCCGACGGCGAGCATCGACAGGGGGAGGGCCAGTGCCGTCACGGCGGCGGCCCATAACCGTCGTACGGCTCTGCGCCTTCGGGGTGGGGGATGCATGGTGCTGGTTCCTCCTTGTTGCGGCTGTTGCGGCTCGGAGAAGTCAAGGCTTGAACCAGTGGGAGCGCTCCCATAGTGAGGACGGGGGTAGGGGCGGTCAAGACACTTGAAGAGTCGAAAAGATTCGATGAACACGTCGTCGGCCACATTGAGGAAAAGTCAGCGCACCCTCTGTTCTTCGCCGTCACTTGGCGCTACCTTCCTTCGCACCAGTGGGAGCGATTCCAACAGTCGACGCGTCCGCCACGACGCGCCCGAGCTGCAAGGAGTCGCTCATGCGACACCCCCCGCGTTCAGGTCTTTTAGTCGTGGCCGGTGCGATCGCCCTCATCGGGACAGCGGTCGTACCGGTCGTCACAGCGCAGGCGGCCACGCCGGCGTGCACGGTGCAGTACTCCGTCGTCAGTCAGTGGGACTCCGGCTTCCAGGGCACCGTGAGCATCACCAACAACACGGCCGCCCTGAGCAGCTGGAGCCTCACCTTCGACTTCGCCGGCGGCCAGCAGGTCACCCAGGGCTGGAACGCCAAGTGGTCCCAGTCCGGTGCGGCCGTCACCGCCGTGAACGAGAGCTACAACGGATCCCTCGGTACCGGCGCGAGCGTCAGCGCCGGATTCATCGCCTCCTGGTCGGGCGGCAACACCCCACCGGCCACGTTCAAGCTCAACGGCACCACGTGCAACGCCGACGCGGAGCCGTCACCCACCCCCACACCCACCCCGACCCCGACCGAGCCGCCCTCGGACGGCAAGGCGCCCGCGCTGCACGTCTCCGGGAACAAGCTCGTCGACGCCTCCGGTGCCACCCGCCGGCTGCTCGGCGTCAACCGGTCCGGCGGCGAGTTCATGTGCGTGCAGGGGTACGGCATCTGGGACGGACCGGTCGACGACGCCGCGGTCAAGGCGATCGCCGACTGGAAGGCCAACACCGTCCGGATACCGTTGAACGAGGAGTGCTGGCTCGGCCTGTCCAACATCAAACCCCAGTACTCCGGGGCCAACTACATCAGCGCGGTGAAGGACCTGGTGGCCCGGGTCGAGGCGCACGGCATGACGCCGGTCGTCGAACTCCACTGGACCTACGGGCAGTACACCGGCAACTCGGCCGGCTGCTCCGACGTCCACGCCACCTGCCAGAAGCCGATGCCTGACATGCAGTACTCGCCCACGTTCTGGTCGTCGGTGGCGAGCACCTTCAAGGCCGACCCGGCCGTCGCGTTCGACCTGTTCAACGAGCCCTACCCGGACCGGGCCACCGCCACGACCACCCAGGCCTGGCAGTGCTGGCGCGACGGCGGCAGCTGCCCCGGCATCGGCTACGAAGTGGCCGGAATGCAGGATCTGGTCGACGCCGTCCGCGGCGCCGGCGCGAACAACCTGATCCTGGCCGGCGGGCTCGCCTACTCCAACGACCTGAGCCAGTGGCTCGCCCACCGGCCCGCCGACCCGGCGGGCAATCTCGCCGCCGCCTATCACGTGTACAACTTCAACACCTGCGCGAGCGAGAGCTGCTGGAACTCCACCCTCGCCCCGGTCGCCGCCCAAGTGCCCCTGGTGGCGGGGGAGATCGGCGAGAACACCTGCTCGCACGCGTTCGTCGACCAGGTCATGAAGTGGTTCGACGCCCACGGTCTGTCCTACCTGGGCTGGACCTGGAACACCTGGGACTGCTCATCGGGGCCGTCCCTCATCTCAGCCTACGACGGCACACCCACGTCGTACGGAGCCGGGCTGCGTGACCATCTGCGCGCCCTGAACGGCTGATCCGTCCCGCAGTCCGGCACGCGCTCCACCGTGCAATCCGTCAAGTGCTCCACCGTGCAATCCGTCACGCGCTCCACCGTGCAGTCCATCGCGTAATCCATCACGGAACACCACAGAAGGAACCCGCACTCATGAGCCGTAGCAGAACAGCGGTACTCGCCGCACTGGCGTTGATCGCCGGCGCCTCAGGAGCGGCCGTCACGGTCGCTCCCGCGTACGCAGCCGTCCCCTGCACCGTCGCCTATTCGGTGCAGAACCAGTGGGACACGGGCTTCACCGCCAACGTGACCGTCACCAACAACAGCGCCGCCAAGAGCAGTTGGTCGGTGAAGTGGGCCTACGCCGGCAACCAGAAGATCACCAACGGCTGGAACGCGAAGATCACCCAGAGCGGTACCGCCGTCACCGCCAACAACGAGAGCTACAACGGGACGCTGGCGACCGGCGGTTCGGTCAGCTTCGGCTTCCAGGCCTCCTACAGCGGCACCAACGCCCTCCCGACCACCTTCACCCTCGACGGCGTGACCTGCAACGTCGACGACGGGAGCAGTGGCGGGGGCGACGGTGGGGGCGGCACCGGCACCCGGGTCGACAACCCCTACGCCGGGGCCAAGGTGTACGTGAACCCCGAGTGGTCGGCGAAGGCCGCGGCGGAGACCGGCGGCAGCCGGATCTCCAACCAGCCCACCGGTGTCTGGCTCGACCGCATCGCCGCCATCGCGGGCGCCAACGGGAGCATGGGCCTGCGGGCCCACCTCGACGCGGCGCTCGCCCAGAAGGGCACCGGCGAGGAGGTCGTCCAGCTGGTCGTCTACGACCTGCCCGGACGTGACTGCGCGGCACTGGCCTCCAACGGCGAACTCGGCCCGACGGAGATCGACAAGTACAAGACGCAGTTCATCGACCCGATCGCGGCGATCCTGGCCGACTCGAAGTACGCCTCGCTGCGGATCGTCACCACCATCGAGATCGACTCGCTGCCCAACCTCGTCACCAACACCGGCAGCCGGGCCACCGCCACTCCCGCCTGCGACACCATGCTCGCCAACGGCAACTACGTGAAGGGCGTCGGCTACGCCCTGCACAAGCTCGGCGCGATCCCCAACGTCTACAACTACATCGACGCCGGACACCACGGCTGGCTCGGCTGGGACGACAACTTCGCCCCGTCCGCCCAGCTCTTCTACCAGGCCGCCAACGCCGAGGGTGCCACCGTCGCCGACGTGCACGGCTTCATCACCAACACGGCCAACTACAGCGCCCTGAAGGAGAACAACTTCACCATCAACGACACCGTCAACGGCACCTCCGTGCGCCAGTCGAAGTGGGTCGACTGGAACCGGTACGTGGACGAGCTGTCGTACGCCCAGGGCTTCCGCAACCAGCTCGTCTCGGTGGGCTTCAACTCCGGTATCGGCATGCTGATCGACACCTCCAGGAACGGCTGGGGCGGCACCGCCCGGCCCGCCGGACCGGGCGCCACGACCAGCGTGGACACCTATGTCGACGGTGGCCGCTACGACCGCCGCATCCACATCGGCAACTGGTGCAACCAGTCCGGTGCCGGTCTCGGCGAACGGCCGAAGGCGGCCCCGGCGGCCGGGATCGACGCGTACGTGTGGATGAAGCCGCCGGGTGAGTCCGACGGCTCCAGCAGCGCCATCGCGAACGACGAGGGCAAGGGCTTCGACCGGATGTGCGACCCGACCTACACGGGCAACGCCCGCAACGGCAACAGCATGTCGGGCGCCCTGCCGAACGCCCCGCTGTCCGGCCACTGGTTCTCCGCCCAGTTCCAGCAACTGATGCAGAACGCCTACCCGGCGCTGTAGAGCACTGACCCGCTCCACCGGGGCCGACCCCTCCAGGGGCCGGCCCCGGTGGCGGCTTCCGCCCCCCGCCGTTGCCGTCCCGGCAAGGGAGGTGGCCGTCGCACGGTGTGTCGGAGCACGCTGACGGCAACCGGACGAGAGGCTGATTTCCATGGCGCATCACCACCATCACCACGGTCACGGCGAGGGCGACGTATCCGGCTCCGACCTGGACTGGGCCGAGATGGCCGAACCGTTGGAGGCCCAGGCGGAACTGTTCGCGCCGCTGTACACCCAGGTCCTGGCCTGGCTCGGGGAGCAGGTGGCCGAGCCCGGTCTGATCGTCGACGCGGGCAGTGGGCCCGGAGTCGTCTCCTGCCGCTTCGCCCAGACGTTCCCGGGCGCGCGGGTGGTCGCCGTGGACGCCGCCGCCCCGCTGCTGGAGCGGGCCCGGCAGCGCGCGGCCGCACTCGGTCTCGCGGACCGCTTCGCCACCCTGGCCGGTGATCTTCCGTCCGTGCTGGCCGAGTCGGACGGACCCGTCGACCTGCTGTGGGCGGCCCGCAGTCTGCACCACATCGGCGACCAGGGCGCCGCCCTCTCCGCCTTCGCCGACCGGCTGGCCCCGGGCGGGACGCTGGCGCTGATGGAGGGCGGGCTGCCCGCCCGCTACCTGCCGCGCGACCTGGGCCTGGGCCGCCCCGGACTCCAGTCGCGGCTCGACGGGGTGCTGGAGGCGTGGTTCGCGCGGATGCGCGCCGGTCTGCCGGGGTCCGTCGCCGGGCGCGAGGACTGGCCCGCCCTGCTGGGCGCCGCGGGCCTGAAGCACACCGGCACCCGCACCTTCCTGCTGGATCTGCCCGCGCCCGCGTCCGAGCGCGCCCGCGCCTATGTGGCCACGTCCCTGTCCTGGCTGCGCGAGGACTGCGCCGAGGACATCGACCCCGAGGACCTCACCGTCCTCGACCGTCTGCTCGACCCGGACGACGAGGCGGGCGTGCACCGCCGGCCGGACGTGTTCGTGCTGGCGGCGCACACCGTGTACACGGCGGTGCGGCCCGCGTAGCGACGCCCCGGTGCCGCCCGGCCGACCGCGCGCGGGGTCCGCGGCGGCCGCGCTTGACTTCGAGAGCGCTCCAAATGATGGACTCCCGACGTTCACCGAGACGTAGGGGGTAACCATGACCGACTCTCCGGTCACGCTCATCACCGGAGGCGGCAGCGGCATCGGCGCCGCCGTCGCGCGGCGGCTGCTGGACCAGGGGCAGCGGGTCGCCGTCACCGGCCGCGGCGAGCGGCGGCTGACCGAGTTCGCCGAGGAACTCGGCCACCCCGAGGGCCTGCTGACCCTGGTCGGGGATGCGGCGGACTATGCGCAGATCTGGTCGGCCGTCGAGGCCACGGTCAAGGCCTACGGCCGGCTGGACACCGTCGTCGCCAACGCCGGCATCGCCACCCACGACGCGGTCGCGGACGGCGACCCCGCCGGCTGGACCGAGATGGTCCTGACCAACGTGCTGGGACCCGCCCTGCTGATCAGGGCCTCGATCGACGCGCTGAAGGAGAGCCGGGGCCGGATCGTGCTGATCGGCAGCGTCGCCGGGTTCGTGCCCACGCCGGGCAACCTCTACGGCGCCACGAAGTGGGCGGTGACCGGCCTCGCCGAGAACACCCGTCGGCAGGTCACGGACTTCGGCGTCGGCGTGACCCTGGTCGCGCCCGGCCGGGTGGAGACCCCGTTCTGGGACGGGAACGGCTCGCTGCCGCCCGGGCGGCTGCTCACCGCCGACCAGATCGCCGACTCGATCGTCTGGGCCGTCCGGCAGCCGCACGGGGTCGACGTGAACACCGTCGTCGTACGGCCGCTCGGACAGCCCAACTGACGTAGAGCTTCGACAGGCCAGGTCAGCCCATGTCGAAGACCGCCGGGTCGGGACCGATCCGGCGGTCCTCGTTCAGGGCGCTGATCGCCGCGAGGTCCTCGGTGTCCAGGACGAAGTCGAACACGGCGATATTCTCCTTGATCCGGGTCGGCGTCACGGACTTCGGGATCACCACGTTGCCGAGCTGGAGGTGCCAGCGCAGCACGACCTGGGCCGGGGTGCGGTTGTGCTTCTGGGCGATCGCGACGATCGCCGGGACCTCCAGCAGGCCCTTGCCCTGGCCGAGCGGCGACCAGGCCTCGGTGGCGATGCCCTGCTGCGCGTGCAGCTCACGGGAGACGTGCTGCTGGAGGTAGGGGTGCAGTTCGATCTGGTTGACCGCGGGAATGACCGAGGTCTCCGAGATCAGCCGCTCCAGGTACTCCGGCAGGAAGTTGGACACGCCGATGGCGCGCACCCGGCCGTCCGCGTAGAGCTTCTCGAGCGCCTTGTAGGTGTCGACGTACGTGTCCCGGGACGGCAGCGGCCAGTGGATGAGGTAGAGGTCGAGGTAGTCCAGCCCCAGCTTGTGCAGGGAGGTGTCGAACGCGCGCAGAGTCGCGTCGTACCCCTGGTCGCTGTTCCAGAGCTTGGTGGTGACGAAGACGTCCTCGCGGGGGATGCCGGAGGCCGCGACGGCCTTGCCGGTGCCCTCTTCGTTGCCGTAGATCGCCGCTGTGTCGATGCTGCGGTACCCGGCCTCCAGCGCGGTGGCGACCGCCTGCTCCGCCTCGGCGTCCGGCACCTGCCAGACACCGAAGCCCAGCTGGGGCATCTCGACGCCGTTGTTGAGGATGATCGGGGGGACCTTGCTGCTCACGAGCTCTTGATCCTTCGGTTGTCCGTCAAGTGGTACTCCCATCGTCAACGATCACGGGCCGTGATGCATTCCTGACGAGGGAATCCGTCCGAACCGCCGGGGAACGGCTCAGGCGTGGTAAAGAGCCTCGACCTCGTCGGCGTAGACCTTCTCGATCGCCTTGCGCTTGAGTTTCAGCGACGGGGTGAGCAGTCCGTGCTCCTCGGTGAACGGCTGGGCCAGGATCCGGAAGGTGCGGATCGACTCGGCCTGCGAGACGAGGGTGTTCGCCGCGACCACGGCCCGCCGCACCTCGGTCTCCAGGGCCGAGTCGCGCACCAGCTCGGCCGGGGACGGCAGCGCTCTGCCGGTCATCTGGAGCCAGTGCTCCACGGCCTCCTCGTCGAGGGTGACCAGGGCCGCGATGTAGGGGCGGTCGTTGCCGACGACGATGCACTGGTTGACCAGCGGGTGGTCGCGGACGCGTTCCTCCAGCACCCCCGGCGAGACGCTCTTGCCGCCGGAGGTGACCAGGATCTCCTTCTTGCGCCCGGTGATGGTGAGGTAGCCGTCCTCGTCCAGGGAGCCCAGGTCGCCGGTGGCCAGCCAGCCGTCGTGCAGGGACTCGTCGGTGGCCTTGGGGTTGTTGAGATAGCCCTGGAAGACGTTGGCGCCGTTCAGCCAGATCTCGCCGTCGTCCGCGATGTGCACGGTCACGCCCGGGACGGCTTGGCCGACGGTGCCGTAGCGGGTCTGCTCGGGCGGGTTGGCGGTCGCGGCGGCGGTCGACTCGGTGAGCCCGTAGCCCTCGTAGATCTGCACCCCGGCGCCCGCGAAGAACAGGCCGAGCCGCCGGTCCATCGCGGAGCCGCCCGACATGGCGTTGCGGATGCGGCCGCCCATCGCGGCGCGCACCTTGGCGTAGACGACCTTGTCGAAGAACTGGTGCTGCACGCGCAGCGCCGCCGACGGGCCGGGACCCAGGCCCCAGGCCTTGTTCTCCACCGCCTCGGCGTACTTCACCGCCACCTCGACGGCCTTCTCGAACGGGCCGGCCTTGCCGTCCGTCTCCGCCTTGCGGCGGGCCGCGTTGAACACCTTCTCGAAGATGTACGGCACGGCGAGGATGAAGGTCGGCCGGAAGGCGGCCAGGTCGGGCAGCAGCGCGGACGCGTTGAGCTGCGGCTGGTGGCCGAACCGGACCCGGCCGCGGATCGCGGCGATCTCCACCATCCGGCCGAAGACGTGCGCGAGCGGCAGGAACAGCAGGGTCGCCGCCTCGTCGCCCTTCTTGGAGTGGAACACCGGCTCCCAGCGGGCGATCACCGTGTCCGCCTCGAACATGAAGTTGCCGTGCGAGAGGACGCAGCCCTTGGGGCGGCCCGTGGTGCCCGAGGTGTAGATGACGGTGGCGGTCGACTCGGGGGTGACCGCCTCCCGGTGCCGGTGCACCACCTCGTCGTCGAGATGGGCGCCGGCCTCGTACAGCTCCGGTACGCAGCCGTCGTCGAGCTGCCACAGCCGGCGCAGCCGCGGCAGGCGGTCGATGACGGTGGCGATCGTCATCGCGTGGTCCTCGTGCTCCACGATCGCCGCCGCCACCTCGGCGTCGTACAGCATCCAGAAGCACTGCTCGGCCGAGGAGGTCGGGTAGATCGGCACGACCTGGGCGCCGATCGACCACAGCGCGAAGTCGAGGAGCGTCCACTCGTAGCGGGTGCGGGACATGATGGCGACCCGGTCGCCGAAACGGATGCCCTCGGCCAGCAGCCCCTTGGCGAGGGCGAGCACCTCGTCGCGGAACTCGGCGGACGTCACGTCCTGCCACTGTCCCTGTTCGTCCTTGCGGCCGAGCGCGATGTGCAGCGGGTCTTCCTCGGCATATTGGAAGACGACGTCGGCCAGGCCGCCGACCGGCGGTGCCGACGCCGACGGAGGGTTGGTGAACTCGCGCAAACCCCGCTCCCCGCTCTAGTGACGCACCGCACAGCGCCGTGAAAGCTACCCCACCGAACGCCAGGTCGGGAGGGGGCGGAAAGCCGGGCGAGGGCGGGCTCCGGCTGTCCAGGGGGAGGGAAAAAGGGTCGATAGCGGGGAGGACCGGACACAAACCTGACGGTTGAGTAAGTTTCGCGACCGTAATCTCCACTGAATCTGTACGACATTGAACGATCCTCGGGGAGCCCCGCCGAGCCTCCGTGCGGGGTCCGCCGGGCCCCCGTGCGGGGTCCGGCGGGGCCCGGTGCGGGGTCCGGCGGGGCTTGGCGCGGAGGCGGTCGGCCGCGGGGGTCCGGCACGCGGAGACGACGCCGTTCCTGCGCCGGGTCAAGCAGCTCACGTACCCGCTGCCGTCGCGCCGGCGCGCTCCTCGCCGGGTCCGCGCCAGCGGCGGTGCAGCCGGTCCCCGCCGCCGAGGACCGCCGCGGCCAGCGCGTCCGCCGCGCCCTGCGCCGCCGTCCGCCGCCGGCCGTGCACCAGGACGAACTCGACGCGGCCCAGCTCCGGCAGGCCCGCCCGCTCCGGCACCCGCACCAGGCCCGGCGGGACCAGCCCGCGCGAGTGCGCCATCACGCCCAGTCCCGCCCGTGCCGCCGCGATCAGCCCGTTGAGGCTGCCGCTGGTGCACGCCACCCGCCAGGCCCGCCCCTGGCGCTGGAGTGCCTCGAAGGCGAGGGCCCGGGTGATCCCCGGCGGCGGGTAGACGATCAGCGGCACCGGACGGTCGGGATCCAGGCGCAGCCGTTGCGCGCCGATCCACACCAGTTCGTCGCGCCACACCAGCTCGCCGCGCGGGTCCCCCGGGCGCCGCTTGGCCAGCACCAGGTCGAGCTTCCCGGCGGCCAGCTGCTCGTGGAGCGTGCCGGACAGTTCCACGGTCAGTTCCAGGTCGACCTCTGGATGGTCGTGCCGGAAGCCCTCCAGGATCTCCGGGAGCCGGGTCAGCACGAAGTCCTCCGACGCGCCGAAGCGCAGCCGGCCGCGCAGCCGGGTGCCGGCGAAGAACGTCGCCGCCTGCTCGTGCACCTCCAGGATCCGGCGCGCGAAGCCGAGCATCGCCTCGCCGTCCTCCGTCAGCTCCACCGAGTGCGTGTCCCGGGTGAACAGTGTGCGGCCGGTGGCGTCCTCCAGCCGCCGTACGTGCTGGCTGACGGTCGACTGGCGCAGCCCCAGCCGCCCGGCGGCCTGGGTGAAGCTCAGCGTCTGCGCCACCGCGAGAAAGGTACGCAGCTGGGAGGGGTCGTACACACCCACCACCGTATACGGCCATCACGTCACGCGATGACAGTCAGAGCGGTATGACGGATTCCCGATCACGAAGCGGGAGAGGACGATGGAGGGGGGTCTCCTGAGCGGCCCCGGACCGCAACGCACGAGCAAGTGGAGCACCGTGAAACGCCTGCGCCGGCCGAGTCGGATGCCGATCGACCCGTACATCCTGCTGCTGCTCGGGACGGTGGGCCTCGCCGCGCTCCTGCCCGCGCGCGGAGCGGCCGCCGAGGTCGCCTCCGGTGCCTCCACGGCCGCGATCGCCTTCCTCTTCTTCCTCTACGGGGCCCGGCTGTCCACCCGCGAGGCGCTCGAGGGGCTGCGCCACTGGCGGCTGCACGGCACCGTCCTGCTCTGCACCTTCGTGGTCTTTCCGCTGTTCGGCCTGGCCGCCCGCGGACTCGTCCCGGTGCCGCTGACCCACTCGCTCTACCAGGGACTGCTGTTCCTCACCCTGGTCCCCTCCACCATCCAGTCGTCGATCGCCTTCACCTCGATGGCCCGCGGCAACGTGCCCGCGGCGATCTGCGCCGGCTCCTTCTCCTCGCTCGCGGGCATCGTCGTCACCCCGCTGCTGGCGGCCGCGCTGCTCGGCGGCAGCGGCGGCGGGTTCTCCGCAGACTCCCTCGTCAAGATCGTGCTCCAGCTGCTCGCGCCGTTCCTGGCCGGGCAGGTGCTGCGCCGCTGGATCGGCGGTTTCGTCGCCCGGCACCGGAAGGCGCTCGGCTACGTGGACCGCGGATCCATCCTCCTCGTCGTCTACACCGCGTTCAGCGAGGGCATGGTCCAGGGCGTCTGGCACCAGATCAGCCCGGTCCGGCTCGGCGGGCTGCTCCTGGTCGAGGCCGTCCTGCTCGCCGTGATGCTCGCGCTGACCTGGTACGGCGCGAAGGCGCTGGGCTTCGGCCGCGAGGACCGCGTCGCCATCCAGTTCGCCGGCTCGAAGAAGTCCCTGGCCTCCGGACTGCCGATGGCGAGCGTGCTGTTCGGCGCACACGCCTCGCTCGCGGTGCTGCCGCTGATGCTCTTCCACCAGATGCAGCTGATGGTGTGCGCGGTGATCGCCAAGCGCCGGGCCCACGACCCGGAACCGGCCGGCGCCGCCGCGCCGGCCGTCCCGGTGCGGACCGGCACGGTCATGGGGACCCGTTCGCGCTGACCCCGTTCGCGCCGGCCCCGGCAACGCTCAGCCGTCCTCCCGCACCCGGTCCAGCGGCAGCCACAGCACGGTGTGCGCGAGGTCGGCGGGCGGTGGGCCGGCGACCTCCGCGTCGCTCAGCGCGCGGTCCCACACGTGGACGTCGTCGATCACGCCGGTGAAGAACTCCCGGCCGTCCATGCGCTGACCGATGTGGACGCCGAACGGAGAGTTCCGGCTCACCGAACCGGTCACGTCGGCGACGGCCGACTGCGTGCCGTCGACGAAGAGCGTCAGCCGTCCGCCGCCGCGGCGCAGCGCCACCTGGTGCCAGCGGCCGTCGTCGAAGGTGCCGGTGATGCTCACGGACGCGGACCGTACGGCCGTCGCGCCGTCCCGCACGGTGATCAGGGCGCGCACCCGGTCGCCGGCCGGCTCCGCACGCAGCCAGATCTGCGGTTGTGTGGTGCCCATGCCTCCCATCCACAGCAGCGGCTGCTCACCGGTGGTGGCGGTGGAGCGGAACCGCAGGGAGGCGGTGAAGTCCTTCGTGCCGAGCGGGAGCCGGTCGCTGTAGGGCAGACGTACGCCGTCGTCGACGCCGTCGAAGGACAGCGCGCCGCCCGTCACCCCGTCGGTCACCCGGGCGCCGCCCAGCACGGTCGCGGGGGCGGCGCCCGGGGCCAGGTCGGCGGTGGTCGGGTCCGGGCCGCGGGGCGGCACGAGCCAGTCCTCGGAGAAGCGGGCGAAGCGGATCTCGTCGCGGGCGTCGACGGCACCGCCCTCGTACAGCAGGCCGACGGTGTCCTCGTCGATCCGGGTCAGGTCGGAGTAGCCGGAGAAGTCCGTGGTGACGGTGGTGCCGCGGTCCAGGCTGTCCCAGGTGCGGCCGCCGTCGTAGGAGGAGCGGATCATCATCCCGCGGCGGCGGTCGGGGTCGCCGGGGCAGGCCAGCAGCAGACGCAGGCCCAGACGGAGGGTCGAGCACTGCACCTGGGGCGCGTAGAGGTCGGGCAGGTCGCGGAAGGGGGCGGTGAAGGTGTCGCCTCCGTCGCGGCTGACCGCCTGGGTGCGGTGGCCGAGATCCGTGCCGTCCTGCTCCCGGCCGCTGACCAGCACGGTGCCGTCGATCAGCTCGGTGAGGGTCAGTTCGGAGGGCTTCTGGCGGAAGGTGCCGTCCTCGGCGACCGGCCAGGAGTCGACGGCGCCGGGGCGCCAGTGGTCGCCGCCGTCGTCGCTGACGACGAGTGCCGCGTGGTCGGCGGTGACCCGGCTGCCGTCCCAGGTCTCGGTGTTGACGCCGAGGACGAGCCGGCCGGCGTGCCGGCCGCGGGTGAGCTGGATGCCGTGCACCGGGCCGGTCGCGTACCAGGAGTTCCAGTTCGCGGGCAGGATCTCGGAGCTCAGGTCGCGCGGCGCGGACCAGGTCAGGCCGTCGTCGTCGCTGTACTGGAGGTGCGGGGTGCGGTCGCAGGGGACGGCACAGCCGGCGCCGTCCGTACGCCCGGTGTTGTACGTCTCCGCCAGGAGGATGCGGCCGGTCTCGCGGTCCACGACCGGCGCGGGGTTGCCGTGGGTGTCGCCGCCGCCCTCGTTGACGACCTGGAGCGGGCCCCAGGTGCGCCCGCCGTCGGTGGAGCGCTTGAGGACGATGTCTATGTCGGCCGCGTCACCGCAGTTGAGGACCCGGCCCTCGGCGAACGCCAGCAGCGTGCCGTCCGTGGTGGTGACGATCGCCGGGATCCGGAAGCAGGCGTACCCGGGGTCCTGGGACGCCTTGAACAGCACCTGCTGCCCGAACTCCGGGCCGGCCGCCGAGGGCCGGGCGTGCGCGGGATTCGGCAGCGCGAGCAGCGCGGCGGTGGTCGACGCCGTGACGAGGGTGGATCTCAGGCGTGTACGAAGACTTGACGGCATGGTGCGACCTGCCCTTCGTGCGTCTCGACATCCGAAGGTCCGGACATATGGAGGTCCGGACGACCGGAGGTCTGGACATCCCATGTCCAAGGGGCGTGCTGCAGACGTTAGTTGGGGCCGTCCAGGCCCGACAAGGAGCGTGCGGCAGGGGATCGGGGCGACCTTTGCGCGGGTTCGGCCGCCGGATGTCGTTGGGGACCCCAATGGTATCGTTGGGAGCACCAACGGTATCGTCGTATCATTGGGAAGTCCAATGAATCGGCGCTAGGCTGCGTTCATGTCCGAAGCCCCGATCCCCGCGATCCGCGCCCTGCCCAGCTGGATCCTCGGCCGCGCCGCCGCCCGCGGCCGGACGCTGGTCGCCGAGGCGCTCGCGGCCGAGGGCGTGAAGATGTGGCACCACGTGGTGCTGTCGGCCGTCCGTGACCTAGCCCCGGTCGCCCAGGCCGACCTGGGCCGCGGTGTCGGACTCGACCCCAAGGACCTGGTGGGGGTCCTCAACGACCTCCAGGCGGGGGGCCTGATCGTGCGCGAACCGGATCCGAGGGACCGCCGCAAGAACGCCGTGTCGCTCACCCCGCAGGGCGAGGAGCTGCTGCTGCGCTGCGAGGACGCGGCACGGGCGGCGAACGAGATGCTGCTCGCGCCCCTGGCGGCGGCCGAACGCGACCGGTTCACCGCCCTGCTGGTCCGCGTCGCCGCGGGCCCGGACGAGTGATGACGACACGACGGTGAGGTGACCGGGGCCGGCCCGAGGCGGGGCCCCCGCGGCGCAGGGGGCGCTCCCCGCCGGCCGGGGCCCCGCCGCCGTGTCGCGGGGAGCCGGGTCAGCCCTGGGCGGCCGCGGCCCGCAGGGCGATCCGGGCCTCGCCCGCGTACACGTTCATGGAGCTGCCCCGCAGGAAGCCCACCAGGGTCAGACCGGTCTCCGCGGCCAGGTCCACCGCCAGCGACGACGGCGCCGAGACCGCCGCCAGCATCGGTATCCCCGCCATCACCGCCTTCTGCGCCAGCTCGAAGGACGCCCTGCCCGAGACCAGCAGTATCGAACGCGACAGCGGCAGATCGCCGTTCTGCAGGGCGCGGCCGACCAGCTTGTCGACGGCGTTGTGCCGACCCACGTCCTCGCGGATGTCGACCAGCTCCCCGTCCTCGGTGAACAGGGCCGCCGCGTGCAGCCCCCCGGTCCGGTCGAACACCCGCTGGGCCGCGCGCAGCCGGTCGGGGAGGCTCGCCAGCAGACCGGGGTCCACCCGGACCGGGGGAGTGTCGGCGATCGGGAAACGGGCCGTCGTACGCACCGCGTCCAGGCTCGCCTTGCCGCACAGTCCGCACGACGACGTCGTGTAGACGTTGCGCTCCAGGGTGATGTCGGGCAGGACCACCTCCGGCGCGGTCCGCACGTCGACCACGTTGTAGGTGTTGGCACCGTCGGCCGTGGCCCCCGCGCAGTACACGATGTTCTGCAGGTCGGACGCGGCGGCCAGCACGCCCTCGCTCACCAGGAACCCCGCGGCCAGCGCGAAGTCGTCCCCCGGGGTGCGCATGGTGATGGCGAGCGGCCTGCCGTTGAGCCTGATCTCCAGCGGTTCCTCGGCGACGAGCGTGTCGGGCCGGCTGGAGACCGCCCCGTCCCGGATCCGGATCACCTTGCGTCGTTCCGTGACTCGTCCCATGTCCTGATCAGCCCCGGTTCTGTACGTGCTGGTAGCCGAAACGGCCCTTGATGCAGAGGTTGCCGTGGGTCACCGGGTTGTCGTGCGGCGAGGTGACCTTGACGATCTCATTGTCCTGCACGTGCAGGGTCAGGTTGCAGCCCACACCGCAGTACGCGCACACCGTCGTCGTCGCGGTCTGCGCCGACTCGTCCCAGGTACCCGCCGCCCGCATGTCGAACTCGGACTTGAAGGACAGGGCCCCCGTCGGGCACACCTCGATGCAGTTGCCGCAGTACACGCAGGCGGAGTCGGTGAGCGGCGCGTCGTGCTCGACCGCGATCCGGGCGTCGAAGCCGCGGCCGGAGACAGAGATGGCGAAAGTGTTCTGCCACTGGTCGCCGCAGGCGTCCACGCACTTGTAGCACAGGATGCACTTGCCGTAGTCGCGCACGTACAGCTCGTTGTCGACCCGCGGCTCCTCGCCCAGCCGGGCCGCGCCGGGGCCGAACCGGTCCGGCTCCGCCCCGTACTCCTTGATCCATGAGGCCGCCCGCGGGGTCGTCGACAGATCCACCGAGGAGGCGAGCAGCTCCAGGACGACCTTCCGGCTGTGCCGGGCGCGCTCGCTGTCGGTGCGCACCTCCATGCCCGGCTCCGCCCTGCGCGAGCAGGCCGGCACCAGGGTGCGCGAGCCGGCCACCTCCACGACACAGACCCGGCAGGCGTTCTTCGGGGTGAGGGTGTCGCCCTGGCAGAGGGTCGGCACGTCCTTCCCGGCCGCCCGGCAGGCGTCCAGCAGGGTCGAGCCCTCGGGCGCGCGCACCGGCTCCCCGTCGAGGGTGAACTCCAGCAGCCGACGGGGGATCCCCAGCGGTGTCACGGTCATTCGTAAGCCCCCAGACGGTCGATGGCGGATTCCACGGCGTTCCACGCGGTCTGCCCCAGACCGCAGATCGAGGCGTCCCGCATGGCCCGGCCGACCTCCCGCAGCAGCGCGATGTCACCGGCGGCCGCCGGGCCCGTGCGTTCGGCGATCCGGTGCAGCGCCTCCTCCTGACGCACGGTCCCGACCCGGCACGGCACGCACTGCCCGCACGACTCGTCGCGGAAGAACTCCGCGATCCGCAGCAGCAGCCGCGGCAGCGGGACCGTGTCGTCGAAGGCCATCACGACCCCCGAGCCGAGCGTCGTGCCCGCCTGGCGGGTGCCCTCGAAGGTGAGCGGGATGTCCAGCTCGTCCGGCCGTACGAAACCACCGGCCGCACCGCCCAGCAGCACCGCCCGCAGCCGCGCCCGCACCCCCGCCAGGGCGAGCAGCTCGCCGAGGGTGGCGCCGAAGGGCAGTTCGTAGACGCCGGGGCGCTCCACGCTGCCCGACACACAGAACAGCTTCGGCCCGGTGGAGCCCCCGGTGCCGATCGCCGCGTAGGCCTGCGCGCCCAGGTTCAGGATCGGCAGTACGTTGACCAGCGTCTCTACGTTGTTCTCGGCCGTCGGCCGGCCGAACAGGCCCTGCTCCACCGGGAACGGCGGCTTCGAGCGCGGCTCGCCCCGATAGCCCTCGATCGAGTTGAACAGGGCGGTCTCCTCGCCGCAGATGTACGCGCCCGCGCCCCGCCGGATCTCGATGTCGAAGTCGAAGCCCTGGCCGAGGATGTCCGCGCCGAGCAGACCGCGGGCGCGCGCCCGGTCGACGGCGTGCCGCATCCGGCGCAGCGCCCGCGGATACTCGCCGCGCAGATACAGGAACCCGCGCTCGGCGCCGACCGCGTACGCCGCGACGGTCATCGCCTCCACCAGCGCGTACGGGTCGCCCTCCATGAGCACGCGGTCCTTGAAGGTCCCCGGCTCGGATTCGTCCGCGTTGCACACCAGGTAGTGCGGACGGGCCGGCTGCGACGCCGTGGCCTGCCACTTGCGGCCGGTCGGGAAGGCGGCGCCGCCGCGCCCGGCCAGGCCGGAGTCGGTGACCTCGCGGATGACCGCGGCGGGCCCGATCGCGAAGGCCCGGCGCAGGGCCGAGTAGCCGCCGTGCGCGCGGTAGTCGTCGAGGTCGGCGGGGTCCACCACGCCGACCCGGCGCAGCAGCGTCAGCGCCGGGTCCCCGGCCTGGGGGACAGCAGACACCACCGGCGCCTGCGCGGGCGCCGTGTCCGGCGCGCTCGCCGCGAGGACGGCACCCTCCACCGTCGCGGGCGCCGACACCGCCGTACGCACCGGATTCCCCGCCCGCACCGCGAGCGCCGCCGGAGCCCGCTCGCACAGGCCCAGACAGGGG
This sequence comes from Streptomyces sp. NPDC107559, assembly GCF_055657365.1. Taxonomy (NCBI): domain Bacteria; kingdom Bacillati; phylum Actinomycetota; class Actinomycetes; order Kitasatosporales; family Streptomycetaceae; genus Streptomyces; species Streptomyces sp. NPDC107559. The sequence continues at coordinate 450,168 of NZ_JBVKBD010000002.1, read as the reverse complement.
CTGCGCTCGACGCCCACCCCGCTGCCCGGGCCCAGCCCGGCCTCGACGTCCGCGCACAGCTGCGAGGCCCCGGCGGCCGCGCAGGCGAGGTCCGTGCACACCTGGAGCACGGTCGCGGGCCGCGGCCGCACCGAGAACATCGCGTAGAAGGTGGCGACCCCGTACGCCTCCGCCGGCGGCACCGTCAGCCGCCGGCACAGATAGCCGAGCGCGCCCTCGCTGATCCAGCCGACCCGGTCGTTGATCGCGTGCAGCCCCGGCAGCAGCAGGTCACGTCGGTCCCGGGCCGGGCGGCCGCCGCGCGCCCACCTCAGGTCGCCGTCGGAGCGGTCCGCCCCCTCCCACGAGGACTGCGCCGGGCCGAGCAGGGCGTCGACGGCCGCCCGCTCCTCGTCCGTGGGCTTGCCGTCGCCGAAGTGCAGGTCCACCACGTCACCTCACTGGGTCGCAACCGGGAGCTTGTCGATCCGGATCGCCGACGCCTTGAACTCCGCCGTCCCCGCGATCGGGCAGTTCGCCTCGATCGTCAGCCGGTTGGTGTCCACCTCGTCGGGAAAGTGCATGGTCATGAAGGCCAGCCCGGGGCGCAGCGCGGGGTCGATCCACACCGGCGCGACGACCGTGCCGCGCCGCGAGGACACCCTGACCTCCTCGCCGACCACCACCCCGTGCCGCTCGGCGTCCTCCGGGCACAGCTCCAGGTACTCGCCGCGCCGCAGCGGGGAGGCGAAACCCCCGCTCTGCACGCCGGTGTTGTAGGAGTCCAGCCGCCGCCCGGTGGTCAGCCGGATCGGGTACTCCTCGTCGGTGAGGTCGACCGGCGGATCGTGCCGCACCAGCCCGAACGGCGCCCTGGGGCCCCGCAGTCCGGGGTCCGCCTCCCACAACCGGCCGTGCAGATAGCCCGGTTCGATCCGCTCGGTGCTCGGGCACGGCCACTGGATGCCCTGGTGCTCGACGAGCCGGTCGTACGTCATCCCGTAGTGGTCCGGGGAGACCGAGCGCAGCTCGTTCCAGACGGCCTCCGCGTCGGCGTACTTCCAGTCGTGGCCGAGCCGGGCCGCCAGGTCGCAGAGGATGTCGACGTCCTCGCGGGCCTCGCCGGGCGGGGTGACGGCCCGGCGCACCCGCTGGACCCGCCGTTCGCTGTTGGTGGTCGTGCCCTCGGTCTCCGCCCAGCCCGCCGTGGCGGGCAGCACGACGTCCGCCAGCTCGGCCGTGCAGGTCAGGAAGATGTCCTGCACGACGAGGAAGTCCAGGGCGCGCAGCCGCCGTTCGGCCTGTTCGCTGTCGGCCTCCGACTGCGCCGGGTTCTCCCCGATGCAGTACACGGCCCGCAGCGTGCCCTCCTCCATCGCCTCGAACATCTCCGTCAGGTTCAGCCCGTGGCGCGGCTCGATGACGGTGTCCCAGGCCGCCTCGAACTTCCGCCGCGCCCCGGGGTCGAGGATGTCCTGGAAGCCGGGCAGGCGGTTGGGGATGGCTCCCATGTCGCCGCCGCCCTGCACGTTGTTCTGGCCGCGCAGCGGCTGGAGCCCGGAGCCGTAGCGGCCCACGTGACCGGTCAGCAGGGAGAGGTTGATCAGCGCCCGTACGTTGTCCGTGCCGTTGTGGTGCTCGGTGATGCCCAGGGTCCAGCACAGCTGGGCGCGTTCGGCCCGGGCGTAGGCGTGCGCCAGCTCCTCGATGGCACGGGCCGGTACACCCGTCACCTTCTCGGCGAGCGACAGCGTCCAGGGCTCCACGAGCCGCCGGTACTCCGCGAAGCCGCTCGTCGCCCGCCGCACGAACGCCTCGTTGGCCAGGCCCGCGTGGATGATCTCGCGGCCGAGCGCGTGCGCCATCGGGATGTCGGTGCCCACGTTCAGTCCGAGCCAGCTCTCCGCCCACTCGGCGGTGCTGGTGCGCCGTGGATCGACCGCGTACATCCGGGCGCCGTTCCTGATCCCCTTCAGCGCGTGCTGGAAGAAGATCGGGTGCGCGAAGCGGGCGTTGGAGCCCCACATCACGATGACGTCCGTGTGCTCGATCTCCTCGTACGACGACGTCCCGCCGCCGGAGCCGAACGCGGCCGACAGGCCCGCCACGCTGGGCGCGTGACAGGTCCGGTTGCAGGAGTCGACGTTGTTGGTGCCCATCACGACCCGGGCGAACTTCTGTGCCACGTAGTTCATCTCGTTGGTCGCGCGGGCGCAGGAGAACAGGCCGAACGCGCCGCGGGCCGCCGCCAGGCCCCGGGCGGTGCGCTGCAGCGCCTCCTCCCAGGTCGCCTGCCGGAACGGCTCGTCACGCGAGTCCCGTACGAGCGGGTGGGTGAGCCGGGTGTACGTCTTCGGGGTCCGGTCGCGTTTGTTCATGCGGCGCTCCTCAGCGCGAGCAGGTCCGAGATGGCGTGCACGGTGCGCAGGGTGGGCACCGGCACGCCGGTGATCCGTGCCAGCTCGACGACGGCGGCGAGCAGGACGTCGAGCTCCAGCGGTTTGCCGCGCTCCAGGTCCTGGAGCGTGGAGGTGCGATGGTCGCCGACGCGTTCCGCGCCCGCGAGCCGGCGTTCGATGGAGACGCCGACCTCGCAGCCGAGCGCCTCGGCGACGGCGAGCGTCTCGCGCATCATCAGCTCGATGACCTCGCGGGTGCCCCCGTGCCGGCACATCTGCCGCATGGTGGCGCGGGCGAGCGCGCTGATCGGGTTGAAGGAGATGTTGCCGAGCAGCTTGAGCCAGATGTCGTTGCGCAGGTCCGGCTCGACCGGGCACTTCAGCCCGCCGGCGACCATGGCCTCGCCGAAGGCCAGACAGCGCGCCGAGACGCTGCGGTCGGGCTCGCCGATCGAGAACCGGGTGCCTTCCAAGTGCCTTACGACACCGGGGGCTTCGAGCTCGGTCGCCGCGTAGACCACGCAGCCGACGGCCCGTTCGGGCGCGAGCACCGCACTGACCGCGCCGGCCGGGTCCACGCTCTCGACGCGGTGGCCGTCGTAGGGGCCGCCGTGCCGGTGGAAGTACCACCAGGGGATGCCGTTCTGGGCGGCCACGACCGTCGTGGTGCCGTGCAGCAGGGGCTCGATCAGCGGCCCGCACGCCGCGTACGAGTTGGCCTTGAGGCCGAGGAAGACGTAGTCGGCCGGGCCCACTTCGGCCGGGTCGTCGGTGGCGTGGGCGCGGGCGGTGAAGTCGCCGCGCGGGCTGAGCACTTGTACGCCGTGCCGCCTCATGGCCGCCAGATGCGGTCCACGGGCGATGAGGTGCACGTCGGCGCCGGCGCGGTGGAGCGCGGCACCGGCGTAGGCGCCGATCGCGCCGGCGCCGAGGACTGCGACTTTCACTTCGGAACGCTCCGTTCGGTCGAGGGAGTACCGCGGAGGTGGGGAAGACGCCGACGCCGCACACTATGTCGACGAAATATTGTCTACAGTATGGAGATGGTCCCGGCAAGGGGTCGCGTCAGCCCGCCGTCGCGGTCCGTGTCCTGACCTCTCCCGACCGCTCGGCGCAGTCTGGATACCGTTCACCGCATACGGTCGACCCGACCGCTTCTCAACTCCCGTAGCCCTGCCTACCGTCCGGGATCATGAGTCCTCCCGTCGCACCCGCCGGGTGGAGCCGCTGGCTGGTTCCGCCCGCCGCCCTCGCCGTGCATCTGTCCATCGGGCAGGCCTACGCCTGGAGCGTGTTCAAGCCGCCCCTCGAATCCGCGCTCGGCCTCAGCGGCACCCAGAGCGCCCTGCCCTTCCAGCTCGGCATCGTGATGCTCGGTCTGTCGGCCGCGTTCGGCGGCACCCTGGTGGAGCGCAGGGGGCCGCGCTGGGCGATGACCGTGGCGCTGGTCTGCTTCTCGTCCGGCTTCCTGATCTCCGCCCTCGGCGCCGCGAGCGAGCAGTACTGGCTGATCGTCCTCGGCTACGGCTTCGTCGGCGGGATCGGCCTCGGCGTCGGCTACATCTCGCCCGTCTCCACCCTGATCAAGTGGTTCCCCGACCGTCCCGGCATGGCGACCGGCATCGCCATCATGGGCTTCGGCGGCGGCGCGCTCATCGCCTCGCCGTGGTCGGCGCAGATGCTGGAGTCGTTCGGCACCGACAGTTCCGGGATCGCGCTCGCGTTCCTCGTGCACGGGCTGTCGTACGCCGTGTTCATGCTGCTCGGCGTGCTGCTGGTGCGGGTGCCGCGCGGTACGGGGCAGGGCGCGGCGGCGCCGGGTGACGGCGGGGCGCCGGCCGCGGCCGGGGGTGCCGGTGCCGTCGAGGCGGTGCAGGTGTCGGCGCGCAGCGCCGTGCGCACCCCGCAGTTCTGGTGCCTCTGGGTCGTTCTGTGCATGAACGTCACCGCCGGAATCGGCATCCTGGAGAAGGCCGCCCCGATGATCGCGGACTTCTTCGCCGACAGCTCCACCCCGGTCTCCGCGACGGCCGCCGCCGGCTTCGTCGCCCTGCTGTCGGCGGCCAACATGGCCGGCCGCATCGGCTGGTCGTCGACCTCGGACCTGATCGGACGCAAGAACATCTACCGCGTCTACCTCGGCGTCGGGGCCGTGATGTACGCCCTGATCGCGTTGCTGGGCGACACCTCGAAACCGCTGTTCATCGGGTGCGCGCTGGTGATCCTCTCCTTCTACGGCGGCGGCTTCGCCACGATCCCCGCCTATCTCAAGGACCTGTTCGGCAGCTATCAGGTCGGCGCCGTCCACGGCCGGCTGCTCACCGCCTGGTCCACCGCCGGCGTGCTCGGTCCGCTGATCGTCAACTGGATCGCCGACCGCCAGGAGGAGGCCGGGAAACACGGATCCGCCCTGTACTCGCTGTCGTTTTTCATCATGATCGGGCTGCTCGCGGTCGGTTTCGTGGCCAACGAACTGGTCCGGCCCGTCCACCCCCGCCACCACCTCCCCGTACCCGGAAAGGACGCCGATGTCCGGCAACGACAGCAGCCAGAGTCCGCCTGACCGGCGGGCACTGATCGTCTTCGCCTGGCTGTGGGTGGGCGCGCCGCTCGCCTACGGGGTGTACGAACTCGTACAGCGGGCCCGACAACTGTTCACCGGCTGACGCCACGGCACGGGGGGCGCGCTGTCGGGGTTGCGGCGTTTGAGGTCTGACGGAAGCCGACAACCCGGGCGCGCGTTTCCTGTGGCATCACCTGTCTTCGTACCCGTGAGTCACTGTTCAGACTGGTGGATCCCGCTACTCACGGCAACGAGGGGACCCTCCCATGCACGGCTCGCGCATCGCCGCCGTCGGCCACTACCAGCCCGCCAGGGTGCTCACCAACGAGGAACTGGCGGGCATGGTCGACACCAGTGACGAGTGGATCCGGTCCCGGGTGGGCATCCTGACCCGGCACATCGCCGGCCCCGACGAACCCGTCGACGACCTGGCCGCGCAGGCCGCCGCGAAGGCGCTCGCGGCCGCCGGGCTGACCCCCCGCGACATCGACCTGGTCCTGGTCGCCACGTCGACGGCCGTGGACCGCTCGCCGAACATGGCCGCCCGGGTCGCCGCCCGGCTGGGCGTCCCCTCGCCCGCCGCGATCGACGTCAACGTGGTGTGCGCCGGCTTCACCCACGCCCTCGCCACCGCGGACCACACCATTCGCGCGGGCGCCGCCACCCGGGCCCTGGTCATCGGCGCCGACAAGATGTCCGAGGTCACCGACTGGACGGACCGTACGACCTGCGTGCTGGTCGGCGACGGTGCGGGGGCCGTGGTGGTCGAGGCGTGCGCCGAGGGCCAGGAGCCGGGGATCGCGCCCGTGCTGTGGGGGTCGGTGCCCGAGATGGGGCACGCCGTGCGCATCGAGGGGCAGCCCGCGCGCTTCGCGCAGGAGGGTCAGAGCGTCTACCGGTGGGCGACCACCCAGCTGCCGCCGCTGGCCCGGCAGGCCTGCGAGCGGGCCGGACTCACCCCCGAGGACCTCGCGGCCGTCGTCCTGCACCAGGCGAACCTGCGCATCATCGAGCCGCTCGCGGGGAAGATCGGCGCGGCGAACGCCGTCGTGGCCCGGGACGTCAGCGAGTCCGGCAACACCTCCGCGGCGAGCATCCCGCTGGCCTTCTCCAAGCTGGTGGAGCGCGGCGAGATCCGTACCGGGGACCCGGTCCTGCTGTTCGGCTTCGGCGGGAACCTCTCGTACGCCGGGCAGGTCGTCCGCTGCCCGTGAGCCGCCCGCGGCGGGCGCCAGGGCCGTAGACTGTAGACGAAAGCCAATCCAGGCCGGCGCTCCGACCGCTGTGCACGGCCCGCCGAGGAGGGGGACCGCGATGTTGTCGACAGGACTGCCGCAGGGGGCGGTGCCCAGGCTCGAACGCCCCGGTCCACTGCGTGACCGCGTCTACGAGGCACTGCTCGAACTCATCACCACCCGGGCCCTCCAGCCCGGCCAGCACCTCGTCGAGAGCGAGCTCGCCGGGCATCTCGGGGTCTCCCGGCAGCCGGTGCGCGAGGCGCTGCAACGGCTCAACACCGAGGGCTGGGTCGATCTGCGCCCCGCGCAGGGCGCGTTCGTGCACGAGCCCACGGAGCAGGAGGCCGACCAACTGCTCACCGTGCGTACGCTGTTGGAGGCCGAGGCGGCCCGGCTGGCCGCGGCCAACGCCACCGGCGCGGGCATCGAGGCGCTGGAGGAACTGCTGGCGCAGGGGCTGCAGGCGGTCGCCGACGACGACGTGGACGCCGCCGTGGCCCTCAACGCCCGCTTCCACGCCAAGATCATGGAGCTGGCGGGCAACGCGGTCCTCGCCGAACTCGCGGCCCAGGTCGACCGTCGGGTGCGCTGGTACTACACGCCCGTCGCCCGCCGGCGCGGACAGCAGTCGTGGATCGAGCACCGGGACCTGATCGCCGCGATCGCCGACGGCAACGAGCAGGAGGCCACCCGTCTGATGCGCGAACACACCGAACACACCCGAAACTCGTACCACGCCCGCACCAGACCCTGAGGCCCGGCAGCACCTGAGGTGGCCCTCCCCGGGAGCAGGGGCGGGCCACCTCGTGGCATGCGGGCCGTCCGGCGGCCGAACGCGGTGTTCGTGCCCGCGGGCCGGTCGCAGGTGCTTGCCGTCGTCAGACCGCCGGCTGCGGTGCGGTCGGCGTGTCGCGGCCCGGCTGTCGCAGCAGCAGTGCGATCGCCGCCGCGACCATCGAGATCCCGCCCGCCAGCGCGTACGCGCCGTTGTAGCCCCAGGCCGCGACCACCATGGAGCCCAGGCCGCCGCCGAACAGGCCGCTGACGAGCTTGCCGCTGTACACCAGCCCGTAGTTGGTGGCGTTGTAGTTCTCGCCGAAGTAGTCCGGCGTCAGTGCCGCGAACATCGGGTAGAACGCGCCGCCGCCGAACCCGGACAGGAAGGCGAAGAACAGGAACAGCCACTCGCTCCTCAGGTCGCCCGCCAGGATCACGCCGAACTGGGCGAGGCCCAGCACGACGATGACGAACACCAGGGTCGGCTTGCGGCCCCACCGGTCGGACAGCCAGCCGACGACCCCGCGTCCGACGCCGTTGACGACCGCCATCACGCCCATCGACGAGGCGGCGACCAGCGGACCGAAGCCGACCTCCTTGGCGAAGTCGACCTGGAAGGAGATCCCGAAGATCGACACCCCGGCGGTCAGCACGATCGAGATCCACATCAGCGGGAGCATCCCGGACCTGACGGCCTCCTTGGGGGTGAACTGCCGTGTCGCCGGAGGGTTTTTGGACATCCGTGCCGCGCTCTCGCCGTCACCGGCGAGGCTCGGCGGGTCGATGTCGGCCGGCCACCAGTTCTTCGGCGGGTCCTTGAACAGGAACGCGCACCCGAACACCACGATCATGATGTAACAGCCGATCAGGTCCAGCACCCGGTGGTAGTTCCCGGTGTCGAACGCGTAGTTGAAGATGAAGATGAACGGCAGCGAGCCGTACGCGAAGCCGCCGTTGACGAACCCCGTGCGCGCGCCGCGGCGTTCGGGGAACCACTTGCCGACCATGTTGATGCAGGTCGCGTAGACCAGCCCGGCGCCCATGCCGCCGACGACGCCGAAGCCCAGGATCGCCAGCAGGACGTTGCTCAGGTGGGACAGGGCCAGGAACCCCACGAGACACATGCCGGAGCCCAGGTGCATGGCCCGGCGGGCGGTCAGGATGCCCCGCTCGCGCAGCCAGCCCGCCGGGAAGGCGATGCCGGCCTGGAAGAACACCCAGACGCTGAGGATCCAGAAGGTGTTGCTCTGGGTCCAGCCGTGCGCGTGCGAGAGGGTGTCCTCGGCCGAGCCGTAGGCGTACTCGAAGACACTGATGGCCATCATGGCGATCCACGGCAGATACACCATGAGCTTGCGGGAGTGGCCGAGGATGTCCCGGTCGGTCTCGCCGACCCGGTAGACCCGGCCGCGGGAGTCGGTCACCTCACGGTAGGGGCGGTGCGTCGTGCCGGGGCCGGCCGACGCGCTGTTCGTAGCGACGGGATCCGCAGTCATCTCACGCCATCTCCTCGCCGAGCGGTTGCGGGTTGGGGACGATGCTCCGGGCCTTGGGCCGGCCCGGAGCCTTCAGGAAGAGCGCCAGCACCGCGGAGGCCAGCCCGATCGAGCCCGCGAGGACGAACGCGCCGTGGTAGTCCCACGCGCCGACCACGATCGCGCCGACGCCCGAGCCGACGAGCCCGGAGATCAGCTTCGAGCTGTAGACCATCCCGTAGTTGGTGGCGTTGTTGTTCTCACCGAAGTAGTCGGCCGTCATGGCCGCGAACAGCGGGAAGATCGCCCCGCCGCCGAAGCCGGAGACCATGGAGCAGAACAGGAAGAACGGCATGCTGCCCGTCTGGCCGGAGACCAGCACCCCGAACTGCGCGGTGCCCAGCACGACACAGACGATCACCAGGGTGTTGCGGCGTCCGTAGCGGTCGGAGATCCAGCCGATCACGCCCCGGCCGGTGCCGTTGACGACGGCCTTCAGGGACATCGCCGTGGCGACGATGCCGCCCGCGAAGCCCATGTCCTTGCCGAACGGCACCTGGAAGGCGATGCCGAAGATGTTGATGCCGGCCGTGCACAGCAGACAGAACCACATCATCCACAGAACGGGGGTACGGGCCGCCTCCTTCGGGGTGTACTGCCGGACCGCCGGCGGGTTCTTCTCCAGGGCCCGGCGGATCTTCGGGTCGTCGGTCGCCCGCAGCGGGTCGACCGTGGCGGGCCACCAGTTCTTCGGCGGGTCCCGGAAGAACCAGCCGGCCGACGCCACCACCAGACACAGCCCGACACCCACCAGCGCCAGCACGGTCTTGTAGTTGCCCAGGTCCATGTACGAGGTGAACAGGAAGACGAAGGGCACGGACCCGTACGCGAAACCGCCGTTGACGAAGCCCGTCTTGCCGCCCTTGCGCTCCGGATACCACTTGCCGACCATGTTCACGCACGTCGCGTAGACCAGACCGGCGCCGATACCGCTGCACATGCCGAAGCCGAAGTAGGCGACGAGCACGTTCGGCGCGTAGGCCAGCGACAGATAGCCGGTCATCGTGCCGACCGCGCCGATCAGCATCGCCGTACGCGCCGGGAGCCGGCCGCTCTCGCGCAGCTGCCCGGCCGGGAAGGCCACGGCGGCCTGGAAGAATATCCAGACGCCCATCAGCCAGAAGATGTGCCCGCTGCTCCACAGATGCGCCTCGTGGAGCGTGTCCTCCGCCGACGTGAACGCGTACTCGGCGGAGCTGATGCCCATCATGCCCACCCAGGGCAGGACGACCATCCAGGTGCGCCTGCGGCCCATGATGTCGACATCGGTCTCGCCGATGCGGTACACGCGGCCGTTGCGGTCCGTCACCTCCCGATAGGGGACGGAGGCCGGGTAGTCGGTGGTTGTCATGTCACTCAGCACCCCTTGCGTCGAAAGCTCTGGCCAGCGCCCCCTGTCCAATGCGTTTCGTGCGCGCACGGGTCCCCGGGGGCGGCCGACGCGCACCGTCGGCCGCCCCCGCGTCCGGTCACCTCATGACCCGCCTCCCAACAGGCCCGCCGCCCGCGCCCACCGGTACTTCGCGCCCAGCACTGCCACCGGCTTCTCGGTCGTGTACGGGTACGCCACGACCCCGCGCTCGTAGAGGTACTGGCAGGCCGCCTCGACCTCGACGTCCCCGGCGAGCGAGGCCACCACCGGCTTCTCGATCCCCCGCTCCCGGAACTCGGCCACCACGCGCGCGGTGAGCTCGGCGAACACCATCGGCGGAGTGACGATGGTGTGCCAGTAGCCGAGGATCAGGGCGTGGATGCGCGGGTCCTCGAGACCCAGCCGGATCGTCGCCTCGTACGTCGACGGCGGCTCGCCCCCGGTGATGTCCACCGGGTTGCCCGCGGCCCCGAAGGGCGGGATGAACGCCCTGAACGACGCGTCCAGATCGGGCGGGATCTCCATCAGCGACAGCCCGTTGTCGCTCACCGCGTCCGACAGCAGCACACCGCTGCCGCCGGCCCCAGTGATGATCACGATGTTCTCGCCCCGCGGGGTGGGCAGCACCGGCAGCCCGCGCGCGTACTCCAGCATCTCGTTGAGCCCCGGCGCCCGGATCACCCCCGCCTGCCGCAGGATGTCGTCGTACACGGCGTCGTCGCCGGCCAGCGCACCCGTGTGCGAGCCTGCCGCCCGCGCGCCGGCCGCCGTACGGCCCGCCTTGAGGACGACGACGGGCTTCCTGACGATGGTCTCGCGCGCCGCCGCCACGAAGGCCCGCCCGTCCTTGAGGTCCTCCAGGTGCATCGCGACGCACTCGGTGTGCGGGTCCTCGCCGAACCAGGTCAGCAGGTCGTCCTCGTCCAGATCCGCCTTGTTGCCGAGCCCGACGATCGCCGACACCCCCGTCTTCGTGGTGCGGGCGAAGCCGAGCACGGCCATCCCGATGCCACCGGACTGCGAGGTCAGCGCCACCCCGCCCTTGACGTCGTACGGGGTGCAGAACGTGGCGCACAGGTCCTGCCACGTCGAGTAGTAGCCGTAGATGTTCGGGCCGAGCAGCCGGACCCCGTGCCGCTGCGCGATCGCCACGATCTCGTCCTGGAGCCCCTGTTCACCGGTCTCCGCGAACCCGGAGGGGATCAGCACGGCGTTGGGGATCCGCTTGCGGCCGACCTCCTCCAGCGCCGCCGCCACGAACCGGGCGGGGATCGCGAAGACCGCCACGTCCACCTCACCGGGAACGTCGGTGACGCTCTTGTACGCCTTGCGGCCCAGGATGTCGTCGGCTCTGGGGTTCACCGGGTGGATCTCCCCGGCGAAGCCGCCGTCGACCAGGTTGCGCATCACCGAATTGCCGATCTTCCCGGCCTCGTTGGACGCGCCGATCACGGCGATCGAGCCCGGCTGCATCAGCCGGCGCATGCTGGTCAGGATCTCGTCGCGGGTGTACCGGCGGCGCGGCGGCGGCTGCGACCCGGCGAGGACGACCCGGACGTCGGCGGCGACCGCCCCCTCCGCGGTCGCGATCACCGGATTGAGGTCCACCTCGGCGATCTCGGGGAACTCGTCGACCAGTTGGGACACCCGGCGGATCTGCTCGGCGAGCGCCCACCGGTCCACGGCCGGCGCGCCGCGCACCCCGCGCAGCACCTCCGCCGCACGGATCGAGTCCAGCATGGCCAGCGCCTCGTCGGCGGTCACCGGCGCCAGCCGGAACGTGACGTCCCTGAGCACCTCGACGAGCACCCCGCCGAGCCCGAACGCCACCACCTTCCCGAACGTGGGGTCGGTCACCGCGCCGACGATGACCTCCTGTCCGGGCGGCAGCAGTTCCTGCACCTGCACGCCCACGATGCGCGCCCGCGGGTCGTACGCCCGCGCGTTGCCGACGATCTCGTGGAACGCGGCCCGGACCGCGCTCGCGCCCTCGACCCCGACGACCACCCCGCCCGCGTCGGTCTTGTGCGGGATGTCCGGGGAGACGATCTTCATCACCACCGGTCCGCCGAAGCGCGCGGCGCACGCCACCGCCTCGTCCACGTCGCCCGCCAGCTCCTCGCCCGGTACGGCGATCCCGTACGCGTCCGCGATCACCTTGCCCTCGGGCGCGGTGAGCGCGGTCCGGCCCTCGGCCCGTACGGCGTCCAGGAGCGCGCGCACCCTCGACAGCCGGTCCTCGGCCATCACGTCAGATCACCCCGTTCGACTTGAGCAGACGCAGCTCCTCGTCGCCGAGCCCGAGCTCGCCGACGTACACCTCTTCGTTGTGCTCCCCGAGCAGCGGCGAACTGCGCACCTGCACGGGGGAGTCGGAGAGCTTCAGCGGGCTGCCCACGGTCACGAACTCGCCGCGCTCGGGGTGCGCGACGGTGACCACCATCTCGTCGGCGATCAGCGACTCGTCCTCGATGATCTCCCTGGTGGACAGGATCGGCCCGCACGGTACGTCGTGGGCGTTGAGCCGCTCCAGCACCTCCCACTTGGGCAGGGTCGAGGACCACTCCTCGATCAGCTGGAACATCTTGGTCAGCTTGGGCAGCCGGGCCTGCGGGGTCGCCCACTCGGGGTCGTCGGCCAGCTCGGGCCGGCCGATCAGCGCGGTGAGCGGCCGCCAGCCCACGGGCTGCACGATGACGTACACGTAGTCGTTCGGGCCGCCCGGCGCGCACCTGACCGCCCAGCCGGGCTGACCGCCGCCGGAGGCGTTCCCGGACCGGGGAACCTCCGGGCCGAAGTCGTCGTTGGGATATTCGGCGAGCGGTCCGTGTGCCAGGCGCTGCTGGTCCCGCAGTTTCACCCGGCACAGGTTGAGCACGGCGTGCTGCATGGCCACGTTCACCCGCTGGCCGCGCCCGGTGCGCTCACGCTGGTACAGGGCCGCGAGGATCCCCGCCACGCAGTGCACACCCGTCCCCGAGTCCCCGATCTGGGCCCCCGTCGCCAGCGGCGGCCCGTCCTCGAAACCGGTGGTCGACATCGACCCGCCCATGGCCTGCGCGACGACCTCGTACGCCTTGAAACCGGTGTACGGGCCGTCGCCGAACCCCTTGATGGAGGCGTAGACGATCCGTGGATTGATCTCCTTGATGCGGTCCCAGGTGAAGCCCATCCGGTCCACCGCGCCCGGCCCGAAGTTCTCGACCATGACGTCGGAGCGCCGGATCAGCTCGGTGAGGATGTCCCGGCCACGCTCGGTCTTGGTGTTGAGGGTGATGCTCCGCTTGTTGCAGTTGAGCATCGTGAAGTAGAGGGAGTCGACGTCCGGGAGGTCGCGCAGCTGGCCCCGGGTGATGTCCCCGGTCGGCGCCTCCAGTTTGACGACGTCGGCCCCGAGCCAGGCGAGCAGCTGGGTCGCGGAGGGCCCGGACTGTACGTGGGTCATGTCGAGGACGCGGATGCCCTCAAGTGCCCTTGCGGTCATGGGCGTTCACCTCACTTGTACATCGTCTGGTTCATGGTTCCGGGGGCGTACGCGTCCGGGTCGACCCAGACGTTGATCAGCGACGGCTTGCCGGACTCGCGGGCCCGGCGCAGCGCGGGCGCGATGTCGGCGGGGTCGCGGACCTCCTCGCCGTGGCCGCCCAGCATCCGGGCGAACTCGTCGTAGCGGACGTCGCCCAGGGTGTTGCCGACCCGCTCGCGTTCCGGGCCGTACTTCTGGGCCTGGCCGTAACGGATCTGGTTCATGGAGGAGTTGTTGCCGACGATGCCGACGAACGGGAGGTCGTAGCGCACCAGGGTCTCGAAGTCCCAGCCGGTCAGGGAGAACGCGCCGTCGCCGAAGAGGGCCACGACCTCCTTGTCGGGCCGTGCCTGCTTGGCGGCCAGGACGAAGGGCACGCCGACGCCGAGGGTGCCCAGCGGGCCCGGGTCCATCCAGTGGCCCGGCGACTTGGGCTGCACGACCTGCCCGGAGAAGGTGACGATGTCGCCGCCGTCGCCGATGTAGATCGAGTCCTCGGTGAGGAAGTCGTTGATCTCGCTCACCAGCCGGTACGGATGGATCGGCGAGGCGTCCGAGCGCAGGCTCGGCAGCCGCTTGTCCAGCGCGGTCCGCTCGGCGGCGCGCAATTCGTCCAGCCACTCCTTGCGCTTGGCGGCGCCCCCGTTCACCCGCCCGGACGCGGCGTCGGCCACCGACCTCAGGACCAGGCCGGCGTCTCCGACGATGCCGAGGTCGATGTCGCGGTTCTTGCCGACGGTGCGGTAGTCGAGGTCGATCTGCACGACCGTCGCCGTTGGTGACAGCCGCTTGCCGTAGCCCATGCGGAAGTCGAAGGGCGTGCCGACGATCACGATGACGTCGGCGTGGGAGAAGGCGTACCGGCGGGAGAGCTGGAAGTGGTGCGGGTCGCCGGGCGGCAGCGTGCCGCGGCCGGCGCCGTTCATGTACGCGGGGATGTTCAGGGCGCGCACCAGATCGACGGCCGCCTCGGTGCCGCGGGTCGTCCACACCTGGCTGCCGAGCAGGATCGCCGGTTTCTCGGCGTGCACCAGCAGGTCGGCGAGCTTCTCCACCGACTCCGGGTCGCCCGCCGAACGGGTCGAGGCCCGGTAGTGCCCCGCCTTCGGCACCCGGGCCCGTTCCACCGGCACCTTGGCGTCGAGGACGTCGCGCGGGATCTCCAGGAAGGAGGGGCCGGGGGCGCCGTGGTAGCACTCGCGGAACGCCATGGAGACCATGTCCGCCGCGCGTGCGGTGTCCGGCACGGTCGCCGCGAACTTGGTGATCGGCGTCATCATGTCGACGTGCGGCAGGTCCTGGAGGGAGCCCATCCGGTGCTGGGTGAGGGCTCCCTGGCCACCGATCAGCAGCATGGGGGACTCGGCGCGGAAGGCGTTGGCGACACCGGTGACCGCGTCGGTCGTACCGGGGCCCGCGGTGACGACCGCGCAGCCGGGCCTGCCGGTGATGCGTGCGTAGCCGTCGGCGGCGTGGGCCGCGACCTGCTCATGGCGTACGTCGACGACTTCTATGCCCTCGTCGACGCAGCCGTCGTAGATGTCGATGATGTGGCCGCCGCACAGCGTGTAGATGCGGTCGACCCCCTCGGCCCTGAGCGCTTTGGCAACGAGATGGCCGCCGGAGATCACGTCGTCCTGCGTGTCGTCGGGCATGGCGAAGTCCTGTCCCTTCGTAGGGGTGGGAGCTCGTAGGGGTGGGAACGCTCTCGCGGTACATTGCATACAGTCGACGAATACTGTATGAAGCTTGTTATCCCGCATCCGGTGGGTGGTGTCCAGGGGCGTGCGGCACTTTTCGGGCCGGGTGCCAGGAGGCCGGGGCCGGGAGGCGGACCGGCGGGTCCGAGGGCGCCGCAGGACTCAGCAGGCAGACGACAGGAGCCGAGATGGACCTGTACGAACACCAGGCACGACAGCTCTTCGAGGAACACGGCATCCCGGTGTCACCGGCCGAGGTCACCGACTCGCCGAAGGAGGCACGCGAGATCGCCCGCAGGCTGGGCGGCCGGGCCGTCGTCAAGGCCCAGGTCAGGACCGGCGGACGGGGCAAGGCCGGCGGCGTGAGGCTCGCCGCGGACCCGGCCGCCGCCGAACTGACCGCCCGGCAGATCCTCGGCATGGACATCAAGGGCCACCGGGTCGGCGCCGTGATGCTGGCCCGGCCCGTCGACATCGAGGCCGAGTACTACGTCTCCTACGTACTGGACCGCGCGGCCGGCGGCTTCCTCGCGATCGCCTCCGCCGAGGGCGGCACGGACATCGAGGAGGTCGCCGCGTCCCGGCCCGAGGCGGTGGCACGCGTCCCCGTCGACCCGGCCGAGGGCGTCACCTCCGCGAAGGCCGGCGAGATCGCCGAGGCGGCCGGCCTGCCGCCGCAGACCGTCGACACGCTGGTCCGCCTCTGGCAGGTGCTGGTCGCCGAGGACGCCCTCCTCGTCGAGGTCAACCCGCTCGTGCGCACCCGGCAGGGCCGCATCCTCGCCCTGGACGGCAAGGTCACCCTCGACGACAACGCCCGCTTCCGGCAGGAGCGCTGGGGCGCCGACACCCCCGCGCCCGGCGACCCGCTGGAGGCGGCGGCCGCCGCGAAGGGCCTCAACTACGTCAGGCTGGACGGCGAGGTCGGCGTCATCGGCAACGGCGCGGGCCTCGTCATGTCGACGCTCGACGTGGTCGCGGGCTGCGGCGCACGCCCCGCGAACTTCCTCGACATCGGCGGCGGCGCGTCCGCCCGCGTGATGGCCGACGGGCTCTCCGTCGTCCTCGCCGACCCGGCGGTCAAGTCCGTCCTCGTCAACGTCTTCGGCGGCATCACCGCCTGCGACGCGGTCGCCGAAGGCATCGTGCGGGCTCTGGAGAGCGTCCGGCTGACCAAACCGCTCGTGGTCCGCCTCGACGGGAACAACGCGGCCCGCGGCCGCGCCGTCCTCGACCGGAGTGCCCACCCCCGGGTCGAACAGGCCACCACCATGGACGGCGCGGCCCGCCGTGCCGCGCAACTCGCCACCGACGCCTGAGGAGACGGGACGACATGGCCATTTACCTCACCAAGGACAGCAGGGTCCTCGTCCAGGGGATGACCGGCGGCGAGGGCACCAGGCACACCCGCCGGATGCTCGCGGCCGGCACCAACGTGGTCGGCGGCGTCAACCCCCGCAAGGCGGGCCGCACCGTCGACTTCGACGTCCCCCGCGGCCCGGACGGCCGGGCGGGCGCCACCGTCGCGGTTCCCGTCTTCGGCTCGGTCCGCGAGGGCATGGCGGCGACCGGCGCCGACGTCACCGTCGTCTTCGTCCCGCCCCCCTTCGCCAAGGCGGCCGTGATCGAGGCCGCCGACGCGGGCATCGGCCTCGCCGTCGTCATCACCGAGGGCATCCCGGTGCACGACACCGTCGCCTTCACCACCCACGCGCGGCGGCGGGGAACCAGGATCATCGGCCCCAACTGCCCCGGCCTGATCACCCCCGGCCAGTCCGGCGCGGGCATCATCCCCGCGGACATCGCCGAGCCCGGCCGGATCGGCCTGGTGTCCAAGTCCGGCACCCTGACCTACCAGCTCATGCACGAACTGCGCGACGTCGGCTTCTCGACCTGTGTCGGCATCGGCGGCGACCCCGTCGTCGGCACCACGCACATCGACTGCCTGGCCGCGTTCCAGGACGACCCCGACACCGACCTGATCGTCCTCATCGGCGAGATCGGCGGCGACGCGGAGGAACGCGCGGCCGCTCACATCCGCGCCCACGTCACCAAGCCCGTCGTCGCCTACATCGCGGGCTTCACCGCGCCCGAGGGGCGGACGATGGGGCACGCGGGCGCGATCGTCTCCGGTTCGTCCGGTACGGCGCAGGCGAAGAAGCGGGCCTTGGAGGCGGCCGGCGTGCGGGTCGGGGACACGCCGACGGACACGGCCCGGCTCGTCCTGGCCACGCTCGCCGGACACGATCGCGGCCGTGATGTCACTCATAGTTGATGCGAGGTGACTGTCACCCGCCGGGTGGATGCCACTACGTTCATCCGTGCGAGACGCTGTAGGGACGAGAAGCGCATATAAGGACGAGAGACGCATGTAGTGACGAGCGAGGCTTGTCGTGTAGGGACGAGCGACGCTTGTGAGGACGAAACCGTCATCCGCAGGACGTCCGTATATGCGTCCATGCGTACCCCACGCCCGCCCGTGCCCGGTGGTGCGAACCGCGTGCGGCGCGAGCCATCCATATCCCGCCCCCGACTGTGCACCGAGAGCGGAGTCCGACCATGGCACCCACCCCCGACCTGAACCCCGACCCGAATCCGGACAGTGGGGCTCCCGGCCCCCGGACCCTCACCGTGAAAGCCGGAACGTCCTGGTCCGAGGCCTGGCGGCGCTGTCTGGCCGTCGCCCCCGAGGCCTTCCGGGACGACCGTGTCCTCAACCTCTGGCAGGCCGGCTGGCAGGCGGACGGCCGGGCCCTGCCCGCCACCAGCCCCGTCGACGGCAGCCCGATCGCGGGCGCGCCGCGCCTGGACCGGGGCACCGCCCGGCAGGCCGTACGGGCCTCGCTCGACCAGCACCGGGCCTGGCGGCACGTACCGCTCGACGAACGGCGGGCCCGGGTCGCCGCCACCCTCGACGCCCTCGCCGAGCACCGGGAACTCCTCGCCCTGCTGCTCGTCTGGGAGATCGGCAAGCCCTGGCGGCTCGCCCGGGCCGACGTGGACCGGGCCATCGACGGAGTGCGCTGGTACGTCGACGGCATCGAGCCGATGCTCGCCGGCCGGGCGCCGCTGGAGGGCCCGGTCTCCAACATCGCGAGCTGGAACTACCCGATGAGCGTGCTCGTCCACGCCCTGCTGGTCCAGGCGCTGGCGGGCAACGCGGTCATCGCCAAGACCCCGACCGACGGCGGTGTCGCCTGTCTGACCCTGGCCTGCGCGCTGGCGGCCCGTGAGGGCATCCCCGTCACCCTGGTCAGCGGCGGCGGGGGCGAGCTGTCGGAGGCGCTGGTGCGGGCGCCGGAGATCGGCTGCGTCTCCTTCGTCGGCGGCCGCGACACCGGCGCCGCGGTGGCCACGGCGGTCGCCGACCTCGGCAAGCGGCACATCCTCGAACAGGAGGGACTCAACACCTGGGGCATCTGGAACCACTCGGACTGGGACGCGCTGACGGCCGCCGTGCCCAAACTCTTCGACTACGGCAAGCAGCGCTGCACGGCGTACCCGCGCTTCGTCGTCCAGCGCGAGCTGTTCGACGCGTTCCTCGCCGCGTACCTTCCGGCGGTCCGTACGCTCAGGATCGGTCACCCGCTCGCCGTCGACCGGCCCGACGACCCCTGCCCCGCGCTGGACTTCGGCCTTGTGATCAACGCGGCCAAGGCCAAGGAGCTGACGGACCAGGTGGCCGAGGCCGTCGACCGCGGCGCGATCCCGCTGCACCGGGGCAACCCGGCCGACGCCCGCTTCCTGCCCGGTCAGGACACCTCCGCCTACGTCCAGCCGGTCACGCTCCTGAACCCGCCCCCGTCCTCCCCGCTGCACCACGCGGAACCCTTCGGCCCGGTCGACACCATCGTCCTGGTCGACACGGAGGCGGAGCTGCTCGCCGCGATGAACGCGTCCAACGGCGCGCTGGTCGCCACGCTGTCCACGGACGACCGGGCCACCTACGACCGGCTGGCGCCGCAGATCCGCGCCTTCAAGGTGGGGCACGGAAAGCCCCGCTCGCGCGGCGACCGTGACGAGCTGTTCGGCGGCTTCGGCGCGTCCTGGCGCGGCGCGTTCGTCGGCGGCGATCTGCTGGTGCGAGCGGTGACCCGGGGCCCGGCGGGCGAACGGCTGCCGGGCAACTTCCCGGACTACCACCTCATGCCCTGACCCACCTCGGGTCCGCCCGGACCCGCCCCCGCCTCACAGTGCGGATATGCAGGTGAAACGCACTCCGAAACCTTGGTATTGTTGTCCATGTCGCCGCGGGGAACACGCCCCGCAAGGCGGCAGACACCTTGTCCGGGTGGCGGAATGGCAGACGCGCTAGCTTGAGGTGCTAGTGCCCTTTATCGGGCGTGGGGGTTCAAGTCCCCCCTCGGACACCATCATTGGGACGTTCACGAGATCGTCTCCGATGCGTTCACGAATTACCGGTTGAGTCATATGACTCACCGGTTTTTCGTCGTTCCTGGGGCCTTCGGGCCGCGTGATCGGCTCGGTGAGGGGTTGGTGCGGTGACAGTCCGGGTGCTGCACCTCTCACCTGCGGAAACAGGACATGCCTGCGCGACGGCTCGTGGCCGTGACGCAGGCATGTGGGGTTTTCAGGGGACGGAGTGTGGCGGGGGCGCGTCACTCACGTGGCAGAGGCTCGGCCGGCCCGGTCGCAAGCGGTTGCGACCGAGATGGCTCGATGGGCTGGCCGCTTGTGGGTGCTGTATGCGGCGTGCTGTTTTTGCGCGGCTGGATGCCTTGGTCACGGCGGAACCGTCGAATGGCTCTGAGGTTCGCCACGAAGATGATCACGGCGTTGAGCAGCGTCTGCGCGACGCGTCCGTGGGGCAGGCGGAACTGGGGGTTGTCGATGCTGTCGAGGGCAGACTTCTTGAGGTTTCCGTTGCCGCCCTCGTTCTGACTGCGCAGTCCGGACCATGCCTCCTGCCACAGGGGGGTGAACAAGGCGTACTTCTGACGCCACTTGGCCAGCACGGTGCCCGGGACAGTGATGCTCTTCCCGGTGCAGATGTCGGGGTAGGCGCTGATGTCCCGCTTGGGCTTGGTGATGGAGGGCAGGGCGGCCGGGGTGCGGACAGCAGGGGCGTCGAGGTCGACGATGGTGGACGGGCGCGGTTGGGGGCGGCGGTAGCAGGTGACCGTGGCGTGTGGTCCGAGGGCCGGGCACTGCCGACGCTGGTCACCCGCGGGCCCGTACTCCTTGACCTTGGTCTGGAAGTCCTTTCGGGACTGGATCAGATTGAGAGCGTGGGCGCGGTCCTCGTCCGTGCGGCTGTTGATGTAAGCGGTGCCTGCGGTGACGAGCGGAGTGGGCATCATCGGGCAGTAGAACTCGCCGCCGACCAGCTCCATGCCTCGGAATTCCCCTTGCCGGTCGACCTTGTCGTCGTTGTAGTGCTTCACCACGTCGAGGCCGAGTTCGAGCAGCTGCAGATGCAGGTTGTGGGACTTGGCCTGAGAGATGCCCCGGTCGGCGCAGAAGAGATCTTTGACCAGGCCCCGCTCGAAGGCCGGTTGGATGGCCCGGAGGGCGGCGGGCCCTGGTTCAGTGCCCGGCGTATGAAGGATCATGCCGAGACAAACCGCAGGGTAGGCGCCGGCGAGGTCGCCGTGGCCGTGGCCGGGGAACGCGGCCATCATGGCGTAGCGGAACTCCTTCTTCTCCGGTGCCTTGGTCTTCTTCTGCGTCGGTTTGATCGTGCGAGTCGCCGGCTTGTTGGCTGCGCCGCGTCGGGTGCCGGTGTTCGTGGGGGCCACTGCTCCGCCGGGATACACCGGCCGCTTCGGCGCTCTTCCCTTTGTGTACATCCCGGCGGTGATCTCAAGCGAGGCCCGGTCTCTGCGGTAGTCAGGCTCTTTGCCCCAGACCGGAACCGGAGTGTCGTCGACCGCGATATGACCGTGCCAGCGGGCGAAGTCGCCGCGCTGGTAGGAGGCCATGACCGGGGCGAGAACCAAGTCCTGGGCGATGGCTTCCAGGTTGCGCACGGTGTCCCTGTTGGCGCGGGCATTCCACTGCCGTCGGATCTTCTTGGCCTCGCCGAGTGTCAGTCGTTTGCGGCGGTCGTGCGGCGCCGGGTCGAGGCGCTTGGTCATCGAGGTCCAGGACCGGTAGACCCGCTTCGACATCGCGTACTGCTTGTGCGCGATGTGGTCGATCTCTTCGGCGGTGGCCCCTTCAGGGATGTCCAGGTCGATGTCGGGAACGTCCAGCAGGGCTTTGGCCCCGGGAGACAGCGCGAAGAAGAGAGTCTCCCAGGCGTCATCGATGTTTGCGCTCTTGCCCATGTACTGCGACAGGATCAGGCCGATCAATACAGTGCGGAAGGGCATGCCCTTGGGTCCCGGCCTGTGGTCGTCGGAAGGGAGGCGTTCCAGTACACCGCTGTGCCGCACAAGGTGGAAGACCTGGTTCACAACGCGATCGTTGAGGGTGCGGCCGGGGGCTTGCGGTGCGGGGCGTAGGGCGAGGCCGGTGCGCCGGCAGGGTTTGTTCTCCGGGTTCTTCCTGCTCACGCCGCCGCTCCCCGCAACAGATCGGATGCCTCTGCTTCGGGTACGTCGCGGAGGAAGACGAGGTAGCGCGAGAGGCTGTGCAGCGTCGCGAGCCCCGACGCTTTGAGGATCACCTTCAGCGGAATGCCCGCGTTCAGCAGATCGACGATCCAGGTCGTGCGCAGCCGCTGGGTCTGCAGCACCGCACCGTCGCAACGGCCGATGATCCGTGGGTACTTGGCGAGACAATCCGATGCGATGTGCTTGCTGGTGCGGTCCTGCCAGTCCGGCCGGAAGACGTACGCGCCTCCCGGGATGTCTACAGCCTCCGCCAGGAGCAGTTCCTCGTAGGCGTAACGGCACACGACGGTGCGCGGCCTGCGCCCGTGGACCTTGACCAGTGCCCGCCCGGTGGGGCCCGCGTGGATATCCCGCCCCTGAACGTACACAAGATCCTCGACAGCGAGGCCGCACCCGACACCGAGGCAGAAGAGCAGACAGGCATTGCGTCGCTGTGCCGCGGTGGGCAGGCTCTGCGCCCAGATCAGCCAGTGGGCGACTTCCGCCGGTGGGTAAGGCGTCATTGGGCTCGCGGCAGCCTTCAGCCGGATCGGCGGATGCTGTCCGAGCTGATCCAGCAGGAGCGCCTCGGATGCCCGGCGCAGCTGGCTGCTGCAGGTACGTCGGCTGTTGGCGGCCATGTCGCGGCAGCCGACAAGGATGAACCGCTCGACGGTGCTCTGGTCAAGGATCACCGAGGGTTCCAGTGGGAGGCCTTGGGCTTCGGTCCAGGCGACCAGCCGCGCGAGCGGCGTCATGATCACATCTGGGCCGTAGGGCCCGGACGCAACCGCCAGGAATCCCAGCGAGCGGACGACCGGCGCGATGCAGCGCCACTGGGCAGGCGGCACCGTCTCCGGTTTCGGTGCGTACGCCAGCAGGCGATTCGACACAGCGACCTCCAGGCGCAAGGCCCATGACATCTGGCCGGTTAACCGGCCGCTGATGTCAGTGTCGATCATGATCTGAAGGAGCGCATCTTCATGACCGGAGGTCGAGCGCGCACGGCGTCGCCACGGAATTACGCCGTCGACCCGGATGAGTGGCCGGATGCCCGGATCGTTGGGGAGCCCGCTGCAGCGGTGGTTCAGACGATTGCCCGCCGCCTCGCCGCCGCCCTGGGAGAGCGACCGGAACTCTCGCTGCGTGCACTGGCCGCCCAGAGCGACGTCGGCAGGCAGACCATCGGCGATCTGCTGGCGGGCGCCAGCTGGCCGGATGTCCTGACGGTCTGCCGGCTGGAGCGCGCTCTGGGCCTTGCACTCTGGCCCGGATCGAATGCGACTCAATGTGCCCATGACTGATCCTCAATTGCTCGTTTGGGGTCAGTCGTGCACGGTCCATCGCATGACGGCACAGATTCTCTCTAGCGCGACCGTCGGCGGCGCTAGAGTGAACGTGCACGACGGACCGGAACCCTGCTAGGAGAAGCGTCCGTTCGTGCGTTTGGGCGGCCTCCCTCGACCGATAATCGAGGGAGGCCTGCTTATTGGGTTGGGGTCACGCTCAGGTGGATCAAGAAACTAGGGATGTCAGCACGGCCCGGAACATCCCTGGCGCTACGTTTTCCACCTCCCCAAGTTGCTTCATGCGGTTGAGGGTTTTCCCTACGGATGAGCGGACCGTCGCGTCCGCACCCGGGCGCACGGCCGCCGCGATATCGGTGATCGACATCGCCTCTTGGGTGGCGCACAGGAGCGTGAGGATCGCATCGCGCATACTTCCGTTGCGTGGAGGTCCCAGGGTTTGTGTACCAGAGCTCGGACGCGCCTCTTCTGTCGACGGATCCTCGTCGGAGACAGAATCTTCGGACCGTGCCTCCCCGGAGGGCTGGGCGGTTGTCATGTCCTTCTCGGTGGCTGGCCGCTCTTCGTGAACATTGGCGAATTCGACTTCCTGGCACATCATCGCGAGGACCGCCTCCAGCGTGGCCAACTCGCCACGCAGTGAAGTGATCAGTTCCTCCACGGCATGCCGGGCCAAGCCGACATAGACACCTTTGCTCGACGCAGGTGCGCCTGCCCGGTATCCCGCCATGGTGAACTCCTCAAGGAAGGCCGCTGCCAGTCTAGGGACGCCACACTGTGGCACGCGCACAGTTCTTGTGAGGTGCCATAAAGCGGTCAGCAGCACACCCAAGTGAGTTAAATTCAGTCTGATTTATCGCAGAAAACGACCTGTCATGGCGGAGAAGTGGCTCGTCGAAATTCTGCGGAACCGCATTGGAGCCGTGAGGCGTGTCAGCGCGGAAATCTGACGGTGTGGATTTTGGCGAAGCTCCCGGTCTGTGGGAGCTCATGGGCGCTACCGTTCCTTCATGGTGGATGTAAATCATCTGTCGGCGACCGAAGCCTTAGCGTCGGCGACAAAGGCTCTGGATGTTCTCGCCCTGGCTCATGACCGGGGAGGGGTCGGTGTCACCGAGACCGCCCGGGAACTTGGTATTTCCCGCTCCACCGCACACCGAGTGCTGGTCACCCTGACGCACGCAGGCTTCCTGCGCCATGATCCGGGACAGCGTGGATACTCACTGGGTCCACAACTCGTACGTATGGGACTGGACGCCATCGCCCAGCTGGACGTCCGGCGGCAGGCCCGCAGACCCCTCGAAGAACTGTCCGAGAAGCTGCAGGAGACGGTATGCCTGTATAGCTTGGACGCCGCCGTCGTCCGGCTGCTTGACGGAGTCGAGTGTCGGCAGGTTCTGCGCGTCAGCGTTCCGCTTGGCCAGTCCCTTCCCGCGCATGTCACAGCGGCGGGCAAGGCCCTTCTTGCGCTCCGTGACCCGGCACAGGTGCGCGCGGCTCTTCCGGCTGCACTCGCCGCAACGGCAGCAGCGAGCATCACCGAATGGCCGCTGCTTGAGGTGGAGCTGCAGGAAATCAGAGTCCGAGGATGGGCGGCAGACCTCGAAGAAAGCGCACACGACCTGCACAGCGTAGGGGTGGCCGTCCGGAATCGCATCGGGGAGCCACTCGCCGCGATCGCCGTGCACGCACCCGCTGTACGCCTACGAGAACAGGATATGCCGGCGGTTGCCGCGGCTTTGCAGGAGACCGTCACCGCGATCGCCAGGGCAGAGTGACAAACGGGTACCGAAGGGATGAGGCATTAAGGCTCCAGTGTGATCCGCCCATCTGGGATCCACCCTTCCATGTATCCCGTCAGCAGCACATCTACATTCGGTAGATCGCACCGTGTGCCCAACTCCGGCCACTCCTCGGGTCCCACCCAGTGTGTCGCTCCCTTCCGCAACAGAGGTTCGGGTGGGTCACCAGTCGCAGTGAGACGAAATATGAGCACGTGTGCCTCTCGACGGCTCCGCCTCACAGGCACAGGAACCTGAGCCCACCGACATCCTTCGACGGCGCCCCCGCGCACCGGCATCGCGCCGACTACGTCGTGCAGCACGCGCACTGCTGCCTCGCGGTAGGACTCCGTGGCTCGGGCGGATCTTGAAGGCAGCACCCATTGGGGACGGGCTCCAGGAAGGTCGTTCGCCACTAGGGCAAGTCGCCCTTCCATATTCAGCACCGCGACGAACACCACTCGCCGCATCCTGGGCGCTGGCACAACAGGGCGCCCCAAGCCCCTAACGGCATCCAGGAAAACAGGCACGGACCAATCCTGACGCATGGCCGCTTAACCGGCCACTTGTAGTTTCGGGCTCTCCACGGCTTCCAAGCCAGTCGTGACACTTTCCGTGCTGGGCGAAGGCGGCATGGGCCGGGCGCACTTGGTACGACGCCTGCTGCTCGAGGCTGGGACCGCTCCTGGCAGTCCGCTCACCGGATGGCTGATCCGGATGTGCCGGCCATAAGGGAGAGCGCGCTGGCCGTGGTCAAGACGATCCGGCCCGCCTTGCAGGCCGACGACAACGCGGACAGGTTGGAACGTATCCGGGCGCGGCGCATCGCCGAGGTGGATGCGATTCGTACCGTGGTCGGTCCCCGGGTTCCCACGTTCCTCGAAGCCTCGCCTAAGGCCGTCGAGCCGTGGCTCGCCATGGAGTGCATCCCCGGCCCGTCCTTGGACACCCAGGTCGAGATGGGTGGCTTTATCACAGAGCTCGGGTCGTGGGTCGCGCTGGGACTCGGGCTGGTCGAGGCGCTGGAGTCGGTCCACGGTGCAGATCTGCTGCATCGTGACTCGAAGCCAGGGAACGTGGTTCTCGGCCCCAACGGTCCGGTGGTGCTCAACTTGACCTGACGGTCGCAGTCCTCGTGGCACTTTCTTGGTTGATCGTGATGTGCGGAGCATCGTAAGTCTCGCGTTCTCGGCGAGATCTGATGAGGCCTGGCGGCGACGAGCGCAGGCAGAGCCGGAAGTCCTCCGTCTGCCTCTCCGTGCGCAGCGAGGAACGGGCGAGCGCTCGTCCACCAGGCTCGCTTCTTCGTTACTCCGGTTCCTCAGCTCGCGGGATGTCGCCGCGCAAGGCCTTGTCCGTGGCCCGTCCGATGGCGGCCGTCGCTCCTGCGTCCACAGCACCTCCGACAAGGCCTCCCAGGATCGGAACACCTTTGGCGAGAGTGATGGCGGCACGCTGGGTTCCGTACTTCGCTATGAGGTAGGTCCCGGCCTTCTTGTTGATCGCCCGGATCATCGCGATCGGGATCTTCTTGATTATTTGCTCGCCGAGCTTCTGGCCGACCTTCACGCCGAAGGTCGCCAGGACTTTCTGCGTGCTCATTCCGATCGCGAGCATCATCGCGACGGTCCGCATGTGCGGATCACGGATGTCCCATCCCCGAAGGTGCGCGATGGCACCGGCCATCCGCATGTTGATGGCGACGGACGCGGCCACGTTCGCAGGGAGCATCACGCCTGCAGTGACCAGACCTCCGAGCCCGGTAACGAACCCCTGAGTCCCAGCCGCGGCCACGGACTCCTTGATGAGGCGAGCTATGACCGCATCGATGTCGACCTTCATGTCCTCGGGGGAACGGCGCTCGTCGTCACCGGGTGCCCTGTAGTCGGAACCCTGCCGACGCGAGAGGCGGGCCTCGGCCCAGGGCATCGACCCCGTCATCGGTCCCACACCGGTCACCATGACCTTCTCCGCGAGATCGGCAACCCACTGCCCCGTCTTCTCGCCCGCCCCCTCGTCGGGAGTCTCCTTGTCGGCCATCACGCCCCCCTTCCGCGAGCACCCCGTCGAGGGGCGTCCCCGCATCGCTGCGGGCAGGAGAGGGATTCCAGTCGCAGGCGTCCCCGGCAAAGCCGCGGGAGTTGAAGCCGCATTCCCTCGCTACCACCCGTCCACCCCTCACGCCACGACGCTCTTCGCCGTACCGCTGCACCAGCTGAAACGACCACACC
This sequence comes from Streptomyces sp. NPDC107559, assembly GCF_055657365.1. Classification (NCBI taxonomy): domain Bacteria; kingdom Bacillati; phylum Actinomycetota; class Actinomycetes; order Kitasatosporales; family Streptomycetaceae; genus Streptomyces; species Streptomyces sp. NPDC107559. The sequence goes on along the minus strand of NZ_JBVKBD010000002.1, from coordinate 423,203 downwards.
TTCCCATGGAAGTGAAAGCATCGTCAAACAATTTGCTGATGTTTGCGCTTGCTTGCGTCGGTGATGGTGAGGAAGCTGTGCTCGCTACTGCGGACCGCAGCCGGCCTCCACCAGGAACGGGCTCGGCCGCCCGGTCCATGAAACGTACAGGCCGTCCCGGGCTCGGGTGCAGGCGACGAACAACAGGCAGCGTTCCGCGGCGAGGTCGGCTTCGTGCTGGAGCCGGTCGTCCTCCTCGGAGGTGATGGCCGAAGGATTCGGCAGGGCGCGATCGTTGACGCCGAGGACGGCGGTGTAGCGGTACTCGAGCCCCTTGAAGGTGTGCATGGTGCCCACGTTGATCGCGTCGTCGGTGCGGGCGGCTCCCGCACGCACCCGGCTGGCTGGGATGCCAGCCGCGATCAGACGGTCCTTGGCCCTCTCGCAGGTCTTGTTGAACCGTGCGCAGACCCCGATCTCCCCGTACAGGGCACCGCCGTCCATCCACTCACGCACCTGCTCGACCAAGGCGTCGAGTTCGGCCTCCTCCGTCTCCGCCGAGTGGACGCGCGGACCGGAGCCGTGCAGGGCGGAGCTGTATCCGATCAGAGTGTCGTGTCGCCCGCTGTCGGCCAGTTCGGCGTAGGGGCGGCCGAGCAGGAGTCCCGTCGCCCAGCTGAGGATCTCCTGGGTGGAACGGTAGTTCTTGCGCAACTTGGTCGAGCGGCCGGCGACGTTGATGCCGAGGGACTTCAGCGACACCCGGTTGTCGTAGATCCGCTGATGCGGGTCGCCAGCGACGAACAGGTCGTCTGGGCGCCGCGGGGCGGCCGCGCGGAGCAGGCGCCACTGGGCCGGGTGGAGGTCCTGGGCCTCGTCGACTACGACATGCCGGTAGCACGGGCCCTGCTCGGTCAGCAGGTCGGTGCCCTCCACGCAGGTGCCGAGGTAGGTGCGCAGCCCGTCCTCGGCCAGCCGCCGGGTGAACTCCTCCACGGTCCGCCACACCAGCGGCCGGGCGGAGGACGGCAGCGCGCTGCCGCGGCCCCGGCGTTCGCAGCGCTCGTACTCCTCCCGGCCGCGGATGTCCTGGGCGAGGACGACGTGCTTGTACTCCTGGGCGAGGAACTGCGGAGTGCCGGTGAAGCCGACGGATTCCGCGGCCTGTTCCCAACGGGAAGTCTCCTCGTACCCGGTGAGCGGGCGACGCGAGGTGCTGACCACGCGTCCGGCGAAGGCGTCGACGGTCATGACGTCCACGCGGTCACGCAGGTCCGCGTCGTCGACGAGTAGAGAGAGTCCTTCGTACAGGGAGTCCACGAGGGCGTTGGTGAAGGTGGTGAGCAGGATGCGGTCGCCGTCGCGCAGATGCTGCAGCAGGTGCCGTACCCGGTGGAGGGCGACGACAGACTTTCCGGTGCCGGGTCCGCCGGTCACCTGCGCGGGACCGGAGTACGACGGACGGTAGGCGACCTTGTGCTGGGCGGGGTGCAGGAAGACCCGCCAGGCGGCGAACGGCTTGTCGAGGATGTCGCGCAGTTCGTCGGCGTCCGTGACGACGGCGATCCGGGTGCGGGTGTGCGCGATGGCGGTCGCGTAGTCGGTGGTGTCGACGGGCTCCTGCGAAGCCGCGTCGGCCAGCGCCGGCACGACGACCTCCTGCCACGTCTGCTCGACACTCGCGCCGAGGGCCAGGTGTTCCAGTACCCGGTACTGGTCCGGAGGGAAGAACTGCCCGAAGACGTCGAGCTGTTCCAGGCTGGTCAGCACACGCGCCTGCCCGAGGGTGGTGGCGTCGATGCCGAGTGCGGCCATCTCCCCGTCGGAAATCTTCGCGAAGAGGCGCTGTTCCTCGGCGGGCGCGATGCGCTCGTATGCCGGGGTCAGTTCTTCCAGGGTGGCGATCTCCCGGAGCTCCACGGCACCGATGACGGAGTTGATGGTCGCCTTCTGCTTCACCGCCCACTCGGTGGCCTCGTCGTGCGGGCCGACCCTGAGCAGCACGAAGGTGTCCCCGGTCTCGGGTGCGAGGACCACACCTCGGTATCCCTGGGTGATCCGGATGGTCCGGATCTGCCGGTCCTTGGCGCCCTTCAGGGATTCCAGCTTCAGGCCCGGGTCCTTGAAGAGCTGGTCGAGGGTGAGCCGCTCGAACTTCTCCCAGGCGTCGAACACGCCGTTCCTGACGTGCTTCTCGAGCTTCTCCAGCTGCTGGCAGAAGGCTATGTCGAAGGCGAGGTGCGGCATGTCGGGATTTTAGGCCGTCATGGCGTGCCGCAGGCCGTTCGGGTATCGGTTCACTGGCTTTCCGGCCATGCTCTGCCGGTCACTCGCCGTCGAGTTCCCGGCGAAGCACGGCCAGGACCTCCGCGACTTCGACGGCCACTTCGTGGCGCGGGCCCTGTACGAGCACGACGTCCTCGTACAGGGTCTCCAGGCATGCCCGTGCCTCCTCCGGGTTGCCCTGGCTCAGCAGCAGCACGCCGATGTCACGGCGCAGCTCCACAGCCGCGTCGCTGACGTCGCTCTCGACGGCCCGTTCCACCTCCAGCACCTCCTGGAGCTCCGCCAGCGCTTCGGTCACCTGGCCGAGTTCGCTGCGGCAGCGGGCGGCCTGGGCACGGCAGTCACGGGCAGCCTCGTCGGAGGGTCCGTTGATGCGGGCGAACGCCTCGGCCAGCGCCTCGAACTCGGGCAGGGCCGCCCGGTGGTCGCCCGCCAGTTGTCGGCTGACCGCGCGGCGACGTCGCAGCCGCAGGACAGCCTTGTTCTCGGCGCCCAGGGCCCGCGCCAGCGGCTCGATCATCTCCCCCGCGACCTCGGCGGCCTGCGTGTAGCGCTCCTCCTCCATGAGGGCGATGTAGTGCTCGTCGACCTCCCGCAGCTGGGCCCGCAGCAACTCCCGTTCGGGCGCCGAGACCATATACCCGGCGACCTGACCGGGCGTCGCCGGGTCCTGGGCGACACGGGGACGGCTGTCGGCTCGGGCGCGGGGTGCGTAGGGGCGCCGGTAGAGCCCCGTCGGGTCCGGCGCCCCGGGCGGCCCGGCCTCCCCGAGAGCGGAGGACTCCCCGGGGGCCGGGAGGAAGGGCATCAGCCGCTCGTACACCTCCTGCACGTCCACAGGCCGGCCCTCCGGGGTCTTGCGGAGCAGGTGCAGGACCAGCGCCTCCAGCTCCTCCGGCACGTCGGCGCGCAGCCGCCGTAGCGGGGTGGGTGCGGCACGGACGTGCTGGTCCATCAGCTCGAAGTCGCTGCGCGCGCTGAACAGCGGCTTGCCGCAGAGAAGTTCGTGGAGCACGCAGCCGAGGGCGTAGAGGTCGGTGCGCGGGGTGACCCGGGTGCCGCGCACCTGCTCGGGCGACATGTACTGGTGCGTGCCGATGGGGTGGCCGGAGGCCGTCAGCCTGGTGACATCGGTCTGCAGGATCGCCGCGACGCCGAAGTCGAGGACCTTCACCGTGCCGTCCCGCGCAACCAGGATGTTGGACGGCTTGAGGTCGCGGTGCACCACAGGTACGTCGTGCGCGTACGAGAGCACGGTGGCGACCTGCGCGGCGACCGCGACGGCCCAGCTGACCGGCAGGGGCCGCTCCTCGTCCACGTACCGGGTGAGGGGGACGCCCTCCACCAGCTCCATGACGAGGAACAGGTGCTCGTACGTGGCGTCGAGCACGGCGTCGTACACCTGCGGCACGCCCGAGTGCTGGATGCGGGCGGTGATCCGGGCCTCGCGGCGGAAGCGTCGTTCGAGCTCCTCGGCCAGTCGGGGCGTGGCGGCGACGGCCTGCGGCCGGATTCGCTTCACGGCGATGGGCCGGTCCAGCACCGCGTCGTAGCCCCGCCACACGTCACCCATACCGCCGTTGCCAAGCCGCTCCAACAACTCGTAGCGGCCCGCGATCGGTCTGTCCGGCACCTGTCCCCGCCCCGCGTCCTGCACTCCGGTTCGCTCGTTCCACCGAGCCCCGTTGACCGCGGCCAGTTTCCCCGGAAAGGGATCACTGCGTCCAGTCTGGTCCTACGAAGACATGGCGGACAGGTTGCATCGCGCCAGCGCGTACTTGGCCCAGACCGTTTTACCGGGACCGTCCGGGCGCGGTTCGCAGCCTCACCGGTCGGCGAGGGCCCCGACCAGGGGAAGTCCACGTCCGCCGGTGCGGACGGAGCCGACGGCGGCATCGGCAGCGGGCGCGGGGAGTTCGTCGCCTCGCGTGTCGGTGACCTCCACGCGGACGGTGAGGGATTGAGGGGCAGGCACGGAGAGGGCAAGGAGGTGGACGCGGAAGTCGCGGCCGGGCACATGGCCGTGGGTGACGGCGTTGGCGGTGAGCTCGGAAAGCAGCAGGCTCGGCACGTCGTGCTCCTCGCTGCCGTACGGCACGCTCCAGGAGTCGAGCCGTTCCGCGCAGAGCCAAGGGGAGCGACTGGCGGTCGGGGCACAAGCGTGGACCCACTTCGTGGGACTCGTTGCTTGCGGCTGAATCGTAAACGCAGGCTTCAGGGCCCGGTGCGAGCATCCGCGCCGGGCCCCGATCCCCTCAGAAGTCGTCCAGCCCTTCCTCCCGGCGGATCATCCGCCAGGCCGCGCGGCGCGCACTGCGGTCGAGGTTGGACTTGAAGTCCCGGTCCGCGCCGAAGTAGCGCTTGCCAAGCGTGTCGATCGTGGAGACATGGTCCATCATGTTCTCCTCGAACTTCTTGTCGAAGACGATGCCGAAGTTCTCCTCGTCGTTGACGAGGGCGGCGGCCCGGACCTTCGGGTCCTTCTTGGTGGCGTTGAAGGCCGGGAGGACGTCCTCCTCGGTGAACTCCGTGCCGAACTTCGTGTTGAACTTCTCGATGAGGTCGGACAGCAGTGACTTCTCCGCGTCCTTGGCGCCGCCTGCCCCGTCACCGAAGCCCTTGAGCTCGGCCGCACCCTCGGAGTTGAGGGACACGTCGTGCTCGCCGGTCTTCTCGACGCGCAGGTGGCTGAGGTCGACCTCGCCTATGTCGACCCCGCCGTCCGCGAGACGGGGGAGCCGGTTGAGCAGGTAGCGCCCGTAGAGATAGAGGCGCTCCAACTCCGGGTCCTGGTACGGGACGATCTGCGCGAGGAAGCCGTATTTGCGGACGTAGTCGTTGAGGTTGGCCCGGAACTTCTCGGCGGCCTCGACGTCGTCCTCCTCATCGCTCTCCAGAAGGGCGGTGAAACGGACGACCGCGGGGGACAGGAGCCGGTACAACTCGGCATGCAGCTTCTCCCACTTGACCTGGGAGCCGACGGCCTTCTCCTGCGCCTCCAGGTACGCGGCGACGAACTCGTCCATGTCCTGCTCCGAGATGATCGGCGCGGACATGACGCGGCTCTGTGCCGTGTAGAGGAGGTTAGGGTCGGAGGGCAGGGTGTGCGCCTCCTCGAAGTACGGGCGGAAGGCGTTCTTGATGTCCTCGGCGTCGTTGACGAAGTCCAGGACGGCGAGGTCGGCCTGGGACTTGCGGTCGGCCGTGCGGTTGAGACGCGAGAGCGTCTGCACGGCGGCGATGCCGGTCAGTGTCTTGTTGACATACATCGTCGTCAGCAGCGGCTGGTCGAAGCCGGTCTGGTACTTCTCGGCGACGACGAGGATCCGGTACTCCTGCTGGCCCTTGCCGCCGGCTTTCGCGGCCTTGTCGTCGGCGCGGGTGTAGCCGAATGCCTTCGGCAACGCGCTCTCGGAGAGGCCACCGTTCTCCTTGCTCTCGGTGGTCTCCTCTCCGTCGATGGTGAGGGACCCGGAGAAGGCGACCAGGACGCCGAGGTCCGGGTACTTCGTGTCGTACTCGCGGTCGGCGATGTAGCTGCGGATGGCGCGGGCCATCTGTACGGCGGAGTGCCGGGAGGCTGTGACCACCATCGCCTTGGCCCGTCCGCCGAGTCGGCCCCGGCTGTGGGCGACGAAGTGCTCGACTACCACCTGGGCGTGCTGGGACACCGTGTGCTCGTGCATGAGCGCGAACCGGGCGAGCAGGCTGTTCGCCTTGGAGGGGTCGACCTCCTTCTCGTCGTGGTTGAGGTTCGCGAGCTTCCAGTAGGTGTTGTAAGTGACGTAGTTGCGCAGGGGGTCGAGGATGAATCCCTCCTCGATTGCCTGGCGCATGGAGTAGGTGTGGAAGGGGCGGTAGACGGTCTTGCCGTTCTCCACGTTTTCCGTGCCGAAGAGTTCGAGGGTCTTGGACTTCGGCGTGGCGGTGAAGGCGAAATAGGAGAGGTTGGCGGCCTGGGAGCGCTCGACCGCCTTCGCCCTCAGCTTGTCGTCGATGGTGACGGTGGTCGCGCCCTCGTCGTCCGAGTCGGCGTCCAGGCCGAGATCTCGCAGTGCCGACTTAACGGCGGTGGCGGCGTCGCCGGACTGCGAGGAGTGCGCCTCGTCGACGATGATCGCGAAGCGGGTGCCTTTGATCTCGGTGGGGTTGCGCTTGATGTAGTCCAGCAGCGCGGGGAACGAGTGCAGGGTGACCGTGACGATCTTCCCGGTGTCCCGGGAGAGGGCGCGGGCCAGTTGCTCGCTCTTCGCCCCGTGCTTCTCGTCGATCTTCACGACCAGGCCGTCGGTCTGCGAGAAGCTGCCGACGGTCGCCGAGAGCTGGGCGTCCAGGGCCCGGCGGTCGGTGATGACGATGACCTTGTCGAAGACGGGTTCACCGGGCTTGATACGGCCGCTCGCGAGCGCGTCGGGCCGCAGGACGGCCGGGTCCCTGCGGGCATGCAGGTCACTCAGGCGGTGGGCCAGCCAGCCGATGGTGTTCGACTTGCCGGACCCGGCGGAGGCCATGATCAGGTAGTTCTGGCCGGCGCCGTGCACGGACGCGTGCGCGGTGAGCTTCTGGACCACGTCCCACTGGTGGAAGCGAGGGAAGATCGTCGACTTGGTGGTGCTTCCGCCGGGCGTCTTGTGCTTCTGCTGGTGCACGAAACGCTGGAGGAGGTCGAGCCAGTTGTCCCGCTGCCAGACCTTTTCCCAGAGGTACGAGGTGCTGTGCGCGAAGGGGGTCGTAGATGGAGGGTTCCCCGTCCCGCCGGGCTGGCCGGGGCCCTCCGAGCCGGTGTTGAAGGGCAGGAACCGGGTGCTCATGCCGCGCAGTTGCGTCGCAACGAAAACGAGGTCCGGGTCGACGGCGAAGTTAGCGATGACGCGCCGCGTGAAGATCAGCTCGGTCGGGTCGCGGTCGGTCCTGTACTGCTCCTTGGCCTGCTCGACACCCTGCCCGGTCAGCGGGTTCTTCAACTCGGCCGTGGCGACCGGGATGCCGTTGAGGAACAGGGTCAGGTCGAGCCGGTGCCCCCAGTCGGCCTGCTTGGTGGCGTAGGGGAGTTCCCGGACGACGGAGAGACGGTTGGCCCGGTAGCCGTCGAGGACGGAGGGGTCGGAGACGAGGTTGGGCTCGAAGTAGGCGACGCGCAGCCGCACTCCGCGGTCCTTCACGCCGTTGCGGAGCACGTGGAGCAGCCCGTCGTCCGCGATGGCCCGGTCGAGGCGCTGGGCGAAACCGCGCTGCGCTTCGTTGGGGTTGCCGCTGTAGACGGTGAGGAGTTCGTCCCACTCGTCGGGCTGGGTCGCACCGATGAAGGTGAACAACTCGTTGGTGTCGAGCCCGAGGTCGGCCCGGTAGTCCTCGGGGTTGGCCTCCCGCCAGCCTCGCTCGCAGAGGGCGGCAACAATGTGAGACCCGAAGGAGGACTCGTCGTGCACGGGGCTCATACGGAGACTCCTTCGGTTACGTTGTGGCCGCTGGCGGTGGATACGTCGAACTGGCCGGTTACGGCGGCAGTAATCAGGGATTGGCGGCGTTCCTGGAGGAGAGAAATTTGTTTGCTTAGCCTGTCTCCGACGCCGTTGACAAGCTCAAGATCGTGATCGATTTGACGCGACAGCGCTTGCTGCTGAGCGAAGTCGGGAACTGCAACGGCTTGTGCGAGGTACCCCTCACTGTCGAGGTTCTGGATCCCTGTCGTCTGCTTGATGAATGGAATGTTCCGGCCAGCCTTATAGAGAGCGGCCATGAGAAGGCCAGCATATCTGGGGTATACGTCATTTGCTGGACGTAGGACGGAAACAAAGTTTGAGCAAATGGATCGCTCTTGAGAAGAGAAAGTCACAGCGAATCCGACGGGGCTGGCTTCGCCGCCGCCAGACTTCTCCAGCAGTACGTCCCCGTGAGACAGGATTCTCCCGCGCAGCAGATTGGGCTCTACGTGACGCAGCGTCGGGGCATGTGAAGTGCTGTGCAACCGGTCCCGAACGAAGTCGGCGACCCGAACGCAATGGACATCGGCTCCATCACCGAGCGGTTCATCGCCCCATACGCCGTTGCGTACTTCCGTGAACATGTACTTTACACGGGTTGCGCGCCAGTTAGAGCGGGTATCAGGCGGGAGTACACGGTGAATCAACTCCGTGTTGAACCTCTCGCGAATGAGTATCTGCTGGCTCAGCTTCAGCGACCTCAACGCGTCGATTCGGTCGGTTTCGACGTCAAGGAATTCAGCGATGCGACGTTGCTCTTCCAGTGGAGGAATGAGCAGGGGCATGGGGTGGAAATTCTCCTTGGATACCCGACGATCGAAGGTTGTGTCCGCTCGAGTATACAGGCGGTACTGATCGCGGTATGGGGCACTTCGCAGGAGGTGATGTACAAAGTTTGGGTGTAGGTCGTTTCCGAGTCGATAGACGCGATAGTCAGGGCTGACTGCGCCGGTGATGTGTGACACGCCGATGCCGCCACCGGTCAGCCACATGGGATTAACCACTAGGTTTCCTGGCCTGGCGATCCAGTATCTTTCGATGGTTGATTCCGACGGTGCCTGCTTTCCCAAACCGCCGTCCTCGCTTCGTGGTTGGATCACACCGGTTGAAGCAAGCGAAAGTAGGGGCATGGACCTGTTCGCGTTCGTCTCGTTTACGAGGATGGCATGCCGTCGGAACGGCTCGAACCGCCAAGTGTTGGGCAACCGCCGACTTGCTGTTTCAATGGCCAGATCGAAAGTCACTCCGTCACCTCCTCAAGAAGCCCCCGGATCTGCGCCTCCAACGCCTTCAGCTCTGCATCGATCTCAGCCAGTGGCCGCGGCGGCTCATGCACATAGAAGTGCCGCGTGAACGGAATCTCGTACCCGACCTTCGTCTTGCTGTGGTCGATCCACGCGTCCGGTACATGCGGGTGAACCTCCCGCGCCAGGTACTCCTCGACGTCCTCACCAAGTGGAACGTTCTCGTAGTCCCGCAGCTCCCCATCCGACTCGGACTGCCCCTTGACGAGCTGGACCTCACCCTCCGGATCCCGGACGCCGATGACCTCCCGCAATGCTCTGTTGAACGGCGCTCCCGTAGGCCAAGTCCCGCCGGCCTGGACCACCGCGTCCTTCAGCGCCAGCCAAGCCTCCTGCTTTGTACCCCAGCCCGTGCTCATCAGGGACTTGAAGGCGTTCGCAAGGGCAGGAGCCTGCGGCAGCTTCTGGATGACCTTGGACGCCTCCAACGCCGCCAGCGTTTCCTCCGACACCTCGAAGTGCAGCTTCAGCGGGCGTTCCACCGTGATCCGCTGGTAGCCGAAGTTCTCGTTACAGAAGACCTTCACCTTGCCGTGCAACGGGTGCTCCGCGTCGCTCGCCACGGCCAGGGCCTCGCCGTACAGCTTGACCACCGTGGCGATGTGGTCCGTGCCCAGCTGCTTGCGCTTGTCGCCGAGAGACTTGCGCATCTTCTGCCACTGGTCGCGGGCGTCCAGCAGGACAACCTTGCCCTTGTGGTCAGGGCTCTTCCGGTTGGTCAGGATCCAGAAGTATGTCGAGATGCCGGTGTTGTAGAAGAGCTGGTCCGGCAGGGCGACAATGCCTTCGAGCCAGTCGTTCTCGAGGATCCAGCGGCGGATCTCCGACTCGCCCGAGCCAGCGCCGCCCGAAAAGAGCGGCGAGCCGTTGAAGACGATCGCCAGACGCGAACCGCCCCCGCCGTCGACGTCCACCGGCTTCATCTTGTCGATCATGTGCTGGAGGAACAGCAGCGAGCCGTCGTTGATGCGCGGCAGGCCCGCACCGAAACGTCCCGCGTCGCCGAGCGAGTTGTGCTCCGCCTCGACCTCGTCCTTGACCTTCTTCCACTCCACACCGAACGGCGGGTTGGCCAGCATGTAGTCGAAGGTCTTGCGCTTGTGGCCGTCGTCCGAGAAGGAGTTGCCGAAGGCGATGTTCTCCGGGTCCTGGCCCTTGATCATGAGGTCGGACCGGCAGATCGCCCACGACTCGGGGTTGAGCTCCTGCCCGTACACCTCCACCGTGGCGTCCGGGTTCAGCTCCGTGATCAGGTCGTCCATCGCGGAGAGCATGCCGCCCGTGCCGCAGGCGGGGTCGAGGACCGTCCGTACGGCGCCCGGAAGCTGGAGCGCGTCGCCGTCCGGTGCGACCAGCAACCGCACCATCAGCTGGATGACCTCACGCGGCGTGAAGTGCTCACCGGCCGTCTCGTTGGACTGCTCGGAGAAGCGGCGGATCAACTCCTCGAAGATGTAACCCATGTTGTGGTTGGGCACGACCTCGGGACGGAGGTCCAGGTCGGTGAACTTGCCGATGACCTGGTAGAGCAGCCCCGAGCTGTCCAGCCGCTTGATCTGCTGGGCGAACTCGAACCGGTCCAGCACACCGCGGGCGTTGTCGGAGAACGCCCCCACGTACACCGCGAGGTTCTTGGCCGCGTTCTGCGGGTCCGCAGCGATCTTCTTCAGAGTCAGGCTGGACCTGTTGTAGAAGGCGTGACCCGAGGCCCGGCGCAGGAAGCGGTCCGGGTCGATGTCGCTGTCCTTGTGCTGCTCCGCGATCTCCGCGACCTTGTCGCGCGTCGGTGCCAGCACGCACTCCAGCCGCCGCAGCACTGTGAACGGCAGGATGACCTTGCCGTAGTCGGACTGCTTGTAGTCCCCCCGCAGGAGGTCGGCGACGGACCACGCGTGGTTCGCCAACTCCGTGTGCTTGCTGCTGTTCAAGACTTCTTCCGCTTCCCTTCCAGGGCCGGTACGGATGACTGCGAGCGCGGAGGGAGGGTTCGTTCCTCGTCCGTCCGCATCAAGTGTGGGGGGAGTTCGAAAGCTTCGGTGGGGTCCGGCAGCAACTGCCCGCCCGTGAGCCCCCCGCTCACGAGCCGTGCCGTCTCCTCGGCCAGGTCCCTTGCGCGCCGTGCCTGTTCACGCAGCGCCTCGACGTGGCGGAACGCGTCGCCATAGCGTCGCTGCTCCGCCAGCGGCAGCAGCGGTACGCGCAGCCGCCCCGGGCTGAGGTGGAGCGTCGAGCTGCCGGTCGAGGCGCCCGCCAGGTTGGCCTCGGAGCTGAGGAAGCCGAAGAGGAACCAGGGGTCCAGACGCGCCGGGTCCGGCCGGAACAGGTGGACGCCCGCGCCGAGCAGGACGCCGGCCTCCGCCTCGCCCGCGACCCGGGCCACGGCGCCTGTGCCGCCGACCAGGTTGCGGACCAGGACGTCGCCCACGGCGATCTCCGGCATCTGCTCGGCCTGCACGTCCAGGACGTGTCCTGTCGGCTCGGTTCCGCGGGCGATGTCGCCGCCCGTCAAAGCCGGCCAGTGTTCCCCGCTGTCGGCGCCGGCCTCAGCGCCCTCAGGCTCCGCGGCCATCGCCCGTGGTGAGACCGGGACCGCACGCAGAACCTTCAGCGCCCCGCCCCGGGCCAGGTCCGACACCGTGGCGGTGCGCCACTCGCGGGCCGAAGCCCCCGCGGCGTCCCACGACGCCCTGCCAGCCAGCTCGGCCACCGTCCGTACTGCCGCCGCCAACCCTTCGCGGGTCGCCGCGGCCTCACCGGCCAGTTCCTGCGGGTCGATGTCTGCCTGGGACGCACGCACCTGCCGAGCCGGGGTCACGTCGACGACCTCGTCGAGCAGGTCGACCACGCTCACTGACCGCGCCACACCCGCCTGCGCCTCGAACCCGTCCGGGTCCTCGGCGTACGTCGTCCACGCGGAGAGGATCTGCTCGGTGACCCGCGCCCAGTCCACCGCACCGGTTCGGCTCCCGCCGCGCCCTGGTGCCGCGGGCTCGCCCACGGTGTCGACGAAGAGCACCGTCTGGTACGCCGGCCGGGTCGGTTCCGGCCGCTGCAGCACCCACACCTGCAGGCCGATGTGCAGCGGGATCGCCGCCCCCGACGGCAGAGCTGCCACCGCCCGCAGCGCGCCGCTGCGGATCAGCTCGGCGCGGATGCGGCGGCCGGAGGAGCGGGACGCCGTGGCCGGCGGGAGGAGCAGCACGGCGTGGCCGCCCGGTTCGAGGTGGGCCAGCGCGTGCTGGACCCAGGCCAGTTCGGACTCGGCGCGGGGCGGGTGACCGTACGCCCAGCGTGAGTCGTAGCCCAGTTCGTCGTGGCCCCAGTCCCGGTCGCCATAGGGCGGATTGCACAGCACGGCGTCGACGGTGAGGTCCGGGAAGGCGTCGGCGCGCAGACTGTCACCCGTGCGCACGGTCACGTTCGCGCCTTCCTCGGCCGTCAAGGTCAGGCCGACCGCGGTCCGCCGTGCCTGGACGGGGAGGCTGTCCTGCCCGTACAGCTCGCGCGCGCCGCGCGCGGCGGCGGCCGACAACAAGGTGCCGCTGCCGCACGCCGGGTCGAGGACGCGGGCGGGGGAGCCAGGGATGAGGCGGGCCAGTAGGTCGGCGAGCGGGGCCGGGGTCCGATAGGCACCACTGGCGGCGCTGTCCTCCAGTTCCCTCTCCGCCAGTACGCCCAGCGTCGTCTGCGCGCTCTCGTCGCGGACACAGAGCAGCAGAGCGCGCAGGATCGTTGTGTCGGCGTCGGTGAACCGGACGGGTTCCGTGTCCGGCACCACGTCCGCGACTCCGGCCGCCGCGTCGTTCACCTGCTTCACCAGTTCGTCGTCGGGCAGCGCGAGCAGGCCGGTGAGGCCGTCGGCGGGGCGGCGGGCGGCTGCCAGAACCAGCAGGAGCAGGTCGGACGTGCCGGCGCCGGACCGTTCGCGAAGGCGCAGGGTGGTCCGCAGCTCCGCGCTGGGCGTGGCTGCCGTGTGCTGTCCGCGTGAGGCGAGCCAGGCACGGACCACCTCCAGGTCGTACAGCGGGCTGCTGTCCGTGCCGCCCGAGGGTGCCGGGAAGTCCTCGTGCCGACGGCGCCAGTTGCTGACGGTGGCGCGCGTGACGCCCGCGATGCGGGAGATCTCGGCGGCTGTCACCTGGGCGGGTGCTGTGGGTGGCTGTGACATGGATGTGGTCCTGGCTCCGGTCGTCGGCGTGGTTACAACCTACAGCATGAGTCAACTCACGAATACCGTTGGACAGTGCTTTCACGGTCATGCTTTGATGTAGTCGCTTCCGATGGTGAGCGATGCTCCCCGGCGTGAGGCGCGAACTTTCCTTGCCATAGCCATGTCTTTGAGCGCCCCCACTCCTTGTCCGGTCACTACTCCTCTCGGCGGGAAGCCGAGGGGTGCGGTGTCTCGGGCCAGGCATCGGGCGATCGATCACCACCCAGGGGGCGGCCATGCACCTGACATGTGCGACCCCGCTCAACACCACCCGCGACCTGGAAGGCCATCGTGACGATCACCGAGCGCATAGAGCTGGTCCGTCGCTTCGCCGACGATTTCACCGCCCTGCAGGAGGCCGTCCTTGCGCGAATGAACGGGATCTGCGCTGCGGAGACCGTCGCGGCCTTGGAGCACGCTTCGCTCGCCGGTCCCATCACCGTCGTTCTCGCTCACGCCGATGTCCTCGCTCGCGGGGCCGTCCGGCGCGCGGAACTCTCGGTCCAGCCCCCGGAGCGGCTGCGACGGCTCCGAGCGCACGCGCGCAAGGTGCGACGGGCCCGGTCGCAGGCGGAGGCCCTGTACAAGGAGCAGCGTGCCCGCCGCCTCACCGGTCGCCCCCGGCCTGTGGAGATGCTGGAGCTGAGGGTGGCGCGCACAGCGTCCCCGGCGGCCTTCGCTGAGGCGCTGCGGCAGGAACTCCGCGACCGAGGGCTGCCGGACGGTACACCGCAGGCGCCGGAGAGCGATCTCGCCCGGTGGGCGTGGGGCCGGACAGCGGAGGGCGCAGGCGATGATCTGCCGGCACCGGTGCGTGAACTGCGGGACTGCGACGACGACGCCTTCGTTCAGGCCCTCCTGCGCGACGCGCAGGAGGAGGAGAACCCGTACCTCTCGCACGACGCGGTGGTCGAAGGTTGGGGCCGTCACGCCCGTGCCGCGCTGGCCTGGGGCCGCTATGTGATCGGTCAGGCGGAACGGGACGTACTCGCCCTCACCTCCTCCGTACGGCGCAGTCGACTAGACGCTCTCGACGACGCCTACCAGGACACCGCGGTTCTCGCCGCCCGCGCACGCGAAGCCCAGCTCCGGGTCACGGACCTCCATGACCGGATGCGGGCCTGCATGACCACGGGGCCTTTCGCGGAACTCATCGCGCAGTGTCGCGCCGCGGCGCTGGCGCGCTTCGCCGACGCCGAACCCAAGTTGTGGCACAGCGTGTGCGAGCTGACCGTGAGGCACCAGGAGTGCTGCCCCGAACAGGCCGACGGCTGCCCGCACTGCCACCGCGCTCTCGCAGCCGTCCTGGCTGACGTCCACCCTGTCGACACGGGCGAGGGCCGGGACGGTGGACGTCCGGCGGCAACGGTTCCGGCCGACGGGGATCGTTACGCCATGCTCGCCGACCTTCCCGACATTGCCGTCGTGGCCGTCGCCGACGCCGCCGTCGGTGACGAGTCCGCACTGTGCGGCTATGGCTGGGCCGCCGAAGACGGGACCGTCGGATACGGCGACTCCCTGGCATCAAGCAGCGGCGAAGCCGAAGTCATCGGCATCTGCGCTGCCGCCCTCGGCCTCATCGAGCAACACGAGGACGTACCCGTGGTCCTCCTGTGCGACAGCACCGAGGCAGTCGACGCCGTCAACGCGGCCCTGCTCTCTGCCGACCCGGCAGCGGCCTACCGCACCCTCCTCTTTCCGGAGAGCCGGAAACTGATGGACCGCCTGGTGCGCCACCGTCACCGTGTCCAGGTCCGCTGGCTCAAAGGCCACATCGGACACGACCTCAACGAGACCGCTGACGCCTTCGCAGGCCTCGCCCTCCGCCGTGCCAACGGCCGGATCCCTTCCTCCGCAGCGCGGAAGGAAGAGGCGCGGATCCTGCGCTCGCTCGGCTCTGGAGCAGGCCCCTTCTCGGTCGCTGCTTGAGTGCATGCCTCGATCCGGCAGGCGGGCGACAAGTGTCACGACGGTGGGCCTCGCCCTCCCGGTCGCGCCGCCCGACAGCAGAACAGTTGGTTATCCCCCGCTCGCACACATAACCTTCACAGGTAGCCTCTCGTTGCAGGGAACCTGCACTTGATGTCCGGCTTTTAGTGCATCGTGCAGGCGCTGTGATGGGTCGCTTGTGAAAACGTGGTGGGGGATGGGTGGACATGCCTTCGCTTGTCGCGCGGCGTTAAGTCGCGATGGGCGGTGACGGCCGAGGGCTGTCGGTCTGAAGGGCCGGCGCGTCAGTAGGCGTTCGGCGGCAGCCCGTTGTCTGCGGCGGACTCGAGTGATGCGTAAGACCGTTCCGTGTCCAGGGGATATCGCGTATCACGCGCAGGGCATCGAAACCTCTTTTGTGGGGACAGAGTGGACCATTCTTATCAGGCGTGGCAGGAAGTACTGGCCGAGGAGTTCTTCGGGCGGCAGCACGCCGGTCACCCGACGCTGTTCTACGTGGACGACGACGTGGAGCAGGAGCTCAGGCACGGATACGGCATGGAGGAACCCCTCGCGCGGTGCGTGGGCAAGTTCCTGCGGCTGGGGACCGCGGAACCGTACGGCGCGCTGGATGACTATCGGTGGCGCAAGCGGCAGCACGACAAGAACGGCGTGCCTGCCTTCCTGCCCCTGCTGGCCTGCTCGGTGATGGCCGCGTCCCGGATGGTGAACGACCGGAACCACCGGGGCACCGCCTACCATGCCCGCTTCTCCGAGCTGATGACCGGCGACGAGAAGCAACTGGGCAGCCACCAGTACGAACCCGTCTCCCGCATGTGGCAGGTGCTGGCTTCCTGGCAGCACCGCCAGAAGGGCGCGCGGGGCCTCTGCACCATTCCGACCCCCGCCGACCTGCCCTCCAACCGCAGCATGATCGGGTTCGCCCAGTCCCAGGCACTCCTCAGCGGTGCGGACCGGTCCTTCATACCGAAGTTCTTCCGGTCGCTGCGGGAACACGGCACGACCTGGCCCCTGCCGGGCGAGACGCTGCTGGCCCAGATCGAGATCCGGGCCATGGAGCAGCACTTCTCCAAGGGCTTCCGCAACGCTCTGCAGGAGGATGAGTTCCGTCCCTTCCTCGCCAAGCTTATCGGCAACTACGCCGCCTCCTGGGACGGTTCGGACGAGCTGGTGCCCACCGGTGTCACCCGGGCCGAACTCCTGGTGCGGCTGGACGCGGGGCGTCTCGGCTGGGTGGCGCGTCTGCGGTCCGCGGAACCGAAGAAGCGCGTCGAGTTCAAGGACGGCGTCGTCCTTGAGCAGCTCGGAGACACCGCCTACTACGAAGTGACGGGCCTGCCCGCCCCGAGCGCGGACACCCTCGCCAGGAGCATCCGCCGCGACGGGGACAACCTGGTGCTCAGCCGCCCCTCCTGCTCCGTCCTGGTGCTCGCACGGGACGACGTGCTCGGCGTCTGGGCCGCCACCGACGGCTTCCGCCCGGGAGAGGCACACGTGGTGCTCGCCGCCCCGACCGCGCAGCGGGATGTGCAGCGGCTGCTGGACAAGGCCGCGACCACGGGCCGCAGCGCCGACACCGGCAAGCTGGCCTGGGTGCCGCGGGGCTGGTCCCTGCACAAGCCCGTCACCTTCGACGACGCGGTCACCCTGCGCCGGGCGCTCCAGGAGGTCCAGGGCGCGGTCGGTCTCCTGCAGCCTCCGGCCCAGTTCAAGCTTCGTCTTGAGGGCGGCCTGAAACTCGCGCCCTCGCTCGATCCCCACCTGTATCTGCGGGGTGGCGAACCCCATGTGGTTCTGCCGAACGCCATGGACGACACGCTGCTGGTCGACGGGAAGGAGCGGCCCGAGCTCAAAGAGGCGATTGCCGCGGGCCGCCCCGTCCCCTTGGCCGTGCTCCGGCTGGAGCCGGGCCGTCACACGGTGAGCTGTGCGGGGGTGGGGATCGACTTCGCCACCGCGGACCAGGCGGTCGTCGAGCCGAAGGTGACCAAGACCTGCGGCTTCACCGTCGTGGACGGCAAGGCCTCGGAGTCGCCCTCCGTCCTCGTCGAGCAGACCTCGTCGACCGGCATCACGGGAGCTGACTGCATGGGTGCCACGGTCCAGGACACGACAGCCGTCATGGAGCTGTGCCGTCGGGACGCGGACGAGGTGCTGTTCGCGTCGGCCGACGGACGGCTGTGGACGTTGGAGGCCCCGGAGCGACCGGACTGGTGGACGGAACGTCTCCCCGATGCTCCCGCTCCGCTCCGCTTCGAGGCCGGCTTCCACGGCGTCGGCGGCTGGCTGCTGGAGCGCCGGAGCGGACGTTGGAAGGGCCGCCCAGTGAACCCCGGAACCCCGAAGCCGAAGAGCGCCGGCAACCTGCGGGCATGGGCCCGTGCCGTCCTGAGCGCCCAGCAGGCGTCCGTCGAGCCCTCGTGGACCGCGTACGTGCAGGCAGCGAAGGAGCTTGACCGATGACGGGACCGAAGAGCAGCAACGAGTTCGGCGGAATCCTCCTGCGCTGGCTGAGCGAGAGCCGCAGCGGCAAGGCGTCCGCACTGCGCGACGGGGTCCGCAGCCAGGCCCAGACACGGGGCCTGGAGCTGAAGGAGTACGCCGACTGGGACTGGATGCGCAGGGTCGCCGCCCTCGGCTTCATCGACGTGGACCTGCGCGCCGACCGCTGGTCGGTGGCCCCGCCGGTGCTGACCAGGCTGCCCCACGCCGACGGCCTGGCGGTGCTGACCGGAGCGCGCACGGCGCAGATCAGTAAGCGCGTCGAGGAGGCGGCACGAGAGTGGATGGAGCTGATCACCGTCCGTAACGCGCCGGAGACCGGTGAGGCCCCGTTGCCCGACACTCTCCTGTTCCAATACGAGGACCCGCTGATCCTGCAGGAAGCCGCGGAGTTCCTTGGGGCCCGCTACGTTCCCTGCGCCGCTCTGCAGTTGATGGAGCTGCTGCCGCAGGCGGCGCCGGGCCCCGAGTCGGCACCGCCCGGTGGAAGCACCGTCAACACGCTGGAGAAGTACGAGCTGCGCCTCCAGCGGTTCGTCCCCGTGGAAAGGGACGACGAGGACGGCCTGTACCGGTGGCGCGGAGCCGACTACGCGCGCTTGACCCGCGTCCGCCGCAACGGTGTCTTCCATACAGTCGAACGCGAGACGGGCGTCTACCTGGAGCTCGCTCGCCACCGCGCCGGCGCGATGCGTTGGCAGCCGGAATCCGGCAAGGGCCGTACCAGCACCGGTCGGCTCCTCGTCGACCGGTACGCGCCCCTGCCCGCGCTGCACGAGCGCGCGGCCGTCCTGTGCAGCGGCTTCCCGCCATCAGTGGGCAAGCAGACGCAGACCCGCGCGTACGACAACGTGCCGAGGGCGCTCGCCGAGGCGATTGCGGCCTCGCTGCAGCAGAACCTGGAGATCGTGCCGCGACCGGTGGCGGCCACCGGCAGGAGGAACAAGTGAGCGTCGAACAGCCGACAGCAGCGGTGACGGACACCCATGTCCAGGACGTCATGGGCACTTTCGACGACTTGCGCAGCGCACTCTTCCGCTACTACGACACCCCCTTCGGCGTCGATGACCGTTCCGTCATGGAGGAACGGCGCAACCTCCTGGACCGGGACAACGGGGCTTGGCGCGACCCGATGATCGAACTGCGCCCGCGGTATGCCTCCCGGGACGTCGGCATCGCGGAGTCCTTCGCCGAAGCGGGGGCGCACCCCGACGCGGCCGAGTTCGCCCGCTTCACGCTTCCCGACGGCGTGACCAGCCTCTACCAGCATCAGCACGACGCCCTGGTCGCCGCCTGCGAGGGCAAGGACTTCGTGGTCACCGCAGGCACCGGTTCCGGCAAGACGGAGTCCTTCCTGCTGCCGGTCCTCGCCGACCTGGTCGCCGAGTCCGTCCGTTGGCAGGGCACTCGTGCTGTACAGCGGGAATGGTGGCAGGGAGACGGCGACTACGTGCCCAGCCGACAGAGCGAGCACGGACACCCCGCCGCCATGCGCGTGCTGATCCTCTACCCCACCAACGCCCTCGCCGACGACCAGTTGGTCCGGCTCCGGAAGTCGCTGGACAGTCGCGAGGCCCACGCATGGCTGGACCGGAAGCGCAACGGACACCGCTTCTACTTCGGCCGCTACACCGGAGCCACCCCCGTCTCCGGCAGCCGCGATTCCGAACCGGCGAACTTCCGTCTCCGGCAGTACCTGAGGGAGGTCCAGGAACGGCAGCGCAAGGCCGACAAGAAGCTCGACGAGGAACTGCGGCCCTTCATCCCGCGCCTCGGCGGAGCGGAGATGCACGCCCGCTGGGACATGCAGGCCGCGCCGCCAGACATCATGGTCACCAACTACTCGATGCTGAACATCATGCTGCTTCGCAAGCAGGAGGAGCACATCTTCAGCACCACGAGGAAGTGGCTGGAGGAGACCCCGGACGCCCGCTTCACCTTGATCCTCGACGAGCTCCACATGTACCGCGGCACGGCTGGCACCGAGGTGGCCTACCTGCTGCGCAACCTCCGCCACCGTCTCGGCCTCGACAAGAGCCCCGAGAAGTTCCGTGTGCTCGCCGCGTCCGCCTCTCTGGAGGCCGGCCGGGACGACGAGTTCCTCGACGGGTTCTTCGCCCTGCCAGGCTCCCGGCGTGTGATCATCCCCGGCAAGGCGAAAGAGATCCACGGCGAGGGAGGACTGGCCGCACACGCCGAACGCCTCGCGCAGGCCGCGAAGGCCCCCGTCACCCAGGACGAAGCCGTAGCCCTGGCCCGGGAGACCGGTCTTGGCCCGGCACTCCAGCGCGCGCTCACTCCAAACGACAAGCCCCGTGCTCTGCCCGCCCCCGCACTGGCGAAGAACCTCTTCCCGGGCGTCCCCGAGAGACAACGCCAGGACGCACTCCACGGCGTGCTGCGCATACTCGGCTCCGCCCAGGACCCCGGACTTCCCCAGCTCCGCGCCCACTTCTTCTTCCGTAACATTGAGGGCATCTGGGCCTGCTCCGACCCGAACTGCCCCGACATTCCCGTGGAGCACAGCCCCGAACGGCGAGTCGGCCGACTCTTCGCCGATCCCACGTCCCGCTGCACCTGCGGCGCCCGCGTGCTGGAACTCCTCTCTTGCCAGGCCTGCGGCGACCTCATGCTCGGCGGGTACGCCAGTCCCAAGGACACCCAGCGGCGCAAGTTCACCGGTGCTCTCCACACCGACTTCCCGGACATGGACCTGCTCCCCGACGAGGCCAGCGGCGCACCCACCGCGGCGAACTACGTCGTGTACTGGCCGCGTACCAAGGGCCTCGGCCTTGACGACCACGGCTGGCACGCGGGCCTGTCCGACGGTGGGCCGCAGGTCGAGTTCGAGTTCCGCCGCAGCGCCTACCAGCCCGCCACCGGCCGCCTGGAGAATCGGGACGTCCAGCACACCGGATGGTCCTTCCACATCTCCGTGCCCCTGGACAAGGAAGGCAAGAAGCCGGCATACGACCCGGCCCGGTTGCAGGCTTTCCCCACCCGCTGCCCCGCCTGCGGCGACGACTGGGAGATCAGATACGACCGGGACGGCCGATTCATCCCGCTGGAATCTCCTGACCGGCTGCGCAACGCGCCGGTCCGGCGGATGCGCACCGGTTTCTACAAGATCAACCAGGTGCTGGTGACCGAAGCCCTTGGCCACCTCCCTGACGGCCAGCGCAAGGCGATCGCCTTCTCCGACAGCCGTGACGACGCCTCCGAGCTCGCCAGCGGCCTTGCCCTCCGCCACCACCAGGACCTTCTCCGCCTGCTCAGTGCCCAGGCCGTCGAGAACCAAGGTGATCCATTCGGAGACCTTCAGCTGGTGAAGGCCCACTATGCCGGGGAGCCCACCGATCGTGCGGGCGCCCGTGCCGCGATGGAACGGCTGCGGGACCGCAGCCCGGCGGACTGGGGGCGCCTGAAGGCGATCCTCGCCGACGACCTCGACGCCGAACCGGAACTTTTGCCCGACCTGGAGCGGAAGTTCTCCGAACTGCCCTCGCTGGACGACCTCGCCTCCGATCTCGAAGGCATGCTGCTGAAGTACGGCACCAACCCTGCCGGTCCCGCGGCCTCGCTCCAGCAGACCTCGGCCGGACAGCCCTGGACCGCGCTCTACAACTGGGAGCGGGACCGGGAAGCGGTGGTGGAGACCCAGGCACAGGAAGAACTGCTCAACCGCGTCCGTTCCCGCCTCCGCCTCGAGACGATCGGAAGCCTCTTCTCCGGCGGCGGCCGTGACTTCGAATCGCTCGGACTCGGCTGGCTCTGCCTGCGCGACGACCGCTTGCCGCTGGAGACCGGCCCGGACAGCGATCAGGCCGTGGCGCGCGCCAGTCTGCGGATTCTCGGCCTGATGCGGCGCTTCACCCGGATACGTGCTTCTCTACAGAGGCCACCTGCGCCTCTGAAGCGTTTCTGGAAGCAGGCCGCCGAACGCCAGGGCACTGATTTGCAGACGATCGAGGACCGAGTGCTCGGCGTCTGGAAGGACGCCGTGGTCGACTACGTCATCAAGCCGGAGAAGGTGGCGCTCCGCCCGGGGGAGAACAAGACCTGGACATGTCGTTCCTGTCACCGGCCACACCTTCACCCGGGCACGGGGCTGTGCACCAAGTGCCTGACCCCGCTGCCCGCCGTTCCTCAGCAGTACAGCGGAGTCCTCGAAGGCGACTACTACGCATGGAAGGCCGCCCATCGCACGGGTGACTTCCCCCTGCGCACGGCGGAGCTGACCGGCCAGACGGACCGGTTGGAGGCCCAGCGTCGGCAGAGCCTGTTCCAGGACGTCTTCCTCGGCGACAACGACGTCCCGCAGGCGGACGGTCTGGAACTGCTCTCCGTGACCACGACCATGGAAGCCGGTGTCGACATCGGCCCCCTCAACACCGTGATCATGGCCAACATGCCGCCCACCCGCTTCAACTACCAGCAGCGGGTGGGACGCGCGGGCCGCCGCAACAGTCCGGTCGCCGTGGCCCTCACCGTCTGCCGCGGCCGCAGTCACGACGAGCACTACTTCGCCCGCCCGGAAGCCATCACCAACGACCCGACTCCGCCGCCCTACCTGGTCCTCGGCATGGTCTCCGTCTTTCGGCGGGTCCTGCTGGGAGAGGTCCTGCGCCAGGCCTTCGCGCCCCTGCAGCCGGAGGACCGCCGGAAGGGGCCGGACATGACGACCAACGTCCACGGACAGTTCGGCCTCGCCGGCGACTGGCCGACGTACCGGGGTGCCGTCCGCCGCTGGATAGCCGAGCGCCCGGACCGCGTCAGAGCCACTGCCGCCGCCCTCCGGGCCGGAACACCGGAAAGCATCGCCGCCATCGAGCCGGTGGCCGCCATCGAGGAACTCCTCGGTCAGGTCGACGAGGTGGCAGCCAAGACGGTCGGCCACTCCGACCTCAGCCAGCGTCTGGCAGAGGCGGGTCTACTGCCCATGTTCGGCTTCCCGACCCGTTCCCGCCTCCTCTACCGGAGCATCCCGCAGAAGACCTTCCCTTGGCCGCCGGCAGACTCCGTCAACCGCGACCTGGCCGTCGCTCTCAGCAAGTTCGCACCGGGCAGTGAAACCCCGCAGGACGGTCGTCTGCTGCGCTCCAGGGGAGTGGTCTCCCTCGTCCCGAGCGGTCGCGGAGTACAAGCCGCCGAAGACCCGTTCGGACCTGAACAGTTGGTCGCCATGTGCCGGATCTGCTCCCATGTGGACCCGCAGGCCGTCGTCGACCCGGAAACCGGGAGCGCGGGCACCTGCCCCGCCTGCGGCGCGGAGAGCAAGTACTACAGGGCCGTCCCCTTCCGGGAGCCCGCAGGCTTCCGGGCCGCCCACGAAGTACGGGACTACGACGGCTACCGGGAGTTCGGCTCCAACGCCACCAGCGCACGGACCGCCACCGACCTGGAGAAGACCGCCCCGCGCATCCACCGTGCCGCCGACGACTGGATGGTCGTCCACACCGGCAGCGGAGACCGCTACATCGTCAACACCAATGCCGGAAAGCTCTTCCGGTTCGCCAAGAACACCGGCCCGTGGCGCGGATACGTCGCTCTGGACCACCCCAAGGCGGAAGCTGACCTGGAGATCGCCCTCGGCGCCACCCAGCACACCGACATGCTCTTCATCGGGGCCAAAGACGCCCTCGACACGAGCCGGGGCCTCCGCTTCGACATTTCGAAGTCCCAGCAGATCGACCGCTTCCCCGAGGCCTACCACGGTCGACGGGCCGCCTGGTACTCGCTGGCGGCCTTGCTGCGCCGTGCCGCCGCCCCGCACCTGGATGTGCAGCCGGAGGAACTCCTCAGCGGCATCCACGGCTCGGACGCTCCGGTGGCTGCTCCCGTTATGGCCTACCTGGCGGACAGCCTCGACAACGGCGCGGGCTTCAGCACCTATCTCGGTTCGGAGGAACACATCGAGGAGTTCCTCCGGGCGGTCGACCGGTACGTGCACGACCTGGAAGCCGACCATCATGCGCAGAACTGCCGCAGCTCCTGCTACGCCTGCCTGCGCGACTACTCCAATATGCGCCTCCACCCGTTGTACGACTGGCGGCTCGCCCGCGACCTGACCGACGCCCTGCGCGGCCGGAAACTGCAGATCGACCCGAACGAGCACGCCGTTCTGCTGAAGGGATGGGCGGACGAGGAGCCCAACGTCAGCCTGAAGGAAACCGCTGCTGGACCGGTGGCGCTCTTCACCTCGGACTTCACCGGCGAGCCCGTCGCGGTCGCCGTCAAGCATCCGCTGGAGTCCGCCGCCGAGGAGTGCGGGAACGAACGGCTCCAGGTACTTCGTAACGAGGTCCGTGCCGATGGCCTCGCCGAGAGGATCGCCTTCGCCGACTCCTACAGCCTGGACCGGACCCCTGCTGCGGTAATCGAGCAGGTGCGCATTTTCGCGGAGGAGTTCTGATGACGGCCGGAATCCCGCTGGAAGCGGGCCACGACGAGCAGGCCCGGCTGGAGGAGCTGCGACAGCGCGAGATCGCCCGCCGCCTCGCCCTCCGCCAGGCCCGCGCCCAGGGCCGGACCGTCGGGAAAGCTCCGCAGGGCGCGGAAGCCCCCGGCAGCCCTGCTCCAGTCGTTCCGCGGCAGAAGCAACCGGAGCCGGAACCGGCCGTGCCCCAGCCGGTCCCCGAAGGATTCGCCGACCGGGAGGCCTGGGAGCGCGCCCGCTCATTCGCCGAAATCATGCTGCCCAACACGCTGAAGGCGGAGACCGGGACGCTTTCCGCGCAGAAGCTGGCGCGGGCCGCGGCCGATGCGGCGTCCCGGCAGGATGATCCGGTCTCGGGCGTCTCCCTGCTCGTCATGGCACAAGACCACGGGCTGGACGTCTTCAACGGCCGGCTCGACGACCGCGCCCGCGCCCTGCTGGAGGACAAGCCGCTGCCACTCCTGGGGGAGCCGGGCAGCATGTGGCAGATTTACCAGGACGACCGTCGCCTGGCGGAGACCAACCTGCCGGCCCCTCGGCAGAGGGCGCTCCTGGCGAAGCTTCCCCGGCCGCTTCTCGACGACTGCATCGACGAGGAGTGGATCGGCGCGGTCCCCGAGCGCGACGGCACCTCCCGCGCCGCCTACTTCCGCGCCCGCCTGGACCCGGCGTCCCTCACCGACGAAGAGATGGACCTGCTGGCCTGGCCCCTGGAACGGGAACGCCGAGAGGCCGGCCCGGGAACGGACCCCGGCCATGGCTGGCCGCAGGATTGGCGCCTGCTGGTGAGACTGCAGGCCAACGAGGCCAAGGCCATCGCGGATGAGTGGACCGAGCTCCTTCCGCCGACACAGAAGCTCCTTGACGCCTTGCGCGAGGTGCGGCGGACCGGGGAAGTCCCGGACGGCCTCGTCGCCGACGAGCGGCTGTGGGTCCTCCTGGAGAGGGTCCACCCCCATGTGCACAGCGCGAGCAACAAGAAGTTCAACGGCTGGATCGGCGTACGGACCCTGATCAGAGCCGTGCGGCAGATGCACCGTGCCCTCCTCCGCGGGGACGACGAGACGGCGGAGCAGAGGAGGAAAGCGGCGCTCACCATGGCCGCAAGGCTCCGGCATCACTCGCAGCCAGTGCGCTGGGAGGCCCAGAACATTCAGGCTTACCTGCGCGCCGGCCAGGAGATGACGGAGTCGCTCAGACTCTTGGAACAGGACGCTGAAGGCCGTCCCCCGGTGCGGGAGCAGCTCGGCGGAGGTGCCGTAGCCGTGCTGCGGAAGAATCGGGACTTCCTGGAAAACCGTCCCCCCGGGGAACGCGACCAGCCACTCAATCCGTGTCTGGTGCTCGGCGTGCCTGACGGGGCGGACGACTGGAAGAAGGCCTGGCGAGCCCTGAGGAAGGAACTCGACGACAGCGGCCGCGTCCGGATCAACCGCGCTAAGGACATGATCGAGAAGGCCGAGCGGGAGCAGCAGGAAGTACGCTCGTTCGCCGTCCCGCTCGCCGCGCACCGCTGGAAGGACCCCACCGGCACGAGCCACCGGCTGGAACTTCCGCCCGAACCTCTGCAGAGGCTCACCGAGCCGCCCACCGACAGCGACCGCGAGTGGTCTCGTACCGAGGCGGCCCGAGAAATAATCACCAGGGCGACAGAACGCCTTTCCCCGGCTGCTGAAGATACTGCAGCCCTTGAAGATCCAGGGAGCAGCACATCGTGAGTAAAAGTCGTAGGGCGCGCGAAGCCCGGCAAAAGCGAGCATCTTTTGCAGGGCGGGAACAGAATTTCGGTAACGGTGAACCCAAAGCAGCCGATATGCAACCTTGGAAGTTTGCCGCTAGTGACATCCCTAAGATTTCCGCGGGGGCCCTGGACGCGCCGGCGATCCTCAAGTCCATCAACGAAGCACTCCTGCCGGCGGTGGAAGAGGAACTGGAGCGCGTAGCTGAGACCTTGGGTGTCCTTATTGAAGGCAAGGGGGCAGAGGGTGACCCTGTCGGTGTCATCCGGGCTGAGTTGATGAGACGTGTCCTTCCTCAAATTTCCGATGCTGTGCGGAGCGGCGTGATGGAGGGAATGAGGACCCGTCAAATGCACTTGGCCCAGTTGGCTACTATTCATCGCCAGACTCTGGAGTCTAAGAGCCTGAGGGTCGTATTGGCGCGGATCGACCATGAGTTGTCGCGGGCCGGCTTGGAAATTGTCCGGAAGGCCGGTGATCATTCACAGTTCAATGTGGTGGAAGATCCACCTGGGGCGATGAGCTGCGGACCGGTTGCATATGAAGTTGCAGCGCCGGCTTATGTCGACAGGGAATCTGGGAAGCTTGTCGAGCGCGGATGGCTCAGAGCCGTTCCCAAGAACTCGCTGCCTATGTCCGTAGCGGAAAAGATGAAGCCAGGGCAGAAGCGTAGGGCCACACATGCGGAGACGGGGGAAAAACGGAAGAAGGACCTCAATGTGAGTCCTGGTGATTCTCTGCACAAGAAGAACGCTCATCGGGGTCAGGCGCCTGATGTTCAACAGGATCCCAGGGATTCGTCAGTCAGGGAGATCGGTAAACTTGACCGAGGTGCGGACGGTGGCGGGAATTTTGAAGAAAGTCAGGTTGCGGAAACCGCCAGCGCGAGTCATCGCTCGCAAGTGAAGAAAGCAGTGGATTCGTCTCGGCAGCGGCCTAGGGGTAAGCAGTCAGAGCCGCGTATTATGTCTCCCCGCTCTGAGGAAAGCAGCGATCGGCAAGTTCCCGAGGAGGGATCGCGTGGCGGTTCCTGGTCTCCAACTGGTTCGGAGGGTATGACAACCGGTGGCCGTGAGCAGAAGAAGATGAGTTATCGACAGTCGTTGCGCGCTGCGGCTAGCAAGCAGATGAATCAGAGAGGACCACGATGAGTTTCGGTATCGACTTCGGCACGAGTAACTCGGTTGTTGCTCGCTGGAACGGGCACACCACCGAAGTGCTGCCGGTCGACGGCGACAACGTGCCCGCCCAGTGGCGGATGTCGGAGTTCGAGCAGCTCTTCCCCTCCGTGCTGTCCGTCCGCGACCTCCAGCGCACCCTCTGCTTCGGCTGGGAGGCGAAGACCGGTACCAGCGAGCCGCTCGACGCCGTGAAGCGCATGCTCGGCACCCGCTCCGGTGCCGAGAAGGACGGCGATATCGACAGCCTTGAAGTGGCAGCTCAGCTCGAGGAACACCATGTCTGGGTCGGCTCGGAGAAGTTCCACAGCACGGTCGCGGCCGCCTCCCTCTTCAGCCGGATGAAGGAAGGCGTCTCCGCTCAGTTGCTCGACCTCTCCGACGCGGTCGTTACCGTCCCCGCCAATGCCACGGGCGGCGCCCGCTACCGCACCCGTGCCGCGGCAGCGCTCGGCGGAGTGAAGGTCCGGGCCCTGCTCAACGAGCCCACCGCGGCCGCGATCTCGTACGTCCGTGACGTTCCGATCCCCGGCCGTTTCCTCGTCTTCGACTGGGGCGGCGGCACCATCGACGTCACCGTCCTCGAATACGACGACAGCCTCTTCGAGGAACAGACCTCCCGTGGCATCACCGCTCTCGGAGGCCTGGAGTTCGACAACGCACTGGCCAAGCTGATCCAGCAGAAGATCGGCCTGACCGCGGACCAGCTCACCAAGGCCGAACGACGCCGATGGCGCCGGGCGGTCGAACTGACGAAGATCGCCCTGTCCTCCGTGCCGATGGACGGCGCGCTTTTCTTCGACCTCCCGGTCGGCCTCGCCCCCTCGATCTCAAGGCGTGAGGTCAGGATCACCGCGGCCGAGTACACCGAGACGGTTACCCCGCTCATCACCCGCGCCTTGGAGCCGGTCCAGCAGGCACTGGAAGACCTGGCCATCACCGCGGACGACATCGACTCGGTTCTGATGATCGGCGGCACCTCGCAGATCCCCCAGGTGCGTCACGCCCTGGGCGAGCTCCTCGGCCACGACCGCATCGTCGACAGCGGCCTGTGCCGGCCCATGACCGCCGTCGCCCGAGGTGCGGCCATCTACGCGGCCTCCCTCGACGGCGAACTCGGCGATGACAGCGACTTCTCCTTGGTGACCAGCTACGACCTGGGCACGGCTGTGAGCGCGGGCGAGCAGAAGGGCTTCCGCGCCATCATCCGACGCAACGCCACGCTCCCGGCGGAGGGTTCGGCCAACTTCTACCCGGACACGCCGGGCGCTTCCTTCGTGCGCGTGCCGGTGATCGAGGGCGAGGTCGGCTACCCGGCCGACAGCGATCGCGCCTTCCCCCTGGCCAATATCGAGGTGGATCTACCGACCCGTGAGCAGGACATCCGCCGGAACAGGATCGAGATCAAGTTCCGCTACAACGAGAGCGGCATCCTGCGCTTCACCGCTACCCACGTAGCCACCGGCAAGCAACTCGCCGAGCGCGAAATCGATTCCTTCGGTCCCGACGGCACCCCCCTGCAGCACGGCCTCGACGATGAACTGACCCGTCTCCTGGCCCACACCGTCCGTCCGTTCGCTGATGGCTCCTCCAATGTGCGACACCTCTCGGCAGCTGAATCAGCCAACACCCGCCCCGCACCGATCGACATGGCTGTGCGTGTAGTGGAGGCCGATCCGGCCGTAACGGTCAACGGTGAGCCGCAGGGCGTGGTGACGCGGGGACTTTGACCAGTCTCAGGACTCTGGTGGGTAATTCAGAGTGCGTCAGTGGCTCGCTCCAGTGCTGCGGTGCGTAGCGGGGGTCGGTTGGTCCCGTTTATGGCCGCCGTCACTGATGCGCTTGCCAGATTGATGGACCGCTCGGAGTCTGTTGGACTCCAGTCCGTCTGTGAGCCGCGAGCGATTCATCCTCGGCGCGCGTTGGGATCAGCGCCCCAGCGGGAGCGCTGGATCCTCTGTGGGTGCCCAGACCGGTCGACCGTCCCAGTTACCACGCCTAGCGTCTAGGGCAGCGCTGTCTGCCTCGTAGGGACGGAGACGAGTCCCTGACTGCACCCGTTCGGGCATCCTCCTGGCCCTTGCCCTCGCACGGGCCAGGAGGGGAGCAACCGTCAGCTTTCGCGGTCGCGACAGATGCCCGCGAAGTCGCAGCTGGCGCAAGTCGCGCACCAGCTGTCCCGGCGGGACAGCCGGTTGGTGCGCAGCGAATCCGCCGCCTCCGTAACCCGTTTGCCAAGGTCGGTCATGACCTCGGGGTCCACCATCTCGCGGGTGTCACGTCCCGCCTTGTCGAGGTTGAGAACCTCGACGACGTCCGCGTCCTGTCCGGTGAGCTCCCGGTAGCCGAGTACGTACAGGTGCAACTGGTCACGGGTCAGGTCCTCGGCCTGGGCACGTTCGCTGGACTTGAAGTCGACGACCGACGTCTCGTTCGTATCCAGTCGTTTGATCAGGTCGACACGGCCGGTCACTGTGACGCCAGGGACGGGGTGGATTTCGACGGGCTGCTCGGAGTACCGCGTCTGATGCAGGGTCGCACCATGGCGCTCCAGGTATCGCCGGACGGCCGTCTCGGCTGCCGGGCGGAGCTGGTCGGCAGCCGCCTTGTTTGCGAACGGAAGGTTGAGGTGGCGGTCAACGAGGTCCTCCGCCTCCTCGGGGGTGGCGATATCGCCCTCGATGGCACGCTTGTGGATCTCGGCCATGACGTCGTGCAGGGACTTGCCGAAGCCGAGTTCCTTCTGCAGGGGCGAGTCGAAGCCGTAGAGCAGGCGGAGCTTGAAGGAGTACGGGCACTCGAAGAGGTACTTCAGGTCTGAGAAGGACATGACGACGTCGGGGGTGCCGCGCCTGGGAGCCGGCGTCAGCCGGTCACCGGAGGAGGGGACGACCTCGCGGGTTAGGACGGTGTGGACCCCCGTGGCTTCGTTGAAGAAGTCCGAGCGCTTCTTGCCGGTGCGCTTGTCGCTGGGGGCGAAGGCGAGCGCCAGGTACTTCTGGGCGCGGGTGACAGCGACGTAGAAGAGACGCCGCTCGTCCGCCTCGGTGCCCCGGTAGCGGGCCGCGCCGGGGACGAGGTCCTCCTCGACCACGTGAAAGACGCCGAGCCCGCCCCGGCCTGAGGCTGGGAAGGTGTTCTTGCGCAGGGCGGGCAGGAAGACCGCGGGCCACTGCATGCCCTTGGCTTGGTGGACGGTGGCGATGACGACGGCGTTGGGCTGGGCGTAGCCGTTGTCCCCGTCGGACTCCTCGTAATAGTCGGGTGCCTGGTGCTCGACCCACTTGGCGAACGCGTCGAACCGCTGCTGGGGTTCGCTGGTGAGGTGGATGCGCTCGAAGTCCCCGATCGCGGTGGAGAAACAGCCGAGGTTGTAGTAGACGAGTTCGCCCCGCTCGTTCGGGACGCGCTCCTCGCGCAGCTCCACGGCTTCGAGGAACTCGAGGAAGACGCCCTGGAGTGTGGTGGAGTCCCAGGGCTTGGAAGCATCCCACTGCGTGGCGGCGGCAAGTACGGGAAGCCCGGCACGGACGTCGCCCTCCGCGAGCCCGACGCCGGCGTCCACCCACGCATCGACGACGTCCTGCTCGTCGGCCAGCCCCGCGGTGAAGCGGAAACAGGTGACGGCCGCCTGCACCTCCGGGGTCTCGAAGAGCTTGGTCAAGCCCTTGATGACGTACGGGATGCCACGACGGCGCAGCTCTTCGACGAGGGGTCCGGCGTCGGCTTTGACGGAACGGAACAGGACGGCGAAGTCGGACCAGTCGAGTCCGCGTGGCTCACTGCTTTCCCGGTCCTGGAAGGGGACGCCACGCAGCCGCTCCATACGGTCGACTAGCCAGGTGGCCTCGGCCTCGGTGTCCGGGAACTCCAGCGCCAACAGGTCACCGCGCTCGAAGTTCTGGTGGCCCGCGGCCGTCATTGCCTTGTTGAGACGCTCGCCGGGAGGGATTTGCTCGACGACGTGGCGTGCGAGATCGACGATGGCGGAACTGGAGCGGAAGTTTTCGTTCAGGGTGACGCGGTGGACGTCAGGGTAGCGGCCTTCGATCGTGAGGATGTTCTCGACAGCACTGCCGCGCCATTGGTAGATCGTCTGGTCGTCGTCGCCGACCACGCAGAGGTTCGCGCCGTGGCGGGTGAGCCCGCGGATCAGCTGTTCCTGGACTGGGTTGGTGTCCTGGTACTCGTCAACGACGACGTATTTGACGGTCTCCTTGACGTGCCGCTGAAGGTCCAGGACGGACTCGTCACCGTCGTCGTCGTTCAGCCGGACGACGGCGTTGTGGAGGATCGCCGTGTAGTCGAAGTAGGCGCGGTCGCTGAGGAGCTCCGTGTACTTGTCGAGCCCGTCCGCGACATCCGGGCGAAGCCCTTCCAGGTCTACGTCGTCCTCGCGGAGGATCGACATGACCTGCTGGTACAGCTTGGAGTTGACCCAGCGCCGCAGGGGCTTCTCGATGCCTCTGACGACCGCGTTTGTCGTGGTCAGTCCGGAGCGGGTGCTGTACTTGTCGATGATCAGGCGGGTCTGCACGTCGTTGAGGACGTTGTACTTGAATGCCTCGGGGACGTGGCTGTGCAGCAGGTCCAGGGCGTAGCCGTGCATGGTGCCGATGTACATTTCAGCGAGGCCGTGTACCTCGCCGTGGAGTTCACGGATCCTCGTGTGCACACGCTCCTTCAATTCACCGGCGGCCTTCTCTGTGAAGGTGAAGGCGACGATGTTTTTCGGCTGCACATCGGGCCGCCCGATCAGGCCGGCGATCCGCTGCGAGATGACCTCCGTCTTACCGGAACCGGCACAGGCGACGATGAGGAGGTTGTCGTCGTGGGTGTTGATGGCGGTGCGCTGGGCATCCGTGAACGGCATTGTTCCCCCGGAACTGACTGATGCCTCTGTGTATGAG
This sequence comes from Streptomyces sp. NPDC107559, assembly GCF_055657365.1. Lineage (NCBI taxonomy): Bacteria > Bacillati > Actinomycetota > Actinomycetes > Kitasatosporales > Streptomycetaceae > Streptomyces > Streptomyces sp. NPDC107559. The sequence goes on along the minus strand of NZ_JBVKBD010000002.1, from coordinate 391,226 downwards.
GCCGGTGGTGGGCTGGGTGGTCTCAGACCTTGATGGCTTTGAGGACTTCGTCGCCGTAGTAGTTGACGACCTTGACCGTGATGCGGCCGGACTCGGGTTTGGGGAAGGAACGCGATTTCGTGGTGAAGTAGGGTGGCCAGCGCCTCCTCGTCGATCTGCCCGGGCGCGCGGTACAGGCATTTAGGTTTTGCTGGGGCGGCGACCGGGAGCCTTCTCGCCGGTCGGCTGGCCCCGCTCATCCAGTTCCCGGTGCCAGGTCGGCTCCGCGTATGGCGAATTGATGATCGGGCCCTATGTCACTGCTGCCACGCTCTGGACATCCCCCTCACGCCACACCTGCGCGGACCGTGCATCGTGCCACCGACAATGACCCCATTCGCCCTGTGATCACGTGGCCCTCACTCTGTGCTCCCCTCGCTCCAGATGCCCCATGACCACTTGGTGCGCCCGCCACCCGTCCGGGAACTTCGGTGGTACGTCCAGGTACACGGGACTGCTCCGCGGATGCCGGTCCAGCAGGTCGCGGATGCCGGCGCGGGCCACCACGACGCAGGCGAAGCGGTGCCGGGAGAGCAGGACGCACAGTCGGCCCGTCTCCAGGTGGAAGGCGGAGGCGTCCTGGCGGCCGGAGAGCGGGTGCCAGACCAGGGTGACGTCGAACTCGCGGCCCTGGAGGCGGTTGGCGGTGTCCACGGTGATGTCGGTCAGGGCGCGGGCGGCGAGGCGGGAGCGGACCGCGTCCGCCTGGACGGTGCGTGCCGTGCCGATCGCGATGCGATCCGCGGTCAGGGGCTCCCCGTTGACCAGCGCGCCGCGCTCCAGCAGCCGGGCTGCCGTCGCTGCGAGGGCGTCCGCCACCTCCGGATCCTGGTCCAGGGTGTGGCGGGCGGGGAGTTCCAGGTGGCCCCAGCCGGAGTCGGCGGCCCGGGAGAGGACGTCGTCCAGCGGGCCGGGGCCGTGGGGCAGGCTGGCGTACGAGAGCACGCGCTCCGGTGTCGTCGTGCCGGGGACGAACCGGTAGAAGGGGTAGAAGGCCTGCTCTACCAGGGGCGCCGCCGTCTCCGGCAGTCGCCAGGAGACGGGGAGCTGGTGGCGGAGCAGGTCGGGGTTGTGGGCGAGGGCGACATCGACCGCGTTGCGCAGGGGGTCCCAGGTCAGGCCGTGCCAGCGGTCGGACTCCACGGTGGCGAAGGGGTCGAGCTGGCCGGGGTCGCCGACGAAGAGGACCTGCGAGTCGTCCTGGGCGAACAGCGGGGCCGTCGCCAGGAGCCCGTCCGAGCGCATCTGGTACGCCTCGTCGACGATGGCCCACCGCCACGGCGCGCACTTGTCCGGCGTGACGAACGACCACTTCTTCGCGGTGGACACCACGACGGGCAGGTCGCGCAGGTCCGTCACCTGGCTGCTCCCGGTGACGTTGGGGTGCCGAGTGACACGGGGCGGGAGGATGTGGCCGCCGGCGTGGAGACGGCCGAGCGCCAGGCCGGGATACTTCTGTGCGATGCGGTCTACCAGGTCGTCGACCTGCTCGTTGGTCTGCGCGACGATCATGATCTGGTGGCCTGCGGACGTCAGGTGCCCGGTGGCCTTCACCACCAGCGTGGACTTCCCGGCTCCGGGCGGCGAGTCCACCACGACGCCCCGGCCGGGCGCGGTGTCGAGGCTGGTCAGGATTTCCCCGACCGCCCGGTCCGCGCGCTCGCCGGGGGTGAGGGCTTCGGGCTCCCCGATGTCGGGAAGGAGGGCGGTCACTCCCAGGTCTCCTCTGCGTCCTCGTCGGTGGGCTCGTACGGCTGCGGCGGACCGCCGTGGGTCCATGGGGTGTTCGCCTCGTCGGGCAGGGCGGACGGCATGGCCGTGGGGTTGAGCGTGGTGTACGTCAGCTCCTCGCCGGTCTCCGCGAGGGTGCCGGGCGGTGCCGGCGGTGTGCGCTTCCTCGCGAAGCCGCCCTTGAGCTGGAGCACCACGGTGTGGCCGTCGTCGTCCTTCTGACCGACTTCGAGGATGCGGGCCTCCTGGCCGGGCCGGGCGGGGGACTTCACCTCCGTGCCGACCGCGAGGGCGACGCGGGTGTCGGTACGGAGGACGATCGTCGGACGCCACACCTGGGAGCCGGGACGGTCGCCGGGGACGAAGCGGTCCTCGTCCCTGGCCATGACCGTGCCCGTGAACGCCTCGCCGGTCAGTTCGTACTCCGCCATCACCAGCGGGTCGTCGTACGCGCGCTGCGCCTCGTAGCGGGTGACCGCGTCCTCCAGCCGAGCCAGGCGGCGGGCGGCTCGGACGGCCTGGTCGCGGCGGGCCTGCGGGTGGCCGTCGGCGTCCAGGTACTCGGCGTACTCGGAGAACCAGCGCCGGTCGAGGGCCCGGCGGCCGGGGACGTGGGCGCCCTCCGGCAGCTCGCGGAGCAGCTCCACGCCGCGCCACATCAGCCGCCAGGTGGGCAGCATCTGGCCGTTCAGCTCACGGTCGATCTGGCGGCCGACCGCCTCGTATCCGCGGTCGTCGGACGCCTCGTCGTAGCGCGTCATCAACTCGTGCAGGGTCCGGTCGAAGACCGGGTCGGTGGACGGACCGGCCGGCGGCCACACGGCGGGGTCCTCCGCCTCCCGTGCCGCCCGCGCGCCGTCGTCGTCCTCCGGCGGATCGATCCAGGCGAGCAGGGACGCGAGGTGGGAGTCCTCGGAAGAACTCTGGCCCGTGGCCCAGTTGGCGGCGAGCAGCCGGGTCATCGCGAGCAGCACACCGGAATCCGGGAACTCGGCCAGGTCCGCGAACCAGGTCAGCCACTTGCCGAGGGCCGGCACGGACGGGCCGACCGCGTACGGTCCCTCGGTGGCGCGCAGTCTGGTCAGCCGGCCGAGCAGGCGCACGTACGCGATGCCCTCGCCGTTCGGGACAAGGAGCTGTGGGGCCCGCTGGAAGCGCAGGCGTTCCTCCTTCTCCTTACCGCGGCCGACGGTGTAGGGCTCGGTCTCCGTCCGGCACCCGTCGACGTACGCGAGGAGGAGGGCGGCGAGGCGCTCGGCGAACCGGAAGCGTTCGGCGCGGTTGCGCGGCTGGCGGACGGTCAGGAGGGTCGGGTGCTCGGGGTCTGTACCCGCGAGCGCGGCCAGGGGCGCGCACGCCTCGCCGGCGAGGGTGAGCGGCACCAGGACGAACGGCTTCTCGTCCAGGTGCTGGTGGCGGACGGTCGTCAGCGGTTCGGCACGGCCGGTGCGGGACGCCGTGAGCGCCGCGACGGTGGACAGGACGCTCATGCGGCCCCCCGGCGGAGTCGGCGCAGCCGGGCGGCGGCGCGCAGCAGGTCGGCGGCTTCCGTCTCGGCCTCTCCCGGCGCGGCGACGCCGTCCAGGTAGTCGAGCGCGGTGCGGGTGGAGTCGATGCCCGGCAGGTCGTTGCGCACGCCGCTGCCCAGGCGGGCCGGCGAGGCGCATCCGTCGGCCTCGTCGCGGCAGTAGCGGGCCATCTCGCAGAAGGACAGGCAGGAGGGTGTGTACGACGCGTCCAACGCCTCTATGGAGGAGGAGAGTTCGTCCGTGCTTCGGGTCGTGTCCAAGGTCGCCGTCTCGGGGAGCTGGGCCGCAAGGTCCTCGGCGCGCCGCAGCCGCGAGAGCTGGAACTGGAGGGCGTCGAGTTCCTGCCGGAGGTCGATCAGGCGGCCGTAGGGCCGGTTGGAGAAGTCTTTGGGGCAGACGAGCAGGAACTCGTGGGAGATCTGCTCGGTGGGCAGGCCGGCGGTCCCGAAGGCCCGGTGCAGGGCGAGGACGTACACCGCGGCCTGCTTGGCCGCCTCGGCGACGGCGGTCGGATTGGCCTGGCCGTCGATCGCCGCGAACGAGCGGATCAGGACGACGTGGAACTTCCCCCCGATGCGGTGGGTGAGCGCGTCCGGCTCCAAGTACGCCGTCTGACCGGCGACTTCGAGGGTGAGCACGGGACGGTCGAGGATGAGTCGTACGTCCTGGCCGGAGGCCACGTGCGCGAGGAGGCGGCGGGTCTCCCGCTCGCGCAGGTGCAGGGCCGTGTTACCCCCTACCTCGTTGAGGTCGGTGACATGGGCCTCCGCCACTGGGACGGAGAGCTGCTCGCGCAGCAGCCGGATGAGCTCGGCGTAGCTGCCCCACTTCACGAGGCTGTGGAACGCCTGTTCGCGAGCGAGGGCGAAGGGGGACTGGCCGAAGCGCGGCTCGTATCCGACCTGCTGGGCGAGCAGTGCCTTGTCCACACCGGCGGCGTCGAGGACGGCGCGGCGGGCGCAGGCGGGATTGGCGGTCAGGGCGGTGATCTTGCGAGCGGTGTACGGCTGAGGGGGCTGCGGTCCACGCAGCCGTGCGAGTCGGTCGTCGGGAGGTTCGGACTGCTGCGAGGGCATCGTCTCTGTTTCGGGAACGTCTTCGGGAACGTCTTCAGGAGCTCACCGGCGTGCGAGGCGTCTGACGTCATCCCTGTCGGGAAGGGGGCGTCAGGGCAGGGTCCCACTCGCGTCGCGCAGGGCGTCACGCATCGGTGCCGCACCGAACAGCTGCTGTATGTCGGCGAGTTGGGTACGGGCGCGCTGCGCGGCCGCTTGCCGCTGCTGGTCGTCCTCCTGCTGGTGGACGGCCGCTTCGGCGTGGGCGGCCGCGATCACGCGGGCGAGGTCGGGTTCCGGGGCCGCAGCGTCGTAGGCGCCCGGGATCGTGAGGGCGAAACGGCGCAGCAGCCGCCAGGCCGCGTCGGGGGTTGGATGCCCCGCGGTGGTGAGTCGCTGGATCTGCTCGGCGGTTCCCACCGCATGGGTGAGGAAGTCGGCGCGCGGGCTGAGCGGGCCGATGATCCGCCGCTCCACGGGCCAGGTGGACAAGGTCAGGAGTCCGCGTGCGGGGACCAGGCGGTCGTGGGTCAGTGCTGCGCAGATGTAGTACGGGCGGGCATAGCCCTGTGCCGTGAAGGAACGCTCCTCGTCGCGGCGGAGGGACGCGAGTTTGGTGGCGACCAGCGACTCGGTGAAGAACGCCTCGTACGTGGACGAGATGAGCTTCGGGGAGGCAGGGGCGCCCAGCAGGGTGAGTGCCTGGTGGACCTGTTCGCGGATCGGGATGGAGCCGTGCGCCGGACGCTCCGTCCGGCGTGGTGCGCCTGTGGTTGCCGACGCCTGCGGGGCCGGGGGTTTGGCCGGGAGTGCCTCGCCGTCCGGTTCCGCCTCGGTCTCGAGGGCGTGCTCCCAGGCGGCCTCGGCCTCGCGCAGCGCGCGACGGATGCGCGCGGTTTCGGCCTTGTTCCGTGCGCGCACGGCGCCGCGCAGCTCGGTGCGCAGGTGGGACAGGCGCTGCTCGAGTTCCTCCAGTGATGCCGCCATGCAGGGCAGCCTAGCGCAGCAACCAACCTATGCCAAGAACTTCCAATGAATTCCAAGATTACCTGCTACGGTCGAATGCGGCGGCGCACCCGGCCGGACCGAAGGGTGCCGTTTGTTCCGAGACAAGGGGGAGGCAATGAGTCACGACACGACGGCATGGCACAAGCCGCACTGGCTGACGGGGGACGACGGCCTCGTGCGCGTGGGGCCCGGTACGAGTGGGAGCGAGGAGCACACCTGCCCCTCGCACGCCGCGGCCAAGGCTCGGCCCGGTCTCTGGCCGGCCCGGCGTCTCCGGCTTCCGAAGCCGGAGCTCGAAACGTTCACACTCGGGCCGGTGATGGACGCCGTCGATCGGGTCGAATTTCACGGTGAGACACCCGGCCAGGCCCTGGCAGGGCTGCGCTCCCGCACCCCCGCCCTTCATCCCGGCCACCTGGTGTATGCCGAGCACGCCCTCCGCACGTACGTGCGAGCGCGTGTCGGCGACGGTGAGCAGCGGCTGCGGCCGGTCCGTCCGTACTGGGTGGCCCAGCGGGAGAACGGCAAGTTCTGGGAGATGTACGCCTGGTGGCGCAGGTACGAGTCGGCCGACGGACGACTGCGAGAGTACCGACGGCTGCGGCACGGCGAGGCCAAGGACTCCGAACCCGGCGAGATCGCCATCGCCGTGTACGTGGCCGTTCACGGGCGCCAGGCAGCCTGGCCGCGGAAGTGGGCGCGCGCGTTCCAGCCGTATGGACCCACCGCCCGGCCCGAGCAGGTGCGTGTCGTCGAAGTCGGGCTCGCCGACGGACGGCCGCGCGTGCAGTTCGACGGGACGGCCGAGGAAGCCGAGGCTTACTACGCCGAGCACGGGCACGCGCACGTGGCCCGTGTCGTGGCGGGCGGCAGGCCGGCACCCGGCTCATCCTGCGTCGACTGCAAGCAGTTCACGGGCTGCGAGGCCGTGCCGCGCAGGCCGGGCGTCCTCGGCCTTCCCTCGAGGGCGGCACCGCTGAGGAAGGTGTCGGTCAGCGATCTGCGCTATCACGCGGCCTGCCCCGCCCAGGGGTTCCTCCGCGCCCTGCACCTGCCCAAGTCCGACGAGTACGGCAGCGCGGCCAGGCTCGGCCAGGCGGTGCACGGCTGGATCGAAAAGCTGCACCGGCGCCCGGGATGGCCGCCGTGCGCGGCCGGCGACATGCCCCCGGAGGGCGAGAACTGGGCAGAAGGACGCTGGCGGGTCTCCGACGAGGATGCCGCGACCGGCCGGCACATGCTGCTCCACCACGTCGACGCCTGTCCTTTCCAGGACGCCGCACTCATCCAGCGGGTCGAGCCCGAAGCCCTCCGAGTCGTCCACGACACCACGGCGCAGGCCGTCGTCATCGCCAAACCCGACCTGCTCTACCAGGAGGACGGCTCATGGGTATGGCGGGAGCTCAAGACGACACGGAAACGGCGCCGCCACCACGAGGATCCTCTCGACACCTACCCCCAACTCGCCCTGGCGGTCACGCTCCTGGCTCAGGGCGCGTTGGGCGGCGATCCGGACGGCTCGCGCGTCGAGGTGGAGATCCTCCGGCCGGATGGTTCCGATCCGCACATGATCGACCCGACGGACCCCGGCCGACAGCGGAAGGCGCTGTCGGTGCTGCGACAGTACGCCGGTCCGTGGCGGGAGGACGAGACATGGGACGCCCGCCCCGGACCGCATTGCCGGTCCTGCCCGGTCTCCCGGTGGTGTCCGAGCGCCGCGCCCGACGGCGTCGTCGCGAGAGAGGGGGAGGCGTGACCACGACCGACATGAGGGACACCCGGTCCGAGGACGCCGTCGGCACGGACGAGGGGCTGCTCCGACAGATCGCCAGCGCCCTGGCGTGTCTGTCCCGGCAGAGGACCGTACCCAACCCGGTCTACCCGGCGAAGGTGCAGAACGCATACAACCGGCTCGTCCTGCACTGCCTGTGCCGGGGCGAGGAACCGCCGGGCAGCGTGCCGCAGATGGTCCGCTGGGCTTCTGAACGGCATCTGGGAGAATGGCCGTTGAAGCTGCCGCCCGACAACTTTCCCGGAGCGGCCCTGCTCGTCGATCCGGAGACCCGGCTGCCGCACCAGTTGTGCCTGGAGTGGGAGGTGAGCGCGGCCGACCCGGCCGCCGAGCTCTTCGAGAACGAACGCATCCGGGAAGCAATCGCTGTGTGCCGTGCGGCAAAGGCCCCGCAGGCCTACACCGCGTTCCGGGCCCTGCTCACCTCCAGGCCTGTGCTGACCGGCGCTGAGCTGGCGCTGCTCGGCGGCGATCCCGACTGCGGAATGCTGCTGCATGATGTGATCAAGCGCTGCTACGAGCCCGTGCCCGCCTCCTATCTGCAGCGCGGCACATACCGGCAGTGCGTTCGCTGTCGCTGCCTGATGGTGCCGCTGCTGCACGGCGGCCACCGCTGCGAACTGGACCGGTGCCGCCGCGACGGCACCTCGGACGAAGGCGCGCCGCTCCGTGCCGACAAAGGCGGGGTCTTCCAGCTCAGCCGCCCCCTGCGGATGTTCATCACCAGCCCCGGGCTCGCGGAGACCGATCTGCAAACCGCCCTGGAGGAGAAGTTCGGGATCACCGCCGAGATGTGGCCCAACTACGACGCGTATGACCTGCGTGTCCCCCTGCCTGGGCGACGGCACTGGGCGGTGGACGTCAAGGACCGGGTGAACCCCGTTCTCCTGGCGCGCTCCCTCACGTCGTTCAGGAACGAGCCGCCGTACGACCGGGCGTTCCTCGTCGTGCCCCGCTACCGCTTCCGTGACAACGAGGCGTACGGGCGGCAGTTCCGCCGCAACCTGCAGGAGAACCTGGCCGATCGGGTCACCCTGCTGGACGACCGGGCCTTCCTGCGGCTGGTCGCCGATGAGATCTCCGCCCCGCGCGACCAGGCGGGGGACCCGCGTACCGAAGGAGGACGCCGTGCGTGACCGCAGAGGATGGCACCGGCGCTGCTCGCCGCAGCAGCTCACCGAGGTGTGGCCGGCGAACCTCGGCAGCTTCCGCCCCGGCGACCTTCTCGACGTCGAACTGGGCCTGTACCTCCTGGAGGGCGTGACCCCCACCCGCACGGCCGCCGATGTCTGGCCGCTGCTGGGCGGTTACCCGTACAGCGAGGTGTTCGGAGACGTCCGCACCGACGAACAGCGGCTGCGCGTTCTGCGCGCCCGCCACTATCTGTGGGACATGCGGCGACGGCACGCCTGGTCGGAGGCGCTGACCGACTACCTGAAGGTCCCCCAGCACCTGCGCGGATACGACATCGACGGACCCGGCTCCGTACCGAGCCGTCGCGAGCCGTCGCGCGCCGCACGCCGTTTCGAGATCTTCGAAGAACTGCTCAGCACCGCTCCGCGATTCGCGACGCGGTCCATTCCGTTCGCCGAGGAGGGAGAGCACACCTTCCGGGTGCAGGACCGTACCCATTCCGTGGTGTTCGACGAGGAACTGCTGACGGACACCCTGCCGCGCGCCCACGCGCTTGACGCACCACCGGCCGGGCGTGGAGAGCCCGTCGACGTCACCTGGGAAGAGCTCGAGAAGGCCGCCGACGAGATGGACGCCGTCGAGGCGACGGCGCCGGAGGGGCCGCGCAACGGCTGGGCCGGGCGGCTCCGGCGGGTGAAACTGCTCGTGCGCGACGCGGAACTCGGCCGCTTCACCGAACAGGGACGGCTGAGGATCGACAGGCTGCTGCACCTCGTGGGGATGGTGGGAGCCGGCAAGTCCACCCTCCGGGACATCCTGACCTACCACCTCGTGACCCGGACACCCCGCCGGGTCACCATCGTCGTCGGCGACGTGGCCGAGACACTCGCCGTGGTGGAGCAGTTCGACCGGCTCGGTGTGCGGGCGGCGCCGATCCTCGGGCACTCCACCAGGGAGCGCAACATCAACCGGCTGCATCGCCGCACCGCCACGGCCGGTGCCGCCACCATGCTCGGGCACGACCACGCGGGCTTCGCCTACCTCAGCAGCGCCTGCCCCGTCGACGTGCTGCGCGGCCTGGAAGCCCGCCGCCCGCTCGGCGTCCGTGAAGCACCGTGCATCACGCTGTACACCGTCCCCGAGCAGCAGGCCACGGACGGCGATCCCCTCCTCGACGAGGAGTACAGCACGCAGCGTGACGCACAAGGCCCGAAGCCGCAGCGGAGACTGTGCCCGTTGTGGAACCGCTGTCCGCGCCACCGCGGGGCTCGTGATCTGGTCGACGCGCAGGTGTGGGTCGCTACCCCGGCCGGTCTCGTGCACAGCTCCGTCCCGCTGCACCAGCACCAGGAACAGCTCCGGTACCTCGAACTCGCGTGCCGACTCAGCGACCTGATCATCGTCGACGAGGCAGACCGGGTCCAGATGCAGCTCGACACGGCCTTCGCGCCGGCCAGCACTCTGGTGGGCAAGGCTCCGAACTCCTGGTTCGACGAGGTCGCCGTCCACAAGTTTCAGCAGATGGCCCGGGACGGCCGGCTCCAGCTGTCCGCCCGTGACGTCGACGACTGGACCAACGCCGTCAACACGGTCAGCGCCGCCACCGACCGCCTCTTCGCCCTGCTCGTCAAGGACGACAAACTCAGACGGTGGATCAGCGTCGACTACTTCAGCGCCTTCACCCTCCACAACCTGCTGCTGGACAGCTGGTTCCCGGGGCGGAAGGAGGGCGAACGCCCGCTTGCGGCGGCCCGGACGCTGGACGGTGCGCTCGGCCGGTTCCGCGACGACCCGCTGCACGAGCAACAGAGCACGGGAGACGACGATGAAGTGACACCCTTGGTGAACACCTTCGTCCACCTCGCCCTGGAACTTCTGCACGCGCCCCAGGGAGCACGGACGCGTGAGAGGCTGCGCGACACCCTCACCGACATCGTCGGAGACGACAGCACGGTGATCGCGGACGCCGACCTTCAAGCCCGGCGCTTCGAGTTCACCCTGCTCCTTGCCGCTCTGCACAGCCGTCTCGACTTCATGACCACGCTGTGGCCGCGCGTCGAGGCCGCCCTCAATCTCGAGAGCGCCTCGAATGTGCTCTCCCGCAGGCCCCCCAAGGACTACGAGGCGGTCATCCCCGAGTCGCCCATGGGTAACGTGCTCGGCTTCCAGTTCCGCCACGACGACCGTGAGCGCGATGGTGACCGCAGCGGTGAACTCCGCTTCTTCCACTGCAACGGCGTGGGCCGCGAACTGCTCATGCGGCTCGGTGACCTGTGCGCCGTGGACGGCCGCCCGGGCCCGCATGTCCTGCTCATGTCCGCAACGAGCTGGGCGGGCACGTCGAGCAGGTACCACGTGCACGCCGACGTCGGTGCGGTTCTGCGTCCTCACGACGAGGAAGTCGAAGCCGTCCTGGGCAGCGAGTTCCGCAAGGAGTTCTTGTACTGGCCCGGAAACGACCGGCCCAAGCCGCTGCGCCTGTCCGGCTGCGACCCCGAAGAACGGCCACAGGCCCTTCTGCACATGCTGCACCAGCTCGCGGTGCCCGACCGGAGTCTGCCCGACGCCGAGAGCATGCTGGACGCCGAACTGAAGGAGATCGACGATCCGGACCGCCGCCGCATCCTGTTGCTCGTCGGCAGCTACGACGAGGCACGTCGGGCCGCCGAGTACCTCAACCAGATCCCCGAGTGGAACGGCCGCGTCACCCGACTCGTGTCCGACGACGCAGACTCCGACACCGCCTGGACCCGACTGCCGGAGGACGCCGCCGCACGGACGCTGCCCCGCGGTGACGTGAAGACATTCCCCTCGGTCGGCGGCGACATTCTCGTCGCGCCGCTGCTCGCCGTGGAGCGGGGACACAACATCGTCCTGCGCGATGGCAAGGCGGCCATCGGCACGGTCTACTTCCTGGCACGCCCACACCCTCGGCCCGACGACATCGCGCTCGCCATCCAGTCCATCAACGACTGGGCCGTACGCCAACTCCGTGATACTGACGGGTCCTTCCGGCAGAACGCGCTCGCCGCCGCCACCCCCGACCAGGCGGCCATGGCGTTCCGCAGCCGCGCACGCCGTCAGTGGAACCGCTTCCTCACCCGGCGGCTGGCCTGGTCCAGCCTGCGGGACGAGGAGAAGACGGCGTTCACCTGGGACCAACTCGTCGTCATGTGGCAGGTCATCGGTCGTCTGGTGCGCGGCGGCGTGCCGGCCCGGGTGGTCTTCGTGGACGCGGCTTTCTCTCCCAGAGAAGCCGGATTCCAGGACACGGACACCCCCGACACCAGTCTGCTGGCGAGTATGCGTGAGGTGCTGGCCCCCTTCTTCGAGGACGAGAACACGGCGGAGCGGCACCTTGCCCCGATCGACAAGTCCCTGGTTCGTGAACTGTACGAACCGCTCTACCGCGCCCTGGTGGACATGGGCTGACGGCATCCGTCACCACACCGCACCCCCGACGTGTTCGCGTCGCGTCCGAAGACTTCACGCCATGCTCCGAGGAGAACCGACACCATGGCCTACCAGTACAACCGTCCGGCGGCGTACCTGCCCGACCAGGCACGGGGACCCTTCGTCGTCCCGATGCACACACTCTCCCTGCCCGCCCACTGGGAGGAACCACTCCTGCGCCTCCACCACGGCGAAATGACTGAGGGGCAGGCCGAGCGACGGCGCCGCGTACCCACAGCGGCTGTCAACCAGCTGATGCGCGCCACTGCGCCGGACGTCGTCACGGTCGACTCCACGGCACGGTTCGGTTCGGAGAACCCCTGGCTGTACTGCCAGGACGCGTACCCGATGGCGGTGACGAACCTCTACATCGCCACCTGGCTCAAGAGCCTCCCGCGCGATGCCGGCGATCCCGAGACCACGGCCCTGCTGATGAACTGCTTTCGTGACCTCGACACCGCGACTCTCAGCTGGCGGCCCGGCAAGGTCGACCTCCTCGAGCAGAAGGTGTCGCCCGGAGGAACCGCTCTGCCCGCGCCCCACGTGTACCGGTTGCTTCCCGACGTCCTCGCCGAAAGGATCGCGCGCCAGGGACCGTACGAACACCACGGGCAGCAGCTGTCGTTCCGACAGGTCGCCGGCCGCACGGGGGCCAGAGGGCAGGGAAGCGGGGGCGCCGAGCTGATGTCGAACGTGATCAAGTACGTACCCGGGCGACGCGGTGGCGGCGACGGCAAGCCGGCCTACTACGCGGCGACCCTCCGCATCACCGTGCGCACCGTTCCCTTCTCACCCGTCCCGCGCGTCCACGTGGCCGCCGGTGTGCGTCGGTTCGTCACCGGCAAGGTCTACATGCCGTACGGAAAGGGCGTGTCCGCGTACCTGCTCCCGGACGACTCCCTCGTCCACGACGGCCCGCAGCCGCAGCGTTTCGCCGTCGCCATGCTGGAGTGGAAGAACGGTGCCACGGACTGGCGTCAGGGGGGAGCAGAAGGAATGCTCGCCGGGATCAGCGCACTCGACGCACTGCCGTCCCCGGACCGGCTGGTGAAGGAGGCCGACCACTGGATCCACGGCCGAGACGGTGCCCAGATCGCGATCGGGCATCAGGCGGCCATGGGAAGGCACACGATCGGTACCGGACTGATGCCCAGTGAACGTCGACGGCTGATCGAGTGGGCGGAACAGACGATCGCTCCCGAGTTCGTCCCCGTTCCGAAGCTCGAGCGCAGTGCGTACGCACGGCCGCCCAAGAAGCAGCTCAAGCAGCTGCCGTCCATTCCCAAGAACATGGAAGAGAAGGATCCCGAAGAGCGCGCGGTCATCCTGGACCAACGTGAGCTGAACGCGGCCCACAACGCTCAGGTTCTGCGGGCGCGCCTGGCCGAAGCTCTCGAAGGGGAAGACCTCACCGCGGTCGTGCTCCACCAGAGCGACGTCATCCGCGATCAGATGATCGCAGCGGCGGAGACGAGGCTGAGGCTGGCCGGGCACCGGCGTGAACAGGGTCCCGATACCTGGGTGTGGGAGGCGGAGGAGCTGACCGTCCGGCTGCACGCGCGGCCACTGGGCGCTCTCGGTGCACCGATGGGAGGCGACGGCGTGCCGCGCCGGGGGCAGGAACACGACAAGGCCATCGAGGAGCGCCGTATCGGTGTCGCGCGTGCCATGGCCGCCCTGCGGGAAGCCGTCCCCGGGGCGCGGCTGGCCTTCGTGGAACTCGACGGGAAGGATGCCTTCCGCCACGCCAAGCGACGGACCGACCCCAAGCACGCGATCCGCCTCGGCTGCGCGGACGCAGGCCTGGTGACCCAATTCATCCGTCCACCGGACCCTGATGCGGAGACGGAGGAGGCTCTCGCTGATACAGGTCTGCGTGCCGCCGCGGCCTGGTCGGACGGCCTGCGTCAGACCGGCATGCGGCTGGTGCCTCAGCACACGCTCGGTGACACGCTCATCCCCGCGAACCTGAACCAGGTGGCCTTCCACCTCGTGGAACGCCGCCTTGACGGGCCCACGGGCAAGCAGCAGTTCACGCCGATCGCGGTGCTCATCCGACCGGGCGCGAAATGCGTGCTGGGCAAGTCGGCCGACATGCACGCATGGGTGCCGTACCCCGAACTCCTCAAGTCATTGACGGGAAGGGTCGAAGGCAGGAAGAACAGCGCGGAGCAGTCGGTCCTCATGGCGGCCTTCGTCAAGAAGACCCTCGCACAACTGCGCAGCACCCCGACGCTCGTCCTGGCCCACGCCCAGGACGTCCGCAAGCGATGGCCGTGGCTGAGGAACGACGGTCTGGAACGGGACAGGTTCGGCCTCGACGGAGGCCTCGCCCAACGGATCGGTCTCTACGGCAAGCAGCTGCGTGTCATCCGGATCGCCGACGGCAGCCGGGACGAGACGGCACAGTGCTGGGCCGAGGCGGAGGAACTCTCTCCCGGGCTGGAGGGCAAGCAGAGTGGGGGCATCGCGATGGGGCTGTGGCGGCCTGGGGTGCGGGGAGACTCGGGCCGCGTCTTCTACAGCACGACCGGCAAGTCCGGCTCGCAGCCGAACCTCACCAACGACGACGCCAAACTCACTCCGCACACCAACGCCTCGGGCAACAACGCCTACCGGCCGACGGCGAACGCCTGGAACCCGGACCTCCTCGAACTGACCGTCGCGTGCCTTCAGCCCGGTGACGACGCGGAACCATGGGCCGCGTTCGTCCACCAGCAGCGCTTCAGCGAGGACTACCGTGCTGGTCGCGAGGGGTTGGCTCTGCCCTTGATCCTCCACCTTGCGCGGCTCGCGGACGATTACGCTCTGCCTCACGAGATCGAGGAGGCCTTGGACCCGACGGAGCCTCGGGCTGCGACCGCGCCGGACGACGCTTTGTCGGGCCAGTTGGCCTTCGACTTCGACCTCGATGAAGGGGATGACGACGAGTGAAGCTTCCCACCGAGTAGCCGAGGGGAGTCTCACCCCCTCGACTCGGCGGGGAAGGCCCTCACTACCTCACGGGCGTAGGTGCATCCCATCAATAAAATGCATGTGCATACTTTCGGGTAGTGATCTTGAGGCCTGCGGGAACCTCAACATCGATTAGCCCCGTTGTGCCTGGTCAAGGGATTTCGTGAACGACCCACCATCATTGAGATACGCAGAAGAGGGCCCCGACCTGACGGTCGCGGCCCTCTTCTCGTGTGCGTACCTGGCGGTGATGTCCAGGGCGTCGTGCAGTGATCCGGCCGCCTCTCGATGCCGCGGCATCTGATTTATCTTTCAGCTATATGGGCTGTCCTGGAGGGCATGCTGTGCTCCTGGGAACCCTCGGTCCGCGCGTGCGTCGACCATCTGACCGGGATGCTCGCCGCGCAGCTCGTACGCCGGCACGGCGCCGGGGTCACCGTCCGGCGGGCCGCTGCCGACGACGAGGGCGTCGGTGTCGTACGTGTCGTGCGTCTCGGGCGTGGTCATGGGTGGGCGCGCCCGGTCATCCGGCCAGAGGGGCGAGACGGAAGGTGTAATCGAGCCGGCGCCACTCGCCGTCGATCCGGCGGCCGTCGGGGGTGGGGCCGGTCTGCGGCGCGAAGTCGACGATGAGTTCGTCCTTGACGCCGAAGACGGTGTCGCTGTCCATGTAGGCGCCGCCCGACACGAACAGTTGGGTGACGAGCCGGCGGTGGCCCGGCGCGTCGATCATGAAGTGCAGGTGGGGCGCGCGGTAGGGGTGGCGTCCGATCGCGTCGAGCATCTGCCCGACCGGCCCGTCCCCCGGGATCGGGTACTCCGAGGGGAGGATGGACCAGAAGGCGATCCGCCCCTCGGTGTCGGTGCGCAGCCGGCCGCGGAGCACCGGGCCTTCCAGCTCCGGGAGCTGGACGTCGTAGAAGCCGTCCGCGTTGGACTGCCACACGTCCACGACCGCGCTTTCGACGGGCTTGCCGTCGGTGTCCGTGACCCGCGCGTCCACCCAGAGCGGTACGCCGGGCAGTCCCGCGGAGATGTCCCCGCCGTCGGCGGTCTCGGGCGGGCCCTCCACATAGAAGGGACCGAGCACCGCCGACGGAGTGGTGTCGGGCGTACGGGAGTTGGTGAGCAGATCCACGGCGCTGGAGACGCCGAGGGTGTCCGACAGCAGCACGAACTCCTGGCGGGTCGGGCTGCACATCTGGCCGGTGCGGGTGAGGAAGTCGATGGCGTACTGCCACTCGTCCTCCGTGACGTCGTTGGCGGCGACGAAGGTGTGCAGATGCCGGACCAGGTCGCTCAGCAGGGTGCGGACGCGCTGGTCGGAAGCCTGGTCGAAGCTCGCCACGACCCGTTCGGTGAGACGGGCCAGCCGGGCCTCGGTGGAGGGGGGACCCTCGGGGCGGCGCCCGTGCCAGGCGCCGGCCAGCAGTTCCCCGATGCCCCCGGCGGTCAGCTCCCGCGGGTTCGGGTACGGCGTGGAGGTGGCCAGCTCGGCCGCGCGGGGCAGAGCCGACTCCGGCATGCCCAGGTCGCGCAGCGAGGTGGGGCCGCCCAGGGAGGCGATCAGGTCGTACACGCCGCTGGGGGCGTCGGGCACGCCCAGGGCGTCGGCGATGCGGCGCATCACGTCCGGCACCGCGGGCGCGTTGTAGGCCATGGCGTGCGGCAGGACGACGGTGTGCGTCTCGGCGTGCGGCAGACCGAAGCTCCCGCCGAGGGTGTGGCAGAGCTTGTGGTGCAGGCCCATACCCACGGTGGCGAGACAGGTCCCGGCGAGCCAGGCTGCGTGCAACAGGTCGGCACGTGCCTCCTGGTCGGCGGGGTCGGCGGCGAGCCGGGGCAGTGCCCGGGCGATGCGGGAGATCGCGTCGAGGGCCTGCCCGTCGGTGACCGGGTTCGCGTCGGCCGAGTACAGCGCCTCGACGGCGTGGGCGAGCGCGTTGACGCCGCTGGTGACCGTCAGCGACAGCGGCAGGGTGAGGGTGAGGTCGACGTCGTAGACGACGGTACCGGGCAGGATGTCCGGGGACGACCGGGTGACCTTGCGGCCTTCCCGGGTCTCGCCGAGGACCGGGGTCACCTCGGAGCCGGCGTACGTGGTCGGCAGGATCACCTGCGGCAGTCCCGTGCGCACCGCCAGCGCCTTGGACAGGCCGGTGGTCGAACCGCCTCCGACGGCGACGATGACATCCGCGGAGGCCGCTTCGAGCACGTCGAGGGCCTGCTGGGTCACCTCCACCGGGGTGTGCATGGCCGCACCGCCGAACTCGGCCACGAGGAGGCCGCCGAGTGCCTGGCGAACCCGCGCGGAGGCCGCCGCGCGGGACCCGCTGGACAGCAGCAGCACCCGGGAGCGGCCGAGCCGCTCGACCTCCGAGCCGAGGTGCTCGACCGTGCCGGCACCGAAGACCACCCGAGCGGGGTGGGATGTGTAGACGAACGTCCGCATGGAACTCTGCCTCCGCGTGTTATCGGGTCGTCTCGGTCTCTTGAGTGACCGAGTATGTGAGGGGCATCCGCGTGAACCGCGGCACGATCCGTGCGCTCCGTTGCACGAAACGCGCGTGCGTGCCACGGCGGACCGCCCGGGGGAGTGGTCGTCCTGTGCGCCGGGCGGATCACCCTGCTCGTCGGGGCGGCACGGAAGCGCCGACGGGCGCCCGACCGGGTGGGTGGGCCGGTCGGTTCGATCCTGCCCCTCGTGGTGGGGGCCGTGACTGTGGCCGTGACTATGGTCGTGGTCGAGCAGCCGGTACGGCAGCGCACGCTCCGAAGGCGTCAACCGGCTTAGGAAGCGGGGGCGTTGTGGATGCCGCCCTCACTTCCCGGGAGCGTCGTCGGCGTCGTGCAGTGCGCGCATGGTCTCGGCGAGCCGGCCCGCACCGTCGCGTCCGAGAGGGGCGAGGACGCGGGCGCGCAGGACCTCCGTCACCGCCTGGGAGATGACCCGCGCGGTCTCGCTGCCCTGGTCGGTGAGTTCCAGGTAGACGAGGCGCCGGTCCTCGGCGCAGGTCATACGTCGAGTCAGACCGGCCGCGCAGAGCCGGTCGGCAACCTTGGTGAACCCACCGCTGGACATGCGGGTCTCGAGCGCCAGGCGCGTCATCGGCATCCGCTGCTTGGGGGCGGTGAGCAGGCGCACCAGCACCTCGGCGGAGCCTCGACTCAGGTTGAACTGCTCGGCCAGCTTGCTGACGAGTACGTCCTGGACGGCGTGGAAACCCTCCATGACCAGCATCCACCAGCCGAGCAGCTCACGGTCGACGCCCGGGTCACCGCCTCGGCCGACACCACCGTCCGCGGCGGGCGACACCACCGCCCGCCGCCGGTCCCGCGCTTCTCGCTCCATACCAGTCCCAACGCACCGGCGGCGCGAATGTTCCTGATGGCTCAGTGACCAGGGATGGGCCGGGCGAGCACGGCGCGGGTCGTCAGCCCGCTCACCACGCCGAGGCCGACGGCCGCGGCGGCCCACCAGGGGGCCCAGGGAAGCAGCCCGAGGGCCCGGTCGGCCGACCACCGGCCGGGTCCGGTGAGCGTCAGCACCGCCGGCAGGATGATCAGGACGAGCGGGTATTCGTAGCCGTCGTGCTGCACCCAGAGCCCGTTGCGCCACTTCACCGTGGCCGCGACCGTCATGACGCCGGCTGCGACGGCGGCGGCCAGAGGGGTCAGTGCTCCCGCGCCGAGCAGCAGACCGGCGGTGATCTGGCCGAGCCCCGCGGCGGCCGCGGTGAGCCGGCCGCCACGGAACCCGTCCGCCCGGAACTCCGCCGCTCCCCCCTCGATGCCGTGGCCTCCGAGGCGGTGGCTGACCTTCTGGATTCCGTGCCCGACGAACAGCAGGCCGGTGACCAGCCGCAGGATGAGCAGTCCGGTGTTCATCACACTCTCCTCGGGTGCCGTGCGCTACAGCACGAAGCAGGTGTCGAAGATCTCGGTCGGAGCCTCCGGGGCGAAGCCGCGCTGCGCGCGCCAGGCCCGGTGCTGTTCGGACTCGGCGACGGCCTGGCCGAGCAGTTCGGCCTGCCGGGCGCCGGAGATGCCGGGTTTGACGGTGGCCTGATAGCCCCCGTAGTGGGCGACCGGGCTCCATGCCGGGCTGATCGCCGGTATGGCCTCGTCCAGGCCCTCGTACTCGCCGGCGGCATAGACGATGCGGCCGCCGGTGACGGTGAGGAGGGACTCGATGTGCGGGATGTCCCGTTCCGGAACGGAGAAGAAGTCGTCGGAGAGGACGGTGAGGTCGCCGTAGAAGCCGGGCTTGAGCATGCCCTTGACGTCCTGCTCGCCGGTGAGCTCGGCGCCGGCCCGGGTGTACATGGCCAGTGCGGTCTCCCGGCTGACGCGGTTCTCCGGCGGGTGGATCGTGAGATCGCCGACGGTGCGGCCCGAGACCAGCCAGTGCAGGGCGACCCACGGGTTGTAGGAGGACACCCGGGTCGCGTCCGTGCCGGCACCGACGGTCAGGCCGCGCTCCAGCATGGCGCGCACCGGCGGCGCCTCGGCGGCGGCCGCGGCGCCGTAGCGGCGCACGAACGCCTCGCCCTGGAAGGACATGCGGTTCTGGACCGACAGGGCGCCGCCGAGCGCGGCGATGCGGTCGAGGCTGCCGTGGGAGACGGTCTCCGCGTGGTCGAACAGCCAGCGGTTGCCGGCGGGGAAGAGGCCCTCGGCGGCGAGCTTCTCGAAGACCGCGAGGTCGCGGCGGATCGTCTCGTCGTAGGTGGCGTGCAGGCGGAAGCCCCAGCCGTTCGCCATCAGCAGCCGCACGGCCTGCTCGAAGTCCTCCTCGTAGCCCGTGGCCAGTTCGGGGCGGGGCTCGGTGAAGTTCTCGAAGTCGGCCGCCGACCAGGTCAGGTTCTCTCCGGCGCCGTTGAGCCGGAGCCATTCGTCGCCGTCTCCGGGCCGGACCATGCCGATCCAGCGCTTGAGGTCGTCGATCTCCTGTCCCGGGGTCTGCGGGAAGAGGTGGTAGGCGATGCGCAGCGACAGCTGGCCCGCTTCGGCGAGGTCGATCACGGTGCCGTAGTTGTCGGGGAAGTTCTGGAAGCCCCCGGCCGCGTCGATGGCCGAGGTGAGGCCGAACCGGTTCAGCTCGCGCAGGAAGTGCCGGGTGGAGGTCTTCAGGTCCTCACCCTGCAGGGTCGGCGCCGCGGCGAGGGTGGAGTAAAGGATCAGCGCGCTGGGCGCGGCCAGGAGCATGCCGGTCGGCTCTCCGTCCCGGCCGCGCACGATCTGGCCGCCCCGGGGATCGGGGGTGGTCCTGGTGTAGCCGGCCGCCTTCAGCGCCGCTCGGTTCATCAGGGCGGACTGGTACAGGTGCAGGACGAACACCGGTGTGTCCGGCGCGGCCGCGTTCAGCTCGGCCAGGGTCGGCAGGCGCTTTTCGGCGAACTGGTCCGCCGACCACCCGCCGACCACCCTGACCCACTGCCCCTTGGGTGTGCGGGCGGCCTGCTCGCGCAGCATCGCCAGGGCCTGGCGCAGCGTGGGCACACCGTCCCAGCGCAGTTCCAGGACGTAGTTCAGACCGCCGCGGATCACGTGCAGGTGGGAGTCGTTGAGGCCGGGGACGACGCGGCGGCCCAGCGCGTCGACCACCCGGGTCCCGGCGCTGATCAGCGGGGCGATGTCCTTGTCGTCACCGACCACGGTGATCCTGCCGTCCTTGACGGCGACGGCACTGGCCTGCGGGTGCACCGGGTCGCCGGTGTAGATCTTGGCGTTGCGGACCACGAGGTCGGCGACGTGGTCGTCGCTGACCGGGGGGAGGCCAGCCACTGGCATAGTGGCCATGGAAATCATCTCCAATGAGCGGAATCCCCAAAGGGGTGAAGGGGGCAAGGGATCCCGAAAGGGCTGTGGGGGAGAAGCGGCAGGTGGGGCGGCAGGGGGGAGTGACGGCCGGGTTCGAGTCAGCCGGCGGACGAGCCGCGGGGCACGGCCGTGACGGCCGCAGCGGTACCGAGCGTGCTGGCCAGCAGGGGCCAGCCGAGCCCCGTGTGCTGCACGAGTACGGCTCCGCCGAGTGCGCCGGCCAGCATCGCCAGCACCGAGGCCAGCCGGCGGCCGGCCCGGGGGTTGGCACCGCCTGCCCAGGTCGAGTCGGACGCCAGTCCGGTCAGGGTCAGCGTCATCACCGTCGTGGTCATGTCCGGCACGGCGAGCTTGCGGACCGTCCCGTTGCGCAGGCCCATGGCCAGTGCGATCAGGGCGATGAGCGCGTGAACCGCATGGCCCGCGGCGAAGGCGACGGCGGTGGCCACGGCCAGCAGTACCGTCTCCAGCATCAGGACGCGGCGCAGCCTGCTCGGTCGCGTGCGGTGGCGCATCGCGGTCTCCAGACGGCCGGCGATCCCCGCCCCGACCAGGAAGGCGGCCAGCGACACCAGCGAGCCGAGCACCGAGAAGCCGGGGACGCCGACGGCGGCGAAGCCGATGATGACCACGTTCCCGGTCATGTTCGCCGTGAAGACATGGCCCAGTCCCAGATAGCTGACCGCGTCGATGAGGCCGCTCACCGCCGTCACGGTCAGCAGGGGTGGCAGCAGTGGTTCAGGCCCGCCCGGCGTGCCGGGCGCCGAGGAATGATGGAGGTTCACTGTCGTTCCTTGGGGGCGTGGCCCCTGGAGGTATCGGGCGGCGGGCCGGGGCCGGCCCGGGGCGGGGTGTCCTCGGGCCGGCGACCCGGCGGTCAACCCGCGGCGTGGGCGCCGATGACGGACTGGGCGTAGACGACGCCGAGGCCGTAGGCGCCGCCGTGCTCCTTGACGATCTCCATCACGGGGAGGTAGGTCTCCGTACGGGCCCAGTCGCGCTGCAGTTCGAGCAGTACCTGGATCCAGGTCACCGGCACCGCACCGGCGCTGACCATCCGCTCGATGGCGTGCTCGTGAGCCTGCGGGGTGACACCGCCGGAGGCGTCGGCCACCACGTAGACCTCGTAGCCCTGTCCGAGCGCGGAGAGCACCGGGAGCACGATGCACACCTCGGTCCACAGCCCGGAGATGACGATCTTCCTGCGGCCGGTGGCCTTGATCGCCTCGACGACCGCGTTGTCCTCCCAGGCGTTCATCGTGGTGCGGTCGATGATCTCCTGACCCGGGAAGACCTCGGCGAGCTGCGGCAGCAGGGGGCCGGAGAACGACTCGGCGGCCACGGTGGTCAGCACCACCGGGACGGCGAACGCCTTGGCTGCCTTGGCCAGACCCACGGTGGCGTTGATGATCTTGGTGCGGTCGCCGCTGCCGGTTCCGAAGAACATCTGGGGCTGGTGGTCGACGAACAGCATCACCGAGTTGTCCGGGGTCAGCAGATCCGGGCTGGGGGCGGCCTTGACGTTGGCGGGGTTGAACATGACGGGTTCCTCTTCTTCCGTTAGGGACAGGGACGCGCCTCTGGCGTGTCGGGGGATGGGCCGGCCGAAGAGCCGGCGGATCCGTGCAAGCAGTCCCTGCTGTCGGTTCCTGGATGCCGGCATCGCGGCCTCCTCGGTGTCGCGCCGGGACGGGGGTCCGCCCCGGCTGGGACTCTCACATCAATGAATCTCTCGAGCTAGATATTTCCAAGCAAGAGGTTGAACCATGAATTATTTGCATTCGTGACGCCCCTCACATTGCTCGTGCTCCGGTGCCCGGGTGGAGCCGCTCCGTGACGGGGCCCGTCCGTCCGTGCTCGCGGTGGCCTGCGGGTCGAGCGGGGGTGCGGCAGGCGGGCCGCGCGTCTTCGCGCCGCCGCGACGGACCTCGCCCCCGCCCGCTTGCCGTGGGTCGCCTTTCCGGACGGTGGGGAGCGGTCGAGCGGTCATGCCCTTGGGTCGGGTGCGACGCGGGGAGCCGGTGTCCAGGGGGGAGGGTGCCGGGCCGGGCTGTCCCCGGCGGCGGCCGCGCGCATGGGGCAAGGTCGACCCGAAGGCTTCGGCCGGCGCGCCCTGAGTGGGCTGCCGATCCTTGCATGCGCCCAACTCGCCCCGGTCGTACGCGTGCAGGGCGACGGCCGCCTGCAACGGGCCTCGTTCCTATGAGAGTTCAGCGAGGCGAATGCTCGCCGGCGCGGACCCGGGTCCGGATGTCCCGACCGCCGCGCCGTGGGTGCCGAACGTGTGTCGACGAGCCCGGCGATGACCGGCTGGGCTTCGGCTTTGCGCGTGCATCAGGCCGCGCTTTCCCCGCCCTTCGCGCCTGCCCGTGCCCCCGTGGCGTGAAACGTGATGTTAACGAAGCAACTAGTTTTGTCATGGACACTTCCCCGAGTTGGTTGCCTGCTGTACCAAATGAGGGCCAGCTTTCCCGCTCAGGGAGGTCTCGTGAGACGCGTCAGATCGCTTTCCGCCCTCGCCACACTCGCCCTCGCGATCATGTTCAGCCTGGTGCTGACCGGTCCGGCACAAGCTGCCGGACCGGCCTACGTCGCACTGGGGGACTCCTACTCGGCCGGCAACGGCGCAGGCAACTACGACAGTTCGAGCGGAGACTGCCACCGCAGCCTCAGCGCCTACCCGTATCTGTGGAAGAACGCCCACGCACCGTCCTCGTTCGCCGACACTTCCTGCTCAGGTGCGGTCACCACGGACGTGACGAACAATCAGCTCGGCCCGCTGAACTCCTCCACGGGCCTCGTCTCCCTCACCATCGGCGGCAATGACGCGGGCTTCGCCGACGTCATGACCACCTGCGTGACCGGTTCGGACACCACCTGTGTCAACCGGGTCGCCCAGGCCGAGACCTACGCCCAGAACACCCTCCCCGCCCGCCTGGACGCCACCTACAACGCCATCCGCGCCAAGGCCCCCAACGCCAAGGTGGTCGTTCTCGGTTACCCGCACATGTATACGCTCAACGTCTTCTGCGTCGGTCTCAGCGACACCAAGCACCGCAAGATCGACGAGGCCTCCGACGTCATCGACAGCGTCATCGCCGCCCGTGCCGCCGCGCACGGCTTCGTCTTCGGCGACGTCCGCGGCACCTTCAACAACCATGAACTGTGCTCCGGCGACGACTATCTGCACTCCCTGGTGGTCTCGCCGAGCTGGGAGTCCTACCACCCCACCGCCGCCGGTCACTCCAGCGGCTACTACCCCGTCCTCAACGCCAACAGCTGACCTCCGCCGAGGCGGGCCGTCCCGGCCCGCCTCCCCGGCATCCGCCGTTTTCCCGGGCCGTACGGTTCAGGCCGACAGCGTCCGCTCCGGGTTCCCGTTCCGCTCCCGCCAGGCGGCGTGGTGCGCGCGGGCCGTCGCCTCGGCGCGGTGGCGGGCGGCGGCGGGGACCGGCAGACGGCACAGGCCGTCCAGGGTGTGGAGCATTTGGTCGGCGACGCGCCGCCCCAGCGGGGTGAGCCGGCCCGAGCCCAGGGTCACCAGCGTCGCCTCCCGGGCCGCCGACCGCCAGCGCGCGAACTGCACATGGGCCTCCGTGCGCAGCCCCGGGTCGGGTTCCGTCTCGCCCCGCCGGGCCCAGAAGCAGGCCACGCCCAGATGGGCGTAGGCCCCGTGGAACAGGCCGAGCAGGGGGCGCGGGTCGGGGCGCCAGGGGGCGTAGAAGCTTTCCGGGCCGGGCTCCAGCAGGTCGAACAGGTGCAGCAGGGCGGAGAACTTGTTGTGCTGCATCTCGTGCGTCATCGTCGCCGCGAATCCCGTCGCCGTCGTCGGCCGGGACATCGCCACGCACCCGAACGTCTCCGCGCTGCTGCCGCTGGCGGTTCCCTGGCCGGTGCCGGTCAGGGGCACCAACTGGCGCGGACCCGCGGCCAGTTCCTCGTACAGGTCCGGATGGTCCGCCCGGAGCAGTTCGCAGGCCTCCCGGGCCGCCGTCACCCAGTGGTGGATCTCGTCGGCGTCCAGGCCGTCGGGGCGGCGCACCGCGTTCGGGAAGCCGGGCTGGTCCAGGACGTCCAGCAGCAGCGGGGTGCCCGGGGCCAGGGTCTCCAGCAGGTACGCGCCGTGCCAGCGGCCTTCGCTGCGGTAGGGGGACGCCGGTACCGGCACCGGAGGGTCGCCGGGGGACCGGCCGGTCAGGGAGAGCAGGGCCCGGCCGGACGTGTCGACGCGCAGCACGGCCTGCCCTCCGCGGCGGGCGGCCGGGAAGTGGGCCCGGCCGAGCGACGGCAGGGCCACCCAGGCCCCCTCCACCGGCCACTCCACCCGCGCCGCCAGCCCCGCGCGTACCGTGGCGGCCGCGGCCAGCGCCGTGTAGCGGCCGAGCGGCGCCCGGAGTGCCTGCCGGTCCTGCTCCTGCCGTCCGGTCAGTCGGGCGAGCAGCCCGAACAGGGCGGGCCCCGCCGCCGGGTGGGTCAGCACGGCCGCCGTCGCCCCGGGATCGGCGCGGGTGGCGGCGGCGAGCAACTCCCAGGCCCGTGCTGCCTCCTCGGCCACCTGGCCCCCGGTCTCCCGGGCCGCGGCCGTGACGGCGTACGCGCAGGCCAGGCGGCGGCTGTGCTCGGCGCGGGCCAGGAACCGCAGGGCCTCGGCCCCGCCGGCGCCCGCGGCGACCGCGTCGAACAGCGCGCCCGGCATCCGGTGCGGAGACGGCGTCATGCCGCTCCCGCGCCCGACGCGCCCGACGCGCCTGACGCGCCCGATGCGGCCGAGGTGCCTGACGCGCCCGATGCGGCCGAGGTGCCTGACGCGCCCGATGCGGCCGAGGTGCCTGACGCGCCCGATGCGGCCGACGCGCCTGACGCGCCCGATGCGGCCGAGGTGCCTGACGCGCCCGATGCGCTCGAGGTGCCGGTGGCCGTCAGGTCGGTCTGCAGGCGGTGTCTCACGCGGCCGATCAGTTCGGTGAGTTCGGCGCAGTACACACTCGGGTTGGCGAATCCCGTGTCACGCCGGTAACGCGTCGCGTAGTGGCCGCCGCCGCACACGCGGTGCAGCGGGCAGGCACGGCACCGGGCGCACAGGCCGGCGGCCCCCCACTGGCGCGCCGCGACGCCCGGATGGCGCAGGAGGTCGTCGAAGGAGTGGTCGCGGACGTCGAGACCGGTGCGGGTGGCGCCCTCGTACGCGGTGCGCAGGGCGTCGTCCTGGGCGAGGGAGCCGTCCGTCTCCACCACCGCGTAGCGCACGGGGGACAGGCCGAGCGACTCCGTCTGCGGAGTGGCGCCGAGCAGCAGCGCGAGCAGGTCGTCCAGGAGCCGCACCCGGGTCTCCCCGGCCGGGGCGCCGTACCAGCGCTCGAAGACGGCCCACAGCCAGTCCGCGTACGGGGTGCGCCGCCCGGCGGGGTCCAGTCCCGGCGGCGGGGTGTGCCAGTTGCCCAGCGGGAGAAGGAAGTCGACGGCCGGCGGCCGGTGGGCGAGGAGGTCCTCGTAGGTGCGCACCGGGTCGTTGCGCAGGTCGATCGTGCACAACAGCGCGGCGAACAGCGGGCGGTAGGCGTCCTCGGCGAGCAGGCGCAACGCCGTCCGCACCCGGCCGTGGCTGCCCCGGCCGTCCGCGCTCCGCCGGTGCCGGTCGTGCGCGGCCCGTCCGCCGTCGGTGCTCACCCCGATGCGCAGTCCCAACTCGCCGCACAGGTCCAGGCGTTGCCGGGTGAGCCGTACCCCGTTCGTCTGCAACGACAGGTGCAGGCGTATTCCCTCGCCGAGCGTCTCGCGCAACACTCTTACGGTACGGGCGAGTTCAGCGTCCCCGACGAGCAGTGGCTCGCCGCCGTGGAGCACCACACCCGCCTCCGTCGTGCCGTGCGCGGACAGGTGGGCGGCGATGCGTTCGGCGGTGCGGGCCAGTGTCGCCGGGCTCATGCTGCGTGGCTGGGCGCGCCAACTCTGGTCGTGGGAACGGTACATGTAGCAGTAGTCGCAGGCGAGATCGCAGCGGCTGTGCACCTTCAGGACGAAGGAGTGGAACGGGTACGGCACCCAGCCCGCGGCCCGCGAGGCCGCCATGTCGGCGTCCCTCGGCCAGGGCGGCTCGGCATGGAGCAGTGGCGGTCGACTCATCCGCTTCCCCCCGAAGGCGTACGCAGCGAACCAGGCCCGGCACGGTCGGCGGCGCACTCTGTTCGACCAGTATTCGTTCGCGGTGCGGTCAGCGTCAACATCACGAATTAGTCAACGGGGCTCCTGCGGAGGTCAGTTGTCCTCGTCCGGTGCGCTCCGGCCGCTGCCGCCGGAGCGGGCCTCGGCGTTACGCTGAAACGGCATTCCCGTAGCCTGCCGGACCGGCCGGCGCCCGGCGGGCCGTTGCGGCGGTCCACGAGACCTCATGGAGTGGACACCATGGCAGCAGCCGAAGGCGTCACCCCCGGTGAGGCCCGGGCCGGCGGGGGCGCCGAGCCGGTGCCCGACGTGGAGTCCGCCGTTCTGGACCTGGCCGCGCTCGCGCCCGACGACCTCGCCGCCCTGCCGGACTCCGTGCTCGGCGCCGTGGTGCGCCGGGTGTACGCGGGCTGCGCGGAGGGCGATCCGTTCGTCACCGGGCACCAAGAAAGCGCATGACCGCCCGGTGCGCGGAGCAGCCCTATACTGACCTCCACGCGTGTCCGTTTTGTTGGCATTTCCGGTTGGTTCTGTCCGCTTCGGTCATCGCTCCGGTCACCGTCCCTGCCGTCGCGTCCGCCGTCGCACCGGCGGCACCCGCCGTATCCGCCCTACCTGTCGTCGTCCCTGTAGCGCCGCGCCGAGCGGAGAGGTCATGTCAGACGTCAACCCCCTCGACCGCCCAGGTCCTTTCGCCGTCTTCCTCGCGACCTCGGAGAACCTCGGTCTGAGCACCACCCTGCGCAACGCCGCCGACGTCCTCGCCGAGGCCAACCGCAGCGTCCTGCTCGTCAACGGCCGCCGCACCGCCGACGGTCCCGCCGTCCCGCTGCCCCCGCCCGAACCGGGCGAGGTCCGCGCGGTCACGGTCGGCGGCCCCGCGCTCGCGGCCCTCGCCGCCGACCCCGTCGCCGTGTCCTACGACCATGTCCTGATCGAGGCACCGGTCCCCGACACACCGGAGGCGGTGGAGGCGACCCGGCCGGCCGCGTACGCCGACGCGCTCGTCGTCTGCTTCGCGATGACCGCCTGGTCCATCGACGGAGCCGCCGCCCTCGCCGAGGTCCTGACGGTGCGCCGGTCCGACGGCGGCGCCGCACGGCTGCTCACCCTCGGCCTCAAGAGCGACGTCGCCGTCCACGACCGACTGCGCAACGCACGCGAGCGCGTGCGCCGCAAGTTCGGCCCGATCGCCCGCACCCTGGGCGGCGGCGACATCCCCTTCCTGGAGATCCCGTACAACCCGATGTACCAGGACAGCCGCAGCCTCGCCGTCGAGGCCGAGGACGCCGGGACCGTCACCGGGCTGCGCCCCTACTACGAGCGGCTCGCCGACTGGCTGCGCGACCGCCGCACCGCGCGGCTGACCGATGTCACCGTCGTGCACTCCACCCGGCACGCGCCCTGGGCGGCCTGGCTGCGCGACCGGCTCGCCGCGCAGGGGGTGCGCACCGAACTGCGGCGCGCCGACACCTACACGGGTGAACGCCCCGACCCCGGCGGCGCCCTGCTGTTCGTGTCCCCCGACGACGCCGACGACACGCTCCTCGCCCAGATCGGGGCGCTGTCCCACACGGACGTACGCATCGTGCTGGTGGACGAGCCGTTCCCGCACGCCGAGGCCGCCCACCACGAGCGGATCGACCTGCGCGACACCACCGAGGACGAGGCGCTGCGGCTGCTCTTCACCGGACTCGGACTCGATGCCGCCGAGCACGCAGTCCCCCGCGCCGCGGCGCGTTTCCCACGTCTGCCGGAGACCACCAACGTCGCCCCGCGCGGCGTCGGCTTCGTCGACCGCGGCGAACTGCTCGCCCGGATCGACGAGTCGCTGCGCGACGCCGGCCGCGACGGGGCCTGCCTGGTGCTGCACGGACCCAGCGGCTGGGGCAAGAGCGAGGCCGCGCACGAGCTGTGCCATCGCTACGGCGCCGGCTACGACGTGGTGTGGTGGGTGCGCTCCTGGGAACGGCAGCGCGTCGAGCGTGGTCTCGCACGGCTGGCCGTCCGCCTGGGCGGCACCGAGGAACGGCTCGCCACCGGTGGCGACGACGCCGGTGTCTCCCGGCTGCTGACCCGGCTGTCGCGCCCCGACGACGAACTGGGCAGCTGGCTGCTCGTCTACGACGGTGTCACCGACCCCGCCTCCCTGCACGGACTGCTGCCCGTACCGCACGAGCGCGGGCATGTCCTGATCACCAGCCGGCAGCCACCACAGCCCGAGCCGGGCACCTGGGCCCCGGCCCCGGTCCCGGCCGCCGAGCACCGGGCCGACCTGCCGCAGGGGACTCCGGCCGATCCGCCCGCATCGTCCCTCCGCCCCCGCACCGGCCCCGAACCCCGCCCTCCGCACCTCACCCCCCTGGCCATCCCCCCGATGGCCCCGGACGAGAGCCGCGCGCTGCTCGCCGACCGGGTTCCGGAGATCACCGAGCAGCAGGCCGGACAGCTCGGCAGCGTCGTGGACTTCGTGCCGCACGCCCTTCAGCTGGCGGCCCACTGCCTGGCCGAGCGGGTCGCGGCCCACCGCCGCGAGGACCACATGAACCCGGACGCCGCGCTGCGCGCCGCCGTCGGCGACGTGCTGGCCGAGTACCGCGCCGGCAAGACCGAACTGCTGCGCCACAGCGAGGGCGTGGCCCCGCTCGCGGTGATGGTCCGCGTCGCCCGGCGGGTCGCGCAGGCCACCCCCGGAGCCGCGGCCTGGCGCGCCGAGAGCCCCGAACGCGACGCCCTCGGCTGGCTGTTGGACGCCGCGTCCCTGCTCACCGGCCGCGGCATGGGGCTGGAGCTGCTGCGCTCGCGCCGCATCCTGTCCGAACTGGCCCGCGACGACGACGCCGACCGGCCGGTCACCGCGGCGAGCACCCGCCACCCCGACGACGTACAGCTGCCCGACGAACACATGGTGAGCGTCGCCCTGTGGGCACTCGCCCAGGTCGGCCTCCTCGACGTCGACTTCGACCGCGCCGAACAGCCCCTCGCCCAGCACCACGGACTGCGCGACCTGATCAGGGCCGGCATGGCCGACGCCGACCGGCGCCACATCGAGTCGGTGCTGCGCGGCATCCTCGCCGAGTACGCCCCGCAGGAGAACCAGGAACTGCCCGCCGACTGGGCCCGCGAGGTGTACTCGCTGCGCCTGTGGGAGGACCCCCGGCCCAGGGTGCGCCGCTCGCTGCTGCGCCACCTCAGCGCGCTCAGCCGGCGCGCCGAGTCCGCCGACCTGGACCGGCTCCTGGAGATCGCCGGGCTGGCCCGCGCCTGGTGGCGTGCCGACGACGACGAACAGTCGCCCGAGTACCTGCGGCTGCTCAACTTCACCGCCCGCGCCCACCGGTTGCGCGGCGACTACGACACCTCCCGCCGCCTCGCCCAGGAGGCGCTCGGGGGACACCGCAGGCTGCTGGGCACCACCCACCCCCGCACCCTGCTGTCCGCCGACTCCTACGCCGCGACCCTGCGCGCCGTCGGCCGGTTCGACGACGCCCTGCTCCAACTGCGCCCCGCGCTGGAGCAGTTGGAGCTGCTGCTCGGCTGGAAGCATCCCGCCACCCTCCAGGTCGAGCACAACGTGGCCCTCACCGAGGCGCTGACCGGACGCGTCGCCCGCGCCCTCACCCGGCTCCAGGAACGCTTCCGCTACCGGCAGGCGGTCGGCGGCACGGACGACGAGATCGCCTGGGAGAGCGCAGACCTGCTCGCCTACCTCTACCGCTCGGCCGGCCGCACCGGGGAGGCGCACGACCTGCTGCGCCAGCGACTGCGCCGCCACGGCGACGTCTGGGACGGCAGGCGGCTCAACACCGAGGTGGGCCTGGCCATCAGCGAGCGTCGGCTCGCGGACGGCTTCCCGGCCGTGAAGGATCCCCGCTACGGCTACGAACTCGCCCACGAGCGC
This sequence comes from Streptomyces sp. NPDC107559, assembly GCF_055657365.1. Classification (NCBI taxonomy): domain Bacteria; kingdom Bacillati; phylum Actinomycetota; class Actinomycetes; order Kitasatosporales; family Streptomycetaceae; genus Streptomyces; species Streptomyces sp. NPDC107559. Next base: position 360,644 of record NZ_JBVKBD010000002.1, on the reverse strand, counting down.
GACCAGCGGGCGCTGCGCATCTACATCGGCCGCTTCGGTCCCGACCGGTTCGACACCCTGCGCTGCCAGTTCAGTTACGCCGCCGACCTGCACGCCCTCGGCAAGGCGGACGAGGCCGAGGCGCAGGCCCGGCAGTGCGGGGACACCCTCGCCCGGCGGTTCGGCGCGGGCCACCCGTACACCGCCCTGTGCCAGGTGCGCCACGGCGTCTATCTGCGCGCGACAGGCGAGACGCGGCTGGCGGAGGAGGTGGGCCGCGGCGCCCTGAACCTTCTCGGCCACAAGCTGGGCCAGGCCCACCCCTGGGTCGCCGCCGCGGAGAACTCCCTGGCCGCCACGCTGGCCTCCGCCGGCCGGCCCGACGAGGCGGCCGGGCTTGCAGGGGCCGCGCTGACCCGGCTGCGCGACCTCGGCGTGGCGCACCGCCCCGACGGACGCCGGGTGAGCCAGCACCTCGCCCGGCTCACCGCGACCGGATCCGCCCGCTCGGCACCGCCGTCGGGCTACGACATCGACCTGGAGCTGCCCGACGTGTAGTGCACCATCGGAACCGGTACCGGCCGGCCGCAAGCAGCCCGCACTCACCCACCGAAAGGCGAGCACCCGTGGCAGCTCCCGCACACCGACGCACCGACACCCTGAAGGAGTCCCACTGGGCCGACAAGCGTCACGGCCGGATCACCGCCCTGTGCGAGGAGGAGGTCGCGCGGACTCCCCAGATCCGTTCCCTGTCCCACTACAGCAACGGCATCCTGGACTTCACCGTCTTCCGCTTCCCGCGCGCCCCGCTCAGCAGCCTGGTCACCGAACTGGGCGACGAGGACGAGAGCGAGGCGCTGCCCGGCAGCAGGCTGCTGCTGTGCGCCCAGGATCTCGGCACGGTCCTGCGACCGCTGGGGACCGGTGAGCTGATGCGTACAGTCGTCGCCAACACGCGCGGCGGCCTGTGGGGCGGGCGGGCCCGTCCCGGTGAATTCCTGGCCGCGGTGACGGACCTGCCCGACGGCGTCCCGGCCATGGACGCCGCCATGAACCGGCTCGTCACCCGGATCCGTACCGAAGTGCACTCGCTGCCCGACGAGTTGCCCGGCGGCGACCCCGAAGCCAAGGCGAACCGGCGCGGCGCGGCCGAGACGGACGGCCCGCACGTCGACTTCGGTACGGCGGCCGAACCCGACGTCGCGTACGAGGAGCGGCTGCGCAGCCTGTGGCACACGCATGTGAACACCACCGACCTCCAGTACGCGGGCTACTACCGCGACTGGGCCCTGGTCTGCGTCGGAGACGTGTTCGACGCCCATGAGCTCGGGCCGCGGTTCATCGACGTCAGCGTCCGCACCCGGCGCACGGCCTACCGCGACCTCTCCCGCAGCCTGCGCGGCCACCTCGTCCGGCTCACCGACGCGCTCGCCCTGGTCGCCCCGCCCGTACACGGCCACGCCCCGGTGGACCGGCTCGTCCTCGACGTACAGGAGGGCGCCGTGTACGTGCACTGGACCTCGGTGGGCGCGTTCCTCCTGGGCGTCACCCTGGACCAACGCCAGGTCGACCACGCCGAACGCGAGTTGGCGGCACTGGCACGCGCGGTCGGCGGCATCGTCCCGCCCCCGCGGTGACGGACGGCCGCGCCGCCTCGTCCCCGGTGCGGTGCCGCCGGGTCCGCGCTCGGTGTCGGGCCTTGGCACCGCGCCCGTTCCGCGCCCGGTTCAAGGCACCGCGCTGAGGGAGCCCCAGACCTCCTCGGCGAGGACCTCCACGGCTCGCGCGGGCGTCAGTGGATGCTGTGGCTCGGCGCCGCCCAGCAGATGTACCGGCAGCACCTCGACGGCGCACTCGTACTCCCGGCAGATCCGGCGCAGTTCACTCAGCTGGAGCTCGGTCGGCGCGCCCGGCTGCGTACCGCGCGCCCAGGCGGTGACCGAGCCCCGGAAGTCCTCGGTCAGTTCCCGTACCAGGGTGGCGCAGCCCAGGACGCTGAGATCGGCGGGCGTCGCCGCCACACGCCGGCTCACCGCCCGGCCTGCCACCCGCCGCGTCACCGTCTCCAGCATCGCCAGCGCGTCGCGGAACCTGCGTCGTACCGGGACCGGCAACTCGACCGCTTCCGGCTCGAGTTCGCCGACGGGCCCCACGGTCGCCGGGACGGTCACTCTCGGCACGGTCTCCAGTGCCAGCGCCGCGACGGCGCGGCGCAACTCCTCGAGCTGGGCCGCCTGTTGCTGTTCCAGATCGCGCCGCATCCGCTCGCCCAGCTCGGCGAGGTCGCCCTCGCGCTGCTCCTCGACCAGACGGCGTTCCAGTTGCAGCAGCGCCTCGTGCACGGTCTGCGCGAACCCGCCCTGCCGGTACACCAGCGGCCGGGAGCCGATCGACCGCCCGAGCCGGTCCTGCATCGCCTGCGACACCAGCCCGTTGACCACAAGCAGCGCCTCGAACCGTCCCGGGCGCACCGCGCTGCGCAGCCCGTGCACATGGGCCGCGATGCGTTCGGCGTCGTCGGCGAGCAGCACCGAACGGGTGTGGATCACCGCCAGATAGGCGTTGGGGGCGGGCGACAGCCAGTGCACCACCTCGTCCCGGCCGCCCGGTGAACGCGACAGCCGGGCCGGTACCGGATCACGCGAGGCGATCCGCCACTGCCCGAGGTCCAGCGCGTCATGCACGTCGTCGAGGACCTTGCGGTACGACACCCGCTCGTGCAGTTGCCGCACCGCCTTCAGCATCGTGGCCCCGGTCACCCGGCGCACCACCAGCCTCCGGCCGCCGTCCGGGCCACCGTGGTCCCCGGTGCCGGCCCCGGTCCCGGAACCCGGCAGCGACCCGGCCGAGCCCCCCGCCCCGGCTTCCGCGGGCTCCGCGGAGCCGGCGGATTCCATGGGCTCCATGGGCTCCTCGCTGAGCTGCCAGGCCAGCCGGCACACCTTGAGCACCTCGCGCGGCACGCCCTCGGTCAGCTCGTGCAGCAGCCGTAGCGCCTCCTCCTCGAACGGCCCCGTGTCCGGTGCCGCCGGCACTGCCTCCGTCCCGGCGCCCTGGCCGCTCTCCGCGAGGTACTTGGCGACCAGTTCCCGGGTGTGCTCGTTGCTCAGCCCCGTCGGCCACAACTGCACCACCCGCTCGTGCATGCCGGCCCGCAGCGCCCGCAGCCCCTCCGGCGAGGTGCAGAACACGAGCAGACCGCCATGGCTGGTGTAGATGTTGACGAGCCGCTCGAAGGCGTCCATGAAGGTGCGCCGGTTCTCCTCCGGCCAGTCCAAGACCTTCTCCAGGGAGTCGAGCAACAGCACGTAGGCGGAGCCGACCCGGCCGTGCAGGAAGCCCTGCACCGCCAGCGCGTCGAACACCCGGTCGATCCCGGCCGGGTTGCCCGCCCCGCCGCCGGACGGGCCGATCGCCTCCGTGATGCCCCGCTCGCGCAGCGGCTCGGCCGGTTCCTCGCCGCCGAGCCAGTTCCACACCATCCGCTTGAACGGCGGCTCCAGCAGCAGCGCCAGCGCGGTCGCGAACCTGCGGTGCTCCGTGACCTCGCCGAGCGTGCCCCGCAGATCGGCGTGGATCACCTCGGGGTCGTAGCGCAGTGCCGCCACCACCTTGTCCGGGTCGAGCGCGCGTTCCCGCAGCCCGGTCGCGATCTCCTGGAGGGTGTCCCGGCGTGGATCGCCCTCCTGCGCGCCCACCCAGCCCGCCGTCACATAGGCGTAGTAGTCCCGCACCAGCTCCTCGAAGGCCTGTCGGCCCTGCACCGAGTCGCCGGGACCGCGCAGCCGGTCGCGGTAGAGGCGCCCCATGTCCTGCGCCGGCTCGTCCACGATCCACATCGCCGTCTCGGAGTGCCGCTCGCGCACCGTCTGGTACGTACGCCGCAGCGCATGGCTCTTGCCGAGCCCGTACCCGCCCACCAGGGCGATGGCCCGGCCCCGCCGGCCGGAGGCGGCGGGCGGCGCGAAGTAGTCGTCGACCAGCGCCCGGAGGTCCTGTATCAGCGGGGTGGTGATGTGCGCGTTGCCCGAGTCGGCCCCTCGGACCGAGGCGTCTCCCAGGTCGGACGCCGGACCGAGGCGCACGACCGGGATCAGCGGGAAGGGGTTCTCGTGCCAGATGTCTCCACGGTCTGGGGCCACGATGGCACTCCTCGTGTATCCGGTTTCGGCTTCCGAGCGGCGGGCGGGTGCGGGGATCACCGCGGGTGGGTGCCGCGGAGGATCGGGTGGGTACGGGGCCGGGCGGCCGCCGGGCCGGGGTTCAGGTGCCCGGCGGGGGAGGGGGCTGCCTGGGGACCGGACCGGCGGCGGCCGACGGGTGGCGGGCCATGGCCGTCACGTCGAGGACGGGGGCGCCGAGGTCGGCCGCGGTGACCCGGACCTCGCCGCCCGTACGTCTGCGTTCCTCGGCGATGCTGAAGTACCGCTTGCGCAACTGCCGTACGTCGGACGTGAGCCATGCCCCGGAGTGGACCGGCGCGTCGGGATCGGGATGGTCCCCGCGGGCGGCCTGACTGAACTTCACGGTGTCCTCCGAGGTGAGGCTGCCGAGTTTCAGATGGGTGAGCGCGCTGTTGGGCCAGATCTCGTCGACCACCTCGTGCGCCCGGTCGGGATCGTGGTGGCACACCTCGACGAACAGTACGATTCTGCTGCGCGCATGTTTCAGACAGGTCCTCAGGAAGTCCGTGCGCACGGAACCCATGTCGTCCCGCCAGTCCATGTGCGGCACCAGGACCAGCAGCAGCGCGTCCTGCTGCGCGAGCAGCCTGCTGAGCAGCCGGAACGCCTCGTGGACTTCCGGTTCGTCCCGCACCCGTTGCAGCGACTTCTCGGGGAACTGGTCGCCCAGCTCGTCGACGATCTTGTCGCGCAGGGCGGTGTTGATGTCCTGCGTCGACGCGAACTGTCCCCGCGCGTCCGTGCTGATGCCGTTCGCGCGATTGTCGTAACCGCCGGTCATCGCCACGTAGGGCGTCGGCGGCTGGATGACTCCCGCTCGGCCGGCGCCCGCCCGGGGCTGCTGCCTGAAGTAGTCCAGGTACTGGTGGGCCAGATGCACACACCGGTGGATCAGGGTGGTCTTGCCCATGCCGACCGGTCCCGTGACCACGACCAGATGACCCGTGTCCACCCTCGGAAGGATCATCTCCGGCAGCCTTCTCAGGCACTGCTCGAACTGTTTCACCTGTTCCAGGGCATGATCGACGTCCACCCACTGACCGGCGTGGCTCGCCTCCACCCAGGGCACCAGCGGATGGTCGTCCAGCAGCGGGGGAGGCAGCCACGGCAGACTGTCCCTGCTGCCCGGCACGTAGACGCCGTACGGGTTGTCCTGGACGCCGTGGGGGTCGTTCTGCACCGGCCCGGTCATACGGCCGCTCCCGGCGCCGTACGGCCGGACCGCCACTCGAGCACGGTGCGCAGGGCCCAGTGCGCGACGCCACGGTCGAGGTCCGACACCGTGCGCAGCACGAGATCCACGGCCTCCCCCGCCTCGCGCGCCTCACGGGCCCGGCCCTCCGAGCCGAGCACCACGCCCTCGCGTGAGGCGGGCAGCGGTCCGGCCAGCGGCAGCCGCTCGACGGCCAGCGCGGCGGCCCGCCGCCGTGCCGCCGGACCCGGTATCTGGAACAGCGTCCCGGCCAGCGCCTCACGCGTCGACCGTACGGCGGTGTGATCCGCCTCCGGGTCGCTCTCGTAGGCGGCCAGATACGTGCGCGCCGCGCCCCGGAACGCCGCCTCGTCGGTCCGCAACCGCTGCCTCGACAGGCGCCGTTCGGACGAGACCCGCTCGGAGAGCTGACCACCCAGGGTGAGCAGCGCACCCGCCGCCAGCGCGGGCAGCCCCTTCAGGAACGTCTCGAACCAGCCGTCCTCGGCACCGGATCCCTGCGCGGCCGGGCCGTCGGAGTCCGCCGCGGCGGCCGCCATCAGCGCGGAACAGGCCCGCGTGAAGTCGTTCGCACGCCGCCCGGCCCACTGCCGCAGCGTCATACGCCCACCGGACCCCGCGGCGCTCGCCGATGCCGTCGGTCCCGCGGCGCCCGGCGACGTCGACGCTCCCGCGGCGCCCGTGGCACTCGACGACCCCGCGGACCCCACCGGCCGTACGGGCTGCACCGAGTCCTGTCCGGCCGCGCTGCCGGGCACCAGCAGCCCCAGCGCCACGGCGGCCGCGACGAGGTCGTCGCGATGCGCGTCCGACAGGCAGTACACCAACTGCACGTCCCGCTCGTCGGACGCCGACGGCGCGGCGGACGCCGGAGCGGCGCCGGCCGCCAGCAGCAGTGCCGTACCGCAGACCGCCGCACCGTGCACCGCTGCCGCGTAGGCCGTGAACCGGTGAGCTCCGCGCACAGGGGACCGCGGGCCGCGTGGGGGAGCGGTGGCCCGTTCCGCCGGCCGGACACCGGGCGGACGGCCAGCCCTCGGTGCCCCCCGTCGGCCGTGTCCCGTCCCCTGCCTCATACGCCTCTCCCCGTTCCGGTCGCTCCGTCGTCCGGCAGCACCGGTGTTCCGTATGCCCTGCTGATCCCGCCGGTCCACCGGCGGTCGCGCCGGTCCTGTCCGGCCCGCCGAGGTCACCGCCTCGGCCGCTCCTGCCACCCTTGCCGCTCTCGCTCCCGCCGCCGCCTCCGTACGACTCCTCCCCGCCGTGGGCCGTCCGCGCCGCCCGTCCGCGCTTCCTGCCCGCGTCTCCCGTCCGCGTCTCCCGCCTGTCGGTCCGTCTGCTGATTGGTCTGCCGGTCCGTCTGCCGATCTTGCCGTCTGCCGATCTCGCCGTCTGCCGATCTGTCCGTCTGCCGGCTCGTCCGCCGCGCGGCTACGCCACCGACTTCTTGTCGAGCTTGTCGTCGAGCTTCTTGTCGAGCGCCTTCCGCTCGTGCACGAAGTGACGTGCATGGGCCACCGGGAGTTCCCGGTCGACGGCCGGGCGGCGGGCGCGGGCCGAACGGGCCAGCAGCGCCTGCGAGACGCCGTGCAGCACGTTCACCGTGATGACGGCGGGACCCACCGTGGCCGCCGTACCGGGGAAGTCACGCTCCAGGGTCAACGCGATCAGCACGGCCGTGATGCCGTTCTGCTGTCCGAGACCGAGCGCGATCCGGTCGCGCCGCTCCAGATCCCGTACGAACAGGGGCATCACCCCGAGCGCCACCACCGCCTGTGCTCCGAAGGCCGCCGCGCCCAGGACGAATCCCGGCCACCACGCCACCCCGTGGGCCAGCAGCAGCCCGAGCGCCAGGAATGCGGCGAGGAACGCACCGCTCACCGCACGCTCCAGCCCCTTCGTCAGGACGGCGGACCGGACCACCAGCCCGGCCAGTGCCACCGCGAGCATCAGCTGCTGCGCGGCCGCGAGCACCAGCATCGCCACCACGAGCACGACCGTCGCGGCCGCCCTGGCCCACCTCAGCGACCCGGCACCGCGCACCACGGCCGTCACCCGGCGCCCGGCCCACCACAGCAACAACACCCCTGCCAGCAGCGCGGCGTTGAGACCGAGTCCGGTCAGATAGCCGCCCCCGCCGTCGCCCGACACCTCGGGCGCCCCCGTGTGCCCCGCGGCCGTGTACGCGTATCCCGCGAGGTAGAGGGTCAGCAGCACGGTCATCGGATCGTCGAAGGACGCCCACGCCGTCAATAAGGACCGGGCCCGCGGCGACATCCGTCCGTTGCGGCCGAGCGCGGCGACGGACAGCGGGTCGATCTGGGCCACCGCGATGCCGAGCACCAGCGCCTGCGGCCGGTGGAAGACCAGCAGCATCGTCCCGGCGATCAGGGCCGCCTTCAGCAGCACCCCCACGGTCACGGCGGCCAGCACCCCGGTCAGGTCGGCCCGCAGCGCGTCGAGATCGATCGCGTACGTGCTCCCGTACAGGCCGACGGCGAGCAACAGGCTTGCACCGAACAGGTATCCACCCGAGTCGACCAGGGCCGAGGTGTCCACCAGCAGCCCGATCACCACGCCCGCCACCAGCGTGCCCGCCGCACCCACCGCGACGACGGGAACCGACTCCGGCCGCCGACGCCAACGGGCATGGCCCGATGTCGCCATGGCTCGTCCCCCCTCCGTTCCGCGCCCGCACGGTGTCGGCACGGCCGAGGACGCACCGCGCGCATGCCACCGTCGGCCGCCGCGCGAACCTCGTCGTGGGGCAGGTGAATGCTAGGGGGCAGCGATACCGCACGGAAGCACGACACCGGCCTCACGTACGGTAGTTGACATCCCCCCTGGCCCGCGTGGTCGCACGGGACGGCACCGGCGCCGCACCGCCTTGTATGCACGATGCCCTTCGCGGGGCATCACCGAACACGGAGCGGCGGGAAGCGAGCGTATCCGGTCGGATTGCGCGCGCCCGCGAAGAGATCCCAAGCGCTCCCCGGGGAACCCGCTCCCTCCCCGGAGATCCCGCTCCCTTCCTGGAGAACCCGGACGCTTCCCGGAGAACCCGGGGGGAGGAAGCGGCGTCACTCGATCTGGCTCGGTGCGGGCGCGGGCGTCTTGCCGGCCAGCACGTCCTGCAGATGCTGGGTTCCGAAGGTGATCGCGTCCGCGGTGCTGTCGTGACTGACGCCCTCCGTACCGCCGTTGGTGACCGTGACCGCGTTGGGGCCCACCTGCGACGCGGCGACGTCCAGGGTCAGGGTGACGGGCGCGCCGTTCGAGGTGCCCTTCACCGTCACCGTCAGACCCTGCCGGGTGTCGCCCGCCTTCGGCAGGGTGGCTTCCACGACCTGTACGGTCCGGTCGCCGCCGGAGCCCTTCACGGTGAACTGGGCGCATTTGTCGGCCAGACCCGCCAGCCAGCTCAGCGACTTGTCGAGGTCGTCCTTGTTGTAGGCCGCGGTCTGCTGGAGCAGCCGGGAGTTGTTCTGGGTGAACCCGACGAGCGCCGAGGCCCCGGCCGGCTTGCCCAGGAGGTCCTCGCGGTAGAGCCCGTCGAGCAGGCGCTGACAGTCGGCGGCGGCAGACTTGTCGGTGACGAACTGGGAGGCGTCGACCGTGCCGGTCAGCAGGGCGTCGTGCCAGGATTTGGGGTCCTGCGCCTGGGTCCAGGCGTCCTCCACATCGGCCGCGGTGATCAGCGCGGCCTGTGCCTGGTCCTGGGTGACGGCGGCGGTCGTGGCCGACGGGCTGGGGGAGGTCGTCCCGGTCGCCGCAGCCGAGGTCGTGGCGCCCGAGCCGCCCGATTCACCGTCCGAGCAGGCGGCCGTGGTCAGCAGCGTGCCCGCCGCCAGGGCCGAGGCGAGGACACGGGCGGGTCGGGACGGGCGAGGGGTCATCACGGATGCCTCCTGAGGACGAGGACGTATCCCCGAGGTGCTGGTGCTCCCTTTTCCCTCCCACGGCACCACCGGCTCCGGTGCCCGACCAGCGCACGGAGCCGAAAGGGTGAACGCGGTCCGGCCCGCAACCCACGTCGGAGGGCCGCCGCCCGGCCACGGAAAATGCGAGGTGACGGCGGCCGCGGCCGGGCATCATGGCTGTCCCGCCGCCACCCCGTACCGGGGGCGGTCGGCGGACGGCGCCCGGGGCCGTACGCACCGGCCCGCGCCGGTGAGACGACCACCATCGGGGGCCCCTGTGACCATGACCAACATCCTGCTGTCCGGCGTCGTCGGCTCGACGGCGTACGGCCTCGCCCGCGCCGGCTCCGACGTGGACCGGCTCGGTCTGTTCGCGGCGCCCACCGAGGAACTGCACGGCCTGCACGGGCCGAAGGAATCCCATGTCAGCACGGCACCGGACCGCACCCTGCACGAGGCCGCGAAGTGGTGCCGGCTGGCGCTGGGCGGCAATCCGACGGTGATGGAACTCGTCTGGCTGCCGGACGAGTTGTACGAGGTCCGCACTCCGCTGGGCGACGAACTCATCGGCATCCGGCCGTCGTTCCTGAGCGCACCGAGGATCCGCGCCGCCTATCTCGGCTACGCGACCCAGCAGTTCAGGAAGCTCCAGAACCGCAGCGAAGGGCCGCGCTCCGCCGAGGTCCGCAGACGCACCGCCAAGCACGCCCGCCACCTCAAGCGGCTCTGCACGCAGGGGTTCGAGCTCTATGCGACGGGCCGGCTGACCATCAGGGTCGACGACCCGGAGGGCTACCACCGCTTCGGTGAGCAGGTCGCGGCCGACCCCGAGGCCGCGCTGCCCCTGCTGCGCCGGTTCGAGGAGGCCTTCGAGGAGACACGCAGCGTACTGCCGGAGCGGCCGGACGAGACGGCGGCCGAGGCCTGGCTGCGACGGGTGCGGGCGCAGTTCTGGGCGAACGCGCCCCGGACGACGGGCGCCGAGTCGCCTTGAGGGCTGCGGGCCCGTTCCCCGGGGGCGGTGGGCCCGTCCCCCGGGGGCAGCGGGCCCGTCCTCCGAGGGCGGTGGGCCCGACACCTGAGGGCAGTCGGCGGTTCTGCCTGAGGGCTGAGGCCAAGTCCCCCCCCGGCCGCGCGGAAATCGATCGCGCGGAAAATCGTGTGCTTCGACGCCGTGGCTCTCCCTAGACTCAACCCATCACGCGCCGGCCGACGGTACGGCGGCGCGTCGTCGTGACGAGTGAGGGGAGCCCGGCCGTGCGTGTCCGCATCGCTGTCGTCGCTTCCCGTTCCCGGTACGAGGTGATCCTCGTGTCTCCGGCCGCCCGGTGCCCGCTGCGCGGCCGGCACCGGATGCCGTGACGAGACGACGTCCTCAAGAGCCCTGCCCTTCGGCCTGACCCGCGGAGCCCACAGGCTCAGCCGAGCCGGCCGGTTCGCCGAGCTGGCCAGTTTGCCGAGCCAGCTGAGCCTACCGAGCCGCCGAGCGGCCAGTTCGCCCAGCCAGCCAGCCAGCCAGCCAGCCAGCCAGCCAGCCAGCCAGCCAGCCGGCCAGCCGGCTCGCCGAGCCGGAGGCCGTGCCCGGCGGCCGGGCCGCAGGCACACCGACGTCCCCGTCCGGCCATCGCGCCGCCCTTTTCCACCGTCGCCCCGAAAGGCCATGGGCCGTGCGTACCCACTTCGACCCTCACCTCACCGACCCGCTCGCCGCCGTCCGCAACCTGGGCATCCTCGCCCATGTGGACGCGGGCAAGACCACCCTCACCGAGCGGATGCTGTACGCGACCGGCAGCACCCACAAGCGCGGCGAGGTCCATGACGGCACGACCGTCACCGACTTCGACCCCCAGGAACGCGACCGGGGGATCACCATCTTCGCCGCGGCCGTCAGCTGCGCGTGGGACGGTCACCGGATCAACCTGATCGACACCCCCGGGCACGTCGACTTCGCCGACGAGGTGGAGCGTTCGCTGCGCGTCCTCGACGGCGCCGTCGCGGTGTTCGACGCCGTCGCGGGTGTGGAGCCGCAGAGCGAGTCCGTGTGGCGGCAGGCCGACCGGCACGCCGTACCGAGGATCGCGTTCGTCAACAAGCTGGACCGGGCGGGCGCCGACCTGGACACGGCCGTCGCCTCGATCCGGGCGCGGCTGCACCCGGCTCCGCTCGTCGTGCAGTTGCCGATCGGTACGGAGGACCGCTTCACCGGCGTCGTGGATCTGCTGCGCATGCGGGCCCTGACCTGGGCCGAGGGCGACGACACGGCTCAGGAGGGCCCGGTGCCGGCGGACCTGCGCGAGGAGGCGGACCGGCGTCGGCGGGTGCTGGAGGAAGCGGTGGCCGAACTGCACCCGGGCGCGCTGGACGAGTTCTGCGCCCGGTCGGCTCTGTCCGCGCGGACGCTGGCCGCCGCGCTGCGCGACCTGACGCACAGCGGCGACGGCGTGGTCGTGCTGTGCGGCTCGGCCTACCGCAACCGCGGCATCGAACCGCTGCTCGACGCCGTCGTGGCCTATCTGCCGTCGCCGCTGGACGTACCCGCCGTACGGGGTACCCACGACGGCGTGCCCCAGGAGCGGTCCGCCGACCCGGCGGCGCCGCTGGCGGCCCTGGTGTTCAAGGTGAACGCCACCCCGACGGGGCGGCTGACGTATCTGCGGGTGTACTCGGGAACGATCGGGAAGGGAGACGCGGTGATGGACGCGGGCGCGCGGCGCACCGAGCGCATCGGCCGCATCCTGCGGGTGCAGGCGGACCGCCGGACCCCGCTGGAGCGGGCGGTGGCGGGTGACATCGTCGCCGTGGTCGGCCTGAAGTCGGCCCGCGCGGGCTCGACGCTGTGCGCTCCCGAGGCACCTCTGGTGCTCGAACCGCCGGGGGTCGCCGACCCGGTCGTCTCCGTGGCGGTCGAGGCCCTGCGGGGCACCGACACCGACCGGCTGGCCGCCGCGCTCGGCCGGCTGGCCGAGGAGGACCCGTCGCTGGTCGTCCGCACCGACCCGGAGACGGGTCAGACGGTGCTGTCCGGCATGGGGGAACTGCACCTGGAGGTGGCGGTGGAGACGCTCCGGCGTGCCCACGGCCTCGACGTCAACGTGGGCCGCCCGCGGGTGGCCCACCGCGAGACCGTCGTCCGCGGTGTCTCCGGGCTGGTCTTCCGTCATGTCAAACAGGACGGCGGCGCCGGGCAGTTCGCCCATGTCGTCCTCGACGTGGAACCGATGGATCCGCCGGACCCCACCGGCTCCGGGCCCGTCGGAAGCGGCGAGGGAGGCGGCGACGGAGGCGGGGGCTTCGAGTTCCGCTCGGCCGTGGTCGGCGGCCGGGTGCCGCGGGAGTACGTGCGCGCGGTCGAGGCCGGGTGCCGGGACGCCCTCGCCGACGGTCCGCTCGGCGGGCATCCGGTGACCGGACTGCGGGTGACGCTGACCGACGGGGCGACGCATGTGAAGGACTCCTCCGACACGGCGTTCCGTACCGCAGGCCGGCTCGCGCTCCGCGAGGCCCTGCGCGCCTGCGTGATGGTCCTGCTGGAGCCGGTGGCCGAGGTCACCGTCACCGTGCCCGAGGACGCGGTCGGCTCCGTGCTCGGCGACCTGGCGGCGCGCCGCGGCCGGGTCACGGGCTCGACCGTACGGGCCGGTTCGGCGGTCGTCGGCGCCACCGTGCCGCTGGCCGAACTGTTCGGCTACGCGACCCGGTTGCGCAGCCGGACCCAGGGCCGCGGCACCTTCACGGCCCGGCCCACCGGGTACGCGCCGGTGCCCGCCTCGGCGCCGGTGACCGGATCGACACGGTAGGAGCTGTAGCGGACAGGGCGGTCCGCGCCACGAACCCCCGGGTTCGTGGCGCGGATTGTCCCGGTCCGGCCGCTGCCCGGGGTGCCCCGGGGCCCGTCGAAACACAACCGTTGCACAACGCCCCCGAGGCGGTCCCAGCGCAGGTCACGGCCTGTGCGATCGCTGTGCGCACCGGCCCGGCGCCCCCGATCCGGACGGTGCCGCCCGGGGAGACCCTGCCGGATGTCTTGACGCGTTCTTCTTCCGAGGTTTAACTCACGTCGTAAATTAAGCCATGAGGGGCTTCGGGAGTCGAACGGGGTGTCACTTCCGCGGCCTGCCTCCGGGTTCACGACTCCAGGAAAGGGACACCAGGAGCCATGCGCAGCATCCGAGCCGCGGCCGTCGGCGCCGTCACCATGTCACTCGCTCTCGCCGCCACGGCCTGCGGAGGCGGATCCGCGACCGGCGGTGGGTCGAACGACTCGCCGAAGACGCTCACCTACTGGGCCTCCAACCAGGGCGCCAGCATCGAGGTCGACAAGAAGGTCCTCCAGCCCGAACTCGACAAGTTCGAGAAGCAGACCGGGATCAAGGTCAAGCTGGAGGTGGTCCCCTGGTCCGACCTGCTGAACCGGATCCTCACCGCCACCACCTCCGGCCAGGGCCCCGACGTCCTCAACATAGGCAACACCTGGAGCGCCTCGCTCCAGGCCACCGGGGCGCTGCTGCCGTGGGACGCGAAGCAGTTCGCCGCGATCGGCGGCAAGGACCGCTTCGTCGCCTCCGCGCTCGGCTCGACCGGCGCCGAGGGCAAGGACCCGGCCGCGGTGCCGCTGTACTCGATGGCGTACGCGCTCTACTACAACAAGAAGATGTTCGCCGACGCCGGCATCGCCAACCCGCCGGCCACCTGGGCCGAGCTGATCGCCGACGGCAAGAAGCTGTCCAAGGGCGGCAAGTGGGGCCTGGGCGCCGAGGGTTCGAACCCGTCCGAGAACATCCACCACGTCTTCGTCTTCGCCAAGCAGCACGGCGCCGACTTCTTCACCGCCGACGGCAAGCCCGACTTCACCAACGACGGCGTGGTCAGCGCGGTCCAGCAGTACGTCGGCCTGATGGCCTCCGACAAGATCATCGCGCCGGGCAACGCCGAGTACGCGCAGAACCAGTCCGTCAGCGACTTCGCCAAGGGCAAGAACGCGATGCTGCTGTGGCAGTCCGCGTCCGCCAACCTCAAGTCCCAGGGCATGAGCGAGGCCGACTACGGCATCGCCCCGGTCCCCGTGCAGTCCGGCACCCCCGGTACCGGCACCAACGTCAACTCCATGGTCGCCGGCATCAACATGGCGGTCTTCAAGAACACCCACAACCTCGACGGCGCCACCGAGTTCGTGAAGTTCATGACGAGCGACGCCGAGCAGAAGATCCTCAACACCTCGTACAGCTCCATTCCGCCGGTCGCCGCCGCACAGGCGGACACCGCCTTCAACACCCCGTCCAACGCGGTCCTGAAGGACACGCTCGCCAAGAGCGCCGCGGCGCTGCCGCAGGTTGCCGACGAGTCCCAGTTCGAGACGGCCGTCGGCACGGCCGTCAAGGAACTGTTCGCGGACGCGGCGGCCGGACGCGCGGTCACCGCCGAGTCGGTGAAGGCGAAGCTCGAGAAGGCCCAGCAGCAGATGCCGACCAAGTAAGTGAGCACCATGACCACCACTGTCTCCACGGAGGCCGGGGGGCGGACGGTGCGCAAGGACGCCCCCGGTGCGGCGCGCGGCTCCCGCCGCCGCACCGGGCGGCTCCGCCGCGCCGGACTCCCGTATTTCCTGCTTCTGCCTGCGCTGATCCTCGAACTCCTGGTCCATCTGGTGCCGATGGTGATCGGCATCGTGATGAGCTTCAAGGAGCTCACCCAGTTCTTCATCCGGGACTGGAGCACCGCGCCGTGGTCCGGCCTGGACAACTACACGGTGTCGGTGGACTTCGACGCGCCCGTCGGCGAGGCCCTGCTCCACTCCTTCCTGGTCACCGTCGCCTTCACGCTGCTGTCCGTCGGCCTGTGCTGGCTGATCGGCACGGCGGCGGCGATCTGCATGCAGGACGCCTTCCGCGGCCGCGGTCTGCTGCGCGCCCTGTTCCTGGTGCCGTACGCCCTGCCGGTCTACGCGGCCGTGATCACCTGGGTGTTCATGTTCCAGCACGACAACGGCCTGGTGAACCACGTCCTGCACGACCAGCTGCACCTCACCGACCAGCCGTCCTTCTGGCTGATCGGCGACAACAGCTTCTACGCCCTGCTCACCGTGTCCGTGTGGAAGGGCTGGCCGTTCGCCTTCCTGATCGTGATGGCCGGCCTCCAGAACATCCCGCGGGAGCTGTACGAGGCGGCCGCCCTCGACGGCGCCGGCGTCTGGAAGCAGATCCGCCACATCACCCTGCCGTCGCTGAGCGCGGTCAACCAGGTGCTGGTCCTGGTGCTGTTCCTGTGGACGTTCAACGACTTCAACACGCCGTACGTCCTGTTCGGCAGGACCGCCCCCGCGGCCGCGGACCTCATCTCGGTCCACATCTACCAGGCGTCCTTCGTCACCTGGAACTTCGGCACCGGTTCGGCGATGTCGGTCCTGCTGCTGCTCTTCCTGCTCCTCGTCACCGGCGTGTACCTCGCCGTCACGTCCCGCGGACGGAGGACCTCCCGTGTCTGACTCGCCCATGGCGCAGCCGAGTTCGTTCGTATGGACCCGGCGGGTCTTCCTCACCCTGCTCACCGGGTTCGTGCTGCTGCCGGTCTACGTCATGATCTCCAGCTCCCTGAAGCCCCTCGCGGACGTCAGCGGCAAGTTCCGCTGGCTGCCCAGCGGTCTGACGATCCGTCCGTACATCGACATCTGGTCGACCGTCCCGCTCGCCAAGTACTTCGGCAACTCGCTGATCGTGGCGGGTGCCGCCACCGTCTGCTCGGTGGTGATCGCGGTCTTCTCCGCGTACGCCGTCAGCCGCTACGAGTTCCGCGGCAAGCGCGTGTTCACGGTGACCGTGCTGTCGACGCAGATGTTCCCCGGCATCCTCTTCCTCCTGCCGCTGTTCCTGCTCTACGTCAACATCGGCAACGCCACCGGCATCGCCCTGTTCGGCTCGCGCGGCGGCCTGATCCTCACGTATCTCACCTTTTCGCTCCCGTTCTCCATCTGGATGCTGATCGGGTACTTCGACTCGGTGCCGCGTGAACTCGACGAGGCGGCCCTGGTGGACGGCTGCGGACCGCTCGGCGCCCTGTTCCGGGTCGTGGTCCCGGCCGCGATCCCGGGCATCGTCGCGGTGGCCGTCTACGCCTTCATGACCGCCTGGGGCGAGGTGCTGTTCGCGTCGGTGATGACCAACGACGCCACCCGCACCCTCGCGGTCGGACTCCAGGGCTACTCCACGCTCAACGACGTCTACTGGAACCAGATCATGGCCGCCTCGCTGGTCGTCAGCGTGCCCGTGGTCGCCGGATTCCTGCTGCTCCAGCGCTATCTCGTCGCCGGCCTCACCGCCGGAGCGGTCAAGTGACCGACGCCGCGGAGGCTGCCGGTCGTACGGCCACCGGTCGTACGACCGGCGGCCGGACGGCAGCCGGTGAAGCGACGACCAACCCCCCTATTCCTGAGAGGGCTTCAGTGTCCGAACGTATCGACCTCGCCGCACTCCCGCACGACTTCCTGTGGGGCACGGCCACATCGGCGTACCAGATCGAGGGAGCCGTGGCGGAGGACGGCCGTTCCCCGTCGATCTGGGACACCTTCTCGCACACCCCCGGCAAGATCGACAACGACGACCACGGCGACGTCGCCTGCGACCACTACCACCGCTGGCGCGAGGACATCGGCCTGATGCGCCGCCTCGGCACCAACGCCTACCGGCTGTCCGTCGCCTGGCCGCGCGTCGTGCCCGGCGGCGACGGCCCGGTCAACCCCAAGGGCCTCGCCTTCTACGACGAGTTGGTCGACGCACTCCTGGAGGCGGGCATCACCCCCTCCGTCACCCTCTACCACTGGGACCTGCCGCAGGCGCTCCAGGACCGTGGCGGCTGGCCCGAGCGCGAGACCGCGGAGCACTTCGCCGCGTACGCCTCGGTCGTCGCCGAACGACTCGGCGACCGGGTCACCCACTGGACCACCCTCAACGAGCCCCTCTGCTCGGCCTGGATCGGCCACCTGGAGGGCAAGATGGCCCCCGGCCTCACCGACCTGACGGCCGCAGTCCGCGCCTCCTACCACCTCCTCCTCGGCCACGGCCTCGCCGCCCAGGCGATCCGCGCCGCCGCCCCGGACGCCGAGGTCGGCATCGTCAACAACCTCTCCACCGTCCACGCGGCGAGCGACCGCCCCGAGGACATCGCCGCCGCCCGCCGGATGGACGGCCACACCAACCGCTGGTGGCTGGACCCGGTGCACGGCCGCGGTTTCCCGGCCGACATGCGCGAGGTCTACGGCGTCGAACTCCCGGAGAAGCCGGGCGACATGGAGACGATCGCCGCCCCGCTCGACTGGCTCGGCCTGAACTACTACTTCCCGGCCACCGTCGCCGACGACCCCGAAGGCCCGGCCCCGCGCGCCCTTTCGGTCCGCCGGTCCGGCGTCCCGCGCACCGGCATGGACTGGGAGATCGACGCGAGCGGCATCGAGACGCTGTTGCTGCGCCTCACCGAGGAGTACGCCCCGCGCAAGCTGTATGTCACGGAGAACGGCTCGTCCTTCCCCGACGTCGTACGCCCCGACGGCACCGTCGACGACCCGGAGCGCCAGGACTACCTGGTCCGGCACCTCGCCGCCTGCGCGTCCGCCGCCCGCAAGGGCGCCCCGCTGGCCGGCTACTTCGCCTGGTCGCTGCTGGACAACTTCGAGTGGGCGTACGGCTACGACAAGCGCTTCGGCCTCGTCCACGTCGACTACCGCACCCAGGTGCGCACCATCAAGGGCACCGGCCACCGCTACGCCGACATCGTCCGCACCCACCGCGGACAGTCGAGCCGGGCCGCCTGAGGCCCGCCTGATACCCCTGCGGTGGGCGTGGGCGCGGGAGCCCGCGCCCACCGCGGGACCCATGTACGGCCCAGCGGGACCCATGTACGACCCCGCGGGAACACCCCTGCGACGAACCATGCGCAGCGAACCACGTGCAGCGAATCACGCGCACCGAATCACGCGCACCGAACCACGAACAGAAATGTCAGGTGCATGTCATAGCAACAGAACTGAGGAGAGCCGCATGCCATCCACCG
Organism: Streptomyces sp. NPDC107559; assembly: GCF_055657365.1. Classification (NCBI taxonomy): domain Bacteria; kingdom Bacillati; phylum Actinomycetota; class Actinomycetes; order Kitasatosporales; family Streptomycetaceae; genus Streptomyces; species Streptomyces sp. NPDC107559. The sequence continues at coordinate 342,309 of NZ_JBVKBD010000002.1, read as the reverse complement.
CCCCACGGTCAGCCCGCTTCCCCCGCACCCCGCGCACCCTCATGACGGCCCTCGCCGCGCTGGCGCTGCTGTCCGCCGGCCCGGCCTTCGCCGCCCCCGTCGTCGCACAGCCCGCCGCCGCCGAAGCGGCCGGCTGGGACACCGACCGCGCCGCCGCGGCCTACGCCCTGAACCCGGCCGCCGTCACCGCCTCCGGCAGCGAGAACGGCGGCACCACCCCGGGCCTCGCCTTCGACGGCAACGGTGCCACCCGCTGGTCCAGCAACTTCGCCGACGACGCCTGGATCCGCCTCGACCTGGGCACCACGATCCGGATCGACCGGGTCACCCTCGACTGGGAGGCCGCGTACGGCAAGCGCTACGTGCTGGAGGTGTCGAGGAACGGCACCGACTGGACCCCCTTCTACACCGAGACCGCCGGCACCGGCGGCTCGCTCACCGCGCACACCTACCCCCAGGAGGCGACCGGCCGCTACGTCCGCCTGCGCGGCCTGGAACGCGCCACGCCGTACGGCTACTCCCTCTACTCCTTCAAGGTGTACGGCGGCGAACCCGCACCCGCGTCGGCGACCCGCGCCAACCTGGCCCTGAACCACCCGGCCTACTCGAACCTCTACCAACACGCCGGCAACTCACCGGCGTTCGTCACGGACGGCGGCTGGCCCGCCGATCTGAAGGGTGACGCCACCCGCTGGTCGAGCGACTGGAACGCGGACCGCTGGGTCTCGGTCGACCTCGGCGCCACCTCGACGATCTCCTCCGTGGACCTGTACTGGGAGGCGGCCTACGCCGTCGACTACCGGATCCAGGTCTCCGACGACAACCGCACCTGGCGCACGGTCTACCAGCCGTCCGCCGCCGACGTCGCCGCGCGCCGCGCGAACGTCAAGTCGCCGTCCGAGGCGGCGGGCCTGCACGACACCGTGACCCTCCCGTCCCCGGCCACCGGCCGCTATGTCCGCATGCTCGGCACGGAGCGCCGCTCCTTCTACAACCCGGCCCCCTACACCGCCCAGTTCGGCTACTCCCTCTACGAGTTCCAGGTCTGGGGCACCGGCGGCAGCGCCTCCGCCGTCTACCCGGCCCTCCCCGCCGACCAGCCGGGCAGCTACCGCACCACGTTCTTCGACGACTTCACCGGCGCCGCCCTCGATCGCTCCAAGTGGCGTGTCGTACGCACCGGAACGGAGATGGGCCCGGTCAACGGCGAGTCACAGGCATACGTCGACTCCACGGACAACATCCGTACCGAGAACGGCAGCCTGATCCTCAGGTCCAAGTACTGCAAGGGCTGCACCCAGGCGGGCGGCGGCACCTACGACTTCACCTCCGGCCGCATCGACACCAACACCAGGTTCGACTTCACCTACGGCCGGGTCAGCGCTCGTATGAAACTCCCGGTCGGCGACGGCTTCTGGCCCGCCTTCTGGCTGCTCGGCAGCAACGTCGACGACCCGTCCGTCTCCTGGCCGGCCTCCGGCGAGACCGACATCATGGAGAACATCGGCTACGCCGACTGGACGAGCTCCGCCCTGCACGGCCCCGGTTACTCGGCCGACGGCAACATCGGCGCCCGCCAGACCTACCCGAACGGCGGCCGCGCCGACCAGTGGCACACGTACGCCGTCGAATGGACCCCGACGGCGATGCGCTTCTACGTCGACGACCGGCTGGTCCAGGAGACCACCCGCAACAAGGTCGAGTCGACCCGCGGCCAATGGGTCTACGACCACGACCAGTACGTCATCCTCAACCTGGCCCTGGGCGGCGCCTACCCGGCCGGCTGGAACCAGGTCACCACCCCCTACTGGGGCCTGCCCCAGTCGAGCGTGGACCGCATCGCCGCCGGGGGAGTACAGGCGGAGGTGGACTGGGTGCGCGTGGAACAGAAGGGGTAGGGGGCTCGGGCCGGGTGGGGCGCAGCCGCAAGGCCCCTCCCGGCCCGCAGCGTCTCGTCGCCCGCGCGGATGCCGGAAACCGCCGGATCGGCCGGCCGGAACGGCGTGCGCAGAACAGTGCAGAGAACGTGCTGTCTCGTGCAGGCCGGGCCCGGACTCGGTCGCATCGTCACGGACGAGCGGCGTGCTCACACGATCGGATGACAATGGTGGCGACGGGCACGCGGGTCGGCCGCGGTCCGTTGGTTCGTGTGACGGGGAGCGTTCGGCGTTTCCCGCCACCGACGACCACGGGGGGTCTCATGAGCCTGAAGTTCCAGCGCAACGACGACGGCACACTCACCGGACACAACACCGAGACGGGGTTCACCGTCACCTCGGCCGACGAGGAGGAGGTGCGACGGTCACTGCACGAGGACGCCGGGTGGGAGTACACCCCACCGCCGTCGCCGGTGGCCCCCGGCTTCCACCGCTTCGCCCTGGTGCACGACGAGTTCGGCGACGGCGCCTTCGGCCACGAGCGCTACGAGGGCCTGCGGCTGCGACCGCCGAGCGGCTGCGAACCGGTTGACTGGGGAGGCTTCGCCCTGAAGTGCGAGCGGCCGGGGCGGACCCTGCTGGAGGCCGTGTCCGACACCGTGACGGAGATCCGCCGCGCCCACGGGCTGGTGATGAACAGCCTCGGCGTCGAGGACCCCGGCGAATGGCTGGGCGACGACAAGGACGGTTACGGGGCCCAGATCGTCGCCCATCTGATGCTGATGGCCGCCCACCGCGCGTCCCTCCTCGGCTACGGCAGAAAGGACCTGGTACGCCTCCTGGACGCGGCGGGCGCCGTCTAGCCGATCCGCGCCGATCGAACTCGGCTCAGAATCGCCCCAACTCGACGTCCCGCCAAGGGTTTTCTGGTCACTCCGGACTCAATCGCCTACGGTGATGCCGTCGGTCGGCCGTTCCGGTGCGGCGGCCGGCACGGATACGGGGCGAGGGCCCGTCATACACAGTCGAGGAGAAAACGGTGTCGGTCGAGTCGGCCTCGGGGTTGGTACCCATCGATTCCAGCAGGCCGCACCCGGCCCGTATGTACGACTACTACCTGGGCGGCAAGGACCACTACGTGGTGGACGCCGAGGCGGCCGAGCAGGTACTCGAACACACCCCGGACGCCCGCAGCTCCGCCCTCGCCAACCGGCTGTTCATGCACCGGGCCGTGCGGACGCTGGCGCGTGATCACGGGGTGCGGCAGTTCCTCGACATAGGCACCGGTGTGCCGACCGAGCCGAACCTGCACCAGGTCGCACAGGCCGAGGCCGCGGAGTGCCGGGTGTTCTACGCCGACAACGATCCGATCGTGCTGGCCCACGCGCGGGCCCTGCTGCGCGGTACCCCCGAGGGCCGCATCGCCTATGTGCAGGCGGACGTGCGGGAGCCGAAGTCCATCCTGGAGTCCTACGAGGCCCGGGCCACGCTCGACTTCGACCGGCCGATCGCGCTGAGCCTGTGCGCTCTGATGCACTTCGTGCCGGACGAGCACGGCGCGTACGAGGTGGTGCAGGAACTGGTCGACGCGTTGCCGTCCGGCAGCTTCCTCGTCCTCAGCCACGGCACCACCGACTTCGACCCGGAGGGCATGGCCCGTACGCAGGACGTGTACGTCCGTGCGGGCATCCCGATCCAACTGCGCTCCAGGGCCCGGACAGCCCGCTTCTTCGCCGGGCTGGACCTGCTGCCGCCGGGGCTGGCGGTGACGCACCGCTGGCACCCGGAGCCGGGCCAGCCGCTGGCCGACCTCACCGACGCCCAGTCCGGCTGCTACGGCGGGGTGGCCCGCAAGCCGTGACCGGGCGCCGTCCGTGGGAGGATCCCTCACCATGAGTGCGTCCCGGGCGGTACGGAGCCTGCGTGCCGCGGTTTTCGCCGCGGTGTGCGTGCTGCTTGCCGTGGCCGGGCACGGGCTCGGCACCGGGGACATGCCGCCGCTGTGGGCGGACGGTGCCGGGTTCCTCGCCGTCTTCGCGGCCGGATGGCTGCTCGGCGGCCGGGAACGGTCCCTGTCGGGCATCACCGCGGCCATGCTCGCCGTCCAGGCCGGACTGCACGCCTCGTTCTCCCGGACCACCACCACGGCCGAGCCGGTCATGCGGATGACCCGTGCGCAGACGACCCATGTGCACATGGCCCATATGCACATGGCCGGCCGGATGCCCGGCCCCACAGCCACCCACCCGCACGCCATGACCCCGCACGCGGTCCTCGCGCATGTGCTCGCCGCGCTCGTCGCCTCCTGGTGGCTGCGGCGCGGGGAGGCCGCCCTGTGGTCGTTGCTGCGGCGGGCGGTCGCCCTGCTGCCCGGACTCGCGGCCTGGTGGGGCAATCTCCCGGCGCCGTTCCTTCTGCCCGTCGCCCACCGTGCGCAGCCGGACGCGGTACCACCGCGGACGCTGCTGCTCCGGCACGCGGTGAGCCGCCGGGGGCCGCCCACCCGGATCCCGTACACCGTCTGACCCCGTCACTTCACTCCCGTACGGAGATCCACTCACCCATGTCCACGATCCGCACCACCACCCTGCGCCGCGCCGGTCTCGGCGCCGTGCTCGCCGCCGCCGGAGTCCTGGCCGCGGCCGGTGCCGCCTCCGCGCACGTCACCGTCCACCCCGAGAGCTACGCCAAGGGCGCCACCGACGGCCTCCTGACCTTCCGTGTCCCCAACGAGGACGACTCCGTCAGCACCACGAAGGTGCAGGTGTACCTGCCGACCGACCACCCCGTCCTCGGCGTGCTGGTCCGCCCGCACGACGGCTGGACGCCGAAGGTGACCACCACCAAGCTCAAGACGCCGGTCAAGACCGACGACGGCACCATCACCGAGGCCGTCTCCGAGATCACCTGGACCGGCGGGAAGATCGGGGCCGGGGGGTTCGAGGACTTCGACGTCGCTTTCGGGCAGCTGCCCGACGACACCGACGCGCTGACGTTCAAGGCGCTCCAGACCTACTCCGACGGCAAGGTCGTCCGCTGGATCGAGCAGGCCGAGGAGGGCGCGGACGAGCCGGAGAACCCGGCACCGGTGGTCAAGCTCACGGCGGGCGGCGACAGCGGGGCGGCCCCGGCCGCGAAGACCCCCGCGGCGACGGCCCCCGACAGCACCTCCGAGGCCGCCTCCGGCAGTGACTCCACCGCGCGCGGTCTGGGCATCGCCGGTCTGGTCGTCGGCGCGCTCGGGCTGGCCGCGGCGGCCTTCGCGTTCGTCCGGACGCGCTCCGCCCGCTCGTAGCACGCCCGGTCACGCCTGACGCCTGACGCCTGGCGTCCGACACCTGGCGTCCAACGCCGAAGGGCCCGGGCCACCACTGGTGGTCCGGGCCCTTCGGCCGTCCGTTCGTCCGGATGTGCCGACGGACGGGCGGACGGGCGGACGGGGGTCGTACGGTCAGTGCGCGGCCAGTTCCAGCACCTTCTGCTCGGCGTGGGCGGTCTGCTCGGGCCGACGCGAGGTCGCCCACAGCCACAGCACGTCCCGGCCGAACGACCACACCAGCAGCGCCAGCGCCAGCAGCGCCACCGCGAAGTCGGCCGCGTACGGCAGGAGTCCGGAGCCCGCCAGTAGCAACAGGACGCCCTGGAGCGCGGCGACCGTCTTGCGGGCGGTGCTCGGCGGCAGCGCGTTGTTCAGCCACGGCCACACCCGGGCGGCGGCGACGAAGGCGTAGCGCATACCGCCGATGAGCAGCACCCAGGGGCCGACCTCCATGGAGACGTAGACGCTGAGCACCAGGATCAGGAACGCGTCGACCTCCATGTCGAAGCGAGCGCCCAGCGCGGTCGACGTGCCGGTGCGCCGGGCCACCTTGCCGTCGACGCCGTCCAGGATCAGGGCCACGGCGGTCAGGCCGACCAGGAGGGTGACCGGCGGCGTGCTCTCGAAGGAGTCGGCGACCAGCGCGGTCACTCCGCCGACCAGGGTCGCGCGGCCGAGGGTGACCCGGTTGGCGGGGCCGAAGGAACGCAGTCCGGAGCGGTGCAGGGCGCGGGAGAGCACCGCCCAGGTCGCGATCGCGAACGTCAGGCCGGTCAGCCAGCCCGCCGGCCCCATCCCGATCGCCGTGCCGAGCAGGGCCAGCAACAGGATCTGTACGCCCGCTCCCACAGCGGTCTCCTGCTGGACCAGCCTTGCGTCGTAAGTGTTGTTCAGGGCCACCGCACATCCTCCGGCCGAGTGACAGAGTCGATCAACGCCGCGTACTGTGCGCGGCCTGTGCACATCTCGGTACGTGAACAACGTGTCGATCGTTCAGGAGGATGCCGATGAACCGTTCCGCCCGCGCCTTCTGGCTCCGCTCACCGGGTCACGGCGAGGTCCGTGAACTCACCCTCGCGGAGCCCGCCGTGGACGAGGTGGTGGTGCGGTCGCTGTGGTCCGGGATCAGCCGCGGCACGGAGACGCTGGTCTTCCGCGGCGGTGTCCCGGCCAGTCAGCACGCCGTCATGAGGGCGCCGTTCCAGGAGGGCGACTTCCCCGGACCGGTCAAGTACGGCTACCTCAACGTCGGCGTGGTGGAGGAGGGACCGGCTGAGCTGACCGGCCGTACGGTCTTCTGCCTCTATCCGCACCAGACGCGTTACGTCGTTCCGGTGAGCGCCGTGACCGTGGTGCCGGACAACGTGCCCGCCGAGCGGGCGGTGCTCGCCGGCACGGTGGAGACGGCCGTGAACGCGCTCTGGGACGCGGCCCCCCTGGTCGGCGACCGGATCGCCGTGGTCGGCGGCGGCATGGTCGGCTGCTCGGTGGCCGCCCTGCTCGCCCGCTTCCCGGGCGTGCGCGTGCAACTCGTCGACGCCGACCCGGCGCGCGCCTCGGTGGCCGAGGCGCTCGGCGTCGGCTTCGCCACCCCCGAACGCGCCCTCGGCGAGTGCGACCTCGTCGTGCACGCCAGCGCCACCGAACAGGGCCTCGCCCGGTCCCTGGAGCTGCTGCGCGCCGAGGGCACGGTCATCGAGCTGAGCTGGTACGGGGACCGCAGGGTCGCCCTGCCGCTCGGCGAGGCGTTCCACTCCCGCCGGCTCGCCATCCGCGGCAGCCAGGTCGGCACCGTCTCCCCGGCCCGCGCGAACCGCAGTTACGCCGACCGGCTCGCCCTCGCCCTGGACCTCCTCGCCGACCCGGCGCTGGACGCGCTGGTCACCGGCGAGTCCGCCTTCGAGGACCTCCCGGAGGTGATGCCGAGGCTCGCCTCGGGGGAGATTCCGGCGCTCTGCCACCGCGTCCGGTACGACAAGAGCGCCTGACCTGAGAAAAGAGTGAGAGACGGCTGAACACGGGGAAGCGAAGAGCCGTACTACACGGCATCCCCGGCGCGCTTCGGCCGGGGACCAGACGCGCCGCACCTGGAGGGTCGTCCGTTGTTCAGTGTCACCGTCCGCGATCACATCATGATCGCCCACAGCTTCCGCGGTGAGGTCTTCGGACCCGCGCAGCGCCTGCACGGAGCTACGTTCCTGGTGGACGCCACCTTCCGGCGCGAGGAGCTGGACGACGACAACATCGTCGTCGACATCGGCCTGGCGACCCAGGAACTCGGTGCCATCACCAGCGAGCTGAACTTCAGAAACCTGGACAACGAGCCGGACTTCGCGGGGATCAACACCTCGACGGAGTTCCTGGCCAAGGTCGTCGCCGACCGGCTGGCCGAGCGGGTCCACCTGGGCGCGCTCGGCGAGGGCGCCCGGGGCCTGACGGGCATCTCCGTCACCCTGCACGAGTCGCACGTCGCGTGGGCGAGTTACGAGCGTGCCCTGTGACCGACACGACCGTCGGGCACACGCCCCTCGCCTACGTGCCCGCACAGACCGTGGCCGGGAAGAACGGCGAGATCATCCCCATGTCCCTGCGCTCCGTGCACTTCGTGCTGCCGGGCGGTGTCGACGACCCCGCCGCGCCCAGCGGCGGCAACGCCTACGACCGGCGGGTCAGCCTGGACCTGCCCGGTTTCGGCTGGCAGGTCCACCAGCACGCTGTGCCCGGCAACTGGCCCCGCCCCGGCGCCGCCGCCCGTACCGAACTGGCCCGCACGCTCAGCCAGCTGCCCGACGGAGCGGTGGTCCTGCTGGACGGGATCGTCGCCTGCGGTGTCCCCGAGATCATCGTCCCGGAGGCCGAACGGCTGCGGCTCGCCGTCCTCGTACACCTGCCGCTCGGTGACGAGACCGGTCTGGCCGCCGAGGTGGCCGCCGATCTGGACGCCCGCGAGCGCACGGTCCTGCGGGCGGTGTCCGCGGTCGTCGCCACCAGCGACTGGGCGGTCCGCCGTCTGGTCTCGCACCACGGCCTCGCCCCCGACCGGGTCCATGTCGCCGCCCCCGGCGCCGACATCGCCCCCCTCGCCTCCGGCACCGACGGCGTCTCCCGGCTGCTGTGCGTCGCCGCGGTCACCCCGCGCAAGGGGCAGCACCGGCTGGTCGAGGCGCTCGCCGCGGCGGCCGACCTGCCGTGGAGCTGCGTGTGCGTCGGCGGGCTCGGCCAGGACCCCGAGTATGTCGCCCATCTGCGGAACCTGATCCGCGAGCACGGCCTGGAGGACCGGCTCCACCTCGCCGGACCGCAGGCCGGTGCCGAACTCGACGCCAGCTACGCGGCCGCCGACCTGATGGTCCTCACCTCCTACGCCGAGACGTACGGCATGGCGGTCACCGAGGCTCTCGCCCGTGGCATCCCGGTGCTGGCGACCGACGTCGGCGGCCTCCCGGAGGCCGTGGGCCGCGCCCCCGACGGCGGTGTCCCCGGCATCCTCGTCCCGCCGGAGGATCCCGCCGCGCTCGCCGCCGAACTGCGCGGCTGGTTCGGCGAGGCGGACGTACGGCGCCGTCTCAAGGCCGCGGCCCGCGGCCGCCGGGCCTCCCTCGGCGGCTGGGCGGCGACCGCCAAGACCCTCGCCGGTGTACTGGGCCGGCTCCCGAGCGAACCCCGGAGGGCGGCATGAGGAAGACGACGGCCACACCGGCGGACCTGGCGCGGCGCGTGCAGGTCATCCCGCCGCAGCCCGGACCACGGGAGGCCGCGGACACGGTGGAAGCGAACGGTACGGGAGCTGTGGTGGACGCAACGGACGTGACGGTCGCGACGGACACGGTGATCGCGACGGACATGGTGATCGCGCCGAACACGGAGATCGAGACGGACGCCGTGATCGCGGGCGCCGGGCCGGTCGGCCGGTCCGAGGAGCGGGCCACCGTACGGCTGCGGGAGAGCGGCCCCGACGAACCGCCGCGCTACGCCCCCGAGTGGCTGGAGCTGCGCGAGGGCGCCGACGCCGCGGCGCGGTCGCTGGACCTGCTGGACCCGCTGCGCGTGCGGCTCGCCAACCTGCCCGGCCGGGCCGGGTCCGTCATCCACGACCTGGGCTGCGGCACCGGCTCGATGGGCCGCTGGCTCGCCCCCCGCCTCGACGGCGCCCAGCACTGGGTCCTGCACGACCGCGACCCCTACCTGCTGCACTTCGCCGCCGTGGCCTCCCCGCGGTCGGCCGCCGACGGCAGCCGGGTCACCGTCGAGACGCGGCGCGGCGACGTCGCCCGGCTGACCCCGGACGCCCTGGCCGGCGCCTCGCTGGTGACGGCCTCGGCCCTGCTGGACGTGCTCACCCGCGAGGAGGTCGACACCCTCGCCGCGGCCTGCGCGGGCGCCGGATGCCCGGCGCTGCTGACGCTCTCCGTCGCCGGACGCGTCGAACTCACCCCCGCCGACCCGCTGGACGCGGAGATCACCGCGGCCTTCAACGCCCACCAGCGGCGCGACGGGCTGCTGGGTCCCGACGCCGTCACGGCCGCCTGCGAGGCCTTCTCCGCGCACGGCGCGACGGTGAAGCTGCACCCGAGCGCCTGGCGGCTCGGCCCCGACGAGCGCGCGCTGACCGCCCAGTGGCTGCGCGGCTGGGTCGGCGCCGCCGTCGAGGAGTGCCCCGAACTGGCCGAACGCGCCGAGGCCTACCTCGCGGACCGGCTCGCCACCTGCGCGGCCGGCGAGCTGAACGTCGTCGTCCACCACAGCGACCTGCTGGCACTGGCCAGGCCGACGGGCGGAGCGGCGTCATGACCGCGGAGACGGCGGGCGCGGTCGTGCCCGCGATGGCACGGCCGGTGCCGCGGACCGGAGCGGGCCGTGCGACGGCCCGGGCCGCCGTGGCCGGGTCCCGGGCCCGCAACGGGGCGATCGGGTCCGAGGGCTGTGACGCGGCCGACCGGACCGACTCGGCGGTACGCGGCGAGCAGTCCGTACGTGCCGGGGCGGCCGTGGGCGGCGAGCAGCCCGGGTCCGCCGACCCCGTACGGGCCGAGCGCGTCGCCGCCCCCGCGGCGGACGCCGACGTGTCCGCCGTCTCCGCGCCCGCCGTCTCCGCGAAGCGTTCCCGGGCGGTCCTCGCCCGGTTCGACTCCCGGGCGCTGCGCACCCATCTGGGCACCGCCGTCGGAGTCGCCATCCTGGCCGTCCTGCTGTGGCGGCTGGGCACCGGTGTCTTCCTGGACGGACTGCGGCGGATCGACGCGGTCACCCTGCTGCTGTCGGTCGGCATCGGCGCGGTCACCACGGTGTTCAGCGCCTGGCGCTGGGCGCTGGTCGCCCGTGGCCTGCGCATCGAGCTGCCGCTCGGCCCGGCCATCGCCGACTACTACCGCGCGCTGTTCCTGAACGCGGCCCTGCCCGGCGGCGTCCTCGGCGACGTCCACCGGGCCGTCCACCACGGACGGAGCGCCGGTGACATCGGGCGCGGGGTGCGGGCGGTGGTGCTGGAGCGGGTCGCGGGACAGGTCGCGCTCACCGTGGCAGGCGTAACGGTCCTGCTGGCGCTGCCGTCCCCGGTCAGGGACGATGCCCGCCACCTCGCGCCCCTCGTCGGCCTCGGCCTGCTGGGTGTGCTGGCCGTCTTCGCCGCCCTGCGGATGAACCGCGCTCCCGCGCAGTCGCGTCGCGGGCGGGCGCTGCGCGCGACGCTCGCCGAGGCCCGGGAAGGACTGCTGTCCCGGCGCAACGGGCCGGGTGTCGCGCTGTCCTCGGCGGTCGTGCTGGCGGGCCACCTGACGATGTTCGTGCTGGCCGCCCGGGTGACCGGGTCGGGCGCCTCCGTCCTGGTGCTGCTGCCGCTGGCCGTGCTCGCCCTGGTCGCCATGGGCCTGCCGCTGAACGTCGGCGGCTTCGGTCCCCGCGAGGGCGTCACCGTCTGGGCGTTCGGCGCTGCCGGGCTCGGCGCGAGCAACGGGCTGGCCGTCGCCGTCGTGTACGGGGTGCTCAGCTTCGTCGCCGCCCTGCCCGGCGCGCTGGTGCTGGTCGTGCGCTGGTACCAGGGGGTGCGGGCGGGCGGCCCGGCCGCAGTCGGCGCGACCGCCGGCACCGTCGTACCGGACGGGCCGGCCGGGCCCGTCGTACCGGACCCGGCCGCCGGCCGCGCACCCGACGGGCCCTACCGCCCGTCGGCCGCCCCCGAATCGGCGCCCGAGCCGTCGTCCGAGTCCTCGCCCGAGCCGTCGGCATCGCGTCCGGTGAGCAGCGAGAAATACGCGCCGAACGAATCGGTGAGAGCGGCCAGCAGCGCCTTTCCCTTTTCCGCGGAACCGAGGGACGGACGCCCGATCACACCGGAATCGGTATAGGCGGACATTCCCGTGGTGAGGAGATGACGACGGTCGTCCGCGACGAAATCGGCGGACTCGTAACCAGGACGGATCAATTCGGGATGAGCGTGCAGCAGGACGGAGGTCTCGATTTCTCCCGCGTGCATGTCGGTCAGCAGCGAGGTCTCCACCCCGGCCCGCTCCCGGGCCGCCTCCCAGTCCTCCGCGGCCGGGAACAGCGCCATCCGCTCACCGCGCGCGGAGGCTTCCTGGACGACGTTGCCCAGCACGTAGTTGCCGCCGTGGCCGTTGACCACCACCAGGACCTCGACGCCCGACCGGCGCAGCGACTCGGCGATGTCCCGCACCACCGCGTGCAGGGTGGCCGCGGAGATGCTGACGGTCCCCGGCCAGGCGGCGTGCTCGTGCGAACAGGAGATCGTCACCGGCGGAAGGAGGTGCACCGGGTACGCCTCGGCGATGTCCCGGGCCACGGCACAGGCGATCAGGGTGTCGGTCGCCAGCGGCAGGTACGGACCGTGCTGCTCGAAGCTGCCGACGGGAAGGACGGCGACCTGTGTTGAGCCGCCCGCCCCCCGCGTCCGTACGTCTTCCGTAGTGTCCGTCGGCACCGGACCGTATGCCGCCGTACGCGCGCCCGAACCACTCATTTCTTCACGGCCTTTCGTCTCTGCTTAGGAATCAGATCATGACAGACAACATCGGCGTACTCGGCAAGAAGTCCCCACAGCGCACGGGCGTGGAACGCGTTGTGAATGCCCCACTGCCCACCGTGTACGGGAAATTCCAGGCGATCGGTTACATGGACCACGACCGCGGCGACGAGCAAGTGGCCCTGGTCTACGGCGACATCGGTGCCGAGGGCGTGCTCACCCGGCTGCACTCGGAGTGCCTGACCGGCGACGCGTTCGGCTCCCAGCACTGCGAGTGCGGCGACCAGCTCGCCGCCGCGCTGCGCGCCGTGGTCGCCGAAGGCAGCGGCATAGTCGTCTACTTGAGGGGCCACGAGGGCCGCGGCATCGGCCTGCTCGGCAAGCTGCGCGCGATGGCCCTCCAGGCGGAGGGGCTCGACACGGTCGAGGCGAACCTCGCGCTCGGCCTGCCGGTGGACGCCCGGGACTACGGAGTGGCCGCCGGGATCCTGAACGACCTCGGCGTGCGTTCCGTCCGTCTGATGTCGAACAACCCGCGCAAGCGCGAGGACCTGGTACGGCACGGCATCCAGGTCGCCGAGACGGTGCCGCTGCTGATCCCGCCGTGCGAGAACAACATCACCTATCTCAGGACCAAGCGGGAGCGTCTCGACCACGTGCTGCCGCACCTCGACGCGGTGGCGCACTGGTCCTGACCCGCTCCGTGCGGTGTCCCGAGGCGCCGACGGCCGCGACAGCGGCGGCGAGCGCCGGCGACGGTGTCGGCAACGGCCCCGGCTCATCCCATGCCGGGGCCGCCCGCCGGGCGAAGCCGCGTCGTCAGTGCGCGGCGGCCTCGTGCACCAGCCGCTTCAGGTCCTGGTAGAGCGCGTGCGAGGACCGCGGGCGCACCTGGGTCAGGAACTGCACGCTCAGATCGCGGCTGGGGTCGACCCAGAACGTCGTCGTGGCCACCCCGCTCCAGCCGTACATGCCGAGACCGGTCGAGGCCTTGGTCCGGGCCGGGTCGATGACCACGGAGACGCCCAGGCCGAAGCCGACGCCCTCGTTGCCGGGCTCGTCGTGGGCCGGACGGCTGCCGAAGGTCCGCATGTCGACACCGCCGGGAAGCTGATTGCTCGTCATGAAGTCCACGGTGTCGGCGGAGAGCAGCCGGGTGCCGTCGACCTCCCCGCGGCGGCGCAGCAGTTCGGTGAACCGGTGCACGTCGTACGCACTCGCCACCATGCCCCCGCTGCCGGACAGGAACCGGGGCCGTCCGTGCAGCGGCAGTCCGGCGATCGGCTCGATACCGCCGTCGCCGGTCTCGCCGTACAGCTCCGCCAGCCGGCCCGCCTGGTCCACGGGGACACAGAACCCGGCGTCCGTCATTCCGAGCGGGCCGAAGACCCGCTCGGCGAGGAAGACGTCGAGCGGCTGCCCGGACACCACCTCGATGACCCGGCCCAGCACGTTGGTGGCGACCGAGTAGTTCCACTCGGTGCCCGGTTCGAACTGCAACGGCAGGCTCGCGTAGACGTCGATGGTCTGCGCCAGGTCCGCGCCCGACGGCACCGACGACTCCAGGCCGGCCGCCCGGTAGAGGGCGTCCACCGGGTGGGAGTGGTAGAAGGCGAAGGTCAGACCCGCCGTGTGGGTGAGCAGATGGCGGATCAGGATCGGTCCGTCGGCGGGCCGGGTGCGCATCTGGTCGCCGGAACCGTCGACGTACACCTGCGGGTCGGCGAAGGCGGGCAGATGACGGGCGACCGGGTCGTCGAGCGAGAGCCGGCCCTCCTCCATCAGCAGCAGCGCGGCAACGGTGGTGACCGGCTTGGTCATCGAGTAGATCCGGTACAGCGTGTCGGACTCGACCGGCAGACCGGCGGCGAGGTCGCGGTGACCGTACGTGGTGAGGTGGGCGACGCGGCCGCCGCGGGAGACCGCCACGAGATAGCCCGGCAGTCGGCCCGCCTCGACCTGCTGGGCGAAGTGCCGGTCGAGCCGGTCCAGTGCCTTGGGATCCAGTCCGACCTCACCCGGGTCGACCTCTTGTCGCAGCTGTGCCATCGTTCTCCTCCGGTCGCGCGCGTACGAGGTGCCGTCGGGCATACCCGGCCTCGACCACCTCGCTCATCATGGTCGCGCAGGAATACCTGAACCGGGCCTGTCGGTGCGATGTTCGGCCGGTGTCGTGACGGAACACACGGGCAGGGCCCGGGCCACCACGGCCGCCGCCACGGCCACGACCGCGAGGACGGGCAGCGGCGCGCGGTTCCCGCCGAGCGCCATGCACGTGCTCGCCACAGCCGCGCCGAGCACCGGGCCGACGTTCATCGCGGTCTGCTGAAGCCCGCCCGCCACCCCGGCCGACTCGGCCGGCGCCTGCCGTACGACGACATGGGTGCCCGCCACCATCACCGTGCCGAACCCGGCGCCCAGCAGCGCGAACCCGGTGCACAGTGCGGGCGTGCCGGTGGCCCGCCACAGCAGCAGGATCCCCGAGGCGAGGACGACCGCCGCCGGCATGGTCGTGGCCCTGGCACCGCGGCGGCGCAGCAGCACGGCACAGGCGGGCGCGGCGGCCACCATGAGCGCGGCCAGCGGCAGGCCGACCAGGGCGCTGTGGAACGGGTCGAGACCCAGTTCGTCCTGGAGGAGGTAGACGCAGGCGAACAACGTGCCGTGCAGTGCGGCCGAGGCGGTCACCAGAACGCCGAGGGCCGCCGCGACGGCCGGCGTGCCGACGACAGCCGGCGGTACCAGGGGGTCCGGGACCCTGCGCTCATGGCGGACGAAGGCGAACGCGGCGACGGCGGACGCGGCCAGGCCCAGACCGGCGGCCGTCGTCCAGCCGGACTCCGGCAGCGCGACGAGGGAGTGGACCAGACAGGCGAGACAGACCGCGAGCAACAGGGCGCCGGACAGGTCGAGTCGCCGCGGAGCGGCCGGAGCGGGCGACGGGCTCGGTGCGGGCGGAGGTGCGGATGCCGGTCGCGTCCGGTCGCGGCCGGTGAGCGCGAGCATGCCGAACAGCAGCGCGGGCGGTACGTTCACGAAGAACACCGCCCGCCAGCCCAGGGCGGTCACCAGCGCCCCGCCGGCGACGGGTCCCGCTGCGGCCGCCAGCGCGATCGCGGCCGTGCGTACGGCGATGGGCAGCCGGAGCCGGTCGGGCGGGAACGCGGCCCGCAGCATCCCCAGGGTGGCGGGCTGCAACAGCGCGCCGAACACCCCCTGGGCGACCCGCAGTCCGATCACCCAGCCGATGCCCGGCGCCAGTCCGATGGCGGCCGACACGGCCCCGAACCCGAGCATCCCGAGGCCGAAGGCACGCCGGTGCCCGTAGCGGTCGCCGAGCCGCCCGGCGAACACCAGCAGACCGGCGACGGCGATGAGATATCCGGTGCCGGTCCACTGGACCTGCGCGAAGGAGGCGCCCAACTGCCGTTGCAGCGTGGGCTGCGTGACGGTGAGGACGGTGCCGTCCAGGGCGACGATCGCGGCGCCCGCCACACTGCCGGCGAAGGCGAGACGGCGGCCGCCGACGGGGGTCGGCGGAAGAGCGGTCGGGGAAGCGGCTTCCGGGGGCGCGGAGTTCGGGGGCGCGGAGTTCGGGGGCGCGGAGTTCGGGGGAGGCGAGTCCGAGGGCGCGGAGTTCGGGGGACGCGAGTCCGAGGGCCGGAACGGTTTCACGCGGGAGCCTCCGGTCCGAGGTGCGCGTCGAGCGCGGCCCGCAACACCGGTGTGAAGTCCTGTGACCCGGCGGCGAGTTGGACGCTGCCCCAGCTCCACAGCTGGGCGACGCCGTGCAGGTTCGCCCACAGGGCGCCCGCCACCGTCGGTGCGTGCGCCTCCGGCCGGACCCGGCCGACCAGATCCACCAGCACACCGAAGAGCGGCAGGCTGGTGTCCCGCAACCCCAGATGCCCGCTCTCCAGCAGATCGTGACGGAACATCAGCTCGTACATCCCCGGGTTGCCGAGGGCGAACTCCAGGTAGGCCCGGCCGAGCTCCGTCAGCTGCGCCCGCGCGGCGGCGACCGGCTCCTTCCCGGTTCCGTCGGCCTGCCCGAGGGCCGTCCTCGCCCTGTCCGCGAGCTCGGCGAAGCCGCGGCGCGCGATGGCCGACAGCAGCTCCAGATGGGTGAGGAAGTGGCGGCGCGGGGCGCCGTGCGAGACACCGGCCCGGCGGGCGATCTCGCGCAGGGTGAGCGCCTGGGCGCCTTCGGCGGCGACGAGCTCGACACCGACGTCGACCAGGCGGTCCCGCAGTCCCGTGGGAGGCTCCGTCATAGGCATAGACACTGTCTACCAGAGCGAACCTTCTTTCAGCTCATCGCGTCGTGCTACGAACAGGGCTCTGTGATGGACACCTCGAACCTGGCCTTCGGGCGTCCCGGCCCTGTGCAGCGCCTCACGGCAGCGCCTCCCCCTGCCGGTGATCACTTTCGGTGATGTTTTGGGGTTACCTCCGAGGGGGGTCATGTAGAGCTTGCGTACGGGTGTGCGCCGACGGAAGGCCTGGTGTGACGCAGAACACGGCCAGGATGGGCATGCCTGTTCGCGGCGTCACCCGTTCGGGTCAGGCCTGGTCGGAAGGCTACGTAGCGTAACTAGCGCTGCTTGTTGAAGACTGCACAGTGCCGACCGGCTGGGATCCTCGGCAATTTTCCGGGGTGGCCGTGAGTGATTCGCCCCCGGAATCACTTAGGTAGATCTCAGGCCCAACGGGCCTACGGCGCACACGAGTTGGCGCCGGTCCCAGCCGACCCTCGATGGAGAGGAAGAGCCTGTTCATGTGCCTTGTCGCCGGGAGGCCCGCGTGAGTCGTGACGACGCCGTGGACGGAGTCCCGGATCCCGCACAGGGGGCCGGACTGTCACAGTCCATGTATCTGCCGCTGGACCTGCCGCTGGACTTCGAGGCGTTCTACCTCGGTCACCAGGAGGTGTTCCACGCCTACGCGGAAGTCCACTTCGGCACCCGCGAGGCGGCCGAAGAGGTCATACACGAGGTGTTCCTGCAGATCCACGCCGGCTGGACGGAGCTGCTGGGCGCGGGCAACCTCGAGCAGGGCGCCTGGGCCATCGTGCGACGGGCCGTGCACGACCGCCTCGAGCGGGAAGGCCGCGCGCCGGCCTTCGTCATCAACGGGCCCATCGCCCAGGCGATGAGCAAGGCCCTGACCACCGCGCGCGACAAGCTTCAGAAGATGGAGTCCAGCAGCGGCCTCTACGAGGCGATCGCCGAACTGCCCAACCGCCAGTTCGAGGTCATCGTGCTGCGCTACATCCTCGGCTACCCCACCGCGAAGGTCGCCTGGTACGTCGGGATCGACGAGCGCACCGTCGGCCACCACCTGCGCCGCGGCAAGGAGCGTCTGCGCATCAAACTCGGGCTGCCCGACGAGCGCAGGAAGCCCAAGCAGAAGGGAGAAGGACCGTGACCACCATCCTCGACACCCTGCTCGCCGAGGCCCGGCTGCCGGTCGCCGACGCGCGCCGCTTCGATGTCGCCGCGGGCTTACGCCGTCTCTCGGCCGACGCGTCCCGGCGCACACCCACCGCGGAAATAGCCCGCGCCGCGCAGGCCGGCCAGCGGTTGGGCGTGGTGTGCCGGTGGGTCCTCAACGAGCCGGCTGCCGCCGGCCATGTTGCCAAGATCGCCGAAGACCCCGACCACGGTCCGCTGACCGAGGACCACATGGACGTCGACGGCGCCCTTGTCTTCGCCTGTCTCCTCTACCTGACCGGGCACCCGGAGTCCGCCCAGTTCTGGTGGCAGCTCGCCGCCGGTGCCGGCAGCCGTGCCGCTGCCTACTGCCTTCATCTTCACCACCTGGCCGTCGGTGAGTCCAAACGCTCCTGGCACTGGTTCCACCAGCTCACCCACTCCATGGCTGATACCGCGCCGCCCGATGCCGCCTTCCTCGAAGGTCTGGAGATCTTCGCCCGCTACGTCCGCACCAACGGATCCCGCGCCCTCGCGCCCACGGGTCGCCTGGAAGACGAGGTCGGCCGCCTTGCCGCGCGTATGCCCGGCGCCTCCGTCATCGTTGCCCGGCCCGACCGGCAACTGGTCGACAGCCTGGAGGAGTTCACTGCGGGCCGCTGAACCGGACCCGGCACAAGCAAGCGGGGAGCCCGTTCCCGGCCACCGGTTCCGAGGCCACCGGCCAGGCGGACTCCCCGCCACGACGCCAACGGAAAGGGACGTCTCCCGTGAACCCCAGCCCTCACTCGCGCCCGGCAGGCAGGAAACGACCGGCTGCTGCCCTGGCCTGGCTCGCGCGCCGTCGGCGCACCGCGCTCACGCACATCCTGCGCGGTGCGTGTTACGGCCTCGGTACCGGTCTCATCGGCCTCGTCTTCCTCTGGGTGCAGCAGCGCTTGCTGTGAGACTGCCGTCGTCGGAGCTGTGCGGATGGCTGTCGGCCTCGGCTGCCTGCAGGGCGGCGTCGGCGCATCGTCCCGGATTCTGCGGAGCGCCGCCCTGCGCAGCGGCTGCCGCTTGCTGTTTCCGTCGAGGGCGGCGGGCTCGCCGGGTCCGGGAATTCCTGCACCGGAGAGTTCCGTTGTTCATGTCATGACTCAGGACGCGACGCAGGACGCACTTCTGAAGCTGCTCTCCGAGGGCCACGGCGGGGTGCTGGTCACCCTCAAGCGCGACGGCCGCCCCCAGCTGTCGAACGTCAGCCACGCCTACTACCCCGACGAGCGGATCGTTCGGGTCTCCCTCACCGACGACCGGGCCAAGACCCGTAATCTGCGCCGGGACCCGCGCGCCTCGTACCACGTGACCAGCGCCGACCGGTGGGCGTACACGGTCGCCGAGGGCGCGGCCGAGCTGTCGCCCGTGGCGAAGGACCCCCACGACGACACGGTGGAGGAGCTCGTCCGTCTCTATCGTGACGTCCAGGGCGAGCACCCCGACTGGGACGACTACCGGGCCGCCATGGTCCGCGACGGCCGGCTCGTGCTGCGGCTGCGGGTCGAGCGGGCCTACGGGATTCCCCGGGCGTAGGCCCGCACGAATCGCGGCGTACCCGAGCTTCGGCATGCGGAAGGGGTGGGGCCACGGAGGTCGTGGTCCCACCCCGCCCGCGGCCGTCAGGCCGTCATCGACTCCGGATGGGCGTCCGTCTCCGGCTGCGGCGTCCGTGCCGTCGCGCGTGTGCCGAGGAGTTCCGCCGGTACCCGGTGGGTCTCGCGGGCCGTCAGGGCGGCGATCACCGGCGGGACGCAGAGGGCGGCGGTGAACAGGCCCACCGAGGACCAGTCGTCACCGTCCGGTCCGGCGATCTGCGCGGCGAAGGTGACCGCGAACCCGGCCACGGCGAAGCCGATCTGGGTGCCGATCGCCATGCCGGACAGGCGGACCCGGGTGGAGAACATCTCGCCGTAGAAGGAGGGCCACACGCCGTTCGCGGCGCTGTAGACGACTCCGAAGGCGAGGACGCCCAGCAGCATGATCAGCGGGTAGGAGCCCGTGGAGATCGCCCACAGGTAGAGGAACATCGTCACCGCGCTGCCGACGGCGCCGAAGAGGTACACCGGGCGGCGGCCGATCCGGTCCGAGAGCGTGGCCCACAGCGGGATCGCGGCCAGCGCGACGAGGTTGGCGAGCGCGCCCACCCACAGCATGGCGGAGCGGCTGATCCCGACCGCGTCGCTGGTCGCGTACGCCAGTGCCCACACCGTGAAGATCGTGCTGACCGAGGCGATCAGCGCGCCCGCGATCACCCGCAGCACGTCCGCCCGGTGCTCGCGCATCAGCACCGCCAGCGGCAGCTTCGCGACGCCCTCCTCGGCCGCCTGCCGGGTGAAGGCCGGTGTCTCCTCGAGCCGGCGCCGGATGACGAAGCCGACGACGGCGACCGCGACGCTCAGCCAGAACGGCAGCCGCCAGCCCCAGGACAGCAGTTGGTCCTCGGGCAGCGTGGCGACCGCGATGAAGACGAGGGTGGCGATCAGCTGTCCGCCCTGGGTGCCGCCGAGGGTGAAACTGGTGAAGAAGCCCCGCCGCCCCGGCGGCGCGTGTTCCAGTGTCATCGAACTGGCGCTGGCCTGCTCGCCCGCCGCCGAGATCCCCTGGAGCACCCGGCACAGCACCAGCAGGACGGGGGCGAGGGTGCCGACCTGGGCGCGGGTGGGCAGACAGCCGATGAGGAAGGTCGACAGGCCCATCAGCAGCAGGGTGAAGACCATGATCTTCTTGCGGCCGAGCCGGTCGCCGAAGTGGCCGAGGAAGAGCGCGCCGACCGGCCGGGCGGCGTAGGCGACGCCGAAGGTGGCCAGGGACAGGAGGGTCGCGGTCGCCGGGTCGGACTCGTCGAAGAAGACCTTCGGGAAGATCAGCGCTGCCGCGCTGCCGTAGATGAAGAAGTCGTAGTACTCCAGGGCGCTGCCGATCCAGGCGGCTGCCGCCGCCTTCGTCGGCTGGCCGGCGGGCGCGGTGGGGTCGCTGGGCGCGACGGGGACGGACACGGCTTGCTCCTTCGGGGGGGGCTCCACCGTGGGTGGAGTGGGCGACGGGGGAGAAGTGCCGGTTCCCTGGGGTGACGGGTCGGCTGCACCGGGCGCTACCCGGTTAATTAACCCACTGGATAGTTAGTAGCGGTTGGCTACGGATGCTGCGCCCGCGTTTCCCGGGTGTCAAGGGGTCGTGTCGAAGGAACTCGGTCGGCCGACTCGGCCGGTCGCCCGGCGCTCAGTCCGTCGTGCGGTCCGCCGTCAGGTAGGCGATCACCATGTCGCCGAGCATCGCCCGGTAGTGCTCGCGCCGGGCCGGGTCGACCAGGTCGCGGCCGAACAGGGCGCCGAAGGTGTGCCGGTTGGCGACCCGGAAGAAGCAGAAGGAGCTGATCACGGCGTGCAGGTCGACGGCGTCCACGTCGGCCGTGAACAGGCCGGACTCCTGCCCCGAGGTCAGGATGCGGCGGATCACGTCCAGGGCCGGTGAGCCGATCTTCGCGAGCCGCTCCGAGGCCGCGATGTGCTCGGCCCCGTGGATGTTCTCGATGCTGACCAGGCGGATGAAGTCCGGGTGCTGCTCATGGTGGTCGAGGGTGAGCTCGGCCAGCCGCCGGATGGCCGCCACCGGGTCCAGGTGCTCGACGTCCAGCTTCTGCTCGGCCTCCCGGATCACCCCGTAGGCACGCTCCAGCACGGCCGTGAACAGCTGGTCCTTGCCGCCGAAGTAGTAGTAGATCATCCGCTTGGTGGTACGGGTGCGGGCGGCGATCTCGTCGACACGGGCTCCGTCGTAGCCGGCCCGCGCGAACTCCTGGGTGGCGACGTCGAGGATCTCGGCCTGGGTGCGGGCGGCGTCACGGATGCGCCCGCTGGGTCGTGCCGGTTCGTCGACGCTGGTCATCGGGTTCCTTCGGGCGTAGGGCCAGTGCCGGTGATTCTAGAAGCAGTCCCCGGGGCCGCCTCAGGGGTCTTCCCGGGATCTCCCCCGACTGATATAGGTAACGTACTAGTTCGTACATTAGCGTCAGCTTCTGGTGACCCGCAGCCGTTCAGGAGGTCCGCCGTGACCAAGGATTCCAAGGACTCGAAGGACTCGTATCTCGTCGGACTGATCGGTTCCGGCATCGGCCCCTCGCTCAGCCCCGCCCTGCACGAGCGCGAGGCCGACCGGCAGGGACTGCGCTACCTGTACCGGCTGATCGACATCGACACCCTGGGCGTGCCCCCCGAGGCGGTGGGCGAGCTGCTGCGCGCGGCCCGCGACCTGGGCTTCGACGGGCTCAACATCACCCACCCCTGCAAGCAGCTCGTCATCCCCCACCTCGACGTGCTCGCCCCGCAGGCCGAGGCGCTCGGCGCGGTCAACACCGTCGTCTTCGAGGACGGCCGCGCGGTCGGCCACAACACCGACGTCACCGGCTTCGCCGCGTCCTTCGCGCGCGGACTGCCCGACGTCCCGCTGGAGCGGGTCGTACAGCTGGGCGCCGGGGGCGCGGGCGCCGCCGTCGCGCACGCCGCCCTCACCCTCGGCGCCGGACGGGTCACGGTCGTCGACGCCCTGCCCGAGCGGTCGGCCGCGCTCGCCGACTCCCTCGAACGCCACTTCGGCCCCGGCCGGGCCGACTCCGCCGGCCCGGACCGACTGCCGGACCTGCTCGCCCGGGCCGACGGCGTCGTGCACGCAACCCCCACCGGCATGGCAGCCCACCCCGGTCTGCCCTTCCCCGCCGCGCTCCTGCGCCCCGGCCTCTGGGTGGCCGAGGTGGTCTACCGCCCGGTGGACACCGAGCTGCTGCGCACCGCCCGCGCGCTCGGCTGCCAGACCCTCGACGGGGCCGGGATGGCGGCCTTCCAGGCCGTGGACGCCTTCCGGCTGTTCACCGGACGGGAACCCGACAGCGCGCGGATGCTCGCGGACATCGCGGAACTGGCCGGAGCCCGAGCGGACACGGGCGTCGTGCGGACCCCGAAGTAGACAGCACAGAGCCGAGAGAGGTACCGCCGTGCGTACGTCCATAGCCACCGTCTCCCTCAGCGGATCCCTCACCGAGAAGCTCACGGCCGCCGCCCGCGCCGGCTTCGACGGCGTCGAGATCTTCGAGAACGACCTGCTCGCCAGCCCCCTCACCCCCGAGGAGATCCGCACCCGCTGCGCCGACCTCGGCCTCACCGTCGACCTCTACCAGCCGATGCGCGACATCGAGGGCGTGCCGGAGGACGAGTTCGCCCGCAATCTGCGCCGCGCCCGGCACAAGTTCGAGCTGATGGTCAGGCTCGGCACCGACACGGTCCTCGTCTGCTCCAGCGTCTCGCCCCGCGCCGCGGACGACGACGACCTCGCCGCCGCCCAGCTCGGCCGACTCGCCGACCTCGCCCAGGACTTCGGCGTCCGCGTCGCCTACGAGGCGCTCGCCTGGGGTCGGCACGTCAGTACGTACGACCACGCCTGGCGGATCGTCGAGGCGGCCGCGCATCCGGCCCTCGGGACCTGTCTGGACAGCTTCCACATCCTGTCCCGGGGCTCCGACCCGAAGGGCATCGAGAGCATCCCCGGCGAGAAGATCTTCTTCCTCCAGCTCGCCGACGCCCCGCTCCTGGCCATGGACGTCCTCCAGTGGAGCCGCCACTACCGCTGCTTCCCCGGCCAGGGCGGCTTCGACGTCGCCGGACTCGTCCGGCACGTACTGCGCACCGGCTACGACGGCCCGCTCTCGCTGGAGGTCTTCAACGACGTGTTCCGGCAGGCCGACGCGGGCCCCACGGCGGTGGACGCCCAGCGCTCCCTGCGGGTCCTGAAGGAGACCGTCGGGCTGAGCACCCCGCCCGCACCGGTCGTGCCCACCGGGGTCGCGTTCGCCGAACTGCTCACCCCGGACGCCGAACCGGTCGCGGTGCTGCTCGGCGCCCTCGGCTTCGCCCGCACCGCCCGGCACCGCGGCAAACCCGTCGACCTGTGGCAGCAGGGCGAGGCCCGCCTCCTGGTCAACACCGGGCCGGCCGTCCGCCGCGACGGCACCGTGCTCGCCGCGATCGGCCTGGAGTCGCCCGACCCGGCCGGTGCCGCCCGGCGCGCCGAGGCCCTGCTCGCGCCCGTGCTGCCCCGCCGCCGCGGCCCGCACGACGCCCCGCTCGACGCGGTCGCCGCCCCCGACGGCACGGAACTGTTCTTCTGCGCCGCCGGCCGTCCCGAACTCCCCGACTGGCGGGCCGACTTCGCGGACACCGGAGAGCGGGCGACGAGTATCGGCGTCACCCGCGTCGATCACCTCGCCCTCACCCAGCCCTGGCACCACTTCGACGAGGCGGCCCTCTTCCACCGCAGCGTCCTCGGCCTCCGGGCACAGGACAGCGTGGACGTCGCCGACCCCTACGGCCTCTTCCGCAGCCGCGCCGTCACCAACCCCGACGGCAGCGTCCGTATCGCCCTCGCCGTCGGCCCCGCCCCCGCACAGGACGAGGTCCGCGCCCAGCACATCGCGCTGGCCACCCCCGACCTGGTCGCCAGCGCCCGCCGCTTCCGCGCGGCCGGCGGCCGCCTGCTGCCCGTCCCCGCGAACTACCACGAGGACCTCGCCGCCCGGCACGACCTGTCCGACGAGGACCTCGACACCTATCGCGAGCTGGGTATCCTCTACGACCGCGACGAGCACGGCGTGTTCCGCCACTGCTACACCCACACCGTCGGGCGCGTCTTCTTCGAACTGGTCCAGCGCGACGGCGGTTACCGCGGCTACGGCGCCCAGAACGCCCCCGTACGCCTGGCCGCGCAGCACGCGGCACGACGGCTCACCGGCGGCTGACGGTCCGGCTCACCCCGGCGAACACCGTGGTGGCCAGGTCGGCCCGGGTCAGGTCGACCGGTCTCCATCAGCGGGGACTCCGACGTGCCGACCGCCGGGTGTCGACCAACTACGGTACGGGCCCGGTCCGTTCACCGAACGGACCGGGGCCCGCGGGCATCCGCTAGCGCCGGGTGCGGCACTGCGCCACGGCCGGGGCTACTTCGTCGACTCGACCGCGTGGCCGCCGAACTGGTTGCGCAGCGCGGCGATCATCTTCATCTGCGGCGAGTCCTCCTGGCGGGAGGCGAAGCGGGCGAAGAGGGACGCGGTGATCGCGGGCAGCGGCACCGCGTTGTCGATGGCGGCCTCCACCGTCCAGCGGCCCTCGCCGGAGTCCTGTGCGAACCCCCGCAGCTTGTCGAGGTGTTCGTCCTCGTCGAGTGCGTTGACCGCGAGGTCGAGCAGCCAGGAGCGGATGACCGTGCCCTGCTGCCAGGAGCGGAAGACCTCGCGGACGTCCGTCACGGAGTCGACCTTCTCCAGCAGCTCCCAGCCCTCGGCGTAGGCCTGCATCATCGCGTACTCGATGCCGTTGTGGACCATCTTGGAGAAGTGGCCCGCGCCGACCATGCCGGCGTGGACGTAGCCGTACGGGCCCTCCGGCTTGAGCGCTTCGAAGATCGGCTGGAGCCGGTCGACGTGTTCCTTCTCGCCGCCGACCATCAGCGCGTAGCCGTTCTCCAGGCCCCACACGCCGCCGGAGACGCCCGCGTCGACGAAGCCGATGCCCTTCGTGCCGAGCTCCGCGGCGTGCTTCTCGTCGTCCGTCCAGCGGGAGTTGCCGCCGTCGACGACGGTGTCGCCGCGCGAGAGCAGGCCCTTGAGCTCGTCGACGATCGACTGCGTGGCCGGACCTGCCGGGACCATCACCCAGACCACGCGCGGGGCTTCGAGCTGGTCGACCAGGTCGGCCAGGCTGCTCACGTCGGAGACGTCGGGGTTGCGGTCGTAGCCGATGACGGTGTGGCCGGCGCGGCGGATCCGCTCGCGCATGTTGCCGCCCATCTTGCCGAGACCGATGAGACCGAGCTGCATGTCAGTTCACTTCCTGAGAGTGCGGTAGGCGGCGACGAGGGCGGTGGTGGAGGGGTCCAGACCGGGCACGGCGGTGCCGTCGGTCAGGGCCGGTTCGATCCGCTTGGCGAGGACCTTGCCGAGCTCGACGCCCCACTGGTCGAAGGAGTCGATGTTCCACACCGCGCCCTGGACGAACACCTTGTGCTCGTAGAGGGCGACGAGCTGGCCGAGGACCGAGGGGGTCAGCTCGCGCGCCAGGATCGTGGTGGTGGGGTGGTTGCCGTGGAACGTCTTGTGCGCGACCAGTTCCTCGGGGACACCCTCCGCGCGGACCTCCTCCGGCGTCTTGCCGAAGGCCAGCGCCTGGGTCTGGGCGAAGAAGTTGGCCATCAACAGGTCGTGCTGGGCCTTGAGCTTTTCGCCCAGCTCGTCCACGGGACGGGCGAAGCCGATGAAGTCGGCCGGGATGAGCTTGGTGCCCTGGTGGATCAACTGGTAGTAGGCGTGCTGGCCGTTGGTGCCGGGGGTGCCCCAGACCACCGGGCCGGTCTGCCAGTCCACCGGGTTGCCCTCGCGGTCCACCGACTTGCCGTTGGACTCCATGTCCAACTGCTGGAGGTAGGCGGTGAACTTGGAGAGGTAGTGCGAGTAGGGCAGCACCGCGTGCGACTGGGCGTCGTGGAAGTTGCCGTACCAGATGCCCAGCAGGCCCAGCAGCAGCGGGGCGTTGGCCTCGGCGGGGGCGGTGCGGAAGTGCTCGTCGACCAGGTGGAAGCCGTCGAGCATCTCGCGGAAGCGGTCCGGTCCGATGGCGATCATCAGCGACAGGCCGATCGCGGAGTCGAAGGAGTAGCGGCCGCCGACCCAGTCCCAGAACTCGAACATGTTGTCCGGGTCGATGCCGAACTCGGTGACCTTCCCGGCGTTCGTGGACAGGGCCACGAAGTGCCTGGCGACCGCCTTCTCCTCGCCGCCCAGCCCCTTCAGCAGCCAGTCGCGGGCCGAGGTGGCGTTGGTGATGGTCTCGATCGTGGTGAACGTCTTCGACGCGACGATGAACAGCGTCTCCGCCGGGTCGAGGTCGCGCACGGCCTCGTGCAGGTCGGCGCCGTCCACGTTGGACACGAAACGGACGGTCAGCGCGCGGTCGGTGAAGGCGCGCAGCACCTCGTACGCCATCGCCGGGCCGAGGTCGGAGCCGCCGATGCCGACGTTGACGACGTTCTTGATGCGCCGGCCGGTGTGACCGGTCCACTCGCCCGAGCGGATCCGGTCGGCGAAGGCGGCCATCCGGTCGAGGACGGCGTGCACACCGGGCACCACGTTCTCGCCGTCGACCTCGACCACCGCGTCCCGGGGAGCGCGCAGCGCGGTGTGCAGGACCGCCCGGTCCTCGGTGGTGTTGATCTTCTCGCCGCGGAACATCGCGTCCCGCAGCCCGAACACGTCGGTGGCGGCGGCCAGTTCCTGGAGGAGGGCGAGGGTCTCGTCGGTGACGAGGTGCTTGGAGTAGTCGATCCGCAGATCGCCGACCTGCACCACGTAGCGTTCCGCGCGCCCCGGGTCGGACGCGAACAGCTCACGCAGGTGCGTGCCCGGCTGCCACTCGGCGCGGTGGTCGGCCAGCGCGATCCACTGCGGGCGCCGGGTGAGCCTGGGGGAGTCAGACATGGGCAGGGGTCTCCTTGGTGACTTCGCCGCGCAGGGCGACGGCGTACATCTCGTCGGCGTCGAGGCGGCGAAGCTCCTCGGCGATGAGTTCGGAGGTGGGGCGGACCTTCAGCGCGAGGGTGCGCGGCGGCTGGCCCGGCAGGGACAGCGTGGCCAGCGGGCCCTCGGGCCGGTCGATGACGATCTCGCCGCCCGCGACGCCGAGCCGCACCGCCGTGACCACCGGGCCCGGGGTGACCACCCGGTTCACGCCGACCTTCAGCCGGGCCTCCAGCCAGCGGGCGAGCAGTTCGGCGCTGGGGTTGTCGGCCTCGCTCTCCACGGTCGCCGAGGAGATCTCCGCCCGGGCCTGGTCCAGGGCCGCGGCCAGCATCGAACGCCAGGGCGTCAGCCGGGTCCAGGCGAGGTCGGTGTCGCCGGGCGCGTACGACTTCGCCCGTGCGTCCAGCGCCTTCAGGGGCTGGTCGACGGCGTACATGTCGGTGATGCGGCGCTGGGCGAGCGCGCCCAGCGGGTCCTTGGCGGGCACGTCGGGCGCGTCCACCGGCCACCACACCACGACCGGCGCGTCCGGCAGCAGCAGCGGCAGCACCACCGAGTCGGCGTGGTCGGACACCTCGCCGTAGGTGCGCAGCACGACCGTCTCGCCGGTGCCCGCGTCCGCGCCCACCCGCACCTCGGCATCCAGGCGGGAGGCGGTGCGGTCGCGGGGGGTACGGGCGTGTCGCTTGATGACGACCAGGGTCCGCGAGGGGTGCTCGTGCGAGGCCTCCTCGGCGGCCTTGATCGAGTCGTAGGCGTTCTCCTCGTCGGTGACGATCACCATCGTCAGGACCATGCCCACGGCGGGTGTGCCGATGGCGTGGCGGCCCTGCACCAACGCCTTGTTGATCTTGCTTGCCGTGGTGTCGGTCAGGTCGATCTTCATGGCCTGCGCCAGCTCCGTCCGTCTCGTGCGAGCATCTCGTCGGCTTCCTCGGGTCCCCAGCTGCCCGACGGGTACTGGGCCGGTCGGCCGTGCGCCGTCCAGTACTCCTCGATCGGGTCGAGGATCTTCCAGGACTCTTCCACTTCCTGGTGACGGGGGAACAGATTGGCGTCGCCGAGCAGCACGTCCAGGATGAGCCGCTCGTACGCCTCCGGGCTGGACTCCGTGAACGACTCGCCGTACGCGAAGTCCATCGTCACGTCCCGGATCTCCATCGAGGTACCCGGGACCTTCGAGCCGAACCGCACCGTCATGCCCTCGTCGGGCTGGACCCGGATGACGATCGCGTTCTGGCCGAGCTCCTCGGTGGCGGTGGAGTCGAACGGGGAGTGCGGGGCGCGCTTGAACACCACCGCGATCTCGGTCACCCGGCGGCCCAGCCGCTTGCCGGTACGCAGATAGAACGGGACGCCCGCCCAACGGCGGTTGTCGATCTCCAGCTTGACCGCCGCGTAGGTGTCGGTCGTCGACCCGGGGTCGATGCCCTCCTCCTGGAGATAGCCGGGCACCTTCTCGCCGCCCTGCCAGCTCTGCGCGTACTGCCCCCGGACGGTGTGCGCGTCCAGGTCCTCCGGCAGCCGCACCGACTTCAGCACCTTGAGCTTCTCGGTGAGCAGCGACTCGGCGTCGAAGGCGATGGGCTCCTCCATCGCGGTCAGCGCCATCAGCTGGAGCAGATGGTTCTGGATGACGTCACGGGCCGAGCCGATGCCGTCGTAGTAGCCGGCACGGCCGCCGATGCCGATGTCCTCCGCCATGGTGATCTGCACATGGTCGACGTACGACCGGTTCCAGATCGGCTCGTACATCTGGTTGGGGAAACGCAGCGCCAGAATGTTCTGGACGGTCTCCTTGCCGAGGTAGTGGTCGATGCGGAACACCTGTTCCGGGTCGAACACGTCGTGCACGACCCGGTTGAGCTCACGGGCGCTGGCCAGGTCGTGGCCGAACGGCTTCTCGATGACCGCGCGCCGCCAGGCGCCCTCCGGCGCGTTCGCCAGGCCGTGCTTCTTCAGCTGCCGGACGACCTTCGGGAAGAACTTGGGCGGTACGGAGAGATAGAAGGCGAAGTTGCCGCCGGTGCCCCGGGAGGCGTCCAGCTCCTCGACGGCCTCGCGCAGTTGCTTGAAGGCGGTGTCGTCGTCGAAGTCGCCGGGCACGAACCGCATGCCCTCGGCGAGCTGCTGCCAGACCTCCTCGCGGAACTCCGTACGGGAGTGCTCGCGCACCGCGTCGTGCACGACCTGCGCGAAGTCCTGGTCCTCCCAGTCGCGGCGGGCGAAGCCGACGAGCGAGAAACCCGGCGGCAGCAGACCGCGGTTGGCCAGGTCGTAGATGGCCGGCATCAGCTTCTTGCGGGACAGGTCGCCGGTGACACCGAAGATGACGAGGCCGGACGGCCCGGCGATCCGCGGGAGGCGGCGGTCGCGGCCGTCCCGCAGCGGGTTCACCCACTCCGACGCCGGCATGACCGGGACGTGCACCTCCTCCGGTGCCGGCATGACCGGGACCTGCGCCTGCTCCGGCGTCGTCCCCTGGTCGGGCTTGCTGGTCATCGTGCGTCAACTCCCTTGCTGTTCAGTGACTTCGTCACGGCGTCCAGCAGTTCCTGCCAGGCCGCCCGGAACTTGGCGACGCCCTCGTCCTCCAACTGCGCCACCACCTCGTCGTAGGAGATCCCGAGCCCCTCGACGGCGGCGAGGTCGGCGCGGGCCCGGTCGTAGCCACCGGTCACCGTGTCGCCGTGGATGTCGCCGTGGTCGGCGGTGGCGTCGAGGGTGGCCTGCGGCATGGTGTTGACCGTGCCGGGCGCGACCAGTTCGTCCACGTACAGCGTGTCCTTGTACGCCGGGTCCTTCACCCCGGTGGAGGCCCACAGCGGGCGCTGCCGGTTGGCGCCCGCGGCCGTCAGGGCGCCGAAGCGCTCGCCGCCGAAGAGGTCCTCGTACGCCTCGTAGGCGAGCCGCGCGTTGGCCAGCGCGGCCCTTCCCTTCAGCGCCAGGGCCCCGGCCGTGCCGAGCACCGTCAGCCGCTTGTCGATCTCGCTGTCGACGCGGGAGACGAAGAACGAGGCGACCGAGTGGATCGCGGACAGGTCCAGGCCGCGCGTCCGTGCCCTCTCCAGGCCCGCGAGGTAGGCGTCCATGACCTCGCGGTAGCGCTCCAGGGAGAAGATCAGCGTGACGTTGACGCTGATGCCCAGGCCGAGGACCTCGGTGATCGCGGGGAGGCCCGCCTTGGTCGCCGGGATCTTGATCATGACGTTGGGGCGGTCCACCAGCCAGGCCAGCTGCCGGGCCTCGGCGACGGTGGCCCGCGTGTCGTGGGCGAGCCGGGGGTCGACCTCGATGGAGACCCGGCCGTCACGGCCGCCGGTCGCCTCGTACACCGGGCGCAGGATGTCGGCGGCCGACCGCACGTCCGCGGTCGTCATCATCCGTACGGCCTCGTCCACCGTGACGCCCCGCACCGCCAGCTCGGCGAGCTGCTCCTGGTAGCCCTCGCCGGAGCCGATGGCGGCCTGGAAGATCGAGGGGTTGGTGGTCACGCCCACCACGTGCTTCTTCTCGACGAGTCCGGCGAGGTTGCCGGAGGTGATCCGACTGCGTGAGAGGTCGTCCAGCCAGATCGAGACGCCTTCGTCGGTGAGGCGCTCAAGTGCTCCCGCGGTCGCGGTCGCTTCATTCACTCTGATCATCTTCTTTCCTGCCGTCGGATCAACCGCGCGCGGCGCCCGGGGATTCCCGGGTTTTCGCGGTGGCGTTGTCGGGGTGAGGCCAGGGGCGGCGAAACGAGTCCGGGTGCCGGCGCGGGTGCCGGGATGTGCGAGGGAGGTGATGCGTCCTGCGTCCTCTGTGAACCGGTACCACGTCGGACCGATCCCGCCCTCGATTGCGACGCGGGCCCGCACGGACGGCGGAAGGACACGCTCGCGGCAGGCGCGTGACCGCTCCTCGAACCACTGCGCGCACGGCCTCGGCACCCCGGGTGCCGATCCTCTCGGCCTCCAGCGTCTCGCGGGCGGCGACGCCCGGCCAACCGCGACGGGCCGGCCCCGGGCGGTGTGCGCCGCCGACCGCGCCGGTCCGGCCGGGCGGTGTGCGCCGCCTGCCGTGCCGGGGCGGGAC
Organism: Streptomyces sp. NPDC107559; assembly: GCF_055657365.1. Lineage (NCBI taxonomy): Bacteria > Bacillati > Actinomycetota > Actinomycetes > Kitasatosporales > Streptomycetaceae > Streptomyces > Streptomyces sp. NPDC107559. Next base: position 311,033 of record NZ_JBVKBD010000002.1, on the reverse strand, counting down.
GCAGGCGGGCACGGCCGGGGTGGCTCCAGGTCCGCGGGAACGTGAGTCATCACCTTTTGAAAGATCGAGCACAGTCGGTCACCTGACGTGTTCAATCTTAAAAGTCTGACTTTTATGAGGGAAGGCGGGGTGCGTCAGCTTGCGGTGAACGCGGAAGGGCGGCGGCGCGACCGAGGAGGAGCGGGTACCGCGGAAACGCCCTGACCATGCGATGTCAGAGCTGTCGAAGCCGGTGCGCAGGATGCGTCGGCCTTCACCCGGGCGCGTACGTCGGAGAGTTCGACGGCGATGCGGGTGCGTGGTCGGGCGCGGCCGGGGGGAGTGGGTCCCGGGCGCGGCCGTCTATGTGTGGTGCTGCCGCGGCACGATCTGCCGGGCAGGCCCTACGCGGCCCTGGGGCGCGGTGCGCGCGGGGTGCGGGGTGCGCGCCGCGAGGGGCGCGGGGTCCTGGCGGGGGCTGGTGCGTCCTCGGGCGGGAAGGCCTCGGGGAATGCCTCGGGCAAGGCCTCGGGGAAGGCCTCGGCCGCCCCGAAATCCGGGGCCTGGAAGGGGTCCGTCGCCGGCGGCGGCAGTGCTTCGGCGGAGCGGCGGGGCTGCCCTTCCAGGGCCGAGAACAGCGAGGTCACGTCGATGGGAGATCTCCGTTTCGGTGCGGGCCGCTGAGCAGGCCCGGTATGTCGCGACCGGCACCGTCCGCCTCCTCGGGCGGACGCTGCCTGTCGCGACGACAGGCTCTAGAGCTTGGTCATCTTGGCGTACGGGCTCAGGATCCGCATCTGCGCGGAGCCGAAGTCCACGAGGGCCGCGATGCCGTCCTCGATGCCGATCACCCGGCCGAGTCCGTATATGTCGTGCGTGACCTTGTCGCCCACGGCGAAGTGCTTCGGCGGCGGGGGGACCGGGGCCTTGAAGGGGCTGGTGGGCAAACGACGCTTCGGTGCAGCAGGCTTTGTCATCCCCCCCAGTATGCGCCTTCGCGCCGTCCCTTCGCTGCGGCCGTCCGATTCGTTGCCGAACCGAACCGGGAACGGAACGCTCGCCCGGGGAGCGGAGCGTTCCGGAGCGGGCGTCCCGGGGTGGCGCGCACGCCGACGACGCCGGGCTCGGGACCCGGCTGGTGCGGGTCGGGTCGCCCGGCGCCGTCGGCGGTCGGTCAGGGAATCTCAGTGCCCGAAGTTGAACCAGTTGACGTTCACGAAGTCGGCGGGCTGGCCGCTGGTGAAGGTCAGGTACACGTCGTGGGTGCCGGTGACCGCGCCGATGTTCGCCGGCACCGTCCGCCAGGACTGCCAGCCGCCCGTGTTGGCCAGCGCGAAGCTGCCGACGGGAGTGCTGGTACGGCTGTCCAGGCGCACCTCGACCAGACCGCTGACGCCCCCGGCGGCACCGCTCGCGACCCTGGCGCTGAACTGCGTGGCCGCCGTCGAGCCGAAGTTGACGCCCTTGTACAGCGCCCAGTCGCCGTTGGCGAGCGAACCGATGTCCTGGCCGCCGCCGGTGTCGGTCGTGGTCTCGGGGACGACACCGGACTGGCTGTCGTAGGACTCGGCCTGGACGGCGCTGTAGGCGTCACGGTTGCCGGTGGGCGGAGGCGTGGTACCGCTCCCACCGCCCGTCGACTGGAGCACCTGCACATAGTCCACGACCATCGGGTGGCCGGGCTGCGTGTCGTTGTCGAGCCCGCCGCCGAACGCGTCGGGGAAGCCGCCGCCCATCGCCACGTTCAGGATGACGAAGTAACCGTGGTTGGTCGCGTTGGCCCACGTCGTCGCGTCGACCTGACTGGCCGTGACGGTGTGGTAGTTGACGCCGTCGACGTAGAAGCGGATCGCCTCGGGGCTCGCCGAGCGGTCCCACTCCATGGTGTAGGTGTGGAAGCCGGACTGGCAGGTCGTGTTCGGACAGGCGACGGAGTTGCCGATACCGGTGGTCTCGTTGCACGGGCCGCCCGGGTTGGTGCCGCAGTGCATCGTGGCCCAGACCTTGTTCAGGCCCTGGACGTTCTCCATGATGTCCAGCTCGCCGACGGACGGCCAGTTCTGGTAGTTGCCCCGGTAGGGCGAGCCGAGCGCCCAGAACGCGGGCCAGTAGCCCTCGGCCGCGGTGCCGGTGACGTTGGGCATCTGGATGCGGGCCTCGACGCGCAGCTTGCCGCCGGTCGGGGGCTGGAAGTCGGTCCGCGTGGTCTCGATGCGGCCCGAGGTCCAGCGTCCGGCGGAGTCGCGCAGCGGGGTGATGCGCAGGTTGCCGCTGCCGTCGAGCGAGACGTTGCTGGTGCTCGACGTCATCGTCTCGACCTCGCCCGTGCCCCAGTTGGCGGCGCCGCCCGGATACGAAGTGCCGGTGTCGTACTGCCAGTTGGCGGTGTTGACGCCGGTTCCTGCGGTTCCGTTGAAGTCGTCCAGGAAGACCTGGGTCCAGCCCGAGGGGGCGCCGGGCGCGGAGGCGTTGGCGGGCAGGGTCGCGGCGGTGGCGGCCATCGCCGCCAGGCCGAGGGTGCCGAGGACGGCGACGAGGGCGCGCCGGACGGGGCGCCGCCTCCCGGGCATGCCGGAAGTTTGGCTCATGAGGGGCCTCTCGGTACGGAGTGGGGTACGCGGGTGTCGGGGAATCGGGAGCGCTCCCAGGGTTCTTGAGAGCGCTCTCAAAGTGCGGCCAATGTGCTCCCTGGCACGTCCGTCGTCAAGAGGTGAAACCGAGAAAATCCTTACGGCGCAGGTGAGTTAACCCTATGAAGGCGTGAATGTGTCATGGCGGCAGGGCAGTTGGGGGGTGCCGAAGTCACTGTTCCGACGCGGGTGACCGCGGGCCGCCACCGCGTACCGGTGTCAGAGCGCGCTCCCGGCCTTCCAGTCCGCCCAGGAGAGGTTCCAGCCGTTGAGGCCGTTGGCCGGATCGACGGTCTTCTCGCCTGAGTTCTTCACGATCACGACGTCGCCGAGCATCGAGCTCTCGTAGAACTTGTATCCCGCGACGGCCGGATCGGCCGCGCCCTTGGTGTCGTGCAGCCCGACGCAGCCGTGACTGGTGTTGCTGCTGCCGAACACCGAGGTGGCGGCCCAGTAGTTGCCGTGGATGAAGGTGCCGGACGTGGTCAGGCGCTGGGCGTGCGGGACATCCGCGATGTCGTACTCGTCACCGAGACCGACCGTCGAGGACTCCATGCGGGTCTGCCGGAACCGCTCGCTGATCACCATGACCCCGGACCAGGTGGTGTGCTCGGCGCTGCCGCCCGAGACGGGATAGGAAGCGAGGGTCGCTCCGTCCCGCTTCACCGTCATCCGCTTCGCGGCGAGGTCGACCGTGGTGATCTGCTCGCGGCCGATGTGGAAGACGACGTCCTTCGACTGGACGCCGTAGACGCCGTCCGTGCCCTCGACGTCCTTGAGCCGCAGACTGAGCGTGATCTTCGTGCCGGGTGCCCAGTACGTCTCCGGCCGGAAGTCGAGCCGGGTGTCGCCGAACCAGTGGCCGACCACCTCGACGGCGGGTTCGGCGGTCACCGTGACGGCCCGCTCCACGGCGGCCCGGTCCGCGACCGCGTGGGTGAACGTCAGGGACACGGGCATGCCGACGCCCGAGGTGGAGTCCGCCTCCGGCGTGTAGTAGCCGACGAACGTCTCGCCGGGCGACTTCGTGGTGAAGGTCGCGCTCTGCGCGGTGGCGCCCGCCACCTGCGCCGAGACCGTGTACTTGGTGCCCGAGTACGGGTTCCGCGCCGAGGTCCACCGGGTCTTCGCGTCGTCGAGCGAACCCTCCAGGGTGGAGCCGTCGTTGCCGGTGACCGTCACGGCGGTGAGGGTCCCGTCGGTCACGGTGACCTCGACCGGGCTGGTGAACGCGGCCTTCCTGGTGCCGTCGGCGGGCGTGACCGAGACGGCCGGCTGCCTCGTCGCGGCGGCCTTCACGGTCGAGGTCGCGGCTGTCGTCGCCCCCGCCGAGGCGTCCGCCGACGCGCTGCTGCACCCGGTCAGCACACCGCCCGACACCGCGCCGAGGGCCCCGAGAACCCCGCGCCGGGTCCACTCCTGCGGCAACTGCCCGGACCGGTTCGATATGTGCGAGACGCCCACGGCTGGCCTTCCTGAGATGTCCACGTATGCGTGTGCATCCTGCGACCGCCACCTGGGTACGCCCTTTGAATTCCCTTCCGGCACCTGAGATTTCGGTGAGGATGTGCACTCGCTAACCTGTCGTGGTCGCGTCCGGACCACGACAGGGGAACCATGAGTCTGCGCCGTAACCGTCTGCTGCCCGTCTGCGCCGCCCTCGGCGCCGTGGCCCTCACCGCCTGCTCGGGCTCGGGAGGCTCCGGCGGATCGTCCGCGGACAAGGGCGAAGGGGACACGGGCGGAGTGATCTCACTCGCGGACGCGAAGGGTGTGCTGCGCACCTACGTCGAGGTCAACAACGCGGCGAACGCCACGCAGGACGGAGAGAAGACCGCGACCGTGGAGAGCGGCGCGCTGCTCTCGCAGAGCAAGGCGTCCTTCCACCAGTACCCGGCGTGGACGAAGAAGGAGCAGGCGGAATCCGAGGAGCCGTTCTCCTATCCGGCCGAGGGCGCCCGCTTCTACATCCCCCCGAAGGGGTCCGCAGACTTCTTCATGGTGGACACCCGTGTCACCGGCAAGGGCATCGCCGAGGGCCGCCGCCGACTGCTGGCCTTCAAGCAGGTCGCCGAGGACTCGGCCAAGAGCGGCAAGGCCTGGAAGGCGGTCGCCGTCGGCGAGATCACCGCGGGGCTGCCGGCCGTCGCCGAGGACGGCGACGGGTTGGCCACCCCGGTCGCGGCGACCGACACGGTGGGTGCGGTGAAGCCGGGCGACCTGGTCGGACTCTCGCAGGACTTCTATGTGACCGGCGGCAAGCACGCGGCGGGCACGTTCGCCGAGACGGACTCCGTCAAGGCGTGGAAGAAGGCTCACACCAACCGCGCGGCCTTCAAGGACCACTGCGTGGACGGCGAGTACAAGGCGGGCACCGGCGGCGCCGACACGGCGTTCGGGGTGAAGACCGGGGACGGCGGCGCGCTGGTCCTCTACGACTTCGGCTACCAGTACGAGAACTGGGGCAAGGCCGAGTGCGGGGGCAACGACCTGCATCTCAACGACCTGCCCGTCGTCTCCAAGATCTATTTCGAAGGACGGACCACGGTCCTGAACCTCACCCGCATCGATTCCGTGATGGCCATGGCCGTGGTCCCGCCGTCCGGGAAGAAGATCCGCGTCACCGGCTACCGGGACCAGCTCACCTACGCCCAGTGACCGCCGCGGGTCCCGGGCCGCCCGGATCCCAGGCCGCCGCTGCCGTCGGGGCCGGTACGGCGGAGGCGGGCGGCGAGGGCCGCTGCCGGTCCTCCGGGCGCCAGCCCAGGGCCCGCGAGATGCCGCGGGCCGCCAGGCGTACCGCCGGTGTCAACGCCGGTACCTGGGACTGGGATTCGGGTACGACCACGGACACGGCGGCGACCACGTCGCCGTCGGGTCCGCGCACCGCGGCCGCCACCGACAGCGCGTCGACAGTGACCTGACGGCTGCTCACCGCCACTCCGGTACGGCGCACTTCGGCCAGCTCGCGCCGCAGACGAGCCGGATCCGTGACGGTGTACGGCGTGAAGGAGGCCAACGGGCCCGCGCAGTAGCGCTCCTGGAGCTCCGGCCCGCCATGGGCCAGCAGCGCGAGCCCGACACCGGTGGCGTGCAGCGGCCAGCGCGCGCCGACCCGGATGTGCACCCCGACCGAGGAGTGCCCGGACAGCCACTCGATGTAGACGACCTCCGCCCCGTCCCGCACCGCGAGCTGCACGTTCTCGTGCGTCGCCTCGTACAGGTCCTCCAGGTACGGCAGGGCGACCTGGCGCAGGGCGAGCCCGCGCGGCGCGAGGGCCGCGACCTCCCAGAGCCTGAGCCCGATGTGGTAGACGCCGGACGCGTCCCGTTCCAGCGCGCCCCACTCGGCGAGCGCCCCCACCAGCCGGTGTGCCGTGGTCAGCGTCAGGCCGGCGCGCCTGCTGATGTCGGTGAGGGACAGCGCCGGGTGCTCGTGGTCGAACGCGGCCAGCACCGCGAGCAGGCGGTCCGGCGCGGACCGGGCACCGGTCACGGCCGGCCGTCACCGCCCGGCCCCGGGCGGTCCGCCCGCCGAAGCGGAGCGTGCCGGACCGGCCGCCCGGCCGGGGCGGGGAACACGCGGGAGGCGCCGCCCGGCCGGTGCGGTGGGCGGCCCGGGCCGGTGTGCGGTGGGCGCATCCACGGCTCCGGGGCGTCGACGGGAACAGGGTTCCGGGCCTGCCGGGAAGCGCGGCCGGGCCCGGCGGGGCGGTTGTGCGTGGGGGCCAGTCTGACCCACCCGCACAGCGGGCGACAACCGGCGCGAACCGGCGACAACCAGCGACGTCCCGCCTGGTCTTCCGCCCTGGCTCCCGCCTGGTCTCCCGCCTGGTCCTCCGCCCTGGCTCCCGCCGGGGCGGTTCAGCGCACGACGTCCACGAAGACCGGGTTCGAGTAGAACCAGGTGTCGGCCCACGGGTCTCCGTCGCCCGGGGGGTGCGGGACCGGCCCGTGCGGGTCGACGGACGCGCCCAGGTAGCCGGCCCCGTTGCGGTTGCCGTCGCTGCCGCGCAGCCTGACGTAGAAGGACTCGTCGCCCGCCCTGAGCGGAACGCGCAGGGTGTACGTCCCTCTGCGGCCCGACACGTCCGCCGTGTGCACGACCCTGGTGTCCGGCGCCCGCCAGACGTCCCGGTCGGTCACCGGGCCGCGCACCGCGCCCCGTACCACGTCGACGTGCGCCAACTGGGGCAGGATCCCCTGGGGGTTGGCGCGGGAGGCGGTCGTCACCGTCACGTACAGCGTGATCCGCTCGCCCGCGCGCACCCGCAGCCGCCCGCCGAGGGTGACGCCCCGTCCGACGTGGCCGTCCCGCCTCACCCGCACGTCGAGGCCGTCCAGCAGATGCCCGTGGTCGAGCCAGACCCGGCCGGCGCGCAGGCCCGCCATCACGGCCCGGTAGCCGTAGCGGGTCACGCCCACGTGCGTGCGGCTGAACTCTCCCGGCCAGAAGTCGCTGCCCGGCTGCGGGGTGTCGGTGTTCACCGGATCGGGCAGCCGGCCAGTGGTGTCGAAGTTCTGCCCGGCCGGCCAGTCGCCGTTCTTCCAGGTGTCGAAGACGGTCCGGTGGTTGTCGGAGTTCGTGGTGATCGAGAACAGCCGCCCCTCGGCCAGCATCGAGTCCCACAGGCCGCCCACGGTCGCGGTCGCCCAGTCGAAGCCGCCGTACGTGAGGTAGGCGTCCGCCGGGTAGCCCGCGTGCGACTGCGCGGAGGGCTTGTTCTCGTACTCGCCCCGGATGGAGGTGCTGCCGCGCAGGCCCGGGAGCGCCGCGCCCTGGGCGCCGGGCGCACCCTCCATCCCGATCATGATCTCGGGGGCCGCGTCACGCCAGTTGCGCAGCTCGTGCGGGGAGTCGATACCCAGGCGCAGCGGATGGTTGGCGAGGACGAGAACGTCGTCCACGTACCCTGTGCGCCGCTGCTCGGCCAGCCACTTGACGGCCGCGACCGCGTGCGCCTCGTTGCGGGCGGTGTCCGCCGCCCCGGCCGCGCCCTCGGTGTAGTTCAGGAGCTTGCCGTCGTAGGCGAGTTCGAAGCGGGTGAGCAGGTCCACCTCGTTCGGGCCGGGGGCCGCGAACACCGTGCAGTGCTCGGCGGCCGGGATGTACCACTCCAGGCCCTGGAAGATGAGCTGACGCGGGTTCGCGGCACGGGCCTTGACGATCTCCTGGTGCTCCAGCGCGGCGCCGTAGCGGGCGTGCCCGAAGTTGGCGTGCTCGTTGAAGACCATCCAGTCCAGCCCGAACGCGGCTGCGGCCCGGGCCTGTTGGGAGAACGTGTACTTCGCGTCGTGGCTGTACACGGAGTGCACGTGGTGGTCGCCGACCAGATAGGCGAGACACGGGTCGTCGCCGCCGGGTGCCCGGTGGCCGGCCGATGCCGATGCCGATGCGGCGGCGGCCGGTACGCCCGCCCCGCCGAGCGCGAACGCGGCGCCGAACAGACCCGCGCTGCGCAGGAGTCGCCGTCTGGACACGCCCTGGGCGTCGAGGTCGGCGGGGGAGACGGCCGGATCCGCCCAGACGGGCAGCTTCTGCTCGGTCATGGTGCTCTCGGGCTCCTCGTGAGATGCGGGGGGTGGGCGGTCGTGCGGCGGGTGCCGGGACGCGGGTCGGCGCGTCACGGGCGGCGCGTCACGGGTGGCGCGTCAGCGGCGGCGCGTCACGGGCGGCGCGTCACGGGCGGGGCGGACGGGCGCGTCGTGCGGCGCCGAGCAGCGCTGTGGCCCTCAGCAGACCGCGCCGTCCGGCACCGGCCCGCGCGGACCGCCGGTGGCCCAGTTCGGCCGTCCCGGCGTACTCCGCGACCGCGGCGACCCGTACGCCGTCCCGGTCGGCCGGCACCAGCCTGCGCATCAGCGATTCGAGCCGCACCGCCGCCCGGCGGGTCACCGATCCGTCCGGCTCGCCGTGCCGGGCGGACGCCCGCAGCAGGGCCCGTACGGCGGAGGCCCTCGGCAGGCGAGGGGCGAGCGGACCGTCGCCGCCGGCCCGCAGCGCTCTGCGGCGCGGCACCGGCCGCCACGGCCCGGCGTCCGGCCGGGGCTCCGGCTCCGGCTCGGCCGCGAACAGGCGCAGCCGTGGGGCGCACACCTCGCTGCCGCGCGGCGCCCCCGGCCGGTCCTCGGCGGTGGTCAACCGCAGCGTCAGCCAGGCCTCGCCGCCGTCGCGCGGCAGCGCGAACGGCAGGGGCACGGCAGCCGTCTCGCCCGGCCGCAGCGCGGGCAGCGAGGCCGGTCCGGTCAGCGTCCGGCCGTCGGCCAGCGCCAGTTCCCAGGTGCCCGCCAGCCATGCGAGGTCCCGGGTGCGCTGTCGGTTGCCGAGGACCACGCCCTCGTGCCGGTAGCACCTGATCCACACCGGTGCCGCCGTCTCCCGCACCGTTGCCGCGAGGTCCTCGTGGCCGGACCCGTGCGCGGACGGCGCCGGGATCGCCGTACGCGGGGGAAGCAGCACCGCACGGGCGGCGAACCTGCCGTTGTGCCGGGTCCTGCGGGGGTCGTCGTACGCCCGGGGGCGACCGGGCGGGACGACAGCACTGTCGTAGAGGCCGGTGCCGCCCTGCCCGACCGGTCTTCCGTCGCTCACGCGACGCACCCTTCCGTGGTCCCGGGACTCCCGGATGAACCTGCCCTGAAGACCCGGGGTGGCCTCGATGGCAGCCCAGTGGCCGCGGACCGGGTGGCGTGCGGCGGCGGCAGGGGACGGCGGTTAGCGTTCACGTCGTGCCCCTCGACTCCCGCGGCGGGGGCCGGTGCGCAGGTGGTTCCGACAGGAAGGGCGGAAGCAGCGTGAAGCTGACGATTCTGGGCGGCGGCGGATTCCGGGTGCCGCTGGTGTACGGGGCGCTGCTCGGCGACCGGGCCGAGGGCCGGGTCACCCGGGTCGTGCTGCACGACCTCGACCCGGCACGGCTCACCGCCGTCACCCGGGTGCTGGCCGAGCAGGCCGCCGGGATCCCGGACGCGCCCGAGGTGATCGCCACGACCGACCTCGACGAGGCCCTGCGGGGTGCCGACTTCGTGTTCTCCGCGATTCGCGTCGGCGGTCTCCAGGGCCGCGCGGACGACGAGCGGGTGGCGCTCGCGCACGGTGTCCTCGGCCAGGAGACGGTCGGCGCGGGCGGGATCGCGTACGGCCTGCGCACGGTGCCCGTCGCCGTCGACATCGCCCGCCGGGTGGCCCGGCTGGCCCCGGACGCCTGGGTCATCAACTTCACCAACCCCGCGGGCCTCGTCACCGAGGCCATGTCGCGCCTGCTGGGCGACCGGGTCATCGGCATCTGCGACTCCCCGGTCGGTCTCGGTCGCCGTATCGCCCGGGTGCTCGGCGCCGACCCGCGCGAGGCCTGGATCGACTACGTCGGCCTCAACCACCTGGGCTGGGTACGCGGTCTGCGTGTCGCCGGCCGCGACGAACTGCCGCGTCTGCTCGCCGATCCCGGCCTGCTCGGCTCGTTCGAGGAGGGCAGGCTCTTCGGCGCCGACTGGCTCCGCTCCCTGGGCGCGATCCCCAACGAGTACCTGCACTACTACTACTTCAACCGCGAGGCCGTACACGCCTACCGGGAGGCGGAGCAGACCCGCGGTGCCTTCCTGCTCGGCCAGCAGGCCCGTTTCTACGCGCAGGCCGCACGCGCGGACGTGTCGGCGCTGGCGGCCTGGGACCGTACCCGGGCCGAGCGCGAGGCCACGTACATGGCGGAGAACCGGGAGACGGCCGGGGCCGGCGAGCGCGAGGCGGACGATCTGTCCGGCGGGTACGAGCAGGTGGCGCTCGCCCTGATGAGGGCCGTCGCGCGCGACGAGCGCACCACGCTGATCCTCAACGTCCGCAACCAGGGCACCCTGCACGCGCTGGACGCCGACGCCGTCATCGAGGTGCCGTGTCTGGTCGACGCCAACGGCGCCCACCCCGTGGGCGTCGCCCCGCTGCCCGAGCACGCCACCGGCCTGGTCTGTGCCGTGAAGGGGGTCGAGCGCGTGGTGCTGGCGGCGGCCGGGTCCGGCTCCCGCGCGACGGCGGTGAAGGCCTTCGCGCTGCACCCGCTCGTCGACTCGGTGAACGTGGCCCGCAGGCTGATGGAGGACTATGCCGAAGTGCATCCAGGCCTGGCGTACTTGAGGTAGCGAAGACCGCCCTGCCGGGCCGTCCCCTTCGGGTCGGCCGGTCGCCCCCCGTGACAGCGGCCGACCGACCCGAGCCCCCGTTCCCCCGTAGGATCCCCGTGCTCCCCCGAGCCTTCGGGTTTCCCTGTGTTCCCCCGTGTTCCCCCGTGCTCTTTCACTATGAAGAGCCTGCTGCCCGTTGCCTGATACACCTTGAGCGGAAAAAAGTTCCCCCCGGTCCGAAGCGCCGGGGGGAACCCTTCTGTGGGGGGTGGGCGGCCGGGGTCCGCTCAGCCGGTGAAACCGGCCGTGATGGACGTGAACTGCCAGTTGTTCTGGTTGATCCCGGAGCAGTTGCTGACCACGCCGCCACCCGCGCACGGCCGGTCGCGGTTGACCGCCCAGTAGGCGAGACGGGCGATGTGGTGGGAGTTGGCCCAGTCCCGGATCGACGTCCAGATCGCCGGGGTGGTGTTCTCCTGCTGGTCGGACAGGCCGTTCATGCCGGAGATGCCGATGTGGGCGTAGGCGGTGGCGTCGTCCCACCCGAAGGTGGACTTCAGCTTGGCCTTGAGTCCTTCGGTGGCGTTGACGGTGTTGCCGTACATGTCGGAGCCGCCGCCGAAGTCGAAGGGCATGATGGTGAAGACGTCGATGTTGGCGCCGAGCGAGTTCGCCTGCTCGATCAGACGGTTGCCGTAGTAGGTCGGGCCGGTGGTCGAGGTGCCGAAGGTGACGATCGTCTTCAGACCGGGGTTGTTCGCCTTGACGGTCTTCAGCGCGGTGAGGATCTTCGCCTGGACGGCCTCGTTCTCGAACTCGTCCGTGTTCTCGATGTCCATGTCGATCGCCTTGAGGGAGTAGGCGTCGATCACCTTCTGCAGGGCCCCGGCGAGCGCGCTCGCGGAGGAGCAGTTGGCACCGAGCTTGCTGCCCTGCCAGCCGCCGAAGGAGGGGACGACGTCACCGCCCGCGGAGCGGATCTGGTTGATGACGGTCTGGTCGGTGCCGCCGGTCAGCGGACGGCTGCTGTCCCAGGCGGGGTTGCAGCCGCCGGAGTCCAGCATGAACGCCATCGTGAACCACTTGATCCCGGTCGAGCTCATCACCGAGGTCGCGCTCGGCGGGTCGCCCCAGCCGAGGTAGAGGTACGGGGCGGCCTGCTTGAAGCCGGTGCCGCCGCCGCTGCCCGCGCTGGTGGTGACGGTCACCGCGTTGGAGGCCGCCGAGGTGTTCCCGGCCGCGTCCCGCGCCTTGACGGTGAACGTGTAGGCGGTGCTGGCGGCCAGCCCGCCGACCGTGGCGGACGTACCGGAGACGCTCAGCACCTGGTTGGAGCCGCTGTAGACGTCGTACGCCGTGACACCGGTGTTGTCCGTCGAGGCGCCCCAGGACAGCGAGACGCTGGAGGAGGTCTTGCCGGTGGAGGTCAGACCCGTCGGCGCGGTGGGCGCCTGGGTGTCGCCGCCGCCACCGCCGCCGCCCGGTCCGTCCAGGCTGATGTCGTCCGCGTAGTAGGTGCCCTGCGCGTACCAGCCGTGCACATAGATCTTGGCGCTGGTCTGGGAGGCACCGGTGGTGAAGGACACCGTCAACTGGCTGTACGCCGACGGGGACGTCGTCCAGGTCGAGGCTCCGCCGTCGACGCCGAGGTAGACGTAGCTGCCGCGCACCCAGCCGCTGAGCGTGTAGGCGGTGTTCGGCTGGACGGAGACGGTCTGGGTGCACTGGGCGTTGTCGCTCGAACTCGGCGCCCCCGCGAGGGCCTTGGAGCCGCCGTGCACGGGGGAGGAGACGACGGAGCCGAGGTTGCCGGTGCAGGACCAGGGGGAGAGGCTGCCCGTTTCGAAGCCGGGGTTGGTCAGGACGTTGGCCGCCTGGGCGGTGCCGGGAAGGGCGACCGCCCCGGCTACGGCGAGCGCCGCGGTGCCGAGCAGTGCGAGCAGACGCCGTCTGGAACGTACGAGGAATGAGGTGCGCACACGGTCTCCCTGAAGAAATGGGGGTGTTCGGGAGTGCACATAAGTGCGGGGACGTGCAGTGCGGTGCAGTGCGGTGCGCAACCAAGTTGGTATGGACCAATCATGGTGTCAAGGTGCTGCGTCATGATTGGTCCAGACCGGTATCAAGTTATGGGCGAAGAACGCCTGTTGGCGCCTGTTGGCGCCTGCGCGGTCGGCCGGCTAGACCTGCTCGACCGGCTGGGCCAGGACGACCGGCTGGGCCGGGGCGATCGCCTGCGTGGGGACGGCCGGCAGCAGCGGCTCGGTCTCCTCCAGCCGCTGCTGCGGCAGCGTCACCGGCCGCAGCTGGCGCGGGCCCGAGACCACCGTGTAGTCCTGCCCCAGGAACGGCGGTACGACGTCGCCCGGGTCCTCCCCGAGCGCCAGCTGGACGGCCGCCCAGGGCGCGTTGATCCCGCACAGGGAGAGCTGGTGCAGCCCGCCGGCGGGACGGGTGTTGACGTCCATGAGGACCGGCTGGTCGCCGAACATCCGGAACTGGATGTTGGACAGGTGGTGCAGCCCGAAGCCCTCGGCGATCCGCCGGGCCGGCTCCAGCCACTGCTCGTGCAGGGTGAAGCCCCGGCGGCGGCCGTTCTTGGTGCGGCCCACGGCCATCCGGACGTGGTTGTCGGTGCCGGTGAGGCAGTCGACGGAGACCTCCGGCTGCTCCAGACGCGGCATCACCAGCCAGTCGACCGGCTCGTCGGACCGCCGCAGCGCGTCCTCGACCAGGTCGAGCGGGACGTACGGGCCGGGGAACCCGCTCAGGTGTACGAGCGAGAACGGCGCCCGGGTGACGATCCGGAAGCCCACACCGCCCGCGCCGGACGCCGGCTTGAAGCACGCCTTGTGCCCGGCATCCTCCAACTCCTCAACGGCCGAGACGAGTTCGTCCGCCGTGCGCACCCGCCACCACGGCGGCACCGGCACGCCGATGGCCTGGACCGCCTCGTAGGCGACGACCTTGTCCTCGAAGACGGCGACGGCCTCGGGGGTCGGCGCGAGCAGCGCCGTACCGGCCGCCTCGAAATCGGCGCGGTGCGCCACGACGGCCGCCTGGTGCAGCCGGGGCACGAACACGTCGATGCCGCGGCGCCGGCACTGGTCCAGGGCGTACTCGACGTACGCCGCCGGGGACAGGCCTTCCGGTTCGAGGTCGGCGGTGTCGGCCGCGGCCAGCACAGGTGAGTCGGCGTCACCGTGCGTGGCATGGATCTCGACCGCCCGATCGCTGGGATTTCGCCGCAGCTGATCCATGAAGAACACGTTCTCCGCGTACGTGCGGTTGAGCCAGACGCGTACGCGAGAGAGCATGCAGGCCGCCTTTCAGGGCATTTCGGGCAGGGCGGAGCGGCCCGTGCCCGGGAAGGGAGATTGGAGGGACACCAAACCGCCCTGTTCGAAGGGGAGGTCGTAGCGGAGGTGTTGGGGCGATCATACGGCTTGGCGAGGCTCCCGCGTGCAACGCGCGTGTTACGGATTTTCCGATCATGTGGATCCGGGTGGCGCGATCCGGTATCCCTTTGCCGCTCCCGGATTTCGCCCTTCCCTGTTCACCTTTTCCGGCCTTCCCCGTCCACTCTTTCCGCCCTCCCTGTCCCCTCTTTCCGGCCTTCCCCGTCCACCCTTCCGGCCTTTTTCGTCCGCCCTTTCGGCCGCCGCGGGCCGCTCTTGCCACCCCGGGGCGGATGTGATCTCGTGGAGCGGTCGATTGGGCGCGACCGCAACCGCGGGCGCGGGCGCGGGGCGACAGGGAGGCGAGAGGTGACGTCGACGGTCGGCGGTACCGGACAACTGCTGGCCATCAGCGATCTGCACATCGGATACGCCGAGAACCGCGCCCTGGTCGAGCGCATGCGCCCCGAGTCGGAAGCCGACTGGCTCCTCGTGGCCGGTGACGTCTCGGAGACCTTCTCCGACATCCGCTGGGCTCTGAAGACCCTCGCGGGGCGCTTCGAGAAGGTCGTCTGGGCGCCGGGCAACCACGAGTTGTGGACCCACCCCAAGGACTCCGTCACCCTGCGCGGGGTCGCCCGCTACGAACACCTGGTCGAGATGTGCCGCGACCTGGGCGTGGTCACCCCCGAGGACCCCTACCCCGTCTGGAACGGCCCCGGCGGCCCGGTCGTCGTCGCCCCCCTGTTCCTGCTGTACGACTACTCCTTCCTGCCCGCCGGCTGCACCACCAAGGAGGAGGGGCTGGCGTACGCGCACGGCACCGGCATCGTCTGCAACGACGAGTTCATGCTGCACCCCGACCCCTATCCGAGCCGGGAGGCGTGGTGCCGGGCCCGGGTCGCCGAGACCGCGCGCCGGCTCGAGGAGATCCCGCCGGACCTGCCCACGGTCCTCGTCAACCACTACCCGCTGGACCGGCACCCCACGGACGTCCTGTGGCACCCCGAGTTCGCCATGTGGTGCGGCACCGCGCTGACCGCCGACTGGCACCGCCGTTTCCGCGTGGAGACGATGGTCTACGGCCACCTGCACATCCCGCGGACCACCCGGCACGAGGGCGTCCGCTTCGAGGAGGTCTCCGTGGGATACCCGCGCGAGTGGCGCAAGCGCCCGCAGCCGCCGGGACGGCTGCGCCGCATCCTGCCGGAGGAGGACGTGACCGCGTGATCGAGGAACTGCTGCCGCGGTCGGTGGTCGTCGTGGAGGCGTACGCCGACGACGACCCGGACGGGCCCGTGGAGGCCGCGCTGTACCCCGAGGAGGCGGCGGTCGTGGCACAGGCCGTCGCCAAGCGCCGCCGCGAGTTCGCCGCCGTGCGCTCCTGCGCCCGCCGTGCGATGGACAAGCTCGGGGTGCCGCCCCAGCCGGTGCTGCCCGGCGAGCGCGGGGCACCGCAGTGGCCGGCCGGGCTGACCGGCAGCATGACGCACTGTGACGGCTACTGCGCCGCCGCCCTGGTCCGCGCCGAAGACCTGGCCTCCCTCGGGATCGACGCCGAGCCGCACCAGCCGCTGCCGGAGGGCGTCCTGTCCGTGGTGTCGCTGCCCGCGGAGGCCGAACGCCTGCGCCGACTGGCCGAGGACCGTCCCGAGATCCACTGGGACCGGCTGCTGTTCAGCGCCAAGGAGTCCGTCTACAAGGCGTGGTTCCCCCTCACCGGACAGTGGCTGGAGTTCACCGAGGCCGACATCGACCTGCGGGTCGAGCCGGGCGAGCGGCCGCACGGCACACTGCACGCCGAACTCCTCGTCCCCGGACCCGTTTTGGACGGCCGGCGCGTGCGGTTCTTCGAGGGCCGGTGGACCGTCGACAAGGGGATCGTGGCCACGGCCGTGGCGGTACCGCACGCCTGAGCTCCGGACGGCGGGGCGCGGTCATGGCTGTGGGGACCAGGACCAGGTGTGCAGCAGCCGGAAGAACTCCTCCTCGTTGCCCGCGAGTCCCGCCGCGGCCAGGGCCCGCTCGGCCTCCGCGAGAACGCCGGGCGGCACCACGGCGGGCCGCCCGCCCGACGGCCCGGCCCCCGTGTCGTCGAAGGCCGCCCGCACGGTGTGCAGCAGCCGCAGATAGGCCTGTACGGCGGTACGCTCGCGGTCGGTCGGTACGGCAGTGCGCATCGGTCGGCTCTCCCCGTGTCGGCTTCGTCTCTCCCGCGCCCCCGAGGCGCGTGCGCCCGCCCGAGCAGCGGCGCTCCACCAGCTTGCCGCCCACCACTGACAATCCGGCCGCTGCCGGGCCGTCGCCCCACCTCTTCCGGACCGCCGACCCCACTCCGTCGGTCCCCTGTCCGCACCTTCCGGGCCATCGACCCGAAGCGGGTCTCCCGGCGAGCCGGCGGGGCGTGCTGCGCAGGGGTGCCGCCGGGGCCGTAGCGGCAGGGAAACCTCCCCGAAATGCCAGGACGATCGACCGCCCTACGCTGGGATGAGGGGCCTGGGAGGGCTTGGTCGCGGTGGACCGGGGGTTTCCGGCGGAGCGGCCCGCCAGCGGTGGGCCGCCGGAAGAACGAGGAGGTGGGCGGATGGCTGAAGCGTCCCGGCCGCGCCCGGCGGGCACCGCACGACTGCGCTCGGTGGGCGACACGGAGCTGGAGTTGCGGTACCGGGTGGTACATGGTTACCGGCGGGCCTTCCGCATGGCCGGTGAGGGCCCCGTGCTGGTCCTCATCCACGGCATCGGAGACTCCTCCGCCACCTGGGCCGGGCTGATCCCCGACCTCGCCCGTACCCACACCGTGCTCGCCCCCGACCTGCTCGGTCACGGAGCCTCCGACAAGCCGCGCGCCGACTACTCGGTCGCCGCCTACGCCAACGGCGTACGCGATCTGCTGACCACCCTCGGCATCGAGTCGGCCACCCTGGTCGGCCACTCGTTCGGCGGGGGAGTGGCGATGCAGTTCGCCTACCAGTTCCCCGAGCGCACCGAACGGCTCATCCTGGTCAGCGCCGGCGGTGTGGGCCGCGAGGTCAACCCCTTGCTGCGACTGGTCTCGCTGCCCGGCGCCGATCTGATGCTCTCGGCGCTGCGGCTGCCCGGGATGCGTCTGAACCTGGGGTTCGCGCTCCAGCTGATGAAGCTGCTGGACACCGATCTGGCCCAGGACGCCCCCGACCTGCTCACCGTGGTGGACAGCCTGCCCGACGACACCGCGCGCAACGCCTTCATCCGCACCCTGCGCGCGGTCGTCGACTGGCGCGGCCAGGTGGTGACCATGCTCGACCGCTGCTATCTGACCGAGGGCATGCCGACGATGCTGCTGTGGGGCGACCGGGACAGCGTGGTGCCGGTCCGGCACGCCCACGGCGCCCACCGGGCGATGCCGGGCAGCCGGCTGGAGGTCTTCGAGGGCGCCGGTCACTTCCCGTTCCACACCGACCCGGCGCGCTTCCTCGCGCTCGTCGAGGACTTCACCCGGACGACCGACCCGGCGCACTGGAGCCGGGACCGCTGGCGGGAACTGCTGGTCGAGGGGCGGCCAGTCCCGCACCCGGACGGACCCGAGGCCGCCCACGCGAGGGCCCGCACCCTGCGCGAGGCGAGCGAGCGCAGCGCGACCTGAGGCAGCCGCTCGACCCGGAGCGGAGCCGCACGGCACCGAGCCGAGCCGCCGCGCACTGAGCTGGCCGCCGTGCACCGAGTCGAGCCGCCGTGCACTGAGCTGGCCGCTGTCCACCGGGCCGAGCCGCCGTGCACCGAGTCGTTTCAGCCCTGGGGTCCCAGATACCCGAGCGACGCCTCGATCCGGCCGGCCAGATGGTCCCGCGGCACCGGACCGCGCAGCGCCGAACCAGCCAGCCAGGTACGGCACTTGCTGGCGAGCAGCAGACCGAAGGCCTCGGCGTCCCGCTCCTCGGCCTGGTCGAAGCGGGTGCGCGCGGCGACGCTGCGGACCACCGCCTGGAGATCGGCGCCGTCGCCGAGCAGCCGCGCCGCGACCACCGCGCCGTCGACGTGGCGGCCGTGGTGACCGGCCTGCATGTGCCACAGTTCGTGGCCCAGGATCACCAACTGGTGGTCGGGGGCGGTGCGTTCCTCGACGACCACGAGGTCCTGGTCGTTCATGTCCACCCACAGCCCGCTCGCCGTCCCGGCCGGGAAGGCGGCCGTACGGAAGCGCACGGGACGGCCGCGCCGTCTGCTCATCGCCTCGCACAGCGCGGTGTACAGGTCGGCGGGCGCCAACGGCGCGCTGGGCGACAGCTCCGCGACCAGTTCGCCGCACAGCCGGCGCATGTCCCTGGCGATGCCCACAGTTCTCCCCCGGATCACGACTCGGGCCGCTTGACGCTCTCCAGGAGCATGTCCAGCCATTCGGCGACCTTGTCGCGGTGCTGGTCGGAGGGCAGTTGCGCGGCCCGCCAGGCGATGCCGCGGACGCCGTGGTCCTGCAACATCCGCTCCAGCGGGTCCTCGGCGGCGGCCGCGGCCTTGCGCTCCCGGTCGGCGAGCTGTTGCAGGAGGTCCTGCTCGGTGTGCTGGAGCGCGCCCGCGAGGGCCTCGGGGTCCTCGGCCGTGAGGAAGCCCGCGTGCACGCGGAAGAAGCGCTGGAGGGCGTCGCAGTGCTCCATCGTGGGGCGCCGGTCGCCGTTGATGAGGGCGCCCGCCTGCTGTCGTGACATGCCCGCGCCGTCGGCTATCTCCTGCTGGGTGTATCTGCGGCCGTTGGGCTTGAGGCGGGTGCGGCGCAGCAGGTCCAGGCGTTGCAGGAACCGCGCCTGCACATCCGGTTCGCCCGCGGGCCGGCCGCTCAGCAGCGCCTTGACCACGGCCTCGGGAACGCCGGAGGCCACCGACAGTCGGCCGGTGTGGAAGACCTCCGCGGGCGCCACGCCGAGGCGGTCGGCGAGCGCGGTGACACGGGCGACGACGGCCGTCAGCACAGACGTCGCCGCGGCGTCCGGAACCTCGAAGCCATCCGCCACCGACAGTTCTCCTACGTCTCTCACAGACCCTTCACAGGCTTCGCGCCCCTCCCGGCCGTCGCCGTGAACTGCCCGGAGATTAGCCGGTCGCTCGAACTCACATCCAGGTCTCGCCACAACTGTGGCCAATTTCAGCCGTCAACGAGCATGAAATGCCACGATAGTTGACACGCATTGCGTCCGGGCAGCAGGATCAGGGCGCCGCGTGAAGGCCGCAGAGGCAAGAGGGGTGACCTCCCGATGGCGTATCAGGCAGGAGGGCAGCGGTCGGCACCGCGGCCCGTCCCCGAGAGTCCCGAGGCGCGGGCGTACCTCCAGGACTACGCCGTGCTTCTGGAGTCGACCCCTTTTCCCTCCCTCGTCGTCGACCACGCGTGGGACGTGGTCCTGGCCAACACCGCTTTCGAGTCACTTTTCGCCGAGGTCGGCCCGCATCCGACGGCGATGCCGGGCGACAACTTCCTCCGGTTCGTGCTGTTCCACCCGGACGCGGGCACGGTCCTCGGCGACCACGAGTCGAGCTGGTGCCTGCCGATGCTGGCGCACTTCGACGCCGCGGTGCAGCGGCACGGCCACGACCTCGCGCTCCAGGCGATCCGCCGGGACATCGCCCAGGATCCGATCATGGACGCCGCCTACCGGCAGGGCCTGCCGCACTGGATCCGCGCGGTGGGCGAGGGCGCGCTGGAGCACGACGGCGCGGTCCGCCCGCTGCTGCACCCCGACCCCCGCTGGGGCGCCACCGACTGCCGGATCGTCGGCGAGACCCCCAAGAGCCTCCACGGCATGGGGTACAGCCGCCTGACCATGGTCCTGCGGGAGAGCCGCCGCCCCGCCGCGGCACCCGGGCGTGCCCGCCGCACCGCGGCCCATCTCACCGTGGTGCCGTCCCCCGAGTCCTGACCGGGCACCGCCGGCGTTCAGGTCGCCGACGGCGCTTCGGTCAGTGAGCTTCCCCGGCGTCCGCCGCCTTCGCGCGTGACGCCGGGGCCGAGGGCGGGGCTCGCGTACGCAAGCGGCTTGCGTGGCTTGCGCTATTCTTGCGCTCATGACGCGACGACTTGCTGAAGTGGCGAAGAAGGTCGGGGTCAGCGAGGCCACGGTCAGCCGGGTGCTCAACGGCAAGCCCGGGGTGTCCGAGCCCACCCGGCAGGCCGTGCTGTCCGCCCTGGACGTGCTCGGCTACGAGCGGCCCACCCAGCTGCGCGGGGAGCGTGCCCGGCTCGTCGGCCTGGTGCTGCCCGAGCTGCAGAACCCGATCTTCCCGGCGTTCGCGGAGGTGATCGGCGGCGCGCTGGCCCAGCTCGGTCTGACACCCGTGCTGTGCACCCAGACCAAGGGCGGGGTCTCCGAGGCCGACTACGTCTCGCTGCTGCTGCAGCAGCAGGTCTCCGGTGTGGTCTTCGCCGGCGGCCTGTACGCGCAGGCCGACGCACCCCACGACCACTACCGGCTGCTCGCCGACCGCAACATCCCGGTGGTGCTGGTCAACGCGGCCATCGAGCACCTGGGCTTCCCGGCCGTCTCCTGCGACGACGCCGTGGCCATGGAGCAGGCCTGGCGGCATCTGGCCTCGCTGGGCCACGAGCGGATCGGGCTGGTGCTCGGGCCGGAGGACCACGTCCCCTCGGCCCGCAAGCTGGCCGCCGCCCGCGCTCTCGGCGACCTGCCCGACGACCGCGTCGCACGCGCCATGTTCTCCCTGGAAGGCGGTCAGGCCGCGGCGGCCCGGCTCATCGAACGCGGGGTGACCGGCATCGTCTGCGCCAGCGACCCCCTTGCGCTCGGCGCGGTGCGGGCCGCGCGTCGCAAGGGCCTGCACGTGCCCTCGCAGATCTCCGTGGTCGGCTACGACGACTCGGCCTTCATGAACTGCACCGAGCCGCCCCTGACCACCGTCCGGCAGCCCATCGAGGCGATGGGCCGGGCCGCGGTGGAGCTGCTGAACACACAGATCGGCGGCAGCTCCGTACCGGCCGAGGAGCTGCTGTTCGAGCCGGAGCTGGTCGTACGGGGGTCGACCGCGCAAGCGCCCCGGGACTGAGATCAAGCAGAACCACAACGCTGTCAAATAATTACAGATTCTGCGCGACATCTTGCGGACGGCTGTCGCCGGTGCTTGAGTGTGCGGCGCCAGCACGGCGATGTGCGTCGCACATCGCCGTGGGGCTTCCTGCTTCTGCCAAGAGGGGTCCACCGATGACACGCACCGGGTTCCGTCGTACCTTCGTCGCGCTCAGCGTCTGCTCCCTTGCCCTCACCGCCTGCGGGTCGAACGACGACGACTCGGCAAGCGGCAAGACCCGCATCACGGTCAACTGCATGCCGCCCAAGAGCGCCAAGGTCGACCGGTCGTTCTTCGAGGCGGACGTCGCCGCCTTCGAGAAGAAGAACCCCGACATCGACGTCGTCACTCACGACGCGTTCCCCTGCCAGGACCCGAAGACGTTCGACGCCAAACTCGCCGGCGGCCAGATGGAGGACGTGTTCTACACGTACTTCACCGACGCCAAGCACGTCGTCGACATCAACCAGGCCGCCGACCTCACGCCGTACGTCAAGGAACTGAAGAGCTACGACACCATCCAGCAGCAGCTGCGCGACATCTACACCGTCGACGGGAAGATCTACGGCGTCCCGCGCACCGGCTACTCCATGGGGCTCATCTACAACCGCAAGCTCTTCGAGAAGGCCGGCCTCGACCCCGACACGCCCCCGGCGACCTGGGCGGACGTGCGCGCGGACGCCAAGAAGATCGCCGCGCTCGGCGGCGGCACGGTCGGGTACGCCGACTACAGCGCCCAGAACCAGGGCGGCTGGCACTTCACCGCCGAGCTCTACTCCCAGGGCGGCGACGTGGTCGACGCCTCCGGCAAGAAGGCGACCGTGGACACCCCGCAGGGCCACGCCGTCCTGCAGAACCTGCACGACATGCGCTGGAGCGACAACTCGATGGGCAGCAAGCAGCTGCTGGTCATCAACGACGTCCAGCAGCTGATGGGCTCCGGCAAGCTCGGCATGTACCTCTCCGCGCCCGACAACATCCCGATCCTGGTGAAGGAGAAGGGCGGGAACTACAAGGACCTGGCCCTCGCCCCCATGCCCGGCGGCCAGGGCACCCTCATCGGCGGCGACGGCTACATGTTCAGCAAGAAGGATTCGCCCGCCCAGATCCGGGCCGGCCTGAAGTGGCTGGACCACATGTTCCTCACCCCCGGATCCGGCTTCCTCGGCGACTACGCACGCGCCAAGAAGAACGACGCCCCGGTCGGCCTGCCCGAGCCGCGCCTGTTCACCGGTGCCGCCGACGCCAAGGACCAGCAGGTCAAGAAGGCCAACGCCAATGTGCCGGTGGAGAACTACCAGGCCTTCCTCGACGGCAACCAGAGCCTGAAGATGAAGATCGAGCCGCCGGACGCCCAGCAGATCTACTCCGTCCTCGACGGTGTCGTCTCGGCGGTCCTCACCAAGAAGGACGCGGACATCGACCAGCTCCTCAAGGACGCCTCGGGCAAGATCGACGGCATCCTGGCCCGAGGCTGACCGGACATGACCAAGACCACGGCAGCACGGCGGACCGCCCCCGAGGCGATCGCCGTCCGCCCGGTGCAGACGCCGCCCCCGGTCCGGGACCGGAGGCGGCGCCGCCTCGCCGACCAGGCCCGCGCCTACGCGTTCCTCGCCGGCGGGCTCGTCTGCTTCGCCCTCTTCTCGTGGTACCCGGCGATCCGCGCCGTCGTGATCGCCTTCCAGAAGTACACGCCCGGCTCCCCGCCGGAGTGGGTCGGCACCGCCAACTTCACCCGCGTGCTGCACGACCCCGAGTTCACCGCCGCCTGGCGCAACACGCTGACCTTCACCCTGCTCGCCCTGCTGATCGGCTTCGCCGTCCCCTTCGTCCTCGCGCTCGTCCTCAACGAACTGCGGCACGCGAAGGCGTTCTTCCGGGTCGCGGTCTATCTGCCGGTGATGATCCCGCCGGTGGTCAGCGCCCTGCTGTGGAAGTGGTTCTACGACCCCGGCACCGGCCTCGCGAACGAGGCGCTGCGGTTTCTACACCTGCCGACCTCGAACTGGTCCAACGGCGCCGACACCGCCCTGGTCTCCCTCGTCCTCGTCGCCACCTGGGCCAACATGGGCGGCACCGTCCTGATCTACCTGGCCGCGCTGCAGTCGATCCCGGGCGAGCTGTACGAGGCCGCCGAACTCGACGGCGCCAACCTGCTCCAGCGCATCCGCCATGTGACGATCCCGCAGACCAGGTTCGCCATCCTGATGCTGATGCTCCTTCAGATCATCGCCACCATGCAGGTGTTCACCGAACCGTTCGTCATCACCGGCGGCGGACCGGAGAACGCCACGGTGACCGTGCTGTACCTGATCTATAAGTACGCATTCCTCTACAACGACTTCGGCGGCGCCTGCGCCCTGAGCGTCATGCTGCTGCTGGTCCTGGGCGTGTTCTCCGCCCTCTATCTGCGGCTCACCCGTTCCGGCGAGGAGGGCGCATGAACGACGTCCGTACCCTGGTCTCCCCGGCGACCCTGGCCCGCCCCCGCGGCCGGGCCGTCTACTGGAGCGTGTTCACCGGCGTCGTCGTGCTGTTCACGCTCGCCTTCCTGTTCCCCGTCTACTGGATGGTGACCGGCGCGGCGAAGTCACCGGACGAGGTGGCGCAGACCCCGCCGACCCTGGTCCCGAAACACTGGCACCTCAGCGGCTACACCGACGCCTGGGACCTGATGCAGCTCCCGCAGCACCTGTGGAACACCGTGGTCCAGGCGGCCGGCGCCTGGCTGTTCCAGCTGGTGCTGTGCACGGCCGCCGCCTACGCCCTGTCCCGGCTGCGGCCCGCGTTCGGCAAGGTGATCCTCGGCGGCATCCTCGCCACCCTCATGGTTCCGGCCCAGGCGCTGGTCGTGCCGAAGTACCTGACCGTGGCCGACCTGCCGCTGATCCACACCAGCCTGCTCAACGACCCGCTCGGCATCTGGCTGCCGGCCGTCGCCAACGCCTTCAACCTGTACCTGCTCAAGCGCTTCTTCGACCAGCTGCCGCGCGATGTGCTGGAGGCCGCCGAGATCGACGGCGCGGGCCGGCTGCGCACCCTGTGGTCGATCGTGCTGCCGATGTCCCGGCCGGTGCTGGGCGTGGTGTCGATCTTCGCGCTGGTCGCCGTCTGGCAGGACTTCCTGTGGCCGCTGATGGTCTTCTCCGACACCGACAAGCAGCCGATCAGCGTGGCGCTCGTCCAGCTGTCGCAGAACATCCAGCTGACCGTGCTGATCGCCGCGATGGTGATCGCCAGCATCCCGATGGTCGCCCTGTTCCTCGTCTTCCAGCGGCACATCATCGCCGGCATCAGCGCGGGCAGCACCAAGGGCTGACGCCCTCCCCCCGACAGAAAGGCATGCACCGTGGGACAGCCCCTCCCTGCCCGCAACCGGGACACCGACTGGTGGCGCCGTGCCGTCATCTACCAGGTGTACGTCCGCAGCTTCGCCGACGGCGACGGCGACGGCACCGGTGACCTCGCGGGGGTCCGTGCCCGGCTGCCGTACCTCGCCGAACTCGGCGTAGACGCGCTGTGGTTCAACCCCTGGTACCTCTCGCCCATGAAGGACGGCGGCTACGACGTCGCCGACTACCGCGCCGTCGACCCCGCCTTCGGCACGCTCGCCGAGGCCGAGAAACTCATCGCCGAGGCGCGCGAGCTGGGCATCCGCACCATCGTCGACATCGTGCCCAACCACGTCTCCGACCAGCACCCCTGGTTCCAGGCCGCATTGGCCGCGGGCCCGGGCAGCCCCGAGCGCGAGCTGTTCCACTTCCGCCCCGGACGCGGCCCGGACGGCGCGCTGCCGCCCAACAACTGGCCGTCCCAGTTCGTCGGCTCCACCGAGCCGGTGTGGACCCGGCTGCCCGACGGCGACTGGTACCTGCACCTGTTCACGCCCGAGCAGCCCGACCTCAACTGGGACCATCCGGTGGTCCGCCAGGAGCACGAGGACATCCTGCGCTTCTGGTTCGAGCGGGGTGTCTCGGGCGTGCGCATCGACTCCGCCGCCCTGCTCGCCAAGGACCCGCAGCTGCCCGACGTCGACGGCGGCGCCGGCCCGCTGCCCTACGTCGACCGCGACGAACTCCACGACGTCTACCGCTCCTGGCGCACGGTCGCCGACGCCTACGACGGGGTCTTCGTGGGCGAGGTCTGGCTGCCCGACACGGAACGCTTCGCCCGCTATCTGCGCTCCGACGAGCTGCACACCGCCTTCAACTTCTCCTTCCTGTCCTGCCCCTGGGAGGCCGGCCGGCTGCGGACGTCGATCGACACCACCCTGGCCGAGCACGCGCCCGTCGGCGCCCCCGCCACCTGGGTGCTGTGCAACCACGACGTCACCCGCACGGTCACCCGGTACGGCCGCGAGGACACCGGCTTCGACTTCGCCGCCAAGGCCTTCGGCACCCCCACCGTCCTGTCGCTGGGCGTGCGCCGGGCCCGCGCCGCCGCCCTGCTGTCGCTCGCCCTGCCCGGCGCGGTCTACCTCTACCAGGGCGAGGAACTGGGGCTGCCGGAGGCCGACATCCCGGTCGACCGGATCCAGGACCCGATGCACTCCCGCTCCGGCGGGGCCGACCCGGGCCGAGACGGCTGCCGGGTACCGCTGCCCTGGGCGGCCCACGCGCCGCACGCGGGCTTCGGGTCCGCCGCCGACGCCGAGCCCTGGCTGCCGCAGCCCGTGGGCTGGGCCTCGTACGCGGTCGACCGGCAGCAGGACGACCCGCGCTCCATGCTGACCCTCTACCGGCGGGCCATCGCCCTGCGTCCGGTCCTCGGTGACGGCCCGCTGACCTGGCTGGACGCTCCCGAGAGCGTCCTCGCCTTCGCCCGGTCGGACGGCGCGACCTGTGTCGTGAACCTGGGCGCCGACCCGGCCGAACTGCCCGCCCACACCGAACTCCTGCTCACCAGCTCCCCGTTGGACGACCGGGGCCGGCTCCCGCAGGACACGGCGGCCTGGCTGCGCCGCTGAACCGCCGCACCACCGTGCCGGGGTGCCGCCCGGCGGGCCGGTTCAGTGAGGTGGAGGCGTATCCGTGCCGACCTTGTCCGGACCTCCCGGCTGATGGGGGACCCCGCGTTTCGCCGCCTGGATCTGCGCATAGACATGGGTGCGCAGCTCGGCGAAGCGCGGGGCCACCCGGGTGTTCAGCTGGTCGCGCTCGACCGGCAGATCGACCTTCAGCTGCTCCTGGACGACGGTGGGGGAGGCGGACAGCACCACCACCCGCTCGCCCAGATAGACCGCCTCGTCGATGTCGTGGGTGACGAACAGGACGGTGATCCCGCGCTCCCGCCACAGCCCCCGCACCAGGTCCTCCAGATCGGCGCGGGTCTGGGCGTCCACGGCCGCGAACGGCTCGTCCATCAGCAGCACGTCGGGCTCGTAGGCCAGCGCGCGGGCGATCGCGACCCGCTGCTGCATACCCCCCGACAGCTGCCACGGATAGGCCCCGGCGGCGTCCGCGAGACCCACCGAGGCCAGCGCGTCGGCCACCAGCTCCCTGCGCCGCTCCCTGCTCAAGTTCTTCTGCTTCAGCGGGAGTTCCACGTTCTGGGCGACCCGCATCCACGGGAACAGGCTGCGCCCGTACTCTTGGAAGACGAACGCCATCCCGGGCGGCGGCCCGGTCACCTTCCGCCCCGCCAACAGCACTTCGCCCGCCGTGGGCGTGAGCAGCCCGCCGATGCACTTCAGCAGGGTCGTCTTGCCGCACCCCGACGGGCCGACCAGACAGACGAGTTCACCGGCCTCCACGGTGAAGGTCAGATCGCGCACCGCCTCGACCCGGCGCCCGGACCCCTCGTAGACCTTCTGCAAGCCGCGTACGTCGAGCATGGACCGACCTTTCACGGAGTTCACGGGGACCGCCGGGTGGCGGCGCGCAGTCCGTGGTACCAGGCGAGCACCCGCCGCTCGACCGCCTGGAAGACCGCGGACAGCACGAAGCCGAGCAGACCGAGCACCAGGATCCCGGTCCACATGTCGGGGATGGCGAACCCCCGTTGGAACTGCACGATGGTGAAGCCGAGTCCGTTGCTGGCCGCGAACATCTCGCTGATGACCATCAGGATGATGCCGATGGACAGCGCCTGCCGCAGGCCCGCGAAGATCTGCGGACTCGCCGAACGCAGCACCAGGTGTCGCAGCCGGGCGGGTCCGGCGATGCCGTAGGAGCGGGCCGTCTCCGCCATCACCGGGTCCACCGCCCGTACGCCCTCGACCGTGTTGAGCAGCACCGGCCACACACAGCCGCTCGCGATCACCACGATCTTCATGGTGTCGCCGATCCCCGCGAACAGCATGATGACCGGCACGAGCACGGGCGGCGGCACGGCGCGCAGGAACTCCAGGACCGGTTCGCACACCGCGCGCACCCGCCGGTAGGAGCCGACGACCGTGCCCAGCGCGACCCCGATGACGGCCGCCGTCGCATACCCGGCGGCCAGCCGCGCCACGCTGGGCAGGACGTCCGAGCGCAGCCGGTCGGCCGTCCACACGTCCGGGAACGTCTTCAGGATGGTCCGCAGCGGCGGCCAGTACACGTTCGTACTGCCGTCGGAGGCCACCCACCACAGCGCCACGAGCACGGCCGGCAGGCCGAGCACGAACCCCAGCCTGAGCAGAAGGGGCCTCACACCGCCACCTCCCCGCGCACCGACTGGTGCCAGGCCAGCGCCCGGCGCTCCACCGCCCGCGCCCCGACGTTGATCAGCAGCCCCAGCAGTCCGGTGACCACGATCAGCGCGTACATCTCGGGCACCGCCTGCGAGGTCTGCGCCACCGCGATGCGCGACCCCAACCCCGGTGCGCCGATGACCAGTTCGGCCGTGATGGCGAGGATCAGCGCGACTGCCGCGGCCAGCCGTACGCCGGTGATGACGTACGGCAGCGCGGTCGGCCACAGCACGTGCCGGATCCGCGCCCAGGTGCCCAGGCCGTACGAGCGTGCCGTCTCCTCGGCGACCGGGTCGACGTCCTGGACCCCGTAGAGGACCTGGATCAGCACCTGCCAGAAGGAGGCGTACACCACCAGCAGCAGCACCGAGCGCAGTTCGGTGCCGTAGAGCAGGACGGCGAGCGGGATCAGCGCGACGGACGGTATCGGGCGCAGGAACTCGATCGTCGAGGCCGTCGCCTCGCGCAGGTGGGGGACGACCGAGACGAGGACCCCGACCACGATGCCCGCGCCCGCCGCCGTCCCCAGGCCCAGCGCCCAGCCGGTGAGGGTGTCGCCGAGGGCGCTCCAGAAGGCTGCGTCGGCGAGTTCGTCGGCGAACGCGCCCGCGATGCGGCTGGTGGGCGGGAAGTAGGCGGCCTTGACCAGACCGAGCCGCGGCACCGCCTCCCCGAGGGCGAGGAAGGCGGCGAGCCCGGCCGCACCGAGGAGTGCGTTCAGCCCCTTCACGGCAGCAGCTTGTCCAGGTCGGGGGCCGTCTTGAACAGGCCGTCCTGCTGCCCCAGCTTCTCCAACGCCTCGATGGACGCGCGGTCGGCGGAGGCCGGCCACTTCGGCAGGGTGACCTGGGACAGCACCGAGGCCGGGATCTTGGTGTAGGTGGTCACGACGTCCCGGACCTCGTCCGGGTGGGAGTCGGCGTAGGCCAGGGACTCGGCGGTGGCCTCCTGGAACTTCTTGACCACCTCAGGGTTCTGCTGCGCGTACTGCGTCGAGGTGAAGTACATGGCGACGGTGAGGTTCGGGGCGACGTCGACCAGGGGCGAGGCGATCTCCACGCCGCCCTGGCTCTTGACGGTGGCGAGCGCCGGTTCGACGACCATCGCGGCGTCGATCTGGCCGCTGTCGAGGGCGGCGGGCATCTGGTCGAAGGCGAGTTCGACGAACTTCACCTTGTCCGGGTCGCCGCCCGCCTTGCGGACCGACTCGCGCACCGCGGTCTCGTTGATGTTCTTCAGGGTGTTGATGGCGACCTTCTTGCCCTCCAGGTCCTTCGCGGACTTCAGGGGGCTGCCCTTCTTCACGGTGATGGCCCCGAAGTCCTTGCCCTGCACGCCCGTCGAGGCGATGCCGTTGGCGATGGCCTGCACCGGGACGTTGTTGGACTGGGCGATCATCAGCGAGGTCATGTTGGAGAACCCGAACTGGAACTGGCCGCTGACCACGCCCGGCACGATCGCCGCACCGCCCTGAGCGGTCGTCAGGGACAGTTTCAGGCCGTGTTCGGCGTAGAAGCCCTTCTTCACGCCGAGGTAGACGGGCGCCACGTCGACGATGGGGATGAGGCCCAGCTTGACCGTGGTGGTGCCGCCGGACGAGCTGGACTTGTCCGACGTACCGGAGTCCCCGGACGAGCCGCAGGCCGCGGTGGCGAGCAGGAAGGTACCGGCCGCGAGACCGGCGAGCAGACGACGCATGGCTCCTCCTGTGCAGACAACGGTGTTCCGACAGGCTGTGCGCAGGGCGCACAGTAGTGCTCAATGGCTCAAGCGGGAACGTAGGTCCGGCCGTCCGGCCGGGTCAATGCCCTTGGCTGACAAAATTGTTGACAGTTATTGAATCGCGCCCCCAGCGTGTGGGGAACCGTGTCCGTGCGACCACCGGGAGGCGACGATGCCCACGACAGCCCGCGCATCGCATTTCGTACGGTCCTTCGAGCGGGGCCTGGCCGTCATCCGCTCCTTCGACGCGGAGCAGCCCGCCCGCACCCTCAGCGAGGTGGCCCGCGCCTGCGGACTGCCCCGTGCGGCCGTCCGGCGCCTGCTGCTCACCCTCGTCGACCTCGGCTACGTCCACAACGACGGCCGCCTCTTCCGGCTCACCCCCCGGGTGCTGGAACTCGGCTACGCCTACCTGGCCGGCCTGACGCTGCCGCAGATCGCCCGCCCGCACCTGGAGCAACTCGTCGCGGACGTGAAGGAGTCGTCCTCGCTGTGCCTCCTCGACGGCGACGACATCGTGTACGTCGCCCGGGTCCCGACCCGCCGCATCATGTCGGAGTCGATCACCGTGGGCACCCGGTTCCCGGCGCTGGTGACCTCCGTGGGCCGGGCGATCCTCGCCCACGTCCCGGACGGGGATCTCGACGCCCGGCTCGTCCGGGCCTGCCCGCGCCCGCTGACCGCGCGCACGATCGCCGACCCCGACGCCCTGCGCGCCGAACTGCGGCGCGTGCGACGGCAGGGCTACGCCGTCGTCGACCAGGAACTGGAGGAGGGGCTGCGGTCCGTTGCCGTCCCGGTGCGCGGCCGGGACGGTGCCGTCGTCGCGGGTGTGAACATCGCCGTGCACGCCGGCCGCACCACCGTCGCCGCCGTCCGCCGCGACCTGCTGCCGCCGCTGCTGGCGACCGTGGCGTGGATCGAGGCGGACCTGCGGATCACGGACCCGGCACCGGCCGCCGCCGACGGGCCCCGTGGACCGCGTCCGTCCGGCCCGCCGCCGACGCCCGCCGGGTGAACCGGGAGCGCGGCCGCCGGGCCCGCGCCCGCCCGCAGCGTACGGGCCCGCGGGCGCCCGTGAAACCGGCGTGCCGCCCGTACGGCCGGACCCGGCACGGGCCGCGCCGCGCCCGCCGGGACGGGCCCGGGGCGAGGTCCCGGCACGGCCGTTCGGCGGTGCGGCCGGCGGCGGTCCTCGCGCTGCCCCGGCCGGGACACAGCAGGATGGGAGGAGCGTCCGGCCGTCGCGCCTGCGACGGACCGTCCCGCATCCGGTCAGGAGGCCGCCCGTGGTTGAGCCGCAGCGTGTGATCGCCCCGCCCGCCAGGTCCGCCGTGGTGCTCGTGGCCACCGTCACGCCGGGGCGCGAGGACCTGGTCCGTGGACTGCTGGAGGACCTGTCGGGCCTGCGCCGCTCGGTCGCCTACCGCGCGCCCGAC
This sequence comes from Streptomyces sp. NPDC107559, assembly GCF_055657365.1. NCBI lineage: Bacteria > Bacillati > Actinomycetota > Actinomycetes > Kitasatosporales > Streptomycetaceae > Streptomyces > Streptomyces sp. NPDC107559. The sequence continues at coordinate 280,024 of NZ_JBVKBD010000002.1, read as the reverse complement.
GACGGACTCGACTGCGTGGTCGGCATCGGGTCGGCGGCCTGGGACCGGCTCTTCGCCGGACCCCGGCCACAAGGCCTGCACCCGTTCGTGGAGTTGACCGGCGAACGCCACCGCGCCCCGGCCACCCCCGGCGACCTCCTCTTCCACCTGCGCGCCCGCAGTATGGACCTGTGCTTCGAACTGACCCGGCTGATCGGGGAACGGCTGCGCGACGCGGTCACGGTGGTCGACGAGGTCCAGGCCTTCAGGTACTTCGACGAGCGGGACCTGCTCGGCTTCGTGGACGGCAGCGAGAACCCCGAAGGGCGGCGCGCGCACGACGCGGTCTTCATCGGCGACGAGGACCCTCGTTTCGCCGGGGGCAGCTATGTGATCGTGCAGAAGTACCTGCACGACCTGACCGCCTGGAACGCCCTGCCGGCACAGGAGCAGGAGCGGGCCATCGGACGCACGAAGACGGCCAACGTCGAACTCCCGGACGACGTCAAACCCGCCGACTCCCACGTGGCCCTCACCACCGTCACCGACGAGGACGGCACCGAGCGCAAGATCGTGCGCGAGAACATGCCCTTCGGCAAGGTCGGCGAGGGAGAGTTCGGCACGTACTTCATCGGCTACGCGCGGACACCGGACGTGACCGAGCAGATGCTGCGGAACATGTTCCTCGGCGACGGCCGGGCCACGCACGACCGCATCCTCGACTTCTCGACCGCGGTCACCGGATCCCTGTTCCACGTGCCGACCGTCACCTTCCTCGACGACCTGCCCGCCCGGCCGTGACCCGATGCCGTGGGCGGGTCACGCTCCGCCAGAGGCGGCGCCTTCCGCGAGGCGCCCGCCACGTGCTCCGTCAGGCGCCTGCCGCGTGCCGTCGCGATTGCGCGACTACTCTCGTTCCATGGTGCGCGACAAGGGAACGGAAGCGCTGTTCCCGTCTCGCGGAAGCGGTACTCCGCGGGGAGGCGACCATGCGTTCGGCCCGTGTCCAGGGGTGTCCCTGCCCACGGGTGATCGCTCGGGCGCGCACCGGAGGAGGACGGACACATGGGACACCACCACAAGTCCAACCAAGCGGTCGAAGGCGTCACCGACTACAGCCGCAGCAGGGGCATGCCGCTGCGGCCCGACCTCGACGCCCTCGAACTGCGCGCGGACCGCGATCGCCGGGAGATGGCCCTGCCCACCGCGACCCCGCTGAGCCCGCAGGCCGCGTATCTGGAGGTGCAGGCCGAGGTCGACCGCCGGGCGAGCACGGGCGAGCTCCCGACGGGCACGGTCACCCGCAGGACGCGTGCCCCCTTCCCGCCGACCGGCTACCAGGACTGAGTCCGCAGCGGTCCGCAGATCATCCCCGTCCCTCGGGAGGCGTCCCGAGGGACACCACCACCGCCGTCACCCTGCGCTCGGGCGTGTCGTAGTGCACCGAGTCGCCCGCGCGGCGGCCGAGGAGCGCCCGCCCGAGCGGACTGTCGGCCGTGACCAGGGTCTGGTCCGAGGCCTCGGCCCGCTCGCCGATCTGGAAGGTCTCCGTCGTGCCGTCGGTGAAGCGCACGGTGACCGTGCTGCCCACACCGACCCGGTCGGTGGAGGGGCGGCCCGCCTCGGCCGCCTGGCCGAGCCGCGTGGTGATCTCCGAGATACGGGCGTCGAGGCGGTCGAGTTCGTTGGCGCGCTGCAACTCGTCTGCCTCGTCCGCGCGGTCGCCGACCGTGTCGGGGTCCCGCAGGGTCGCCGCGACCGTCTCGCGTTCCGCGCGGACGTCGGCGAGCTCCTGTTCGAGGGCGCGCCGGCCGGCGTCGCTGATCGGCGCGGGTTCGCTGGTCATTCCTGCTCCTCGGGGCGAGGCGGGGCGGGGCGGGGCGTTGAGGTCCGGTGCGAGGCGTTGCGGTGCGAGGCGTTGCCGTGCGGGCGGTCGAGGTGGTGCGAAAAGCGGGAAAGATCCCATTTCTGCGCATCCTAACGGAGGTGCCGGGGACGTGTGATCCCTGCGCGTCCGCCCCGCCCGGCCGCACCGCCGCAGCGGGCCGCCGGGCTCGCCGCAAGTCCTCCCGTGGCGCCCGTTGAGCCCCCGGAATAGCCTGGGAAAGCAGCGACGACCATCTGACCGGGCGATCACCGGACCTGGCATCGATGGGCGAAGGGGATGACTGCCTTGAATGCCTCCCATGAGGACCAGGGGCGACCGCAGCCCCGTGTCGGCCCCGTTCCCGCGGAAGAACCGAGCTTCCACCCGTACCACCACCCGGCCGCGGGCTGGGGCGCGGCCAAGAGCGTGACGCGGGTGCTGACGCGCGAGCGCGCACTCGTGGACGGGCCGCGGGCGATCATGCGGATGAACCACGAGAACACCGGCTTCGACTGTCCCGGGTGTGCCTGGCCCGACGACACCAAGGGCCTGCACCTGGACATCTGCGAGAACGGCATCAAGCACGTCACCTGGGAGATGACCCGCAAACGGGTGGGCCGTGAGTTCTTCGCCGAGCACACGGTCACGGAACTCTCCGGCTGGAGCGACTTCGCCCTGGAGGACCAGGGCCGGCTGACCGAACCCATGGTGTACGACCCCGAGTCCGACCACTACGTCCCGATCACCTGGCGCGACGCGTTCGAGCTGGCGGGCCGGATCCTGCGGGAACTGGACGATCCGAACCAGGCGTCGTTCTACACCTCGGGCCGCCTCGGCAACGAAGCCACGTTCCTCTACCAGCTGTTCGCTCGCGAACTGGGCACGAACAACCTGCCGGACTGCTCCAACATGTGCCACGAGGCCAGCGGCCGCGCCCTTCAGGCGTCCCTGGGCACCGGCAAGGGCACGGTCGACCTCCAGGACTGGGAGACCACCGACGCCCTGTTCATCATGGGCGTCAACGCGGCCTCCAACGCGCCCAGGATGCTCACCGCGCTCGCCGAGGCGTACCACCGAGGCGCCCAGATCGTGCACATCAACCCGCTGGTCGAGGCGGCCGCCACCCGCACCATCGTGCCGCACGACTTCATGGACATGGCCCTGATGAAGACGACCAGGACCAGCACCCTCAACCTGCAGCCCCGCATCGGCGGCGACATGGCGCTGCTGCGCGGCATGGCCAAGGCCGTGCTCGAAGAGGCCAGGCACGATCCGAAGGCGGTGGACCAGGAGTTCATCGACCGCCACACGGCCGGCTTCGACGAGTACCGCGCGGTGTGCGAGGCGACCACCTGGGAGGAGATCGAGCGGCAGTCCGGTCTCGACCGCGCCTCCGTCCTGGAAGCGGCACGCGTCTACGGTGACGCCGACCGCAGCATCATCAGCTGGTGCCTGGGCGTCAGCCAGCACGAACACGGCGTCGACACCGTCCGCGAGATCGTCAACCTCCTTCTGCTGCGCGGCAATCTGGGGCGCGAGGGAGCGGGACCGTCACCGGTGCGCGGGCACAGCAACGTCCAGGGCAACCGCACCTGCGGCATCGACCACCGGCCCAGCGAGGAGTTCCTGGACCGCCTGGCGGAGGTCTGCAAGATCGATCCGCCCCGCGAGCACGGGCTCGACACCGTCGCCACCATCCACGCCATGCACCGAGGTGACGTCAAGGTGTTCGTCGGCATGGGCGGCAACTTCGCCCTCGCCGCGCCCGACACCCCGTACACCTACGAAGCCCTGCGGCGGTGCGAACTGACCGTCCAGGTGAGCACCAAGCTCAACCGCAGCCACCTCGTCCACGGCCGCCGGGCGCTCATCCTGCCCTGTCTGGGCCGCACCGAGAAGGACGAGCAGCGCGGCGGCATCCAGAGCACCTCGGTCGAGGACTCGATGAGCATGGTCCATCTCTCCCTCGGCATGAAGCGTCCCGCCTCGCCGCACCTGCTGTCCGAGCCCGCCGTCATCGCCGGCCTGGCCCGCGCCGCCCTCCCCGGCAGCGACACCCCGTGGGAGTGGTACGTCGACGACTACGACCGCATCCGCGACACGATGGCCCAGGCCCTGGACGGCTTCGAGGACTGCAACCGCAGGGTGCGTCTGCCGCTCGGCTTCCGCATCCGGCAGCCCGCCCGCGAACTGGTCTTCCTGACCCCCTCGGGCCGCGCGGAGTTCTCCGCCGCCCCGCTGCCCGACGTCGTCCCGGCCCCGGGCACCCTGGCGCTGGGGACCATGCGCTCCCACGACCAGTGGAACACGACCATCTACTCCGACGACGACCGCTACCGGGGCGTCAAGGGGCTCCGCACGCTCGTCTTCATGAACGAGGACGACATGCGCGAGCGCGGTGTCCACGAGTTCGACCCGGTCGACATCACCAGCACCGCCAAGGACGGCAGCCACCGGCACCTCGACGGATACCTCGCCATTCCGTACGACATCCCGCGCGGCTGCGCGGCCGGCTACATGCCGGAGATGAACGTGCTGTGCGCGATCGGCGACTACAGCACCCAGAGCGACCAGCCGCTGATGAAACACGTCAAGGTCACCATCACCAGGGCCGCCTGACGAAGGGAGTCGGGCCAAGGGCCGTCGGACCGCCGCTTCGAGGCGGGCGCCTCAGGAGCCAGCCTCGGCGGCCGCGTCCTGGATGTCCTGGTGGCTGTGCGTCATCAGCTCGCCCATGTCGTCGACCGAGGGGTCGAGTTCCGTGGCGCGCGGCGCGACGCGCCTCAGGAAGTCGGTCGTGGCCAGGGCGATCTCCACGGCCTTGTCCATCTCCTGGTCGGCGAGATGCTCCTCGATCCGGAAGGCGAGCCCGGCGAGCGTCTCGTCGTCCGTCTCCGGCAGCAGACAGCCCTGGAGGCCGGGCGGGACCGGCGTCTGTTCGCGGAACTCGCGGAGCGCGGTCACCACGGCGGGCCTGTCGCTGAACTCGTCGAGCAGACCCATCACGACGTACAGCCTGGCCGTCAGCCGGGGGAGGCCGGGGAAACCGTCCAGCCAGCGCATCAGCTTCTGCTGGCTGCCGACATGGTTCATGATCTGCGACATGACCGACGCGTAGGTGTTGGTCTGCGACCAGTGGAAGGGCAGCATTCCGGCCACCTCGTGGGCCAGTTGCACCTGCTGCTGCGGCGAGAGGTTGTCGTCCAGGAAGCCGCTCGCCAGCTCTCTGTCGATACCGAAACCGACGGCCGGCGAGCGGTGCTCCGAGGTGCGCGACAAACCGTGGCGCAGGCGCAACAGCTCTTCGCCGATCTTACTCAGCGGCTTCTCCCGCATGGATCCTCCCGGCCTTGAGGTGCTGGTCGTCCCTGGTGGGCGGTTCTGGCCCGCACCAACACCCTGCCGTCAGCCGCCGGGGAGCGCGCGCCCGATGGCCCATGCGGGCTAGAGCTTGTCCGGCCTGATCCGCCGGACAAGCCCTGGCCCGGGACCGCGGCGGAAGCCCTGGCCCGGGACCGCGTCGGAAGCGCTCGCCCGGAGCGGGCGGACGGATCGCCGAGACGTCATGGACGCCGGAACCGAGAGTGTCCGTTAATGTCCGGAACTATGCGTATGTGGCTGCCGCTCTCCGCCATCCCACGGCTGGCCTGCGCCGGGCTCGTCGGGGCCGTGGTGGGTGCCGCCGTCGCCCTGCCGACCGACGTACCGCTGGGCGTCCTGGCCGGCATCGCCGCGACCGAGGCCTTCTTCGTGGTGACGGGCTGGATCCTGCTGTGGCCGATGGACGCCACCGCCACGCACCGGCACGCCCGGCGCGAGGATCTGCGGCCCGTCGCCGAGGAACTGGCCGTGATCGGATCCGCGGTGTGCGGACTGATCGGCATCGTCGTGCTGCTGCTCGGCAACTCCGACCCCGCGCACGCCGTGACCGCGCTCCTCGGCGTGTTCGCCGCCTGGTCGGCCCTGCACCTGATGTACGCGACCCGGTACGCCTACCTCTACTACCCGCAGTCCACGGGCGGGATCGACTTCAACTCCCGCGAGCCGCCGGCGTACCGGGACTTCTTCTACTTCAGCTACAACCTGGGCATGACGTACCAGGTCTCGGACACCAGCGTGTCGAGCACCAGGATCCGCGCCATGGCGCTGCGGCACTGCCTGCTGTCGTACGTCTTCGGCACCAGCATTCTCGCCAGCGCCATCAATCTCTTCGTCGGGATCGTCACCCGCTGAGCCCGCCGGGCCGGATCACAGCTCCAGCACCAGCCGATTCCCCCGGCAGCGGGAGACGCAGATCATCATGGTCGCGCCCGCCGCCCGCTCCTGGTCCGTCAGCACGGAGTCCCGGTGCTCCGGGGTGCCTTCGAGCACGTCCGTCTCGCAGGTGCCGCAGGTTCCCTCGGTGCAGGAGTAGAGCACCTCGACACCGGCGGCACGCACGGCCTCCAGCACGGAGACGCCCGGGGCGACGGTCACCGTACGACCGCTCAGCGCCAGCTCGACCTCGAACGCGAACTCGCCCTCGGACGCGCCCTCCTGGCCCGTTCGCCGCGGTTCCGGCCGGAACCGCTCGACGTGCAGGACACCGGACGGACACCGCGCCTCGACGGCGTCGAGCAGCGCGCCCGGTCCGCAGCAGTAGACCAGGGTGTCGTCGGCCAGCGCGTCGAGGGCCGGGCCGAGGTCGAGCAGACCGCACTCGTCCTCGGGCACGACGGTGACCTGCTCCCCGTACCCGGCCAACTCCCCGGCGAACGCCATGGATCTGCGGCTGCGCCCGCCGTACAGCAGCGACCAGCGCGCGCCCCGGGCCTGGGCGGCCGCCACCATCGGCAGGATCGGGGTGATCCCGATGCCGCCCGCGACGAAGAGGTACCGGGCGGCCGGCCGCAGGGCGAAGTGGTTGCGCGGCCCGCGCACCCGCACCGGGTCGCCCTGCCTCAACCGCTCGTGCACGTGGGCGGATCCGCCCCGCCCGTCCGGCTCCCGCAGCACCGCGATCCGCCACGCGCTACGGTCCGCCGGATCGCCGCACAGCGAGTACTGCCGCTCCAGGTCCGGGCCGAGCAGCAGGTCGATGTGGGCGCCGGGCTCCCAGTCGGGGAGCAGGTCGCCCCGGGGGTGGCGCAGGGTCAGGGCGAGTACGTCTTCGGCCGCGAACTCCGCGCGGTCGACGACGAGTTCGACTTCAGGGTCGGTCATGAACGGTCCCCTCGGGGCTGGTGTCCCTCGGGGTGGCCGAGCATCCACTCCCACATCTCGACCGGGTCCTGTGCGCGGTGCTCGGCCCCGCAGTGGCAGGTGCCGTGCAGCACGTCGGTCCCCGGCAGCCAGTCGACCCGGTAGATCTCGCGCGGTTCCCGCGGCGGGAGGCCGCTCACCGGGCCCGTTCCGCCGGCTTGTCGCCCTCCTCGACCAGCCGGGCGAGGATGCGGCGGGCGGCCAGACCACCGGTGTCGATGTTGATGCTCAGCTCCTGGTAACCGGTGCGCTCGGTGCCGAGCGTGCGCTGGAGCAGGTGGAGCGCGTCGACGTCCTGCATGACGACGGTGTGGTTGTTGCTCCGCAGGAACTCGGTGACCTCCTCGTCGTCCGTCGCCCAGTCCCGCGAGACCGCCCAGAAGTCGTACACCCTGCCGTCGGACGCCGGCGTGATCGCGTACGTGATCTCGGTGTGGAAGCCGTGCGGGTCGCTGCCGTCCGCCTCGGGCAGCACTCCGGCCGGGGCGATCCGGCTGTGCAGCAGATACAGGCACGGCGCGTGGTACTCGATGTCCTGCCAGCGGGTGATCCGGCCCTCGATACCGGTCGACCGGGCGTAGAACGGCGGGCACTCGGCGTCGTCCATGTGCCGGCTCACCCGCACCACCCCCGCACCCTCGTCCACCTCGGTGCTGATCGGTGTCTCGGCGACCTCGGGCGTGCCGATGTAGCCGCCGTGCAGATACGTCTCGTGGGAGAGGTCGAGGAGGTTGTCGACCAGCAGCCCGTAGTCGGCGTCGATCGGTTCCATGCCCCGGACCGTGGTCCAGCCGGGGGAGTCGAGATGGCGGGCGCGCGGAATCGTCTGCGGGTCGGCCGACGCCGGGTCGCCGATCCACACCCACACCAGCGAGTCCAGCTCGGCCACCGGGTAGGAGGCGACGCGGGCCGTGCGCGGGATGCGCCGCTGTCCCGGCACGTACACGCAGGTGCCCGTGGTGTCGTACGTGAAGCCGTGGTAGCCGCACACGATCCGGTCGCCGTCCAGCCGGCTCTCCGACAGCGGGAAGCGCCGGTGCACACAGCGGTCGTGCAGTGCCACCGGCGTCCCGTCCGCCTCCGTCCGGTACAGGACCAGCGGTTCCCCGAGAACCGTCCGCCCGAGCAGCTCCGCGCGCCCCACCTCGTGACTGTAGGCGGCGACGTACCACTGGTTCCTGGCGAAGGCGGTGATGTGCGGCATGGCTGCGGCTCCCGTCACTGGGTGGTGGGGGCATCGTCGGGAAGGGCGTCACGGGGACGCAATACGGCTTCCGTCCGACGGAAGGGCCGATACAAAAGGCCGATTCGGAGCGCTGCCCGGATATGCCCCACCCTCGCCGGCGGCCCCGTCACCGGACTCGCCCTCAAGACCTTCGGCCAGGCCGGAGTCTCCGGCACGACCGCCTACACCAAGGGCCCGCTCACGGTGAACTGGGCCATCACCTCGCCGGCATCGCTCGTCAAGCGGTACGAGGTGATCGTCGACGGCAAGGTCGCGGCCACCCCCGGCCCCACCGCCACCTCCGCCTCGCTGACCCTGACCGCGGGCACCCACACCGTCGCCGTACGAGCGGTGCACATCTCGGGCCGCACCGCGGTGACCCCCAACGCCACCGTCGTCGCCGACACCACCGCACCCGCCTTCACCACGAAGCCTGCGGTGACGCTGACCACCGGCACCGTCAACACCACCGCCGTTCCCGTCACTCTGGGCTGGAAGGCCACCGACGCCGCGGCGCTGAAGGAGGTGCGTCTGACGAGCCCGTCCGCGCACACCTACGGCCCCACCACCTACACCGCCGCACTGACCTCGAACTCCGGCACCGCCACCACCTGGTCGATGACCGGCTACGACCAGGCCGGCAACACCGCCACCGCGACCACCTCGGCCACCCCGGTCATCCTCCAGGAGACCTCCGCCACCCGGACCGGCACCTGGACCGCCAAGTCCTCCACCAGCTACCTGGGCGGCAAGTCCTACACCTCCAGCACCAAGAACGCCTCGATCAGCTGGACGTTCACCGGCCGCTCGGCCGCCTGGGTGGTCTCCCGCGCCGGCACGTCCGGCCAGGCGTACGTCTACGTCGACGGCGTCAGGACGGCCACCGTCGACCTGGCGTCCAGCACCACCAAGTACCGCGACGTGGCGTGGACCAAGACCTGGCCCGCCAGTGCCGGCCACACCATCAAGATCGTCGTCGTCGCCACCACGGGACGCCCGACCATCACCACCGACGCACTGGTGTACCTGAAGTAGCGCTCCAGCCCTCTCATCCTTCTTCCACGGGCCCGGTCATCCGCGCGATGGCCGGGTCCCCTTCTCGCGGAAGGTTGCCGCCATGCCCAAGTGGACAGTCACCGCTTCGATGCTCGACGCAGATCCCCCCACGCTGCGCTCCATTGCCGGCTTCGAGGGGGAGCGCATGCACAACCACGCCCTTCGTGGACCATGGTTCAGGACGTGGCGCACCCAGTCCCGGCGATACAGCCATTTCGGCTGATGGGGCGAGTCGCCCACTTCTGGCGATGGCTGGTCATCGGGGTGCAGCTGCTGGATCACCCCAGCCGGATATTCGCTGACGAAGTGTTCCGCCTGTCCGTCTTCGCTCTCTTCACCATCACCTTGCTGTGGAGGATCGGGAAGACGGTCAGATTGTGGATATCCAAGCGGAGTGACGGTAAGTCCTAGTCTCGCTCTTTCGTAACGGTCCGCCGGATTCTCCGGTGGGCCGTTTCGGATTGCTGTTCTCGCGCAACCGGGTGTTCGTCACTGTCAGACGGGTCGGGTGTGATGTCGGGTGCCCCGCCAGGCCTCAGCGCAGCCGGGCCGCCGCGGTGCGGGCCAGGGACAGGGTGCGGGAGCGGGCGGGGGCCGTGGGGCTGGCGGCCTCGCTGAGGATCACCAGGGTCGTACCGACGACCACCAGGACCAGGTTCTCCTGCACGGTGAACGTCTCGGTGGTCACGGTGATCGTGGCATGCCACGAGACGTCGCCGATCCCCGCCGGGCCGAGCACCGACACGTGTTCCGTGCCGGTCATCCCGTCGCTCCAGCCGATGCTGAACGTGGCGCACCCGGACAGCGCGTTCGCCGCGTGCCCCAGCTCGTCGCGCGCGCCCCGGCCGGGCGAGCGGCGCAGTACTTCCTGGAGGAAGGGACCGCTCTGGCTCTGGGCGAAGGTGACCCTGGCCTCGACGGTGCCCGCGCGGGTGGTGCGGTAGGACTCCAGGGCGTTGAGCGTGTTGAGACAGCCGACGTGGTCGGAGCGGGTGGGCGGATCGTTCTGGAGCACCGTCTTCACGTAGCCGGAAGGCAGTTGAGCGGTCGTCAGAAGGGCTGTCGTCAGGGGAGGGGGCGACGGGGGCTTGGGGGTCGCGGTTCGGGTGGGTGGACGGCCCGACCCACCGGACCCGCCGGACGTGCCGGAACCGCCCGAGCCGCCCGAGCCGCCGGACCCGTTCGTGCCGCCGGCCCCGCTGGTTCCGCCGGTGCCTCCCGATCCGTTCCCCGACCCGCCGGGAGCGTGCGATGCCGCAGAAGCGGAGGCGGAGGCGGGGGCCGAGGTTGCGGGCGTCCCGGAGGCTGAACCCGGAGCGGTGGGAGAGGCGCCGGTGTCGGAGGGTGCGGACGCGATGGGTTGGGACGGTACGACCGTGCCCGACCCGTCGGACGTGCCGCCGCACGCGGTCAGGGCGGTGGCCAGCACCGTCACCACGAGCGGTACGGCGGCGGGGTACCGGCGTCGGCCGACAGGGAACCTCGAAGCGGGCGTCCGGTTCACGCGTGCCTCCTGGGCAGGCCGGGCAGCTGGGGCAGGTGGGTCGAGGCCGGGCGGAGCCGCCGCCCGGGCCGTGGGTCAGCGGTGGTAGCGGTAGTAGAGGTCGCAGCGGAGGTACGAGGCGATCACCGCCTCGTTGTCCACGGGGCCGGTCGGATCGCGCAGCAGGACGGCGGACGCGGCCCGCAGCACGGTGTCGTCGAGGCCACCCAGCAGCTCTGCCGTTTCGCGCCGGTTCTCCGGGTCGGTCCAGATGCCGGTTCCGCCGACGGTCAGCACGAAGCACACATTGGCGGGGTCCGAGCGGAACTGCTTCGTCTGCTCCGCCTTGGGCGGGAGAACGGGGAGTCGGTCCAAGGGCACGGTCGGGTCACCGGAGGCGTCCGGTGAGTCGCTGGCCGTGGTGGGGGCCACCGAGGGACTGGTGCCCGGCGCGGCCGTCGAGGGCGCGGCCCCCGGCGTGCTCCGCGGCGCGGACGACTGCACCGCCGACGGCTGGGCGAACCGGCCGCCGAACGCCGCCCACCCGGCCCCCGCCATGACGAGCGCGCCCGAGAGCACGAGAGCGAGCACCGGAACGGGGCGCGACCGGCGTACGGCGAGGGCTGCCTCGCGGTGCTGCCCGGGGGCCGCGGCTGTCCCGGTGGCCCGCGTCCGGCCGCCCGGGCGCAGGACCGGCCGGACGAGGGGGATCAGCGCGCCGATGACGCTCACCGCGACGCCCGTCACCCACCAGGGCGAGTCGACCACGCTCCAGCGGATGTCCGCCTCGGCACGGGCCGCGGTCAGCCGGGCGAACAGGAACCAACTGCCCAGCGGTACGGCGAGCAGGAGCCCGGACAGCACCACGACCGCCGTGCACAGAGCGGCCGAGCGCGGCCCGCTCACCGCGGCCTGCGCGGCACGGGCGAGGCTCGTGGTCCACAGCGCGAACAGCGCGCCGCCGATCACCAGGGCCGCCGCGAGCGCCAGCACCTGCGCCGCCGGAACGCCGGCCAGGGAGAGCTCGGTGGCCAGTCCGTCGGCGGTCCTGGTGTCGCGCACCCAGTCACCGGCCGCCCGCCCGGACAACTGACTCCCGGCGAGCAGGCCGAGGCCGAGCAACGCCCCTGCCTGGGCCGCGCGCCGGCCGGTCGCGTCCCGGTGGCCCACCGCGGTGGCCCGCCACCACGCCACGGTCGCCACGGCGGCGATCAACCAGCCGGTCAGCAGTCCTGTCACGGTGTACGCGAGCTGGGTCCGCGTCGGCATCAGGGCGGCGACCAGCAGGGCGAGATCGGTGAAGAGCAGGCCCGCGGCCAGGCCCGTGGCCAGCGACTCGAAGGGCGAGACGCCCCAGGACCGCGCCGGGTCGGCGAGCACGTCGAGGCGGGCCGCGGGGGTGGGATGGCTGGCGAGACCCACGGCCCGCCGCAGCCGTCGGCGCAGGTCCGGCGACCGGTCGGAGCCGATGTGGTCGGCGGCCGCGCCCTGCGGCGCACGGGGATCCGCGTCGGCGCCGAGATCGGCGTCGTACTCCCGCACGCGCAGCACCGCGTACAGGGTGAGCCGTACGGTCAGCAGGACGACCGCCATCCGTACCAGCAGCCCGGTGCCGAGCAGGGCGGGCTTGACCAGCAGTGCGACGCCGACCGGCAGGACGACGGCCGTGAGCAGGACCCACCAGGCCGCGGTGGCCAGCCGTACCCGGCCCACGTCCCGCAGGCGCAGATGGGTCAGCTCGTGCCGGAACATCGCCTCGATCTGCCGGTCGGGGAGGTTGGAGACGTGGGAGTCGGCCACGATCCACGGCCTGCGCCGGGTGCCCGACGCGCGGGCCTGGACCCCGATGCGCCGCTCGCGCACCCACAGCGCCGGCCGGGGCCCGTCCGGGTCGGCCAGGGCCGCGGTGAGCCGGTCGCGGAGCGAGGAGTCTTTTTCGGCGGGCCTCGCCTTCCACCACCACAGCTCCAGCCGGACCTTGGCGGCCCGGTGGAGCAGGGCGAGGACCAGCAGGGCGAGCGGCCCGCTCAGGACCACGGCGGCCTGGGCCAGCCGGACGTCGTCGACGCAGCCGGTGAACCGGGCGAGCACCGCGTCGGGGGACGCCCCGGCGGCGGGCAGACAGGCGAGCTGGGCGGCCGGCCAGTTGTCCTGCCCCAGCACCAGCCACCACCAGGCGCCGAACGAGGCTCCGGCGCCCGCGACGAGGACCAGCAGCGCCAGCCGGGTGGTGGTCGGCAGGGGCAGCGGGCTGGACACGAGCGCGCGGGCGACGGCGCGCGGGTCGGCGCCGGGAGAGGTGGCGGGTGAAGGGGTGGTGGGGGGAGGGCCGGCGTCCGGCGTGGCGTCCGGCGTGGTGGTCATGACGCGGGTGGGCTCGTGGGTGTCTGAGCGTCGTCCGGTCCGTCGGGGGACGGTGCGGCCGGGGCCTCGGCCGGCGGGATCACGGCCACGACGATGATGTGGGCGCACGTCTCGGCCTGGGCGTGCGCCAGACCGGCGGCGCGGCCCTGGGCCAGCGCCCAGTCCGTGAGCTCCTGCCGTGTCACGCCGCCGAGTTCGGGCACGGAGTTGTGCAGCGCCTCGCGTCGCTCCTCGGCCGCGGCGTGGCGTGAGCGGTACCGCCGCCAGCGTCGGGCCAGCCGGCTGCCGTGTGCCCGGATACTCCCCGAGGCGAGGTCGGCGAGGACCTGCGCCACGACCGGCACGAGGATCGGCAGCAGGACGGTCGTCTCGATACCGGCGCCCAGTGGATCGGCGGCGGGCCGGTGCATCGGCTGCGGCGGGTAGGGCCGGGCGGTGTAGGCCCGGCAGGTCTCGTCCAGTTTCGTCAGTTCGGCCGGGGCCAGGCGACGTGTCACGTCGCGCAGGACGTCCTGCCCGGTGCGGTGGTGCATGAGTTCCTCCCGTGGGGACGGACCTTCAGGGCGCGTGGGCGCCCTGTCATGCGGAGTGCGCGACGGGCCGTGTCCCATGGCCCACGACCCGTCGCCGGAGTGACCGGCGCCCAGGCGTCGGACGGCCCCGGGCCGCGCAGGCCAGCCCCGTCAGCCCCGTCGGTCGCGGCGCAGGCGCAGGGTCAGCGCGAGGGCGGTGCCGGCCGCGCACACGAGCGTGGCCGCGCCGGCCACGGCGGTCAGGCCGGGCGTGCCGGTGTCGGCGAGCTGGTCGCCCTCCGTACCGCCGGACAAAGGCGAGGGAGCGGGCGCGTCGGAGAACGTGGGTGCCGCGGACGTGGTGGCGGAGGCGGAGGCTGACGGGGTGGCGGAGGCGGAGGCGGATGCGCTGCCGCTCGGTGTCGCCGACCCGCTCGGTGTGGTGCTCGCCGAGGTGCTGGGCGTCGTCTTCGCGACGACGGAATAGGACGCCTTGCCGTCCATCAGGAGCACCGGATCGATCTCCGGGAAAGGCTGGATGAGTCCCTGGGCGACGAACTGGAGGGTGGTTCCGGCCGGTACCGCGGCGGCCAGCGAGACACGCAGGGCGATCCGGGCGGTGCCGCCCGCCGGGAGCGAGCCCACCGAAGGCAGGCCGGCGTCCGTGCTGAGGTACCCGGTGAGCGCGGTCTCGCTCGGCGTCAGCTCCACCGCGCGCCACACGGACGCGGCCGAGTCGTACCACTCCACGGTGACCTGATCGGGCGTCAATGCCGTTGCGGGCGGCGCCAGTCGCAGCCCGACGGCGACGATGAAGCTGTCCGTGATGTCGGTGTCCAGTGTGTTGTGGAACAGCGCGTCCACGGCCAGCGGGGTGCCCCCGGGCACCACCTGGCCGGAAGCGGGTGCCAGCTCGACGTACGGCGCCGCCGGGTCGGCGGCGCCGGCCGGTGCCGCCGATATGGCGAGCGAAAAGAGAAGAGCGGCGCAGCCCAGCAGGGCGGCGAGAAACGGTCTACGGCGCACGACGATCAACTCCCCCAAAAGCGCGCCCCCAGCGCGCTTCATGACGTGATATCGGTGAGTTTAAAGGATGAAGTGCCCGGAAGGGGAGAGGTGTTTCATTTCGTCAATAAGGGGCGACGGTGAATCGGTGGGGCGTGTGGGGCGAATGAGAATGCTAATGCGGATCGCCGGACGCATGTGAATCGTCCGGCTGATGTGAATCACTACGCGAATGCGAATGGGGGGCGCGAGCGGAAAAGGGAAGCGAATGGAAATGAGGCGTGAACGGGAATGGAAGGGGGGCCGACGGTCCCTGCCCGACCGTCCTGGACCGGCCAACTCGGGCCGCTCGGGGCGCTCGGGCCACCCGGACCGGGTGGCCCGGGTCAGCAGGCCCGGCGCCACACCCCGAGTTCCCGCTTCTTCAGCATCGACGACAGCTTCAGCTTGCGGGACTCCGGGCAGAAACTGCTGGTCGGCACCTCGTACTCCACGTGGAAGACCGCCTTGCCCGCCTTGATGAACGGAGTGAGTTCGGCGCACTCGCCGTACTGCGCGCATTCCTCGTTGACGGCGAAGTCGAAGTCGGGCAGCAGGCGGGGAATCTGTGGAAGATCGTTCTTGAGGCCCACCGACAGGCCCCGGTCGTGCGCGATTTCCGCGATCATCCGGTTGTAGGCGAGCTGGTCGTCCGCGGTGAGCGGGAATCCGGTGTGGTTGCCGTAGCCCTCCACCAGGTCCGGTTCCACCGCGTCGAAGCCCTTGTCGCGGCACATGTCGAAGCGGCGCTCCATGATCGGCCGCAGGGCGGAGAGCTGCCGGATGTCCAGCCAGCGTTCGCCCTCCCAGCCGTTGGACGCGCCCAGCAGGGCCCGCGGGAAGTCGCCGCGGTCGGGGCGGAAGTCTTCCCAGGCGCCGACGTTGACGTAACAGATGACCTTGCGGCCGTCGCGGTGCAGCCGGGCCACGTCCGCGGCGGAGTTCTCGAAGCCGTCGATGTCGTAGACGGGCACGTCGGCGGCCGTCGGGTCGGCCTTGCCGTCGAGCTGCCACTGCCAGGACACCCCCGGGCGCGGCTGCCAGCGCTCGCCGGGGGAAGAGCCGGCGGAGGGCCTGCCGGAGAACCCGGCGGAGGACTCGGCGGAGGGCCCGGCGGAGGGTTTGCCGGGAGGCGGCCCGGAACATCCGGTCAGCGTCCCCGCCACCAGCGTGGCCAGAAGTGTCACGCAGGTCGATACCGTGCTGTTTCTCATCGCTCCGTCCAGGTCAGGGCCGGGTTCAACTGATACCAGGAACAGGGTGGTTGTCACGTTCCGGGCCCGCAGCCCGTGGCACACCCGCACGTACCGGTGACTTTCACATCCCCGCCATCGCACCCTTCCCTGTCGTTCGGCGCCCTTGGAAAACTCCTTGCGCGCAAGTCCCGTCACGTTCCCGCCAGCCGTGTGCGTCACGACGAGAGGGGTACCTCAACCATGTCCGAGGTCAACCGGCGCCGCTTCCTCCAACTCGCGGGCGCCACAACGGCGTTCACGGCCCTGTCGAGCAGCATCGCGCGGGCCTCCGCGCTCCCGGCCCACCATCGCACGGGGTCCATCGAGGATGTCGAGCACATCGTCGTGCTGATGCAGGAGAACCGATCCTTCGACCACTACTTCGGCTCCCTGCGCGGTGTGCGCGGCTTCGGCGACCCGCGCCCGGCCTCGCCCACGCCCGGCCGGACGGTGTGGCGCCAGTCCGACGGGACCAAGGACGTCCTGCCCTTCCACCCCGATGCCGACGACCTGGGCATGGCCTTCCTCCGGGACCTGCCGCACGGCTGGAACGACGGACACGCGGCCTTCGACGGCGGCAGATACGACAAGTGGGTGCCGGCCAAGTCGGCGACGACGATGGCGTATCTGACCCGCGACGACATCCCGTTCCACTACGCGCTCGCCGACGCCTTCACCATCTGCGACGCCTACCACTGCTCCTTCATCGGCTCCACCGACCCCAACCGCTACTACATGTGGACCGGTTACACCGGCAACGACGGCCGCGGCGGCGGTCCGGTCCTCGGCAACGACGAGGCCGGCTACAGCTGGACGACCTATCCCGAACGCCTGGAGCAGGCGGGCGTCTCCTGGAAGATCTACCAGGATGTCGGCGACGGCCTCGACGCGGCCGGCAGCTGGGGCTGGATCCCCGACGCCTACCGCGGCAACTACGGCGACAACTCCCTTCTCTACTTCGACCAGTACCGCAACGCCAAGCCCGGCGAGCCCCTCTACGACAAGGCCCGCACCGGCACCGACGCCCGCAAGGGCGAGGGTTTCTTCGACCGGCTCAGGGCCGACGTCACCGGCGGCACGCTGCCGCAGGTCTCCTGGATCGTCGCCCCCGAGGCGTTCACCGAGCACCCCAACTGGCCCGCCAACTACGGCGCCTGGTACGTCGCCCAGGTCCTGGACGCCCTGACCGCCGACCCGGCCGTCTGGGCGCGCACGGCCCTGTTCATCACGTACGACGAGAACGACGGCTTCTTCGACCACCTGGTACCGCCCTTCCCGCCGGCCTCGGCCGCGCAGGGCAAGTCCACCGTCGACACCGGCCCGGACGTCTTCAAGGGCGACAGCGGCCATGTCGCCGGCCCCTACGGCCTGGGCCAGCGGGTGCCGATGCTCGTCGTCTCGCCCTGGAGCAAGGGCGGTTACGCCTGCTCCGAGACGTTCGACCACACCTCTATCATCCGGTTCGTGGAGCGCCGCTTCGGTGTGCACGAGCCGAACATCTCGCCCTGGCGGCGTGCGGTCTGCGGCGACCTCACCTCGGCGTTCGACTTCTCCCGTGCCGACACCCGGCCGGTCGTCCTGCCGGACACCGACGGCTACCGGCCGCCGGACGGCGACCGCCACCCCGACTACGTGCCCACCCCGCCCGCCGGTCCCGTGCTGCCCCGGCAGGAATGCGGCTCGCGGCCGACCCGGCCGCTCAAGTACGCCCCGCTGGTGGACGGTTCGGCCGACCCGGACGCCGGGACGTTCACGCTCACCTTCGCCTCCGGCGCCCAGGCCGGCGCGGCCTTCCTCGTCACCTCGGGCAACCGGACGGACGGCCCCTGGACCTACACCACCGAAGCCGGCAAGTCCGTGTCCGACACCTGGAACACCGCGTACTCCGCGGGCTCGTACGACCTGACGGTGCACGGCCCGAACGGCTTCCTGCGCACCTTCAAGGGGTCGGGCACGGCCGCGGCGGGCCCCGAGGTCATCGCCCGCCACCACGGCGACGCCGTCGAGCTGACCCTCACCAACAAGGGTTCGGCCGCGGTGGAGCTGAGGCTGGCCAACGGCTACGGCGGCCGCGTGCGCACCTTCAAGGTGCGTCCCGGTGCCACGGTCCGGCACCCGGTCGACCTGACCGCGAGCGGACGTTGGTACGACCTCACGGTCTCGTCCGCCACCGACACGGCCTATCTGCGGCGATTCGCCGGACATGTGGAGAATGGCCGACCCGGTGTCAGCGATCCCGCCCTCGCCACCGGATGACCGGGTGCGCGGTCACCGGGGACAGCCCTTCCCGGGGACTGGTCAGGTCCCCGTACGCGCAGGGTAGTGTGCCCCGGTGACCACGCATTCGAACACACCTGCAGGCTGGTACCCCGATCCGCACGGAGCGTCTCAGACCCTCCGTTACTGGGACGGCGCGCAGTGGACCGAGCAGACCGCCCCCGACCAGAAGCAGGGCGGACAGGCCCCCGCCGCGCCGCACATCCCGCAGCAGGCCGACCCGCGCGTACAGCAGCAGGTGCAGCAGGAAGCCGGGGTCGCCCCGAGCGGTCCCGGCGGCGGCACGCTGTTCTCCGAGCCGGTCCTGGTGGTGAACCAGAAGGCCAAGCTGATCGAGCTGACCAACGAGTACAAGGTCATGGATCAGAACGGCAACGCGCTCGGCTCGGTCGTCGAGGTCGGCCAGGGCGTGTTCCGGAAGATCCTGCGCTTCGTCTCCAGCCTCGACCAGTACCTCACCCACAAGCTGGAGATCCGGGACGCCTACGGGCAGCCCGTCCTGCTGCTCACCCGCCCGGCCAAGATATTCAAGTCCCGGGTGGTCGTGCAGCGTCCGGACGGTCAGCCGGTCGGTGAGATCGTCCAGCAGAACATGATCGGCAAGATCAACTTCGCCATCAATGTCAACGGTCAGAAGATCGGTGCCATCAAGGCGGAGAACTGGCGCGCCTGGAACTTCGCGATCGTCGACCACTCGGAGAACGAGGTCGCCCGGATCACCAAGACCTGGGAGGGCCTGGCCAAGACCCTCTTCACGACCGCGGACAACTACGTCCTCCAGATCCACTATCAGCTGCCCGAGCCGCTGCTGAGCCTGGTGGTCGCGACGGCCCTGACGGTCGACACGGCCCTGAAGCAGGACTCCAGGGGCCTCGGCTGACGCCGACGGCGGGGGAATTACGCACGGAAGCGGAAAATCCCGCGCACCGCAGTGATGCGGTGCGCGGGATTTCGTGTGTCCTGCGCCGGGCTCCCCGATTCCCGGCTTCCCCCGTGCGTGCTCACGTGTTCACGTGCTCACAGCGGGGTCAGATGCCCCGGCCCCGGCGGGCGGGGGAGCAGCGCCGGTTCGACCGAAGCGGTCCTCGGTTCCAGCGCCAGCACCGCGGCCACGGGATGCTCCTCGTCGACCGTCCCGGCCGGGTCGTCCGCGTGGAACGGGTCGGGTGTGCCGTCCGGTGCGGGCCGCTCCGGTGCCGTGCGCGACAGCAGGACGACACCGAACGCGGCCAGGCCCGCGCCGGCCAGCGCGAGCAGTACCCCCGGCGCCCCGCCCCGAAGGTGTTCGCCCAGCAGGGCGAGGCCGATCGCCGCGGCGGCCACCGGGTTGGCCAGCGTCACCACCGCCAGCGGCGCGCCCAGACCTCCCCGGTAGGCGGTCTGCGCCAGCAGCAGCCCGCCGGCGGCGAAGGCCGCGACGAGCAGCGCCACCCCGATCACCTGCAGGCTCAGCACCCGGCCCGAACGGTCGGTCGCGGCCACCGTCACCGTCTGGGTGAGCGCCGAGGCGACCCCGGAGGCGAAGCCGGACGCGGTCGCGTGCCGCAGCCCCGGCCGTGCGCCCGGACGGGACAGCAGCCCGATGAGTGCCGCCGTCGCCCCGGCGACCGCCAGTGCCTCGGGCAGGCTCAGGACCTCGTCGGGTGCGGACCCCGAGGCCATGGCGAGGATCGCGGCCAGCCCGGCGAGGGTGTACGCGGTGCCGCGCCACTCGTTCGCGCTGACCCGGCGGCCCGCGAGCCGGGCACCCAACGGCACCGCCGCGACCAGGGTCAGCGCGCCGAGCGGCTGCACCACGGTGAGCGGGCCGTACTTGAGGGCCACCACGTGCAGTAGAGCAGCGCCGGCGTTGAGCCCGACGGAACTCCACCAGGCGCCGCTGGCCAGCAGGCGCAGCGTGCCGGAGCCCGAGCCGGAGGTGCGGGAGGCGAGGCGTTCCTGGCCGACGGCCGCGGCCGCGTAGGCGACGGCGGAGAACAGCGAGAGGACGACGGAGACCAGGGTGGCGGTCATCGGACGGCCCCCGCCGACACGAGCGCCTTCGCCGGTACCCGGTCCTTCGCCGGTGCGCGGCCCTGTGCCGGTGCGCGGTCCTGTGCCGGTACGTGGTCCTCGTGGACGTGTCCCGCGGTCGTGGCCGTCCGGCGCGGCGGGCGGATCACCGCGAGCGCCAGGCAGAGCATGGCGCCGGCCGTGATCGCGTCCAGCCAGTAGTGGTTCGCCGTGCCGACGATCACCAGCAGGGTCAGCAGCGGATGCAGCAGCCAGAGCAGACGCCATCGTGAGCGGGTCGCGGCGATCAGGCCGATCGCCACCATCAGCGCCCAGCCGAAGTGCAGCGAGGGCATCGCGGCGTACTGGTTCGAGAGGTGGTCGCTCGACGGAGGGCCGTACACGGACGGCCCGTACACCCGGGCGGTGTCGACCAGTCCCGTCGCCGCGAGCATCCGCGGCGGGGCGAGCGGGAACGTGAGATGCAGGACCAGGGCGGCCGCGGTGAGCGCGGCCAGGACCCGGCGGGCCCAGACGTAGTGGGCGGGGCGGCGCAGATACAGCCAGATCAGGAAGCCCACGGTGGCGGGGAAGTGGACGGTCGCGTAGTAGGTGTTCGCGAGGTGCGCCAGGGTTTCCCGGTGCAGCAGCGGGGCCTGGACGAGGCCCTCGCCGGGCAGGTGGATCGCCCGCTCCAGGTCCCACACGTGCCGGGCGTCGCGGAAGGCCTCACCGGTGTGGCCGGTCGCCAGCTGCCTGCCGAACTTGTAGACGAGGAAGAGTCCCGCGACGAGCAGGAACTCACGGACGAGCGGTGGCCGCGCTGTCGCGTCGGGCTCCGCTTCTTCAGGCTCGGTTCGGTTCATCCCCCGGCCCCCTTGCTGACGGTGGTGCGTGCGCGCGGCGGCGAGCTCGGCGCTCGTTTCTCCGCGTACACGTATATGCATATGGCAGCGACACGGTGTCGTACCGATACGGTAGTGTACCGATACGTTGGTGTACCGGTACACTGGCGTATCGATTGCATGCGACACACTGGAGAGGGGCCCCGTCGGGCCTGTCGGACAGCAGTGAGGGGAAATGCCGATGACGTCGCAGGCCGCGGAGGGACCGGAGACGGTCGTCGCCTCGCGCCGCTCCAAGCTCACCCGCGAACGTGAGCAGGAGTTCTTCGACGCCGTCCTGGATCAGATCCGTGAATGCGGCTACGAGTCCCTCACCATGGAGGGCGTCGCCGTGAGCACCCGGTGCAGCAAGTCCACGCTCTACCGGCAGTGGGGGACGAAGCCCCACTTCGTGGCGGCGGCGCTGCGCTCTCGCCGGCAGGCGCGCTTCGTCGGCGTCGACACCGGAACGCTCGCAGGCGACCTGCGCGCGGTGGCGCGGGCCGCGGGCGACTGGGCGGGCAAGGACACCAGCCTGCTCCAGGCGCTCGGCCACGCCGTCATGCAGGACCTCGAACTCCAGAAGGCGCTGCGTGAGGCACTGGTGGAGCCGGAGATCGCCGAGCTGGAGCACATCCTCCGGCGGGCGGTCGAGCGCGGCGAGGTCGCGGCCGGAAATCCGGCGCTGGCCTACGTGCCCGCCATGATGTTCGGCGTCCTGCGGGTGCGGCCCGTGCTGGTGGGCGAGTACGCCGACGGGGACTACCTCGTCGGGTTCGTGGAGGCCGCCGTGCTGCCGGCGCTGGGCCTCACCTGATACTCAGGCCGCCGTCCCCGGGATGACCGGACGGTGACCTGCTCGCGCCGCACCGTGGGGACGGGGGCGGCGCGCACCCCCCGGCCGGGTGGGGTTCCTCTTGAGCGGAGAGGAGCTCCACCCGGCCGACAGGCTTTCCGGGGCCGGTCAGACGTTCTGACCGCTGCCGCTGCCGGTCGACACCTTGATGCCCTTGGTGATCTCGTCGATGACCGACACCTTCTGGTCCGTGTCGACACCGAAGCGGACCACGACGATCCGTGCGGGGTTCGCCGGAGAGGGGAACGCCAGCGACTCGACGTAGCCGTCGGCACCCTTGCTCGTGACCGCCTTCCAGCGGACCAGATAGCCCTTCTGTCCGGCCACCGTCACCGCCTTGGAGGCCAGCACCTGGTGCGAGGTGATCTTGCCGTAGGTGGTGCCGCCGTAGGACTCCTCGGCGTTCGTGGCGATGTCCGCCTTGGCGACCGCCTCCGCGGTCGAGCCCTTGGTGCCCAGGACCAGGGCGGGGGCCGAGTAGGCGCCGCCCTTGGTGCACTTCTGCGAGGTGTCGCCGGGGCAGTCGTACGAGTTGTTCGACGTGACCTGCGCGCCGACGTTGAGCTCCTGGCCGTACCAGTCGTCCGGGATCGGGATGCTGATCCCGCTCACCGCGTCGGTGACCGAACCGCTCTTGATCTTCGGTGCCTCGGACTGGTCGGGCGCGGGGGACTGGCCGCCGTCGCCCGAGCCGCCGTCGGAGCCGCCCTGGCCGCCGGACTCGCCGAAGGGGCCACCCTGCCCGCCGGAGCCGTTCGGGCCGCCGGGGGCGCCCTGGCCCTGACGTGCGTCGTTCGTGCCGCCGCCACCGTCGTCCTTGGTGAGCGCGTACACGCCGATGACGATGCTGGCGAGCACCGCCACCGCGACGCCGACGGCTATGCCGGTCCGCAGCCCGCGCCGTCGGCCGTCCGCCGGCGGCTGTGCGGGGTAGCCGGGATGTCCGGGGTAACCGGGGTAGCCGGGGTATCCCGGCTGTGCGGGATAGGAGGGGCCGGGCGAGACGTACGGCTGCGTACCTTCCGGCGACACCTGCATCGGCGGACCCCAGCCGGCGGCCTCTCCCGCCGGGCGGGTCTGGTCCGTCCACGTCTTGCCGTCCCACCAGCGCTCGGTGGGGGGACCATCACTTTTCTGCCCGGGGTCGGGGTACCACCCGGGAGGAGTCACCTGCGTCATGACCCCACCGTATGAGGCGTCGGTGAAAGAGGGATGAGAGGGATCCCGTCCCGGCCTCCGCAACCCCTCTCCGCCGGTCCCCGACGCGGCCCGGACCACCCTCCCTCGACACGTCACCGGACCACCCCGCGACGCGTCACCGGACCACCCCTCGGTACGCCACTGGACCACCCGCCCCCAGCGCGCGCCGCCCCCTCCTCGGCCCGTCACCGGACCACCCGTCCCCAGTGCGTGCGACTGGACCGCCCGCCCCCAGCGCGCCACCGGACCACTCCCCTCGGCGCGCCACCGGACCGCCACCGCATCGTCACCGCATCGCGACCCCCGGACCGCCACCCGACCGCCACCGCACCGCCACCCCTCACCCACCCCCGATCGCTCCGCCGCCTGCCGCCACCGGGGCCCCGGCCCCCGGCCCCCGTCGGCTTGGATGCACCGTCAATTTGTCGCGAAAGCAACACTGTTGACGCTCGGAAGCAGTCCCGCACGGGACCCCGCGTCGTCCCGGCGCACCTGCCATCACCCTTGGCGGCAAGAGGTGCGCGGACCGGCCTCCGGTTCGCGGGCGGGGCGGCTACGGTTGAGGTCTGTATGTCGTTCGGGCGACTTCGGGAGGTAGCGGGATGACGGAGGCCAGGCCCACGTCGGCCGCCTCGGCTTCCCTGTGGGAGCGCGACGGGGAAGTCGCCGCCATCGCTCGCGCGGTGGAGATCCTGTGCGCCGACCGGTCCTCCGCGGGGAGCCTGGTGGTGCTCAGGGGTGAGGCGGGACTCGGCAAGACCGCGCTGCTGGCCGAGACGCGCCGCATCGCCGAGGCCCGTGGCTGCACCGTCTGGTCCGCGCGCGGCGGCGAGACCCTGAGGTCCGTCCCCTTCAACGTCGTACGGCAGTTGCTCCAGCCCGCCCTGGTGTCGCTGCTGCCGGAGGAGGCCCGCGAGTACCTCGGCGACTGGTACGACATCGTGGGTCCCGCCCTCGGCATCACGGAGCCCGGCGAGCTCCGCGCCGACCCGCAGGGCGTCCGCGACGGACTCGTCGCCGCCGTGCGCCGGCTGGCCGGGCGGGACTGGCCGCTCGTCCTGCTGATCGACGACGCCCACTGGGCGGACCAGGAGACCCTGGGCTGGCTCAGCGTCTTCGCCGAACGCCTCGACGACCTCGCCGTCCTGGTCGTCGTGGCCCGCAGGCCCGGCGGGGTCAGCGGCGAGAGCGCCCGGCACCTGGACAGCGTCGCCGCCGCGACGGGCGCTCCGGTCACCACCCTGAGCGCCCTGACCCCGGACGCGGTGGCCGGCCTCACCCGGGCCACGCTCGGCCCGCACGCCGACGCCTCGTTCTGCCGGGAGGTGTGGGCCGTCACCGCCGGCAACCCCTACGAGACGATCGAGCTCCTCGCCAAGGTGCAGGACACCGAGTTGCAGCCGACCGACTCCTCGGCCGGCGAGCTGCGCGCCCTGAACCGCTCGGCACGCGGCGGTGGCCTCGTGGCCCGCCTGGAGCAACTCGGCATCGACGCCACCCGGTTCGCCTGGGCCGCCGCCATCCTCGGCAGCGGTATCTCGGTGGAGCTCGTGGCCCGGCTCGCCGCGATGCGCCACGACGACGCCGTGCGCTGTGCCGAACTGCTGTGCAGCGCCCGCTTCCTGACCGAACCGGACCCCAGCGCGGGCCCGGTGGCGGAGGGTGAACTCCAGTTCCTCCACCCGCTGATCGCCTCCGCCGTCTACAACTCGATCCCGGACGCGCTGCGTACCGCCATGCACGGCATCGCCGCCCAGGTCGTCACCGACTCGGGCCGGGGAGTGGCCGCCGCGGCCCGCCATCTGCTCCAGGTCCATCCTGACGACGACGAGGAACTCGTCGAGCAGCTGCGGGAGGCCGCCCGGGAACATCTCGCCGTCGGCGCCCCGGACGCGGCCCGAGCCTGTCTCGAACGAGCCCTGCTGGAACCGCCCCGCCCCGAGGTGCACGCCCGGGTGCTGTACGAACTGGGCTGCGCCTCCCTGTTGACCGCGCCCGCCCGGACCATCGGCCATCTGCGGACCGCGCTCGGCATGCAGGGCCTCGACGGCGCCGAACGCGTCGACGCCGTCTTCCGCCTCTCCCAGGCTCTGCTGCACAACGACCAGCTGGAGGAGGCGGTCCGCACCGTCGAGGCGGAGGCCGCCCGGCAGGGGGCCGGACCCGCGCGGATGCGGTTGCAGGCCGTGCAGTACATGTGGGAGGGCATCTTCGGCGAGACGACCTCGCCGGGCCGGTCCGAGCGGCTCGCCGAGCTCGCCCGCACCTGCGCCGGCCGTGACAACTCCGAGCGCGCCGTGCTGATCCTGCGCGCCTTCGACCTCATGGCGCACGGCGGGAACGCCGAGGAGGTCCTGGAGTGCGCCGACCGGGCCCTCGTCAACGGCCGCCTCGCGCCGGGCCTCGGCTGGACGGACAGCGAGTGGGGCGTCGAGCTGCTGATGATGCTGGGCAGCTCGTACGCCTATGCCGACCGCCTCGACCGGGCCGAGAGCCTGTTCGCCGAGGCGCTGCGCGTCTACACCACGGCCGGCTGGAGCGGCGGCCACCTCGCTCTGGCCAACGCGTTCGTCGGGCTCGCCTACCGCAGACAGGGCCGCCTCAGGGACGCGGAGGCCATCCTGCGCGAGTCGTTGCGGCTGGCCGAGCGGGTCGGCCGCGGTCTGCCCCTGTACTGGTCGGCGTCCTGCGGGCTGGTCGACACGCTGCTGGCCCGCGGCCATGTCGACGAGGCCTGGGCGGTCGCCGAGCGGTACGGCTTCGCCCCGCCCTACCCGTCGACCATCGTGCTGCCCGACCCCCGCTCCGTACGCGGCCGCCTGCTGCTGGCCGCCGGCCGCATCGAGGACGGGGTCAACGAACTGGAAGCGGCCGAGAAGGCGGCCGCCGCCCGCGGCGGCCACAACCCGGTGCTCGCCCCGTGGACGGTGGACCTGGCCAGGGCGCTGGCCGTCGAGGATCCCGTCCGGGCCGGACGGCTCGCCGCCGACGCGCGCCGTCAGGCCGAACGCTTCGGCACGGACACCGCCATCGGCGAGGCCCTGCGCTGCGCCGCCGCCCTGGAGACCGGGCAGCGCGCGGTCCGGCTGGCCGGCCAGGCGGTCACCTACCTGGAGTCCTCGCCCTGCCAGTACGAACACGCGGCCGCCCGCGTCGAGTACGGCATCGTCGCCCGCTCGGTCGCCGACCTCAACCGGGGCCTGGCACTGGCCCGTTCGTGCGGTGCCGACGGCCTGGTGCGCCAGGCGCGCGAGGCCCTGGACACGACCCGCGGACCAAGCTGAGCCCGAGGCCCGGCCGAAGGGGCCCGGCGGGTAGCGCCGGGACCACGACCGCCAGGGTCACCCTCCGCCCTGCCCCCGGACTACCGACGGCCGGATCACTCGCCGTCCTGTTCCTCCTCGGCCAGCACCCGCTGGGCCGTGGCGAACGCCGAGTTCGCGGCCGGGACCCCGCAGTACACGGCCGTCTGCAACAGCACCGCGCCGATCTCCTCGGGGCTGAGCCCGTTGCGGCGTGCCGCCCGGAGGTGCATGGCCAGCTCCTCGTAGTGGCCGTGCGCCACCAGCGCCGTCAGCGTGATCATGCTGCGTTCGCGGCGGTCGAGCGTCGGGTCGGTCCAGATCTCGCCCCACGCATAGCGCGAGATGAAGTCCTGGAAGCGGGCCGTGAACGGCGTCTGCCGGGCCTGCGCGCGGTCCACGTGCGCGTCGCCGAGGACCTCGCGCCGCACCTCCATCCCCCGCCGGGCGGTTCCGCCGAGGTGCGCCCGCAGCGCCGTCAGCACGGCCTCCGGGCACTGCGCGGGCGCCAGGTGCGAGGCGCCGGGCAGTTCGACGAGGGTGGCGTGCGGCACCGCGTCGGCGATCTCCCGCAGATGCGCGGGCGGGGTCGCCGGGTCCTGGCGGCCGGCGATCAGCAGGGTGCGTACGGAGATCTCGCCGAGCCGGTCCCGCAGGTCGAACGCGGCCAGCGCGTCGCAGCAGGCGGCGTACGCCCCCGGGTCGGCCTCCCGGTGGTCCCGGACCAGCCGGGGCACACTGAACCCGGGGGTGAACCAGCGGGCGTCCGCGTTCTCGGCGAGCCCGGCCAGCCCCTCGCGCCGTACCAGCGCGGCCCGCTCCTGCCACGGCCGGGCGCCGTTGAAGTGCGCCGAGGAGCAGATCACGGCCAGCGACGAGACCCGTTCGGGGTGGTGCAGGGCGAGGTGCAGGCCCACCGCGCCGCCGAGCGACACCCCCGCGTACCCGAACCGCTCGATGCCCAGCGAGTCGGCGAGCGCGAGCACCAGAGCCGCGAGGTCCCCGACGGTGGCGCCGGGGCCGATCAGGTCCGGCGCGCTGCCGCCGTGCCCGGGCAGGTCGAAGCGGACCACCCGGTGGCCGGCCGACAGCTCGGGCGCCACCTTGTCCCACAGGGCGTACGACGTGCCGAGGGACGGCCCCAGCAGCAGCGGGGGAGCCGAAGCGGGCCCCTCGGCGAGGTGGTTGAGGAGTGTGGGGGTCAACGTCGCTCCAGACAACGGTCGGTGAGTGCTCCGGCGCAGCCGGTGTAACGGGTGGGATCGGCGGCTCCGGTGAGCTCGACCCCTTTCAACTCCGGCTCTTCAGAGAGGAGTTCGGCCAGCTGGCGGCCTTCGGTGCGGGTGCGCCGGGCGAGGTCGGTGAGCAGCTCCTTGGCGCGGGCCCGGCCGAGCACCTGGGCCAGCTCGGCCGACAGCCGCTCGGAGACGATCAACCCGTGGGTGAGGTCGAGGTGTTCACGCATGACGTCCGGGTGCACCCGTAGTCCCTCGGCGAGTTCGGCGGCGTCCCGGGCGGCGCCCCCGGCCAGCCGCAGCAGCTCCCGCAGCGGTTCCCACTCCGCGTGCCAGGCACCGGCCGGCCGTTCGTCCTCGGCGACCAGTGCCCCGTAGAGCGTGGCCGCGAGCTGGGGTGCCCGGCGCGCCGCCGCGGCGATCAGCGTCGACCGTACGGGGTTGGCCTTGTGCGGCATGGCCGAGGAACCTCCGCCGCCGCCCTCCGTGACCTCGCCGATCTCGGTGCGGGTCAGGGTCAGCACGTCCACGGCCGTCTTGCCCAGCGCCCCGGCGGTGAAGGCCAGGGCCCCGGCCAGGTCGGCGATCGGGGTGCGCAGCGTGTGCCAGGGCAACAGCGGTTCCCTGAGCTCGAGTTCGCGGGCGTAGGCGGCGGGCAGGGCGAGCGGGTCGGCGGCGCCGTACACGGAGAAGGCCGCGAGGGTCCCGGCCGCGCCGCCGAGCTGGGCGGGCAGCGAGTCGCGTACGGCGGTCAGCCGGTCGCGCGCGTCGAGCACCAGCGACCGCCAGCCGGCCGCCTTCAGCCCGAACGTGGTCGGCACGGCGTGCTGGGTGAGCGTCCGCCCAGGCATCGCGGTGTCCCGGTGCGCGGCGGCCAGCGCGGCCAGCGCCCGCTCCGTACGGGCGAGATCGGCGA
Organism: Streptomyces sp. NPDC107559; assembly: GCF_055657365.1. NCBI lineage: Bacteria > Bacillati > Actinomycetota > Actinomycetes > Kitasatosporales > Streptomycetaceae > Streptomyces > Streptomyces sp. NPDC107559. The sequence goes on along the minus strand of NZ_JBVKBD010000002.1, from coordinate 251,356 downwards.
GGACCGGGCCGAGCGTGCGCACGGCCACCAGCATCGTCGCCGTGTCCATGATGTCCTGGCTGGTCGCGCCCCGGTGGACGTAGGGACCGTGCTCCGGGCCGACCGCCTTCGTCAGGTCGGCGACCAGCGGGATCACCGGGTTCCCGCCGGTCCGGGCGCGCAGTGCCAGCCCGTGCACGTCGAAGGCGGCGCCCGCGGCCGCCTCGGTCACCGCCGTCGCCGCCGCGGCCGGGGCCAGGCCCAGTGCTGCCTGTGCCCGGGTCAGCGCGGCCTCCGCGTCCAGCAGCGCCCGCAGAAAGGCGCGGTCACCGGTCGCGGCCGCGGCGGGGGAGCCCGCCCAGCCGGGTCCGAGCAGGCCGGTGTCGGGTTCGGCAGCTGTCACTGGAACTCCAGGAAGACCGTCTCGCCTTCGCCCTGAAGGCGGATGTCGAAACGGTACGTGCCGTCGCCCCCGTCCCGGGCGATCAGCGTGTCGCGGCGCTCCTCGACCAGCCGCTCCAGCAACGGGTCCGAGGCGAGTGCCGCCTGATCACCGGGCAGGTAGATCCGGGTGAACAGGTGGACGAGCAGCCCCCGCGCGAAGACGCACACACTGAGATACGGTGCGCTGCGCCCACGTGCGCCGGGGCGCAGTGTGCGCGCGTACCAGTGCCCGTCGGCATCGGTCTGGATCCGGCCCCAGCCGGTGAACTGCACGCCGTTGCGGCCCAGGTGGCCGCCGGTCGCGGGGTCGCGCCGCATCGAGCCGTCCGTCGTCGGCATCCGGCCGTCCGGACCGGGTCCCCACAGCTCCACCAGGGCGTCGGGCAGCGGGTTGCCCTCACCGTCGTACACATACCCTTGGACGGTGATGGTGTCCGGGTGGCCCAGCGGGGCGATGTCGCCGCCACCCGGGAACGGCAGCGCGTAGCCGTAGAACGGGCCGACGGTGTGCGACGGGGTGGGCAGCACGCTCTCCGGCCTGCTGGTGTCGATCTTCGTCATGGCCGGTCAGCGCCCTTCTTCGAGCCAGGTGGCGTTCGGTCCGTCGAGGACCAGGTCCCAGTGGTAGCCGAGCGAGAACTCCGGCACGGACAGGCTGTGGTCGTACGTGGCGATCAGCCGCTGCCGGGCGGCGTCGTCCGTCACGGACTGCAGGATCGGGTCGTAGGGGAAGAGCGGGTCGTTCGGGAAGTACATCTGCGTCACCAGCCGCTGGGTGAACGCCGAGCCGAACACCGAGAAGTGGATGTGCGCCGGACGCCAGGCGTTGACGTGGTTGCGCCACGGGTACGGGCCCGGCTGGATCGTGGTGAAGCGGTAGAAGCCGGAGTCGTCGGTGAGGGTGCGGCCGACCCCGGTGAAGTTCGGGTCCAGCGGGGCGTCGTGCTGCTCGCGCCGGTGGGCGTAGCGCCCGGCCGAGTTCGCCTGCCAGATCTCCAGCAGCTGGCCGCGCACCGGACGCCCGTCGCGGTCCAGCAGCCGGCCGGAGACGGTGATCCGCTCGCCGATCGGCTCACCGCGGTGGTGCCGGGTCAGGTCGTTGTCGATCTCGGTGATGTCGCGCTCGCCGAAGGCGGGGGAGGACAGCTCCACCAGCTCCGGGTCCTGGGCCACGTCGATGGCGACCGGTGGCTGCTTCGGGTGCCGCAGCACCGAGGAGCGGTACGGCGCGTAGTCCCGTCGCGGCTGGTGCTCCACGGGCGCGCCGTCGGCGATCCGCTTCCCGTAGGCGGCGCGTTCGGTCGCGATCTCCTGGTCGATGTCCTGCTGGGTGAGAGCCATGGGGGTCCTAGCGGTTCCTGGATAGTCAGCCAGATAGTCAGCGCACTGATTATTTCGTTGGGAGTTCCCTCACGCTGCCACCGGTGGGCTCGGGCGTCAAGACCCGCGCGAAATGCGTGGTCAACACCTGTCCTTCTCTAGGGCGGTGTCCGCTGCGGTCACGTATTGTTCAGTGCACCGATGAATCCCGCTGCATTCCGACCGCTGACTACGACCACGGGAGCGCATATGGCCGCGGTGGACCTCACCACCCACCCCGGGCACCTGGCCCGGCGGCTTCAGCAGGCCCACCACCTGCTGTGGAACACGATGGTCTCCGAGGAGATCACCTCTCCGCAGTTCGCCGTGCTCAACACGCTGGTCGCCGAGCCGGGCCTCGACCAGCGCACCGTGGGGGAGCGGGTGGGGCTGGACCGGTCCACCATCGCCGAGGTGATCAGCCGGCTCGGCCGGCGCGGGTTGCTGGACAAGGTCCGCGACCCGCAGGACGGCCGCCGCTTCCTGCTGCGCCTCACGGACGACGGCCTGCGCACCCACCGCAGGCTGGCCGTGCGCACGGCCCGGATGAACCAGGTCTTCCTCGCCCCGCTCTCCGCCGCGGAGCAGACACAGTTCTTCGAGCTGATCCGCCGGGTCTCGGACGCGGCCGAGGAGCTGCGCAACCCGGCGGAGCCCCTGGCCGGCCGGGATTGATCACGCCTTGGCCAGCACCACCCACACCTGGCCCCGCGCGAAGTTCACCGGTGAGCCGTCCTGGGCCGTGAACGTCGTGCCCGCGGCGGCCGTCGCCCGTTCCCAGCGGACGTCGTAGCTGCGCCCGTCGCGCAGCACCTCCGCCTTCCCCGACCCCACCGTCTCGGTGTACGGCGTGTAGTTGCCGAGCACGTCGTGGTAGCCGGACCTGCGGATCTTCACGTACTGCACGACGACCGTCGCGGGCGCCAGCCGCCGGCCCGCGGCGGTCACCGTCGGGGTCCCGTCCTGGGTGACCAGCCAACGGTGCCGGTCCGCGGACCAGGTGAAGGTGACGCGGGCGGCGGGGTAGCGGACGGTGCGCGTGGTGCGCGGCTGCCCGCCCTCGGGTGCGGCGCCGTAGCGGAAGCCGGTGGTCAGCGCCGCGGGGCCCGGCGCCGAGGGCATCAGCCTGGACGGCCGGAGATAGAGGTTGTGGGGTGCGAGGTGGTCGCTGCCCCGGAAGTAGGCGTCGGACACCCGGCCGGGCGGCTCCGGGCGCAGCGGCGCGTCGTCGATCAGCGGCAGCAGCTTCCCCTGTGCGCCGGAGAAGGCGAGCGTCGGCCGGTCGAACTGGCCCAGCAGCTCCAGATCGGACTCGCGGGCGCTGCGCACCGGGCCGATCACGTCCGGCAGCCTGGTGGCGTACACGGCCATCAGCCGGCTCAGCCCGCCCTCGACCTGTTCGACGTACACGACGTCCGCGGAGTCCAGCCCCTTCTGCGGCCGGGCCGCGGGCACGTTGTCGATCTTCACGGCGAGCACCGACCCGCTGCTCGTCCGGGTCGGCGGGCTGGAGGGAGCGGGCGTGGCGGCCGTGCTGTGCGCCGAGGGCCGGGGACGGCCCCGCTCGTCGCCGCCCGGGTGGTGCGAGCTGCAGCCCGCCGTCCACGCGGCCACCACCGCGGTGACCAGCAGCGCCGCGGTCGTCGCGGCGCCCCGCGTGCGTGTTCTTCGTCCCCTGCCCAATGTCGCCACCCCGTTCTGTGTCCACGCTTGTGTGCTTATCGGCTTTCTGATGCCTCTACCCGCTCGGCACGGGTTGCGCGCGTCGACCGCGCCGATCGATCCGCACGACGCACGCCGGTCCGGTCTCGGTCCGGCCGGGGCCCGACGGCGCACGCGGGCGCGGTCACGGTTCGGCCGTGGGCCCACGGGTACCCGGGAGGTCACCGCTGTGGCGGACACACCCCGGCGACGGAGGGAGCGCGGCACGATGAGGGCAGTGACTTGGCAGGGCAGACGCGACATACGCGTGGAGGATGTGCCCGACCCGACGATCCAGGAACCGACGGACGCCGTCATCCGCATCACCTCCAGCGGTCTGTGCGGCTCCGACCTGCATCTCTACGAGGTGCTCACGCCGTTCATGACCCCGGGCGACATCCTCGGCCACGAGCCCATCGGCATCGTCGAGGAGGTCGGCGCGGGGGTGCCGGACCTGATGGCCGGCGACCGGGTGGTGGTGCCGTTCCAGATCGCCTGCGGCAACTGCTGGATGTGTCTGGAGGGACTGCCGACCCAGTGCGAGACCACCCAGGTCACCGGCGAGGGCATGGGTGCGGCCCTGTTCGGCTACACCCGCCTCTACGGCGCGGTGCCGGGCGCCCAGGCCGAGTACCTGAGGGTGCCGCAGGCGCAGTTCGGACCGATCAAGATCCCGGAGGGGCCGCCCGACGACCGCTTCGTCTATCTGTCCGACGTCCTGCCCACCGCCTGGCAGGCGGTCTCCTACGCGGGACTCAAGCCGGGCGCCGACATCGCGGTGCTCGGCCTCGGGCCCGTCGGTGAGATGGCCTGCCGGGTGGCCCAGGTGCGCGGCGCCGGACGGGTGTTCGGCGTGGACCTGGTCACGCGGCGGCTGATGCGGGCACGCGAGCGGGGCGTGGAGACCTTCGACCTCAGGGAGTTCGACAGCGAGAAGGAACTGCTCACCGCGATCCGCGACCGGACCGCCGGCCGGGGCCCCGACGCCGTCATCGACGCCGTCGGCACGGAGGCCCACGGCAGCGCGGTCGCCCGGCTGGCCCAACAGGCCACGACGATGCTGCCCATCAGAATCGGCGGCCCGCTCGCCGAGCACTTCGCCGTGGACCGGCTCGCCGCCCTGCACACGGCCATCGAGCTCGTGCGCCGAGGCGGCACCATCTCGATCGTGGGCGTGTACGGCGGCACGGCCGACCCGATGCCGATGCTCACCCTGTTCGACAAGCAGGTCCAGATCAGGATGGGCCAGGCCAACGTCCGCCGGTGGAGCGACGAGATCATGCCGTACCTGACGGACGAGGACCCGCTGGGCGTCGACGACTTCGCCACCCACCGGCTGCCGCTGAGCGAGGCACCCGAGGCGTACGAGATGTTCCAGCGCAAGGAGGACGGCGCCGTCAAGATCCTCCTGCGCCCGTGAAGATCACCCCGGGGGCGTGCCGGAACGCGCCCCCGGTCCGGCTCAGGCCGGTGACCCGAGGATCTCCGCGAGGTCGTAGCGCACCGGTTCCTCCAGTTGCGCGTACGTGCAGCTCTCCGGTGCGCGGTCCGGGCGCCAGCGGCGGAAGCGGGCCGTGTGCCGGAAACGCGCCCCGTTCTCCATGTGGTCGTACGCCACCTCGGCCACCCGCTCCGGCCGCAGCGGCACCCAGGACAGGTCCTTCTTCCCCGACCAGCGGCTGGGCGCGCCGGGCAGCCGGGCCGTCTCATGGGCGCTCTCGTCCGACCAGGCGGCCCACGGATGCCCCTCGACGTCCGTGAGCCGCAGCGGTTCCAGCTCCTCCACCAGCTCGGCGCGCCGCTTCATCGCGAAGGCCGCGCACACGCCGACGTGCTGGAGGGTGCCCCGGTCGTCGTACAGGCCCAGCAGCAGCGAGCCCACGACGGGACCGCTCTTGTGGAACCGGTAGCCGGCGACGACCACGTCCGCCGTCCGCTCGTGCTTGATCTTGAACATGGCCCGCTCGTCCTGGAGGTAGCGCAGGGTCAGCGGCTTGGCGATCACACCGTCCAGGCCGGCCCCCTCGTACTGCTCGAACCACCGCTGGGCCACGGCGACGTCCGTGGTCGCGGGCGCCAGGTGCACCGGCGCCGTCACCCCGGCCAGTGCCCTGGTCAGCAGGGCCCGCCGGTCGGTCAGCGGCAGCTCGACCAGCGACTCGTCGGCGAGCGCCAGCAGGTCGAACGCGACGAAGGAGGCGGGGGTCCGCTCGGCGAGCGTGCGCACCCGGGAGGCGGCCGGATGGATGCGCTCACTGAGCGCGTCGAAGTCGAGCCGTCCCTCCCGGGCGATCACGATCTCCCCGTCGACCACGCACCGCTCGGGCAGCCGCTCCGTCAGCGCCGCGACCAGCTCGGGGAAGTACCTGGTCAGTGACTTGCCGGTGCGGCTGCCCAGTTCGACCTCGGCGCCGTCGCGGAACACGATCGCCCGGAAGCCGTCCCATTTCGCCTCGTACTGCATGTCCGGCGGGATCCTGGCCACCGATTTGGCGAGCATCGGCTTCACTGGCGGCATGACAGGCAGATCCATGCCCCGATTCTGCGCGAACCCGTCCCCTGACGCCCGGTGTGCGGGCGGGCTGCGGTCGGCCTACCGTGGCCGCATGGGTGACGCGGTGGAACTGGAAGCGGGCGGCCGGACCGTACGGCTGTCCAGCCCCGACAAGATCTTCTTTCCCGAGCGCGGCTACACCAAGCTGGACCTCGCCCAGTACTACCGGGCCGTCGCGCCCGGCATCCTGCGCGCCCTGCGCAACCGCCCCACCACCCTGGAGCGTTACCCCGACGGGGTGAGCGGCGAGTCCTTCTTCCAGAAACGGGCCCCGAAGAACATGCCCGACTGGATCCCGAGGGCCCACATCACCTTTCCCAGCGGCCGCAGCGCGGACGAGATGTGCCCCACCGAGGAGGCCGCCGTCCTGTGGGCCGCCCAGTACGGCACGCTCACCTTCCACCCCTGGCCGGTGCGCCGGGACGACGTCGACCACCCCGACGAACTCCGTATCGACCTCGATCCGCAGCCCGGCACCGACTACGACGACGCCGTCCACGCCGCCCACGAACTGCGGGCCGTCCTCGACGAGTACGGCGGTCTGCGCGGCTGGCCCAAGACCTCCGGCGGCCGGGGACTGCACGTCTTCGTGCCCATCGAACCCCGCTGGACCTTCACCCAGGTCCGGCGGGCCGCGATCGCCGTCGGACGGGAGATGGAGCGCCGGATGCCCGACCGGGTGACGGTGAAATGGTGGAAGGAGGAAAGGGGCGAACGTATCTTTTTGGACTACAATCAGACGGCCCGGGACCGCACGATCGCCTCCGCCTACTCCGTACGGCCCCGTCCGGACGCCCCCGTCTCCGCCCCCCTGCGCTGGGAGGAGGTCGGCGAGGCGCACCCCCGGGACTTCGACCTCGTGACGATGCCCGCCCGTTTCGCCGAACTCGGTGACGTGCACGCCGACATGGACGATCACGCGTACTCGCTGGAAGCGCTCCTCGACCTGGCGGCGAAGGACGAACGCGACCACGGCCTGGCCGACCTGCCGTATCCGCCGGAATACCCGAAGATGCCGGGCGAACCCAAACGGGTGCAGCCGAGCCGAGCCCGGCACGAGGAGCCGGGCCAGGCGTGACCACTCGGCCGGGGGTGTAGCGAGAGCGCTCTCACCGATCTCCGGGGCCGGGGCTATCCTGATCCGCAATCGACGGTGAGGAGTCCCGACATGACCGAGACAACCGCCCGTCCCACGCTGGAGGCGGTGGCCGCACGGGCCGGCGTCTCCCGGGCCACCGTCTCGCGGGTGGTCAACGGCGGCGACGGGGTGCGCGAACCCCTTGTCGAGCGGGTCAGGCGGGCGGTGGACGAACTCGGGTACGTGCCCAACCAGGCCGCCCGCAGCCTGGTGACGAAACGGCACGACGCGATCGCCGTCGTCATCGCCGAGCCGGAGACCCGTGTCTTCGCGGACCCCTTCTTCGCCCTGCAACTGCGCGGCATCAGCAAGGAGCTGACGATCCACGACAGCCAGCTGGTCCTGCTGCTCACCGAGGGCCGCGACGACCACGCCCGCGTCGGCCGCTACCTCGCCGGCGGCCATGTCGACGGGGCCCTGGTGTTCTCGCTGCACCTCGACGACGCGCTGCCCGGACTGATCCAGGGCGCCGGAGTGCCGACCGTGTTCGGCGGCCGCCCCGGCTGGAGCGACGGCACACCCGGTCCGGTCTACGTCGACAGCGACAACCGCGGTGGCGCCCGGGAGGCCGTGCGCCACCTCGTCGGCCTCGGCCGCACCCGGATCGCGCACATCGCGGGCGCCCTCGACCAGACGTCCGCGGTGGACCGGCTCGACGGCTTCCGGGACGTCATGCCGGACGCCGACCCGAGGATGGTCGTCGAGAGCGACTTCACCCCGGCCGGCGGTGAACGCGCGATGCGTGAACTCCTCGACCGCTGCCCCGACCTGGACGGCGTGTTCGCAGCCAACGACCTCACCGCCGCGGGCGCCCTGCGCGTCCTGCGCGAACGCGGGCGGCGGGTGCCCGAGGACGTCGCCGTGATCGGTTTCGACGACATGCTGCCCGTCGCCGAGCAGACCGATCCGCCGTTGACCACGATCCGCCAGGACATAGAGGAGATGGGCCGTCTGATGGCCCGTCTCCTGCTGCGCCGCCTGGACCGCAGCACCGCCGGCCCGGCCGGCGCGGACACACCGGCCGCCGTGGTCCTGCCGACGACCCTGGTGCGCCGCGCCTCCGCCTAGGGCCTGTCGTTTTGATCAGTCCGGCGTCGCGGGTTGGTTCACGACTGCTGCTGCGCGCTCCGGATCACCGCGAAGCGGGCTCCGGCCGGGTCGGCCAGCTTGGCGATCCGGCCCACGTCCGGCACGTCCGTGGCGGGCATCCGGACCGTGCCGCCCAGCTCCTGCGCCTTGGCGACGGCCGCGTCCGTGTCGGCCACCTCGAAGTACGGCAGCCAGTACGGGCCGGTGCCGGCCTCCGTCGGGTCGTCGGCCAGCGGGACCACGCCGCCGAACATGGCGTCCTCCCCGCCGTCGGCGGGGTTCAGACAGGTGTAGGTGCCGCCGGGGAACGGCACGGCGGAGGTCTCGTGGCCGAGCACCTTGTGATAGAACGCGGCACCCGCCGCGATGTCCTGCGTGTAGAGCTCGACCCAGCACAGCGAACCGGGTTCCTCGGCCACGTCGACACCCTTGATGCGCCCCGGCTGCCAGAGACCGAAGGACACTCCGGCCGGGTCCGCGAGGATCGCCATGTGGCCCTGGCCCATGACGTCCATCGGCGGGAGCAGCACACGGCCGTGGGCCTGCTCCGCCGTCTTCGCCGTGGCCTCGACGTCCGAGCTCTGGAAGTACACGTTCCAGGACGGCGGGCCCTGTTCCGCGGTGGTCTGCATACCGCCGGCCGCGGTCCTCCCGCCGAGCTGGAAGAAGCCGTAGCCACCGGATTCGGGGCCCGCCGAGACGAACTGCCAGCCGAACAAGGCGGCGTAGAAGGCGGTGGCGCCCTCGATGTCGGACGTGCCGAGGTCGATCCAGTTCGGGGAGCCGTCGACGAAACGGGTGGTGAGCATCTGCGCCCTCCTTGAAGGGGTCCCGGTGCCTGCACTGCCGAGTCTTGCACCGCCCACTGACACCCGCTGCCGCAGCGACCCGGCGGAGCGGGGCACGACGACGACGGACACGGAGATCACCTTCCGTGACGGCGCATGCTCCGATTGTTCCTCCCGCCTCCGCGCGCCGCCGTGCGCCACGGCGGGGCGCAGAGGGATCATCGGGCGGCCGGAGCCGTCGGACCGCCGCGTTGATCCGGCGTTGATCGAACGTTTTTCGGCGCCCGGCACGATCCTGTCCATGCAGATCGACACCATCGCCACGCCCGACCTCGCCTGGCAGGCCGGGGCTCTGTGCGCGCAGACCGGGGCGGACTTCTTCTTTCCCGAGCCGGGCAGCTCGGTGCGTGAGGCAAAACGCATCTGCGGCATGTGCGAGATGCGCTCCGCCTGCCTCGACTACGCCCTCGCCAACGACGAGCGCTTCGGGGTCTGGGGCGGCCTGTCCGAGAAGGAACGGCTCCAGCTCCGGCGCACGGCCGACTGAAAACCCCATGCCCCACCGTTCCGCGGCCGGTTACGATCATGGCGCGTCCGGACGTAGCGCAGAGGTAGTCGCACGCCCTGCACAGGCGGATACGCCGGTTCGAATCCGGTCGTCCGGGCGCGTGCACGGTCCCGTAGAGCAGAGGCAGACTCGCCGCCTTGTCAGGGCGGATACGCCGGTTCGAATCCGGCCGGGACCACGGTACGGCGGACACGGGGCGGGCGGGACGGATGGACGAGCGGATCACCGGGCCAGAGACGGCGACGGGGCCGGACACCGAGGCGGACCCCGTAGCCGCCGTCGAAACCCTTACCGAAACCCTCACCGAGGCGGAACTGGCGGCCTTCCACCGGACCGTGGGCAAGCTGCGGGCGCTGCCCGTCGACGACGCCCGCAGGCTTCGGGCGGAGCAGGTCGCCGCGTCCTTCGCCCGCGACGGACGGCTGCGGCGCCGCAAGTCGCGCAGCACCGAGGTCTCGGCCGCCGACGCGGCGGCGATGGCGGCCACCGCGACCGGCGCGGCGCACCGGCGCGAGGACGCGCCCCTGGTCGTACCCGGTACCGGCGGCAGCTTCCGCAGACCGCGTACCTGCTATGTCTGCAAGGAGCCCTATCGACAGGTCGACTCCTTCTACCACCGGCTCTGCCCGCGGTGCGCCGAGGACAACACGGCCCGCCGCGGCCTGAGCACCGACCTCGGCGGCCGTCGCGTGCTGCTCACCGGCGGCCGGGTCAAGATCGGGTTCCAGCTGGCCCTGATGATGCTGCGCGACGGCGCCGACGTGCTCGTCACCTCCCGCTTCCCGCACGACACCGTGCGCCGTTTCAGGGCCGCGCCCGGCAGCGCCGAGTGGCTCGACCGGCTGACCGTGCTCGCCGTCGACCTGCGCGACCCACGGCAGGTGCTGGGACTCTGCGAGGACCTGCGCCGAACGGGTGAGCCGCTGGACATCCTCGTCAACAACGCGGCACAGACCGTGCGCCGACCGCCCGAGTCGTACGGGCTGCTCGCCGCCGGCGAGTACGAGGCCCTGCCCGAGGGCGCCCGCCAGGCGCCGGGCTTCCGCCCGATGCGGATGCTGGAGGGCTCGGCGGCCGCTGTGCCCGCCGCCCTGCGGGAGGCCGACGAGGCAGGGCTGCTCCCCGATCCGTCCCCGGAGAACTCCTGGTCGGCGCGGCTCGGCGCCCTCGACCCCGCCGAGGTGCTGGAGACCCAACTGGTCAACGCCCTCGCCCCGGCCCTGCTGTGCGACCGGCTGCTGCCGCTGCTGCTCGCCTCCCCGCACCCGCGTCGCTACGTCGTCAACGTCACCGCGGTCGAGGGCCGGTTCGCCGTGCGCAACAAGACCGCCGGCCATCCGCACACCAACATGGCCAAGGCGGCCCTGAACATGCTCACCCGCACCAGCGCCGCCGAACTCGCAGAGCAGGGCGTGCACATGTGCGCCGTCGACACCGGATGGATCACCGACGAGAACCCGGCGCCGAAGAAGGCACGGATGGCCCGAGCCGGGTTCCGCACCCCGCTGGACATCGTGGACGGCGCGGCCCGCGTCTACGACCCGATCGTGCGGGGCGAGTCCGGGGAACCGATGTCCGGGGTGTTCCTCAAGGACTACCGGGAAGCGTCCTGGTGACCACCTCCCGGGCTCCGGCCGGGGCGCCGCATCGTCGTGAACACCTCGGTCCAGAAACGCTGTTGCTGCGGCGACGCGCCCACCAGATAGGTCGCGCGCAGCTTCGCCGGCAGCAGCGGGACGAGCCGGGACACCGCGGCACGGTGTTTCTTCAACTGTGACAACTCCGCGTTGGCCAGCAGCTGATGGACGATGTCGCTGTCGTCGCCGCCCTCGTCCGAGTGCTCGGCCGCGCGCCGCAGCCTCGCCTCCCAGGCGTCGATGTCGCGGGCGAGCTCCCGCAGACCGGTGACCGGACGGCCCCGGAACCGGTCGATCAGCGCGGTGAGCGGTACGGGCGCGTACTCGCCGTCCCCGAGATAGACCGTGGCCATCTCCAGCGGCAGTCCGCGGCGGTGCAGCTTGATCAGTCGCTCCATGGTGCGCTTGGTGATCCAGGCCCGGCCGTCGTCGTCGATGTCGTGCTTCCACCACTCCAGGACCGTCTCCGCGTCCGCGCCGTAGCGGGCGAGCAGCCATTCGTTGGCCGGTATGTCGTCCGGCTCCACCTCCAGGGACGCGGTGAACCGGGACGCCTGGGCGATGTTGTTCCGCGACACCAGCAGCTTGCGGCCGAGGTGGTACGGCGGGTTCTGCACGGCTATCTGCGCCCGCAGCTGCTCGATGCGGCGCCCGGCCAGCGACCACTCCTGGGTGATCTCCATCAGCTTGGCGAACGCGGCCTTGTCCTTGGGCCGGTTGTACTCGTCCCACACGATCACCTTGGGCTCCGGGCCGGTGAACTTGGCGGCCAGCAGATTGTCCAGGGTGCCGTCCGCCGCCGGGACCGGCGCGCACAGGTCCTCGACGTTGGTCACGGGCAGCGAGAAGTACAGTGCCTCCCGCCCGAGCCCCGCGCGCACCGTCTCCCGCACCAGCTCCGTCTTGCCGCACCCCGGCGGCCCCTGGAGCAGCACCGTCCAGCGGTTGCGCAGCGCGGCCCGCACGACCTGCCGTACCGGGTCGGCGATCCGCGACGGGTTGGGCACGTTCAACGCCGCCGCGACCTGGTCGAGGATCTCGGCCGTGCGGTTCGGGCCCGGTCTGCCGTCCGGGCCGGGCTCGGCCAGCCGCAGCCGGTCGCCGTCGACCAGGGGCAGGCCCCAGCGCAGCGGGAAACCCTCGCGGGCGTTGGCCAGAACGTGGTCGAGCGTGCGCGGTGAGAACAGCTCGCGCAGCGCCGGAGGGAGCGACGCCCACAGGGAGAAGACCGGACGCAGGTCCCACGGACGGTACTTGGCGGCGAGATGGCGTCGCCAGGAGGTGTCGTTCGCCGTGATCCGCAGGGTGACCATGCGGTCGAGGAGCGCCAGGTCGCTGCGCCGGGCCGAGGTCTCGGCCAGCGACTCGTTGTCGGTGAGGAAGACGCCGATGCAGCCGAGGGCACGCAGATCGTGCTCGCCGAGGGTCCAGTCGCAGGCGATCTGCATCAGCTGCGCCTGGATCGTGTCGCCCGCCTGGAGGGAGTCGTCGACGAGCAGCACGAACGGCCGACCGGGCTTCAGCTGGTTCATCACCAGCTGGCGCAGCACCAGTTCGCCCGTGTGCGGGTCCCGTACCGGCGCGTTGACCAGCAGGTCGTCCGGTGTCAGATTCGCCGCCGGGACGTACACCAGCGTGGCGTCCGGGTGGGCGCGGGCGACATGCGAGAAGAACGTCGCCGTCTTGCCGATGCCGTGCTCGCCGAAGATCTGGCCGGTCTGCCCCAGCTCGATCATCGCGTCGATGAATCCTTCGAGGCGGGAGACCTCGGCGGGGCCGCGGCCGTGGTCGGCGGCGGCGAACTGCCCTGCAAGCGTGCTCATTTCCTGTCCCCGTGGGTTCGTGTGCCGGTCATCCGGGTCCCCGGAGCGGCGGTGTCTCCGTGGGTACGCGATGGCAGGCCATCGCCGGTGTGTGCGTCTCGGGCCACTCGCTGCCGCCCTCGGTGATCAGCCAGATCCATTTCTCCGGCTCCGCGGGCGTGATCGCGGGGGCGTGTCCGTCGGTGAGGACGACCACGGCGTCCGGACGGACCTCAAGACGCCGTCCGTCGACCGCCGTCCGCCCCTCCACGTAGTCCGCGACGGCCTGGAAGCTCGTGCCGCCCCCGCCGTACACCCGCTCTCCCGGGGCGAAGGGCATCACCACGGCGTCGAAGGACAGCCAGTGCGCCTCGACCCCGTCGATCCGGCCGACGAGTCCGGTCAGCCAGGTCACCACGTGCTGCGGCATCGAACCCGAGGTGTCGTAGGCGATGACGAGGACCTTCTCGCGCACCGGGCCGCGCCGCGCGAGCATCGGATCCTGACCGAGGGCGGCGAGCAGGGCGCCGCGCTTCTTCGGGTACACCAGCCGCTCGCCGTCGCGCAGCCTGGAGCCGAGGACGTCGACGAGCCAGCGCTGCCACCAGTGGACGGTCCGCGTGCGTGCGGTCTCGCCGCGCAGTACGCCCGCGCCGAGCCTTCCCCAGATCCGCGCGGTCCGCGCCGGGCCGTCCTCGGTGCGGTGCATCAGGTCGAGCAGTTCACGCTCCGCGCCCGCGTGCCCGCGCCGGGCCGCCAGCAGGGAGTTGAGCAGCACGGAGGACACGACCGCGTCGACGGTCTCCGGGTCGGCGGGCACCCCGCCCTGCGCCAGATGCACGCACAGCCGCCCCCGCGGGACCGGCGGATGCCGCATCCGCTTCAGCTCGCCGTGGACCCGCAGGTCCGTGGCGATGAACGTCTCGTACGTGACCGGCTCAAGGCCGTGTGCCGTCAGGTCCGCGCGATAGGCCTCGTACACCTCGCGCGGGTCGACTCCGGTGGGCCGGCCGTCCAGGGTGGGCAGCGCCGTCCGGCCGAGGCGGACCAGCGCCACATGGTTGATGGACACCTCGGCCGCCAGCTCGAACACCGGGTCGTCGCGCAGTTCGGGCTCGGCGTACAGATGCCGGTGCACCAGGTGGCGCGCCTCGTGGAACAGCACGAACTTCACGCCGTCCAGGCCCAGTCGGACGAAAAAGTCCGGGTTGAACAGCAGCAGACAGGTGCCGTCGCCGGAGGCGACCACGGCCGCGGTGTCCACCGCGGTCGTCGGGATCTGGTGGTGGCACTTGGCGTACAGCCAGGACGCCACCGCCGACTCGGTCAGGCCGAAGTCGAGCAGGGCGGCCTCCTTCAGCCGCCGTGCCTCCCGGACCACCGCAGGATCCGCCGGACGGTACCGCTCCAGCGCCCTGCGGTCGGCCAGGTCCACGACCGGGGGACGCCGAAGCCCCCGTTCCCCGTACGCCATCTCGTGCCCCCGTTCCCCCCGTTCCCCCGTGCAGCGCGCCACCTGCCATGGGCCCTGTGTCCCCGTGCCGCAAGGCATGTGACCGCGTGACTCATTGGTACCAGCCCGCACCGACAACGGGCGAAGGCATTACGCTCGGCTGCCAAGGGCGGGGCCGTAGCGCAGAGGCAGGCGCACCGGTCTCCAAAACCAGAGCACGCTGGTTCGAATCCAGCCGCCCCGCCCCCCTCGCCCCGACGCCGGTTCAGGCGATGGCGCCCGCGGTCGCCACCAGCTCGGGGGCGGTGCCGTGGAAGGTGGGCATCAGCTGTGCCAGTACCGCCCAGGCCTCCTCGCGGTCGCCCAGATGGTCGTGCACCAGCGGGCGCAGCGCGTCCTGGGCGACGCCCAGGCGGGCCGGGAAGAGGGTGTTCCCCAGGGACAGCAGCCCCAGGACGCGGGCGGCGGGGCCGTGCTGCGTCGCGTACTCGGCCGGGCCGCCGAGGATTCCGGCCTGCCGCACGCGGTGGGTGAACTTGCGATGGGTGCCGAACCCGGCGCGCAGCGCGGGCGGGCAGTCCGGTCGTACGGACAGGGCCCAGCGTGCGTAGCCGGACAGCGGACGCTCCCGGTCCACGTCGGCGACCTCCTGCCAGTCCGGGCGCTCCACCACCATGGAGGCGGCCGCACGTCCCGCTTCCATGGAGGTGACCGCGCGCAGGGCGCCGACCAGGCCGAGGCGGGTGAAACTCTCCGGCACCGGTGGTTCCAGTCCGCGCAGCGTCGGGTGGACGGGCACCGGCCGCCTACGGCCGGGGCCGAACGGCACACCGCGGACGATGGCCCGGCGGATGCCGTCGTTCGCCGACAGGTGCCGCCACACCACGGTGTTCAGCTCGGGGTCGTCCTCTTCCAGGGCCCACAGCAGCATGGACGCGGGCACCGGTGGCCACGTCCACATGGACAGCAGCCGGCGCTGTGCCGTCGGGGACCGGTCGGGGCGGGACAGGCCGATGCGCCGACGGACCCGCTTGCCGGTCCTGTCGTCGACCAGGTCCAGCAGGAAGCCGACCGCCTGCTGCGAGGTGGTGTCGTCATGCATGGCGGCATGATGCCGCAGGTCCGCGGCGGGCCGCACTGGGAATTCGGCCCGCCGCGCGCGCGGTCAGCCCGCGGCCCGCGCCGCCATACGCGCCTTGCGGGCCGCGAGCTTCTCGTCGAACTTCAGGGCCTCCGCGTCGAGACCGCCCATGAACAGGCCGAGCTCCTCCTGCGCCTGCAGACCCTCGGGGCCCAGGCCGTCGATCTCCAGGACCTTCAGGTGACGCAGGACGGGCTGGATGACGTCGTCGTGGTGGATACGCAGGTTGTAGACCTCGCCGATGGCCATCTGCGCGGCCGCCCGCTCGAAGCCGGGCATCCCGTGACCGGGCATCCGGAAGTCCACGACGACGTCCCGCACGGCCTGCATGGTCAGGTCGGGGGCGAGTTCGAAGGCCGCCTTCAGCAGGTTGCGGTAGAAGACCATGTGCAGGTTCTCGTCGGTCGCGATGCGGGCCAGCATGCGGTCGCAGACCGGGTCGCCGGACTGGTGTCCGGTGTTGCGGTGCGAGATGCGGGTCGCCAGCTCCTGGAAGGCGACGTACGCGACCGAGTGCAGCATCGAGTGACGGTTGTCGGACTCGAAGCCCTCGCTCATGTGCGCCATGCGGAACTGCTCGAGCTTGTCCGGGTCCACCGCGCGCGAGGTGAGCAGGTAGTCCCGCATCACGATGCCGTGCCGACCCTCCTCGGCCGTCCAGCGGTGCACCCAGGTGCCCCAGGCGCCGTCCCGGCCGAACAGGGAGGCGATCTCGTGGTGGTAGCTGGGGAGGTTGTCCTCGGTCAGGAGGTTCACCACCAGGGCGATCCGGCCGATCTCCGTGACCTTGGACTGCTCCTTGCCCCAGGCCTCGCCGTCCTCGAAGATGCCGGGGAAGTTACGGCCGTCGCTGAACGGCACGTACTCGTGGGGCATCCAGTCCTTGGCGACCTTCAGATGACGGTTCAGCTCCGTCTCGACGACCTCCTCCAGCGCGTACAGGAGCTTGGCGTCTGTCCACGCGGCAGAGCTGCCGAGGTGAGGGGAGGTGATCGTCACGGGTAACTCCAGGGGACGCGGTGCACGGTGGAACCGTCCGGCGAGCGGTGCCGGAACTTACGGAATCGTAGGCTACGAAGCCGTAGGTTACGTTGCCGTAGCTTAAGTTCTCCGTAAAGTCCGCTGATCAGCCTGCCTTTTTCCGCGAAATCCGGACTGCCGCAGGCGACCGGGCTCAGACGTCGTGCGGGCTCAGACGTAGAGGTCCCGCAGGCGCACCGACAGGCAGGTCACGCAGCCTTCGAGCTTCTCGAACTCGCTGATGTCCACCACGACCACCTCGTGACCCAGGTCCGTGAGCAGTTCCGCCGTCTTCGGCGCGCTCGCGGCCATGAGCAGCCTGCCGCCGCCGAGCAGCACCACGTGCGAACCGGACTCCTCCGGCACCGGGAGGAAACGGGGGAACAGCGAGGGCTGGTCCACGTTCGGGATGTGCCCGAGTACCGTCCCGTCGGGCAGCGCGGTGACCGCCGACTTCAGGTGCAGCACCTTGCTCACGGGCACGGTCACGACCCGCGCGCCCAGCGGCTCCAGGGCGGCGCGCAGCTGCTGCACCCCGGCCGCGTTGGTGCGCCCGCCCCGGCCGACGTAGACCGTGTCGTCGATCTTCAGGACGTCGCCGCCGTCCAGCGTGCCCGGCTCCCAGATCCAGTTCACCGAACAGCCCAGCCGGGCCACGGCCTCCTCGACCCCGGCGGTCTCCTCGCGCCGGGCCTCGGCGCCGGGCCGGGT
The DNA here is from genome assembly GCF_055657365.1 of Streptomyces sp. NPDC107559. Classification (NCBI taxonomy): domain Bacteria; kingdom Bacillati; phylum Actinomycetota; class Actinomycetes; order Kitasatosporales; family Streptomycetaceae; genus Streptomyces; species Streptomyces sp. NPDC107559. The sequence continues at coordinate 233,972 of NZ_JBVKBD010000002.1, read as the reverse complement.
GATCACGGCGACGTTGCGGTACACGACCACCGTGTCCTCGACGAACACGGAGTCGGGGCAGTCGTCGGCCGGCTCCACCTCGACCGTCTGCCAGTCGTGCGCCCGCAGCGCCGCCACGTACGCCTCCCACTGCTCGACCGCGAGATCGACGTCGGGCTGTTCCCGCTCGATGTGGGTCACCAGACCTTCGGCGAGGCGCGGACCGGGGCGGCGGACGAGGGCCTTCTTGCTGGGCACGAGGAGTCTCCGTATCCACTGTGTGTACTCGGTGTCCATGATGCGGCGCAGGCTGGACATCATGCAGCGCGGACGGACGCCCGCAGAACCCCTCGGAACCAGGCTGTGGCCCTCCTGAGACACGGCCGCCCCGGCCGGCGGAGGCCGGGAAGGGCGGCTACGCGATCTCCTCCGGTGTGATCTCCCGCAGTTCCCCGTCCAGCAGCAGCCAGCGCGTGATGCCCAGGGACTCCAGGAACGACAGGTCGTGGGAGGCCACGACCAGTGCGCCCTCGTAGGACTCCAGGGCCGACGTCAGCTGCCGCACGCTCGCCATGTCGAGGTTGTTCGTCGGCTCGTCGAGCAGCAGCAGCTGCGGCGCGGGTTCCGCCAGCATCAGCGCGGCCAGGGCCGCCCGGAAACGCTCGCCGCCGGAGAGCGTCGCCGCCTGCTGGTCGGCGCGGGCCCCACGGAACAGGAAGCGGGCCAGCCGGGCCCGGATCTGGTTGTTCGAGGCGCCCGGCGCGAACCGGGCGACGTTCTCGGCGACGGTCAGCTCGCCGTCGAGGACGTCGAGCCGCTGCGGCAGGAAGCGCAGCGGGACATGCGACTGCGCCTCGCCCGCGACCGGCGCCAGCTCTCCGGCGATGGTGCGCAGCAGCGTCGTCTTGCCCGCGCCGTTGCGCCCGACCAGCGCCACCCGCTCCGGACCGTGCAGGTCGAGGCCGCCGGCCACGCTCGCACCGTACGCGAGTTCCAGGTCCCGCAGGGTGAGCACGGTCCGGCCCGGCGGTACGGCCGTGTACGGCAGGTCGACGCGGATCTCGTCGTCGTCCCGTACCGCGTCCACCGCGTCGTCGAGCCGGTCGCGCGCCTCGGCGAGCCGCTCCTCGTGCATGATGCGGTGCTTGCCCGCGGACTCCTGCGCCGCGCGTCTGCGTGCCCCCATGACGATCTTCGGTTCGCGTTTCTGCTCGAACATCTTCTGGCCGTACCTCTTGCGCCGTGCCAGCTTGACCTGCGCGTCCACCAGCTCGCGCTTCTGCTTGCGCAGGTCGGCCTCGGCGACGCGCACCATGCGCTCGGCGGCCTCCTGCTCGGTGGCCAGCAGCTCCTCGTACGCCGAGTAGGTGCCGCCGTACCAGACGATCTCGCCGGAGCGCAGGTCCGCGATCTGGTCGACCAGCTCCAGGAGTTCGCGGTCGTGGCTGACCACGACCAGGACGCCCGGCCAGGCGGAGACGGCCGTGTACAGCCGCTTGCGCGCGTACAGGTCGAGGTTGTTGGTGGGCTCGTCGAGGAGGAGGACGTCCGGCCGGTCCAGCAGGAGCGCGGCCAGCCGCAGCAGCACGGACTCGCCGCCCGACACCTCGCCGATCGTGCGGTCCAGGCTGATGTGGCCGAGACCGAGTTCGCCGAGGGTGGCGAGCGCGCGTTCCTCGACGTCCCAGTCGTCGCCGATGATCTCGAACTGCCGCTCGGACGCGTCGCCCCTCTCGATGGCGTGCAGCGCGGCGCGCCGGGCGGCGATACCGAGGGCCTCGTCGACCTTGAGGGAGGTGTCGAGCGTGACGTTCTGCGGGAGGTAGCCGACCTCTCCCGCGACCCGGACGGTTCCGTCGACCGGGACCAGCTCCTGGGCGATCAGCTTCAACAGGGTCGACTTCCCCGAGCCGTTGACGCCGACGAGACCGGTTCTGCCGGGGCCGAAGGTGACGTCCAGGCCGTCGAACACGGAAGTGCCGTCGGGCCAGGCGAAGGAGAGGGACGTACAGGTGAGGGATGCGGACATACAGGCCTCGCGGTTGCTTGATGTGGTCAGGGCAAGCGCGTATCGAGACACCGCGGGGCAATCGCCGGAAAGTCCTGTGCCGGAACTCAGGAGGACGGCTCGGACGCCGAGGTCGCACACCAAACACACACCCTCGGGTGTGTGCGGCGGTGTCTCAGGACCTCAGACGAGCAACGTCCTTCTCCAATCGACGGCAACAGGAACGCCTCCCACGGTACGAAGACCCTCGGGGGGCGTCAATCGAATTAGATCGGACCAGGACGCGGTCCGATGCGCCGTGTGACCGTGCCGCCCGACTGCGCCCTGTGACTCCTGCGGTCCCTGGACCCGTTGCTGTCGGATTCCTGCCAGCCGAGCCGGGGGACCGGCTGCTTGAGTGGTCCCCATGACGAACCCGAGCACCTTGCGTGAGCGCGCCCTCGCCTTCCGAGCCCTGCACATTCCCGGACGCCCGCTCGTCCTGCCCAACGCCTGGGACGCGGCGAGCGCCCGGGTCGTCGAGGACGCGGGCGCCGCGGCCGTCGCGACCACCAGCGCGGGCCTGGCCTGGTCCCTGGGCGCGGCCGACGGCGGCCGCCTCGACGGCGAACGGGCCGTCGGGGCCCTGGCGGCCGTCGTGTCCGCGGTCCGGGTGCCGGTGAGCGCGGACATCGAGGGCGGCTACGCGCCGGATCCGCAGGGCGTCGCCGCGACCGTCCGCGCGGTGCTCGCGGCGGGCGCCGTGGGCGTGAACATCGAGGACGCGCTGTACGACGGGCCCGAGCCGCTGCGGCCGGTGGCGGAGCAGGCCGAGCGCATCGCCGCCGCCCGCGCCGCCGCCGACGCGCAGGACGTGCCGCTGTTCGTCAACGCCCGGATCGACACCTTCCTGCGGGGCGCCGGGGGAGTGGAGCGCACGCTGGAACGGGCCGCCGCGTTCCGCGCCGCGGGCGCCGACGGGATCTTCGTCCCCGGGGCCGTCGACCCGGAGACCGTCAAGCTCCTCGTCGACGGCGTGGACGGTCCGCTCAACATCCTGATCGGCCCCGGCTCCCTTTCGGTCGCCGAACTGGCCGGGCTCGGCGTCGCGCGCGTGAGCGCCGGTTCCGGACTGGCCGAGGCCGCGTACGCCGAGGTCCGCCGGGTCGCGCGGGAGCTGCTGGGCACGGGGACCTACGACGTGCCGGCCGGCGGGCCCGGCTACGGCGGGCTGAACGCGCTGCTGGCGGGCGTGCCGGACAGGACCTAGCCCGCGTCCCGCAGCAGCTCGGCCAGGTCGTGGTCGAGGTCGAGATGGAGGTGCTCCTGGCCGATCTCGACCAGCTCGCTCGTGGCGTGCAGGAAGCGGCGGATCTCTGCCGAGTGGACGTGCACGACGGCGGTGCCCTCGGGCGCGTGGAACTCCATGACGGTGCGGCCGTACCCGTACGGCCGTATCCGTACGTCGCCGTGGCCCTCCGGGCCGTGGAGTCCGGCGGTGAGCAGGTCGCGGGCGAACGTCCAGCAGACGTCGACGCCTTCGAGGGTGGCGGGCGCCGGGAAGGTCATGTGGATCGCGAACGGGTCGCGCCGGTCGTAGTGCAGCGTGGCGGGGATGCTCGGCACCCGGGGCGCGGCGGCGACCAGACGGGCCTCAACGGACTGCTCGATGACGGTGGACAACGCCTTGCTCCCTAGGACGGCTGGACGGCGGGGACGGCCGGACGGACTCCGGGAAGGACTCCGGGAAGGATCTCGGGACTGATCGAGGAACGGACTTTCGGTGGGCTCACCGGACGGGACGACCGGACGGGACGGGTACTGGTAGAGACGTACGAAACGGCCCTTCCGTGCACCCGACTGCCGAGTGACCTCGGTCACCGACTTGAATCCGGGAGTGATCGCGGAAGCTGTCGGAGGGGCGATCGGGGAGCTACTCCCGTGGCGTGCAAGGCACTTGAGGTGACCGGAGGCGCTCTGGACGCGGGCAGGGCGGTGGGCTAGCTTCCCCCGCCATGAGACGTTCGGTGCACTTGGGGAAGACGAGACGCACGACGCCTGCCGGCCGGTCGCGCCGGTCCGCCCGCCTCCTCGCCGCGGCGGTGACGGCGGCGGCGACGGTGGGCGCGTCGGCCGCCGTACCGGCGCAGGCGCACACGCAGCCTCGGCCGCCGGCCCGTGCGTGGCCCCACCCGGCCCCGCACTGGGAGCCGAAGGACACCGGCGCCCCCGACGTCCGGCTGCGCGGGCTGTCGGCCGTCGACCGGGACACGGCCTGGGTGGCCGGGACCGGCGGCACGGTCCTGCGCACCACGGACGGCGGGGCGAGCTGGCGGAACGTCTCGCCGCCGGGCGCAGCCGACCTCCAGTTCCGGGACGTCGAGGCGTTCGACGCGCGGCGCGCCGTGGTGCTGGCCATCGGCGAGGGCGAGGCGTCGCGGGTGTACCGCACCGACGACGGCGGGGCGAGCTGGACGGAGTCCTTCCGCAACACCGACGCCAAGGCCTTCTACGACTGCCTCACCTTCTTCGACCGGCGGCACGGCCTGGCGATGAGCGACCCGGTGGACGGCCGGTTCCGCATCCTGTCCACCGGCGACGGCGGCCGCACCTGGCGGGTCCTGCCGAGCGCCGGCATGCCGGCCGCCCTGGACGGCGAGGCGGGCTTCGCCGCGAGCGGCCAGTGTCTGGTCGCGTCCGGGCCGCGGGACGTCTGGCTGGCCACCGGCGGGGGCGCACGCGCGCGTGTGCTGCACTCGGCCGACCGCGGTCTGACCTGGACGGCGGCCGACACCCCGATCCCGGCCGGGGACCCGGCCCGCGGTGTCTTCGCGCTCGCCTTCCGCGACCGTACCCACGGTCTCGCGGTCGGCGGCGACTACCGTGCCGACCAGGCCTCCCCGGACGCGGCGGCCCGTACCTCAGGCGGCGGACGCGCCTGGGGACCCGCCGCCGTGCCCCCGCCCGCCTACCGTTCCGGTGTCACCTGGCTGCCGCACAGCCGTACGGCCGCCCTCGCGGTCGGTCCCACCGGCACGGACCTGACGACGGACGGCGGCCGCACCTGGCGGACGGTCGACACGGGCTCGTACGACACCGTGGACTGCGCGGCCGCCGGCCTCGGCTGCTGGGCCGCGGGGGAGAAGGGGCGGGTGGCCCGGCTGGCGTACTGACCCGGCCGCGCCTCAGCCGAGCGTCTCGCGGTACGGCTCCAGCTCGGGTGCCGTCTTCGTCGCCGTGAACTCGGTGATGCGGTACGCGCACACATCGGCCACGGCGAAGGGGTCGCTCGCGGCTACCTCCTCGATCCTGGCCCGGTCCGCCGCGACGGCGAGGATCACCCCGCCGTCGCGGGGGTTCTTGCGCCCGGACGCCAGGAACAGCCCCTTGTCGTACTGCTCGTCGAGCCAGGCCACATGGGCGTCCAGCACGGCGTCGACGGCTTCGAGCGGCGCGGTGTAGGTCAGCTCCAGTATGAACATGATCAACAGCCTAGCCTGGCAATGTGGTTGGAGCGGGGGTGGGGTCGTAGGCTCGTCGCACCATGACGACCGTACCCATCCCCGCGGGCTGGCCCGCGACCGAGGAACAGGCCCGTACCGTCCAGGACGAGCTGCGCGGGCGGGTGGTGACGGACGAACCGGGACCGCCGCCCGGGTCCGGGCACGTCACCGGGGTCGACGTCGCCTACGACGACGAGCGGGACCTCGTGGTGGCGGCGGCCGTCGTCCTCGACGCGGCCGGACTCGCCGTGGTCGCCGAGGCCACGGCGGTCGGCAGGATCTCCTTCCCGTACGTGCCCGGTCTGCTCGCGTTCCGCGAGATCCCGACGGTCCTCGCCGCCCTCGCGGCGCTGCCCTGCCCGCCCGGCCTGGTCGTCTGCGACGGCTACGGCCTCGCCCACCCCCGCCGCTTCGGTCTCGCCAGCCACCTCGGCGTGCTCACCGGCCTGCCGACGATCGGCGTCGCGAAGAACCCCTTCACCTTCGCGTACGACGAGCCGGGCGTCCGGCGCGGAGCGGCCGCGCCGCTCAGGGCGGGCGCGGAGGAGGTGGGACGGGCCCTGCGCACCAGGGACGGTGTCAAGCCGGTGTTCGTCTCCGTCGGCCACCGGGTCGGCCTGGACAACGCCTGCGCCCACACGCTCGCCCTCACCCCCGCCTACCGGCTCCCCGAGACCACCCGCCGGGCGGACGCGCTGTGCCGGCGGGCGCTTCAGGAGGCGACGACCCGCCAGGCGCCCACCTCGCGGTACTCGGAGTCGTAGACGGCCGAGCCGTCGCCCGGTTCGAGCGCGTAGTGGTGCAGGTTGCCGCCCCAGTACCGCAGGATCCGCCCCAGCTCGCCCGCCGGGTCCTGCGCCAGCTTTCCTTCGTCCACCGTGACTTCGAGCAGGAACTTCACGTCGAACCTCGCCTTCCGTTGCTTTGCCGTGCTTCGGGCCAGGCTTCGATCGTTTCATTGAACCGCCCGTTGAGACTTTTCCCGCAACAGGCGCGGGCGGGGCCCGTCGTGTGCCCGGAAAGTCTCAAATCCCGCAGCGGAGCGCACAGCCGACGCACCGTCACCCGGCCGTCCGGACCCCGTCACCGCGCCCGTCCCCGGGTGCCCGCGCCGAGTACTCCCGCCGGGTACCGGTTCTGAGTACCCGTTCTGAGTACCTGTACGGATGTGATCCGGCCGGGGCGGCGGACAGGCTGGGCCGTATGACGACGCAGCGTTCCCCGAAGCCCCTCGCCGACCCGAACCGGCCCGTCGAGCGGGCCGTGACGGCCGCCCTGATCCTCGCCGCGCTGGCAGGGGTCGCCTGGATAGCCGGGATGATCTACACGGTGGTGTCCTGGCCGCTGTGAACGGTCCGCTGCCTCACCGGACGGCGGCCACCCGGAAGGTGATCCCCGCCCGGCGCAGCCGCTCCGTCAGCGCGTCGCCCATCGCCACCGCCGTCGTGACCTGTCCGGCCGTCGGCGGAAGGTCGTCGAAGGCCAGGGCGAGCGCCGACTCCGCGAACATCTTCGCCGTCTCGCCGTACCCGGGGTCGCCGCCCGCGACCTCGGTGAACACCCGTCGGCCGCCGCCCTCGCCGACGAAGCGCACCGAGAACCAGCTCTGCGCCCGGGTCCGCTCGCTGGGCCCGTCCCCGGGCTTGAGGCGGCCGGACAGCCAGCGCCGCGCGGGCGGGACCTGGGCGGCCGCGGCCAGTGCCCCCACGGCGGCGACCCCGCCCAGCGCCACGGGCAGCCGTCGTACGGCCGCGTAGTGGCGGTAGCGGAAGTCGGGGCCGTAGCACTCCAGGGCCTTCGCCGAACGCCGGACGATCTGCGGGTCTATGGTCGGCAGGGGCAGCGCCCAGGCGCCGACCTCCCCGGCGAAACGCGGCGCGCCCGTCGGTGCCGAGGCCCGGCGGCCCACGAGCCGCGGCTCGTGCCGTCCGCGGTCGCGCGCGGCGGCCGCCATCTGCCGTCCGCGCGCGAACTGGTTCAGCGCCGAGGCGAACGTGCCGCCGGAGAAGGTGGCGTGCGCCGTCACGAAGCCGTCGACCCGCAGCGGCACGCCCTCGGGGAGCCGGCGGACCGTGAAGAGGGCGCCCAGGTCGTGCGGGATCGAGTCGAAACCGCAGGCGTGCACGAGCCGGGCGCCGGTCTCCCGCGCGCGTGCGTCGTGCCGTACGTACACGAGGTCCACGAACTCCGGCTCGCCCGTCAGGTCCAGGTAGTCCGTGCCCGCGTCCGCGCAGGCGGCGACGAGCTCCTCGCCGTAGCTGAGGTAGGGGCCGACGGTCGTGGCCACCACGCGCGCGTGCTCGGCGAGGGCGCGCAGCGAGGCCGGGTCGGACACGTCCGCCCGCAGTACGCCGACCTGCGTGGCGCCGGGCAGCCGGTCGCGCAGCTCCCGCAGCCCGCGCTCGCTGCGGCCCGCGATCGCCCAGCGCAGCCCCTCGGGCGCGTGGGCGGCGAGGTACTCCGCGGTGAGTGTGCCGACGAAGCCGGTGGCTCCGAAGAGCACGACGTCGTACGGACGGTCCGTCCTGTTCAGCCTGGTCATGACACCCCTCGCTTCGTGCAGCCGCGCCGCTGTCGGTGGCTGAGGCTAGCGTGAGGAGCGCGGAGCCCTGCGACGAGCCCGGAGGTACCGGATGACCAGGCCCGGGAATGCCCGGAAGAAACGACAGAAGACACACTTTGCTCCACTTGGTGCCGTCGGGCGGGCGGTCCCGCGGCGCGCCGGGCATACTTGGCTAAGCGCTTGCTTGCCCAGGTCTTGTGTTGCGTAGAACGTGTTCTTAGCATCGTCGGTGTTACATCACTAGTGTCACGGTCACGGCTTCAGGGGGCTGGATGACAGCGGCAACGACACCGGACGGCGGCGGCCCGCTCTCGGGCGTACGCGTGGTCGAGCTGGCGGGGATCGGGCCCGGCCCGTTCGCCGCCATGCTCCTCGCCGACCTCGGCGCCGACGTCGTGCGGGTGGACCGCCCCGGCGGCCCCGGACTCGGCGTCGCCCCGGAGTACGACGTCACCAACCGCAACAAGCGCTCGGTGGTCGTCGACCTGAAGGCGGACGGGGGACCCGCCCGCGTCCTCGACCTCGCCTCCCGCGCGGACATCCTCATCGAGGGATACCGGCCGGGCGTCGCCGAACGCCTCGGCGTCGGCCCCGAGGCCTGCCACGCGGTCAACCCGCGGCTGGTCTACGGCCGGATGACCGGCTGGGGCCAGCAGGGCCCGCTCGCCCACCGCGCCGGGCACGACATCGCCTACATCGCGCTCACCGGCACCCTCGGCATGATCGGCGAGCCGGACCGGCCGCCGGCCGTGCCCGCCAACCTGGTCGGCGACTACGCGGGCGGCTCCCTCTACCTCGTCGTCGGCGTCCTCGCCGCACTGCACCACGCGCGTGCGGGCGGCGGCGGGCAGGTCGTCGACGCCGCCATCGTCGACGGCGCCGCCCATCTCACCGCGATGATCCACGGCATGGTCGCCGCGGGCGGCTGGCAGGACCGGCGGGGCGCCAACCTCCTCGACGGCGGCTGCCCGTACTACGGCACGTACGAGACCGCCGACGGCGGGTACATAGCGGTCGGCGCCCTTGAACAGCAGTTCTACGAGGAGTTCCTGGACCTCATCGGGCTGAAGGACTTCGCTCCGGCCCGCAAGGACTGGACCCGCTGGGGCGAGCTGCGCGAGGCCGTCGCGGCCCGCTTCCGCACCCGTACCCGGGACGAGTGGACGGCCGTCTTCGAGGGCTCCGACGCGTGCGTGGCCCCCGTACTGTCGCTGCGCGAGGCCCCGCACCACCCGCACCTGGCCGCCCGCGGCACCTTCACCGACCACGGCGGCATCACCCAGCCCGCCCCCGCGCCCCGCTTCTCCGCGACACCCACCACCGTCCGCAGCGGCCCCGCGCAACCGGGCGCCGACACCGCGGCGGTGGCCCGCGACTGGCAGATACCCGCACTCCTGGCGGAGGACGCCTGACGGACGTACGGCCCGCGCCGCGGGACCCGCGGCACGGCCCCGGACGGGCCCACGGCCCCCACGCCCCCGATACCGCTCGGCAGAAACCCTCGTTGAAAGGCTTGTCAGTGAGCACCGAAGCGTACGTGTACGACGCGATCCGCACCCCGCGCGGGCGCGGCAAGGCCAATGGGGCCCTGCACGGTACGAAGCCCATCGACCTGGTCGTGGGCCTCATCCACGAGATCCGTGACCGCTTCCCGGACCTCGACCCGGCCGCGATCGACGACATCGTGCTCGGTGTCGTGGGGCCGGTCGGCGACCAGGGCTCGGACATCGCGCGGATCGCCGCCGTCGCGGCGGGTCTGCCCGACACGGTGGCCGGCGTCCAGGAGAACCGCTTCTGCGCCTCGGGCCTCGAAGCGGTCAACATGGCGGCGATGAAGGTCCGTTCCGGCTGGGAGGACCTCGTCCTCGCCGGTGGCGTCGAGTCGATGTCCCGGGTACCGATGGCCTCCGACGGCGGCGCCTGGTTCAACGACCCGATGACCAACCTCGCCACCAACTTCGTGCCGCAGGGCATCGGCGCCGACCTGATCGCCACCATCGAGGGCTTCTCGCGCCGCGACGTCGACGAGTACGCGGCGCTCTCCCAGGAGCGGGCGGCCGAGGCCATGAAGGACGGCCGCTTCGAGCGCTCCGTCGTGCCGGTCAGGGACCGGAGCGGACTGGTCGTCCTCGACCGCGACGAGTTCCCGCGCCCCGGCACCACCGCCGACTCGCTGGCCAAGCTGAAGCCGTCGTTCGCCGACATCGGCGACCTCGGCGGTTTCGACGCCGTGGCCCTCCAGAAGTACCACTGGGTCGAGAAGATCGACCACGTCCACCACGCCGGCAACTCCTCCGGCATCGTCGACGGCGCCTCGCTCGTCGCGATCGGCTCCAAGGAGGTCGGCGAGCGGTACGGGCTCACCCCGCGCGCGCGGATCGTCTCCGCGGCCGTCTCCGGCTCCGAGCCGACCATCATGCTCACCGGCCCCGCGCCCGCCTCCCGCAAGGCGCTCGCCAAGGCCGGTCTGACCATCGACGACATCGACCTGGTCGAGATCAACGAGGCCTTCGCGGCCGTCGTCCTGCGCTTCGTGCGGGACATGGGCCTGTCCCTGGACAAGGTCAACGTCAACGGCGGCGCGATCGCGCTCGGCCACCCGCTCGGCGCCACCGGCGCGATGATCCTGGGCACCCTGGTCGACGAACTCGAGCGTCAGGACAAGCGCTACGGCCTCGCCACGCTCTGCGTCGGCGGCGGCATGGGCATCGCCACCGTCGTCGAGCGCCTGTAACCACCCGGCGGACCCTCAGACTTCTACGGAGACACCAGTCATGACCGAGAGCACCACCATCCGCTGGGAACAGGACGACACCGGCGTCGTCACCCTCGTCCTCGACGACCCCAACCAGTCCGCCAACACCATGAACCAGGCGTTCCGCGACTCGCTCGCCGCGATCGCCGACCGGCTGGAGGCCGAGAAGGACTCGGTCCGCGGCGTCGTCTTCACCTCCGCCAAGAAGACCTTCTTCGCCGGCGGCGACCTGCGCGACCTCATCCGCGTCACCCCCGAGACCGCCCAGGACCTCCTCGACGGCGGCCTGGAGATCAAGCGCAACCTGCGCCGCATCGAGACCCTCGGCAAGCCGGTCGTCGCCGCGATCAACGGCGCGGCCCTGGGCGGCGGCTACGAGCTCGCCCTCGCCTGCCACCACCGCGTCGCGCTCGACGCCCCCGGCTCCAAGATCGGCTGCCCCGAGGTCACCCTCGGCCTGCTCCCCGGAGGCGGCGGCGTCGTCCGCACGGTCCGGCTGCTCGGCATCGCCGACGCCCTGCTGAAGGTGCTGCTCCAGGGCACCCAGTACAGCCCGCGGCGCGCCCTGGACAACGGCCTCGTGCACGAGGTGGCCGACAGCCCCGAGGACCTGATCGCCAAGGCCCGCGCCTTCATCGACGCCAACCCCGAGTCGCAGCAGCCCTGGGACCGCCCCGGCTACCGCATCCCGGGCGGCACCCCGGCCAACCCGAAGTTCGCGGCCAACCTGCCCGCGTTCCCGGCCAACCTGCGCAAGCAGACCAACGGCGCCCCCTACCCGGCCCCGCGCAACATCCTCGCGGCCGCCGTGGAGGGCGCCCAGGTCGACTTCGAGACCGCGCAGCTCATCGAGGCGCGCTACTTCGTGGAGCTGGCGGCCGGCCAGACCTCGAAGAACATGATCCAGGCGTTCTTCTTCGACCTCCAGGCCGTCAACTCCGGTGCCAACCGGCCCACGGGCGTCGAGCCGCGCCAGGTCCGCAAGGTGGCCGTGCTCGGCGCGGGGATGATGGGCGCGGGCATCGCCTACTCGTGCGCCCTCGCGGGCATCGACGTCGTCCTCAAGGACGTCTCGCTGGAGGCGGCCGTCAAGGGCAAGGGCTACTCCGAGAAGCTGTGCGCCAAGGCGGTCTCCCGGGGCCGTACGACCCAGGAGAAGGCCGACGCCCTCCTCGCCCGCATCACCCCGACCGCCGACCCGCAGGACCTCGCGGGCTGCGACGCGGTGATCGAGGCGGTCTTCGAGGACACCTCGCTCAAGCACAAGGTGTTCCAGGAGATCGAGCACATCGTCGAACCCGACGCGCTGCTGTGCTCCAACACCTCCACCCTCCCCATCACCGCGCTCGCCGAAGGCGTTGAACGCCAGAGCGACTTCATCGGGCTGCACTTCTTCTCGCCGGTCGACAAGATGCCGCTCGTCGAGATCATCAAGGGCGAGCGCAGCGGCGACGAGGCCCTCGCCCGCGCCTTCGACCTGGTCCGCCAGATCAAGAAGACGCCGATCGTCGTCAACGACTCGCGCGGCTTCTTCACCTCGCGGGTGATCGGGCACTTCATCAACGAGGGCGTGGCGATGGTCGGCGAGGGCATCGAGCCCGCGTCCATCGAGCAGGCGGCCGCCCAGGCGGGCTACCCGGCCAAGGTGCTGTCCCTGATGGACGAGCTGACGCTCACCCTGCCCCGCAAGATCCGCAACGAGTCCCGGCGGGCCGTCGAGGAGGCGGGCGGCACCTGGCCCGCGCACCCCGCCGAGGCGGTCATCGACCGCATGGTCGACGAGTTCGGCCGCACCGGCCGCAGCGGCGGCGCCGGCTTCTACGAGTACGGGCAGGACGGTGTGCGCGCCGGGCTGTGGCCGGGGCTGCGGGAGCACTTCACCAAGTCCGGCCACCGGATCCCGTTCGAGGACATGCAGGAACGCATGCTCTTCTCGGAGGCGCTCGACACCGTCAAGCTGCTCGAAGAGGGCGTGCTGACCTCCGTGGCCGACGCCAACATCGGCTCCCTGTTCGGCATCGGCTTCCCCGGCTGGACCGGCGGAGTCCTCCAGTACATCAACGGCTACGAGGGCGGCCTGCCCGGCTTCGTGGCCCGCGCGCGCCAGCTCGCCGAGCGCTACGGCGACCGGTTCACCCCGCCCGCGCTGCTGGTGGAGAAGGCGGAGCAGGGCGGGACCTTCACCGACGCGCGCTGACGCGCCGTCCGGCGAGGACCGGCTCCCCGCTGCGGGACGGGCCGCGGTGCCGTCGTGGCGAGAACCACGGCGGCACCGCGGCCGCACGCCCTCAGGTGCCGGTCGCGGAGGTGTCCGGGAGGACGGCGGTCGCGGACGTGTCCGGGAGCCACTCGCGCAGCTCGTCCCTGAGCGACCGCTGGAACGTGGTCAGCAGCGCCTGCACGATCAGCGGCTGCATGTGCGCGGACAGCTCCTTGACCGCGCGGGCGTCGCGCTGTCCGACCTCGCCGCGGAACAGCCGGGACAGCTCGTGCGCCGCCGCCCGCGAATGCTCCAGGAGCACCTTCCTGGCCGCGAGGACCGACTCCTCGGCCAGCGGTACGTCCAACAGCTCCACGCCGAGCCGCAACAGCCCGAGGTCGACGCGGTAACCGTCCTGCGTCCGCTCGACGACGTCCATCGCCACCAGCCGGTCCACCTCCTCCTCGGCCAGCGGCCGCCCCGCCCGGCGCCCCAGTTCCGCACGGGACACCGACTCCACCGCGTCCGGCGCCCAGGAGGCGACCACCGCGCGGTGCAGCGCGAGGTCCTGCGCGCTCAGGTCCGAGGGCAGCCGGCTCAGATAGCGCTCGATCGCCGCCAGCGTCATGCCCTGGTGCTGCAACTCCTCGATCAGTGCCAGCCGCGCGAGGTGCTCCCGGCCGTAGTGCCCCACCCGGCGCGGACCGATCTCCGGCGGCGGCAGCAGACCCTTGGTGCCGTAGAAACGCACCGTGCGCACGGTGACGCCCGTGCGGGCGGCCAACTCGTCGATGGTGAGGGTCGGCTCCTGCTCCCCGGCGTCGGTCGTCATGCGTAGCAGTATCGCTGTCCCACTCCCGCTGTGACAGTCCTGCTGCGACGGCGCGGCGCTGTCAGTGGCATCGCCTACGGTGGCGGCATGGGGGAGATCACGTATGTCCGGGGAGACGCGACCGTCCCGGTGGGGCGGGGCGTCAAGGTGATCGCTCATGTCTGCAATGACATGGGCGGCTGGGGCAAGGGTTTCGTCCTGGCCGTGTCGCGCCGCTGGCCCGAGCCGGAGGCGGCGTACCGCGCCTGGCACCGCGCCCGCGCGTCGAACGACTTCGGCCTGGGCGCGCTGCAACTCGTCCGGGTCCAACCGTATGTGTGGGTGGCCAACATGATCGGCCAGCACGGCATCAGAACCGGCAGCAAGGGTGTCCCCGTGCGGTACGAGGCCATCGACACGGCCCTTGGCCGACTGGCCGACCGGGTGATCGAACTGGACGCCTCGGTCCACATGCCCCGGATAGGCTGCGGACTGGCCGGTGGCAAGTGGTCCCGCGTCGAGCCGCTCGTCGAGGAGCGGCTGGTGCGCCGGGGCATCCGAGTGACGGTGTACGACCATGGGGAGATGCCGAGTTGAGCCGTGACATCGACGTCCTGGTACTGGGCGGAGCGGGCGTGGACACGATCGTGTACGTGCCGGAGCTGCCGCTCCCGTACGCCGACAGCTACATGATCGACAGCGGGATCCGGGCGCGCGCCGGACAGACCGGAGACTTCGTCGCCCTCGGCCTGAGCGCCCTCGGCCTGCGCACCCACCATCTGGACCTGCTCGGCGACGACCCCGAGGGCGAACTGGTGCGCGCCCTGCACCGGGAGAAGGGCATCCCCCTCACCGCGATCCCGCAGCCCGCGGGCACCAAGCGTGCCGTGAACCTGGTGAGCCCGGACGGCCGCCGGCTCTCCCTGTACGACAGCAGCCGCGGCCACCCCGACGACCGCCTCCCCGAGGCCACGGTCCGGGCCCTGGCCGAGGCCAGCCGGCACGCGCACGTGTCCATCACCCAGCCGTGCGACCACGCGCTGCCCGTGCTGCGCGAGGCGGGTGTGAGCATCTCCACCGACCTGCACAACTGGGACGGGGTGAACCCCTACCACGAGTCGTTCGCGTATGCCGCGGACGTCGTCTTCCTGTCCACCACCGCGCTGTCCGACCCCGAGCGGACCATGCGCCGCATCGTCGACCGGGGCCGGGCCGAGGTGGTCGTGGCCATGGCCGGAGCCGAGGGCGCCTATCTGCTCGCCGACGACGAGCTGACCCGCGTACCGGCGCTCGCGCCCCCGTCGCCGGTGCTGGACTCCAACGGCGCGGGCGACGCCTTCGCCGCCGCGTTCCTCTTCGGCTGGCTGAACCGCGAGGCACCGCAGCACTGCGCCCGGTACGGCGCGGTGGCCGGCGCCCACGCCTGCACCGTGCCGGCCACCGTGGCCGACGCGATCGGCCGGGACGAGCTCCTCGCCCGGGTCGCCGCGTCGGAGGCGGACACCACCGCACGGCAGTAGACCCTCGGACACCGGCTCGGGGCGGGACGGGCCGGACGGCCCGGGGCGGAGGGGCCGCACCGCCCGGGGCTCTCGCTCCGGGCTCTCGCTCCGGGCCGTCCGGCGCCTCCGCAGGCGATCAGCGTCCATGGACGCCGTTCGTGGCCTCGATGCCCTTCCACGACGCGGGCTGCGCGGGCGGCCGGGCGGTCCGCGCGAGGGAGGCTGTCGGGGCGGCCGTCGCCGCCGTCGGCTTCGACGGCTGGAACAGCCAGGTGTCGAACAGGGCCGTGAGCGACTTCCCGGACACCCGCTCGGCGTACGCCCGGAGGTCGTCGACCGACGCGTTGCCGTAGGCGTGCTCCTGCGGCCAGCCCTTCAGGACCCTGAAGAACGCGTCGTCGCCGATCGCGTCGCGCAGCGCCTGGATCGCCAGGGCCCCGCGGTCGTAGACGGCGATGTCGAACTGGTCGTCCGGGCCCGGGTCACCGGGCTTCACGGACCAGAACGCGTCGTCGGCCGGGTGCGAGGCGTACACGTAGTCGGCGAGTTCCCGGGTCGTGCCCTCGCCCTCGTGCTCGGACCACAGCCACTGCGCGTAGCGCGCGAACCCCTCGTTGATCCAGATGTCCTTCCAGCCCTTGAGGGACACGGAGTCGCCGTACCACTGGTGGGCCAGCTCGTGCACGACCACCGAGGTGTTGGAGCCGCTCGCGAACTGCCGGGGGCTGTAGTAGACGCGGGTCTGGGTCTCCAGGGCGAACCCGGTGGTCGTGTTCGGTACGTAGCCGCCCGCCGAGCTGAACGGATACGGCCCGAAATAGCCGCTCAGCCAGTCGACGATCTCGCCGGTGCGCTCCACGCTCGCCCGTGCCGCCCCGTCGTTGTCGCCGAGGTCCGCGCTGTAGGCGTTGACGACCGGGACACCGCCCTCGGAGGTGCCCGTCGTGACGTCGAACTTCCCGATCGCCAGGGTGGTCAGATAGGTCGCCTGCGGCTTGGCGGACCGCCAGCTGTACCGGGTCCAGCCCAGCTTGGACACCGCGGACTGGAGGGTGCCGTTGGAGATGGCCTGCGTGCCGTCCGGCACGGCCACCGACACGTCGTAGGTCGCCTTGTCCAGCGGATGGTCGTTGCTCGGGAACCACCACCAGGCGGACTCGGGCTCGTCGGCCGCGACCGCGCCGTCGGGTGTGCGGTGCCAGGTGCTGAACCCGTAGGCGCTCTTCGTCGACGGCACCCCGCTGTAGCGGATCACCAGGGTGACCGGCGTGCCCTTCGGGAGCGGGGTCTTCGGGGTGATCACCAGCTCGTGCTGACCGGAGGCGGCGAAGGCCGCCCTGGCTCCGTCGACCCGCACCTCGCTCACGTCCAGCAGGAAGTCCAGGTCGAAGCTGGACAGATCCTGCGTGGTCCGCGCCTGGACGGTCGCCGTGCCCTCCAGCTCGTCCGTCGCCGGCCGGTAGGTCAGCCGGAGGTCGTAGTGGGAGACGTCGTAACCGCCGTTGCCGTAGTACGGGTAATAGGGATCGCCGATGCCCGGGGCGCCGGGTGCGTAGCCTGCGGCCGAGGCCGGGATCGCCAGCAGGAGGGAGGCCGCCGCGAGCACGCCCGGCACGAAGATTCTGCGGTGCACGAGAACTCCAAGTCGTCGGGACATGAGGTCTGTTCGGAGCCTATTCAGTCCCGGTGGCCGCAGACCTGTCCACAGTCCCTCGTGTCACACGATCGCCATTCGGCCGACACGTATCCGCGCGCATCCCGACGCCCTCTCAGATGTGGTCTTCTGTACGGGAGTTGACCGGGGTACCGTCCGCGCATGCCGAAACGCACGCGCTTCATGACCTGGAGAACGCTCGCGACCCTGGCCGTCGCAGCCCTGATGGCTGCCTTCCTCACCCCCGCGGCCGCCCGGGCCGCCGTGCGGGAGAGCCGGCCCGTCTACTCGTACGCCGACGCCATCCGCGAGGCCGTCTGGGTGGACACCGGCCTCGACTCGGACGGCGACGGAAAGACTGACCGGGTCGCCGCCGACATCGTCCGGCCCGCCGAACCCGCCCGCGAGGGCCGCAAAGTGCCCGTCATCATGGACGCCAGCCCGTACTACTCCTGCTGCGGCCGCGGCAACGAGAGCCAGTTGAAGACCTACGACGCCGCCGGCCACGTCGTCCAGATGCCGCTGTTCTACGACAACTTTTTCGTTCCCCGCGGCTATGCCTTCGTCGGCGTCGACCTGGCCGGGACCAATCGCTCCGACGGCTGCGTCGACGTCGGCGGCCGCTCCGACATCCAGTCCGCGAAGGCGGTGATCGACTGGCTCAACGGACGGGCCAGGGCGTACACCACCCGCACCGGGACGACCACGGTGAAGGCGGGCTGGACCAACGGCAGAACGGGCATGATCGGCAAGAGCTGGGACGGCACCATCGCCAACGGTGTCGCCGCCACCGGCGTCGAAGGGCTGAGGACGATCGTCCCGATCAGCGCCATCTCCTCCTGGTACGACTACTACTTCGCCCAGGGCGCCCCGCTCTACGACTCGGGCCCCGACTGGCTCTCGGACTACGTCGACAGCCCCGACGCCCGCACCAGGTGCGCCGCCGTCCAGCAGAAACTCGTCGACCAGGCCCCGCGCACCGGCGACTGGACCGGCCTGTGGACCGAGCGCGACTACGTCAAGGACGCCGGCCGGGTACGGGCGAGCGTCTTCCTGGTCCACGGCATGCAGGACCTCAACGTCCGCACCAAGAACTTCGGCCAGTGGTGGGACGCCCTCGCCCGCAACGGCGTCGAACGCAAGATCTGGCTCTCCCAGACCGGCCACGTCGACCCGTTCGACTTCCGCCGTGCCGCCTGGGTCGACACCCTGCACCGCTGGTTCGACCACGAACTCCTCGGCTACGACAACGGCATCGACCGCGAACCCATGGCCGACATCGAACGCCACCCCGACCAGTGGGCCACCTCCACGGTCTGGCCGCCGCGCGGAACCCGGGCGACCACCCTGCATCCGGCGGCCGGCGCCACGGCGGGTGTCGGCACTCTGGGCCTGACCCGTGGCACCGGCACCGAGACCTTCACCGACGACCCGCGGCTCGACGAGACCGACTGGGCGGCGCGGACCGACACCGCCACACCCGAGAAGGCCGGCTTCGTCACCGGACCGCTCACCACGGACCTGCGGCTGTCCGGCTCCTCGAAGGTCACCGTCGCCGCGACCCCGACGACCGCCTCGGCCCACCTCACGGCCGTCCTGGTCGACCTCGGCCCGGACACCGTCCGCGACTACGCGGCGAACGGCGAGGGCATCACCACCCTCACCGACCGCACCTGCTGGGGCGTGAGCAGCGCGGGCGACAGCGCCTGCTTCAAGGAGACCCGGGCGAAGACCGCCGACGTCGGCTTCACGGTCCTCAGCCGCGGCTGGGCCGACCTCGGTCACTACGCCTCCGCCCGGCACGGGGTCCCGCTCGTCCCGGGCCGGACGTACACCATCACCCTCGACCTGGCCGCCACCGACCACGTGGTGCCCGCGGGCCACCGGCTGGCGCTGATCGTGGCGGGCACGGACCGGGACCTCATCGACCCGCCCTCCACCACCCCGACCCTCGCCCTGGACCTGTCCCGCACCACGGCCCGGGTGCCGTTCGTCGGCGGCGCGGCCGCCTTCGCCCGCGCCACGGCCGGATCGGCTTACTCCGCGCCCGTCTCCGCGCGAGCGGCGCAGGTCACGACCTCTGCCACGCCCCCGGCCGGCGTACGGGAGCCGTCGGCCGTCCACCGCATCCCGTAGCGGCGCACAGCCGGCTTCCGCAGCGGCTCGGCGGGAGGCGGCCGCGGGCGCGGCCGCCTCCTCGGCGCACCCCTGGGGACGGAAACCGGTACGGACGACAGGACACGTGCGCCGGGCGGAGTGCCGGAAGCCGTAAATATCACCGGCACGGGATCAAAGGGGAGATCGGCACCTTGCGGACGACGAGAGCCGAGAGGGACGATCGGAAGCGGCACACGGTGAGGGACGGCCGGTCCGGACACGGGGGTGAGGGTGAGCGAGCGAAATCTCACGCAGGAGGAGGTGGACGCCCTGCCGTTCGACAACAATCTGTCGGACGGTCACGCGTTCCGCTCCTGGACCGACGCCGAATTCGCGATCATCGCCGATTCGGCGCGATTCTTCTCCGAATCCGACCGCCGGGGCGGCCGGCTGGCCGAGGCCGAGTACATCCGCCGCTATCTCGCGCTCGGCGCACAGTCGTACGTCCCTGAGCACTTCACGGGACTGATGTCCTACTCGGCCTCGATGGCCGTCGAGATCGTGGCCAATCTGCTGCGCCTCAGGGGACTTTCCGTGGCCCTGATCGAACCCTGCTTCGACAACATCGCCGACATCCTGCGGCGTCACCGCATCCCGCTCCAGCCGTTCCCGGAGACCGTGCTGACGGAGGGAGCGGCCGCGCTGGAGGGGCTGCTGGAGACGCTCACCGCGGACGCGGTCTTCCTGGTGAGCCCGAACAACCCCACCGGCACCGTGGCCGACGAGCAGGCGTTCACCCGGATCGTCGAGTACTGCCGGGCCGAGGGGAAACTGCTCGTTCTCGACGGCTGCTTCCGGGTCTACCTGTCCGACGAGCAGGTCTACGACCACTACCGGATCCTCGCCGACTCCGGAATCGACTGCGTGGTCATCGAGGACACGGGAAAGGTCTGGCCCGCGGCCGAGCTGAAGGCGCCCTTCCTCAGCGTCTCGCCGAGGCTGACCGGCGAGATCGCGGCGATGCACTCGGACTTCCTGCTCCACCTCTCGCCCTTCACCGTCCGGCTGATCACGGAGTTCGTGCGTCTCGCGGAGGAGGACGGCGGCCGCTATCTGCGTGAACTGGTCGCGAGGAACCGGACGCTCTTCCAGAACGCCGTCCCCGGTTCGTTCCTGCGGATGGACGACACCCGGAAGCTGGGCCTGGCCTGGCTGGAGGTGACCGCCGACGGACTGGACGGAGAACGCGTGCGCAGGCTGCTCGCCGAGCGGGACGTCCACGTCCTGTCCGGCGAGCGGTTCTACTGGAACTCACCGCACCTGGGCCGCAGGCATCTGCGGATGGCGCTGCTGCGCGACCCGGAGGTCATCGACCGGGCCGCGGCGGTGATCGCCGGTCTCGGGGCCGAACTCGGCAACAGCTGATCACGGAGGCAGGGGCACCTCGGCGAGGGCGCGGGCCGAGCGCAGGGTGTCCGGGTGGTCCTCGCCCAGGACGCGGCAGCGCCGTTCCCAGGTGTCGTGGTGCAGTTCGCGGGCGCGGGTGTAGTCCTGGAGGGCGCACAGATCGTCCGCGAAGCTGTAGGCCGAGCGCAGCGTGTCGGGATGGTTGTCGCCGTTCAGCTGCCGGCGCCGGTTCCAGACGTCCTCGTTCAGCGCCCGCGCCTGCGGATAGTCGGCCATCCGGTGGAGCGTGATGGCCAGGTAGTGCGTCGAGCGCAGGGTGTCCGGGTGGTCCTCGCCCAGGAGTTGGCGCCGCTGGCCCAGCACCCACCGCTGCATCTCCAGGGCCCGCTCCAGCCGGCCCAGGTCGCACAGGTCGGAGGCGAGGTGGTGCGCGGAGTGCAGGGTGTCGGGGTGATCCCTGCCGAGGACCTGCCGACGCCGCTTCCAGACCTCCTCGTTGATGTCGCGGGCCCGTTCGAGCTCGCCGAGCTCATACAGGTCGGACCCCAGGTAGTGGGCCGACTGAAGGGTGTCCGGGTGGTGCTCGCCCAGCAGCCGGCGGCGATGCTTCCACCCCTCCTCGTCCAGCGCCCGCGCCCCGGCGAAGTCCCCCAGGTCGCAGAGGTCGGCCGCGAGCTGGTGCGCCGACCGGATGGTGTCCTGGTGGTCCCTGCCGAGGGTCCGGCGGCGCCGGTCCCAGACGTCCTCGTCGACCTCCCGGGCCCGCGCGTACTCACCGAGCTCGAAGAGGTTGGACGCGAGGTTGTAGCCGGAGTGGAGCGTGTCGGGATGGTCGGGGCCGAGCCGGTCCGTCCAGGACTCCCGGGTCATCCGGCAGATGTCGACCGCGGACCGGGACTGGCCCGAGAAGTACAGGTACCGCTGCACCTTCAGGACCAGGGTGCGGAACGCCTCCGCGTCCAGCTGGGTTCCGGGCAGGGCCGCGGCGGACGACAGCAGTTCCCGGACGTGCGGGACGACCAGCCCGTACTCGGGCCAGGACTCGGGTGTGTCCGGGTCGCCCAGGGCGATCGTGGCGAGCAGTTCCTCGGCGGCGTGGTGAACCACCCCGCGTTCGTCGGACGGAAGCTTCTCCCGGAGCAGGGCGTGCACGAGGCGGTGCATCTGGAGGGCGTTGTCGGCGTGCCGTGCCAGCCCGAGGGTGACGATCTTGCGGACGGCCAGCGCGGCCGTCGCGGTGTCGCCGAGCCGGACGCCGAACCGGGGCGGCCCGACGGCGGGGTCGGAGCCCAGCGGGATCGGCTCCGGGGCGAGGAACGCGAGCCGGTCGAGCAGGGCGGCGGCCGCCGGACCCGCGGTCGTCACCAGCCGGTCCCGGCTGGTGACGACCACCGACACCAGGCCGGGGTGCGCCGAGACGGTGCGGTCGTCCAGGCCGCTGGCGGCGGGCTGGGACCCGAGGAGCCTGAGGTAGTCGGAGGTCGCCAGGCCGGTCTCGTCCAGGAAGCAGCCGACCTGCTCCACCGAGAGCGGCAGATCGCCCACCGCGGCGGCGACCCGGTCGGCGTCGTCGGGCGACAGGGAGGGGCAGCGGCGCGACAGCAGCGTGATCGACTCGTCCCGCTCGAACTCGGTGACGTCGATGCGGGTGCCGATCCGTCCGATCCGGGGATCGCGGCCGGTGATGAGCAGCTTTCCTCCGTCGGGCGGGAGCAGGTCGTTCATGGCGCCGAGATCGTCGAGGTTGTCGTACACCAGCAGCCAGTCCCGCCTGGCCGCCAGCTCCACCCACAGAGCCCGGATCAACAGGGACGGCTGGGCGGCGGTCAGTCCCAGATGGGAGGCCAGGGCGGTGAGGCTCGCCATCACCGCGGCGAGCTGGTCGGCGCCCACCCACCACACCAGCCCGTACTCGTCGGCGTGGCGATGGGTGTATTCGAGGGCCAGTTGGGTCTTGCCGATGCCGCCCATCCCGATGAGCGACACCACTCCGTGGTCCTCGACGCCGTCCTGCCCCGTGTGCCGCATGCTCGCGTCGACACGCTCCAGAAGGGCGGTCCGCCCGGTGAACGCCGCGTTGCGCGAGGGAAGCGCCTGGATCGGCCTCGGACGGGTGACCGGCCCGTTCGGCGGCCCGGTCGTCAGATGCAGATGGTCGATGCGCGTGGCCACGACTCCGCCGGCGACCGCCGCCGTGCGGGCCGCGATCGTGGGCTGGGCGGAGGCTTCTCCGGAACCGCTCAGCCCTCGTGCGGTCCCGGCGTCGAAGGGTGGTGTCCGGTCGTCACTCCTCCCGAGACGTTCCCGCCGACCACGACGCCACCGGTCTCGACCCGCAGGTCACGTGCCGCGTTGACGCCGCCCTGCTGCGCCAGTCCGGCCTCGTGGCGTTGCAGGCGGTCGACGGCTGCGGCCAACTCGGCGGCGAAGCCGGAGTCTTCCTCCGCCAGGTCGGCGATGGCGTCCGTGGCCCGCCGTGTCGTGCGCTCGGTCACCTCGCCGTCGCCGGCCTGCTCCAGCAGCCGGGTGACGGCCGGGTCGTCGCCGACGACCCCACTGACCAGTTCGTGCAGGGCGTCCATGCCGTCGTCGAGGACTCGGTCGACTTCGGCGTCGGCGCGGGAACCGACCCGCCGCGCCTTCCTCACCAGGTAGCCGACCGCCGCCGCGGCCACCAGTTCCAGTCCGGGTATGGGCACTGTCCCTCCCAAGCTGTCGCCTGAGTCAAGTAAACACCACGACAGGCCAGTTGCTACCGAATTGTGCTCCGCCGCGGGCAGGCCGGAGCGTACGGCGAAGATCAGGTGAATGGTCCGGATCCGGTACCTGGCCGCGCGGGGAACTTGGCGGAATATGTCATGCCATGCACGGAACGTCCCCGCGCTGGGGATACTCACAGCATGTCTGCCGCGTACGCGACCTTCGGCCTGGCCCCGGCGACGCGCGCCGGTGCGATGCTCACCGACGGCGGATACCAGGTCCACCGGGACTTCCTCGACTTCGTCGTCGACGGACGCCCGCTGCTGCACCGGCTCTGCGACCTCGACGCCGTCTCCCCGCTCGCCTCCGACGTACCGCCCGCGATCTTCACCGAGCAGGTCCGCGGCCTGCTGCTGGAGACGGGCGCACCGCTGCCCGGCGGACGGCACGTCATCTACGGCTGCCCCGAGTGCGCGGACCTCGCCTGCGGTGCGGTCACGGCCGTCATCGACGCGCACGGCGACGACTACGTCTGGCGGGACTTCGCCTGGCAGACGCGGCCGGACGTCGACCTGGAGCTCGACGGCTACCACGGCATCGGCCCCTTCCGCTTCCGGGGCCACGAGTACCGCGCGGCCCTGCACGCGCTGCTCGCCGACGCGGACGCCGACGCGGACGCCGACGGCGGCATCGGAGCCGACGGCGGCGACGGCGAACGCGGCCGGGACCGGCATGACGCCTTCGCCCGTACCGCCCGCCGCGTGCTGCTGATCGGCGCCCGGGTCGCCTTCCTGGCCAGACTCGCCGCGGCCCTGCGCATCATCGGCATCGGCGCCGACATCACCCGCGACGCGCAGGGCGTGCCCGCCGACGAACTGCGCGCGTACGGCGTCGTCGTCTTCGGCGCCACGGTCGGCGCCGAGCAACGCGCGGCCGTACGCGACGCCTTCGACCGCGCCGGGCTCGACGTCGCGTACGTCGACGGCCAGGCCCCCATCGTCCCGCTCCTGGTCGCCCGGATCGAGCACGCCCTCGACCGCAGCCCCGCCGACCAGCGCCGGCTGACCGCGCTGGCCGCCGCCGACGGCGAGGCCGACGTCGAGGTGACCTCGTCCTGCCGGGTCCGCCTCACCGCCTACCGTCTCGACCGGCTCTCCCGCACCCGTACCCACGAGCTCTTCGACGGCATCCTGGAACCCGGCCGGCACCGCATCGCCCTGGACCCCAAGGCGGTCCGGGGCGCCTGCTTCGTGGTGGCCAGGACCTCGGGGAGCGTCCTGGTGGCGGCGCTGCCCGGCTGACCGGCACCGCCTCGCCGACGGGCGACCGTGACCACCCCGACCGCCGGACCCGCGGCCCGCTGCGGCCGTCGTGATTCCCGCCACCGCCCGCCCGCCGCGCGAAGCACGCCCCGCCGGCGGCCCACTAGGATCGACGACCTGATGACTGGCACCCTCGTCGCCAAGAACCTCGCCGCCGGACACGGCGACCGCTCGCTCTTCACCGGGCTCGACCTCGTCGTCGCACCCGGTGACGTGATCGGTCTCGTCGGTGCCAACGGCGCGGGCAAGTCCACCCTGCTGCGTCTGCTCGCCGGTCTGAGCACCCCGGAGCAGGGCGAGCTCAGGCTCTCCCCGCCGACCGCGACCGTCGGACACCTGCCGCAGGAGCCCGAGCGGCGGCCCGGCGAGAGCGTGCGCGAGTTCCTCGCCCGCCGTACCGGGGTCGCGGCCGCCCAGCTGGCGATGGACGAGGCCACCCAGGGCCTGGTCGACGGCGCCCCGGGGGCCGACGACGCCTACGCGACGAGCCTGGAGCGCTGGCTCGACCTCGGCGGCGCCGACCTCGACGAGCGGGCCGAGGAGGTCGCCGACTCGCTCGGCCTCGGCATCGGCCTGGACCAGCCGATGACGTCCCTGTCCGGCGGCCAGGCCGCCCGCGCGGGCCTCGCCTCGCTGCTGCTGTCCCGGTACGACGTCTTCCTGCTCGACGAGCCCACCAACGACCTCGACCTCGACGGCCTGGAGCGCCTGGAGCGCTTCGTGAGCGGCCTGCGCGCAGGCACCGTCGTCGTCAGCCACGACCGCGAGTTCCTCACCCGCACCGTGACCAAGGTCCTCGAACTCGACCTCGCCCAGCAGCAGGTGAACCTCTACGGCGGCGGCTACGCGGCCTATCTGGAGGAGCGGGACGTGGCCCGCAGGCACGCCCGCGAGGACTACGAGGAGTACGCCGACAAGCGGGCCGCCCTCCAGGACCGCGCGCAGATGCAGCGCTCCTGGATGGACAAGGGCGTCAAGAACGCCCGGCGCAAGGCGAACAACGACAACGACAAGATCGGCCGCAAGTTCCGCAGCGAGGCCAGCGAGAAGCAGGCCGCGAAGGCCCGGCAGACCCAGCGCATGATCGAGCGGCTGGATACCGTCGAGGAACCGCGCAAGGAGTGGGAGCTGCGGATGGAGATCGCCACGGCGCCGCGCTCGGGCGCGGTGGTGGCGACGCTGCGGGACGCCGAGGTGCGGCGCGGGGACTTCACCTTCGGCCCGGTGTCGCTCCAGATCGACTGGGCGGACCGGGTCGCGGTCACCGGCGCGAACGGCGCGGGCAAGTCGACCCTGCTCGGCGCGCTCCTCGGCCGGATCCCGCTGGACGCCGGACACGCCGCCCTGGGCTCCGGTGTCCTGGTCGGCGAGGTCGACCAGGCCCGCGGGCTCTTCCTCGGCCCGGAGAGCCTGCTGGACGCGTTCTGCGCGGCCGTACCCGATACCGAACCGGTCGAAGTCCGTACGCTGCTGGCCAAGTTCGGTCTGAAGTCGGACCATGTGCTGCGTCAGGCGTCGAGCCTGTCACCCGGCGAGCGCACCCGCGCCGCGCTGGCCCTGCTCCAGGGCCGGGGGGTCAACCTCCTGGTGCTCGACGAGCCGACGAACCACCTCGACCTGCCGGCGATCGAGCAGCTGGAGTCCGCCCTCGACGCCTACGAGGGCACGCTCCTGCTGGTCACCCACGACCGGCGGATGCTCGACGCGGTGCAGGTCACCCGCCGCCTGGAGGTCGCCGACGGCAAGGTGACCGAACGCTGACGGAGCAGTCGCCGACGGCAAGGTGACGGAACGCCGACGGAGCAGTCGCCGACGGCAAGGTGACGGAACGCCGACCGAGCAGCGAAGGGCCCGGCCCCGGACGGAACCGGGGCCGGGCCCTTCGGTGTGTCAGCCCTTGCCCTTCTTCGGGTCGAGCAGTCCGGCCCGGCGCAGCGCGTCGGCCATCGCGCTGTTGGCGGGGGCGGGCGCCGGCCGGCCACCGCCGCCACCGGCACGCCCCTGGCCCTGACCCTGCCGCCCCTGACCCTGCCGTCCCTGGCCCTGGCCCTGTCCCTGGCCTTGACGCTGCTGGCCCTGGCCCTGGCCCTGGCGCTGCTGGGGCGGACGGCCGCCGCGCTGCTGACGCCCGCCGCCGCCCTGTCGCTGCTCGCCGTCCTGTGCCGCCGCCTCGTCGTCCAGCCGCAGCGTCAGCGAGATCCGCTTGCGGGGGATGTCCACGTCGAGGACCTTCACCTTGACGATGTCACCGGGCTTGACCACGTCCCGCGGGTCCTTCACGAACGTCCTCGACAACGCCGAGACATGCGCCAGGCCGTCCTGGTGGACGCCGACGTCGATGAACGCCCCGAAGGCCGCGACGTTGGTGACGACCCCTTCCAGGATCATCCCGGAGGACAGGTCGGAGATCTTCTCGACGCCCTCCTTGAAGGTCGCCGTCTTGAACGCGGGCCGCGGGTCGCGCCCCGGCTTCTCCAGCTCCTTCAGGATGTCGGTCACCGTCGGCAGACCGAACTTCTCGTCCACGAAGTCGTCCGGCCTGAGCGAACGCAGCACCGAGGTGTTGCCGACCAGCGAGGCCACCTCCTGCCCCGAGGTCTTCACCATGCGCCGGACCACCGGGTACGCCTCCGGGTGCACGCTGGACGTGTCCAGCGGGTCGTCGCCGCCGCGGATGCGCAGGAAGCCCGCGCACTGCTCGTACGCCTTGGGGCCGAGCCGGGCCACGCCCTTGAGCTGGGAACGGGAGCTGAACGGCCCGTTGGCGTCCCGGTGGGCCACGATGTTCTCGGCCAGCCCCGAGGAGATGCCGGACACCCGGGACAGCAGCGGGGCGGACGCCGTGTTCACGTCCACGCCGACGCCGTTCACACAGTCCTCGACCACCGCGTCCAGCGAGCGCGACAGCTTCACCTCGGACAGGTCGTGCTGGTACTGGCCGACACCGATGGACTTCGGGTCGATCTTCACCAGCTCGGCCAGCGGGTCCTGGAGCCGGCGGGCGATGGAGACCGCGCCGCGCAGCGACACGTCCATGTCGGGCAGCTCCTGCGAGGCGAACGCCGAGGCCGAGTACACGGACGCGCCGGCCTCCGACACCATCACCTTGGTGAGCTTCAGCTCCGGGTGCCTGGTGATGAGGTCACCGGCGAGCTTGTCGGTCTCGCGGGACGCCGTGCCGTTGCCGATGGCGATCAGCTCGACCGCGTGCTCCCCGGCCAGCCGGGCCAGCTTCGCGAGGGCCTCGTCCCACTTGTTGGCCGGGACGTGCGGGTAGATGACGTCGGTCGCCACCACCTTGCCGGTCGCGTCGACCACGGCCACCTTCACGCCCGTACGGAAACCGGGGTCGAGGCCCAGCGTCGCGCGCGTGCCCGCCGGGGCGGCCAGCAGCAGATCCCGCAGGTTCGCCGCGAAGACGTTCACCGCCTCGTCCTCGGCGGCCGTACGCAGCCGCAGCCTGAGGTCGATGCCGAGGTGCACCAGCAGCCGGGTGCGCCAGGCCCAGCGGACCGTGTCCGTCAGCCACTTGTCACCGGGCCGCCCGCGGTCGGCGATGCCGAAGCGGTGGGCGACGATCCCCTCGTACGAGCTCGGGCCGTCCGTCGGCTCCTCCGGCTCCAGGACGAGGTCGAGGACCTCCTCCTTCTCGCCGCGCAGCATCGCCAGGATCCGGTGCGAGGGCAGCTCGGTGAACGGCTCGGCGAAGTCGAAGTAGTCGGCGAACTTGGCGCCCGCCTCCTCCTTGCCGTCCCGCACCTTGGCGGCCAGCCGCCCGCGCACCCACATGCGCTCGCGCAGCTCGCCGACGAGGTCGGCGTCCTCGGAGAACCGCTCGGTGAGGATCGCGCGGGCGCCGTCCAGCGCGGCCTGCGGATCGGCGACACCCTTGTCGGCGTCGACGAACGCGGTGGCCGCCGCGAGGGGGGCCACGGTCGGGTCGCCGAGCAGCCCCTCGGCCAGCGGCTCCAGACCCGCCTCGCGCGCGATCTGCGCCTTGGTGCGCCGCTTGGGCTTGTACGGCAGGTAGATGTCCTCCAGGCGCGCCTTGGTCTCGGCCGCCAGGATCTGCGCCTGGAGCTCGTCGGTGAGCTTGCCCTGCTCGCGCACCGACTCCAGGATGGCCGTCCGCCGCTCCTCCAGCTCCCGCAGATAGCGCAGCCGCTCCTCGATCGTGCGCAGCTGCGCGTCGTCGAGCATCTCGGTCGCTTCCTTGCGGTAGCGGGCGACGAAGGGCACCGTCGCACCGCCGTCGAGCAGCTCGACGGCAGCCTTGACCTGCCGCTCCCGTACGCCGAGCTCCTCGGCGATCCTGCCTTCGATGGACCCTACTTCGATGGACCCGGGTGTCGTCACGATCCCGTACCGCCTTCTCCACTGAGGTTGCGCGGCAATTGTGGCAGGTGGCGCCGACAACGGGGGAGCAAGGCGGGACGACGCCGCGGTGTCGCGTCGGATCGGCCGCCGACGGCCGATGGCAGGAAAGGTGGGAAGCCCGTCGTTGCGGCCGTCGCCGGACCCGCCGAGACTCGGACGCATGGCGCAGCGAACCGTTCTCGTCGTCCTCTTCGACGGCGTGCAGAGCCTTGACGTGACCGGCCCGGTCGAGGTGTTCGCGGGTGCGGAGAGCCACACCCCGGGCAGCTACCGCATCCGGACCGTCTCCCTGGACGGCGGTCCGGTACGCACCTCCAGCGGCCTGACCCTGGTACCCGACGCGGCCCTGACGGATCCGGCCGACGACCCGCACATCCTCCTCGTGCCCGGCGGCGCGGGCACCCGCGAGCACGACGCCCGCCTGGTCGACTGGCTGCGCGCGCACGCCCCGCGGGCCGAGCGCCTCGTCTCCGTCTGCACCGGGGCGATCCTGCTCGCGGCGGCCGGTCTGCTGGACGGACACCGCGCCACGACCCACTGGGCCTACTGCGACAAGCTCGCCCGCGACCACCCGGCCGTCGAGGTGGACCCGGACCCCATCTACGTACGGGACCGGCGGGTCGCCACCTCGGCCGGTGTCACCTCCGGCATCGACCTGGCGCTCGCCCTGGTGGAGGAGGACCTGGGCCGGGACGTCGCGCTGCGGGTCGCCCGCCATCTCGTGGTCTTCCTGCGCCGGCCGGGCAACCAGGCCCAGTTCAGCGCCCAGCTCGCCGCCCAGACGGCACACCGGGAGTCGTTGCGCGACGTCCAGCAGTACATCACCGAGCACCCGGCCGGGGACCTGAGCGTGGAGGCGCTGGCCGCCCGTGCGGCCCTCTCGCCGCGCCACTTCGCCCGCGCCTTCCGGGCCGCGACCGGCACGCCCCCCGGCCGGTACGTCGACCGGGTGCGCCTCGAACACGCCCGGCGCCTGCTGGAGGACACCGGGGACGGGATCGAGGAGATATCCCGCGCCAGCGGTTACGGCACCGCCGAGGCCATGCGACGCGCGTTCGTCAGGACGCTCGGGACCTCACCGGCCGAGTACCGGCGCCGGTTCCGCCCGGCGCCCGCCATCCGCTGACCACGCCCCGCCATCCGCTGACCACACCCCGCCGCCCGCGAGGCGCTACCCCTGACCGACCCGCACGACCTGCCGGTCGGTACCCGGCCTGCCCGCGCCACCTGCCGGCGGTACCGGGCTGACCCACTCCGACTGCCGGGTGGCACCCGGCCTGCCCGCGCCACCTGCCGGGCGGCACCTGCCCGGCCCGATTCGCCCACTGCCCGACCCACGCACGCCTCCTGTCCGAAAGGCATCCCGATGCAGATCGCCATCCTGCTCTTCGACCGTTTCACCGCCCTCGACGCCGTGGGCCCGTACGAGACCCTCGGCCGGCTGCCGGACGCCGACACCGTCTTCGTGGCCGAACGCACCGGCCCGGTCCGCTCCGACACCGGGAACCTCGCCCTGATCGCCGACCGCACCCTCGCGGACGTGCCGCACCCCGACATCGTGGTCGTCCCCGGCGGCCCCGGACAGACCCCGCAGATGGACAACGAGGTCCTCCTCGGCTGGCTGCGCACGGCGGACTCGACCAGCACATGGACGACCTCGGTGTGCACCGGCTCGCTGCTGCTGGCCGCCGCCGGACTGCTCCGGGGCCGCCGCGCGACCTCCCACTGGCTGGCCCTGGAGTACCTGGAGCGCTTCGGTGCCGAGCCCACGGGCGAGCGGGTCGTGTCCGACGGCAAGTACGTCACCGCCGCCGGTGTCTCCTCCGGCATCGACATGGGCCTCACCCTGCTCGGCCGGATCGCCGGCGACGAGCACGCGCAGGCCGTACAACTGCTGACCGAGTACGACCCGCAGCCGCCCTACGACGCGGGGTCCCCCCAGAAGGCGCCCGCGCACCTCGTCGAGGAGTTCCGCAGGAACAGCCGGTTCATCCTGACGTAGTCCAGGTGAAGCGCGGCTGCCTGCGCTCCAGGAACGCGGCGACGCCCTCGGCGGTGTCGTCGGCGGCCCGTGCCAGCTCGGCCCAGTGGGCGTCCCGGTCGGTGCGTCCGTCGGCGAACTCCTTCGCCGCGGCCTGGGTCAGCTGGGAGCGCGAGACCAGGACGCGGGTGAACTCGGCGACCCGCTTGCCGAGTCCGCCCGCGGGCAGCACCTCGTCCACCAGGCCCGTCCGCAGCGCCCGTGCCGTGTCGATCAGCTCGCCCGAGAACAGCAGGTACTTGGTGGCGGCCGGACCGATCAGCGACGCCAGCCGCCGGGTCGAGGAGGCGGGATAGACGATCCCCAGCTTCGCCGGGGTCACCCCGAACAGCGCGTCCTCCTCGGCGAACCGCAGATCGCAGGCCGCCGCGAGCTGCGAGCCCCCGCCCACGCAGTGCCCCCGTACCGCCGCGAGCGTCGGCTTGGGGAAGGCGGCCAGTGCCTCCTCGGCGAGCACGGCCAGCCCCTGTGCCTCCCCGGGTGAGCTCCTGAGGGTGGAGATGTCGGCTCCGGAGCAGAAGGTGTCGCCCTCGCCGGTCAGCACCAGGGCCCGTACGTCCGGATCGGCGGCCAGGGTGTCCAGCAGGGGCGGCAGCGCCCGCCACATCGCGGCGGTCATGGCGTTGCGCTTGGCCGGGTGGTGGATGACGACGGTGGCCACCGACTCGGTGACACGGTGCAGCAGCTGGGGCTCCATGCGGCGGATCGTAGCCGCAGGCCGGACGGGTGCGGCCGTCGGCCACCGGCCGGGCGCAGGCCCCTTCCCGGCAAACCCGTACAACCCGAATAGTTCGCGAAGTTGGCGCGATCGGGGCAGGATCCGGACTTCTGGGCGATCAAATCGTTCAATGGAGGTCGGAAATGCTCAATAAGCGCTGACTTCTGTCCAGTCCTTCGGTGCGGAGCTGTGCGTTACCAACACTCGACGTGTGGTGACAATCGAGCGCAAGGGTGGCGACCGGACGATGGAGAACCACGGGCGCGGGGTGGGCCCACGCCCTGAAGACACACCGGAGGGCGTGGCGGGCGAGCCCCTCGGAGCGAGAGCGCCGGATCCGCTGCCGTACGAGGGCGTGTGGCGGTTCACCGCCCCCGCCCTCGACGTCTCCGTCCCGCAGGCGCGGCACGCCGTGCGGGACCTGCTCCACCGTCAGGGCGTACCGGCCTCCGACGACCTCGTCCAGGGTCTGCTGCTGATCGTCTCGGAGCTGGTGACGAACGCCGTCAAGCACGCGGCGCTCCTGTCGCCGACGCTCGCCGTGGAGGTGGCCGTCGGAGCCGAATGGGTGCGGGTGTCGGTGGAGGACAACCACCCCTACCGCCCGACCGCCCTGGAGGCCGACCACGCCCAGGTGGGCGGCCGGGGGCTGCTGCTGGTCCGCGAGATCACCCTGGAGGCGGGCGGGGTGTGCGACGTCGAGCACACGTCGAGCGGCGGCAAGGTGATCTGGGCCGCCCTGCCGCTCAAGCCCGTCCGGGTGCACTGACCACGGGCCGTGCACGCCGGTCGGCGAGCCGGCCGGGAGTCCTACCAGCCCGCGGAGGTTCCCGTCAGTTCCCGCACCGCGGGCCGTGCGGCGTCCAGCACGGTCATGAACCACGCGGAGAACGTGTCCTTCGCATGCCGCTCCGCCAGCTCGGCGGGGCTCACGAAGGCGGTCCCGCCGACCTCCTCCGGGTCCGGCCGCAGCGTGGACTGCACCAGGCCGACGAACAGATGGTTGTACTCCTGCTCGACCAGGCCCGAGTCCGGGTCCGGGTGGTTGTAGCGGACCGTGCCGGCCTCCGCGAGCAGCGTCGGGGAGACCCCGAGCTCCTCGTACGTCCGCCGGGCCGCCGCCGCGAACGGCGCCTCGCCGGGGTAGGGGTGGCCGCAGCAGGTGTTCGACCACACGCCGGGGGAGTGGTACTTGCCCAGCGCCCGCTGCTGGAGCAGCAGCCGGCCCTGCTCGTCGAAGAGGAACACGGAGAACGCGCGATGCAACTGTCCCGGCGGCTGATGGGCGGCGAGCTTCTCCGCGGTCCCGATCGTCACACCGTTCTCGTCGACCAGTTCCAGCAGAATCGCGTCCGCGGCGCCGTTCGACGCACTGTGCTTCGCGGTGGCAGGTGTGATCGGCATACCCATCCTTAGCATCGGTCCTCGCGCCCCAAGTCTGCCGTACGAATCCGGCACTCCCGGCACTTCACGGCGCCACCGCATGTCCCGTGCGAGGCGACGCGGGACATGCGGTGGCGCCGGCCGGATGCCGTCAGGTGGCGCCCGGTAGGTGATCGTGCCCGTCGGGGTGAACGGGGAACCGCCCGTAAGGGGGGCGCGCGGACGTCGGGTTGTGGACGGAACGACGTACGCGCCCACCGGACCGCCGGGGCAGCCTCAGTGGCACAGCCGTTCCTCGTGCTCGGCGTGGCCGACCGGCTCCAGCTGGAAGGTGCAGTGCGAGACGTCGAAGTGGTCGCCCAGGCAGCCCTGGAGTTCGTGCAGCATCTTCTCGTGGCCGATCGCGTTCAGTACGTCGGAGCGCACCACGACGTGCGCCGACAGCACCGGCATCCCCGAGGTGATCGTCCAGGCGTGCAGGTCGTGGACGTTCTCGACGCCGTCCAGCGCGAGTACGTGGGCCCGTACCTCCGCCATGTCGACGTTCTTCGGGGCGGCCTCCAGCAGCACGTCCAGGGTCTCGCGCAGCAGCTTCACCGTGCGCGGCACGATCATCAGACCGATGGCGATCGAGGCGATCGGGTCGGCCGCCTGCCAGCCGGTGGTGAGGATCACCGTCGCCGAGATCAGCACCGCCACGGACCCCAGCGCGTCGGCCGCCACCTCCAGGAACGCCCCCCGTACGTTCAGGCTGTGCTGCTGGCCGCGCATCAGCAGCAGCAGCGAGACGGTGTTCGCGACCAGACCGATCAGACCGAACACGATCATGAGGCCGCCCTCGGTGTCGGCCGGCGTGAAGAACCGCTGGACCGCCTCGTAGAGGACGTATCCGCCGACGCACAGCAGCAGCAGGCAGTTGGCGAGCGCGGCGAGGATCTCGGCGCGGGCGTACCCGAAGGTGCGGTGGGGGCTGGCCGGCCGGTTCGCGACATGGATGGCCACCAGGGCCATGCCCAGCCCCAGGGCGTCCGTCGCCATGTGCGCCGCGTCCGCGACCAGCGCGAGGGAGTCGGCGAGCACCCCGCCGAGGATCTCCACCACCGTGACGGCGATGGTGATCGACAGCGCCACGCGCAGCCGGCCCCGGTACGCGGCGGCCGCGGTCCCGGTCGCCGGCGCGCCGTGGCCGTGGCCGTGTGCATGACCGTGGTCGTGCCCTGCCCCCATGGGAAACGCCTCCTGTGATCCGCCCGGGACACACAGTCAACTACGGGTGGGGGGTATCGGGCAACGCGGCACTGAACACCGTTGTCATATGCTCTGACCTGCGCAAACGAAGCGCAGGTCAGAGCAGGTCGGGTGCCGTCGCCGGGCGCACGGCGTCCCCGGCCATGGCACTCAGCGTCCGCGGTGCAGCTGCCATCCCTGCCAGGCCGACTCGACCATCTCGCGCGTCCCGCGCCGGGCCGTCCAGCCGAGTTCGGCCGCGGCCCGGGCGGCGGAGGCGACCGCGCGGGGGGCGTCCCCGGGGCGCCGGGGCTCGACGAGCGCCGGCCGGCCGTCGCCCGTGACCTCGCCGATGAGCGTGACCAGCTCGCGTACGGAGACGCCCTCGCCGCGGCCGATGTTCACCGTCAGATCGCCCGAGGCTCCCGGCGCCGACAGCCGGCGGGCCGCCGCGAGGTGCGCCTCGGCGAGATCGGCGACGTGGATGTAGTCACGCACACAGGTGCCGTCCGGCGTCGGATAGTCGTCGCCGAAGATCCGCGGGGCCTCGTCCCGGGTGAGCCGGTCGAAGACCATGGGGACGATGTTGAAGACCCCGGTGTCCGCCAGTTCCGGGGCCGCGGCGCCCGCCACGTTGAAGTAGCGCAGACAGGTCGTCGCGATGCCGTGCGCCCGGCCCGCCGCCCGCACCAGCCACTCCCCGGCGAGCTTGGTCTCCCCGTAGGGGTTCACCGGGGCGCACGGGGTGTCCTCGGTGATGAGGTCCACGTCCGGGTTTCCGTAGACGGCCGCGGACGACGAGAACAGGAACCGCTCGACCCCGGCCCCGGCGACCGCCTCCAGGAGCGTGGCGAGAGCGCCCAGGTTCTCCTGGTAGTAGCGCGTGGGCTGCGCCACGGACTCCGCCACCTGCTTGCGGGCCGCGAGATGCACCACACCCGTCACCGCGTGCTCGGCGAGGACCCGCTTGAGCAGGTCCTCGTCCCCGGCCGAGCCCTGGACCAGCGGGATGCCCGCCGGCAGCCGGGTGGGCACCCCCGCCGACAGGTCGTCCAGTGCCACGACCCGTTCCCCGGCCTCGGTCATGGCACGTGCCACATGCGCCCCGATGTATCCGGCTCCGCCGGTGATCAGCCATGTCATGGTCGCCCACCCTATGCCGCACGGCACGCTCCCCGGGGGTGTCCGCCGGGTGCGCCGCGCGGACGCCGGGTTTGTCGGCCGGACCGCGGTTTGTCGGCCGGGCCGCCCATCACTCATGATGATCTCGGCAGAGGCAGGCAAAGGCCGGAACAGACTACGCTGATCGGATCATGAACGGGCGATGAACACGCCTCCGGCGACATCGGATAGCCTTCGCCGACATGCCGCCCGCCCGGAGCAGCCGAGCGGCGCCCCCATCGTGCACATGACCGGCGCCGTCGCGTCGGTTCCAGGGAGATGAGTTCGGTTGTCGACCGCCATCCTCACCGGCCAACCGGTCCCCGGATCGTCGATCGAGACCGATCTGCGGTCACTGGGCTTCGACGTCCGGATCGCCGACGACGCCGCCGATGTCGGCCCCCTGCTCGCCCGGGTTCCGGGTGAGCAGCGGGTCGCCGTCGTCGACGCGCGTTTCGTCGGCCACCCGCACGCGCTGCGGCTCGGGCTCACCGACCCCCGCTTCCCGCTCGCCGCGGTGCCCGGCGCCGTGACCGCGCAGCCCGCGGCCCGCTCGGTGCTGACCGGCGCCGTCGACCGGGAGTACGCCATGAGCGGGGGGACGGCGCCGGCCGTCGACGCCCTCGGCGGCAGCCCGGCCGACGCCCCCGCCGACCACTTCGTCGACCGTGTGGTGACCGCCCTGGAGACGCAGGGCGCCGACGTCCGGCGCCCCGAGCTCGGCAGCCTGGTCGCCACGGTCCCCGACGACCCGCAGACCCGCAACGAGGCACGGCAGGCCGTCGCCGCCGTGGACGACGAGGCCGTACGCCTGAAGTCGGCCGTGAAGGCCCGCGACGGCTTCTTCACCACCTTCTGCATCAGCCCGTACTCGCGCTACCTCGCCCGCTGGTGCGCCCGCCGCGGCCTCACCCCGAACCAGGTCACCACCGCCTCCCTGCTCACCGCGCTGATCGCGGCGGGCAGCGCGGCCACCGGCACCCGGGCCGGGTTCGTCGCGGCCGGCGTCCTGCTGATCGCGTCGTTCGTGCTGGACTGCACCGACGGCCAGCTCGCCCGCTACTCGCTCCAGTACTCGACGCTCGGCGCCTGGCTGGACGCCACCTTCGACCGCGCCAAGGAGTACGCGTACTACGCCGGCCTCGCCCTGGGCGCGGCCCGCGGCGGCGACGACGTCTGGGCCCTCGCGCTGGGCGCCATGGTCCTGCAGACCTGCCGGCACGTCGTGGACTTCTCCTTCAACGAGGCCAACCACGACGCCGACGCCAACACCAGCCCCACCGCGGCCCTCTCCGACCGGCTCGACAGCGTCGGCTGGAC
This sequence comes from Streptomyces sp. NPDC107559, assembly GCF_055657365.1. NCBI lineage: Bacteria > Bacillati > Actinomycetota > Actinomycetes > Kitasatosporales > Streptomycetaceae > Streptomyces > Streptomyces sp. NPDC107559. The sequence continues at coordinate 197,265 of NZ_JBVKBD010000002.1, read as the reverse complement.
GGTCTGGCTGCGCCGGATGATAGTGCTGCCCATCGGCGAACGATGGGCCATGATCGCCGTCCTCACCGCGCTGACGACCCCCCGCATCACCTTCTACGCGCTGCTGATCGGCTGCGCCTTCGCGGCGACGTACACCACGGCCGGCCGGGTGCTGCGCTCGGTGACCCGCAAGGCAAGGCGGACCGACCGGGCGGCGCAGGCGCTCGCGGACCTCGCCGACAACGGCCCGCTGGCCTCCCTCGCGGGGAAGTGGCGCAGCCCGAACACTCGCTTCTACCCGAGCTCCCCGCTGCTCAACGCGGTGATCGGCTTCGTCGTCCTCGCCTCCGCGGTGCTCTCCGGCGACGCCTGGGCGGCTGTCGGCGGCGCGGTCGTCTACGCCGTCACCTCGGGCCTCGCCCTGTCCCAGCCCCTCAAGGGCGCCCTCGACTGGCTGATCCCCCCGCTGTTCCGGGCCGCCGAGTACGGCACCGTCCTGGTACTGGCGGCCAAAGCCGATGTGAACGGAGTGCTTCCGGCGGCTTTCGGGCTGGTGGCCGCCGTCGCCTACCATCACTACGACACGGTGTACCGCATCCGCGGTGACGCCGGCGCGCCGCCGGCCTGGCTGGTGCGCGCGATCGGGGGCCACGAGGGCCGGACGCTGCTGGTGACCGTCCTGGCCCTGGCACTCACCGCCTCGCAGTTCGGGGTCGCGCTCACGGTGCTCGCCGTGGCCGTCGCCCTGGTGGTGCTCTTCGAGAGCATCCGCTTCTGGGTGTCCGCCCACAAGGTCGGCGCACCCGCCGTACACGATGAAGGAGAACCCGCATGATCGGCCTCGTGCTGGCGGCCGGCGCCGGACGGCGTCTGCGCCCCTACACCGACAGCCTTCCCAAGGCTCTGGTGCCGGTGGGGCCCGCGGGCATAGAGGGCGAACCCACGGTCCTGGACCTGACCCTCGGCAACTTCGCCGAGATCGGTCTGACCGAGGTCGCGATCATCGTCGGCTACCGCAAGGAGGCCGTGTACGAGCGCAAGGCGGCCCTGGAGCAGAAGTACGGCCTGAAGCTCACCCTCATCGACAACGACAAGGCCGAGGAGTGGAACAACGCCTACTCCCTGTGGTGCGGCCGTGACGCCCTCAAGGACGGCGTGATCCTCGCCAACGGCGACACCGTCCACCCGGTCTCCGTGGAGAAGACGCTGCTCGCCGCGCGCGGCGACGGCAAGAAGATCATCCTCGCCGTGGACACCGTGAAGTCGCTCGCCGACGAGGAGATGAAGGTCGTCGTCGACGCCGAGCGCGGCATGACGAAGATCACCAAGCTGATGGACCCCGCCGAGGCGAGCGGCGAGTACATCGGCGTCACCCTCATCGAGGGCGACGCCGCCCCCGAGCTCGCGGACGCCCTGAAGACGGTGTGGGAGACCGACCCGCAGCAGTTCTACGAGCACGGCTACCAGGAGCTCGTCGACCGCGGCTTCCGCATCGACGTGGCACCGATCGGCGACGTCAGCTGGGTCGAGATCGACAACCACGACGATCTCGCCAGGGGACGGGAGATCGCGTGCCGGTACTGACACGTCTCATCCCCTCGCCGGTCGTCGTGGACATCCGCCCGGGTGCCCTCGACGACCTGGGCTCCGTGCTCGCGGACGAGCGCGTCTCGCACTCCGGCCGGCTCGCCGTCGCCGTCAGCGGCGGCTCGGGGGCCAGGCTGCGCGAGCGCGTCGCCCCCTCGCTGCCGGGTGCCACCTGGTACGAGGTCGGCGGGGGCACGCTCGACGACGCGATCCGGCTGGCCGGCGAGATCAAGGCCAGCCGCTACGACGCGGTCGTGGGCCTCGGCGGCGGCAAGATCATCGACTGCGCCAAGTTCGCCGCGGCACGGGTCGGCCTTCCGCTGGTCGCCGTCCCGACGAACCTCGCGCACGACGGTCTGTGCTCGCCGGTCGCCACCCTCGACAACGACGCGGGCCGCGGCTCCTACGGAGTGCCGAACCCGATCGCGGTCGTCATCGACCTCGACGTCATCCGCGAGGCCCCGGTCCGCTTCGTCCGGGCCGGGATCGGCGACGCCGTCTCCAACATCTCGGCGATCGCCGACTGGGAGCTCGCCCACCGCGTCAAGGGCGAGAAGATCGACGGCCTGGCCGCCGCCATGGCCCGCCAGGCCGGCGAGGCGGTGCTGCGCCACCCCGGCGGCGTCGGCGACAACGGCTTCCTCCAGGTGCTCGCCGAGTCGCTGGTCCTCAGCGGTATCGCGATGTCGGTGTCGGGCGACTCCCGCCCGTCCTCCGGCGCGTGCCACGAGATCAACCACGCGTTCGACCTGCTGTTCCCCAAGCGCGCGGCCGCCCACGGCGAGCAGTGCGGACTGGGCGCGGCCTTCGCGATGTACCTGCGCGGAGCGCACGAGGAGTCGGCCTACATGGCCGAGGTGCTGCGCCGCCACGGGCTGCCGGTGCTGCCGGAGGAGATCGGCTTCAGCGCGGACGAGTTCGTCCGGGTCGTCGAGTTCGCTCCCGAGACCAGGCCCGGCCGCTACACGATCCTCGAACACCTCGACCTCAAGACCGACCAGATCAAGGACATGTACACCGACTATGTCAAGGCCATCGGTAGCTGAACTCCGTCCGGTCGTCCATCCCGCAGGGGTGAAGGACCGGCGCAGCGGTGAGCACTGGATGGGGCGCCTCTACATGCGCGAGGTGTCCCTGCGGGTCGACCGCTACCTGGTGAACACCAGGGTCACGCCCAACCAGCTCACGTACCTGATGACTGTCTTCGGCGTGCTCGCCGCCCCGGCGCTGCTGGTGCCGGGGATCTGGGGCGCCGTGCTCGGCGTGGTCTGCGTGCAGATGTACCTGCTGCTGGACTGCGTCGACGGCGAGATCGCGCGCTGGAAGAAGCAGTACTCGCTCGCCGGGGTCTACCTCGACCGGGTGGGCGCCTATCTGACCGACGCCGCGGTGCTGGTCGGCTTCGGCCTGCGCGCCGCCGATCTCTGGGGCTCCGGGCGGATCGACTGGCTCTGGGCCTTCCTCGGCACCCTGGCCGCCCTCGGCGCGATCCTGATCAAGGCCGAGACCGACCTCGTCGGCGTCGCCCGCCACCAGGGCGGACTGCCGCCCGTCAAGGAGGCGGCCGCCGAGCCGCGCTCGTCGGGCATGGCACTGGCCCGCCGGGCCGCGGCCGCGCTGAAGTTCCACCGGCTGATCCTCGGCATCGAGGCTTCCCTGCTGATCCTGGTCCTGGCGGTGCTGGACCAGGTGCGCGGCGACCTGTTCTTCTCCCGGCTGGGTGTCGCGGTGCTGGCGGGCATCGCCCTGCTCCAGACCGTGCTGCACCTGGTGTCCGTCCTCGCCTCGAGCAGGCTGCGATGAGCGGGCTGAAGGTCGGCGCGGTCGTCATCACCATGGGCAACCGCCCCGACGAGCTCAAGGCCCTGATCGACTCGGTCGCCAAGCAGAACGGCGACGTCGTCGAGGTGGTCGTGGTCGGCAACGGCTCGCCGGTGCCGGACGTGAGCGAGTTCTCGTCGGCCGTGCGCACCGTGGAGCTCCCCGAGAACCTCGGCATCCCCGGCGGCCGGAACATAGGCATCGAGGCCTTCGGCCCCGGCGGCCGCGACGTCGACATACTGCTGTTCCTCGACGACGACGGTCTGCTCGCCCAGCACGACACCGCCGAGCTGTGCCGGCAGGCCTTCACGGCCGACCCCGAGCTCGGCATCATCAGCTTCCGCATCGCCGACCCCGACACCGGTGTCACCCAGCGCCGGCACGTGCCGCGGCTGCGCGCCGCCGACCCGATGCGCTCCTCCCGGGTCACCACCTTCCTCGGCGGCGCCAACGCGGTCCGTACGAAGGTCTTCGCCGAGGTCGGCGGGCTGCCCGACGAGTTCTTCTACGCGCACGAGGAGACCGACCTCGCGTGGCGGGCCCTCGACGCGGGCTGGATGATCGACTACCGGTCCGACATGGTGCTCTTCCATCCGACGACCGCGCCCTCGCGGCACGCCGTCTACCACCGGATGGTCGCGCGCAACCGGGTCTGGCTGGCCCGCCGCAACCTCCCCGCGCCCCTGGTCCCGGTCTACCTCGGCGTCTGGCTGCTGCTGACGCTGCTGCGCCGGCCCTCGCGGCCGGCCCTGAAGGCCTGGTTCGGCGGATTCAGGGAAGGCTGGACGACAGCCTGTGGACCCCGTCGCCCCATGAGGTGGCGTACGGTGTGGCGGCTGACCCGGTTGGGCCGGCCCCCGGTCATCTGACAAGCTCGTCCCTGACAGCGGGCGGACCGTGCGACGGTCCGGGTGCGTGCCGGGCACACACGGGCCGGGCACCGTCGAGGACGAGAGTTTTCCTGGTGAGTGAGACAACGCACGACGGCGGAGTCGCGGTGGGCGCGGCCCCGCCGCCCGACGAGAGCCTCACGGCGGCGCGGCTCGCCGCGAAGTACGGGCTGTCCGTGAGCGGCGCGCGGCCGACGATCGGCCGGTACCTGGGCCTGCTGTGGGGGCGTCGGCACTTCGTCCTCGCCTTCTCGCAGGCGAAGCTGACCGCCCAGTACAGTCAGGCCAGGCTCGGCCAGATCTGGCAGGTGGCCACACCGCTGCTGAACGCGGCCGTGTACTTCTTCGTCTTCGGCGTGATCCTCCAGGCAGGCCGGGGCATGCCGACGGACGTGTACATCCCGTTCCTGGTCACGGGCGTGTTCGTGTTCACCTTCACGCAGAACTCCGTGATGGCGGGCGTGCGGGCGATCTCCGGCAACCTCGGACTGGTGCGCGCGCTGCACTTCCCGCGGGCCGCGCTGCCGGTCTCCTTCGCCCTGCAGCAGCTCCAGCAGCTGCTGTACTCGATGATCGTGGTGTTCGCCGTGGCCATCGCCTTCGGCAGCCGTCCGGGCCCGTCCTGGCTGCTGATCGTGCCGGTGCTCGCGCTCCAGTTCCTGTTCAACACCGGCCTCGCCCTGATCATGGCGCGGGCCGGCGCCAGGACCCCCGACCTGGCGCAGCTCATGCCGTTCGTGATGCGGACCTGGATGTACGCGTCCGGCGTGATGTTCTCCATCCCGGTCGTGCTGGCCGACAAGCCGCAGTGGCTCGCGACCGTGCTGCAGTGGAACCCGGCGGCGGTCTTCATGGACCTGATGCGCTTCGCGCTGATCGAGGAGTACGGCGTGGAGAACCTGCCCGACCACGCCTGGGTGGCCGCGGGCGGCTGGGCGGCCCTGTTCGCCGTCGGCGGGTTCGTCTACTTCTGGCAGGCGGAAGAGAGGTACGGCCGTGGCTGAGCCGGAGCGCCGGGACGACCGGCCCACCGTGATCGCGGACGACGTGCACATCGTGTACCGGGTCAGCGGCGCCAAGTCCGGCAAGGGCAGCGCCACCGCCGCGCTCAGCCGCATCGTCAAACGCGGCGAGGAGCGGGGGGTGCGCAAGGTGCACGCCGTACGGGGCGTCTCCTTCGTCGCCTACCGGGGCGAGGCCATCGGTCTGATCGGCTCGAACGGCTCCGGCAAGTCGACGCTGCTGCGGGCCATCGCCGGTCTGCTGCCGCCCGAGAGCGGCCGGGTCTACACCGACGGCCAGCCCTCCCTGCTCGGCGTCAACGCGGCCCTGATGGGCGACCTCACGGGTGAGCGGAACGTCATCCTGGGCGGTCTCGCCATGGGCATGTCCCGCGAGGAGATCAAGGAGCGTTATCAGGGGATCGTCGACTTCTCCGGCATCAACGAGAAGGGCGACTTCATCAGCCTGCCGATGCGCACCTACTCCTCCGGCATGGGTGCCCGGCTGCGCTTCGCCATCGCCGCGGCCAAGGACCACGACGTCCTGATGATCGACGAGGCGCTGGCCACCGGCGACCGCAAGTTCCAGATCCGCTCCGAGGAACGCATCCGCGAGCTGCGCAAGGAGGCCGGCACGGTGTTCCTGGTCAGCCACAGCAACAAGTCCATCCGCGACACCTGCACCCGCGTGCTGTGGCTGGAGGGCGGCGAGCTGCGGATGGACGGACCGACCGACGAGGTCCTCAAGGAGTACGAGAAGTTCACGGGCAAGTAGCCCGTGTCGCCCGGGGTCCCGCCGGAACTGGTCCGGCGGGACCCCGCGTCTGCAAAGGAAACGTCAACTCCGGCTCGGCACAGGAATCTTGACGCCAATCGGTGTGTTGTTGTGATGTGCAGGACACCCCCGAGAACCTCACTGCGTTGTACAACGTAAGCTGTACAGGTCCCGAAACACGGCAAGTGGGGCGATAATGCGCGACAGCCTCTGTACGGGCGGCCGCGCGGACGGCCGGGCGGCGTGTCCGAAATAGTATGCATGGGGTCGTCGGTGTAGAACGGGAGATGTGACGGCAATGGCTACGGAAACTCCCCAGCTCAGCGCAGCATGTGCCGTCTTCGCCCGGGGCAGTCGGCGGTGACGGGAACCGATACGGCCCGCACCGGGGACCCGGAGCGCGGCACGCTCGACAAGGCCGCGGGCGAGAACTTCCCCGTGGCCCCGTTCTTCCTGCCCAGGGCCTGGCGCACCGACCTCATGGCCGTCTACGGCTTCGCCCGGCTCGTCGACGACATCGGCGACGGCGACCTCGCGCCCGGCGGCGCGGACGCCCGGCTGCTCGGCGTGTCCGCCGCGGCTGCCGAGGACCGGCTCGTCCTGCTGGACGCCTTCGAGGCCGACCTCCACCGGGTCTTCGACGCCACCCCGCGCCACCCCCTGCTGCGCCGCCTCCAGCCGACCGTCCGCCGCCACGCGCTGACCCCCGAGCCGTTCCTCGGCCTGATCGCCGCCAACCGCCAGGACCAGCTCGTCCGCCGCTACGAGACCTACGACGACCTGCTCGCCTACTGCGAGCTGTCCGCCAACCCCGTAGGACGCCTCGTCCTCGCCGTCACCGGCACCTCGACCCCCGAGCGGATCCGCCGCTCCGACGCGATCTGCACGGCGCTGCAGATCGTCGAGCACCTCCAGGACGTGACCGAGGACCTCGGCCGCGACCGCATCTACCTGCCCGCACAGGACATGAAGCGCTTTCACGTCCGGGAGGCGGATCTCGCCACGGCCACCGCGGGCGCATCGGTGCGCGCGCTGGTCGCATACGAAGCACAACGCGCCCGCGATCTCCTGAATGAAGGCGCCCCTCTGGTGGGTAGCGTCCACGGAAGGTTGAGGCTGCTGCTCGCGGGATTCGTGGCGGGGGGAAGGGCGGCGGTCCGAGCGATCGCCGCCGCCGAATACGACGTACTTCCCGGCCCGCCCAAGCCCGGCAAGCTCCAGCTGCTGCGCGAGGCGGGCGTGACTCTGCGAGGAGAGAGGTGATCCGGGCCGTGGAGTCGGAACAGCACGTGTCCGCACCGGTACTCGCCGCCTACAGCTACTGCGAGGCAGTGACCGGACAGCAGGCGCGCAACTTCGCCTACGGCATCAGGCTGCTGCCGACGCCCAAGCGCCGTGCCATGTCGGCGCTGTACGCGTTCTCGCGCCGTGTCGACGACATCGGCGACGGCTCGCTGGCCGGCGACGTCAAGGTGGCCCGTCTGGAGGACACCCGGGCGCTGCTGACCCGGATCCGCGAGGGTGCGGTCGAGGAGGACGACACCGACCCGGTGGCCGTCGCCCTCACCCACGCCGCCGCGGCCTTCCCGATCCCGCTGGGCGGCCTGGACGAACTGATCGACGGCGTGCAGATGGACGTACGCGGCGAGACCTACGAGACCTGGGACGACCTCAAGGTCTACTGCCGGTGCGTGGCCGGCGCGATCGGACGGCTCTCCCTCGGCGTGTTCGGCACCGAGCCCGGCGCGCGCGGCGCCGACCGCGCACCGGAGTACGCCGACACGCTCGGGCTCGCGCTGCAGCTCACCAACATCCTCCGGGACGTCCGCGAGGACGCCGAGGGCGGCCGCACCTATCTGCCCGCCGACGACCTCGCGAAGTTCGGCTGCTCGGCCGGGTTCGACGGTCCGACACCGCCCGAGGGCTCCGACTTCGCGGGCCTCGTGCACTTCGAGGTGCGCCGGGCGCGCGCCCTGTTCGCCGAGGGCTACGGGCTGCTGCCCATGCTCGACCGGCGCAGCGGCGCCTGCGTCGCCGCCATGGCGGGCATCTACCGTCGCCTGCTCGACCGCATCGAGCGCGACCCGGGGGCCGTGCTGCGCGGCCGGGTCTCGCTGCCCGGACGGGAGAAGGCCTACGTCGCCGTGCGCGGACTGTCCGGACTCGACACCCGGCACGTCTCCCGGCGGACCCTCAGGAGGCGCGCCTGATGGACACGGTGGGCGAAGGTGATTCCGCCGCGGAGACGCGGCACGCAACCCTCCGGCCGGGCGTCGCGTCCCTGACTGCAACGGCCTGTCGTGCACGGTTCCAGCGGCACGACGCGGCCGCAGGGGAGGGTGCACGATGAGCGACGCACAGCGGTCCGGGCTGCCCGCGGGCAGCGGGCCGGCGACCGGGCGGGACGCCGTCGTGGTCGGCGGCGGACTGGCCGGGGTCACCGCCGCCCTCGCGCTCGCCGACGCGGGGGTGCGCGTCACCCTGCTGGAGGGCCGGCCCAGACTCGGCGGCCTCGCCTTCTCGTTCCGGCGCGGCGACCTGACCGTCGACAACGGACAGCATGTCTTCCTGCGCTGCTGCACCGCCTACCGGTGGTTCCTGGAGCGCATCGAGGGGACCGCGCTGGCGCCCTTGCAGGATCGTCTCGACGTGCCCGTTGTCGACCTGGACCGGCCCGCGGGGCGCCGTCTGGGCAGACTCCGGCGCGACGCGCTGCCGGTGCCGCTGCATCTCGGACGCAGCCTGGCGACGTATCCGCATCTCTCGCTCGCCGAGCGGGCCCGGGTCGGCCGTGCCGCACTCGCGCTCAAGGGACTCGACCTCGCCGATCCCGCCCTGGACACCCAGGACTTCGGGACCTGGCTGGCCGCGCACGGTCAGTCGGCGCGCGCCGTCGAGGCACTGTGGGACCTGGTGGGGGTCGCCACCCTCAACGCGGTGGCCCAGGACGCGTCCCTCGGGCTCGCCGCGATGGTGTTCAAGACCGGTCTGCTGTCCGACCCGGGCGCCGCCGACATCGGCTGGGCGCATGTCCCGCTGGGCGAACTGCATGACCGCCTCGCCCGCAAGGCGCTCGACTCCGCGGGCGTCCGTACCGAGGTCCGTACACGCGTCACCTCCGTCTCCCAATACGAAAACGGGCGGTGGAGCGTTCAGGTTCCCGGCGAGACGCTGGAGGCCGACGCGGTCGTGCTCGCCACCGCCCAGCGCGAGGCCCACGACCTGCTGCCGGACGGCGCCCTCGACGAACCCGGCCGGCTGCTGGAGATCGGCACCGCGCCCATCCTCAACATCCATGTCGTGTACGACCGCAAGGTGCTCGACACCCCCTTCCTCGCGGCCCTCGGCACCCCGGTGCAGTGGGTCTTCGACCGTACGGCGGCCTCCGGGCTGCGCGAGGGCCAGTACCTCGCGCTGTCCCAGTCCGCCGCGCAGGACGATATCGACGCGCCCGTCGCCGCCCTGCGCGAGCGCTATCTGCCCGAGCTGGAGCGGCTGCTGCCCGGCACCCGGGCGGCAGGCGTACGGGACTTCTTCGTCACCCGGGAGCGCACGGCCACGTTCGCCCCCACCCCCGGCGTCGGGCGGCTGCGCCCCGGCGCCCGCACCAGAGCCCCCGGCCTCTATCTGGCCGGCGCGTGGACCGCCACCGGGTGGCCCGCGACCATGGAGAGTGCGGTCCGAAGCGGTGTGAGCGCGGCGGACGCCGCACTCAGCGCCCTGGGCCGGCCCCGCCCCCACCACCTCTTCGCCTTCGAGGAGGCGGCCTGATGCTCGATCAGCACGGCCCGGCAGGCCCCCGCACCCCTGGCACCGCAACAAGAGGAGAAACTGTGCCCACTGTGCCCCCGGCCTCGACGGCTGCCGACGCGGTGGACGTGACCGCGCTCCTGGAGCGCGGCCGAACCCTGGCCACACCGGTGCTGCGCGCAGCCGTCGACCGCCTGGCGCCGCCCATGGACACCGTCTCGGCCTACCACTTCGGCTGGATCGACGCCGAGGGCAACCCCACGGCGGGCGACGGCGGAAAGGCCGTACGCCCGGCGCTCGCCGTGCTCTCCGCCGAGGTCACCGGAGCCGCCCCCGAGGTCGGCGTGCCCGGCGCGGTGGCCGTGGAACTCGTCCACAACTTCTCGCTCCTGCACGACGACCTCATGGACGGCGACGAGCAGCGCCGCCACCGCGACACCGTCTGGAAGGTGCACGGCCCCGCCCAGGCCATCCTCGTCGGCGACGCCCTGTTCGCCCTCGCCAACGAGGTCCTGCTGGAGCTCGGCACCGTGGAGGCCGGCCGGGCCACCCGCCGGCTGACCACCGCCAGCCGCGCCCTGATCGACGGCCAGGCCCAGGACATCTCCTACGAGCACCGCGACCGCGTCAGTGTCGAGGAGTGCCTGGAGATGGAGGGCAACAAGACCGGCGCCCTGCTGGCCTGCGCCAGCTCCATCGGCGCGGTGCTCGGTGGCGCGGACGACCGCACCGCCGACACCCTGGAGCGCTACGGCTACCACCTCGGCCTGGCCTTCCAGGCCGTCGACGACCTCCTCGGCATCTGGGGCGACCCGGAGTCCACCGGCAAGCAGACCTGGAGCGACCTGCGCCAGCGCAAGAAGTCCCTGCCGGTCGTGGCCGCCCTCGCGGCGGGCGGGTCCGCCTCGACGCGGCTGGGCGAGATCCTCGCCGCCGACGCCAAGAGCAGCGACTTCGCGACCTTCTCCGAGGAGGAGTTCGCTGCCCGCGCCGCTCTCATCGAGGAGGCGGGCGGCCGCGAGTGGACCGCCCAGGAGGCACGCCGGCAGCACGCCATCGCCATCGAGGCGCTGAACGCCGTCGACATGCCCGAACAGGTACGGGCCCGGTTCACGGCGCTCGCCGACTTCGTCGTCGTACGAAAGAGATGATCACTATCGGTCGAATAGCCCTCGCGTAGTCGCCGGCCGGTGTCGCGGGTTGAGGCACACCGGCCGACGGCGGACCCACAGCAGCACGACTCGTACGACTGCACGAAGGGGAAGCCATGACAGCGACGACCGACGGAAGTCCCGGGGCCCTGCCGCCCCGTGCTGCCGCGGCCAGCGAAACCGACGTCACCACCCCCGCGGCGGCCGGGGTACAAGAAGCCGCCGAAGGCGCCGCGCGGCGCGCCACCGACTTCCTGCTCGCCAGGCAGGACGCCGAGGGCTGGTGGAAGGGCGACCTCGAGACCAACGTCACGATGGACGCCGAGGATCTGCTGCTGCGTCAGTTCCTGGGCATCGAAGACGAGTTGACGACCAAAGCGGCCGGGCTCTTCATCCGGGGCGAGCAGCGCGAGGACGGCACCTGGGCCGGCTTCTACGGCGGTCCGGGCGAACTCTCCACCACCATCGAGGCGTACGTCGCCCTGCGGCTGGCCGGGGACGCCCCGGACGAACCGCACATGGCGAGGGCGTCGGCCTGGATCCGCGACCAGGGCGGCATCGCCGCCGCCCGCGTCTTCACCCGGATCTGGCTCGCCCTGTTCGGCTGGTGGAAGTGGGAGGACCTGCCCGAACTCCCGCCGGAGATCATCTACTTCCCCAAGTGGGTCCCGCTCAACATCTACGACTTCGGCTGCTGGGCCCGGCAGACCATCGTCCCGCTGACGATCGTCTCCGCGAAACGCCCGGTGCGTCCGGCCCCCTTCCCGCTCGACGAACTGCACACCGACCCCGCCCGGCCCAACCCGCGCGGGCCGCTGGCCCCGGTGGCGAGCTGGGACGGCGCCTTCCAGCGGCTCGACAAGGCCCTGCACGCGCTGCGCAGGGTCGCGCCGCGCAGGCTGCGCCGGGCCGCCCTGAACTCGGCGGCCCGCTGGATCGTGGAACGGCAGGAGAACGACGGCTGCTGGGGCGGTATCCAGCCGCCGGCCGTGTACTCGGTCATCGCGCTGTACCTGCTCGGCTACGACCTCGAACACCCCGTGATGCGCGCGGGCCTGCAGTCGCTGGACCGGTTCGCCGTCTGGCGCGAGGACGGCGCCCGGATGATCGAGGCCTGCCAGTCCCCGGTGTGGGACACCTGCCTGGCGGCCATCGCCCTCGCCGACGCCGGGCTGCCCGCCGACCATCCGCAACTCGTCAAGGCCGCCGACTGGATGCTCGGCGAGCAGGTCGTACGGCCCGGCGACTGGTCGGTCAAGCGGCCCGGACTCCCGCCCGGCGGCTGGGCGTTCGAGTTCCACAACGACAACTACCCCGACATGGACGACACCGCCGAGGTCGTCCTCGCGCTGCGCCGCATCCGCCACCACGACCCCGAGCGGGTCGAGAAGGCGATCGGGCGCGGGGTGCGCTGGAACCTCGGGATGCAGTCCAGGAACGGCGCCTGGGGCGCCTTCGACGTCGACAACACCAGCCCGTTCCCCAACCGGCTGCCGTTCTGCGACTTCGGCGAGGTCGTCGACCCGCCGTCGGCGGACGTCACCGCGCACGTCGTCGAGATGCTCGCGGTCGAGGGCCTCGCCCACGACCCGCGCACCCGGCGCGGCATCCAGTGGCTGCTGGCCGCACAGGAGCCCAACGGCTCGTGGTTCGGACGCTGGGGCGTCAACTACGTCTACGGCACCGGCTCGGTGGTGCCCGCGCTGACCGCGGCCGGCCTGCCCGCCTCGCACCCGGCGATCCGCCGGGCCGTCCTGTGGCTGGAGTCGGTCCAGAACGGCGACGGCGGCTGGGGCGAGGACCTGCGCTCCTACCAGGACAGCAGGGAGTGGAGCGGCAAGGGCGCCTCCACCGCCTCGCAGACCGCGTGGGCGCTGATGGCGCTGCTCGCGGCCGGCGAGCGCGACTCCAGGGCCGTGGAACGCGCCGTCGAGTGGCTGGTGACCACCCAGCGGGCGGACGGTTCCTGGGACGAGCCGTACTTCACCGGCACCGGCTTCCCCTGGGACTTCTCCATCAACTACCACCTCTACCGGCAGGTGTTCCCGCTCACCGCGCTCGGTCGGTACCTGCACGGCGATCCCTTCTCCGAGGCCGAGGGGGGCTGATGAGCGCCAAGCCCGTCCCGGCCCCGATGCTGATCGCGTGCGCGCTCGGCATCGAGCACCTCGCGCTGCGGACGAGCGATCGCAGCGGGGCGGACGGCCCGGTCACCGTGCTGCGTACGGGCATGGGGCCCAGGGCGGCCGAACGCTCGGTGACGCGGGTGCTGGCCGATCCGCCGCTGACCGAGGCCGCCGTGCTGGCCACCGGCTTCTGCGCGGGGCTCGCCCCGGGGATGCACCCCGGTGACCTGGTGGTCGCCGAGGAGACCCGGGACCCGCGCGGAAACGTTCCGTGCGTGGGGACCGACCTGCTCGTCAAGGAGCTGGTGCGCGCCCTGCCCGGACGCACGGTCCACACCGGGCCGCTCATCGGCTCCGATCACGTCGTCCGTGGACCGGAGCGGTCCGCCCTGCTCGCCACCGGCGCGATCGCGGTCGACATGGAGTCGGCCGCCACGCTCCTGAGCGCCGTACGGGCGGGCGAGCGTCCGGTTGCGGCCGTACGGGTGGTCGTGGATGCTCCCGAACATGAACTCGTCCGGATCGGCACGGTTCGCGGTGGAATATCAGCTTTCCGTGTCCTTCGGTCTGTACTTCCCGCTTTCTTCGAATGGCACCGTTCTTTGCTGCTCCCCCGGAGGTGAGCCCAGATGGCCATGCCGCTGCGTCAGTCCATCAAGGTCGCTACATACCTGGCCGAACAGAAGCTCCGCAAGCGGGAGAAGTTCCCGCTGATCGTGGAGCTGGAACCGCTCTTCGCATGCAACCTGAAGTGCGAGGGCTGCGGCAAGATCCAGCATCCGGCTGGTGTCCTCAAGCAGCGGATGCCGGTCGCGCAGGCGGTCGGGGCGGTGCTCGAATCGGGCGCCCCCATGGTGTCCATCGCCGGCGGTGAGCCGCTGATGCATCCTCAGATCGACGAGATCGTGCGCCAGTTGGTGGCCCGGAGGAAGTACGTCTTCCTCTGCACCAACGCGATGCTGCTGCGCAAGAAGATGGAGAAGTTCACCCCCTCCCCCTACTTCGCCTTCGCCGTGCACATCGACGGGCTGCGCGAACGGCACGACGAATCGGTCGCCAAGGAAGGTGTGTTCGACGAGGCCGTGGCGGCCATCAAGGAGGCCAAGCGGCGCGGCTTCCGGGTGACCACCAACTCGACCTTCTTCAACACCGACACCCCGCAGACCATCATCGAGGTGCTCAACTTCCTCAACGACGACCTCAAGGTCGACGAGATGATGATCTCGCCCGCCTACGCCTACGAGAAGGCACCCGACCAGGAGCACTTCCTGGGTGTGGAGCAGACCCGCGAGCTGTTCAAGAAGGCCTTCGCGGGCGGCAACCGGCGCAAGTGGCGGCTCAACCACTCCCCGCTCTTCCTGGACTTCCTGGAGGGCAAGGTCGACTTCCCGTGCACCGCCTGGGCGATCCCGAACTACTCGCTGTTCGGCTGGCAGCGCCCCTGCTACCTGATGAGCGACGGGTACGTGCCGACGTACCGCGAGCTGATCGAGGACACCGACTGGGACAAGTACGGCCGGGGCAAGGACCCGCGCTGCGCCAACTGCATGGCGCACTGCGGCTACGAGCCCACCGCCGTCCTCGCCACCATGGGATCGCTGAAGGAGTCGTTGCGCGCCATGCGCGAGACGGTCTCCGGGAACCGCGAGTGACGTCATGACGGCCATCTCCTTGGGGGTTCCCGAGGTGCCGGCCCGGCCGATCGCCCAGCGGCGCGCGTCGCGGCGGATCGACGTCGGGCCGGTGGCCGTCGGGGGCGGCGCGCCGGTGTCGGTGCAGTCGATGACGACGACGCGGACGTCGGACATCGGGGCGACGTTGCAGCAGATCGCGGAGCTGACGGCGTCGGGGTGTCAGATCGTGCGGGTGGCGTGTCCGACGCAGGACGATGCGGACGCGCTGGCGACGATCGCGCGCAAGTCGCAGATCCCGGTGATCGCGGACATCCACTTCCAGCCGAAGTATGTGTTCGCGGCGATCGAGGCGGGCTGTGCGGCGGTGCGGGTGAACCCGGGCAACATCAAGCAGTTCGACGACAAGGTCAAGGAGATCGCGCGGGCGGCGAGGGACCACGGGACGCCGATCCGGATCGGGGTGAACGCGGGTTCGCTGGATCGTCGTCTGCTGCAGAAGTACGGGAAGGCGACGCCGGAGGCGCTGGCGGAGTCGGCGCTGTGGGAGGCGTCGTTGTTCGAGGAGCACGACTTCCGGGACATCAAGATCTCGGTCAAGCACAACGACCCGGTGATCATGGTCGAGGCGTACCGGCAGCTGGCGGCGCAGTGCGACTATCCGCTGCACCTGGGTGTGACGGAGGCGGGTCCGGCGTTCCAGGGCACGATCAAGTCGGCGGTGGCGTTCGGTGCGCTGTTGTCGCAGGGGATCGGGGACACGATCCGGGTGTCGTTGTCGGCTCCGCCGGTGGAGGAGGTCAAGGTCGGGATCCAGATCCTGGAGTCGCTGAACCTCAGGCAGCGTGGTCTGGAGATCGTGTCGTGTCCGTCGTGCGGGCGTGCGCAGGTGGATGTGTACAAGCTGGCCGAGGAGGTCACGGCGGGGCTGGAGGGCATGGAGGTCCCGCTGCGGGTCGCGGTCATGGGTTGTGTGGTGAACGGTCCGGGTGAGGCGCGTGAGGCCGACCTGGGTGTGGCGTCCGGCAACGGCAAGGGCCAGATCTTCGTCAAGGGCGAGGTCATCAAGACCGTCCCCGAGTCCAAGATCGTGGAGACCCTGATCGAGGAGGCGATGAAGATCGCCGAGCAGATGGAACAGGACGGCGTCGCGGCAGGGGAGCCGGCCGTCACCGTGAACTGAACGGCACGAACCGAAGGGGGCCCGAGCGTGACCATTCTGGAGACCATCCGGGGACCACGCGACCTTAAGGCGCTGTCCGAGGCGGAACTCGGTGAACTGTCCGAGGAGATCAGGGACTTCCTGGTGCACGCGGTGGCCAGGACCGGCGGACACCTCGGGCCCAACCTGGGGGTGGTGGAACTCTCCATCGCGCTCCACCGGGTCTTCGAGTCGCCGGTCGACCGCATCGTCTGGGACACCGGCCATCAGAGCTATGTGCACAAGCTGCTGACGGGACGTCAGGACTTCTCCAAGCTGCGCGGCAAGGGCGGCCTGTCCGGCTACCCCTCGCGCGAGGAGTCCGAGCACGACATCGTCGAGAACAGCCACGCCTCCACCGCGCTCGGCTGGGCGGACGGCCTCGCCAAGGCACGCCAGGTGCAGGGGGAGAACGGCCATGTCGTCGCGGTCATCGGCGACGGCGCGCTCACCGGCGGGATGGCCTGGGAGGCGCTGAACAACATCGCGGCCGCCAGGGACCGGCCGCTGATCATCGTCGTCAACGACAACGAGCGCTCCTACGCGCCCACCATAGGCGGCCTCGCCAACCACCTGGCGACCCTGCGCACGACCGACGGCTACGAGCAGGTCCTGGCCTGGGGCAAGGACGTACTGCTGCGGACCCCGGTGGTCGGGCCCACGCTCTACGAGTCGCTGCACGGGGCGAAGAAGGGCTTCAAGGACGCCTTCGCACCGCAGGGCATGTTCGAGGACCTGGGGCTGAAGTACGTCGGGCCGATCGACGGCCACGACCTCAAGGCCGTCGAGTCCGCGCTGCGCCGCGCCAAGCGTTTCCACGGGCCGGTCCTCGTCCACTGCCTCACCGAGAAGGGCCGCGGCTACGAACCCGCCCTCGCCCACGAGGAGGACCACTTCCACACCGTCGGCGTGATGGACCCGCTCACCTGCGCGCCGCTCGCCCCGGCCGGCGGGCCGTCCTGGACCTCGGTGTTCGGCGACGAGATGGTCGCGATCGGGGAGGAACGCGACGACGTCGTGGCGATCACCGCCGCGATGCTGCACCCGGTGGGCCTCGGCAAGTTCGCGGCCCGCTTCCCCGACCGGGTCTGGGACGTCGGCATCGCCGAGCAGCACGCGGCCGTCTCGGCGGCCGGCCTCGCCACCGGCGGACTGCACCCCGTCGTCGCCGTCTACGCCACCTTCCTCAACCGCGCCTTCGACCAGTTACTGATGGACGTGGCGCTGCACAGGTGCGGTGTCACCTTCGTGCTCGACCGGGCCGGCGTCACCGGTGTCGACGGCGCCTCCCACAACGGCATGTGGGACATGTCGATCCTCCAGGTCGTCCCCGGGCTCAGGATCGCCGCGCCGCGCGACGCCGACCAGCTCCGCGCCCAACTGCGCGAGGCCGTGGCCGTGGACGACGCGCCGACCCTGGTGCGCTTCCCCAAGGAGTCGGTGGGACCGCAGATCCCGGCCGTCGGCCAGGTGGGCGGCCTCGACGTCCTGCACCGCAGCTCGGGCACGCCCGAGGTGCTGCTGGTGGCCGTCGGCGTGATGGCGCCGGTCTGCCTCCAGGCCGCCGAACTCCTCGAGGCGCGCGGCACCGCCTGCACCGTGGTCGACCCCCGCTGGGTCAAACCCGTCGACCCGGCGCTGCCGGGCCTGGCCGCGGAACACCGGCTGGTGGCCGTCGTCGAGGACAACAGCCGCGCGGCCGGGGTCGGCGCGGCGGTCGCGCTCGCCCTCGGCGACGCCGAGGTCGACGTACCCGTACGGCGGTTCGGCATCCCGGAGCAGTTCCTCGCACACGCCAAGCGCGGCGAGGTGCTCGCCGACATCGGCCTCACCCCGGTCGAGATCGCCGGACGGATCAGCGCAAGCCTGGCAGTCAAGGAGAAACAGGGATGACCGAGGAGTTCGACCTCGCCGCGCTGCTGGCCGAGCGCGGGGCCGAGCGCTACGAGCTGCACGCCAAGCACCTCAACCACCAGCTCCCGCGCATGCTGCACACCATCGGCTTCGACAAGGTCTACACCCGCGCCGAGGGCGCCTACTTCTGGGACGAGGACGGCAACGACTACCTGGACATGCTCGCCGGGTTCGGGGTGATGGGCCTGGGCCGCCACCACCCCGTGGTCCGCAAGGCGCTGCACGACGTCCTCGACGCCTCGCTCGCCGACCTCACCCGCTTCGACTGCCAGCCGCTGCCCGGGCTGCTGGCCGAGCGGCTCCTCGCGCACAGCCCGCACCTGGACCGGGTGTTCTTCGGCAACAGCGGCACGGAGGCGGTCGAGACCGCGCTGAAGTTCGCCCGCTACGCCACCGGCAGGCCGCGGATCCTGTACTGCGACCACGCCTTCCACGGCCTGACCACCGGCTCCCTCTCCGTCAACGGCGAGTCCGGCTTCCGGGACGGCTTCGCGCCGCTCCTGCCCGACACCGCCGTCCCGCTCGGCGACCTCGACGCGCTGGCCCGGGAGCTGAAGAAGGGCGACGTGGCGGGCCTGGTCGTCGAGCCGATCCAGGGCAAGGGCGTGCACGAGGCCCCGCCCGGCTATCTGCGCGCCGCCCAGGAACTGCTGCACCGGCACAAGGCGCTGCTCATCGCCGACGAGGTGCAGACCGGGCTGGGCCGGACCGGCGACTTCTACGCCTACCAGCACGAGGACGGCGTCGAACCGGACCTGGTGTGCGTGGCCAAGGCGCTGTCCGGCGGCTATGTGCCGGTCGGCGCCACGCTCGGCCGGGACTGGATCTTCAAGAAGGTCTACTCGTCGATGGACCGGGTGCTCGTCCATTCGGCGAGCTTCGGGTCGAACGCCCAGGCCATGGCCGCCGGCCTGGCCGTGCTCTCGGTCATGGAGAACGACCAGATCGTCGCCAACGCCCGCGCCACCGGTGAGCTGCTGCGGTCCCGGCTGGCCGCGCTCACCGACAAGTACGAGCTGCTCGCCGACGTCCGCGGCCGGGGCCTGATGATCGGCATCGAGTTCGGCCGGCCGAAGTCGCTGAAGCTGCGCGGCCGCTGGAGCATGCTCCAGGCCGCGCGCAAGGGGCTGTTCGCGCAGATGGTGGTGGTCCCGCTGCTCCAGCGGCACCGGATCCTCACCCAGGTCTCCGGCGACCACCTCGAGGTGATCAAGCTCATCCCGCCGCTCGTCATCGGCGAGCGGGAGGCGGACCGGTTCGTCGACGCCTTCACCGAGGTGATGGACGACGCGCACAACGGGGGCGGGCTGGTCTGGGACTTCGGCCGGACGCTGATCAAGCAGGCGGTGGCCAACCGGTAGGCCGGGCGGGGTGTCGGTGCGCTGCGGCATGATGACGGCCGTGAACACCGAGATGCTCAAGGACATCTGGCAGCGGCTCCTCACCGACCCCGGCAAGTCGTGGGTGCTGTTCGAGCACGGCACCTGTGTCGTGCTCACCGCCCCGGAGGGAGACCTCGCGGACCAGGCCACCGGGATCCTGCGGGAGTTCGGACCGGTGCACGTCGGATCCCCGGCGGGGGACTTCGGGGTGATCGACCTCAAGGACGCCGAAGGATGGGTCGTCACCGGGCAGCACAACGACGTCCTCACCTACGTCGGCCCCGACGAGCCGCACGAACGGTCGGACATCGCGATAGGGGTGTTCGGGCGGTCCAAGCGCCACCGCGACGGCACCGAACTCCACGTCGTCCATGTCGAGGACAGGCGCGGCCGGGCGGACCAGGACTGATCACGGGCATGGGGATCACGGGCATGGGCGCCGGCACGGGCACGGATACAGGCACCGGCACGGATAGCGGCACCGGCACGTAGGCGGTCGCCGGGCCGTGCTCCAGGGCCTGCAGCTTGCGGTTTGCCTGAGAGGCAAGTTATTTGCCTGGGAGGCAATCGGCTGGCTCAATGGATCCCATGAGCTTCCCCGAAGCCGCCCCCGAGCCGCCGCTCGGCCCGGCAGCAGAGCCGGTCGCGGAACCGGCGGCGGAGACCGCCGAAGGTCTTCCGGCCGTCGCGCCGCGGCTGCGCGCCCTGCGCCGCCGGGCCGCACTGACCCTGGAGGCCGCCGCCCGCGCCGCCGGGCTGTCGCCCGCCCATCTCTCCCGACTGGAGACCGGGCAGCGCCAGCCCTCGCTGCCGATGCTGCTCACACTCGCCCGCGTCTACGGTACGACAGTCTCGGATCTGCTCGGCGAGACGGTCCCCGACCGGGACGCCGTGCTGCGCGCCGGTGACATGGAGCCGACCGCCGCGGGCGGCTGGACGTACTGGCAGGCCGGCTCGCCCGGCCGCGGGATGCAGCCCCTGCGGGTGCGTGTCCCGTACGGCTCGCAGGGCGACATCGTCCGCGTGCACCCCGGCGAGGAGTGGCTGTACGTCCTCACCGGGCGCCTGCGGCTGCGGCTGGCCGACGCCACCCATCTGCTCGGTCCGGGCGACAGCGCGCACTTCGACTCGCTGACCCCGCACCGTATCGCCGCTCAGGACCCCGCCGGGGTCGAGCTGCTGTTCGTACACACCCTGCTGCAAAGCCCGACGGCCGCCCTGTGCCTCGGCAACGTCATCGGAGAGAGGCCATGAGCGACATCGAGGAGAAGTTCCCCCGTGCCCTCTGGATCAGGCTGATCATCTACATCGCCGTGGGACACGTCCTCGCGGGTTTCATCTGGCTGCTCTTCGAGGTCGGCGCGCAACAGCAGTAGCCACCCGGTAGCAGTGGCCGCCCGGCAGCGGGCGGCCCCGGAGGCCGGAGCCCGGCGGCGGACCGCCGCCGGGCTCCGGCCTCCGGTCAGTCCAGGAGCCGCTCGCGCAGCCGTTCCCGGGTCCCGGGGGTCAGCTTGAGCCCCAGCTCCAGGTAGGCGTCGACGCCGCCCCAGTTCTCCTCGATGGTCTCCAGCGCCGCGGCCAGGTACTCCGCACGCGCGTCGAACAGGGGGCTGAGCAGCTCCATGACCTCGGGGGAGTAGCCCGCCGAGGACGAGTCGCTGCGGCGCACCTTGTAACGGCGGTGCGTGGCGTTGGACTCCAGGTAGTCGGCGAGGATCGCCTCGCGCTCCACCCCCAGGGCCAGCAGCGTCACCGCGATGGACAGACCGGCGCGGTCCTTGCCCGCCGCGCAGTGCATCAGGACGGGGACACCGTCCTCGGCGAGCGAGTGCAGCACCCGGGAGTGCTCGGCCGTCCGCTCCTTGACGATGGTGCGGTACGACATGATCATCCGGTGGGCGGCCTTGCCCTCGCCGAGGATCGCGCGCAGCTGCTCGATCTCGCCGTCGCGGACCATCTTCCAGAACTCGGAGCCGTCCGCCGGGTCCGACAGCGGCAGGTTCACATTGCGCACGCCGGGCAGCTCGACGTCCGGGCCCTCCAGCTTCTGGTCCGCCGCGTTGCGGAAGTCGAAGATCGTGTGCAGCTTCAGGGAGGACAGGAACGCCGCGTCCTCGTCGGTGGCGTGCGCCAGGTGACCGCTGCGGAACAGCACGCCGTGGCGCACCCGCCGTCCGTCGGCGGTGGGCAGCCCGCCGACGTCACGGAAGTTGCGCACTCCGGCCAGTTCGGGCTCGGTCGACGGGACCTGCTGCGTCAAGGGGGGCTCCTCCCGCTGGACCCGTCGGCGTGGCTCGGCGGGTGGCCGACGGGATGCGCTGTCGACGATACGACATCGGTTCGAGGGGGGCCGCGTTGTCCACAGGCCAAAGCCTCAATGCGCAGATCGCCGCTATTTGGAATCTCTGAGATGTATGCCCGAATTGAACCTTTCGTGCTAAGTCGCCCCGGAGTAAAGGCGGCTGAGTGGCAAGCGCGTGAGCAGGGTCATATCGGTGACCGTGAGTGGTACGTCATGTTCACGCAATCAGTGCGCTTTTTTGGGGAGATGTGAAGCGAGAGGGCGGTGAATTCACAGAGGGTAATCGGGATCTCTCGTAACGGATCAAGCAAATCGGGCAGATCCGGAAGGGGGCGCTTGTCCCCTTGCGGCGGGCTCGCTTAGGTTCCACACCGATCCGGACGGACGCCTAATCCTGCCGCCGCCCGGTGCCCGCACACTCACCCGTGCACGGCAGGAGCGGGGGACCCACAGGCTCGACCGCCTGGTCCCGTCACCGGAACAGGCTAGGGGTTCAGCCGCGCCGCGAGCGCGGCCGGGCATCTCCAGTCCGCACCCGACAGCTCACCTCGTAGGCGCCGGAGAGGAAATCGCCATGCCCGCGAAGGGTAAGCACCGCCGTCCCAAGACCCTGCGTCTCACCCGCTCGTTCGCCGTCGCCGGAACCGGCGGCGCCGCGCTCGCCCTCCCGCTGCTGGGAGCCACCGGTGCGCACGCGGCGACGCCGCAGTCCGCCGTCCAGTCGGTTCCCGGCACGGTCACGCAGTCCGTCGCGACGAGCGGCCAGAAGACCGCCGAGCAGGCTGCCGGGCAGAGCGCGGATGTCCGTACCTACACGGTGGTCGCCGGCGACTACCTCGCGAAGATCGCCGACGCGCAGCACGTCGACGGCGGCTGGCACCGGCTCTACCAGGACAACCGGGCGGCCGTCGGGGCCGATCCGTCGCTGATCCACCCCGGTCTGAAGCTCAGCATCGGCGCGCAGGCCGTGACGGGCGGGGACGCCCGGTCCGCCGCCCCGCAGGCCGCCGCGCCCAAGTCCCCGTCGGCGGAGTCCTCCTCCGCGAAGTCCGCGTCCACGGAGTCCTCGTCCGCGCAGTCCTCGGCGTCGAAGCCCGCAGCCCCGCAGGCCGCCGCGCCGCAGACCACCGGCAGCGGCTTCACGCTCCCGGTCGCCGGGGCCCCGATCGGCACCGCCTACCACGTGGCGGGCAGCATGTGGGCCAGCGGCCACCACACCGGCGTCGACTTCGTCGTCCCGACCGGCACCTCGCTCAAGGCCGTCGGCGCGGGCACCGTCGTCTCGGCCGGCTGGGGCGGCGCGTACGGCAACCAGGTCGTCATCCGGCTCGCCGACGGCCACTACGCGCAGTACGCCCACCTGTCCCAGCTCTCCGTCTCGGCCGGCCAGGCCGTGACCGCGGGTCAGCAGGTCGGCCTCTCGGGCGCGACCGGCAACGTGACGGGTCCGCACCTGCACTTCGAGATCCGCACCACGCCGGACTACGGCTCCGACATCGACCCGATCGCCTACCTCCGCGCGCACGGCGTCGCCGTCTGACCCGCGGGCCGTCCGACAGCCGGGCCGCCTGACAGCCGGGCCGTCTGACCGACGGGCCGTGCGGCTGACGGGCTGTCCGACCGACAGGCCGTCTCCCGCACGCGTCTCCGCCGTCGAAGGCCGGACCCCCACCCCCGGGGTCCGGCCTTCGGCGTGCCCGGGTGCGGGCACCGCGTCGACGTCCCGGATCGCACGCTTATTCCCCGATTGGGCAACTCTTTAGGAGTGGCTTATCTCACCGTCCGTCAACCCATGGCTACGGTCGCGTAGGTCACATTCGAAGGTGAATCATGAGCCGATGTGGCAGACGATTCGAAGAGTGACAGCAGAGCAGTGATCGGGTCGTACGTAGCGGTGGGGGACAGCTTCACCGAGGGCGTCGGCGACCCCGGCCCCGACGGGGCGTTCGTCGGCTGGGCCGACCGGTTCGCGGTACTCCTGGCGGACCGGCAGCCCGAGGGCGACTTCCAGTACACCAATCTCGCGGTACGCGGAAAGCTCCTCGACCAGATCGTGGAGGACCAGCTTCCGCAGGCCGTCCGACTCGCGCCGGACCTGGTCTCCTTCTGTGCCGGCGGCAACGACATCCTGCGGCCCGGGACCGACCCCGACGAGGTGGCGGAGCGGTTCGAGCGCGCGATCGCCGCGCTGACCGCCGTATCCGGCACGGTCATGGTGACGACCGGCTTCGACACCCGCGGTGTTCCCCTGCTCAAGCACCTGCGCGGGAAGATCGCGACCTACAACGGGCACGTCCGGGCCGTCGCCGACCGGTACGGCTGCCCGGTGCTGGACCTGTGGTCCCTCAAGTCCGTCCAGGACCGCCGGGCCTGGGACGACGACCGGCTCCACCTCGGGCCCGAGGGGCACACGCGCGTGGCACTGCGCGCGGGCCAGACCCTCGGCGTGGACGTGCCGGCCGACCCGGAGCAGCCCTGGCCCGCGCTGCCCCCGCGCGGCACCCTCGAAGTACGGCGCGACGACGTCCACTGGGCGCGTGAGTACCTGGTTCCGTGGATCGGCCGACGGCTGCGCGGGGAGTCCTCGGGCGACCACGTGACCGCCAAGGGCGCGCTGTCCCCGGAGGACATCAAGGAACGGATCGCGTCCGTGGCCTGAGCGGCCGACGGACCCGGGCGCGGGGCCGGTCCTCCGGCCGGCTCCGCGCCTACGCCGTCAACGCCTCCCGTGCGAGACCCAGTTCCCGGGCCAGCGCCTCGTCCACCCACTCCTGCGCGCGGGCCCGCGAGACGGCACCGGAGTACGACGTCAGCTGCACGGCGAGCCCGTCGAGCAGCGCCGTCAGACGCAGCGCGGTGGCCGCGGGGTCCGGGCACTCGAACTCCCCGGCGGCCACACCGTCCGCGACGACCTCGGCGAGCGCCGCCTTCCAGCGCCGGTCGAGGTCGCGCGTGACGTCCTGCAGCGCGGGCTCGCGCAGCGCCGCCGCCCACCCCTCGATCCACAGCCGCCAGCCCTTGGCCTGCCCCGTGGGGGCGTACCAGCGCACGGCCGAGCGCAGCCGCCGCAGCGCGGTCGTCCGGCGGCCGAGCAGCTTGCGCAACCGGGCCAGGTCCTCCTCGGCCGCGTAGGTGAAGGCGGCGGCGACCAGCTTCTCCTTGGTCGAGAAGTGGTAGAGCACCAGCGCGTTGCTCACCCCGAGCGCCGAGGCCACGTCGGCGATCCTGACCGCCGCCACGCCCCGCGCCTCGATCTGCTGCACGGCGGCCCGCAGCAACTCCTCGCGCCGCTCCGCCACGTTCAACCGCACTCTCGCCACCCGGTCACCCTAGTGCCGCACCCCCGCTGCCGGAACGGCGAAGTGATCCGTACCGAACGGGCCCGGGTTCGGGACGGCCGTCGCCGGTGACAGGCGCCACGGCTGCCCGCGGGGCGGGCGGGAACGTACGGCCGGGCACCGGCGTTGTGGCAGGAGCCGACCATAATGAAACGTCCTGACTCCCCCTGGAGGTGCCGTGCCCGGTTCCCGTTCCTCGAGCCTCGGGCTCCGCTCGTTGCAGCCCGCGGCCTTCGGCGCGGACCCGAGCGGCGGGCGCATGGCGCGCATCCGCAGATCGCCCCACTTCAAGGACGGGGTGTTCCAGAACCCCGGCGGCCCGTCCCGGATCCGTCCCTCGGGCTCCGCCGCCTCCCTCGCGAAGGTGTACTTCGACCGGGAGGCCAAGTCGCACCGTGCCCCGAGCGGCACGATCCCGGTGCACGCCACCACCCTCGCCGACCTCGCCCGGCCGCCCGCCTCCGGACTGCGGCTCACCTGGATGGGACACTCCAGCGTGCTCGCCGAGATCGACGGCCGACGGGTGCTGTTCGACCCCGTCTGGGGGGAGCGCTGCTCGCCGTTCGCCTTCGCCGGTCCCAAGCGGCTGCACCCGGTGCCCCTGCCGCTGGCCGCGCTCGGCCCGGTCGACGTCGTCGTCATCTCCCACGACCACTACGACCACCTCGACATGCCCACGATCAAGGCGCTGGCGGGCACGGACACCCTGTTCGCCGTGCCGCTCGGGGTCGGCGAGCACCTCGAACACTGGGGTGTGGCGGCCGACCGGCTGCGCGAGCTGGACTGGCACGAGTCGACCCGGATCGGCGGCCTCACCCTGACCGCCACCCCCGCGCGCCACTTCTGCGGCCGCGGGCTGCGCAACACCCAGCACACGCTGTGGGCTTCCTGGGTCGTGGCCGGCGAGGAACACCGGATCTACCACAGCGGTGACACGGGCTACTTCGACGGATTCCGGGGCATCGGCGCGGAACACGGCCCGTTCCACGCCACAATGATCCAGATCGGTGCGTACTCGGACTTCTGGCCCGACATTCATATGACTCCGGAGGAAGGGGTCCAGGCCCACCTCGACCTCCAGTCCGGTGACCCGGCGGCCGGCGTGATGCTGCCCATCCACTGGGCGACCTTCAATCTGGCGCCGCACCCGTGGGCCGAGCCGGGCGAGGGCACGATGCGGGCCCTGCACAAGGCCGGAGCGAACCTGGCGGCCCCGGTGGCCGGCGAGCCGTTCGAGCCGACCGTGGCGGCGCCCTCGGCGCCGTGGTGGCGTGCCGTCGCCAAGCCGCCGACCGGGGGCTGGCCCACGTGGCCGCCGGTGGCGTCGGCCGGACCGGAACCGGCCTTCGCGGGGGAGTAGCGGTCGATCCGTCCGGGGCCGGACCACGCGCGGCCCCGTTTCCTCTCGTGCTCCGTCGGCACCCGTGCGCGGTCGGGCGGCAACAGTTCCCGCCCCTTCGGCATCACCGAGCCTTTCGGCATCACCGACAGCGACTGTTTCTGATCGGTTGAGACCAACTTCTTACTGCCAGGTTCTCTTCGCGTTCCCCCTGGGGGAGGGGGGTCTGGTGGGTTTATCGGTCTTTCGTGCGAGGCCTCATACCAGAGCGGGATGCTCCCCGTGGGACTTTGCCAACTGCCCACCGCACCTGTCGCAACCGCGACTACTGTGAGTGTCCGCCGGGCGACGCAGGGCCGAATTCTTCGGCTCTCCCGACCGGCATCGCGATGGCGCATGCCCGAGCTGCGCACCACGCGTGAGCAACCAGGCTCAGGCTCGACGGACCAGCACGAGGACACCGATGTCTCACCTCCGCGCACCGGCCGCACGCGCAGACCGCCGTGACGGCGGCGGGCGGCACGGGCGGCCGGTCGCCCGCCCCGCCGTCCCGCTTCCCGAGGCCCACATACGGCCGCAACTCCTGCGGCTCGCCGTGCTGCCGCCCATCGCGGTCGCCCTCAGCGCGTGCGCGGCGATCCTGGTCACCGCCCGCTCCGCCGGAGCCGGACAGGGCATCACCCTGTGGGCGGTACTGACCGGCGCCCTCGCGGTCACCGTCGCCGGGATCCTGATCGCCGCCGTCGCCGCCGACCGTGCCGCCCGGTCCGTGACCGACCGGATCGCCGCGCTGCGCCGCAGCAGCGCCCGCGGCGAGGCCGATCTGCGCGCCGTGGTGGAGGCGTTACGACGCGGCGAGAACGCGCCCCGGCGCAAGCCGCGCGGCGGCCCGGCCAAGGACGCCGACGAGTTCGAACTGCTCGCCGCGGACCTGGCCCGCGCGCACGACGGCGCCGTCACCGCCGTCGTGCAGGCCGCCCAGCTCTCCAGTCAGACGGGCAGCGAACAGAAGCTGGAGGTCTTCCTGAACCTGGCCCGGCGGCTCCAGTCGCTGGTGCACCGGGAGATCTCCATCCTCGACGAGCTGGAGAACCAGATCGAGGACCCCGACCTGCTCAAGGGCCTCTTCCACGTGGACCACCTCGCCACCCGCATCCGCCGTCACGCCGAGAACCTCGCCGTGCTCGGCGGGGCGGTCTCGCGCCGGCAGTGGAGCAACCCGGTGTCCATGACCGAGGTGCTGCGCTCCGCGATCGCCGAGGTCGAGCAGTACTCACGGGTCAAGCTCGTCCCGCCGGTCGACGGCGAGCTGCGCGGTCACGCCGTCGCCGACGTCATCCATCTGCTGGCCGAACTCGTCGAGAACGCCACGGTGTTCTCCGCCCCGCACACCCAGGTGCTGATGCGGGCCAATCTCGTCACCTCCGGGCTCGCCGTCGAGGTGGAGGACCGCGGGCTCGGTATGCCCGCCGAGGAGCAGAGCAGGATGAACGACCTGCTCGCCGACCCCGACCAGGTCAATGTCGCCCGGTTGCTCGCCGACGGCCGGATCGGGCTCTTCGTCGTCTCCCAGCTCGCGCGCCGACACGGCATCAGGGTCCGCCTCCAGACCAACATCTACGGCGGGGTGCAGGCCGTCCTGGTCGTGCCGCAGGGGCTGCTCGGCACGGCGCCGGGTGGCGTCCTCGGGGCCGTCGCCGTGCCACGGCCGGCGGACCCGGCGACCGGTCCCGCCGCACCGCAGCAGTCCGGGACCGGATCCGCCCCGGAGTCCGGACGGCAGCTCGCGCCCGCCGTACCTGCCGTCCCGACCGGCCGACGGCGTCGGCAGCAGCGTGACGACGACCGTGGCACCGTCGTTCCCGCCGCCCTCGACCGGAGCGCGCGGAGCGGGAGCGGTACGGGCTCCACGGGTTCCGCCTCGACCGCGCCAGGTGTCAGCGGGCCGGTCCCCGTGCCGGGCCGCCGCGGCCCGATCCCGATCCCGGGCGGTACCGGGTTCGGGTACCCGGCCGACGGGACGAACGGCGACGGACCGGCCCGCACCGGGAACGGCGACGGACCGGCCCGCACGGGGAGCGGCCCGGCCCCGACGGGGAACGGCCCGGCGCTCACCCGCAACGGCGGCGGGCCGGCCTCCGGGTCGGGTCGCGGCGGGGCGTCCCCCGTGGCGAACGGCACCGATCCGCGTGCGAAGGCGAACGGCGCCGCCGCTCCCCGGCCGGGGAGCGGCACGGGCCCGGCAGCTGCCACGAGCGGTACGCGACCGGAGGCGGCCGGAGCCGGTCCGCGGCCGGAGGCCGGGATCCGTGCTCTGCCGCAGGGCACCGCGGGTCCGGGCGCATCGGCGCGCACCGGCGAACCGGACCGGCCGCCGGGCGGAGACGACGGCGGAACGTCCGGCGGTCACGGCGAACTGCCGGCCCCGCGCAGCACCCCCGACGCCTCCCGGCCGCTCGGGGGCGCGCCCGCTGCTCTGCCGGTGCGCGGCCCCAGGGGGGAACGGTCCAACCCCGCTTCGGCCGTTCCCGGGATCAGGCCCGAGGAACGCCGGACCGTCGCCGAGAGCACGCAAGGGCTGCCCACCCCGCGCAGCGGCGCGGTGCGCGGCACCATGGGCAAGCCCCGGCTGCCCCGGCGGCGCGCCCAGGAGCACATCGCCCCCCAGCTGCGCGGCGGGCCCACGCCCCGCCAGGACTCCGAACACGTCGCCGCGCACGACCCGGGCCTGATGGCCGCCTTCCAGCGTGGCGTCGGCCTGGCCGAGGCCCAGCAGAGCCTGGAGGCGGCCGCACCCCCCGGCGCGTCCCTCTCCGACGTACAGCTCGTACCGAACGACGTACACCTCGCGCCGACGTCGACGCCGACACCGACGCCCGTCGCCGTACCGCCGCCCGCTGCCGCCGAACCGTCGCCGCCCGGCGTCGCCGTACCGACGTCCTTCCTGGACAAGGCACGTATAGCCCGGGCGCAGCCCGCGGTGCCCGCCGCCCCCGAGGCATCCGGCGCGCGCGACAGCCGGTCCGCGCCCGGACCCGACCAGCACCCCGCCCGGCACGACGGGAGCGCGCCTGCCGGATGACCACCGCACCCCCCACAGCTCCCGCCGACCTTCGTACCCCAAGGAGTCGATCCACCATGGCGAGCGATGTGCCGACCAGTCATTCGTCCGATCTCGACTGGCTGATGAGCGGCCTCGTGCAGCGCGTCCCGCACACCACCAGTGCGGTCCTGCTCTCCTGCGACGGACTCGTGAAGTCCGTCCACGGCCTGGACCACGACAGCGCCGACCACATGGCCGCCCTGGCCTCCGGCCTGTACTCCCTCGGGCGCAGCGCCGGTGTGCGCTTCGGCGACGGCGGCGACGTACGGCAAGTGGTCGTCGAACTCGACGCGAACCTGCTGTTCGTGACCACCGCCGGCTCCGGCACCTGCCTCGCGGTGCTCGCCGGCCGCGAGGCCGACGCCGCGGTGCTCGGCTACGAGATGGCCATGCTGGTCAAGAGCGTCCGCCCGTACCTGGTGACGGCGCCCCGGCAGCATGCCGCCGACCCCCCGGTGATGAGGCGTTGAGCGTGGCGGCGGCCGGCGACGGGCCCTGGCTCGACGACGCGGCCGGACGGCTGGTGCGGCCCTTCACCGTCAGCAACGGCCGCACCAGGCCCACCATCGCGCTCGACCTCATCTCGCAGGTGCGGGCCACCGGGGTCACCCCGCTCGGGTACCTCGGTCCGGAGCACGCACAGGCCCTCGCCCTCTCCCGCGCGCCCGTCTCGGTCGCCGAGGTGTCCGCCCATCTGAAGCTGCCGGCGGCCGTCACCAAGGTGCTGCTGTCCGACCTGGTCGATTGCGGGGTACTGACCACCAAACCTCCCGAATTCCACCACAACCCCACCGACCGGGCCCTTCTGGAGGCAGTGCTCGATGGACTACGACGACAGCTCTGAGTACGAGAACGGCCCCATGCCCTTCCCCACCGCGCTGAAGATCCTGGTGGCGGGCGGTTTCGGGGTCGGCAAGACGACCTTTGTCGGCACGGTGAGCGAGATCGCCCCGCTCAGCACGGAGGAGCTGCTCACCACCGTCAGCGCCACGACCGACAATCTCGACGGCATCGAGAACAAGGTCGAGACGACCGTGGCGATGGACTTCGGCCGCATCACGCTCGACCCGCAGCACGTCCTCTACCTGTTCGGCACGCCCGGACAGGAGCGGTTCTGGTTCATGTGGGACGAGCTCTCCGAGGGCGCGCTCGGCGCGGTCATCCTGGCCGACACCCGCCGCCTGGAGGAGTGCTTCGCCGCCGTCGACTTCTTCGAGGAACGCGGTCTCGGCTTCATCGTGGCGGTCAACGAGTTCGACGGCGCCCACCGCTACGCCTCCGAGGAGGTCCGGGCGGCCCTCGACCTCGGTCCCGGGATCCCCGTGGTGCGCTGCGACGCCCGTATCTCCGCCTCGGGCGTCCAGACCCTGCTGACCCTCGTACGCCACCTCATCGCCCATGCCCCGGCGGCCCCCGAGCCCAGCCGTGGCGTCCATCTGTGATCCCCGCACCCGCCCACGGAGCCCGCGATTCCCGCACCCGTCCACGGAGCCCGCACATGACCCGCACCCACCCGGAGCCGGCCCGCACCCGCCCGGCCCTGGCGCACTCGGCCCTCGCGCACCCGGCCGGAGACCGGCCATGAGCTACGGCGCACCGCGTCCGGCGGGCCGGCTGCTGCTCACCCCCGAGGACAAGGAGGCGCCCGCCCGCGCGCTGCGACTGCGCAGGCTGGGCCTGGGGGAGCGGCCCGAGCCCGAGCTCGACGCCTTCGCGGACCGGCTCGCCCACCTCACCGGGGCCCCGTACGCCATGGTCAACTTCATCGACGAGGAGCGGCAGTACTTCGCCGGGCTGCACCTTCCGGGAGCCCCTCCGCCCGCGCCCCCCGGCCGGCCCGAGGTGGGCCGCTGGCTGCCCCGCGACCACGGGTACTGCCCCCATGTCGTCGTCCGGCGCAAGGCGCTGGTCCTGGAGGACGTCCGCGACTATCCGCGGTTCGCGGGCAACCCGATCGTCTACGACTACGGCATCCACTCCTATCTCGGCGCCCCGCTCGTCGCCGCCGGCGGGATGGTGCTGGGCACGGTGTGCGTGGCCGACGCCACGCCCCGGCCCTGGGGGAGGACCGGCCTGGAGACCATCAAGTCGACGGCCGCCGAGCTCACGGCGCGCATCGAACGGTGCGAGGCGGACGGCCTCCCGCTCTGAGCCGACCGGGGGGACGGACGGGCTGGGCCGACCGGGCGACGGACGGGCTGGGCCGACCGGGGGACACGGGGGACTGCGCCGACCGGGGGACGGACCGGGCCGGGCGGGCCGGGCCTGGCGGGCGCGGCACACCGGTGTGAAGCAGAGCTGTGGCGCCGCTTAAGAAAACCTCGATGGACCACGGCACCGCGATACGGCAGATTGCTAGGCGATTCCACTGCTCTCCCCGGCTGCGGGCGTCTTCGGCATGCCCGCGGCAGGGATCTCACCCACAGGAGCCGTACCGTTGAAGGCGCTGGTCAAGCAGAACGCGGAGCCCGGACTGTGGCTCATGGACGTCCCGGAGCCCGAGATCGGTCCCGGTGACGTTCTGATCAAGGTCCTGCGGACCGGTATCTGCGGCACCGACCTGCACATCCGGGCCTGGGACGGCTGGGCGCAGCAGGCCATCCGCACCCCGCTCGTGGTCGGGCACGAGTTCGTCGGCGAGGTCGTCGCCACCGGCCGTGACGTCGCGGACATCAAGGAGGGCGACCGGGTCAGCGGCGAGGGCCACCTGGTCTGCGGCAAGTGCCGCAACTGCCTGGCCGGGCGCCGCCACCTGTGCCGGGCCACGATCGGGCTCGGCGTCGGCCGTGACGGCGCCTTCGCCGAGTACGTGGCCCTGCCCGCCTCCAACGTCTGGGTGCACCGCGTCCCGGTCGACCTCGACGTCGCCGCGATCTTCGACCCGTTCGGCAACGCCGTGCACACCGCGCTGTCGTTCCCGCTGGTCGGTGAGGACGTGCTGATCACCGGCGCCGGCCCGATCGGTCTGATGGCCGCGGCCGTGGCCCGGCACGCCGGCGCCCGCAACGTCGTCGTCACGGACGTCAGCGAGGAGCGCCTGGAACTGGCCCGCAAGATCGGCGCGAGTCTCGCGCTGAACGTCTCCGACGCCACCATCGCCGACGGCCAGCGCATCCTCGGCCTGCGCGAGGGCTTCGACATCGGCCTGGAGATGTCCGGGCGCGGCGAGGCCCTGCGCGACATGATCGCCAACATGACGCACGGCGGCCGGATCGCCATGCTCGGCCTGCCGGCCCAGGAGTTCCCGGTCGACTGGGCCCGGATCGTCACCTCGATGATCACCATCAAGGGCATCTACGGCCGCGAGATGTTCGAGACCTGGTACGCGATGTCGGTCCTGCTGGAGGGCGGCCTCGACCTGTCCCCCGTGATCACCGGCCGGTACGGGTACCGCGACTTCGAGGCGGCGTTCGCCGACGCGGCGAGCGGCCGCGGCGGCAAGGTCATCCTCGACTGGACCGCGTAGCCGCAAGTCACCCGCCACTTCCTAGGAGCTTTCGATGTTCGACTCCGTGCGCGACGACCTGCGCGCCACCCTCGACGAGATCCGCGCCGCCGGTCTGCACAAGCCCGAGCGCGTGATCGGCACCCCGCAGTCCGCGACCGTCGCCGTCACCGCGGGCGGCCGCCCCGGCGAGGTCCTCAACTTCTGCGCGAACAACTACCTCGGCCTCGCCGACCACCCCGAGGTCGTCGCCGCCGCCCACGAGGCCCTCGACCGCTGGGGCTACGGCATGGCCTCGGTGCGCTTCATCTGCGGTACGCAGGAGGTGCACAAGGAGTTGGAGGCGCGGCTGTCGGCGTTCCTCGGCCAGGAGGACACGATCCTGTACTCCTCCTGCTTCGACGCCAACGGCGGTGTCTTCGAGACGCTGCTCGGCGCCGAGGACGCGGTGATCTCCGACGCCCTCAACCACGCCTCGATCATCGACGGCATCCGGCTGTCCAAGGCCCGCCGGTTCCGTTACGCCAACCGCGACATGGCGGACCTGGAGCGGCAGCTGAAGGAGGCCGGCGAGGGCGGTGCGCGCCGCAAGCTCATCGTCACCGACGGCGTCTTCTCCATGGACGGCTATGTGGCGCCGCTGGACGAGATCTGCGACCTCGCCGAGCGCTACGACGCCATGGTCATGGTCGACGACTCCCACGCGGTCGGCTTCGTCGGCCCCGGCGGCCGCGGCACGCCCGAACTGCACGGCGTGATGGACCGCGTGGACATCATCACCGGCACGCTCGGCAAGGCCCTCGGCGGCGCCTCCGGCGGCTATGTCGCCGCCCGCGCGGAGATCGTCGCGCTGCTGCGCCAGCGGTCCCGTCCGTACCTCTTCTCCAACACCCTGGCCCCGGTGATCGCGGCCGCCTCCCTGAAGGTCCTCGACCTGCTGGAGTCCGCGGACGACCTGCGGGTGCGGCTGCGGGAGAACACCGCGCTGTTCCGCTCCCGGATGACCGAGGAGGGCTTCGACGTCCTGCCCGGCGATCACGCCATCGCGCCGGTGATGATCGGCGACGCCGCGCGGGCCGCACGGCTGGCCGAACTGCTCCTTGAGCGCGGCGTGTACGTGATCGGCTTCTCGTACCCGGTCGTCCCGCAGGGCCAGGCCCGTATCCGCGTCCAGCTGTCCGCCGCGCACTCCACGGACGACGTCAACCGCGCGGTCGACGCCTTCGTCGCGGCGCGCGCCGAGCTGGAGGCCTGAGCCGGGGCACCGGGACCGAGGCCGATCGGGCGGAACAGGACACCTCGTTCCGTTTGAGAGAATCGGTCCCATGATCGAAGCGCGGCGGCTCCACATCCTCCGTGCGGTGGCCGACCACCGTACGGTCACGGCGGCGGCCGCCGCGCTGTACCTCACCCCCTCCGCGGTCTCCCAGCAGCTCACCGCGCTGGAGCAGGAGACCGGCCACCGCCTGGTCGAGCGGAGCGCGAAGGGGGTACGGCTGACCCCGGCCGGCGAGATCCTGCTCGGCCACACCAACGCGGTGCTCGCCCAGCTGGAGCGGGCGGAGGCGGAACTCGCCGCCTACGGTTCGGGCGAGGCCGGCACGGTCACCGTCGCGGCCTTCGCCACCGGCATCGCCCAGGTCGTCGCGCCCGCGGTGGCCCGGCTCGCCGTCTCGGCGCCCGGCATCCGCATCCGCGTCCAGGACGCGGAGGGCGACGCCAGCCTCCCGATGGTGCTGGACCGGCAGGTCGACGTGGCCGTGGCCGTCGAGTACCGCGGGGCCCCGTCGGCCGACGACCCGCGGCTGACCCATGTCCCGCTGTACGCCGAGCCCTTCGACGCGGTCGTCCCGGTCGCCCACCGGCTCGCCGACAGCGTCGAGGTCCCGCTCGCCGAGCTGGCCAAGGACCCCTGGATCGGCCCCTACCCCGGCAACCCCTGCCATGACGTCGTCGTCATGGCCTGCGAGAACGCCGGTTTCCAGCCCCGCCTCGAGCACTCCTCGGACGACTTCCGCGCGGTGGTGGCGCTGGCCTCGGCCGACGCCGGTGTGGCCCTGGTGCCCCGGTCGGCGCTGCGCGGCATGGACCTGAGCGGTGTGGTCGTCCGCCCGGTCGACGGGGTGGCCCCCACCCGCCGGGTCTTCGCGGCCGTGCGCAGAGGAGCCGAGGGACATCCGCTCATCCGGCCGGTGCTGGAGGCGCTGGCCGAGGCTTCCCGGCACTGAAGCCGGGCGCGGCCCTGTGGTGGCTCGGGTCGACTTCAGGACCTGATCTTGTCCTTTCCTTCCCTGTTCCGGTGCTTCTGTTTTTGTCCTGATGCGTCCTGAATTCCGGATCGGACTTGCATCCCCCCGTCCCGTATTTGGGATTGTTTCCCTGATCTGGGATATCCTCTTCGGTATGAAGCAGGAAGTGGATACGACCGGAGCGGGCGCCGGGCAGGGCGCCGATGCCCGACTGGACATCCGGCTCGGGGCCCGGCTGGCCGAGCTGCGTGCCGGACGCGGCTGGTCGCTGGGGGAGGCGGCGGAGCGCAGCGGGGTCAGCCGCTCCACCCTGTCCCGCGCCGAGCGGGCCGAGATCAGCCCCACCGCCGCGCAGCTCAACCGACTGTGCGCCGCCTACGGGCGGACGATGTCCCAGCTGCTCAGCGAGGTGGAGGCGGAGCCCGCCGGGCTCGTGCGGGCGGCCGAGCAACCGGTGTGGGAGGACCGGGCCTCCGGGTTCGTACGGCGGTCCGTGTCGCCGCCGCAGGCCGGACTGCGCGGTGAACTGGTCGAGGGACGGCTCACGGCGGGCGCCGACATCGCCTACGACCGGCCGCCCGTGCCCGGCCTGGAACAGCACATCTGGGTGCTCGAAGGGACCCTGGAGGTGACCGCCGAGGACGTCGTCCACCGGCTCGACGCCGGTGACTGTCTGCGGCTGCGGGTGTGGGGGCCGACGCGGTTCCGGTGCCCCGCGGACGCGGACGTGCGGTACGTGCTGGCGGTGGTGCTGCCGTGACCGCGACCACGACCCGGCTCGACGCACCCCGGCTGCTCGCCGCCGTCGGCGAGCTGGCCGGCCTGCTTGCCGACACCGTGCACGGCGGCGCCTCCATCGGCTTCCTGGCACCGCTCGACCGCACGGACGCGATCGCCTGGTGGCGCGGGCGGGCCGAGGCGGTCGCCTCTGGACAGCTCGCGGTGTGGGTGGCACGGGACGCGGGGCGCGTGCTCGGCACCGTCACCCTGGCCTTCGCCGACAAGCCCAACAGCCGGCACCGCGCCGAACTCGTGAAACTGATGGTGCACCGGGACGCTCGCGGCCGGGGTCTCGGGCGCGCCCTGCTCGCCACCGCCGAGCAGGCGGCCGCCGAAGCCGGCATCACCCTCCTGCACCTCGACACGGAGACCGGCAGCCCCGCCGAACGCCTCTACCTCTCCGCGGGCTGGACCAGGGCCGGGACGATCCCCGACTACGCGGCGAGTCCGGACGGGGTGCTGCGGCCGACCACCCTCTACTACAAGCACGTGGGCGCAACGCTCCACGCGGGCTGACTGTCGGTGGCAGCGGCTACGGTGCCCTTCATGCCGGATGCCGAAGACGTACGCCGTATCGCCCTCTCCCTGCCGGACACCACGGAGAAGACCGCCTGGAACATGCCCACCTTCCGGGTCGCGGGGAAGATGTTCGCCACGCTGCCCGAGGACGAGACCTCCATGGCCGTGCGCTGCCCGAAGGAGGAGCGCGAGGAACTGGTCCTGGCCGAGCCCGGGAAGTTCTGGATCGCCGGCCACGAGGCGCAGTTCGCCTGGGTGCGGACCCGGCTGGCCGCGCTGGAGGACGAGGAGGAGCTGCGGGACATCCTCGCCGACTCCTGGCGCCAGGCCGCGTCTTCCCGGCTGCTGGAGGAGCACCCGGACCTCGGGCGTCCCACCGACTGAAAACCCGTGGGCGTCGCCGGTGCCGCGTGGCATGATCCGTCGGCGGAAGCGGGGGCGGGGCGGTACCGGCCCGGATGGGCCAAGTCCCGCGGCACCCGTAGGTCGTCGGGGAGGGTGCAGCAGCGGATGACCGGGACACCGCCGTCGGAAGAGACGACAGGGACGACAGAGACGACAGAGACGAGCGAGACGGCCGTGCGGGGGTACGGCAAGACACCGCCGGGGGGCCGGAAGGGGCTGTTCCGGTCGCGGGACTTCGCCCTGTTCTTCGTCGGCCGTGCCGTCGCCCGGCTCGGCGACACCATGCTGCCGGTCGCCCTCGCCGCGGGCCTGCTCCAGCACGGGTACGGCGCCGGCGCGGTCGGCCTCGCCATGGCCGCGACGGCCGCCGCCTTCGCCGGACTGGTCGTGTTCGGCGGGGTGTTCGCCGACCGCTTCGACACCCGCAGCCTCATGATCGGCGCCGATCTGGTGCGCCTGGGCACCCAGGCACTGGCCGCCGGCCTGTTCTTCGCCGGCCATGTGGTGCTCTGGGAGATCTGCCTGATCGGCTTCGTCAACGGCGTGGCCGCCGCCGTGTTCCAGCCCGGTGTCGCCAGCACCGTGCCCCGGCTGGCCGCCGACGTCCAGGGCGCGAACGGCGCCATACGCGTCGCCGAGTCCGCCGCCCAGCTCGCCGGCCCCGCCCTGGCCGGACTGCTCGTCGGCTTCGCCTCGCCGGGCGCGGTGTTCGCCGTGCACGCCGCCACCTACGCGGTCAGCGCCCTGTGCCTGCTGCTGCTCCGCCTTCCCCCGCTCCCCCCGGCCGCCGCCGCGCGATCCCACACGGCCACCGGAACCTTCAGGACCGATCTGGTCGAGGGCTGGCGGGAGTTCCGGGCCCGCACCTGGCTCTGGGGCGTGATCGCCGTCTGGTGCCTGTACATGGTCGCGGTATGGGGCCCGACCGTGCCGCTGGTGGCGACGGAGGTGGTGCAGCAGCACGGCCCCCGCGCCTACGGACTGGTCAACTCCGCCCTCGGCGCCGGTACGGTCGTCGGCGGGCTGCTCGCCCTGCGCCTGCGCCCCCGCCGCATGCTGCGGGCCGGTGCCGTCGCCCTGTTCGGCTTCGCCGCGTTCCCGTGGGCG
Source organism: Streptomyces sp. NPDC107559 (assembly GCF_055657365.1). Classification (NCBI taxonomy): domain Bacteria; kingdom Bacillati; phylum Actinomycetota; class Actinomycetes; order Kitasatosporales; family Streptomycetaceae; genus Streptomyces; species Streptomyces sp. NPDC107559. The sequence continues at coordinate 159,470 of NZ_JBVKBD010000002.1, read as the reverse complement.
GTCGGCGCCGGGCTCGGGATACCGGCCATGGCGGCCTGCGCCGCCGTCGCCGGGGCGGGCATGTCCTTCTGGGGCGTGATGTGGGCGACCAGCGTGCAGACCCAGGTCCCCTCCGACGTCCTCAACCGCATCCACGCGTACGACGTCGCCGGCTCGCTCGCCATGATGCCCGTCGGGCAGGCGCTGGCCGGGCCCGCGGCGTCGCTTCTCGGCGCGGGCCGGGTGCTGCTGGTCTCCGCGGCGGTCAGCCTGGTCGTGCCCGCAGCCCTGCTCGCGGTCCCCGCGATCCGCGGTCTGATCCGTGCCGACACCCCCACGACGAGGCTGCCGCCCGCGGCCGTCCCGGCGCCCGTACCGGCCGACCGCGCCCCCGTACGCCCCGAGTGCGGCTGACGGGCGCCCGGGCACCGCGGTTCAGCCGCGTACCGCCGCCCGCCCGCCGGTCAGGAAGCCGGTGATCCGCTCCCGGAGCGAGTGCGGGTCCAGTCCGTGCGCGCTCACGTGCTCCTCCATGGTCCCGTAGCGCCGCAGCTCACGTCGGCCCACGCCCAGGCCCAGGACCCGGTGGGGCACATCGGCGAGGGCATCGTTCGCGGCCGCCGTCGACGTACCCGCCAGATACGGCTCGACCAGGACCACGTCCGCCGCCGCCCCCTCGGTGGCCCGGCGCAGCGCGGCCGCGTCGAAGGGCCGTACGGTCGCGGCGTACAGCACGGTGACGTCGAGTCCCTCGGTGGCGGTCAGCACGGCGTCGAGCATGGGTCCGACGGCGACGACCACGCCCCGGCGGCCCTCGCGCACGGTGTGCGCCCGCTGCCCGTCGACCGGCAGGGCCCGGGCGTTGGCCTGCGCGGACAGCCGTACGTACACCTTGTCGTCGCCCGCGGCCACCGCGTGCCGCAGCAGGGTCTCGGCCTCGTCGGGGTGTCCCGGCACGTGCACGGTCCAGCCGTCCAGGGTGTCCAGCAGCGCCACGTCGCCCGGAGCCATGTGGGTGTACCCGCCCGCGGGCCAGTCGAAGGACGCGGCGGCGCTCACCAGCACCGCGCCGACGGCCTGGTGCCCGAGGTCCAGCTTGACCTGCTCGAAGGGCCGCTCGACGAGAAAGCTCGCGAACGTGTGCAGCACCGGTCTCAGGCCGGTCAGCGCCAGACCGGCCCCCGCGCCGATCAGCAACTGTTCCCGGATGCCGACGTTGATCACCCGGTCCGGGTGCCGACGGGCCGCCGCCGCGAAGCCGTCCGTGCCGATCTCGGCGAGGACGACCGCGACCCGCGGATCCTCGTCGAGCAGCCGGGAGACGACGGGGGCGAAGCGGTCGCGCATGGTGTCCATGGATGCCTCGGTTCCTTTCTTGGGTTCCTGGGCGAGCTGAGGGGGCTGCGGTTCAGCGGTACTTCGGTTCGACCCGGGCCACCACGACCCGCGGGCGTCCCGGATGGGCGGCGGTGAACGCCTCGTACAGCGCCGCGTGGTCCCGGCCGTCGACGGTTTCCGTGGACCAGCCGGCCGCCTCGAACCGCGCGGCGATGCCGCCCGGCCGGGCGTGGCTGGCGGAGGCGTTGTCGACGACGACCGTGTGCAGCCGGTCGAGCCCGGCGGGCCCGGCGAACGCGATCGCCTCGTGGTTGCTGCCCTCGTCCAGCTCGGCGTCCCCGACCAGCACCCACACCCGGGGCCCGTCGAGCCCCTGCGCGCGCAGCCCCAGCGCCGTCCCGACGCCGATCGGCAGACCGTGCCCCAGCGACCCGCTGCCGATCTCGGCCCCGGGGACCAGCACCCGGTCGGGATGGTGGCCGAGCGGCGAGTCGTACGAGCCGAACCCGGCGGTCCCGCTCGGGGTCCTGCGCGCTGCGGGGGCCGACCCGCAGCACGCGGTCGTAGAGCACCCACAGCACGTCCAGGGTGGAGGTCGCGGCCGGTCCGTGCTTCTCGTCACCCGTCATCAGCCCCATCAGCCGGGGCAGGTCCGCATAGCCGTACGTCCGGCGTTCTTCCGTGGTGGTCGTCATACGGACGATCCTTCAACCTCGACCAAACTTGAGGTCAAGCGGAGATGGACCCCGGATAAAGGGGTGCGCGACCACCTACCGGAGTGCGGTATTGTTTTCCTGCGTGTTCGGCCAGGGGAAATCCCAGGTCAGAGGGCACCGGGACGTGGCGCAGCTTGGTAGCGCACTTGACTGGGGGTCAAGGGGTCGCAGGTTCAAATCCTGTCGTCCCGACTGTTCGATCGATCGAACGTCGCAGGTGAGAGGCCGTTTTCGAACGGCCTCTTTTCTGTTTCCGGCCCGCTCCCGGGTGGGGGCGGGGAAGCGGGAGCACGCTCCCACTGTCCTGTGCCGCTCGAAAATACGATTCGGTGCTGCGAGCTGCGGCGAGGCCGTTTGGGCAGGCGGTTCTCTCGTACTGGTTGATCAGGCCGCCGAGGAGGCGTTGTTGCCGGATCCGGTGGGCCTGGAGGTCGGTGACGGTGGCCGGTTCGGCGCTGTCCGGGGGCAGTTGCTGCCGGGACTGGTGGCGGCGGTGCCCGTTGTAGTGCCTGATGTATTCGGCCAGGATCGCTCGGGCGTGGGCCTCGTTGTAGATCAGCATGCGGTCGAGGAGCTCGCGGCGCAAGGTGCCCACGACTCGCTCGCAGATCGCGTTCGCTTTGGGCGCCTGCGGCGGGCTGAGCAGGATCTCCACGTCGTTGGCCTCGAAGACGGCGTCGAAGGTGCGGGTGTACTTGCTGTCCCGGTCCCGGAGGAGGAAGCGCAGCGAGTCCATCGGCGCTCCTGCGTCATGGCAAGGTTCCTGGCCTGCTCTCGGGCCATGCGTAGGTTGAGCTGCTTGACGGTGGGTGTGGTGGAGGGTCTGCCCAGGCGGCTTCTCGGTGCGAACGTCCATTTCCAAGCGATGAGTTCATGGTGCCAGCGCAGCAGTGTGGTGGGGGTGACTGCGAAGACTTGGCGCCAGCGGCTGCGAGGGATCAGCCGCGAGAGTGCGGCGAGCCGGACTCGGTCGGCGGGCTCGTAGCGGACCCGGGCGATCTGGCGGCGCAGCACGGCGTTCTCGTGACGCAACGCCAACATCTCCGCGTCCCTGGCCAGGCGGCTGCGGAGCACGGCAGCGGGCACGGTGATCAGATTCCGGACCAGCGTGGTTGAAGGAGAAGCCGTCGTACCGGTCCAGGACACGGGGGAGTACGGCACTCCGTGGCGCGTCGTGGCGTTCTCGCTGAACCTGACAAAGGTCAGACCGAAAAGTACTGCGTGCACCCGCGATCGCAACAGGGCCCCTCCTGGACACCTTTGACGAGATGCCCGGCGGCACCCGGTTCCGCCGGGTCGTCAACGCCAGCGGCAAGGACGACAGCTCGGTCTCCTCAGACACCGAGGAGCGGTCGATCAAGAACCTCAAGGCGCTGGTGGAGGACATCTTCGCGGGCAAGAAGAAGGGCCCCGTCTACCCCTGATGCCAGCAGGTGGCCTCGCCGTCGTGGTTGCTGCCGTCCGACGTGGTGCCGATCGACACCTCGTAGGCGATCCCCGTGCCCACGTCAGGTGCGGGTGAGTAGGCCTCGGTGCGGAAGTCCACGTCGAGGAGCAGGTGCCGCCCCTTTTCGGTCCTGGTCCAGCACGCCCCTTCGACGGCGGCGGGCGCTGCGTCGGGGAACGGGTCGTGCTCGAACTGCCAGCCGGCCGCGGTGGCTGCCTTGGTGTAGTGGGCGATGACGTCCTCGTGCTCGTAGAGCGAGGCGATCATCTCCGGATGATCCCAGAACGGCGCGCTGGAGCCGGAGGGTCTTGACGAGCAGTGATGAATGAACGAGCCCCACAGGCACGAATGAAGATCGGCACCTGGATCGCGGACTTCTGCAACACGAGGCGCCGTCACGGCGCCGCCGGCGGGCACCCGCCCGTCACCTTCGGACAGGACATGCGGGAGGCCCGCTCGACGACGAGCATCACGAGGCAATGTGCGTAACGAAGTCTCTACGCTCTCGGGGGATGGACAGAGAGGGGCTGACCTCGTGTTTTGTGGGGCTCCGGAGGCTACCGCTTGGTAGCCGGGGCTGTTAGCTTCCGGCTGTGCGCATACTCCGTCGAATACTTGTCGTCGCCGCCGTTTTTGTGGTCGTGGCGACCGCCGTCGGTACCGGTGTCTACCGGTGGCAGCGGCCCATGATCCTCACCGGCACCGGTTACGCGGCGCACAACGACTGCGCGGTCACCGAGATCGGTGGCCGCCTCGACGCAGCGAGCGACCTGCCCGCGAACCCGATCAAGTCCTATCTGCGGTACGGCTCCGACGGGTCCGCCGAGACCACCGGCTCGCTGCTGGGCGTGCTCGCAAAGCAGAAGGCCTGGTACACCAAGGGGTTCGGCTGCACGCTTGCTGACGAGCGCCCCCAGCTCGGCCCGGCCTCGACTGTCCCGGCCGACGGCAATCCCTTCACGCACGCCCCGGCGCCCAAGTCGTCGGCGAAGCTGGACGCCGCGCTCGCGCGCGCCTTCGGCAAGGGGCTGTCGGCCTCGGACGCCGCCGCGCTCGGCACCCGGGCGGTCGTCGTGGTGAAGGACGGCAAGCTCGTCGCCGAGCGCTACGCCAAGGGGTTCGACGCCACGACCCCGCAGCTCGGCTGGTCGATGTCGAAGAGTGCTACAGCCTTGATCACCGGCATGCTCGTGCAGCAGGGCAAGGTCACGCTCGACGACCACGGGCTGCGTCCCGAGTGGAAGAAGGACGGCCGTGCGGACATCACCGTCGAGCAGCTACTGCGGATGACGAGCGGTCTGGAATGGGACGAGACCTATGACCTCGGCACGCCCATCACGCAGATGCTCTACGGCGAGTCCGACATGGGCGCCTACGTGGCCGGCCGTCCGGCCGAGCACAAGCCAGGCACCGTGCAGGAGTATTCGAGCGGCTCGACAACCCTGCTCTGCTCGGTCCTCGCGCAACGCACCGGGCTCGGTGCCGACCTCCCGCGGCAGACGCTGTTCCGCGCCCTCGGTCTCTCCTCGGCCGTGCTCGAACCGGACGCCGCGGGCACGCCGGTGTGCTCCTCGTACTTGTGGGCCACACCTCGTGACTGGGCCACGATCGGCCAGTTCGCGTTGCAGAACGGCAAGTGGCACGGCAAGCAGCTGTTGCCCGAGGACTGGATGAAGCGCTCGCTCGAGGTCGAGCCCGTCGACAAGACAGACGACCCCGGTTACGGCATGACGTGGCGCGTCAACGTACTGCCCGACGGCAGCATGCGCTGGCCCGAGCTGCCCAAAGACACCTACTACGCCTCGGGACACGACGGCCAGAAGGTCATCGTCGTCCCGTCGCAGGACCTCGTCGTCGTACGCATGGGATTCACTCCCGACGCCGACGACGAGCCCAGCGAGGTGGCCCTGGTCAAGGAGGTCATCGGCGCGGGCGCCCGATGACCTCGTCAGTCCGTCGTCGGGCGCAGGGCCAGGCCCTCGGTGCTGGCCCAGTAGCTGACGCGCGCGCCGTCGCTGACCACGGCGGGCTCGGCGAGGACGGCGGGGAAGTCGTGGTAGGTGTCGGTGGAGCCCTCGTCGTAGGGGCCTGCCCCGGTTCTCCGAAAGAGGAGATCTGAAAGGGCCCCTGATTTTTCTTGAGGCGACGGACGTGCTGCCGGGCGCCGAAGACCAGGAGCGGTCCTTCAGCCGGCGACTTCGAGTTGACGTTCAGTGCGGGTTATCCGGTACGGACTGAAGGCGAAAGACGCGCGCAGGCCCCGGTTGCAGCGTTTGTCGTAGGCCGCGTGGCCGGGTGACACGGACAGGATCCGTGCGTCAGATGTCCTCCCGCGGGTGGTGTGGCGCAGGTGGAGGTTGCCGGGTTCGTGGGTTACCGCACGCCAACACGGAATTGGGGTCCTGGCACGGTGAGGTCGGCGTCGCACGCTGTGAGGCGTGAGGCGGTCGCACCGGTCAGGGTGAGCGTCCGGACGGGGGCAGGTTGATTCGTGAGCCAGTTCGGGATGGCGTCGGGTGTGACGGTGACGGCGCCGTGGGGCGGTAGTGGCGTACCGGCGCGCGCCGCGACGGTGCCGGTCAGTTCACGGAGGTAGAGGGTCACCACACCGTTGCTGCGGCCTTTGAGGGTGGATGTGGCGGCTTCCCTGGCGCGCAGTCGCAGTGTCGTGCCGCCCTGGCGTACGGTCACGTCGAGGCCGACGGCGTCCACCGACCGTGCCGTGAAGCGCAGCATCCGGACGGATCCCGACATGCCGCGTACGGTGACGACACCGCGGAACGTGAGGGTTCGGAGCACGAGCCGGGTGGCGCGTAGCTTCCAGGAGGCGTCCGCGAGCCGGACCGGCAGTGCGGCGCCCGGTGCCACGGCCCTGACGGCTCGCCCGGTGCCGACGGACGGTGGAATCACGTTCACCGGCGCCGCCCTGGGAGTGGGGAGCGACGACGGAACGGTGACGGCGCCCAGGAGGGTGTTCGCAGGGGTTGCCGTTCCGCTCGGTGCCGTCGGCGGGGGGACGGCGGGCGATGTCGGTGCCGTGGACGTGTTCGCGCTGCTGACAGGAGAGGGGGAGCCGGCGGGACGGGACGTGGGAAGGTGCAGAGCCAGGGGCACCGCAGCTGCCGCCAGTACGCAGGCGAGGGGCTGCGGGACACGGCCGAGCCGCAGGGGAGCGGCCGGAGCAGGGTCGGCCGGACGGTGAGTGTCGAGGGCGGTGGTGGGCGGTACGCGGTGGCCGTCAGGTGTCAAAGGTGTTGTCTCCTGCCGTGGCGCTCACGGGCGGGTGGCTGACAGTTGCAGTGGCCGGCTCGGTGGCATCCGGCGGGAGCCACGCGAGGGCCAGGGACCCGCCGATGAGGCCGGAGAACAGTCCGAGGAACAGGCCGCCGAGGTTCGCGACGGGGAAGGAGACGAGAGCGAGCAGGAGGGTGGAGAGACCGGCGAACACCCGTTGGTGAGGGCGGAGCCAGAGGCTGATGCCGAGGGCCATGAGCAGGGTTCCGATGATCAAGGATCCGGCGCCGGACGTGGTCGACAGGGCGAGTGGGATGCCGCCCAGGTCGAGGTGCGCGTAGGGCCAGTAGAGGATGGGCAGGCCCGCGTTGATGGTGAACAGCCCGGCCCAGAAGGGGCGTTCGCCACGCCAGGCGCGGAACCTGAGCCGGGAGCGGGCCGCGGTGGCGCGGAGGCCGGGGCGTCCGGCGAGGAAACTGGGGATCAACATCGAGTCCTGATCAGGGGTGAGGTCGCGGACGGCGACTGTGCGAGGTGCCGGGGGCCGAAGGCGTGCCGGGGCGGGCCCGGGGTCAGGGGCAGTCGCGGTGGCCGCGATCGATCCGTACGCGCAGGCCGGGCACGTCGAAGGTGGCGGCGGAGATCGCCACCAAGGTCACGCTGACGTTGGTCAGGGTGGCCGACGAGGCTTGCTGCCCGAAGCCGCTGGGGTCGAAGAAGCGTGAGTTCCGGTCGCCCGGATCGACCGGGCCCTTGGTGATCTCACCCTGTGCGATGCCGATGTCGATGTTCCTGAAGTTCGCCTGGCCGGCTGCCTCGAACGTTGTGTCGAGGAAGATGTTCGTGGCTTCCGTCGGGCGCTCGTCGCTGCCGGTCAGGGTCAGGGTGTGGGTGCCCACCACTGGGAGGTCGAGTTCGGCCGCCTGGCACAGGCCGCTGATCTCCGCGTGCCGGGCTCCGGTGACCAGGACGGGGACGAGTTCGTGCTTCTTCGACACGTCGACCATGGGGTAGATGCTCAGGCCGCGGACGGTCAGCTTGTCGGCCGTGACGTGGAAACGCTGGCCGGAGATGAGGAACGAGGCGGCGAGTGCCCCTTGGGCCATGGCGATGCCGAGGGCCGTGCAGACCCCGACGCTGGGCAGCAGGACCACCGCGAAGCGCCGCCACCGGGTTCTGCCGAAGCCGTGCGACATCGCGACTCCCTCGGTCGTGGGAAGGGGCCGACCACACGCGTCAAGGGTGGGTGGCGTCCTGCTGAGTCCAGTGACGGATCCTAGGCTTCAGACCCGGCCGGGCCGCTGCACGCCGGGCCTGCCGTACGGGTGACTCGACTTCTGGTGCTCCCTTCGAGGTCGGGACGAGCACGGTCCACCGCTACATCAGCGAGGCCGTCGACGTGTTGGCCGCACTCGCACCGACCCTCGACGAGGCCGTCCGAGCTGCTTCGGCGAAGGCTTACGTCCTCCTCGATGGAGGTGTCTGGTGTCGATGCTCAGGATCGTCTCAGCGGCGGGCCGGCTGCGAGCGGTAGAGGAGCTCGCCGTCGACGATCCGGGGTGGGCGGAGCGCCGGGGCGAACGGAGGGCCGAGCTGCTGGACCAGGCGAAACGGCACAAGATGTGCGCAGGCCGCCAGTCGTCCGTCAGTCGTCCTTGTCCGGAAAAAACCGCTTGGACCGTGCGTGTCCGTCGCGGGACACTGCGATTCCTGACCAGCCCGACCGGACCTCACGAGGATGGCATGGGATCGCCCGAATCGCGCAAGGCCAGGCCGGGCAGGGGCCCGGTGCTCCTCGCCCTGCGCCACTACGCAAGGGAGACGGCCCGGCTCCGGCGCCTGGCGGTGCCCGGGATGCTGCTTCCGGCGCTGGGCAACATCGGCCTCAACTACATCGCGCCGCTGGTCGTCGCCAGGCTCGTCGGCCGGATCGCCGGTGACGGGGACGTCGGCATCGGCGCGGCACTGCCGTACGTGCTCGCCTTCGCCGGTGTCCTGCTGTTCGCGGAGACGCTGTGGCGCATCGGCCTGCACTGTCTCAACCGCCTCGACGCGCTCGGCATCGAGCACCTGTACATCGTCGGCATGGGTGAACTGTTCGCCAAGGACGCCGCGTTCTTCCACGACAACTTCGCCGGGTCGCTGACCAAGCGGGTGCTGAGCTTCGCCTCCCGCTTCGAGGAGTTCGTCGACACCATGACCTTCCAGGTCATGGGGAGCTTCGTGCCCCTGCTCTTCGGGTCGGTGGTGCTGTGGCGCTACGAACCGCTGCTCGTCGTCGGGCTCCTGGCGATGATCGCGACGACGGCGCTGTGCGTGGTCCCGCTGATCCGCCGCCGCCAGCGGCTCGTCGACCGGCGCGAGGAGGCGATCGCCCGGGTCTCGGGCCATGTCGCCGACAGCCTGATGAACATGGACACGGTCCGGGCGTTCGCCGCCGAGGAGCGCGAGGCCGCCGAGCACCGCTCCCGCGTGGCGGAGTCGAGGCGGCTCACCCTGCGTTCCTGGGACTACGGCAACCTGCGCATCGACACGCTGGTCGCGCCGATGTCCGTGCTCACCAACGCGCTGGGCCTGCTGCTCGCGGTCGCGCTCGGCGGCGGGCACGACGTGGAGACGGTCGTCGTCACCTTCACCTACTACTCCAACGCCACCCGCATCATGTTCGACTTCAATCAGATCTACCGCCGTCTGGAGAGCTCGCTGACCGAGGCCGCACAGTTCACCGAACTGCTGCTCACCCCGCCGACCGTGCTCGACCCGCAGACACCGGAACCCCTGGCGGCCCGGCCCGCCGACGTGCACTTCGAACAGGTCACCTTCGGGCACCGCGGCGCGGCGCCGCTCTTCGAGGGCCTCGACCTGTGCGTGCCCAACGGGACGAGGGTCGGTCTCGTCGGCCGGTCCGGCGGGGGCAAGACCACCCTGACCCGGTTGCTGCTGCGGATGACGGACATCGACGCGGGCCGGATCCTGATCGGGGGCCAGGACATCAGCAGGCTGCGCCAGGCCGACCTGCGCGGCCTGATCGCCTACGTACCGCAGGACCCCGCGATGTTCCACCGCTCGCTGCGCGACAACATCGCCTTCGCCAGGCCGGACGCCACCGACGCCGAGATCCGCCGCGCGGCCGAGGCGGCGCACGTCACGGAGTTCGCCGACGCCCTGGTGGACGGCTTCGACACCATGGTGGGCGAGCGCGGGGTCAAGCTGTCCGGGGGACAGCGCCAGCGCGTCGCCCTCGCGCGCGCCATCCTGCGCGACGCCCCGATCCTGCTCCTCGACGAGGCGACCAGCGCCCTGGACTCCGAGAGCGAGATCCTCGTCCAGGAGGCGCTGTGGCAGCTCATGGAGGGGCGTACGGCGCTGGTGGTGGCGCACCGGCTGAGCACGGTCGCCTCCATGGACCGGCTCGTCGTCCTCGACCGCGGACGCATCGTCGAGCAGGGCACCCACCAGGAGCTGCTCGCGTCCCAGGGCGCCTACGCGAAACTCTGGCAGCACCAGTCCGGCGGCTTCCTCGACGCCGGCTCCGCAGCCACCGGCCCCGCACCCGCCGACCTGCACTGACCGGACACCGCCCGCACCGACCCGGCCGCCCGGACACCGCTCGCACCGACCCGGCCGCCCGGACACCGCTCGCACCGACCCGGCCGCCCGGACACCGCTCGCACCGACCCCGGCCGCCCGGGACACCGCCCGCACCGACCCGGCCGCCCGGACACCGCCCGTACCCACCCCGGCCGTCCGGGGCAGGGTCCTCGCCCGTCCCGGCGGGCCGGGACGGGCGGCGCCGCGGTCAGGACGCCGACAGACCCACGTGCGCGAGCGCCTGCCGCAGCAGGAAGCCGTGGCCGCCCGGCATCTCGCTCTGCACCGCGAGCGACGCCGCCTCCTGGGGGCTGAACCAGACCAGGTCCAGGGCGTCCTGGCGAGGCCGGCAGTCGCCGGTCACCGGGACGATGTAGGCGAGGGACACCGCGTGCTGGCGCGGGTCGTGGTACGGCGTGACGCCGTGCGTCGGGAAGTACTCGGCGACGGTGAACGGCTGCATCGACACCGGGACCCGCGGCAGGGCCACCGGGCCCAGGTCCTTCTCCAGGTGACGCAGCAGGGCGTCCCGCAGGCGCTCGTGGTGCAGCACCCGGCCGGACACCAGGGTCCGGCTGACCGTGCCGTCCGGGCCGATGCCCAGCAGCAGTCCGATGCTGACGACCTCTCCGTTGTCGTCGACGCGGACGGGCACGGCCTCGACGTACAGGATCGGCATGCGGGCACGCGCCTGTTCGAGGTCGTCGGAACTCAGCCAACCGGGCGTGGTTTCGGTCATGTCAGACATTGCTTGATCATACTTTCAGTGGCTGTCGGAAAACCGGTAGACCCGGCGGGCGTTGTCGGCTCCCGCCCACCGCGCGAACCGCAGCGCGTCGGGCAGGCTCAGTTCGTCGGCGTCCACCCGGGCCTGGAGCAGTTCGGCCAGCCCCCGGCGGAACGCCAGCGCGCCCAGCCAGTAGAACTCGGCCACACCATAAGCGTCCGAGCTGTACAGGAGTTTGCGCGCAGGAGTGAGCTCCAGCGCCTCCTCCAGCACCGCGCGCGCCCGCACCGGGCCGACATGGTGGAGGGTGAGTCCCACGTCCAGGTACACCTGCTCGAACACAGCCGCCAGATAGCCTGCCTGACGCTGGTAGGGCCAGCAGTGCAGCAGCAGCACCGGGATCGTGCCCGCCACCTGATGGAGCCAGTCGGTGAGCAGGCTGGGATCCACCCGGTGCAGGCGGATGTCGTTGTCGCCGAAACCGGTGTGCAGCTGGAGCGGGAGACCGAGGTCGACGGCGGTCCACAGCAGATGGCGCACCAGGACCGGATCGGCCAGCCGGCCGCCGTCCGCCGTGAAGCGGCGGGCCGCGGCGGTGACTTCCGCCGCCGTGGGCCGCGCCGGGTCCAGGTCGAAGCCCGTGCGGTAGGCGGCCACCGACTTCACCGCGACCACGCCCGGCCCTCGTACGGCCGCCTCCACGGCCGACCGGAACGCCTGCGCGTACCCGTCCGGCTCCACGCCGCCGGCCACCACCGCCTCGGCGACGCTCTCCAGCCGGACCACCTCGTACGCCACCGCGCCCGCCCCGGCGGCCGCGGCGAGCTCTGCCGGGGTGGTGAGGGGGTGCGGGGCGAAGCCGGTGTCCACGCAGAACACGTCCGTGTGCGCGGCGGCCAGGAAACGGCGGTTCACCTCCGGCGCGCCGAGCTCGCCGCGCCGGCGCAGGTAGTCCTCGGCACCGACGTGCCGGGGCAGGTCCAACAGGGGTGCGCAGTGGCGTCGTACGGCGACACCGGCCGGCGCGTCGAAGGGCGAGATCCCGCTGCCGGGCCAGGCCTCGCCCTCGGTGAGCAGCAACTCGAAGTCCCCGGCGGCCGGAGTGCCGGTGAGCACTCCGTGACAGTGATGGTCCGTCAGGGGCAGCGCGGCGAGCGCCTCGTGCACCGGGCCGTCGCGGCCGTCCACGTCAGTACTTCCAGCGGTAGGCTGCGGCCAGCCGTGCGTCGTCCAGCCCCTCGGCGGCCGCGATCTCCCCCTCGCGTACGGCGATCACCGCGTCGGCCAGGACCGGGCCCAGGGCTGTGCGCAGCACCTCGTCCTTGCGGAACTCGGCGACCGCCTCCGCCAGCGACACCGGCAGTCGGCGCACGCCCTGGGCGCCCGCCTCCTCGGCGCCGAGCCCGGCCGGGTCCCCGGTGATCTCCTCGGGCAGCTCCGCGCCCCCCGCCGTACCGTCGAGCCCGGCGGCGATCAGGGCGGCGAGGGCGAGATAGGGGTTGGCGGCCAGGTCCACGGGCTTGATCTCCAGGTTGGCGCTCCGGGCGCGCTGCCCCGCCGTTCCCTTGACGACGCGCAGCGCCGCCTCCCGTGTCTCCAGGCCCCAGGCGGTGAACACCCCTGCCCACTGGGACGGTTTGAGGCGCAGATAGCTCACCGGGCTCGGCGCGGTCACCGCGGTGAGGGCCGGGAGCCGGGCGAGCAGTCCGGCCGCGAACGCCTCCGCGTCGGCCGTCATGCCGTGTCTGCGGTCGCCGCCGGAGTGCAGGTTCACCCCGTCGCGCCAGGCGGACAGATGGACATGGCCGCCGTTGCCGACGCCCTCGGCGAGGACCGCCGGGGCGAAGGAGACCCGCAGCGCGTGCCGTTGGGCCACCGCCCGGATCGTCTGCCGCACCAGCACACTGCGGTCGGCGGCCGCCACCGGGTCGAGCGCGCCCACGGAGACCTCGAACTGCCCGGCCGCGTACTCGGGATGGAGCTGGTCGACCTCCACGCCCTGCGCCGCGAACGCCGCCAGCAGTTCGGCGGTGAAGTCGCTCAGCTCCACCTGCCGGACGGCGCCGTAGGCCGGGCCCGACACCGCGGGCCGGAACTCCCCGTCAGGCTCCGCGCCGAGGCCGACCGCCCACTCGATCTCGACGGCCGCCCGGAAGGTCAGCCCGCTCTCCCGCTCGGCGCGGGCCACGGTCCGGCGCAGCAGCGTACGGCTGCACCCCGGATGCCGTTCGCCGTCCTGGGTGATCCGGTCCACCGGGGCCCACGCCCAGCCGGGCTGCGCGGCCAGCACGACCAGCCGGTCGAGGTCGGGGTAGAGGCGCAGATCGCCGTCCGGGGAGCCGAGGACGTCGGTGGTGACGATGCGGTCGTCGGCCAGGAAGGTGTCGAACACCGGTGACATCCCGACGCCCCAGGCCGTCGCGGAGGCCAGCTTGGCGGTCGGGACCGTCTTCACCCGGGTGATGCCCGCGGTGTCGACGTAGGCCAGCACGACACCGTGCACGCCCCGCCCGGTCAGCTCGGCCGCGAGCGCGGTGGCCCGCTCGACGTCACCGGGACGCCCGCCGGGGACGGGATCGGCAAGGGTGGTCATGGACGTCCTCCTCGACGGACTCGGCCGGCTCGGTGTCTCACGTCAGCGTCTCGCGTCAGGGTTTCACGGCCACCGCGCGGAACTGCGGTACCGCGTCCGGGGAGTCGGGGCCGGGGTGCCACCGCGAGCGGGGGCGGCGGAGCCGGTCCGGCGGGCCGGGCCCGCCCCGGAGGCCGCGGTCCGCGCGGGCCCCCTCGAGGATCACCGGGAACGGGCGTAGCGGTGGACACTCCCGCCATTGTGCCGTCCGGTGATCGGCCTGTCCCGGGAATCGGCCTGTCCCGGGAATCGGCCTGTCCGGGGAATCCGCGGGGCGGTGCCCTGACCCGGGGGCGGGACGGCCGCGGCGGGTGCCCCCGGTAGGATGGTGGACAATTCCTCCCACAGTGGAAAGCCAGGACATGCCGTACTCCCGCACGCCCCTCGACATACCCACCGAGCACCCGGCCGGCGAGGCCCGTGCGGACATCCGGCTCGTCGTCACCGACATGGACGGCACGCTCCTGGACGACGACAAGCGCGTGCCGGACGGGCTGTGGGAGGTGCTGGCGCTGCTGCGCGAGCGGGGCGTGCTGTTCAGCCCGGCCAGCGGCCGCCAGTACGCCACCCTGGCACGGGAGTTCGCCGAGGTGGCCGAGGGCATGGTGTTCATCGCGGAGAACGGCACGTACGTCGTCCGCGACGGCGTCGAGCTCAGCTCCGACCCGCTGGATCCCGCCGTCGCCCACGGGATCGCACACACCGCGCGCCGGCTCGTGGCCGACGGCGTCGACATGGGCGCGATCCTGTGCGGCAAGAGGGCCGCCTACGTCGAGCGGACCGACGAGGCGTTCCTGGCCGAGGTGCGCCGGTACTACCTGGAGCACCGCATCGTCGAGGACGTCACCGCCGTCGACGACGACATCATCAAGGTGGCCCTGTTCGCCTTCGGGTCGGCCGAGCGCACCGTCGCACCGGCGCTGGAGCCGTTCGCCCGCTCCCACCAGGTCGTGGTCTCCGGCGAGCACTGGGTCGACGTGATGAACCGCACCGCCGACAAGGGCGCCGCCGTCCGCCGGCTCCAGCGCGACCTGGGCATCACGCCCGCGCAGACCATGGTGTTCGGGGACTACCTCAACGACCTGGAGATGCTGGACACCGCCGAGTGGTCGTTCGCCATGTCCAACGCCCACCCCGAGGTGGTGCGCCGGGCCCGGCACCTGGCCCCCTCCAACAACGACAACGGCGTCCTGCGCACCGTCGTACGGATGCTGGACCTCCCGGTGCAGGGCGGGCCGGCTTCGTAGCCGCCGGGCACCGGTCCTGTGCCAAGGTGAGCTCCTCGACCCGCGACCCGAGGGAGCAGAGCAGCATGACCGAACCGGCCGCCGTCGCCCGCCTCGCCCTGGACCTGACCTCCGGGCTGAAGTCCGGTGAACTGGAGGACTTCTACCGGGACCTGCACCGTCACCCCGAACTGTCCTTCAAGGAGCACCGCACCGCCGACCGGCTCGCCCGGCGGCTGCGGGCGGCCGGGTACACGGTGACGGATGGCGTCGCCGGCACCGGTGTCGTCGGCGTCCTCGCCAACGGGGACGGGCCGGTGGTGTGGCTGCGCGGCGACATGGACGCGCTGCCCGTGCAGGAGGCCACCGGTCTTGATCACGCCTCCACCGTCGACGGTGTGATGCACGCCTGCGGTCACGACCTGCACATCACCTGGCTGGTGGGCGCCGCCGAGGCGCTCGCGGCCGCCCGGGAGACCTGGTCGGGCACGCTGGTCGTGGTGGGACAGCCCGCCGAGGAGTCCGGGGGCGGGGCGGGCGCGATGGTCGCCGACGGGCTGCACGAACGCTTCCCGCGTCCCGACGTCCTGCTCGGCCAGCACGTCGCGCCCGGTCTCGCCGGTTTCTACTCCCACACCCCGGGCCTGATCATGTCCGCCTCCGACGACGTCGACATCGTCGTGCACGGGGTCGGTGGGCACGGCTCGCGCCCCGAGTCCACGGTCGACCCGGTGGTGACCGCCGCGTACGTCGTCACCCGGCTCCAGACGGTCGTCTCCCGGGAGATCGCCGCGAAGGACCCGGCGGTCCTGACGGTCGGCATGTTCCACGCCGGCACGAAGCGCAACATCATCCCCGCCGAGGCCCGGCTCGCGCTGAACCTGCGCACCCAGGACCCGGTGGTGCGCGAGCGGATCCTCGCCGCCGTGCGGCGCATCGCCGAGGGCGAGTGCGCGGCGGCGGGCTGCCCGCGGCCGCCCGGGATCACGGTCCGGGCCGGCTACCCGAACACCGTGAACGACGCCGCCCTGGACGCGGAGATCGCGGCCGTCCACCGTGAACTCTTCGGCGAGGCCACGGTGTTCGACTTCGGCCCGGCGATGGGCAGTGAGGACTTCTCCCTGCTGGCGCCGCCCGGAGTGCCGTACGACTACTGGTTCGTGACCTCGACCCCGGCCGACGTGTGGGAGGCGGCGCCCGGGGAGGATCTCGTCGAGAAGATCGCCGAGGTGCCGGGCAACCACAGCCCGCTGTTCGCCCCCGACCCGTCGGTGCTGGTGCCCGGCGTACGGACCCTGGTGTCGGCCGCGCTGAGCCGGCTCGGCACCTGACGCCGACCGCGCCGTGGTCGCGGGCGGTGCGTGACGCCGGCTGCGCCGGGGTCGCGGGCGGTGCCTGACGGCGACCGTGAGACGACGTCGACCTCGCCGAGCGCCTTGGGCACCGAGCCGTGCCGTGGCGGACGCGGGGTCTGTCGGCCGGGGGCCGTCGGCCGGTGAGTGCGCCGCCTGGGAACGGCCGGGGTCCGTCAGCCGGTGAGCGCGCCGTCAGGGAACAACCGGGGGGTTGTCGGCCGGTGAGCGCGCCGTCCGGGAGCAGCCGGGGGCCGTCAGCCGGTGAGTGCGCCGTCCAGGAAGTGGACGAGGTCCGCGAGCACTTCGGCCCGGTTCGTCTCGTGGAACACCTCGTGCCGGGCGCCCGGGTATATCCGCTCGACCCGGTGCCCGCCGGTGAGCCGCTCGACCCCGGTCCGGCTGCCGGCGAGCGGGACGAGCCGGTCGTCGGTGCCGTGCAGCCACAGCAGCGGCAGCCGGCCGACGTCGCCGCCCTTCGCGACGGTCTCCAGGGTCCGTACGAACGCCTCCAGCGTCGGCCGTTTCATCGGGCCGTGCCAGACCAGGGGATCCGCCGCGTACGCGACGCCGACGGCCGGGTCGCGGGAGAGAGCGGTCGGGCTGACGGGGACGTCCGGAATCTCGTCGTGGGCGAGCAGCAGGCCCGGCGTCCGCCACGCCCCGATGACCGGCCCGGACAGCACCAGCGCGGCGGCCGTGTCCCCGTGGCGCTGCGCGTACCGGGCGGCGATCAGACCGCCCATGGAGTGCCCCACCACGACCAGGGGCAGGCCCGGGTACGCGGCCACGGCCAGTTCGGCCACGGCCCGCACGTCGTCGACGACGTCCTCGAAGTCCTCGATCAGCACGCGTTCGCCCGCCGACCTGCCGTGCCCCTGGTGATCGGGCCCGAAGACGGCCGCGCCGTGCGCCACGAGGGCCGCGGCCACGCCCTCGTACCGGCCGATGTGCTCGCCGTAGCCGTGCACCAGGAGCGCGAGGTACCGCGGCCGCTCGTGCGGCCACTCGCGGGCGACGATCCTGCCCCGGGTGCCGTCGAGGACGTGCTCGCGGGTGTCGGACATGACTCCTCCGGTCGGGTCGGCGAAGATCTCGGGAGGATCTTCCCAGGTGGCCGGGCGACGGTCTATCATCGAAAACTAGCAGTGCTAATTAAGTCGATGCCCGGTGTCGGCTCCGGTGCCCGTCAGTCGGATACCCGTCAGTCGGAATACCCGGCGGTCCGGCCCGTCGGCCCGGCGATGACGGTCAGGAGTCCTGTCGTGCGCCCCGTCCACTTCGCGGCCGCCCGCCGCACCCCCATCGGCAAGCTGCGCGGCTCCCTGTCCGCCGTACGGCCCGACGACCTCGCCGCGACCGTGATCCGCGGGCTGGTCGCCGACGTGCCCGCGCTCGACCCGGCCCGCATCGACGACGTCTACTGGGGTGCCGCCAACCAGGCCGGCGAGGACAACCGCAACGTCGCCCGCATGGCCGCCCTGCTCGCCGGCCTGCCCGAGTCCGTGCCGGGCGCCACCGTGAACCGGCTGTGCGCCTCCGGCCTGGAGGCCGTCACCGCCGCGGCCCGCACCATCGCCGCGGGCGAGGCCGAGATCGTCCTCGCGGGCGGCTCCGAGTCGATGAGCCGGGCCCCCTTCGTGCTGCCGCGCCCCGACGAGGTCCTGCCCCACCGCATCGAGACCGTCGACACCCGGCTCGGCTGGCGTCTGGTCAACCCCGCGATGAAGGACCTGCACGGCCTGCTGTCGATGGGCGAGACGGCGGAGGAGGTGGCCGAACGGTACGGCGTCCCGCGCGAGCGGCAGGACGAGTTCGCCCTGCGCAGCCACCGGCTCGCCGCCGAGGCCCGCAAGAACGGCCACTTCGACGACGAACTCCTGCCGGTGCGGCGGGCGGACGGCGTGGTCGTCGACGCCGACGAATGCATCCGCGAGGACACCTCCTACGAGCGGCTGGCCGGACTCAAGCCCGTCTTCCGCAAGGGCGGCACGGTCACCGCGGGCAACGCCTCACCCATGAACGACGGCGCCGCGGGCCTGCTCCTGGTCAGCGAGGAGGCACTGGAGGAGCTCGGCCTGGAGTCGCTCGGCCGCTATGTGGCGGGCGGCTCGGCGGGAGTCCACCCCGATGTGATGGGCATCGGGCCGGTCCCCGCCACCCGCAAGGTGCTCGCCCGGGCCGGCTGGGCGATCGGCGACCTCCAGGAGGCCGAGTTCAACGAGGCGTTCGCCGCCCAGGCCCTCGCCTGCGTCGACGAACTCGGCATCGACCCCGAGCTCGTCAACCCCACCGGCGGCGCCATCGCCCTCGGCCACCCGCTCGGCTGCTCCGGCGCCCGTATCCTCACCACCCTGCTTCACCGGATGCGCCGCACCGGGGCACAGCGCGGCCTGGCCACCATGTGCGTCGGGGTCGGACAGGGCAGCGCGGTACTGGTCGAACGTCACTGACGCGACGTCCGGCCGGGCGCCGTCAGGCGGTGCGGTGCCGTCGTGTGAGACGGCGTTGTCGTGTGAGATGGCGCTGTCGTGTGAGACGGCGCTGCCGTTTGGGACGGTGCTTACGCGTGAGACCGTACTTACGGGCGCGGGTTGCGTGCGCATAGCATCGGCCTCCGCATGAACACGATGACGCTCTGGCACATATCCGGCTGGGAGTTCGCCGCCCTCGCCTTCGCGGCGCTGCTGGTCGGCTTCTCGAAGACCGCCGTCAGCGGGGCCAACACGGTCAGCCTCGCGATCTTCGCGGCGGTGCTGCCCGCCCGCGCCTCCACCGGCGTGCTGCTGCCGGTCCTGATCGCCGGCGACCTGCTCGCCGTCCGCACCTACCGGCGGCACGCCCACTGGCCCACGCTGCTGAAGCTGTTCCCGGCGGTGGTGGCGGGCGTGGTCGTCGGCACCCTGTTCCTGGAGTGGGCCGACGACGGCGCGGTACGGACCTCGATCGGCGCGATCCTGCTGCTGATGGCCGGGGTGACGGTGTGGCGGCGCCGCAGGTCCGACGCGGCGGACGCGGCGGAGGCGGCGGACGCAGCGGACGGGCGGGACGAACCGGACGCGGTCACCGGCCGGGCGGGCCGGCTCAAGGCCCATTCGTACGGAGTGCTCGGCGGCTTCACGACCATGGCCGCCAACGCGGGCGGCCCGGTGATGTCGCTGTACCTGCTGTCCGCGGGCTTCCGGAAGCTGGGCTTCCTGGGCACCTCGGCCTTCTTCTTCCTGATCGTGAACGTCGGCAAGGTGCCCTTCAGCGTGGGCCTCGGCCTGATCGACGGCCGCTCCCTGCTCCTGGACGCGGCGCTCGCGGTGTTCGTCGTGCCCGGCGCGGTGTTCGGCACCTGGGCCGCGAAAAGGATCAACCAGCGGCTGTTCGAACGGCTGGTGATCGCCGCGACGGTCGTGGGCGGCGTACAGCTCCTGCTGCGGTAGGCGGCGCTGCCCCGGCCTGCCGTCCGGCGGCTACAGCCCCAGCAGGCCGGGCAGGTCCGCGAACGAGTCGATCACATGGTCCGGGGTGCCGCTCGCGTCCCGGTGGGTCTCCGGAAGGTACTTGCCGGTCCGCACCAGCACCCCGGTCAGACCGGCGCGCTGGGCCGCCAGTACGTCCGACTCGATGTCGTCGCCCACCATCAGCGCTTCGCCGGGAGCGGCGCCGAGCCGGGCCAGCGCGGCCTCGAAGAACGCGCGCGACGGCTTCCCGGTGACCTCGGCCTCCGTCCGCGCCGCAGCCTCCAGTCCCAGCAGGAAGGCCCCGGAGTCCAGTTGCAGCCCCTGGTCCGTCCGCCAGTACAGATTGCGGTGCATGGCGACCAGTCGCGCCCCCTGCTGGAGATGGGCGAACGCCCGGTTCAGGGCGGCGTAGTCGAACCCGGGACCCGCACCCCCGACGATCACCACGTCCGGCACCGTGCCGGTGTCACCGTCGTCGAGCACCGTGACGCCCGTGAGGTCCTCCCCGATCTCCCCGCAGTTCAGCAGCGCGCAGCGGGCACCCGGCAACCGATCGGCGAGATGGGCGGAGGTGGCGGCGGGCGCGGTGAGCACGTCCTCGGCGGTGACCGGGAACCCGGCGTCCCCGAGGACGGCCGCGATCGACGCCCGGGTCCGGGAGGTCGTGTTGGTCACCAGCACGACCCCGAGGCCCGCCTCGCGGATCCTGCGCAGCGCCTCGACCGCGCCCGGCAGCGGCTGCCACGACACGGTGAGCACGCCGTCGATGTCGACCAGGACGGCACGCACTGACTCCATGGGGGGACGATAGCGACCGCGGCCGCCCCCGGCCCGCGGACACCACCCACCCGGCGGATCACTTGGCGGCGCACCCGCCTGCCGGAAAGGCGGACCGGTGGCCCCGTAGGCTCGTCGTCATGTCCACGCACATCCTGGTCCTCGGCGGTACCACCGAGGCCCGTCTCCTCGCCGCCGACCTCGCGGCGCGCCCCGGGGTACGGGTGACCACCTCCCTCGCCGGACGCGTGTCCAGTCCGGCGGCGCTTGAAGGAGACGTACGGATCGGGGGGTTCGGCGGGGCGGAGGGGCTCGCCGACTGGCTGCGCGAGCACCGGGTGGACGCCGTGGCCGACGCCACCCATCCCTTCGCCGCCGGCATCACCGCTCACGCGGCCCGCGCCACGGCGGCCGCCGGGCTGCCGCTGGTCGTGCTGCGCCGCCCGGGCTGGCGGCCCGGTCCGGGGGACCGCTGGCACCCCGTCGACTCCCTGGAGGCGGCCGCCGAACTGCTGCCCGGGATCGGCCGACGGGTCCTGCTGACCACCGGGCGGCTGGGCCTCGCGGCCTTCGCGCGGCTGACGGAACTCCACTTCGTCGTACGGTCGGTGGAGCCGCCCGAGCCGCCGATGCCACCGGACACGGTCGTGTTGTCGGCGCGTGGACCGTTCACCCTGGCCGACGAGTCCCGGCTGCTGCGCGCGCACCGGATCGACGTGCTGGTGACGAAGGACAGCGGGGGAGCGGCCACGGAGGCCAAGCTCACGGCCGCCCGTGAACTGGGGCTGCCGGTGGTGGTCGTACGACGGCCCGCGCTGCCCGAGGGCGTCACGCCGGTGCCCGATGTCGCCGGGGTCCTCGCCCGGCTGGGCCTCGACCGACCGGACCCGGGTCCGCGCTGACCACCGAGGCCCGCAGCCGGTCGATGGCGCGCAGCACCTCGTCGCGGTTCTTGGCGCTCTTGATCCAGGCGGGCAGCCGGGCCACGTACGTCATCTTCCGCCCGTGCTCGTACCAGGGCGCCCGCTCCCTCAGCGACGCGGCCACGAACCGCCGGAGCAGGTCGAGGTGTTCGAGGTTGTACGCCCAGATCGTGCCGTGCCGGGTGGTGGTCTCCAGCCACAGGGGCGGCCTCATCCAGCAGTCTCCCGGGCCCGAGATCCGCGACAGGCCGCAGGACCGGCACACCACTCGCTGCTGCGAACGGCACCGGCCCTGCCCGTCCGTGGCGGCGCCCGTCCGCCACTCGAAGTGGGCGACCCGCTCGCAGCGCGGGCAGCGCACCAGCACCGACAACCTGAAGCGGTCGTCGGTGACACCGGGATCGTGGAAGCGGGCGGGGGCCGGGGACATGCCCCGAGTATGGCGACCGCAGCCCCGCACAGCACCCGCATTTCGGCCCGCGGCCCGGGGCTTCCGGGTGCCGGTCACCCGCGGCCCGGGGCTGCCGAGTGCCGGGTTGGCGGGTGTCTACCGCGCCCCGGGATTGCGGCGCAGCAGATAGGTGTCCATGATCCAGCCCTTGCGCTCGCGGGCCTCGGCCCGCAGCCGTTCGATGCGCGGGGCGGCCTCGGCGATCGGGCCCGAGGCGAGGATCTCGTCCGGGGTGCCGATGTAGGCGCCCCAGTAGATGTCCATGTCCTGGTCGGCGTACTGCCGGAAGGTCTGGTGCGCGTCGAGCATCACGACCACGTCGTCCACGTCCTGCGGGAACCCCTCGGCCAGCCGCCGCCCCGTGGTGATCTGCACCGGGCGCGCCACCCGGTTCAGCCCCGTACGGTGCCGGGCGACGAGCGCCGAGACACTGCTGATGCCCGGCACGA
Organism: Streptomyces sp. NPDC107559; assembly: GCF_055657365.1. Lineage (NCBI taxonomy): Bacteria > Bacillati > Actinomycetota > Actinomycetes > Kitasatosporales > Streptomycetaceae > Streptomyces > Streptomyces sp. NPDC107559. Next base: position 137,176 of record NZ_JBVKBD010000002.1, on the reverse strand, counting down.
CCTCGTACTCGAAGGCGACCTCGCCCCGGCCAAGCACCTCCTCCAGGATGCCGATCGTGCTGTCGTACAGCGCGGGATCCCCCCAGACCAGGAACGCACCGCTCTCGTTCTCGCCCAGCTCCTCGGCTATCAGCCGCTCGTAGATCCCGGCGCGGGCGCTGCGCCAGTCGCCGACGGCCGGGGAGTACGCGCCACCGCCCGCGTTACGGTCCCGCTCCGGGTCGCGCGCCTGCACCAGGCGGTACGTCCCCTCCGGCAGGTGCGCGTCGAGGATGTCCCGGCGCAGCTGTGTCAGGTCGCTTTTCACCTCGCCCTTGTCGAGGATGAAGAAGACGTCCGTGCTCCGCAGCGCCCTGACCGCCTGGAGGGTCAGCTGGTCGGGGTCGCCTGCGCCGATACCGATGACATGAATCCTTCGCACGCCCCGAGTCTGCCGTACGGCACCGACACCGGGCGGTGTGGGTCGGGTCACCCGGCGGTGCGCCCCCGCAGCCGGGGCGCCCGCTCCCGCGCGTCCACCTCGCCCCGGCCGCTCTCCACCTCGCCCGCCAGCTCCCGCGCCCAGCCGGCCAGTGCCGGGAGGTCCAGCCCGTACGGCCGGGTTCCGGTGTCCGCCGCCCACTCCTCCACGGCCGCCGCCCCGCGCCGCAGCAGCCGTGCCCCGCCGGTGGCGTTGCCCCGGGCCGCGTGCGTGAGCCCCACCGCGAGCTGGGCCAGCCCGCGCCACAGGGTCCGTTCCCGGTCGGGGCCGGACTTCCAGGCGTCCTCGAAGACCTCGTGGGCATGGAACGGCTTTCCGTCGTCCAGCAGCGCCTGCGCCTCGGCGACGGTCTGCTCGGGGGTGCGCAGGACCCCCTCGGGCTGGCGCTCCACCCCGGCCGCGCCGTAGGGCAGCGGCCGTCCCAGGCCGTCCCGGGGCCGGGCGCTGCGGGCCCGCCCCTCGCTGTCCCGGTCCCGTGCCCCGCCCGCGTCCGATGTGCTGCTCATGCCACCGATTGTCCCGCGCCGGGCGTCCCCTTCGGTGCAGCCCCCGCGGTGGGGTAAAGTACGGACCGCGTGATCACGCGGTTCGCCGCGGGAACCGCACCGGGACGTGGCGCAGCTTGGTAGCGCACTTGACTGGGGGTCAAGGGGTCGCAGGTTCAAATCCTGTCGTCCCGACTGGAGACAGTCGCAGGTCAGGGCCGGTTTCGGAGCTATCCGAAACCGGCCCTCGACCATTCTCGGGGACCGGCGTTTTCGACCGAAGTCGGCGGGTCACGACGAGCGGGCTAGGCAGCGAGCGCGGTGCGCGCAGCACCGGGGGGCCCAGTGGACCGGAACCAACCTTGAGGCGGACCGTGACGCGCACCGCGGGCGGTACGTGGAGTCGTCCAGCGCGGGGCAGGTTCGAGCGCCGCGCAGCCGCGCGAGATCGCTCAGGAGCAGGCTGCGCTACTCCTGAGCGGCGATGCCGGTATCCCCACAGAGATCGCGGAGTGGCCGTGTGATGTGAAGAGCGCGTTCCGACCGGGTCGGCTGGGCCGCGACTCTTTCTCGGCGCACGGCGCACGGCGCACGGCGCACGGCATCGGCGTCAAGCGAGTTGTCTCGCGAGGTCATCGAATGGAACGGCGCTTCGGTGTTCGTGAGTTGTTTTCCGACGGCTCCCTGGGCCGCTCAGGGGTCGACCGGGTCCGGCGCATGCGTTCTCGGCGTTCTCTCAGACCGAGAGCGAGAGGTGACGCCGCCTCAGATGGTCGGGGTGTCGTCGACAACCGGCCGGTGAATTTCAACGACCGGCTTCCACCCCGCGGAGAACTCGATGAAGTCCGCACGGGTGGGGTAGGTGTCGATCGCGCGACGGTCACGCTTGGGGCTGTCGCCCCCCTTGCGCCCCCGGGGAATCTGCTCCTCGAAGATGTCGACCTTCACGTCGGGAACCTCCTTGAGGCCCTGGCGCCAGATCTGCACGATGTCGGCGCCGAACGCCTGCCGGGCCGCAGCGTAAAGGGCCGTGAGGGCCCCCTTGTCCCCACCAGGTACGAAAAGTGCCAGGTCCAGCACGACACCGGCGGACTGGAGGACCTCGATGGTCACCGAGCCGTTCTCGTCGGCCAAGTAGACGCCGGCTTCATTCTCGTCATCGGGAAGGCAGGAGACCTCTTCCTGGAATATGGTCCTCGCCGTGATCGAGCCGCCCTCGAAATTCTCACCGGACTTGGTCAGAAAAGCAGGGACATAGCAGCCGGGAAGCTTGAGTTCTGCCGTGTCGGCGGAAATGAAGAGCCTGTCCTTCATGCCGAGCTTCGTCACCTCTTCCAGCGAGAGGCGGCGAGCGGCGATCTTCTCCGTGTTCACGATTTCCCTTTCAGGTTGCACTGTCCCTCCGAACGAGGACGCTACCACGAAACCCTCAGGTCAACTGCCCAGTAATCCTTGGGTAAATGGCCTCCGACGACCTGCGCGGGAGGACACCGAAGCGAGTGCCGCTCGGTCGGGAACACGCATCGTCGGGCAGTTTCCCTCGTCATGGTGTTGGGGATCAACTGACGGTTGCATTGAGGCGCGTTGGGTAGCGCGGAGGAGCCAAAAGAGAGTTTGCGGTAGATATCACCCATATCGTCTTCGGAGAGGCGGCGGCGAGGCAAGGCGATCCATTCGTCGCGCATCTCGAAGAGCGCAGCGGCCACCGACCGGATGGTCCGGCACATCCTCCCGGACGACCCCGAGGCCGACCTGATCGCCTGGTGGAAGACGGCCGACGTCCAGAGGCGGCGCGCCGTGGCAGCCCTGCTGCTCACGCCCGAACTCCTCGGCCAGGTGCGGGTCATGCGCTCGCCGGTGAAGCGCAATGCGGCCCCGGTGACCGAGCGGCTGAAGTGGGCTACCGCAGCCTGGCCGCGAACACGACGGAGCCCCCGCCGGTCGGCGGAGGCTCCGTGCTGTCTACCGCGTGAGCCGGGTCAGGAAGCTGTCCACGAACTTCTCGACCTCTGCCAGCGTCTTCACTTCCTCGACGTTCAGGCGGTCGACGTACCGCACCCCTGCGTTCAGGAACAGGCGGGTGCGGCTGTGGTCGCGTCCGGCGTGGCCCTTGTGGTGGGGCCCGTCGATCTCGATCACTCCGGCGTACCCGCGATAGGTGATCAGCAGGTCGGGCTCGAAGGTCCAGCCCCTCACCCGCATGCCACCGAGCGGCATGATCCCGATCGTCTCGTCGTCCGGCAGCGACGCCTGCCGCTCCCTGAGTACTCGGTACACGTCCAGCTCCCACTCGTTCGTGAAGCGGAGCTAGTCCTCAACCGGGCGACCCGGTTCGAGCTGCACCTTGCGCCCCTGGTTGCTGGGCTTGGGGCCGTCAACGGTCTTCACCTGCCTGCGCCAGTCCGGGCCGAGGCGGGGGATCGACGGCCGGGCGACAAGCTGCTCGATGGCCTTGTCCGAGCCCCATAGCACGTCGCGCATCACCTCGGCGATACTTTCCAGGGCGTCGTCATCGTACGTCGGGTACAGGCCCGGCTCCACCACGAGCACGATCCGGTAACCCTCTTGGTTGTACTCGGTGTTCCAGAGACGGATCTCTGCCGACGACACGTCGGCGATCATCGGGCGACGTCGGTCTTCACGAGGTGATATGCGAGCACAGCGCTCGTGCCGAGCAGCCACTCGCTCACCAGGGGAGCGTTCTGCGGAGCGTCGAGGGTTATAGACATGTCGGGCGACGCCAGCTCATCACTCATGCACGGAATTGTGGCAGCCACCACCGACAACGGGAGCGCCCCGAAGCGAGAAGGTGTTCCCTCAACGTGGCCGGCCGGCAATCAGGTTGAGCCCGAACCACACGCGACAGAGCCCGGCCGGGCGTCATCACCGGCCGGGCTCTGTGCTGTCGGGGCTACTCGACCACCAGCGTCTCGAAGTGATCGCACATCGCGTTCAGGCGTCGGGCGAGCCGACGTGCGTGCCTCACCGCCGCCTCGGCCCCCGGGTGCGGCTCCGCGCGCATCGTCCGGCGGGTGTCGGCGGCGGCGATCACTGCACAGTTCACGGGTGCTAGCCACCGCAGGTCGTCGTCCGGCTTCAGCGCTGCGGCCCGCTCCACCACGGGCACGATCAGCTCCAGGTGTCCGCGCAGGGTGCTGACCAACACCAGCGCCTCGTCCAGGGCGAGATCGTCGGCGTCCCCCGCCAGCGACCGGTGCACCGTGGCGCGCATTGTCGGGAGATCCAGCGGCGGGAGCCGGTCTCCCTCTGCCATGGTCGGCGTGTGTTCAGTACGTTGCGTCATGTCGTCGCTCCCTCGAAGCGTCGGCCACGCCCCGGGGCCCTGCCAGGCCGCCGGGGTCCGTGCTGTCCACCAAACCGCCCGGGTGGATCTTCCGGAGGCGCCGGGTCGGGGGCCCGCAGGGGGCCTAACCTTGAACGGCGAGGGGGCCAGACCATGCAGACCACGGAACGCAAGAGGCAGTTCGGGCAGTACCTCGCGCGCCTGCGCCGGGAAGCCCGGCTCACGCAGCGACAGTTAGCGGACCGGCTGTGCACCCTGTCCGGCGTGCCGTCCATCACCCGCAACGAAGTCGGCCGCTGGGAGCAGGGCCGCCGACTGCCGGACGCGTGGCTGCCCGCGCTGGCTACCGCCCTCGGGGTCCAGCTCGGCACCCTGGAGCGGGCCGCCTCCTGGGCCCGGGGAGAGCCGGAGGGGCGCCTCCCCGGAGCGTTCGCCACGCTGGCTGAGCTGTTGCCCACCGGGGACCCGCTGGAGCGGGAGACGACCTCTCAGGGCCGCCGTATCGGCCCCTCCACCGTGGCCGCGCTCGCCGGCCGGGTGCACGGGCTCCGGCTGGCGGATGACGTGCTGGCCGGGGGTGACCTGATCGCCCCGGCGTTCCGCGAGCTGTCGGGCGCCGTCGTGCTGCACCGCGAGTGGTCGTACGACGACTCCACCGGCCGCGCCCTGCTGGTGCAGATCGGGGAGCTGGCACAGATCGCCGGGTGGATCGCCTCCGACGCCGGGCAGCACGCACAGGCCGCCGAGGCGTACCAGCTCGGCATCTCTGCCGCCCGGCAGGCCGGGGACGGCGCCCTCACCGCCAACCTCGCCGGGTCGCTCGCCTATCAACTGGCGAACACCGGCCACGAGTTGGAGGCGGTCGACCTGGCCGAGGCAGCCGTGGCCGAGGCGGGGCCCTTCGCCCCTGCCGAGACCCGCGCCCTGTTCCACGACCGCGTCGCCTGGGCTCACGCCCGGCTCGGCCGACCGCACGCCCAGTCCGCCATGTGCGCCCTTGGCGAGGCACACGAGGCCCTGACCGAGCCGGGCGGCCCCGAGGCACCGCAGTGGGCGTACTGGGTCAGCCGCGATGAGCTGGAGGTGATGGACGCCCGGGTGTTCACGGAGCTGCACCGCCCGCTCCGCGCCGTCCCGCTGCTGTCCAGGGTGCTGGAGCGCTACGACGCCACCCACGCCCGCGAGATGGCGCTGTACCTGTCGTGGCTCGCGGTCGCCTACGCCGACGCCAACGAGCCCGAGGCCGCCGCCGACATCGCGACCCGCATGTTCGAGCTGTCGGCCGACGTCGCCTCCGACCGCACCTCCGAGCGGGGCCGGGTGGTGCTCGGCCGCCTGGCCGAGTTCGAGGACGTACCCGAGGTGGCGGCCGTGCTCGCGGAGCATCCTCCGGCCGCCTGACGTGTCAGTCCACGGCTGCGCGAGAACCCCTAGGCTCGGGGCTCGTCAGGTGTCTGGTCAGGGTCCTGACGAGCCGTTCTGGTCAGACCCTGACGAGCCTTGGCGCCCCTTGCCGGCTGATTAACCGAATCGACTAAATCCCCAGGTCAGTTGGGCTGAACCCGGACGCACCGGAATCCCCGGAAGCACCGGAACCGTGGCAGACTGGGAGCAGCACAAGACCACAGACCACGGACCAGAACGCGGGTCCGTGGTCTTCGCGTTTCTGGGCTGGGTCATGTCCCGACCTGGAGGCGCCCTGTAGCTCCAACTCCCACCGACCTGATCGGCCTCACCGAGGCCGGGCGCCGTCTTGGCGTCTCCCGCTGGGCCGTCCGCAAGATGATCGACCGGGGTGACGTCCCGGCTACCGCGTCGGCCGCCTCGTCAAGGTGTCGGCTCGAGGGAGCGGGCGTCGCCCCATGTCCATCGGCGGATCAGCTCCACGGCGGCGAGGGCGTGCCGGGCGCGGCGCTCCGCGTCGGCTATCTGCTCCGGCGTCGCGTCCATGATGCTCGGACCGGTCGGGGGCCCGAGGGTGACGCCGGTCCGCTGCTCGATCACCCGCACGACGGCGGCCGAGGCGTCGGCCGACACGCGCTGGATGTCGACCAGCGCCTCCCGCAGCAGCTCGACGGGCTGCGCCGTCTGCTGGAGTTACACCGGGGGTACGCGCCGGTAAAGGAGTACCTGACGCGGTTCGATGATGCGCGCCGCGCCAGAATGCTCCTGCTGGCCGATCTGATCCCGCCGCACCCGGGAGGCACCACCGCATGAGGGGCACCGCACCCGACCCCACCGACACCGACGCCTGGAACGCCTATCTCGCAGAGGGCAACGCCCGCCAGGCCCGCAAGCGCGTGGCGGCCGATGTCCTGCTGAGGGACCCGGACGGTCGCGTGCTGCTGGTGAACCCCACCTACAAGCCCGGCTGGGACCTGCCCGGCGGGATGGCGGAGGCCAACGAACCGCCGGAGGACGCGGTGCGCCGGGAGCTGATCGAGGAACTCGGCCTGCACGTCGACCTGCTCGGGCTGCTGGTCGTGGACTGGGTTGCCCCACACGGCCCCTGGGACGATCAGATCGCGTTCATCTTCGACGGCGGCACGCTCGACCCGGAGCGGGCCCACCAGCTACGACCGCGGGACGAAGAGCTGTCGGAGGCCGCGTTCGTCACAGCCACCGACGCCGCCGGTCGACTTCAGGACCGGATGCGGCGCCGGTTCGAGCATGCCTTGAAGGCGCTGGAGGCGGGACGCCCGCTGTACCTCCGAGACGGCACACCCGTCATGTGACGGGGCAGGGCATACCCCGCGCACCGTCCTGCGCAACAACGTTGAGTCGCGGCCCGAGCCAATGCGCAGACCATGCGCAGCGAATTGAGCCACCGGTCCCCGTTCCGTGCGCAGTCGGGCGGTGAATGCGCACAGTTGAGGGTGGACGGCATGCGCAGCGCTGTGACCTGCTGTGTTCTGGCCCACGGTCAGGCATGGACTGCGCCATGGTCAGGCCGACCATGGCGCATGGTCGGGCCTGTGGTCAGGTCTGCGCAGGCCAGGGACCGGGCTCGGACGAGTCGTGCGCGGGGTGTCGATCGGTCGTGCGCTGGCGGCGCCTGGACGTCCAGACGACTCGTTGCGCAGGGTCCTGGACGGGCCGCCAGACGGGTGCGGAGGGGCCGTGCTGCAGTAGGTCGGTCATCGGCGCGGCCAGCACAGGGACGTCGTGCAGGAGAAATCCCGCCTCAAGTGCTTTGGCTGCCGCGTGGAGGGCGTGGATGCGGTGGTCGATGCCGGCGGGGCCGGTGGCGTCCAGGACGAACAGCAGCCGGGGGAAGAGCGGGTAGCGGCGCCGCCAGTCCGGTTCTGTCCCGAAGCTGCTGGTCGGGCGGGAGCGGCCGGGCGGGGGAGCGGAGATGTAGGAGTGGAGGCGGCTGTAGGTGCCGAGTTTCGCTGCGAGCCGTTCCGGGCCCATGGTCGCCCGGTCGACCTCCACAAAGGCGCGCAGCATCGGCCCGTCGGCCTCCTGGTAGAACAGCAGGGCGTCGGGGATGACCGCCTCCGCGCCCCTGAGAGAGTGGTGGACCTCCGGTATCCAGTCCAGCGGTCGGCAGATGTCGCCTCGGGCGCGGGCGTCCTGCTGGAACGCGACGCCGACTTCGGTCACGGCCAGGGCGTGCGCCACCCGCAGCCGCGCGGCGCTCGGATCGGCGATCAGCCGGGGCGGAGTGAAGTCGCGTAACTCCGGCCACTCGGAAGCGACCTGCACGCCGTAGCGGGTGGCGAACCACGCCCGGCGACGCCCTGCCTGAGGCAGCGTCACCCACTGCACCAACCCCTCCTCCCGCAGTTTCACGAGCCGCCGCCGGGTCTGCTCGATCCGCACCCGGGGCGCGATCACCCGGTGCAACTGCTCCGTCGTCACCAGCCGGTACTGCGCGACCACGGCCAGCGCCAGCCGGTCACCCATGGCCGCGTCCAGGTTCAACGGCATCCTCGCCACCTCCCGCACCGGCGCCGGCCGTTCCGGCGCCGTGTACCGCCACCGCAGCAGCCGACCCCGACCACGCCGTCGACCATGAGCACCCGACCACAGGCACGAATCGATAACCCCGCCCCCAACCCCTCCCGTGACTTCACTGAAAACCCCTGCCGCAATCCCTCCGACAATCGGCCGTACTTCTCCGGCACCTGGTGATGTATCTGCAGGTCACCAGGCCATTCCGCCCATGGTCGGGTGCCGGACATCCCCCTCTGCACACCACACACCCAGCTCAGGACCAGGAAGAACGGAGAAGGGACGGGACGGGTGGGCGGCGAGCCTCGAGGGATCGGGGGCGCCTTCGACTCTTCACGCGTCGGCCGGTGGCCTCCGCGCAGCGCTCTCGGCTCGCTGAGCTGCTGCGCGCGACTGCTCCGGGTTCGCGTGCGCGGCATGCGGCGAGGACACGCCGGTGCCCGCCAGGGTGGCGTACCCGTGGCGATGCTCACGCCCTCGTATCGGCGGTACTTGACTTCAAGTGCTCTTCAAGTTGCAGACTCCCGCTCGCACGCCCCGAACGTGGGCGAACGGGAGGAACAGTTATGAAGTACCGCACAATCGGCACCGATCCGCGGACCCGTCGTGAGGTGAGTGTGCTCGCGCTGGGTGCGATGCTGTTCGGCTCGCGCACGGACGAGAAGACCTCCTTCGCCGTCCTCGACCGCTATGTCGAGGCGGGCGGGAACTTCATCGACACGTCCGACAACTACGCCTTCTGGGAGGACGGCGGCCAGGGCGGACAGAGCGAGGAGCTGCTGGGCCGCTGGCGGCGCAGCCGGGGTGTCGGCGACGAGATCGTCATCGCCACCAAGCTGGGCGCCGCCCCGCTGGCCCCCGGCACCGGCTACCTCGACAACCCGGAGGGGCTGTCGGCGAAGGCGATCCGCGAGGCCGCCGAGCGCAGCCGCGAGCGGCTCGGCATGGAGCGGCTCGACCTGCTCTACGCCCACATAGAGGACCCCGCCGTCCCGCTCGCCGAGACGGTCGAGGGCTTCGCGGCCCTGGTCGCCGAGGGCGCCGTCGGCCTGCTCGGCGTCAGCAACCACGCCGTCTGGCGGGTGGAGCGGGCCCGTGCCCTCGCGGCGGCGGCGGGGCTGCCTGGTTACGAGGTGCTCCAGTACCAGCACAGCCATCTGCGCCCGCGCACCGACATGCCGAGCGGGCTCTTCCCGGACGGCAGTCTGGGCGGGGCGGACGGCCAACTGCTCAGCTATCTGCGGGCGGAGCCCGATCTGACCCTGGTCGCCTACTCGCCGCTGGTGGGCGGCGCCTACACCCGTACGGACAAGCCGCTGCCGCCGGACTACGACCACCCCGGCACCCCGGCCCGCCTGGCGGTGCTGCGCGAGGTGGCCCGGGAGGCGGGGGCGACGGTCAATCAGGTCGTCCTGGCCTGGCAGTTGGGCGGGCCGCTGCCCGTCGTACCGCTGGCCGGGGCGTCCTCGGTGGTCCAGTTGGAGGAGAACCTCGCCGCCGTGGAACTGCAATTGACGACCAGTCAGAGAGTTCGGTTGGACGGGGCGCACTGACCCGGTGACGGTCGTCGGCAGGGATACGCCGGACCGCAGCGGGTAGGTCTGGAAGCCGACCCGGCGTTCCCCCCGTCGCACAGTGAGGTGCAGGCATGATGGATCGCTCTTCGCATGTCCACTCCCGCAGATCGGCCACCGTTGCGGCGCTGGCCGCGGCGGCGGCCCTGATCCTCGCGGGCTGCTCCAGCGGTTCAGGCGGCAAGAAGGCCGAGGAGGGCGGGGACGGCGCGGCAGCGGGCAAGGCCGGCACACCTGCGATGACGGTCGCGCTGGTCACTCACCAGCCTCCCGGCGACACCTTCTGGGACATCGTCCGCAAGGGTGCGCAGGCCGCCGCGGACAAGGACAACATCAAGCTCGTCTACTCCGCCGACCCGAACGCGGGCACTCAGGCCAACCTGGTCCAGAACGCGATCGACCAGAAGGTCGACGGCATCGCGATCACCCTGGCCAAGCCGGACGCGATGAAGGCCGTGGCGGGCAAGGCGGAAGCGGCCGGGATACCCGTGGTCGGTCTCAACTCCGGGCTGAGCGACTGGAAGAACCTCGGTCTGATGTCGTTCTTCGGACAGGACGAGAGCGTGGCGGGCGAGGCGTTCGGCAAGAAGCTGAACGAGGTCGGCGCCAAGAACACCGTCTGCGTGATCCACGAGCAGGGGAACGTCGGTCTCACCCAGCGCTGCGACGGCCTGAAGAAGACCTTCCAGGGCACCACGCAGATCCTCTACGTCAACGGCACCGACATGCCGTCCGTGAAGTCCACCATCACCGCCAAGCTGAAGCAGGACGGTGCCATCGACTACGTCGTCGCCCTCGGCGCGCCGTACGCGCTGACCGCGGTGCAGTCGGTCGCGGACGCGGGCAGCAAGGCGAAGATCGCCACCTTCGACCTCAACAAGCAGCTCACCGGCGCCATCTCCAAGGGTGACATCCAGTTCGCCGTCGACCAGCAGCCGTACCTCCAGGGCTACTTGGCGGTCGACTCCCTGTGGCTCTACAAGAACAACGGCAACTACAGCGGCGGCGGGGAGCAGCCGGTGCTGACCGGGCCGGCCTTCGTCGACAAGTCCAACGTCGACAAGGTTGCCGCGTTCGCCGCGAAGGGCACCCGCTGAGATGACCCGAGCAACGGCACCGGCGGCGAGCGCCTCGCCGCCGGCCCCGCCGGCCGGCCGCACGGACGGGCGCGGCACCCGGCGCTCCCCGGTGCGCAGGCTGCTGGCCCGCCCGGAGGTGGGCGCGCTGATCGCCGCGATCGGCGTGTACGTCTTCTTCTTCGCCGCCGCCCCTTCGTTCCGTACCGCGGGTGCCCTGTCCACGGTTCTCTACCAGGCGTCCGTCATGGGCATCATGACGCTGCCGGTGGCCCTGCTGATGATCGGCGGCGAGTTCGACCTGTCCGCCGGTGTCGCCGTCACCACCTCGGCGCTGACCGCCGCCATCCTGAGCTTCCAGCTCACGGTGAACGTGTGGACCGGCGTGGCCGTGGCCCTGGTCGTCTCCCTGGCTGTCGGCGCCTTCAACGGCTGGCTGCTGATCAGGACCGGTCTGCCCAGCTTCCTGGTGACCCTGGGCTCCTTCCTGATCCTCCAGGGCTCCAACCTCGCCGTCACCAAGATCTTTACTGAGAACGTCGCCAGCGACTCGATCGCCGACATGGACGGTTTCGGCCAGGCCAGGAAGGTCTTCGCCTCCGAGTTCACCGTCGGGGGAGTGGACTTCAAGATCACCATCGTCTACTGGCTGGTGTTCGCCGCGGCCGCCACCTGGCTGCTGCTGCGCACCCGGTTCGGCAACTGGATCTTCGCGGTCGGCGGCGACCAGGACAGCGCCCGCGCGGTCGGCGTACCCGTCGACCGCACCAAGGTCGTCCTTTTCATGGGAGTGGGGGCCGGCGCCTGGTTCGTCGGCATGCACCTGCTGTTCTCGTTCGACACGGTGCAGTCCGGCGAGGGCGTCGGCAACGAGTTCCTCTACATCATCGCCGCGGTCATCGGCGGCTGCCTGCTGACCGGCGGCTACGGCTCGGCGATCGGCCCGGTCATCGGCGCCTTCATCTTCGGCATGGTCAACCAGGGCATCGTCTACGCCAACTGGAATCCCGACTGGTTCAAGGCGTTCCTCGGCGTGATGCTCCTGGTCGCGGCCCTCGTCAATCTGTGGGTCCGGCGTACGGCTACCCGGAGGTGAACATGACTACCCACGACAGCGGTCCGCACGGTGCCGGCCGCGAGGACAACCCGCCGGAGCAGGCAGCGCCCGTCGTCGAACTCCGGGGCGCGGGCAAGTCCTACGGCAGCATCCGTGCCCTGCACGGAGTCGACCTGGTGGTCCGCCCCGGCCGGGTGACCTGCGTCCTGGGCGACAACGGCGCGGGCAAGTCCACCCTCATCAAGATCATTTCGGGGCTGCACCGGCACACCGAGGGCGAACTCCTCGTCGACGGCGCGCCGGTGCGCTTCAGCTCCCCGCGCGAGGCCCTGGCCCTGGGCATCGCCACCGTCTACCAGGACCTGGCCACGGTCCCGCTCATGCCGGTCTGGCGGAACTTCTTCCTGGGCTCGGAGACGACACGCGGCCCCTGGCCGCTGCGCCGCCTCGACATCGCGGGGATGAAGCGGACCGCGGACGAGGAACTGCGCAGCATGGGCATCGTCCTGGACGACCTGGAGCAGCCCGTCGGCACGCTCTCCGGCGGCCAGCGCCAGTGCGTGGCCATCGCCCGCGCCGTCCATTTCGGCGCCCGGGTGCTGGTCCTGGACGAGCCGACGGCCGCGCTCGGCGTCAAGCAGTCCGGTGTCGTGCTCAAGTACATCGCCGCCGCCCGCGAGCGTGGCCTCGGCGTCGTCTTCATCACCCACAACCCGCACCACGCCTACCTGGTCGGCGACCACTTCAGCGTGCTGCGCCTGGGCACCCTCGAACTCGGCGCCGACCGCTCCGAGGTGACCTTGCAGGAACTCACCCACCACATGGCCGGCGGCGCCGAACTCGCCGAGCTCAGGCATGAACTGTCCCAGGTGCACGGGGTCGACGTCGAGGAACTGCCGGAGGCGTAGACCGGCTCCGAGCCGTCTTCCGCCCCCGCTCGCACGCCGAGCGGCGGGCGGGCGTGGCACGGGCGTCGCGCCGTCGTCGGGAGGCGGCGGCGTACGGCCGCTCTTATGCTGAGGGGATGCGGGGCCGTCCGGCCTTCGCCGTGCGAGGCGACGACCAGGCGGATCCGCTTCCTTCTGTCTCCGCACGGAGGAGCTGGCCCATGACGCACGCGGGTATACGACTGCGCAGGGGAGCCGTCCTCGCCACCGCGGTGGGGATGCTCATGGTGCCGGTCGCCGGAGGGCCGGTCCTGGCCGCGCCGCCGACCGGTCCGGGCGCCGCCACCGCCGCCTACCCGCGGCTGCCGTCCCCCTCCGCCGGCGGCGTCCGCGATCTCACCCCGCCCGTGCAGCGCCTCCTGGACGCGACCGTGCAGCATGTGATCAAAGAGGCGGGCATCCCCGGTGCGAGCGTCGGCATCTGGACACCCGACCAGGGACAGTACGTGAAGGCCTTCGGCGTCGCCGACAAGACCGACAACCGGGCCATGAAGACGGACCTCTACACCCGGATCGGCAGCGAGACCAAGACGTTCACCGTCACGGCGCTGCTGCAGATGGTCGACCAGAAGAAGGCCGGCCTCGACGACACGATCGACCGGTACGTCGACGGGGTGCCGGGCGGCGACCGGATCACCCTGCGTCAGCTGGCAGGGATGCGCAGCGGCCTGTTCAACTACACGGACGACGACGACTTCTTCAAGGCCCTCACGTCCGACCCGCAGCGGTCCTTCACCCCCCAGCAGCTCCTCGACTACTCGTTCAAGCACCCGGTGCTGTTCTCGCCGGGCCAGAAGTTCGACTACTCCAACACCAATCTGATCCTGCTCGGCCTGGTCGTCGAGAAGCTCTCCGGGCAGAACATCGAGGACTACGTCCGCGACCACGTCCTGGAGCCGGCCGGGATGGGCCACAGTCTCTTCCCGGCCGGGGCTGAGTTCCCCGAGCCGCACGCGCAGGGCTACACCAACCAGACCGCCAGCGGGCAGGTCGAGGACGCCGCGGGCTGGAACACCTCCTGGGCCTGGACCGCGGGCGCGATGATCTCGACCCTGGACGACCTGCGGATCTGGGCGCGGACGGTCGCCACGGGCCTCCTGCCGGACGGCAACACCATGATCAGCCCCGCCGTCCAGAAGCAGCGGCTGACCACTCCGGCGACCCCGATCCCGGGCGTCGGCTACGGCCTCGGCATCTTCGATGTCAAGGGCTGGATCGGCCACAACGGCTCACTGCCGGGCTACGAGTCGCTGACCGTCTACCTGCCCTCGGCGCAGGCCACGCTGGTCGTGGTGCTCAACACCGACATCGACTACAAGGGCGCCGAGCCGAGCACCGTCCTCGGCGAGGCGATCACAAAGATCATCTCTCCTGACCATGTCTTCAACCTTCCGGCGGAACCTGCGGGCCGGTAAAGCACGTCGAAGCGGTGAGGGAGCCCCCGCGCCGGACGCGTGGGCGAACATCGCCACGGGGAGGCCGAGTTGACGCACACGGAGCACGACGAGACGGTGCCGGACACCGCGGAGGCCCGGCGGCAGGCGCGGTTCGGCGCCCTGCCGGAGCGGATCCACCCGCAGGACACGGTCGAGGAACGGCCGGCCGTCGCGCCGGACCCGGCACGCAACGCCTACGACCCGGACGAATGGCTGGTCCGCTACTGCCTGTGAGCAGTCGGTGACGGCGAACGGTGTCGGCGAACGGTGATGGCGAACGGTGTCGGCGATGTGAAGCCCGGCCCGCCCGTCAGACTGACCGCACCTCGTCGAGCCGTACCGGCCGGTGCTCGCGCAGCGACAGCGTGCACGCCTCCGCCACCCACCCGGCCTCCAGGGCGTCCGTGATCGTGCACGGGGACGGCCGGGTGCCGGCGACGACCTCCGTGAACGCGGCGAGCTCGGCGCGGTAGGCGTCGCCGAAGCGGTCCATGAAGAAGTCGTGCGGGGGGCCGGCCGGGAAACGCACGCCCGGTTCCACCGAGCGCAGCGGCAGCTTGTCGTCGAGGCCGACGGCGATCGAGTCCGAGAAGCCGTGCAGCTCCAGCCGGACATCGTAACCACGGGCGTTGTGGCGGCTGTTGGAGACCAGGGCGATCGTGCCGTCGTCCAGGGTGAGTACCGCTCCGGTGGTGTCGGCGTCACCGGCCTCCCGGATGAAGTCGGCACCGCGGTTGCCGCCGACCGCGTACACCTCGGTCACCTCACGGCCCGTCACCCAGCGGATGATGTCGAAGTCGTGCACGGAACAGTCGCGGAAGATGCCCCCCGAGGCGGCGATGTACGCGGCCGGCGGTGGCGCCGGGTCCAGGGTGGTCGACCGGATCGTGTGCAGCCTGCCCAGCTCGCCGGATCCGACGGCCGCGCGGGCCGCGGTGAAGCCCGCGTCGAAGCGGCGGTTGAAGCCGATCTGGACCGGGACGCCACGGCCCTGGACCGCCTTGATCACCTCGACGCCCTCGCGCATGGTGCGGGCGACGGGCTTCTCGCAGAAGACCGGGACACCCGCGTCCACGGCGGCCAGGATCAGCGCCGGGTGGGCGTCGGTCGCCGCCGCCACCACGACGCCGTCCACCCCGGCGGCCAGCAGCGCCTCGGGCGAGTCCGCGACCTCGGCGCCGAACCGCTCGCCCGCCGCCTTGGCCGCCCGGGCGAACGGGTCGGCCACGACGAGCGACCGGACGGCGTCGAGTCCGGAGAGGGTCTCGGCGTGGAAAGAGCCGATGCGGCCGAGGCCGAGGATTCCGATGCGCATGGGGACGGACGCTCCTTGGGTACGGGGGCGGGCGGTGCCTGGACGCCATTCTTGTCAGTACAAATGCCCCGAACAACCCGTCTGTGACCCGTCTGCGAACCGTCTATGACGTCGCCACGTCGACCCAGGTGCCGTCCCTCGCGGATCGGGTCATCGCATCCAGCGCGGCGGCGCTCGCCACGGCGTCGCCGAGGGTGGCGCCGTACGGGGTGTCCTCGGCGACGGAGCGCAGGAAGCGGTACGCCTCGATCACCTTCAGGTCGTCGTAGCCCATCGGGTTCGCGGCACCCGGCTGGAAGGCGCCGAACTCGCCGTCGCCCGGACCGACGTGACGTGTGGCCACCGGCTGGTCCTGGTAGGCCGTGCCGCGGCTGACGCCCAGCTCGTCCATCCGGCGGAAGTCCCAGAAGACGGCGCCGCGGGTGCCGTGCACCTCGAAGCCGTAGTTGTTCTGCTCGCCGACCGAGACCCGGCAGGCCTCCAGCACGCCGCGGGCGCCGGAGGCGAAGCGGAGCAGGCAGCTGACGTAGTCCTCGTTCTCCACCGGGCCGTACTCGCCGCCTGCGGCCCGTTCGTGCCCGGCCGTGGCGCCGGGCGGGCGGGGCCGCCGCGGGACGAAGACGGCCGTGTCGGCGGTCAGCGAGGCGATGTCACCGAGCAGGTACCGGGCCAGGTCCGCGCCGTGCGAGGCGAGGTCGCCGAGCACTCCGCTGCCGCCCCGCAGGCGCTCGTAGCGCCAGGTCAGCGCTGACTCCGGATGGGCGGCGTAGTCGCTGAACAGCCGGATGCGGGCATGGGTGACGGCGCCGATCCCGTCGGCGGCGATCAGCTCGCGGGCGGCCTGGACGGCGGGTGCGCCGCGGTAGTTGAAGCCGACCGTGCCCTGCACTCCGGCCCCGGCGACCGCGTCCGCCACCGCGCGGGCGTCCGCCGCCGTCAGGCCCACCGGCTTCTCGATCCAGAGGTGCTTGCCCGCCTCGGCCATCGCGACCCCGATCTCCCGGTGCAGAAAGTTCGGGGCGGTGACGCTGACCGCCTCGACGCGCGGGTCGGCGGCCACCTCGCGCCAGTCGCGCACGGCGGTGGCGAACCCGAACTGTCCGGCGGCCTCCTCCGCCCGGCCCGGCACGTCGTCGGCGACCGCCACCAGCCGCGGAGTCAGGGGCAGATGCGGATAGTGGTGCCGGACCCGGGCGTACGCCCGAGAGTGCACCCGGCCCATCCAGCCGAACCCGACGACGGCGACACCGAGGGTACGCAGCACCATGACAGCCTCTCCTGGACCGGTCCGAGTATCCGCCCGGCCCACCCTGGGCGCGCCGGACCCCGGTGTCAAAGACCCCGGTCGGCACCCGGCCCCGCCCGGCCCGGCGTTGCGCATCCCCGCCCTGCGCAGCCTTGCCCGGTCTCGCGCTGCCCGACCCTGCCGGGCCGTGCCCTGCCCCGCCCGGCCGCGCGGCCGCGGTGCCCGGCGGGCCGTCAGAGGTTGATGGCGTACACCTTGCGCAGGGTCTCGTGGACCGTCCACGTCGTCCGGTCGCCCTCGCGCAGCACCGCCAGGTCGCCCGGTCCGACCCGCAGCGTGGGCCCGCCCTCGACCTCGATCGTCGCCGAGCCGCTGACCACGACGAACAGCTCGTCGGCCTCTGTGTCGGTGACGACGCCGGGGGTGATCTGCCAGATTCCGCGGAGCTGCCGGCCGTCGTCGGACTCCCAGACCACCTTCCCGGTCACCTCGGGACTGCCGGAGACGATCTGGGCGGGGTCGAGCGGCTCGGGTTCGAGCTCGGCGTCGGGGACGTGGACCACGAAGCTGGGGATCATGGGCCGACCCTAGCGAGCCGGTCCGCCGGGCGGCCGCCGACAGGGTGTGCAGTATCGGACCGTACGGCAGGACACTTCGTCGCGCTCGTGGTCGGGTCAGCGCGGTGTGGTGAGTCAGGCCGGGTCGCGCTGGCGCCGACGCCCGGCGCGCGTGATCGTCGACGTATGACCGACACCACGGCGACCGCCGACGCGCACCGGCACGACACCCTGGAGGCCGTCTTCTTCGGCGGTGTCTACGGCGCCGTACTGGCCAGCTCGATGGTCGCGGCGCTCACCCGGTACGGCCACACCGACCAGGCGGGCCGCCGTTACGACGCCGCCTGGCTGCTGGTCACGGCGCTCGCGTCGGCCCTCGCGCACGGCTACGCGCACTACGTCGCCGAGCGTCGGCCGCAGCGCAGCCGGGACCTGCTGCACAGCCTCGCCGACGAGTGGCCGCTGGTCGCGGCCGTGCTGCCCACGGTGGCACTGCTGGCCGCGGCGGGCTGGGGCCGGCTGCCGCCGAACGGGGTGGAGTACCCGGCGTTCGCCCTGAACATGGCGCTGCTGTTCGCCCTGGGCCTGGTCACCTCGCGGCGCCTGCGGCGGTCCTGGATCAAGTGCGCGCTGGTCGGGCTGGGGGACGCGCTGCTCGGGCTGGTCGTCGTGGTCGCGAACGCCCTCATCAAGTAGCGCCCTCATCAAGTAACGCCTTCGTCAAGTAGCGCCCTGATCAAGCAACGCCTTCATCGAGCAACGCCCTCATCGAGTACGGACCGGACCCGCGCACGGCCGGCCGCCGGGCCGGCCGCCGCCGATCGTGCGCGCAATACGGCAGACAAAATTGTTGACAATCTTGTTTGGCTAGATTTAGGTTCGACAGGCACTCACTCAGGGAGGGCACATGCCGACAGAAGCCCGTCCGGGCACCGGGGAGCAGGCCAAGCAGCACGCGTTGGCGCAGCTGCGGCAGGCGATCCTGCACGGCGACATGGCACCGGCGCAGCGGTTGGTGGAGAACGAGCTCGCCGAGCAGTTCGGTGTGACACGGGCCAGCATCCGGGCCGCGCTGATCGACCTGGAGTCCCAGGGGTTGGTCGAGCGCATCCGCAACCGCGGTTCGCGGGTGCGGGTGGTGACCGTGGACGAAGCGGTCGCCATCACGGAGTGCCGCATGGTCCTCGAAGGACTGTGCGCGGCGAAGGCGGCCGTCGCGGCCAGCGACGATCAGCTGAGCGAACTGACCGACCTCGGCACGGCCATGACCAAGGCCGTGGCCGACGGCGAGCCGGTGACCTACTCCGACCTCAACCACGAACTGCACGTCCGGATCCGGGAGTTCTCCGACCAGCGGACCGCCCAGGAACTGCTGGAACGACTCAACGCCCAACTGGTGCGGCACCGCTTCCAGTTGGCGCTGCGTCCCGGACGGCCGCAGCAATCCCTGAACGAGCACCTGGCCATGATCGAAGCGATCCGGGCCAGGGACCCGCAGGCGGCCGAAGCGGCCGTCCGCGCCCACCTCGTCAGCGTGATCGAGGCGCTGCGCGACTGACGCGCAGCCGACCGGCACACGCGGGGCGGGCGCGTACCTGTCCATCAAGGCCGGGGAGCCGAGAGGGCGTGCCTGTGTCGGAAGGGTGCGCGCGCGGGCCCGACGGGCCGAGCGCGCCCGCCCCGTCGGCACAGGCGACAGCGCCCGGCGGCCGACCGAGCCCGCAAGAAGGAGAGATCCCAGCAATGACGCATGGCAACGCGCCCGCCGGCCCACCACGCTCGACCCTCGTCATCACCGCGCACGCCGGGGACTTCGTCTGGCGTGCCGGCGGAGCCATCGCCCTGGCCGCCTCCCGGGGGGAGAAGGTCACCATCGCGTGCCTGACCTTCGGTGAGCGCGGGGAGTCCGCGAAGGCGTGGCGCGAGGGCAGGAAGCTCGACGAGATCAAGGCGATACGCCGCGACGAGGCCGAGCGCGCCGCCGCCACCCTCGGTGCCGAGGTCCGCTTCTTCGACGCCGGCGACTACCCGCTGGTGGCCACCGCGCAGCTCACCGACCAGCTGGTCGAGGTCTACCGCGAGACCCAGCCGGACGTCGTCCTGACCCACCCGGTCGAGGATCCCTACAACGGCGACCACCCGGCCGCGAACCGTATGGCGCTGGAGGCCCGTGTGCTCGCCCAGGCCATCGGCTATCCCGGTCCCGGCGAGATCATCGGAGCCCCGCCGGTCTTCTTCTTCGAGCCGCACCAGCCCGAGATGAGCGGCTTCAGGCCCGAGGTGCTGCTCGACATCACCGAGGTGTGGGACACCAAGCGCAAGGCCATGGAGTGCCTCGGCGCCCAGCAGCACCTGTGGGACTACTACACCGACCTGGCCGTCCGCCGCGGTGTCCAGCTCAAGCGCAACGCGGGCCCCAACCTGGGCCTGGCGCACAAGACCATGGCCGAGGCCTACATGCGTCCGTACCCGGAGATCGCGAAGGAGCTGGCATGAGCGGCGTGATCGTCACCGGCCCGCCGAAGGCGGACGCCAAGGACGTCGACGCGCTGGCCGGCTTCGGCGTGGCCACCGTCAGCGAGGCGATGGGCCGCAGCGGCCTGCTCGGCCCGGAGATCCGTCCCGTGCAGCAGGGCGTACGGGTCGCCGGAACCGCGGTCACCGTGCTCAGCTGGCCCGGCGACAACCTCATGATCCACGCGGCCGTCGAGCAGTGCGGCGAGGGCGACATCCTGGTGGTGACCACCACCTCGCCGTCCACCGACGGCATGTTCGGCGAGCTGTTCGCCACCGCGCTCCAGCGGCGCGGGGTGCGGGGCGTGATCACCAACGCCGGTGTCCGCGACACCCAGGAGCTGCGCGACATGGGCTTCGCGGCCTGGGCGCGGGCGGTCTCCTCGCAGGGCACGGTCAAGGCCACCGGCGGCTCGGTCAACGTGCCGATCGCCATCGACGGCCAGGTCGTGCGCCCCGGTGACGTGATCCTCGCCGACGACGACGGCGTGGTGGTCGTCCCCCGCGAACGCGCCCGTGCCACGGTCGAGGCGTCCGAGGCCCGCGAGGCCAAGGAGGCCGGGACCCGGGCCGCCTTCCTCGACGGCGAACTCGGCCTGGACCGCTACGGCCTGCGCGAGACCCTCGTACGACTCGGCGTCGAGTACCGCAGCTACGAGGAGTACACCGGCGAGGGAGCCGGATCGTGACCGGCGGCCACGAGGAGGTGCCCTGCCTGCTGATGCGGGGCGGCACCTCCAAGGGCGCCTACTTCCTGGCCGCCGACCTGCCCGCCGAGCCGGCCGCCCGCGACGCGCTGCTGCTGCGCGTCATGGGCAGTCCGGACGAGCGGCAGATCGACGGCCTGGGCGGGGCGCACCCGCTCACCAGCAAGGTGGGCGTGATCTCCCCGTCCGCCGACCCGCGGGCCGACGTCGACTATCTCTTCCTCCAAGTCGCCGTGGACCGGCCGGAAGTGAGTGATCGTCAGAACTGCGGGAACATCCTGGCCGGGGTCGGCCCGTTCGCGGTGGAACGCGGGCTGGTCCCGGCGGGGCCGGAGCGCACCTCCGTACGCATCCGGATGGTCAACAGCGGCGATCTCGCCACGGCGACCTTCCCCACGCCTGGCGGCCGCCTTTCGTACGCCGGGGTCACAGAGATTTCCGGGGTGCCCGGTACGGCTGCGCCGGTGACGATCGAGTTCCCGCCGGGGGAGGGCCCGCTGCTGCCCACCGGGAACGTCCGGGACCTGATCGACGGCACACCGGTGACCTGCGTGGACAACGGCATGCCGACCGTGCTCGTGGCGGCCGCCGACCTCAAGGTCACCGGCTACGAGAGCCCCAAGGACCTGGAGGAGGACCTCGCGCTGGCCGACCGGCTGCGGGAGATCCGCCTGGCGGCGGGCCGGCTGATGGGGCTCGGCGACGTCTCGGACACCACCGTGCCCAAGCTCACGCTGCTCGCCGCACCGCGTGACGGCGGCGCGATCACCACCCGGACCTTCATTCCGGTGCGCTGCCATCCGTCGATCGGGGTGCTGGGGGCGGCGAGCGTCGCCGCGGGACTTCGGATCGAAGGGGGTGTGGGCGCCGGGCTCGCCCGGCTCCCGGCCCAGGGTGACCGAGTTCGCATCGAACATCCCACCGGGTTCCTGGACATCGAAAGTAGCCTCGGGGCCGGACCCGACGGCCTGCCCATCGCCCGCCGTACGGCCGTGGTCCGTACGGCGCGCAAGATCTTCGACGGCACCGTGTTCCCCAGGTCCGCCGAGACGGGACCGTTCCGGTCCCCGGCACCGTGTGCCGCGCCCGCATCCGCACCATCCCGAGGAGGTCAGTGATGACTCCGCCGCTCGGCGACATCGCCCACATCGGCCACGCCCAGCTGTTCACCCCGGACCTGGACGCCAGCGTCGCCTTCTTCACCGACTACCTGGGTCTCACCGTCAACGGGCAGCAGGGCGACACCGTATATCTGCGCACCTTCGACGACTACGAGCACCACAGCCTGGTGCTCACCGCCCGCGAACAGCCCGGCCTGGGCCGGCTCGCCCTGCGCACCTCGAGCGAGGCGGCCCTGCACCGCCGGATCGAGGCGGTCGAGGCGGCGGGCGGCACCGGCCACTGGGCCGAGGACGAACCGGGCCTGGGCAAGCTCTACGTCACCACCGACCCGGACGGCCACGAGCACGCCCTGTACTGGGAGAGCGAGTACTACCGGGCGCCCGACGAGCTCAAGCCGGCCCTGAAGAACCAGCCGCAGGCCAAGCCGAACCGGGGCGTGGGCGTGCGGCGCCTGGACCACATCAACTTCCTGGCCGCCGACGTGCTCGCCAACGCCGAGTTCCAGCAGAACGTGCTGGGCGCCCGGCCCACCGAGCAGATCCGGCTCGACACCGGGAAGATCGCGGCCCGCTGGCTGACGTACACCGACAAGTCGTACGACGTCGTCTACACCTCGGACTGGACCGGCTCGGCCGGCCGGCTGCACCACATCGCCTTCGCGACCGACACCCGCGAGGACATCCTGCGCGCCGCCGACCTCGCCATCGACAGTGGTGTGTTCATCGAGACCGGACCGCACAAGCACGCCATCCAGCAGACGTTCTTCCTCTACGTCTACGAGCCGGGCGGCAACCGGATCGAGCTGTGCAACCCGCTCACGCGGCTGGTGCTGGCCCCCGACTGGCCGCTGATCACCTGGACCGAGGCGGAGCGGGCCAAGGGGCAGGCCTGGGGCCTGAAGACGATCCAGTCCTTCCACACGCACGGCACACCGCCGGTCGCGTAACGGGGACTTCCGCGGGGGTGGGCGGCGCACCGAGGTGCGCGCCCACCCCTTCGCGCATAAGACGACGGGCCCCTCTATCAGATCGTTGATGAGATTGTTGACAAAAGCGTTGACACTCTTGAGGTAGATCCTTAGCGTCTAGCGCACACGGGTCGGCCGCACGAGCCGCGACGACCCTCCCCCGAGTTCTCGGCTCCGCCCGAGCTGGGGGACCCTCATCGAGTTCCTCCAGGGACGCCTCCTGGACGAGAGGAAAACAAAGATGTCCTCCTCCCTCGCGCTGCCCGCCCGCGGCAGCAGACTGGCCTTCCTGGTCGTCGGTCTGTGCTGGCTGGCCGTCCTCTTCGACGGCCTCGACATGTTCATCTACGGCTCGGTGCTGCCGCACCTGCTCGCGACGAAGACCTTCGGCCTCACCCCCGACCAGGCCGGCGACCTCGGCAGCTACGCCACCTTCGGAATGCTGGTCGGCGCCCTCACCGCGGGCACCGTCGCCGACCGGATCGGCCGCAAGAAGCTCATGGTCGCGTGCGTGGCCCTGTTCTCGCTGGCCTCCGGCGTGTGCGCCCTGGCGGACAGCCTCGCGGTCTTCGGCCTGGGCCGGACCCTGGCCGGCATCGGCCTCGGCGGCCTGCTGCCCACCGCGATCAGCATGGTCTCCGACTACGCCCCCCGCGGCCGCGGCGCCATCGTCATCGGCCTGCTGATGACCGCCCACCACGCCGGCGGCATCCTCTCCGCCTACGTGGCCAAGTGGCTGGTGGAGCCGATCGGCTGGCAGTCCGCGTTCTGGGTCTGCGTGACCCCGCTGCTCTTCGCCCCGGTGCTGGCCAGGTTCCTGCCCGAGTCGCTGAGCTTCTTGGTCGCCAAGGGCCGCACCGAGGAGGCCCGCGAGCTGGCCGACCGCTACGACGTCGAGCTGCCCGCGACCAAGTCGTCCGTCGGGCAGGGCGCGGCCGACCGCTGGAACGCGCTGGTCAACCTCTTCCGCGGCGGCGAATGGACGCAGACCCTGCTGTACTGGCTGGCCTCCTTCGGCGGTCTGCTGCTGGTCTACGGCGTCGCCACCTGGCTGCCCACCCTGATGCGCGCCGAGGGCTACGAGCTCGGCTCCGCCCTGACCTTCGTGGTCGTCTTCAACCTCGGCGGCATCGTGGGCATGCTGCTGGCGGGCCGGGCCGCCGACCGCTTCGGCGCCCCGCGGGTCTCCGCGCTCTGGTTCGCGCTGACCGCCGCCGGAGTCTTCCTGCTCAGCGTGCACATGCCGATGGGGGTGACCATGGCGGTCGTCTTCCTCACCGGCGTCTTCCTCAACAGCGCCCAGACGATGATCTACGCGACCGTCTCGATCCGCTCCAACCCGGGCGACCGCGCCACCGCCGTCGGCTGGACCTCCGGCATGGGCCGCTTCGGCGCCGTCTTCGGCCCGTGGCTCGGCGGCCAGCTGCTCGCCGCGGGCCACGGCGACTGGGGCTTCACCGCCTTCGCCCTGGCGGGCCTGTCCTCGATGGTCTTCATCGGGATCGCGGCCCTGCGCAGCGCCAAGTCCACGGACACGGACAGCACGGAACAGGAACTGGTCGCCGCCCACTGACCGCCGGTCCGTCCGGACCTCACCGACCGCCCCTGCCACCCCCGGGGGCAAGGACCAACGCCGGTCACCGCGCGGGATGCGGGGGCCGGCGGGTGCTTTTCCTGATGCCGCGTCACCGATCGGTGGCTATGACCCGGACAACCGGGAGTGAGCGATGAAGCGCCATGAGAGCGCTGAGCGACCTAGAGTCCGAGATTCCTTGGGGGCTGGGTAGCGTCACCCTGGTGAATCTCAATCTCTTCAACGATGTGCCTGACGGCCTGACTCTACGAGCCCGATCGTTCGTCCGCGCTCACGGCGTCAAGGTCGACATCCTGCCCGTCGAGGAGCACAGGCAGTGGTGGCTTGAGCGAGAGATCCCGGTGGCGGTCATCGACCGGATGGCGGCCTACGAAAAGCGGTGGGGTGGTCTGGTCCTGCCACCTTCACCGCAGTACGACGGCGGACCCAGGTACCTTGAAGCGGACTCACCCGAAGGCTCATCCTCCGATGGATGGTGGTTCGAAGCCGGGATGCAGCGGACCGCGGTCCCTTACTCGTTCATGATCGGGCCGTCCGGTGAGTTTGGTATTCACGCAGGCCGCTGGGTGCCCCTCCACGCCACCGTCGAAGGCTGGGTGGAGTCGCTCGCACTGACCCACCACGCGTCCGGGTGCGCACAGCAGATCGTCAAGGTCACCGGTGACGATGTCGAGGGCATCGTTCTCGACGGATACGAGCCGGTGCGCGAAGTGATGGGCCTGTCCGACACATGGTGGCGCGGAGTCGACTCGCTGGTGGCGGTCTACGCAGGGGAGGCCGAGGCTCTCTCCTTTCCGCGGGGCCGCACTGCGTTCATCTACTCCGGCCTGGATGAGTGGGGCCTGCGAGGAGGCGTCCAGGACAGCGACAGCTGAGGACCGCAGAGCGTTCACGGGCCGTTCATCTCGAGCAATGCTCGACGCCGCCGGGACGGGGCGGTGACCCAATCCGGCCACGGCCGCCACGCGCTTCAGGCGCTGTCCTGCGGCCGCGACGTGCGTACGGGGTCTGCAGGCTCAGCCCATCTGGTCCGCCGCCGACAGGTGCTCCACCGTTCGGCCGGTCTCCGTGAAGGTGCGGGTGACGTGGCCGGAGGAGTAGACCCACAGGATGCGCAGCGGGCGGTCGCCGATGTTGCGGAAGAGGTGGGGGATCGGAGAGGGGATGTACGTCGTGTCGTACCGCTCCAGCCTGGTGACCTCGCCGTCGACCCAGACCTCCGCCTCGCCGTCGAGGACCGTCACGTGCTCGTCGCAGTTGTGCGAGTGCAGCGGCGCGCCGGAGCCCACCGGATAGACGCTCATCCCGCTGGTGATGCGGTTCTCCCCGTCCGCCGACGTGGTCGTGATCAACGGTGTCGTCACGACCGAACCGCCCCTGTCCAGCAGCGGCACGGACGCGACCTTGATGATCGTGGTCATCCGGGGTTCCCTTCCACTTCCGACGTGATGCGAGGAACGACGTTAGGTCGCCAGGGCGTCGACAAGTGCCCTCCGGCGTGCAGGTTTACCTTGCATTCCGAGGAGGGTGAGCATCCCGGACCCGGCTGTACCGTCACCTGTCACCGCACGGCTTCTCGACCCGTGAGTGAAACGCGCCGGAAAGAAAAGGCAGGTAACGGCCAGATGAGGCTCCCCGTTCTCGACGAAGAGGAAATGGACCCGCGGCAGCAGGAACTGGCGGCCCGTATCGCCGGCCGCCGCGGCGCCGTCCGCGGTCCCTTCCGGGTCTGGCTGCACAGCCCGGAGATGTGCGAACGGGCCGAGTCGCTCGGCGCGTTCGCCCGGTTCGACTGCAGTCTCCCCAAGCATCTGCGGGAACTCACGCTGCTGATGGCGGCCCGCAACTGGGACGCGCAGTACTCGTGGAACGCGCATGTGCACCAGGCGATCGAGGCCGGCATTCCGCAGACCGCGGTGAAGGCCATCGCCGAAAAGCGCGAGGCGGTCTTCGACAACGAAGTGGACCAGGTTTTCTATCAGTTCTGCCGGGAGATCCTCGACGAGCATTTCGTCACCGACGAGACGTTCGCCCGTGCCCTTGCGCACTTCGGCGCCAAAGGCCTGGTCGACACCATCGGCGCGCTCGGCAACTTCACCATGCTCGGCATGTGCCTGAACACCTTCCAGGTCGACCTCCAGGCCGACAGGGAACCCCCGTTCCCCGACATCCGCGACTACGGACGCGTCCTCGCCGCGGCCGAACGGCCGCAGCCGTGAGTTACCCGACCCGCCCGCGTACGCAGGGAGGCAGTGCCGTGACCGCGAGCAGGAGCACCGACAGCGGTGCCGCCCCGGCCGCCGGGGCCGTCCTGCGGATCCGGGGCGTCAGCAAGAGCTTCGGCGGGGCGGCGGCGCTGAAAGGGGTCGACCTCGACCTGTACCCGGGGGAGATCCACGCCCTGATGGGCATGAACGGCGCCGGCAAGTCGACGCTCGTGCAGGTCCTGTCCGGGGTGCACCAGCCCGACGGCGGCACGGTCGAGGTCGACGGTCACGCGCACCCCGGGCTGACCGTGCGCAGGGCCCGCCGGCTCGGCATCGCCTCGGTGCCGCAGCGCCGCGAACTGGCGATGGGCCTCACGGTCGCCGAGAACGTCCTGCTCGGCGACCTGCCCACCCGGCGCGCCGCGGTGCGCTGGAAGGCCGTACGGCAGCAGGCCCGCGAGGCGCTGCACTCGCTCGGCATCGACATCGACGTGGAGCGGACCGCGGGCTCGCTCACCGTCGCCGAGCAGACCATGGTCGAGGTGGCCCGCGAGGTCCGCCGCGGCGGCCGCGTCCTCGTCCTCGACGAACCGACCGCCTGTCTGAGCGCCAAGGACGCCGACCGGATCCGCGCCCTGGTGCGCCGGCTGCGCGACGACGGCGTCGCCGTCGTCTACATCTCGCACTACATCGACGAGGTGATGGCCGTCGCCGACCGCATCACCGTCCTGCGGGACGGGTCGGTGGTGCGCACCGGACCGGCCGATGAGCTCGACCCCGCCGGGCTGGTCCGCGCCATGGTCGGCCGGGACGTCGTCTCGCGGCGCCCCGAACGCCCCGCACCGAAAGACGAACTCGGCCTGAGAATACGGTCGTTCAGCCAGGGCCGGGCGATCAGGGACTTTTCCGTCGAGGTGCGCAGGGGCGAGGTCGTCGCCGTCCTCGGACCGGCCGGCGACGCGCAGTCGAGGCTGTTCGACCTGCTGTCGGGACGACAGCGGCCCGACAGCGGCGAACTGCACGTGGACGGCCGCCCGGTGGCCGTCGGCAGCATCCCGGCCTCCCTCGGCAGCGGCCTGCGCTGCGTCACGGGCGACCGCCGCACCCTGGGACTCGTACCGGACCTGTCCCTGGACGAGAACCTGATGCTCGCCGACGACCGCTTCACCCGCCGCCGGCTGCACCGCAGGGACCGGCTCGCCCGCCGGGCCGAACCGGTGCGCCGCGCCTACGGGGTGGTCTCCCTCACCGGGAACCCCCCGGTGAGCGCACTGTCCGGCGGCAACCAGCAGAAGGTCCTGCTGGGCAAGTGGCTGGAGACCGGGCCGGCCGCCTGCTTCCTCGAAGACCCCACCAACGGCGTGGACATCGCGGCCATGGCCGACATCCACACCCTCGTCGACGACCTCGCCTCGCGCGGGGTGGCCGTACTGCTCGCCTCCTCCTCCGCCGAGGAGGTCATGCGCCTGGCCGACCGGGTCGTCGTGGTCAGCGCCGGCCGCACGGTCGCCGTGCACGACATCACCGCCATCACGCGCGACGAGCTCGTCGCCACCGCCCTCGGAGGTCAACCGCAGTGAGCGTCAAGACCCTTCCCGACGCCCCCGGCGTGTCCGAGCCGCCCGCCGGGCGCCGCTCCCGGTTCTCGCCCGGCGCCCTGCGCGGCGTCCCGCACGCCGGCCTGATCGCGGTCCTGGTGATCGTGGTCGCCTTCACCGCGCTGCGGACCGAGACGTTCGCCACCGACCGCAACATCGTCAACATCCTGAGCCAGGTGAGCGTCAACGCCGTGCTCGCCGCCGGTCTCACGCTGCTGATGACCGCGGGCGGCATGGACTTCTCCATGGGCAGCAACGTCGCGGTCACCGCCGCCGTCGCGGCCAGGCTGCTGGCGAGCGGACAGCCCACCGGTTACGCGGTGGCCGTCGCGCTGCTGCTGGGCACGGCCATCGGTCTGGTCAACGGGCTGGTCGTGACGTTCACCAGGGTGGCACCCTTCGTCGCGACCCTGGCCTCGGCCACCCTGCTCGACGGCGTCGCCCTCCTGGTGCACGACGGCAGCACCATCTCCATCGGCACCCGGATGTTCGCGCTCGGGAACAACAAGCTCCTCGGCGTCCCGTATCTGCTGGTCGTGGCGGTCCTGGTACTGGTGGCCACGGCCCTGGTCATGAGGTTCACCGTGTTCGGCCGGGACGCCTTCGCCATCGGCGGCAACGAGCACGTCGCCCGCCTCAGCGGCATCGACGTCACGGCGCGCAAGCTCGTGCTCTACGGCACCACCGGCGCCCTCTCCGGGCTGGCGGGCCTGATGCTGCTGTCCCGGCTGGGCTCCAGCAGCCCCGGCGGCACCGCCGGCCTCTCGCTGCAACTCGCCGTCGTCGCCGCGGTCGTCATCGGCGGCACCTCTCTCGCGGGCGGCTACGGCACCGTGACCGGCACCGCGCTGGGCCTGGTGCTCCTCGGGGTGGTCGCCAACGCCCTCAACCTCCTGGACTTCTCCAGCAACTACCAGCCGGTCTCCGTCGGCGCGGTGCTGCTCGTCGCGGCCGTCGCCAACGAGATGCACAAGGCCCGCTCCGCGCGGCAGTGAGCACCACCCCCCGCAGCCTCTTCACCCCCTCGCACCCTCTTCGCTCCCGCACGTCCTGATCACAGCTCGCCGTGCTCACGGTCCGTCGCGCCCGCAGCCCGTCGTACCGGCAGTCCGCCGTGCCCGCGGTCCTTCGTGCCCCAGCCCGTCCCGAAAGGCGGTCCACCATGAGACTTCCCGCCCGTTCCCGTCACGCCCTGTTCGCCGCGGTCGCCTGCACCACCCTGGTGCTCAGCGCCTGTGCCGACAGCGACGACCCGTCGAGCTCCGGTGACGTCACCCTCGGGTTCGTCAACGGCGGCGACACCAGCTTCCACAGCTGTCTGCAGAAGGCCGTCGAGCAGACGGCGAAGACGGAGAACGCCAAGGTCTACACGTCCAACTCGCACCAGAACGCCGGGACCGAGCTGTCCAACATCGAGGACATGATCTCCCGCAACGTCAGCGCGCTGATCGTGCAGACCGTCAACGTCGACGCGCTCAAGGGCGACATAGCCAAGGCGAAGGCGTCCGGCATCCCGATCTACCTGACGTCCGTGACCACCAGCGACACCGGCGACATCCTCGGCGCGGCCGTCGTGGACCTGAAGAAGGTCGGCAGCCTGGACGCCGGCTGGATCGCCCAGGACGCCGGCGGCAAGGACGTGCAGGTCGGCATCGTCGCGGGTGCCCCGGGGGCCGCCTCCGACCTGCTGGTGGGCGGGTTCAAGAGCGGGCTGCCGGCGACCGCGAAGGTGGTCGCCAACCAGCCCGGCATGTTCAATCCCGCAAAGGCCCAGGACGTGGCGGAGAACATGATCCAGGCCAATCCGGACCTCGACTACGCCTTCGTCGCCAACGAGGAGATGGCCTTCGCCGTCCGCAAGGCCTTCGACGCGGCGGGCGCCAAGGATGTCAAGATCGTCACCGTCAACGGCACCGACGAGGGGCTCGCCGCCGTCAGGAGCGGCCAGTTCTCCGCCACCGTCGCGAACTCCGCGCTGACCATCGGGCAGACAGCGGTCAAGGACACGGTCGCCCTCCTTGCCGAGAAGAAGGTTGACAAGATTGCCAACATTCCTCTTGTGTTGGTCACCGAGGACAACCTGAGCGAGGCGCCGCAGTACTGCCCGAAGTAGGTCCCACCGGACCTGCCGCCGGGCCCCCACCGGTCATCGGTGCCCGGCTCGCCATGTCCGAGCCGCACGTCCGTCGAGTCGCCGAGATGTCCTGGTGGAGCCGCTGTCAGGACATTCCGGCGGGGTTCGGCGACCCCTTTGCTCCCTGTCCCGGCGCGGGCCGGACAGGGAGTGGTCCCCGGAGGAAACATGGATCGCTTGCTCCTCATGCACAGCTTCGTCACCGTCGCCCAGGTGGGCAGCTTCAGCGGGGCCGCCAAGAAGCTGGGCTCGTCGGGTTCGCTGGTGTCACGGCACGTCGCCGAGCTGGAACGCCAGGTGGGTGTCCGCCTGGTCAACCGCACCGCCCGCTCGGTCAGCCTCACCCAGCCCGGACAGCGGTACGCGGAGTTCGCCGCCCGCATCCTGGAGGAGATCGAGGCCGAGGACGCGGGTATCGCCCGGCTGCACGACCGGGCCGAGGGGACGCTCAGCATCATCTGCCCCAAATGGATAGGCAGCCTGGACCTCGGCGACGCCATCGCCGCCTTCTCCGCCGCCCATCCGAAGATCCAGGTCCGGTTCGAACTCGGCGGGATGTCGGACCGCACCTACGACTTCCTGGACGGCGGATTCGACGTCGCCTTCCACACCCGGGATCTGCGGGACTCCAGCGTCCGGCTGAAGAAGATCTCCTCGCTGCCCTTCGTGCTGTGCGCCTCGCAGGACTACATCAAGCGGCACGGCGTCCTCGCGCACCCGAACGACGTCGCCGCGCACGACTGCCTCGTCCACGTCAACGACCCGGTGTGGCGCATCGGGCACGGACACGCGAGCACCCTGCACAAGATCCGCAACATCGCGTTCTCGTCGAACTCCTACATCGCCCTGCAGAAGGCCGCCGTGCACGGCCGGGGCATCGCACTGCTGCCCCAGCGGCCGGCCTACGACGACCTCGTCTCCGGCGCCCTCCAGGTACTCCTGCCGGAACTGGCCGTACCCGACCGCCCGCTGTACGCGATCTACGGTCCCGGACAGGACACCCCGCGCAAGATCAGTGTGTTCCTGGACTTCCTCGCCGACTGGTTCGCGCGCAACCCGTTCCCCGCCATCCGGTCCTAGGACCGCCGCACCGGCCAGGACCCGTCCGGCCGAGCGCGTGGACCCGTCCGGCCGAGTGCGTGGGCCGGCCGCGCAAGAAACGATTGCGCACTGCGTGGACCTCGGGCCATTGAGGCCCTCGCAACCCGAAATCTACGCTCGCCAGGCGACCCGGAAACGAGGAATCCATGGGAATCCAGAGAATCGAATCGGTCACCTACAGCATCGACGACCTCGACGAATGCGCCCGGTTCTTCGACGACTTCGGACTGTTCCTGCTGGAACGGACCGGCGAACACGCGGTGTTCGAGACGCTCACCGGACAGACCCTCCACCTCGACACCGATCCCGGCACCCTGCTGCCACCGCCGGTGGAGAACGGTCCCACCCTGCGCGAGGTGGTCTGGGGCGTCGACACCGCCCGGGAACTGGAACGGCTCGTGGCCGCGGTGGCCAAGGACCGCCCGGTGCGCGAGAGCGCCGACGGCGTCCACCACAGCGTCGACGAGACCGGCTTCGGCGTCGGCCTCACCCTCGCCCGGCCGCGGCCCGCGACCGTCGAGCCCCGGCCCGCCAACGCGCTCGGCAGCGTCCGGCGCTGGAACACGGCGCTGGAGCCGATCACCCGGGTGCGCCCGCTGCGCATGTGCCATGTCGCGCTCAACATCCCCCGACAGGGCAAGGACGAGGCCGTCGCGTTCTACACCGGCCGCCTCGGCTTCCGCCCGACCGACGTGGTCGAGCCCATGGGCGTGTTCATGCAGGCCCCCGGCGACGACGACCAGCACACCATGCTGCTGTGCCACCGCCCCGACAAGGCGGGCGTCAACCACATCGCCTACGAGGTCCCCGGCTTCGACGACGTGATCGAGGGCGGCAACCACATGATCGACCACGGGTGGCGGGAGGCCCGCCGGCTCGGCCGCCACACCGTCGGCTCCAACGTCTTCCGCTTCCTGCACGCCCCGTGCGGAGGCCGGGTCGAGTACGCGGCCGACATGGACCGCGTCGACGACACCTACGAGACCCGGGTGCACGAGACCACCCCGCCGCACCACATCTGGGCGCTGCGCACCAACCGCGACCAGCAGGACCCCACCCCCGCGTCCTGACCCACCCCCGCGTCCTGACCCACCCCCGGCCCGCGGGCCGGGCCCCAGCTCGCTCCTGAGAGGGCACCCACCCATGACCACCGACCACGGCTACCCCGCCGTCCGCATGTACATCGCGGGCGAGTGGTGCCAGGGCGGCACCGGACGTACCGCCCCGATCGTCGACCCGGCCACCGAGAAGGTGATCGGAGAGGTACCGCTGGCCACCCCCGCCGACCTGGACCGCGCGCTCGACGCCGCGACGGCCGGCTTCCGGACCTGGCGCGAGACACCCATAGCCCGGCGCACCGCGATCCTGCACGCCGCCGCCGACCTGCTGACCGAGCGCGCCGCCGAGGTCGGCCGGGTGATGACCCTGGAGCAGGGCAAGCCGCTGGCCGAGGCCACCGGCGAGGCCCGCCGGGTCGCCGACACCCTGCGCTGGCACGCCGACGACGCCCGCCGCGCCTACGGCCGCATCATCCCCTCCGAGCCCGGCACCCTGCTGACCGTACGGCGCGAACCGGTCGGCCCCGTCGCCGCGTTCGTACCGTGGAACTTCCCGGCCGGCGGCCCGATGCGGAAGATCTCCTCCGCGCTCTCCGCGGGCTGCTCGATCGTCATCAAGGCCTCCGAGGAGACCCCCGCCACCGCCGCCGCCCTGGTCGCCTGCTTCGCCGACGCGGGCCTGCCCGCCGGGGTCCTCAACCTCGTCTTCGGCGAGCCGGCCGAGGTCTCCGCCCACCTGATCGACTCCCCGGCCGTCCGCCTGGTCGCCTTCACCGGCTCGGTCCCCGTCGGCAAGCTGCTCGCCGCCCACGCGGGCCGGGTCATGAAGCCCTCCCTGATGGAACTCGGCGGCCACGCCCCGGTGATCGTCTGCGCGGACGCCGACCCCGTCCGGGCCGCCCGCCGGGCCGCGCAGGCCAAGTTCGCCAACGCCGGCCAGGTGTGCACCTCACCCAGCCGCTTCCTGGTCCACGAGAGCATCGCCGAGGCCTTCACCGCCGAGTTCGTACGGGCCGCCGAGGCCGTCGTCGTCGGGGACGGACTCGCCGAGGGCACCACCATGGGGCCGCTGGCCAACGAACGCCGACTGACGGCCATGGAACGCCTGACCGCGGACGCCGTCGCCCGCGGCGCCGAGATCCGCACCGGCGGCGAACGCCTCGACCGCCCCGGCTACTTCTTCGCGCCGACCGTCCTGACCGGCGTACCGGCCGACGCGGAACTCATGCACGAGGAGCCGTTCGGGCCGCTCGCGCCGATCGTCCCGTTCACCGACCTCGACGAGGCGCTCGCGATCGCGAACGCGACTGCGTACGGACTGGCCGCCTACGCCTTCACCGAGTCCGCGGCCACCGCCGAGCGGCTGGTGGCCGGACTGGAGGCCGGCATCCTCTCCGTCAACCACTGCGGCGGATCCGTCTCCGAGGCCCCCTCCGGCGGCGTCAAGGACAGCGGCTACGGCCGCGAGGGCGGCCCCGAGGCGCTGGACTCGTACCTCGTCACCAAGCGCGTCTCCCACCTGCTGGTGCCATGAGGTACGCCCGAGTCTCGGCCGGCGGCCGCGCGATGTGGGCCCGGGTGGGGGAGGAGGACGTCGAGCTGCTGTCCGGCTCCCCGATCGAGACCGACCCCGAGGTCCTCAGGGTGCTGTCCCGTGCCGACGCCGTCTGGCTGCCGCCCGTCGTGCCGCCCGTGTTCTACGCCGTCGGCATGAACTACCCCCGGCACATCGAGCACGCCGCCCGGCTGGGCAACCCCGCCGCCGTCGTGCCCGAGCGGCCCGAGGTCGGCTACCGGGCCAACAACGCCCTCACCGGCCACCGCACGCCGATCGTCCGACCCACCGAGGTGGAGGGCCGGTTCGAGGCCGAGCCGGAACTCGTCGCCGTCATCGGCCGCGCCCTGCGCCGCGCCACCCACGACGAAGCCCGCGCGGCCGTCTTCGGCTGGACCATCGGCAACGACGTCAGCGCCCGCACCTGGCAGCACCAGGACCGCACCTTCTGGCGCAGCAAGAACAGCGACACCTTCAAACCCATGGGGCCCTGGATCGAGACGGACGTCGACGCCCTCGCCCAGACGACGACGCTCCGGGTGAACGGCGAGGTGCGCGCCGCGTTCCCCACCGGCGACATGGTCTTCGACCCCTTCGACTACATCGTCGAGATCACCAGGCACAACACCATGCTGCCCGGGGACGTGCTGTGGATGGGCGCCGAGTCCACCTGCGGGCTCGCGCCCGGGGACACCGTGGAGGTCGAGATCAGCGGCATCGGCACGCTGTCCAACCCCGTACAACTCGAAGAGGAGCAAGGGAAACGGCCATGAGCGCAGAACCCCGCTACATCCACCACGTCAACTTCCCCACCACCGACCCCGACCGGACCGCCGCCTGGTACTCGAAGGTCTTCGGGATGAAGCGCATCATGCCCAAGTCCAACACCCGCGTGGTGCTGATGACGCGCGGCAACTTCGACCTGCACTTCACCCCGGTCGAGGAGATGGAGCGCATGGCGCCCTACCACTTCGCCGTCGAGGTCGACGACTGGGACGACTTCCTCGCCCACCTCAAGGAGCTCGGCATCCGGCACACCCGGCCGATCCAACGCCCCGAGAACCAGTCGAAGTTCTGCTACATCCACGACCCCGACCACACCATGATCGAACTGGTCTATCACGCCAAGCGCCCCAACTGACCGTCTTCCAGCAGGAGTTCTCCCCCATGCCCTACGCCGACTCCGACGGCACCTCCATCTACTACGAGCGTCACGGCAGCGGTCCGGCGATCCTGTTCGTGCACGGCAGCGGCGGCCACCACGCCGCCTGGTGGCAGCAGGTCGCCGCGCTGCGCGAGGAGTTCACGGTCGTCACCGTGGACCTGCGCGGCTTCGGCAGGTCCGACTCCTCCATGCCCGAGTTCGACGGCCAGGACTTCCCCGGCGACGTGGTCGCCGTCCTCGACACCGAGAACCTGACCGACGTCATGCTGGTCGGCCAGTCCATCGGCTCCGTCGCCGCGCTGCGGGCCGCCCTGCTGCGCCCCGAGCGCGTCGCCTCCGTCGTTCTCGGCCACTCCCTGGGCGGCATCAGTCACCCCGAGCTCAGGGAGCTGGCCGCCGCCGACCGCGCCGAGGCGGTCAAGCTGCCCGTCATCGACCGCCTGCTCACCGCCCGGTTCCAGCGCGAGCGCGCCGACCTCACCTTCCTCTTCCAGCAGATGGGCACCTTCAACGTCGCCAGGATGCAGGACCTGCGCAACCTCGACACCGACGGACCGTCCCCGGACGACATCCGCGACAGCGGGGTGCGGGTCGCCTTCCTGGCCGGCGAGCGGGACGCCGTCCTCGGCGTCAAGACCGTCACCCGCGCCCACGAACTGCTGCCCGGCTCGCACCTGGAGATCGTCCCGGGCGCCCCGCACTCCATGTACTGGGAGACGCCCCAGGCCTACAACGCGGCGATCGCCCGGCTGCGCCGCACCCTGACCGTCCCGGAGGACACCGTATGAGCAACGTGACCCTCGAAGCGGCCGAGGAGATCATCGCCGCCGTCCACCGGCGCGCCCAGGCCCTCGGCAAGGCGGTCAGTGTGGCCGTGGTCGACGCCGGCGGCTTCGTCGTGGCGATCCGCCGGCCCGACGGGGCCCGCCCCCTGACCCCGGACATCGCCCGCGCCAAGGCGTACACGGCGGCCGTGATGCAGCGCCCCGGCCCGATGCTGAAGAAGTGGCAGGAGAGCCAGCCGGTCTTCTTCTCCCAGCTGTCCCAACTGCCCGGCGCGGCCCTGCCGATCATGGCCGCCGAGGGCAGCGTCACCATCAAGAAGGACGGCGAGATCATCGGCGGCCTCGGCATCGCCGGCGGCACCGCGGACGAGGACCAGCAGCTCGCCGACGACGTCCTCGCATCCCTCGGCTACGAGCTGGAGTTCGCCGCCTGGGGCGTCGCGGGCAAGCCGGCCGGGCCCGGAAAGGACTGACCCATGGCGGACACCTACAACTACCGCATCGACCACCACGGCAGCCTGGTGCGCCCCGCGGAGCTCACCGCCGCCCGCGCCGCCGGTGACGCCGACGCCCTGGCGGCCGCCGAACTCAAGGCGGTCCAGGAGGCGGTGGTGTTCCAGCGCCGACTGCGCTCCACCGTGGTCACCGACGGCCACTTCCCCCGCGAAGACTTCCGCGGCGCGGTCCTCGACGGGGTCTCCGGCTTCCGCCGGACCGGCGAGCAGGACCCCGACGGTCTGGTCCGCTGGATCGCCGAGGCCCTGCCCAAGGCCAACGGACCCCTGCTCGCGGACTGGGCGACCCGGCTCACCGAACTGACGGTGATCGCCGCGAAGGCGACCCTGCCGTCACCGGCCTATCTGGCCGCCACCACGTTCGAGCCCGGCCTCGGCGTGGCCTCGGCCCGGGAGCTCGGCGAGGCCCTCGCGGAGATCGTCCACGCCGAGATCCAGCTGCTGGTCGCCCAGGGCGTACGCGTCATCCAGCTCGACAACCCGCTGCTGCTCGGTGAGTTGGCCACCGACCCGGACGTCCCCGGCGTCCTGTCCTTCGAGGACACGCTCGCCGTCGAGGCCGCCGCGGTACGGCTGGACCGGCGCCCCGAGGGAGTACGCATCGCCCTCGTCCCCGGCTGGGCGGCGCCCGCCGCGGTGGACATGGGCCGCGCCGAACGGCTGTACGCCGCGGTCCCGGTGGACCGCTGGGTGCTGCCGCTCGACCGGGGCACCAAGGCCGAACTGGACCTGCTCAGGGCGCTGCCCGAGGACCGGGACGTCTGCCTCGGCGTGGTGGACGCGACCGTGCCGGACCTGGAGGACATCGACTCCATGATGGAACGGATCGACGCCGTGGGGGAGTTCAAGGACCTGGAGGACGCGGCCGTCTGCCCGTCCCGCGGTTTCGCCGACGTGGCGGCGCGGCCGCTGCTCGGCGCGGAGGACCAGCGCCGCAAGCTCGTCCTGGTGGAGACCCTCGCCCGCTATGTGTGGGGCAACGAGTTCTGATCCCGGGCGGGAGGAAGCCGGAAGAGACCGGAAGGAGGGAGCCCGCCGGGCCCCCTCCTTCCGGCTTCCTGCGGCTTCCTCCGGCTTCCCCGCCGGACTCAGAGGACCTCGGCGAAGGTGACCGTGCGGTCGCTCAGCAGCGGCCACACCGTCTCCACGATCAGCTCCTTGAAGTGCCCGGCCGCCTTGTGCGCCTCGAAGCCGGCCACGTCCGTGTACCGCTCGTAGAGCAGGAAGCCGCCGGGCTCCCCGGCCACGGCGTGCACCTCGTACAGCAGGTTCGCGGGCTCGGCACGGGTGGACTCCCGCGCCTTCAGCAGCGCGGCGCGCACCGTGGCCTCGTCGGCGGGCGCGCAGCGGTAGTGGGCGACGACTGCGTAGGCCATGTCCGTCTCTCCTCGGGTGGTACTCGGGTGGCATTCGGGTGGTACTCGGCTTTCCGGCGGCCCGCACGGGCCGTCCGGCCCGCCGATTCCAGCACGGATCCCGCCACCGCCCACCCGCGCGCGGCGCAAGCATTGCCTGCCGTCGCGGAGCTGGTGGACCCGCCCCGACATGGTGTGTTGTCGCATCCGGCCCCCATGGCCGCCCGGCCGGACCGCCCGGTCCGGACCACTTGTCCAGACCGCACCGCCCGCACCGCGGCCGACCAAGGAAGTGATCTCGTTGCGTACTGTGGAAGCGCTCTCGGGCGGAAAGTGGGTGGCGACCGGTGAATGGATCGACGTCCACGACCCCGCCGACGTCCGTACCCCCTTCGCCCGCGTCCCGGCCCTCGGCCCCGAGGACGTCACCCGGGCCTACGGCCACGCCGAGCGCGGGTTCGCCGAATGGCGGCGCACCAGCCCCTTCGAGCGGGCCCGGATCCTCACCGGGGCGGCCCGGCTGATCCGCGAGCGGCTGGCGGAGATCGCCGCCGACGTCACCGCCGAGAACGGCAAGACCCTGACCGAGGCCCGGGGCGAGGCCGGAAAGGCCGCCGACTTCCTCGACTACTACGCGGGCCTGGCCCGCCAGGGCTACGGCACCCTGCTGCACGACGCCCGCCCGGACACCCGCACCCACACCCAGCGCGAGCCCATCGGCGTGATCCTGGTGATCAGCCCGTGGAACGACCCGCTGATCACCCCGGCCCGCAAGCTCGCCCCGCTGCTCGCGGCCGGCAACACGGCCGTCCTCAAGCCCGCCACGGAAACGCCGCTGTCCGGGCTGCACTTCGCCCGTGCCCTGCACGACGCGGGCCTGCCGGCCGGGGTCCTCAACGTGGTCACGGGCCGTACCGCGCAGATCGAGGAGGCGCTGCTGGACGACCCGCGGATCGCCGGCATCACCTTCACCGGCTCCAACGCCGTCGGAAACCGCATCCGCCGCCGCCTCGCCGACCGCAACGTCCGCTTCCAGGGCGAACTCGGCGGCAAGAACGCCTCCGTCGTGCTGGCGGACGCCGACCTGCCGGCCGCCGCGAAGGCGGTCGTCGCCGCCTCCTTCGGCCAGGCCGGCCAGCGCTGCACCGCCACCAGCCGGGTGATCGTGGAGCGGCCGGTGTACGAGGAGTTCACCCGTCTCCTGGTCGCCGAGGCCGAGACGCTCACCGTCGGACCGGGCACGGACCCGGCCACCACCCTGTGCCCGCTGTCGAGCCCCCGGCAGCGCGACAGCGTCCTCGCCGACCTGGACCGGGCCGTCGGGCAGGGGGCCGTCGTCCTCACCGGCGGCGGCGCCGACACCGAGGGCGAGCGTGCGCACGGCTGCTACGTCCGGCCGACCGTGCTCGCCGACGTCACCGCGGAGACGGCGATCTGGCGCGAGGAGGTCTTCGGACCGGTCCTCGCGGTGCGCGCCGTCGACGGCTTCGAGCAGGCCGTCGAGGCGGTCAACGACTCCGGCTTCGGGCTCGCCGCCGCCGTCTTCACCCGCGACCTGGCCGCCGCGTACCGTTTCGCCGACGAGGCCGAGTGCGGCCAGATCGCGGTCAACACCACGACCACCGGCTGGGACGTGCACCTGCCCTTCGGTGGTTTCCGCGACTCCGGAACGGCCTACAAGGAGCAGGGGGAGGAAGTCCTGCGCTTCTCCACCCGGGTCAAGACGGTCGCCGTCCACTTCGGCGCCTGAAGCAGACCGCAGGACAGCAAAGAGACAGCGAGCAAGCGGAGAAGAGAGGAGGACGCCTATGGCCGACGAGACGATCGGCGTCGTCGGGGCCGGCATCGTGGGCCTGGCCACGGCCCGCGAGATCGCCCTGCGCCGCCCCGGCACCCGCGTCGTGGTGTTCGAGAAGGAACAGGAGGTCTCGCTCCACCAGACCGGCCACAACTCCGGCGTGGTGCACGCCGGCCTCTACTACACGCCGGGCAGCCTCAAGGCCGCACTGTGCGTGCGCGGGGTGTCCCTGCTGCGCGAGTACTGCCAGGACCGCGCGCTGCCGTACCGGGAGATCGGCAAACTGGTGGTGGCGGTCCGCGAGGACGAACTCGGCCGGATGGACAGCCTCTACGAGCGGGCCAGGAACAACCACGTACCGGACCTGCGGAGGATATCCCGGGACGAGATCAAGGAACTGGAGCCGCACGCGGGAGGCATCGCCGCCCTGCACTCCCCGCGCACCGCCATCACCGACTACCCGGCGATCGCCCGGGAGTTCGCGCGGGACGTCACCGACTGCGGCGGCGAGGTGCGGCTCGGCTTCCGGGTCACCGGCATCACCGACGCACCGGGCGGCATCGACGTGACCTCCGCGGCGGACAGGGTGCGCGTCGACCGGCTGATCCTGTGCGCGGGGCTCCAGTCCGACACGGTCGCCGGGCTCGCCCAGGACCGGCAGGAGCCGCGGATCGTGCCCTTCCGGGGCGAGTACATGCTGCTCAGGCCCGACCGTACGAACCTGGTGCGGGGCTTGATCTACCCGGTGCCCGACCCGCGTTACCCCTTCCTCGGCGTGCACTTCACCCCCCGGGTCGACGGCACGGTGGAGGTGGGGCCCAACGCGGTCCTGGCGCTGGCCCGGGAGGGCTACCGGCGCACCCGGATCTCCCCGCGGGACCTGCTCGGCCTCGCCGCCTACCCCGGCACCTGGCGGATGGCGGTCCGGCACTGGCGTACGGGCATCAAGGAGTACCGCGGATCGTTCTCCGCGGCGGCCTTCATGAAGGACGCGGGGCACTACGTCCCCGGAGTCGGCGTCCGGGACGTGGTCCGCGGCGGCGCGGGCGTCCGTGCCCAGGCACTGGACCGCGACGGCACCCTCGTGGACGACTTCCGCATCCATCGGGTGGGCCGGATCACCGCCGTGCGCAACGCGCCCTCGCCGGCCGCCACGGCCTCCATGGCCATCGCCGAGCACATCGCCGACGCGGCCCTCGGCGAAGCCTGACGCCCGGCGCCTCAAATGGCGTCGGGGGGATGCCTGATGCCTGGTGCTTCGAAGCGGCGTCGGGGGATGCCAGACGCCTGGCGCTTCGAAGCGGCGCCGGGAGATGCCTGACGCCCGACCCGGCGCCGGGTGAGGCCTGACGCGACGCCGGGTGACACCCGGCGCCGTGCCGGGTGTCACCCGGCGCCGTCCGGCATGCCCGCGCACCGGCGGGGCGAACGCCCTGCGTACAGCGTGATTTCGCGCAACAACAGCTTGCGCTCCCAGGGGCTCCGCAAGGCCTCACGGCCCGCCTAGCGTTCCCTCAGCAACGCCCCACCCCCCGCTCTGCGAAGAGAAAGAAGTAGCGGCATGTTCGTTGTCGACACCCAGATCCACATCTGGAAGGAAGAGACCCCGGACCGCCCCTGGGTCCCGGGCGCCCGCGAGCGGATCCGTCTGAACGGCCACCGCGAGGACCCCTTCTCCTACGAGGAGGCCCTGGAGCTGATGGACGAGGCCGGCGTCAACCGCGCGCTGATCCTGCCGCCGTCCTGGGAGGGCGACCGCATCGACTACGCCCTGGAGGCCTGCGAGGCGCACCCCGACCGGTTCGGCATCATGGCCCGCATCCCGCAGAACAAGCCCGAAGAGGGCAAGGCGATGCTGGCGGACTTCGCGCAGAACCCGCATGTCAAGGGCACGCGCCTGACCTTCCACCGGCCGCAGGACCGCAACTGGATGATCGACGGCACCAACGACTGGTACTGGCCCATCGCCGCCGAACTCGGCATCCCCACCATGGTCCACGCCCCGATCTGGAAGCGCGAACTCGGGGAGATCGCCGCCCGGCACCCCGAGCTGAAGATCATCATCGACCACATGGGCATCATGGCCCGCTGTGTCGACGACGCGATCGGCTACTGGGTCCAGGAGACCGCCGACCTCGCCGCCCACCCGAACATCTACGTCAAGGTCTCGGCGCTGCCCGGCTACTCCACGCAGCCGTTCCCGAACCACAACATCCAGAAGTACGTGCGCGAGATGGTCGACAAGCTGGGCCCGCAGCGCTGCTTCTACGGCACCGACATCACCCGGCTGCTCGGCCACGGCATCACCTACACCGACACGATCGAACAGTTCACCAAGCACTGGGACTTCACGCCCGAGGAGCTTGAATGGATCATGGGCCGCGGTATCTCCGAGGTCCTGAACTGGCCGATCGAGGGCTGAGGACACACCAAAGATGACGGACAGCAACAACATGCCGGGCGTCGACGGCGGTGACGCCGTCGTCTCCGCCTTCAACGCCGTCGGCGCCGACTACCTCTTCTGCTCATCGGGGTCCGAGTG
Source organism: Streptomyces sp. NPDC107559 (assembly GCF_055657365.1). Taxonomy (NCBI): domain Bacteria; kingdom Bacillati; phylum Actinomycetota; class Actinomycetes; order Kitasatosporales; family Streptomycetaceae; genus Streptomyces; species Streptomyces sp. NPDC107559. The sequence continues at coordinate 95,024 of NZ_JBVKBD010000002.1, read as the reverse complement.
GGCCCCGGTGTGGGAGGCCCTGGCCCGACGCCACCGCGACGCGGAGCCCGCACCGCAGTACCTCGACCTGACCCACGAGACCGTCGCCGTCGGCATGGCCACCGGCTACGGGCTGGTCGAGCGCCGCCCGCAGGGGGTGCTGCTGCACGCGGCCCCCGGCCTGCTCCAGGGCTCGATGGCCGTGCACGGCGCGCTGCTGGCCGGCGTGCCCATGGTGGTCGCCTCCTCCGAGTCCACCACCTACGGCGACGCCCCCGGCCACGACCCGGGCGGCCAGTGGTACCGCAACCTCTCGATCGTCGGCGGACCGCACGGCGTCGCCCGGCCGTTCACCAAGTGGTCCAACGAGGCCGCCAGCGTCCACACCCTGCCCACCATGATCAGCAGGGCGGCGGAACTGGCGTGGCGCGCCCCGGCCGGACCCGCCTATCTGAACATCCCGCTGGAGATCCTGCTGGAGGACTGGGACGGCCGCGAGGCCAAGCCCGTCGTCCCGCCGGGCTCCACCCACAGCTCGCCCGAAGAGGTCGACCAGGTCGCCCAGTTGATCCGTGAGGCGGGCAACCCGGTGATCGTCACGGAGACGGCAGGCCGCGAGGCGGGCGGATTCGAGGCCCTGGTGGCCTTCGCGGAGGCCTGGAACATCCCGGTCGTCGAACCCGATTCGGCGGTCTGCGCCAACTTCCCGCGCACCCACCCGCTGCACGCCGGCAGCGACATCGGCCCCTGGATGGACACGGCGGACCTGATCCTCCTGGTCAACTGCCGGGCCCCCTTCTACCCGCCGTCCCGGCGCCCGGCCACGGCGCAGATCGTCGTCATCGACGAGGTACCCCAACGCCCGCACATCGCCTACCAGGTGCTGTTCGCCGACCGCTACCTCGAAGGCGACGTCGCCAACACCCTGCGCCAACTGGCCAAGCGGGCCAAGGACCTCGACGTGGCCGCCGTCACCGCGCGGCGCGCCGAACAGGAGCACCGGCACGCCGACGAACAGGCCGCGATCGCCGCCGCCGAGGCCAGGGCCGAACAGGACCAGGGCATCGACCCGGTACTCGTCGCCGCCACCCTGCGCCGACTGCTGCACGCACAGGACGCGGTCGTCGTCGACGAGACCATCACCCACAGCCGTGTCGTCCGACGCCATCTGCGCACCGAGGACCCGGACTCGTACTTCTACGTACAGGGCGGGCTCGGCCAGGGCATCGCGGTCGCCCTCGGCGTCAAACTCGCCGTGCGGGAACGGCCGGTGGTGCTCACCGTCGGCGACGGCGCGTTCACCTACAACCCGGTGATCCAGTCGTACGACGCCGCCCGGGCCTACGACCTGCCGGTACTGATCGTGATCTTCAACAATCGGGTCTACAAGTCGATGAATCTCAACCACCGCCGCTTCTACCCCGAGGGCGCGGCCGCCGGGACCGGCGAATGGCTCGGCACCGATCTGCACCGGCTGCCCCGGCTCGCGCGGTTCGCCGAGCCGTTCGGGATGCACACCGAGACCGTCGACACCCCCGACGCGCTCACACCCGCCCTGGAGCGCGCGCTCAAGGCGGTGGCGGACGGAACCACCGCCGTCGTCGACGTCCTCGTCACCCGCTGAACCAGGAGGCACCCGCCACCATGTCCGACACCCCGACCCCCCGGCCGGCGAGGACAGTCGTCCCCGCCGACGAACTGCGCGCCTTCTCCGCGGCCCTCCTCGAAAAGGGCGGCCTCGGCCCCGAACACGCCCGTACCACCGCCGACGTGGCGGTCTGGGCGGCGCTGCGCGGAGTCGAGTCCCACGGCATCGCCCGCGTCCCCGCCTATCTCGACCTGCTGGCCAAGGGCGTGGCCAACGCCGACGCGCGGATCCGGATCGAGGCCTCCACCCCGGCCGCCGCCGTCCTGGACGCCGACCGTGCCCCCGGCCCGGTGGCCCTCACCGCGGCCGCGGCGGAGGCGGTCGACCGGGCCAGGACCAACGGCGTGGCCGCCGTCGGCGTACGCGGCACCGTGCACACCGGGGCCATCGGCTACTACGTCTCGAAGATCGCCGAGCAGGGCCTGGTCGGGATCGGCTTCGTCGCCGGCATGCCGAACATGGGCTACACCGGCGTCAAGGGCGCCGCCGTGGCCACCAGCCCGCTCGCCGTCGCCGTACCCGCCGAGGACCACGCGCCGCTCCTCCTCGACATGGCCACCGCGACCATCGCGCTTGGAAAGATCCGCCAGGCGAAGGCGAGCGGCACCCCGCTGCCCGAGGGCGCCGCCGCCACCGCGGACGGCACCCCCACCACCGACCCTGAGCAGGCCGTCATGCCGCTGCCGCTGGGCGGCGCGAAGGGCTCGGGCATGTCCCTCGCCTTCGAACTGCTCACCAGTGTGCTGGTCGGCGCGCCGATCTTCGCCGCCTTCCACTCGGACGACCCGGCCGGCCGCAGGCACCGCCAGAACGCGCTGCTCATCGCGCTCGACCCGGCGGCCTTCGGCGGCACGGACGGCTTCACGGCAGCGGTCGACGACACCCTGAGCACCCTCAAGGGCCTGCCGGCGGCCGACGGCGCGGACGGCGTGTACTACCCCGGCGAGCGCAGTGCCGCGGTGGCGGCGGACCGGGCAGCGCGGGGTGTGCCGGTCGCGCCGAAGGTCTGGCGCGACCTCACCGAGCGCGCCGGACAGCTGGGTGTCGCCCTTCCGGGAACCGTCGGTTAGGACCTGTCCTAGCCGGACCCGGGATGCGACGTTCGTGTCGGTGCACGGGCAACCGATCGGCGGACAGTGGTGGTCTGGACGGGTGGAGAGGCGCCCTCCCATCGTCCGAACGTCGTGTACATCGCGAGGAGTTGTTCATTCCATGACCGGGATCCACAAGTACGTGGCCGCTGCCGTGGTCGCCGCCGCGCTGATCAGCGGGCCCACGGTGGCGCGCGCCGTCTCGCCGGACCGTACGGCGTCCGTCACCACGGAGCCGGTGGCGCCGGTGGCGTGGAAGGCCGCCGCCACGCCCCGGATCGTCGCCCCGGGAGAGCATGTCGTCGTGCCCGGCACCGCCGAGTTCTGGCTGACGGCCGAGGGCAAGCACTGGAGCACGGTCGACGACCCGGACCCGCAGTTCCGCAGCGTGGTCGACGGGAACATCGACCTCAGCCGGCCGGGTGTGTCGATGCAGACGGAAGGAGCGGGCGCCCACTACCTCTTCTCCGGTCTGTACTACGGCGGCAAGGGCACCGCCTCGCGCGTCACGGTGCACACCACGGCCGGGGTCGCGCACGGCAAGCTCCTGGAACTGCCGGGCAAGCCGGGCTGGGGCGTCTGGTACGCCACCATCGATCTGTCGGCGATCGGCGACTGGAACAGTTTCGCCGTCTCCCGTGTCGTCGTGCGCGACACCCACGACAAGGTCTACGCCGAACTGGACATGACGCCGAAGCTCGGCTGAGCGTGCCGGCGGCGGGGGCCGGACCGTCCAGGTCCGGCCTCCGTACCGCCCGTCCCGCTTTTCGGGGGTGGGGACGGGCGGTACGGGGGGCGCGGTGCTGTGCGGGTCAGTCCCGGCGGGCCACCAGACGGTAGGCGTTGGACAGACCCAGGCGGTGCGACAGCGGGCGGACCGCGAACCGGTCCAGCAGCGTGCCCAGGACGAGCGCCGGGATCCCCGCGACGAGCAGCGCCACCCGCCCGGCCCGGCGCAGCGCGCCCGGCGGCCGCGGCAGCCAGGGCGCGTCCTCGCGGGGAGCGGCCTGGTCCAGCGCCAGCCACACGGCGGCGAGCAGGTCCACCGGGTCGTGCGGCTCGGCGTGCTGCTCCGCCACCACCGTGAAGCCCAGGTCCGTCAGCCGGCGGCGCAGATTGGCGACCGGCACGAAGTGCAGGTGCTGCGGCTGGAGCCAGGGCAGCCACCAGCGGCCCAGGAGCCGGGCGTAGCGGCTCTCGGGGTCCGGGACCTCGATCAGCAGATGGCCGCCGGGCCGCACCGCCCGCCACGCGGCCCGCAGTTCGCGCTCGGGGTCGGTGCTGTGCTCCAGGTAGTGGAACATGCTCACCACGTCGTAGCGGCCGTCGAGTCGCGGTGCCAGGTCGGGGAAGGCGCCGCGGTAGCCGTGCGCCACGCGGCCCTCGGCGGCGGCGAGTTCGACGCCGTCGGTGAAGTCCAGCCCGTCGAACTCCGTGCCGGGCAGCACCTCCCGGGCGGTCGCGCAGAAGTGGCCGTGCCCGGTGCCGACGTCGAGCCAGGTCTTCGGGGCGGGGTCGTACGGCAGCATCGACTCGGCGCGGTCCCGGTACATCCCGGTGCGGCCGCCGAAGGTGTCGCCGAGCTTCTTCTCGCCGAGGCCGTCGTAGAAGTCGCGGTAGTAGAACTCCAGTCCCGTCTCGCTCAGCCGGGGGTTCTGGAAGACGTGCCCGCAGGCCTCGCACCGGTCGAGGACGAACCGGCCCGGCTTGTGCTGGAGCAGGTCGGTGGTGCGCAGCCGGGTGGTCAGCCGCCCGGCGCCGCACCAGGGGCAGGTGGTGCGCGGCGGCTCGAAGAGCCGCTCCGGGCCCTCGGCCAGCTCGGCCAGGTAGCCGGGGCGCAGCGCGGCCACCCGCCCGGCCCGGCCCGGCTCCTCGGCGGCCGCTCCGGCCGGCTGCTCGGTCTGCTCACTCATCGGGGCTCTCCTTCGTGGATACCCCTGCCTTCAGGCAGGGGAGGAAACGAAGCTCCTGCGGGGCAGGGCAGGAAAAGCCGGTTCGCTTCTAGGGCGAACCGGCGTCTACCCCCAACCACTCGCACTCCGCCACGAATTGACGGGTTAGTGTGTGAACTGTGAGGGCGACCCATGTGAAGCGGGCGTTCAAGTACCGCTTCTGGCCGACCGATGCGCAGGCGGCGGAGCTGTCGCGTACGTTCGGCTGCGTACGCAAGGTCTACAACCTCGCCCTCGCGGCTCGCACGGAAGCGTGGATGCGACAGGAGCGGGTGAACTACGACCAGACGTCGGCGATGCTGACGGCCTGGAAGAAGACCGAGGAACTCGCCTACCTGTGCGATGTCTCCTCGGTCCCGCTCCAACAGGCCCTGCGGCACCTGCAGACGGCGTTCACGAACTTCTTCGGCAGACGTGCCGGGTATCCGCGCTTCAAGTCGCGGAAGAAGTCGCGGAAGTCGGCGGAGTACACCGCCAGCGCGTTCCGGTTCCGCGACGGCAGGCTGACCCTGGCAAAGATGGCGCAGCCGCTCGACATCGTCTGGTCGCGTCCGCTGCCCGAGGGCGCGTCGCCGTCGACGGTGACCGTGTCGCAGGACGCGGCCGGACGCTGGTACGTGTCCCTGCTGTGCGAGGACCCCTCCGTCCAGCCGCTGCCCGCCACCAGCACGTCTGTCGGCATCGACGTCGGACTCGAGCACCTGCTGACCCTCTCGACCGGCGAGAAGGTCGCCAACCCCCGGCACGAACGCCGCGACCGCGCCCGTCTCGCCAAGGCCCAACGCCGGCTTGCCCGCAAGGCCCTGGGTGACGGAGCGAACCGGGCCAAGGCCCGCCGGAAGGTCGCCAAGGTCTACGCCCGCATCACCGACCGCAGGCGTGATCACCTGCACAAGCTCACCACTCGGCTCGTTCGTGAAAATCAAACGATCGTGATCGAGGACCTCGCAGTGCGGAACATGATGAGGAACGGCCACCTGGCCCGCGCTGTCAGCGATGCGGCATGGTGGGAATTCCGGAGCATGCTGGAGTACAAAGGCCGGTGGTACGGCCGCGAAGTGATCGTGATCGACCGCTGGTTCCCGTCCTCCAAGCTGTGCTCCGCCTGCGGCACCCTGCAGGACGAGATGCCGTTGGGCGTCCGCGAGTGGACGTGTGGCTGCGGGACGACCCACGACCGGGACGTGAACGCGGCGAAGAACATCCTGGCCGTCGGGCTGACGGCGTCTGTCTGTGGAGCTGGTGTAAGACCTCAACGGAGTACTCCGGGCAGGCAGTCGGCGATGAAGCAGAAACCCCAACGGCGCGAGCCGTAGGAATCCCCCTTTTTCAGGAGGGGGAGGAAGTCAACGGCTCTCCCTGGCGAGTTGTTCGAGACGGTCCGCCGCCGCGGGGGCGCCCCCGGCGGCGCGGAAAGCCGTACCGATCCGCTCGGCGGCGGCACGGTGCCCGGGGTCGTGCAGTACGGAGTCGAGCGCGGCGCCCAGCCGGGCGGCGGTCACCCGCCCGAACCTGACCCGGACGCCCGCTCCCGCGTCCACCACCTGCCCGGCCACCACCGGCTGGTCGTCGCGGATGGGCGCCACCACGAGCGGGACCCCGTGCCACAGCGCCTCGCACACGGTGTTGTGACCGGCGTGGCAGACCACGGCGTCCGCCCTTTCGAGCAGGGCGAGTTGGGGCACGGAGGGCAGCACCAGCAGATCCTTGTCCTGGCTGTGCCCGGCTCCGCCGTCGGCCGCGCCCAGGGTGTCCGCCGGGTCGACGACGACCGCCTGTACCCGGTTGGCCCGTTCGCGCAGGGCCTCCCGGCAGACGGCGAGGAAACGCCCGCCGGCGTCGGTGTTCGCGGTGCCCAGGGTCACCAGCACCGCGGCCCGGCCGGGGTCGAGCCACTCCCAGGGGAAGGCGGAGAGCCGCTCCGCCCGGGCCGTGACCGACGGGCCGACCCAGCGGACCGGGCCACCCCGCGCGGCCGCCGACGGACCGGCGAACTCCGCCGTGCTGAACGCCAGCACCAGATACGGCGAGAACCGCGGATCAGTGTCGCCGGCCGGGTCCCCGACGGACGCGCGCAGCTCCGCCAGGCGCTCCGCCAGCCACTGGCCGACCTTCGGCAGCGCCGCCAGCGGGTCGGCGAACTCGGCCGAGGTGGTCGCCGAGGTGGCCCACGGCAGCCCCGCCCGCTCGGCGACCAGCGCACCCGCGAACGCCTGCTGGTCGGCGACGACCACGTCCGGACGGAACGCCTCGACCGCCGCCCGCACCCCCGGCGCCATCGCCTCGGCCAGCGGCAGCAGGTACCACTCCCACAGGAACCTCAGCGCCTCGGGGCCCCGCAGACCGGGCGGCCGCCGCGCCTCGCCCACCCCCGGCACCGGCCCGGCGCACGGGAACACCGGGGCCCGGTCACCCGCGAGGCGCCCCACCAGTGCGGGGTCGGCGCAGGCCCACGCCACCCGATGGCCGCGCGCGAGCAGCCGGTCGGCGACCCCGACGGCCGGGTTGATGTGTCCGACCAGCGGCGGTACCACGAACAGGAATCCGCTCACCGCGCACCGAGCCCCGGCCGCGGGGCCGCCAAGGCCCCCTGGATCAGCGCCAGGACGTGGCCGCCCACGGTCCCGGCCGCCTCCACCAGCACCGAGTGCTCGTGCCCGGGTATCACCACCGTCCGGCAGTCCGGCAGCAACGACCGCAGCCAGGGCGCGAGTTCGGCGAGGTCGGAGTCGCCCCCGTAGACGCCGAGCACCGGACAGCGCACCGCGCCGATCCGCTCCTCCGTCAGGACCCGGCTGGCCGGGATGTCCTTGCCGAGGGTGGTGTCCCGGGCGAGCCGCGCCGCGCCCCGGGCCAGCCGCGCCGTGTTGTGGCCCCGATGGGCGGTGATCCAGGCCAGCGCGTCGGGCTCGTTGTGCGCCAGCTCGGTCATCACCCGGTCGAGGATGCCGCCGAGCTTCGACGCCCAGGCGGCGGTGGCCGGTTCGGACTCGATCAGGGACACGCTGGCCACCCGCCCGGGGTACCGGGCCGCGTAGCCGAAGGCGATCGTGCCGCCGTAGGAGTTCCCGACCAGGTGCACGGGCCCGGTCACCGCCAGCCGGTCCAGCAGCGCCCCGAGGTCGTCGATGCTCCGGTCCAACGTGTAGCCGTCGGGCGGCCGTTCGCTGCGGCCGTGACCCCGCAGGTCGTACATGACGACGTCGAGACCGGCCGCCGCGAACGCGGGGGCCACGGTGAAGTAGTAGCTGGCCAGGCTGTCGGTGAGCAGACCGTGGACCAGCACCGCGGTGCCGGTGACCGGACGGCCGTCGCGCGGGCCGATGCGCTGTACGTGCAAACGGAGTTCGCCGATGTCGACCATCGCCATGCGTCAGCTCGCCCCCGCCGCCTTCAGGCTGCTCACCACGTACTCCACGAGCCGCCCGACGGTGAGCTCGATGATCTCGTCGAACTCCATCCCGGCCAGGAACTCGGCGAAGTTGACCTGTCCGCCGTAGCGTTCCTCCAGCAGTCCCGACAGGGTCACCAGGTCGATGCTCTCCAGCTCCAGGTCGCGGTTGAAGGTGGTCGCCATGCCGATCTCGACGTCGTCCAGGCCGTACTCGTCCTCGACGAGCCGGGCGAGCAGTCCGGCGATGTCGGCGAGGACCAGGTCCGCGTCGGCGGGGTGGGGGGTGGTGTTCATGGGGCGTGCTCCTCCTCGTGGGGGATTCCGGTCGGGCCGATCGGTCCCGTGGTCCAGGCCACGGCATAGGCCCGCTCGGTCAGTCCGGGCGGGTTCGCGGCCGGCGCGCACCGCACCGCGTACGCGCGTTCCAGGCGCCCCGAGACGGTCAGCCCGTCCCCGGCCGGGGACGCCTCCAGCACGACGAAGTCCCGTGGCCGGCCGCCGAAGCCGGTGCCCTCCGCCTTGGCGACCGCCTCCTTCGCGGCCCAGAACCGGGTGAACCACAGCGCTTCGGAGTCGCCGCCGGCCGCGCACAGCCCGTGCAGCAGCCGCAGTTCGTCCGCGCCGAGCACGCTCGCGATCGCCTGCGGGTCGCGGTCGGTGACCTCCTCGATGTCGATGCCCGGCCCGGGAGCGGGCGTGTGCGGCCGTACGATCGCCACGCCCGCCTCCGCGCGATGGGCCAGCGAGACGTCCAGCGGGGGCAGGTCGCGGCCGTGCACCCCGGTGACGTACGGGCGGCCCACGTCGTCGTTGTGCACCCGCAGCTCCGCCGGGAACACCGGGCCCTCGCCGTGGTCCCACAGCCACTGCCGTACGGCGTCCTTGACCGCGATCCGGCCCAGCAGCCACTGCCGGCGGCCGCGCGGCGCGTGCCTGGCGTACTCCGAACGCTCCTCCCCGCCCAGCGAGTTGCGCATGATCAGCTCGCGCGAGGCCAGGTCCGGCCACCGTTCGTGCACCAGCGACCAGCCCCCCGGGCGGGCCTCGGACAGGGTGTTGCGCTCCGGGAAGCGCTCCACCGGCCTGGTGTGCGGATCGTTGTCGAACCGGCGGTCCTGCCAGCCGCGCAGCTCCGCCCACACCACACCGGCCACCGACAGCTGTACGTCGGCCTCCAGCACGGTGTCGGTGAGCGAGGTGATCCGCACCAGACACTCCACCCGCGTCCCGGGGGCCGGATGCGGGCCGTGGAAGCGCATCTCCCGCATCCCGACCGGGAACACGACCGTCCGCTCGGTGCGGGTCGCCATGATCCAGTAGCCGAGGAGCTGGCCGACGTTGTCCAGCAGGGCGCCGGGCGCGGCCGGGGCGGTGATGACCCCGCGGATGTGCCGCTCGCCGAGCGCGGAGAGTTCGGTCACCCCCTGGAACGCCGGGCCGTGGAACATCCAGCGCTCGCCGTACAGTTGGGCCGCCGTGCGGCCGGGCGTGCGCTCGCCCGCGGGGTCGGTCCGCCACCGGTCGGGCGGCGGGGCCGGGTAACCCGTGGCGAGCTCCACGGTGGCGCGGGCCCGGGGGCCGAAGGACAGGGCGAGCCGGTCCGGTGCCACCGGTTCGGCGGTGACCTGGACGTCGACGGCGGGGGTGGCCGTGAGCCACTCCTCGAACCGGGCGCCGTGCACCGCGACCGGCACCTTGCCCGGTGCCGCCTGCCGGGCCGCGTCCATCAGGTGCTGCACGATCGTGGTCGCCGGGACCACCGGCCAGCGGTCGGCCACGTCCGGCCAGCCGGCCCGCTGGGGGAAGAAGCAGTGGTCCAGCAGGTACGGCATGGTCTCCGGCGAGACGCGGACGACCGACGTCCGTACGCCGGTGCCCGCCGCCGGGGGAGCGCCGCCCGGGGACCGCCTCCGCGTCCCGGTGACGGGCACCGGGGCCGGGACGGCGGCGGGGACGGGCCCGGAGACCGGGGCGGAGGCGGGGGCCGGGGGAGGGGGCGGGCCGGACGGTCCGGGCCGGGGGGCGGCTCGCGCGGTGATCAGCGCGGCCGCCGTGTCCGCGGTGTCGCGCAGCAAGGCGTCCAGCTCGGCCGCGGCGGGGAACCGGTCGGTGAGCGTGCCCAGCACGGACCGGGTGGCCGCGCCGGGAGCCGCGGAAGTCGCCCGTAACTCGGCGCGCAGACCGGCCAGTTCCGGGCCGTCGAGCGAGATCAGCGCCCCGCCGAGGTCGAGCCGCACGGCCGGCCGCGACGACAGCGGGCCGACGGCGGTGCCCGTATGGGTTCCGGCTCCGGCGGCGGTGTCCGGTCCGGTTCCGGCGGCGGTGTCCGGTCCGGTTCCGACATCGGGCCCCGGCCCGGTCCCGGTGGTGGTGCCCGGTCCGGTTCCGGCGGCGGTGCCCGGTCCGGTTCCGGCATCGGGCCCCGGCCCGGTTCCGGTGGTGGTGCCCGGGCCAGCTCCGGTGGCGGATCCCGGCCCGGTCCCGGAGGTGGTGCGTGGCCCGGTTCCGGCGGCGGATCCCGGTTCGGCTCCGGCGCCGGTGCCCGACCCGGTCCCGGTCGGCAGGGCGGGGGCCACGGCCGCCCCCGCCGTCCACAGCGCCGCCGCCACCCGGCGCAACTGCGCGAGACCCGTGCGGTGCGGGGAGTTGGCGGCCACGGCCAGATGGTCGCGGCCGGCCAGGGTGTCGCCCACGAGCGACCCGAGCTGCCCGGGCCCTACCTGGACGAAAGTCCGATGCCCCGCCGCGTACAAGGCCTCGGTCAACTGCCTGAAGCGCACCGGTTCCAGCAGATGCCGGACGAACAGCTCACGCACCTCCGTCTCCCGCTCGGGGAACGGCGCCGCGGTCGTCCCCGACCACACCGGGACCGTCGCCGGATGCAGCCGGAAGCGCTGCGCCGCCTGTCTGATCGGACCGAGGTACGGCGCCAGCATCGGCGTGTGGAAGCCGGACCGGAACGGCAGCACCCGGCCGAGCACACCGCGCGCCCGGAACGACCGTACGAACGCCTCGACCGCCGCGTCCGGTCCGCACACCATCGACTGGCCCGGCGCGTTGTCGTGCGAGAGCACCAGACCGGCGCCCGCCCACTCCTGCTCCAGGGCGGCCAGCACCCGCTGCGCGGGCGCGCCGACGGCACCGAAGGCCAGTCCCGGCACCGTCACCGAGTCCGGGTCGAAGTCCGCCATGAAGGCGTCGACCTCGTCCCCGGAGTACAGCCCGGCCACCGTCATCGCGGTCCACTCGCCGACGCTGTGCCCCGCGACCGCGTCCGGCACGACACCCGTGCGACGCAGCGCGGCGTCGAGCAGGCGCCCGACGGCGACCACGCCGAGGCCGTGCCGGCCCACGTCGGCGACGCCGTCGCCGCCGGGCGTCGCACCGGGCAGCCCGAAGTGCGCGGCCACGTCGTCGACGCGCGGGGTGAACTCGCCCTCCAGGCCAGGGAAGACGAAGGCGAGCCTGCCGTGGCCGGGGCCGAGCAGCGGACCGGGCCGGAACCAGACGTCGCCCCGGCCGTGCCAGGGGCGGCCCCGGCCGACCGCCCGGCGGGCCACGGCCAGCCGCTTCGCGGTCGGGTCGACGACGGCGAGCCGGGCCCGGCCCGCGGCCGGATGCGGCAGCGCGGGGTCGAGGCCGGCCGCGCGTACCGAGTCGTCGTAGGTGTCCAGGAGGGCCGCGAGCGGCTCGGGTCCGTCGGCGGCGAGCAGCAGGACCCGCTCGGGTTCGGCGACCCGCACGACCGCGCGCCCGGCCTTCGGTACGTCCGTGCGCCTGGCCTTGGGGGCGTGCGCCGTCGCGCCGGGCGCGGGTTCCTCCTCCAGCACCACGTGCGCGTTGATCCCGCCGAAGCCGAAGGCGTTCACGGCGGCCCGCCGCGGCGGCCGGCCGGGCGAGGTCTCCCAGGGGACGGCCTTCTCCAGCGTACGGAAGCGGGTCTCGGTCAGCGCCGGATGCGGGTCCTCGCAGTGCAGGGTCGGCAGCAGCGTCGCGTGGTGCACCGCGAGGGCGGCCTTGACCAGCCCGGCCACCCCGGCGGCGGGCATGGTGTGCCCGATCATCGACTTCACCGAGCCGAGCACCGCGCGCTCCGCCCCGGATCCCTCGGGCGGGCCGAACACCGCGCTGAGCGTGGCCAGTTCGGCCCGGTCGCCGGCCGGGGTCGCGGTGCCGTGCGCCTCCAGCAACCCGACCGAGCCGGGCGCGGCCGGGTCGAGTCCGGCGGCCAGCCACGCCTGCCGCACGGCGCTCGCCTGACCGCCGGGATCGGGGTTGACCAGACCCCCGGTCCGGCCGTCGCTCGCCACCCCGGTGCCCCGGATCACCGCGTAGATGCGGTCGCCGTCGCGCCGGGCGTCGGCCAGCCGCTTCAGTACGACGACGCCGGTGCCCTCGCCGACGAGGATGCCGTCGGCGTCCCGGTGGAACGGGCGTATGCGCTCGCTGGGGGAGAGGGCGCGCAGCTGGGAGAAGACGCTCCACAGCGTGATGTCGTGGCAGTGGTGGACGCCTCCGGCGAGCATCAGGTCGCAGCGGCCCGAGGCGAGCTCGCCCACCGCTTGGTCGACCGCGACCAGCGAGGAGGCGCAGGCGGCGTCCACGGTGTAGGCCGGGCCGCGCAGGTCGAGCCGGTTGGCCACCCGCGAGGCGGCCAGGTTGGGCACCAGACCGATCGCCGACTCCGGGCTGTCCGGCCCGAGCCGGTCGGTGAAAGCCGCCCGCACAAGCCGCAGTTGAGCATCCGTCAGATCCGGGAGCAGTTCGCCGAGGGTGCGTACCAGCTGCCCGGCCGTGCGCACCCGCTGGTCGAGCCGGACCAGTCCGGGGGTGAGATAGCCGCCCCGGCCGAGGACGACACCGACCCGCCGCCGGTCGGGCAGCCGGTCCGTGCCGCCCGCGTCCTCGAGGGCGGCGGCGGCCACATGCAGCGCGATGAGCTGGTCGGGCTCGGTGCCGGCCACCGAGTTCGGCATGATCCCGAACCGGGTCACCTCCACCTCGGCCAGTGCGTCCACGAACCCGCCCCGGCGGCAGTACACCTGGTCGGCGACGGCCGGTGCGGACGCGGTGCCGGGACGGTAGTAGTCGACGTCCCACCGGTCCTGCGGCACCTCGCCGATCGCGTCAACCCCGTCCCGCAGGTTGCGCCAGTACGCGTCCAGGTCCCGGGCGCCGGGCAGCAGCACCGCCATGCCGACGACGGCCACCGCCGGAGCTTGCGCGGGGCCCGTCACCAGAGCCCTCACCAGCCCGAGGCGGTGTAGACGACGGCGGTCGTCGACGCGTCGCCCCAGGCGAGTTCGCGCAGCAGGGCCGCGGTGCCCTCCTCGGGGTCGATCAGGCGGATGCCCCGGCGGCCGTAGGCGCGGGCCAGCTCCGGGCCCACCATGCCGCCGTGCCGGGCGGCGGGCGCCCACGGTCCCCAGTGCACCGTCAGCGCCCGGTGCCCGGTGCGGGCGGCCCAGGCCGCGCCGAGCGTCTGGAGCGCGTCGTTGGCGGCCGCGTAGTCCGCCTGGCCCCGGTTGCCCAGAACCCCGGCGACACTGCCGAACAGCACACTGAACGCGGGCCCGTCGGGCAGCTCCTCCAGCGCGGTCAGCAGAGCGTCGGCGCCGGTCGCCTTGGTGCCGTAGACCCGCTGGAAGGACTCGGCCGTCTTCTCGGCGATGACCCGGTCCTCGATCACCCCGGCCGCGTAGACGACGCCGTCGAGACGGCCGTGCTCGGCGTGGATCTCCTTCACCGCCTGGAGCACCGCCTCGGGCTCCCGGAAGTCGACGCAGCGGTAGCGGACCCGGCTGCCGAGCGCCCCGAGCTCCGTCAGCGTCGCGGTGATCTCCCGCTGGGCGAGCAGGAGTCCGGCGGCCCGGTTGATCGCGGCCGGCGTCATCCCGCCGCGGGCGGCGAGCGCCGCGCGCAGTGCGGCCGGGGTGCGGGCGGCGGCCGTGTCCGGATCCTCCGGGCCGTCCGGCGCGGGTGTCCTGCCGAGCAGTTCGAGCCGGCACCCGGCCGCCGCGGCGAGGGCCACGGCGCACTGCGCGGTGATGCCGCGCGCCCCGCCGGCCAGCAGCACCACCGCGTCCCGGTCCAGGCCGAGCGCGGCGGCCTCGGCCGCCCCCGCACCGGCCGGTCCGGCGCCGGTGCTGCCGAGGATGCCCAGCGGTGCCTCGGCGAGCTCCAGACCGAACCGGCCCTCCGGCCGGCGCAGCACGACCGGGGTGCGGTCGGGCGCGCACACCTCGTCGACCAGCGCGTCCGCGAGCAGCAGCGCCTCCGCGACGGTCAGCGTGTTCGTGACGGCCGGTGTGTTCGTGACGGTTGGTGTGTTCCTGACGGTTGGTGTGTTCGTGACGGCCGTCGGGTCCGGTCCGGCCGATGCGGTCGCCACCTCCACCGTCCGTGCGACCGTGCGCGGGTACTCGCGCTCCACGGTGCGGAAGAATCCGCGCAGCCCCGCCGCCACCGTGTCCGGCGCGTCCCCGTGGACGGGCCGCAGGGCCAGCAGCCGGTGCGGTCCCCGGGCCAGGGCGGCCTTCAGGACGGGGAAGGCGTCCGGCAGCACCGGCGTGTCACCCGTCACGGGATACACGACGCCGTCCACCCGGCCGTCGTCCTGCGCGAGCAGATGGTCCCGGTCGCGTACGACGACCTCGGCGCCGTACGAGGCGAGCCGGGCGCCGATCTCGGGAGCGTCGCCGAGGACGACCCACCGGGTCCCGGACAGCTCGGCCGCGGGATCCGCCGGATCCGTCGCACCGTCCTGCGGACCGAGGGGCACCGACCGCAGCAGAAACCGCTTGGGCGCCGCGCCGCGCACCGCCGTGTCGTGCATCTCGTCGTCGTGCACCGTCGCGTCGTGGGCCGCCGACACGGCTTCGGCCGACCCGTCCGCCCGCTGCGCCTCGACTGCGTCGCTCGCTTCGGTCACCTCGGTCGCGTCAGTCGACTCAGATATCTCAGCCGTCTCAGCCGTCTCAGCCGTCTCAGCTGTCTCGGCTGTCTCAGTCGTCCCGGTCGCCTGGGCGGGTCCGGAGAGCCGTGCGGTCAGCCAGTCGGTCACCGCGGCGGCCGTCCGTGCCTTCGCCAGTTCCTCCATCTCGGCGTCGTCGAGTCCGGCGAGGTCCGTGCCGCTCCCGGCGCCCAGGCGCCGGGCCAGTTCACCGGCGATCTCGGCCCGCTTGATGGAGTCGACGCTGAGGTCGGCCTCCAGGTCGAGATCGGGCTCGATCATGTCGAGGGGATAGCCGGTGCGCTCGCTGATGATCTCCAGGACCAGCTGCCCGACGTCGGGCCCCGCGACCGGTGCGGCCCCGGTGCCGACCGTCTCGGCGGCCGACGATCCGGTGACCGGCGGCGGCTGGGGCGACGGCACCGACGCGCGAGGCGGTTCGGCCATCGGCGCTGCGGCCTGCGGGGGCGACGGGACGGCGGCGGGCGGCGCGGCCGTCCGCTCCCCGGCCGGCGCTCCGAGATAGGTCATCAGCACATCGCGCTGGGCGGCGATCATCTCGCGGCTGGTGCGCAGGAATTCGGCGATCAACGCGTCCTGGGCGGCCTGGCGGTCCTGACCGTGCGGGCCGTGGTGGCCGTACGGGGCGGACGGGACCGAGTGCGGGGGGTTCGTCGGCACAGTCGTCTCCACGACTCGTCGGGCCGGTGCGAGCGCACCGGGAAGGAGGTCTCCGGCGGCGGTGCGCACCAACTGTCCGTCGACCGTCCAGCCGGGTCGCCTCGGCACCGGCGTACGCACCGCGTCGGCGGCGTCGCGGCCGCGCAGCAGCGGGCCGGTGCGCACCGGCAGCCCCGCGACGGCCAGCCGGGCCAGGGCGTCCAGCCAGCCGCGCAGTCCGCTGTCCGGATGCGGTTCGCAGGCCACCGTCCGGTGCGGCCGGTCGCCGAGGATCTGCCCGACCAGCCGGGTCAGCACGGATCCGGGACCGGCCTCGACGAAGGTCCGCGCACCCGCCTCGTACATCGCCTCGATCTGCTCGACGAACCCGACGGGGGCGCCGATCTGCGCGGCGAGTCCGGCCCGTACCGCGTCCGGGTCGGCTGCGTACGGCCGCGCGGTGCGGTTGGACCACACCGGGAACTCCGGCGCGCGCACCGGCCGGGCCGCGAGCGCCGCCGCGAACCGCTCGCCGGCCGCGGCGACCAGGGGGCTGTGGAAGGCGCAGGCCACAGGGATGCGCTGGGCGCCGTACCCCGCCTCGCGCAGCAGCCGTACGGCGTCCGTGACGTCGTCGGCCGGGCCGGATATCACCGTCTGGCGGGGTGCGTTGCGGTTGGCCACGACCACCGTGGCCGGGGCCCCCGCAGTCCGCAGCGCCTCGGTGACCTCGGCGGCGCCGGCCGTGACCGCGGCCATGGTGCCCGGGTCCGCTCCGTGGTCCGCCCCGGCGGCCGCGAGGATCGCCGCCGCCCGTTCGTGGCTGAGCGCGAGCAGCGTCTCGGGGTCGAGGGCGCCGGCCGCGCCCAGGGCGACCAGTTCGCCGTAGCTGTGCCCGGCGGCCATGTCCGGCCGCACCCCGGCCGTGGTGAGCAGGGCGTGGGCGGCGAGTCCGGTGATGCCGAGGGCGGGCTGCGCGGCCCGGGTGTCGGTGAGCGCCGCCCGCTGCCGGTCATGTGCGCCGTCCTCGAAGGCGGCGGGCGGGTACAGCCGGTCCGCCTGGTCGGCGCCGAGTTCGAGGTAGTGGCGCAGCTCGGGGAACGCGACGAACAGGTCGGCGAGCATGCCGGGGCGCTGGCTGCCCTGGCCGGGGAAGAGAAAGGCGACCTTGCCCTCGGCCGGGTCCTGGGCGGGACGGGCGGTGGGACCGTCGGCGAGATGGACGCCGTGTGCCGGATCGTGCTCGCCGGCCAGCGCCTGCCGCAGCCGCACGATCAGTTCGTCCACGTCGGCGGCCACGACGGCCACCCGCGCCGGATCCGGGCAGACGTCGGCCCGGCGGGCCGCGCTCAGCGCCAGGTCGCGCAGCCGCCATGGCCGGCCCTCGGTCTCGGCGGCCGCGAGCAGCTCCTCGACGGCCCGGTGTGCCGCGGCGGTGTCCCGGCCCCGGAACACGAAGAGTTCGGCAGGCCAGACGTCCAGCGTCTTGGCCGGCGGGGCGCCGTGCGCGTACGCGCCCAGCACCACGTGGAAGTTGGTCCCGCCGAAGCCGAACGCGCTGACACCGGCGTGCCGTTGCCCTGCCGGGGCCGCCCACGGCCGGGCCCGGGTGTGGAAGACGAACGGGCTGCGCTCCGCGTCCCAGGCCGCGTTGGGGCGCTCCAGGTGCAGGGTGGGCGGCCGGACCCCGGTGTACAGCGCCAGCACGGTCTTGATCAGCCCGGCCAGTCCGGCGGCGCACTTGGTGTGCCCGATCTGCGACTTGACCGAACCGAGCACACAGCTGCCCGGCTCGGCCCCGGCCTCGCCGAACACCTCGCCGAGCACGGTCAGTTCGGTGCGGTCGCCGACCACGGTCCCGGTGCCGTGCGCCTCGACGAGCCCGACGTCGGCCGGGGAGACACCCGCGTTGCGGTAGGCCCGCTCCAGCGCCGAGCGCTGACCCTCGGGGCGGGGCGCGGTCAGGCCCAGCGAGCGGCCGTCGCTGGAACTGCCCAGGCCCTTGATCACCCCGTAGATCCGGTCGCCGTCCCGCTCGGCGTCGGCGAGCCGCTTCAGTACGACGCAGGCGACGCCCTCGCCGAGTGCGATGCCGTCCGCCGAGCCGTCGAAGGAGCGGGAGCGGCCGGTGGGGGAGAGCGCGTGCACCGAGGCGAACAGGACGTAGTCGTTGATGCCGTTGTGCAGGTCGGCGCCGCCGCACAGCACCACGTCGCTGGTGCCGCCGACGAGTTCCTTGCACGCGACGTCCACCGCGGCCAGCGAGGAGGCGCAGGCGGCGTCGACGGTGAAGTTGGCGCCGCCGAGGTCGAGCCGGTTGGCGATCCGCCCGGAGATCACGTTGGCGAGCATGCCCGGGAAGGAGTCCTCGGTCAGCCGGGGCAACTGGCCGTCCAGGCCCTCGGGGACGCGCCCGTGGTACGACGGGAGCACGGCGCGCAGCGTGGCCGCGTTGGACAGGTCGCTGCCCGCTTCCGCGCCGAACACCACCGAGGTGCGGGAGCGGTCGAACTCCCGTCCCCCGTCGCCGTACCCGGCGTCGTCCAGGGCGCGCCGGGCGGCCTCCAGGGCGAGCAGCTGGACCGGCTCGATGCTGCCGAGGGAGGCCGGCGGGATGCCGTAGCGCAGCGGGTCGAAGGGGATGCGGGGCAGGAAGCCGCCCCATCGGGAGGGGGTGGCGCCGCCGGTGCCCTGCGCGTCGTAGTGCACGGCCGGGTCCCAGCGCTCGGGCGGCACTTCGCCGACGGCGTCCAGGCCGCCGACGACGTTCGCCCAGAAGGTGGGGAGGTCGGGCGCCTCGGGGAACATGCAGGCCATCCCGACGACGGCGACGTCCAGCGGCGCGGGCACCACCGGCTCCCGGGGCCCGGAGCCGCCCAGCCGCTGCCCCGGCCGGGCGTCGAGCCGGTCGCGCAGCCGTGCCGTCCGCTCCGCGAGGAACCCGCCGGCCCCGGTGGTCACCGACCGGTGCAGCGCCGCGACCGTGGTGGTGGCGGAGCGCAGCACGGCCACCTCCCCGGCCATGAACATGCCGTCGGTGAGCTGGCGTTCCTCGTCCACCGGTCTGAGCGCCCCGCCGTCGCCGCGGTCCACGCCCTTGCTCGCGAGGCGCAGCCGCCCGATGTTGAGCTGTTCCAGCTCCTCCCAGATCCGCCGGTCGGGCAGGCCCGCGGACCGCAGCCGCCCCTCGTGCTCGCGGTAACCGGTGGTGAAGGGGCTCGGCACGCAGCGGGTGGCGTGACCGGGCGCGGTCTCCAGGAGCGTGGTGCGCTCGGCGGCCCGTACCCGGCGCTGGAAGAGCGGCTGGATCGCCCCGAGTGCGACCGCCTCCTCGGTGAACAGGTAGGCGGTGCCCATGAGGACCCCGACGGCGGCCCCGCGCGCGGTGAGCGGGGCCGCGAGCGCGGCGACCATCGCCGCCGAGCGCTCGTCGTGCACCCCGCCCGCGAAGAACACCTCCAGCGCCTCGGCCGCACTCCCGCCGTTCTTGCCGCGCCCGTCCTGCCCGCCGTTCTCGCCGCCTGCGTCCCGCCCGTCCTGCCCGCCGCGCCCGCCGTCCCTGCCCTTCCCGTCGCGCCCACCGGTTCTGCCGCCCGTGCCGTCCCTGCCGTCCGTGCCGTTCCCGTCGGCCGCGTCCAGGAAGTCCTCCAGGACCGCGAGCTGCGCCTCCCAGAGCGGGAAGCTGCCGCGCGGACCGACGTGCCCGCCGCACTCGGAGCCCTCGAACACGAACCGGCGGACCCCGGCCTCCAGGAACTGCCGCAGCAGTCCCGGCGAGGGCACGTGCAGGAAGGTACGGATCCCGTCCCGCTCCAGCGCCTGCGCCTGGGACGGGCGTCCGCCCGCGATGACGGCGTGCGTCGGCCGCAGCTCGCGTACCGCCTCCAGCTGGGCGGTCCGCACCTCCTCCGGCGCGAAGCCGAGCACGCCGACTCCCCAGGGCCGCCCGGCGACCGCGGCCCGGGTCTCGGTCAGCATCGCCCGGGTGCGCACGCCGTCCGCCAGCGCCAGGGCGAGAAACGGCAGCGCGCCGTCCGCGGCGACCGCCGCCGCGAACTCGGCACGGTCGCTGACCCGGGTCATCGGCCCCTGCGCGACGGGCAGCCGGGTGCCGAGCGCCCGGCTCATCGGGGAGACCGCGCCCAGCGCCCCGGCGGCCACGTCGTCGCTCACGGCCTCGCGCACCGCGTCGGTCAGCGCACGCACCGTCCCACGCGCATCACCGAAGCGGCTCGCGAACCGGGCCGCGAGGAAGCCGTCCTGACCCACCGGCAGCAACCGGGTGCTCGGATCCTGCGCGCTCAGTGCCGCGACGACCGCCGCGGGGTCGGTGCCGTCGATGCGCGGCGCGTCCGGGCCACGACGTGGCAGCACCCGGTGGCCGGCCAGCACCACCGTCTCCGAACCGTCCAGGGACCGCAGTCGCGCGGCGGCCGCCTCCGGCAGCGACGACTCGGCCAGCAGCGCGAGCTGGCCGTCCAGGACGACCCCGGCCGCCCCGCCGGCCATCGCGGCGGCCGCCGTCCGGGGGCCGATCCCGCCGCAGGCCCATACGGGGAGCGGCATGCCGGGCGCGGCGAGCAGCTGCTGGAGCAGGACGAAGGCGCTCAGTTCCCCGACCCGGCCGCCGCACTCGCTGCCGCGGGCGATCAGCCCGTACGCCCCGGCGTGGACCGCGGCCCGCGCCTCGTCGAGGTCCGTGACCTCCACCAGCACCCGGTGACCGGCCGCCACGTCCTCGGCCCGCCACGGCGCGTCCACCGCGAGCACCACCGTGTCCGGCCGTCCCGCGTCGTCGGTCCCCGGTTCGAGGTCGGCGGGGCCCAGCCGGCAGCGGGCGCCGATCCGGACCCCGAACGGGCCCGGGGTCAGCCGGCGCAGCCGGCCCAGAGCGTCACGGGATCTTCGGTCCCCGTCGCCCAGGTCGAGCACGCCGAGCCCGCCGGCCCGGCACACCGCCGCCGCGAGCCCGGCGTCGGGTTCACCGAACGGGGTGATGCCGATGATCATGTCCTCGGAACGCACAGCAGACGTCATGATTCTCCGAATCAAGCTGAGACTGCATGGTGGGGGGTGCGGTACGACAACGATGGCGGCGCGTCGGATTCCGGCCGGACCCGAGGGGGCCGGGAACACCGATCAAAGATCGTGCTCGAAACGGGTTGAAAGGTAGCCCCGTTATTACTGACTGGTCAATGTTGAATCAGCAGGGCAGTATGCGGGCGTATTGATTCGGTCAGTCGCGGGCTCCGGTAGGGGCGTCGGAAATCGGAGCAATTCCTTGATGGTGCCGGGCTGTTCACTCTCCTCACACATCGATGAAACAGCAATAGGTGAATATGGAACTTTCTTTGGTGCGGCATGTCCGAATCGGGGTGCCCTTTCCCCTCGTACGACGGGTGCGGGGGAATTCCACGGAGCGATCTTGAAGTGACCGGGAAGGGTGTGTGCCGGCTTCCGCGGGTGCCGGCGATTGTCCGGTACGCCGTTCACGCGCTGTATCCGCCGTCCACCCCCAGCGCCTGTCCGGTGATGAACCCGGCCCGGTCCGAGGCGAGGAACGCGACCGCCTCCGCGATGTCCCTCGCCTCCCCGAAGCGGCGCAGCGGGATGGCGCGCCGGGCGGCGGCGAGGGCCCGCTCGTCGAGGTCCCCCGAGTCGATCAGCCGCGCCGCGATGCCGTCGGTGAGCATGCCGGGAGCCACGCAGTTCACACGGACGCCGTAGCGTCCCTCCTCGGCGGCCAGGGCCCGCGCCACCGCCTCGACCGCCCCCTTGGCCCCCGACGACAGCCCGTCGCGGATCGGGAAGCGGCGCGTGGCGACCGTGGTGACCGCGACGATGCCGCCCCGGCTCTCCCGCAGCAGCGGCAGGCAGGGGTGGACCAGGTTGAAGAACGCCACCGCGTCGCCCTCCAGTTGGGCCCGGTACCGCTTCGGTGCGACCTGGCTCAGATGCAGCATCGGCACGTGCGGCCCGGCGGCGTACACCACCGTGTGCAGCCCGCCGTGGGTTCGGGCGGCCCCGGACACCGCGGCGGCCGTGGCCGTCTCGTCGCGGAGGTCCAGTCGCACCGCGCGGACCCGTCCGCCGTGCTTGTCCACCTCGTCCGCCAGAGTCCTGGCCGCCGCCGCGTCGCTGCGGTAGGTGAACGTCACGTCGCTGCCGCGCTCGGCCAGTACCCGGACGACCGCCGCCCCGACGGCGCCGGTGCCGCCCGCGACGAACGCGGTGCCCGCCCGGCCGGAGAAGTCCTGCCCGCTCATGTCCGTACCTCCAGCGCTCGGGCGAAGGCGATCCGTGTGCCCCCAGGTTGTAGCGGGGTGCGGCGAAGAGTGACAGCCATGTGCACGGACGGGTTCGGGGGAGGGGGCGCGAGACCCGCGGCACGAGATCCACGGCGCGAGGTCTCTTTCAGTAGCTGCTTATATAAGTGTCCAGTGATACGTTGGCCGGGTGCACGCCTTCGACGTCCTCGGCGACCCGGTACGCCGACGGATCCTTGAGCTGCTGGCCGACGGGGAGATGACCTCCGGCGCGGTCGGCGAGATCGTCCGAGCGGAGTTCGGGATATCGCAGCCGGGCGTCTCGCAGCACCTGAAGGTGCTGCGGGAGAACGGCTTCGCGACGGTGCGCCCCGAGGGGACCCGCCGTCTGTACGCGGTGAACTCCGAACCGCTGCGGGACATCGACGCCTGGCTCGACCGGTTCCGCCGCTTCTGGACCCCGCACCTGGACGCCCTGGCCACGGAACTGGCCCGCGGCCGGCGAGAGCGCCGGCTGCGCGACGCCGACGAACCCCCGAGGAGCACCCCGTGATCGATGTCACCCACCAGATCAACGCCGTACGCCGGCAGGTCGGCAAGCGAGACTTCAAGGCCGGCGAGGCCCGCGTGGTCGTCCTGAGCCAGACGTACGACGCTCCGCTCGACGACGTCTGGGACGCCTGCACCAACCCCGAGCGGATCCCCCGCTGGTTCCTCCCGGTCGAGGGCGAGCTCCGCCCGGGCGGCCACTACCAGCTCCAGGGCAACGCGGGCGGCACGGTCGAGCGCTGCGACCCGCCCAAGAGCTTCTTCGCGACCTGGGAGTTCGGCGGCGAGGTGAGCTGGATCGAGCTGCGCCTGACGCCGCAGGGCGAGAACGAGACCCGTTTCGAGCTGGAGCACATCGCCCACGTCGACGACACGAAGTGGGCCGAGTTCGGGCCGGGGGCCGTCGGGGTCGGCTGGGACATGGCGCTCGTGGGCCTGTCCCTGCACCTGGCCACCGGCGAACAGGTCGACCCGGCCGCGGCCATGGCCTGGTTCGGCTCCGAGGAGGGCCGCCGGTTCGTCATCGGGAGCAGCGAGGCCTGGGGCGCGGCGAACATCGCGGGCGGCGAGGACGAGACCCGGGCACGCGAGTCGGCCCGGCGGACCACGGCCGCGTACACCGGGACGGAGTGAGGGGGCGGGCCGGCCGGCGGGCGGGAGCCGGACCCCGGCCCGAGCGGTCTCAGCGTGCGGCGCGTACTCCGTCCAGGGCGATGGCCAGGACGCGGTCGCGCTGCGCGTCGTCCACGTAGGAGGTCGCCGTGATGCCCGCGATCAGGCGCAGCAGATCGCCGAAATCCATGTCCGGGCGGGCCGCTCCGGCCCGCTGTGCCCGCTCGAAGAGCGGACCGCCCGCCGCGTACATCGAGTCCCGGCAGGCCAGAAAGATCTCCGACTCGTCCTCCAGCGCCTCGCGCACGGCACGCTTGGTGACCAGGTAACCCGCGAAGCGGTTCAGCCAGGCCGTCAGGGCCTCCCACGGCTCCAGCTCGTCCACCTCCGTCGCGACCCGGCACAGCTCGTTCACCTCGTCCGCGTAGACGCTCTCGAAGAGCGCGCGGCGGGTCGGGAAGTTGCGGTACAGCGTGGCGATGCCGACGTTCGCGCGGCGGGCGATGTCCTCAAGCGACGCCTCCGCGCCGTGCTCGGCGAACGCCTCACGCGCGGCGGCCAGCAGCGCGTCGAAGTTGCGCGCCGCGTCCTTGCGGTGCGGCCGCTGGGCCGCGACGACCTCGCTGACGGGAAAGGACCGAGCCGTCACTGCTGCCTCCCGGGCGGATCAGGTTGAAACGGAGGGATACCTCCGTTACAGTGGAGGGGTACCTCCACTTTAGCAGCGCGGGGAAGCGCCCGCCGTGATCGCGCCCCACCGCGTCACGCCCGCGACCGCTCCGCCACGCCCCAGTCCGGTTCCGCCGCGCGTCCATCGCGCTCCCGTCACGATCCCCCGCGCCGCTCTCCTTCGCATGTCACTGCACGTCACTGCACGTCACTGCACGTGGTCGCGACGCCGTCGTCACCACGTCATGCCCCCGCCATCGTCCCGCGCGGCGTCAGCCGCGGCCGTCGGCATGCCCGGCGCCGCCCCGTGGCACGCCGTGGCGCACCGCCCGGCACGGCCACGGCCGGATGTCTCCGGCCGCCCCGTGCCCGCACGTACCCGACCCCTGCCCGGATTCGGAGAGACCCTCCATGCCCCGCACGTCCACCCGCCTCACCTTCGCGGTCCTCGCGACCGGTGCGGGCGTGTTCTCCATGCTGCAGTCGCTGATCGCGCCGGCCCTGCCGACCGTCCAGCACGCGCTGCACACCTCTCAGTCCACCGCGACCTGGGTGATGACCGCCTATCTGCTGTCCGCCTCGGTCTTCACCCCGATCCTCGGCCGCGTCGGCGACCTGATGGGCAAGAAGCGCACCCTGGTCGCCGTCCTGGTGGCCGTGCTGGCGGGCTGTCTGCTCGCCGCGCTCGCGCCGAGCATCGGCGTGCTGATCGTCGCCCGGATCGTCCAGGGCATCGGCGGCGCGCTGTTCCCGCTGTCCTTCGGCATCATCCGCGACGAGTTCGCCCCGGCCGAGGTCAGCGGCAGCATCAGCAACCTCTCCGCGGTGATCGCCGCGGGCGGGGGAGTCGGCATGGTGGCCGCCGGTCCCATCGTCTCCGCCCTCGACTACCGCTGGCTGTTCTGGATCCCGGTCGCCGTGGTCGCCGCCACCGTCCTCATCGCTCTGCGCTACGTCCCCGAGTCGCCCCGCAGGTCCGCGGGCCGGGTCAACTGGGCCGGTGCCGTGCTGCTGTCCGGCTGGCTCGTCGCGCTGCTGCTGCCGCTCAGCCAGGCCGGCCGGTGGGGCTGGGGGTCCCCCCGGGTGATCGGGCTGTTTGCCCTGGCCGCGGTGGTGTGCGCGCTGTGGCTGCGGTCCGAGGCCCGCTCCGCCAGCCCGCTGATCGACCTGCGGGTGATGCGGCTGCCCGCCGTGTGGACGACCAACCTCGCCGCGTTGCTGTTCGGCGCCGGGATGTACTCGATCTGGTCCTTCCTGCCCGGCTTCGTCCAGACCCCCGGCTCGGCCGGCTACGGCTTCGGGGCGAGCGTCACCGCGTCCGGGCTGCTGATGCTGCCCATGCTGGTCGCGATGTTCCTCTCGGGTGTGCTCGGCGGGCGGCTGGAACCCCGCGTCGGAGCCAAGGCACTGCTCACCGCCGGCGCGGCCTTCGGCGCCCTCGCCCTCGGCTTCCTCGCCCTGTGGCACGACACCCGGTGGCAGGTCGCGCTCGTCGCGGGCGTGTTCGGCCTGGGCATCGGACTGGCCTTCGCCTCGATGGCCAACCTCGTCGTCGGCAGTGTCCCGCCCGAGCAGACCGGCGCCGCGACCGGCATGAACGCCAACATTCGCACCATCGGCGGCTCGGTCGGCGCCGCGGTGACCGGTGTCCTGGTGACCGGCCGGCTCCAGCCCTCGGGCCTGCCCTACGCCTCCGGCTACACCCACGCCTTCGCCCTGCTCGCCCTGCTGTGCCTCGGCGCGGCCCTGGCCGCCCTCCTGGTCCCGGTCAAGCGCACGGCCGGCCCGCTCGGCCCGCCCCGCGCGACGGGTGCCCCGGCGCAGGCACCCGTGCGCGTACGGTAGTGTTGACCTGCGTGATCACGCGGTTCGCCGCGGAATTCGCACCGGGACGTGGCGCAGCTTGGTAGCGCACTTGACTGGGGGTCAAGGGGTCGCAGGTTCAAATCCTGTCGTCCCGACTGGAGGCAGTCACAGGTCAGGGCCGGTTTCGGAGGCATCCGAGACCGGCCCTTGACCATTCTTGGGGACCGGTTGGGGATTCAGGTCAGCGGGTCACGACGATTGGGCTCGGCGGCGAGCGCGGTGCGCGCAACACGCTGAGGTGCGCGGAGAGCGCCGCCCGGCGGCCGTGATCTTGTGTGCGCCCCCTGTCGGTCAGCCCCCGGGTGCGGGTGTGGTCTGACGCCGCACGGTCCGGATCCACAGGGTGGTGTCGATGTCCCCGACACGGCAGCCTGAGACCTCGCCTATCCGTGCGGCGGCGCACGCGGCGGAGACGACCACGTCTCCCCAGCCGCGGTACTGGTCGTGGGAGGCGGCCACCAACGCATCAGCCAGCGCGAGGAGAGCCTCCTTGTCGGGCAGGGGCAGCGCGCCTGGGGCGAGGAGTTCGTCTTCGGCTGGCGGGACGGCGACTTGCGCGAATGCCGGACTCCTGCCGGACGCTCCCTCGACTGCTGCATGGTCGTGCGTGCGTGTCCTCTCCGTGCTGTCCGCGCCCGGCGGGTTTCCTCGGCATGGCCGTGTCGGCGCCGTCCAGGGTCGCGTTGGCTACGCCGGAGGCCTCGGTGCGAGGCGACAGGCTGGGTCACTCGAGAAAATTCCTTCACATGTTTCACGTAGTCCCCATAGGATCGCTGTTGCCATGGGCATGACCATCTGCGGTGCGGGGGGCGGCACCGGGGATCACCTGAGCTGTGTTCGCGGTGTCATGGTGAGCCGTGAGGACCCCGCCGGTTTCGTCGAACGGGGACTTTTCGCCTTGACATCGATACCCCTCAGCCGCTCGCTGCGCCGGGCGGCTGCTCTTGTTCTAGCGGGCGCCGTGACTTCCGTGGTGGCGTTCACCACGGCGCACAGCGAGCCGCCTTCACACGGAACGGCCGTCACGGACAATGCGGCCGTCACCGACAGCGTTCCCCTGCTCCAACAGGCTGCGGCCGACGGCACCGGCCTCTTCCCGCTCCTCGCCCGCGGCAAGGACGGCCGCCTCTGGGACTACGAGGCCAAGGGCGCCGGCGGCTGGAAGGCCCGCGCGGACCTCGGCACCGGCTACTCCGTGGCCACCGCGCTCGTGCAGGCCGACATCTCCGACGGCGGCCGGGGCAACGACCTCTACTTCCGGATCGGCGGCACCCTCTACTACGCGGCCGAACGCGGCAATGCCACCAAGGTGCTGGGCACCGGCTGGGACCAGTACAACCTCATCGTGTCCGTCGGGAACATGGCCGGCAGCGCCCAGTCCGACCTGGTCGCCCGCGGTGCCGACGGCCAGCTCTGGCTCTACCAGGGCAAGGCCGACGGCACCCTCGCCACCAGGATCCGGATGAAGGACTCCACCGGCTGGAACGGCATGAGCGTCCTTGCCGGGCGCGGCGACTACACCGGTGACGGCATCGCCGACCTCGTCACCCGCAACAGCGTCGGCAATCTGCTGATCTACCCCGGCACCGGCAAGGCCACCGCCGACGCGGTCCTCGGTACGACCATCACCGCGGCCACCACGGGCTGGAAGGACTACACCGCCATCGTCTCGACCGGCGACAACAGCGGTGACGGCAAGGCGGACCTGATGGCCGTCGACGCGGCGGGCGCCCTCTGGCTCTACAAGGGGACCGGTACCGCCAGTGCCCCCTTCAGCGCCCGTGTCCAGATCGGCACCAGCGGCTGGACCCAGTACAACCTCCTGTTCTGAGTCCCCTACTCGCCGTTCTCACAGACAGGTTTCCCATGCGTACGAACGCACGCAGACGGGGGCTCTTACCGAGATCCCGTTTCTTGCCCCTGACCGCGATGACCGTCGCCGGCGCAATCGCGGTGACAGGCGGTCAGCTCCCCGACCTCAGGGCCCAGTCGCCGCGCACCGCGACCGCGGCCGACTCGGCCCCCACCCCCTTCGACCTCACGGCCGCAGAACGCGTCCGCCGGGAGCAGTGCCTCCTCAGCGGGGTCCTGCGCAAAGGCGGCCCCGCGATGAAGGAGGTCGCCCGGGCCGGCCTCATCGGCACCGAGGACCAGCTTCACACAGCCGCCGACCCGGAGTACTGGAAAGAAGCCACCACCCCGCTCAGCTCGGCGTTCGAGACGGACCAGGCCGCCTCAGAGGCCAAGCTGGACGAGCTGTGGGACCGCCGGTACGTGTGGCAGAAGTCTCTCAGTGTCAAGTCTCCGCCTCCGACCTATACGTACACCGGGTTCCAGTGGGTGGAGGACGCCGACAATCCCTTCCACAAGGTCGGCCTCTCCAAGTGGGTCGCCACACAGTTCTGGAACGCCGAGTGGGAGTTCTACACCGACCCGCACCCCATGGCCAACGAGGCGTCCGTCGAAGCGGCCAAGACCGTCTACAACGCCCGCTACGGCTCCGACCCGAACGTGGACTACCGGGACGAGGCGGCGTGGCGGTCACTGCAGGCGGGCATGCACGACATGTACGCCGATGACGCCCGGCTCTTCCTCCAGTACGGCGGCTTCCCGACCGAAGTCACGGACCCGGACTCGATGGAGTTCCGGATCGACGTGGAGAACCTCAAAGCCCGCTTCGCGTCCTGCGCGTACACCAACCCGCAGGACCCGCACGAGGTGCTCGGCGCCGAGATCGCCACGGCGCACACCGAGTGGGAGGCGGAGCTCGACGGGCAGAAGACGCAGCGGGACACCATCATCCGGGCCGAGAAGCAGGCTAACGCCGACTTGGCGACGGCCTCGCAAGCGCTCGGTGAGGCGCTTGCGGAGTCGCTGATCGCGAACCGGCTCACAGACTGGCAGGCCTACTGGACCGGCCAGAAGGCCGACGACCACCCGAACGACTACCCGACCACGGCCGAGTTCACCGAGGTCAAGAGGTGGATCGCGGACACCCAGGGCCGGGCCGGCGGACGGCTCTACGTCGCCTCCCGGGCCGCGCTGTCTGCCAAGGCCCAAGCCGAGCTGGTCACCCAGGCACAGACGCAGGCGTATGGCATCGCCGACGCGGCCGGTCTGCCGCGCGGCCGGGGTCTGCTGTACGGCCAGCAGGCCGCGCAGGTCACCAAGGCGTCCGCGGCGGCGGCACAGGCCGCGGCGAAGGCCACGGAGACCGCGTTCAACGCGACTCGCGCCTCCGCCGCCGACAGCAAAACGCTCGACTCCCTCGCCAACACCCAGGCGCACGCCGCGAAGGCCGAGTTTCGGCGCATCGCCGCCCAGGAGGCCGAGGCCCAGGCCAAGGCCGCCGCCGAGGGCGCCGCCGCCCAGGCCGAGGAGGCGGCCAAGCATGCCGCCGAAGCCAAGGCCGCGGAGAGCAAGGCGAAAGCGGCAGAGCAGACCGCCAAGGACGCTGCCGCCGATGCCAGGGCCAAGCGGCAGAAGGCCGAGGCCGAACGGGACTACGCCAAGTCACAGGCCGACACCGCCGCGACCGAGCGGCAGAAGGCGCACGACGCCGAGAACCGCGCCCAGTCCCAGCGGCAGGTCGCCGCAGACAAGCTGTCCGATGCGCAGGCCACAGGCGCCACCGCGGCCGACAAGAAGGACAGCGCGCTCGCCGCCGAGAACCGGGCCAGGAACGCCCGCAGCAGCGCGCTCGCCGCTGAGGACCGCCGCGACACCCTGGTCGCCAAGGCCGAGGCCGCGGAGGCGTTGCTCGCCGCCGTGGACGGCACCGCCGACGCCATCGAGGCCCGGCAGGCCGCCACGAAGGCCCGTTCGGCGGCCGACGACGCCACCACCGCGGCCACGGAGGCCCGTCAGGCGGCGAACGAGGCGACCGACGCCGCCACCGACGCCCGTGAGGCGGCCACCAAGGCACAGGGCGCCGCGCAGCGCGCGCAGGCCGCCGCGGACGGCGCCAAGCGCGATGTCGCGGTCACCGACGCCGCGGTGAAGAAGTCACACTTGGCCGCCGCCGACGCGATCGCCGCGTCCCAGGCCGCCAAGTGGAACGCCATCGCCGCCAAGGCCGAGGCCGAGACCGCGCGCAAGGCCGCCGACAAGGCACGCGGCGACGCCGTGGTCGCCCGCTCCGAGGCGGTCCTCGCGGGTGCCGACGCGATCCGCACCGCCGGCCACGCCTACGCCACCGCACAGGCCGCCGCGGCGGCCCGGGACTCGGCGGCACAGGTCGTCAAGCCGGCCAACGACGCCATCGAGCTGGGCTCCCCGTACGCGGAGACCGACTCCTCGGCGGGCCTCGCGGTGCTGACCGGGCAGGCCGCGAAGACCGCAGCCCAGCAGCAGGTCGCCGTCGCCAACGCCAAGGCGGCGCAGGCCAAGAAGGCGGCCGCCGAGGCCAAGGCACTGGCGGCCCAGGCGGATGCCGACGCGAAGGCGGCGGCCGAGGCGGCTGCGAACGCGGCCGGGTGGGCCGCGCAGGCCACCGCGTCCGCGGCAGCGGCCCAGTCCTCCTCCGACGCGGCGGCCGCATCGGCCAAGGCGGCGAAGAAGTCCGAGGCCAACACGGTCGAGTACAACAACCAGGCTATTGACGACGCGGCCGCCGCGCAGACCGCAGCCACCGCGACCGATGGCTATGCCACCGACGCGGACGCCTCCGCCGACGACGCTGAGCGGGACGCGGCGAGCGCCCGCAGTGCGGCCGACGCGGCCGAGGCCGACGCCTCCACCGCGCGGACCGTCGCCGACAAGGCGGAGCAGGACGCGACCGTCGCCGAGGTCGCCGCGGCCAACGCGCGCAACCTCGCTGTGGAGGCCGCCGAGGCTGCCATCCGTACCCAGCAGGTCGACTTCGAGGACCGCAAGGAGCAAGAGCGCACCGCCGAGGGCGGCGGCACCAGCGTCGAGGGCGTCGTGATGAAGCCCAGCGGCGACTCCAAGGTCGACATCAACCCGCTGAGCGACTGTGTGGGCAGCCGCAGCGGCAGGGATATCGGCTGCGAGATTGACCTGGAATTCCACATCTACGGCGAGATGGACTTCTACGTCGAGTCCTGCCCGCTGCCCGGTGTGGGCCGCGCCCACTGTGGCTCGGCCCTCCATCGCGACTACCTCACCAGCTCTCCCCTGGACGTCAGATTCAAGGAAGAGGACGTCCACGTCGACGGGCTCGAGCTGACCGCGTCCGTCCTCAAGGCGATCGCCACAGGTGCCGTCGCGGACATCGTCGGCTGTTCCAAGGGCAAGATCAGCAGCTGCGCGTGGCTGTTCGGCAGCATCATCATCCCTGGCCTGCTGGTGAAGGCGGCGGAGGCGGCATTCGCGGTCCGCACCGCGATGCGCAGCGGTGCCGGGATCGGCCGGGCCATCTGGGGTCTGCGTGGCTCGGGGCTGTCCGCGTCCGCGGCGGCCAGGCTGGAGAACCTCGGCCGACAGGCCCTGAACTCCATGTGCTTCCCAGCCGGTACCAAGATCGCCACCGAGCACGGCACCAGGCCGATCGAGGAGATCCGGGCCGGCGACCGAATCTGGGCACAGGACCCGGAGACCGGCGAGCGCCGACTCCGCACGGTCGTCGGGGTGATGCAGCGCACCGCCGACGCCCTGGCCTCCGTCGACATCGGCCAGGAGACCCTGCGGGCCACCACCGAGCACCCCTTCTGGGTGCGCGGCAAGGGCTGGACGGGTGCCGAGGCGCTGCGCCCCGGCGACCGGCTGACCACCCTGGACGGCAAGGACGCACAGGTCGAGTCCGTCACGAAGCGGCGTGGCCCGGTCCAGGTGTTCAACTTCGAGGTCGAGGGCGACCACACCTACTTCGTCGGTTCGTCGAAGGTGCTGGTGCACAATGCCTGTCGGATCTGGCCGAACAACATGGCGGCCACCCTCGAACAGGAACTCGCCACCGCCGAGCGGCTGGGCATCCGCCCGGCCAAGCCGGGTTCCGCGAACTGGGACAAGTACATCGACATGGACGGCGAAAAGATCAAATGGGCTGTACTGGAGGACGGACAACTCGTGATCATGCCGAAGATGGTGGGGAAAGAGGAGCTCTCCCACCCCGTGCTGAGCGGCGGTGGCGCTGTACGGGCCGCCGGTGAGGCGCAGATCGCGGGCAGTGGCGGCCAGTACTTCGGGCTGGAGATCAACGCCCACAGCGGTCACTTCTTCAAGTCGGGCGACCCGTTCTGGGAGGTCGGCGGCGGAGCGGAGCAACTCGGCCGGGAGATGTTCGAGGCGGCCGGGGTGATGTTCGGATGAATGGGTGCTTCGACGGCCTCGACAGGCTCGATCTCGACGGCCATGTGCGGCGCTGGTCAGCGCCTGACGCGGGACTGGCCGACGGGGCGGTGAGCGAGTGGGCGGCTGCGGCCCAGCAGTTCGCCGCCCGTCTCCAGGGCGATCCGACCGGGCTGAGCGACGAGCAGTGGCGCGCGGTCGAGCATGCCTGGACGGCGCTGCTGGCAGGTGCCGAGCGGTCGACCGGCCCACAACGGGGCGAATGGCTGCTGCGGGATCTGTACCTGCGGTCCTGGCTCCTGGAGCACGTGGGGCCGCGCGCGGGCGTGGCCCTGCTCGATCCGGAGCCCGTGCTGGAACGCGCGCTGGCCGCCATGCCCATGTCGCCCGCGGAGGCCGCCCGGTGGGCCCCGCACTGGCGGGAGCTGGATCGTGAGCAGATCCTGGCGCTACGGATGATCCGACGGCTGCTCGCTGCGGTACGCTCGCTAGCCCCGCTTCTCACCGGTCACCCCCGCTGGGGTGAGGTCCAGGAATGGGAGCGGTCGGCCGACGACCTGCCGTAACCCTGCCGACGACAGCCGAGGGCGTTTCCTGCCGCAAACGCTGTGGGTCGATTCGCCCCGCCGAGTTTCGGCTCGGCGGGGCGAAGCCGTGCGGAAGTACATGGTCCGGGTGCGGGCCCGGAGCGTTTCGGTGGGCGAGCGTCGAGGCGGGCGAAGTCGATGGCGGCGCCGATGAGCTCAGCCCCTCGACGGCACGCCCAGCGCCCCGGCGATCCCGGTGCAGCGCAAAGCCCGCCGCCAGTACGAGAACCGTGTGAGCATCACTCGTAGCTGCTTTGCCCCTGGGGGCGGAGCTGGGACTCCCGGCCCGTGTCCTGGGGCGTGTGTCGGAAGTGCTCGGGGTTGGCTGATGTGAGTGCGCGGGGGCGTAGTCGCTGGAGGTGATGCGGGCCTCGTCGTCCCACTGTCGTGCAGCCGGGACCCGTCCTGGGGGTGCAGTGCAGCCGTCGTGAAGGCCACGCTGCTGCCGAGGAGGACGCTGATCGTGAGTGACGCCGACATCCTTCCCGCCCTGTTTCTGCCTGATATCTGCAGATGGTTCCCATGGCCCTCACTCCTGGGGATCAAGGGGGCGCAGGTTCAAATCCTGTCGTCCCGACGGTGCGAGGGGTCCTCGCGGACGGAAGTCCGCGGGGGCCCTCTTCGCATGCGTCCCGTGAGGCCCGGAAGGCCGGGTGCGGCCGTGGTGCGGCCGCGGGCGGTCATTGTTCCCGCAGGTCCTTCACCCGGCGGAGCTTGCCGAGCGAGCGCTCCAGGGTCTCCGGGTCGACGATCGTCACCTCCACGGTGACACCGACCCCGTCCTTCACCCCCTGGGCGATGGTCCGGGCGGCCGCCTCGCGCTGCTCGGGACCGGCGCCGGGGCGGGCCTCGACCTGTACCACCATGTGGTCCATCCGGCCGCGCCGGCTCAGCTGTACCTGGAAGTGCGGGGCCACACCGGGGGTGCGCAGGACGATCTCCTCGATCTGGCTGGGGAAGACGTTCACCCCGCGCAGGATGATCATGTCGTCGCAGCGGCCGGTTATCTTCTCGATCCGGCGGAAGGCGGGCCGGGCGGTGCCGGGCAGCAGTCGGGTCAGGTCGCGGGTGCGGTAGCGGATGACCGGCAGCGCCTCCTTGGTGAGGGAGGTGAAGACGAGTTCGCCGCTGTCGCCCTCGGCCATGATCTCGTCGGTGATCGGGTCGACGACCTCGGGGAGGAAGTGGTCCTCCCAGACGTGCAGCCCGTCCTTGGTCTCCACGCACTCCTGCGCGACACCCGGGCCCATCACCTCGGACAGTCCGTAGATGTCCACCGCGTGGATGTCGAGGCGCTCCTCGATCTCGCGGCGCATCTCCTCGGTCCACGGCTCGGCGCCGAAGATGCCGACCTTCAGCGAGCTGTCGCGCGGGTCCAGGCCCTGCCGCTCGAACTCGTCGAGCAGGGTGAGCATGTAGGACGGCGTGACCATGATGATCTCGGGCCGGAAGTCCTGGATGATCTGCACCTGGCGCGCGGTCATACCGCCGGAGGCGGGGATCACCGTGCAGCCGGCGCGTTCGGCGCCGTAGTGCGCGCCCAGACCGCCGGTGAACAGGCCGTAGCCGTAGGAGATGTGGACCTTGTGGCCGGGGCGGCCGCCCGCGGCGCGGATCGAGCGGGCGACGACGTCCGCCCAGACGGAGAGGTCGTTCTCGGTGTAGCCGACGACCGTGGGGCGTCCGGTGGTGCCGCTGGAGGCGTGCACCCGGCGCACCTCGGACATGGGCACGGCGAACATGCCGAAGGGGTAGGTGTCCCGCAGGTCGGCCTTGGTGGTGAAGGGGAACCGGGACAGGTCCGCCAGGCTGCGGCAGTCGTCGGGCTTGACGCCCGCGTCGTCGAACTTCCTGCGGTACAGCTCGACATTGTCGTAGGCGTGCCGCAGCGTCGCGCGCAGCCGCTCCAGCTGGAGTTCGCGCAGCTGGTCGCGGGTCAGGTGCTCGCCGTCGTCGAGCAGCTCAGCGGGGAGCGGGTCCCCGAGCCGTCCGCCGCCGGGGGCCGCGGGGCCCGTCAGTCCGCTTGCGCTGCTCATCGCGACTCCTTGCTCTGTGTGCTTCGAACCTGCTGCGCACCGCGCACCGTGCGGCTGCGGCCGCGGAACTCCGCGATCACCTCGTCACCGCGCAGCACGCTCACGTCGTACAGACCGCTGCGGCCGAACCGGGTGCGCTCCGTCGCGGTCGCGACGAGGACGTCCCCCTCGTACGCGGGCGCGACGAAGTCGACGTCGGCGCCGGCCGCGACGGTCACGGGGCCGTGGCTGTTGCAGGCGCAGGCGAAGGCGGTGTCGGCGAGCAGGAACAGATAGCCGCCGTGGGCGATGCGGTGCCCGTTGACCATGGCGCGGGTCACGGTCATCCGCAGCACGGCGCTTCCCGTGCCGACCTCCAGCAGCTCCATGCCGAGACTGCGGGAGGCCTCGTCCGCTGCGAACATCTCCTGCGCCGGGCCCAGGGCCGTGTCACGGGCCTGCGTCACGATCTCACCACCTTGTGAACCGACCGAACATTCGGTTAGCGTGCGCACCGCCAACGTAATCCCGCATCGCCGTCGACTGTCAAGGTCTTGCCCGGCCGTGGATGAACAGGCACACTGGAACCGAACGAATGGTCGGTTGGTCGCTTGGGAAGCTGGTGCAGATGACCACGACAGACTCCACGCCCGCCCCCCAGGGCCTCCAGGAGCACTTCGACGCGACGATCGCGCGCGACCAGCGGATCGAGCCCCGGGACTGGATGCCGGACGGCTACCGCAGGACGCTGGTCCGGCAGATCGCGCAGCACGCGCACTCGGAGATCATCGGCATGCAGCCGGAGGGCGAGTGGATCACCCGCGCGCCGTCGCTGCGCCGCAAGGCCATCCTGTTCGCCAAGGTCCAGGACGAGGCCGGCCACGGCCTGTATCTGTACTCCGCCGCCGAGACCCTGGGTGTGGACCGCGCGGACCTCACCGAGATGCTGATCGAGGGCCGCCAGAAGTACTCGTCGATCTTCAACTACCCGACGCTGAGCTTCGCCGACGTCGGGGTGATCGGCTGGTTCGTGGACGGCGCGGCGATCTGCAACCAGGTGCCGCTGTGCCGCAGCTCCTACGGGCCGTACGCGCGCGCCATGGTGCGGATCTGCAAAGAGGAGTCCTTCCACCAGCGCCAGGGCTACGAGCTGCTGCTGACCATGATGCGCGGCACCGACGCCCAGCGCGAGATGGTCCAGGACGCGGTGAACCGCTGGTGGTGGCCGTCCCTGATGATGTTCGGACCGCCGGACGACGCCTCCCCCAACTCGGCGCAGTCCATGGCCTGGAAGATCAAGCGGCACAGCAACGACGAGCTGCGCCGGCGGTTCGTCGACATGACGGTCCCGCAGGCCGAGAAGCTCGGCGTCACGCTGCCCGACCCGGACCTGCGCTGGAACGAGGAGAGCGGCCGGCACGACTTCGGCACCCCGGACTGGGACGAGCTGATGCGGGTCATCAAGGGCGACGGCCCGCTCAACACCGAGCGGATCGAGCGCCGCCGGGCCGCCCACGACGAGGGCGCCTGGGTGCGTGAGGCGGCCACCGCCCACGCGGCGAAGCGGAACAAGCGGGTTCAGGAAGGTACGGCGGCATGACACAGCAGGACTGGCCCCTGTACGAGGTGTTCGTACGCGGCAAGCGGGGTCTCAACCACGTGCACGTCGGCTCGCTGCACGCGGCCGACGACCAGATGGCGCTGACCCACGCCCGCGACCTCTACACCCGGCGCAACGAAGGCGTGAGCATCTGGGTGGTGCGCTCCGAGCACATCGCCGCCTCCACCCGCGACGAGAAGGACCCGTTCTTCGCGCCCAGCGCGGACAAGGTCTACCGCCACCCCACCTTCTACGACATCCCCGACGACGTCCCGCACATCTGAGGAGCAGGGCATGAGTGAGGACCACCTCTACCTGACCCTCGCCGAGGGACACGAGGACGACGCCCGCTGGGCGTTCGGCACCGGATTCGAGGACCCGCTGCACGGCGTGGACACGTCCGTGCCGGCCGGCGTGGACGCCGCGGCGCTGGCCGCCTGCTGCCTGGCGCTGGGCGACGACGCCCTGGTGTCCGCCCAGCGGCTCGCCGAGTGGACCACCCGTGCCCCCGAGCTGGAGGAGGAGGTGGCGCTGGCCAACATCGGCCTCGACCTCCTCGGCCAGGCCCGGCTGCTGTACGCGCGCTGCGGCCAGGCGGACGGCAGCGGGCGCGGCGAGGACGCCTACGCCTACTTCCGTGACGCGGACGCCTTCCGCAACGTACGGCTGGCCGAACTGCCCAACGGCGACTTCGCGTTCTCCGTCGTGCGGCTGCTGGTGCTGTCCGCCTGGCGGCTCGCCCTGTTCGAGCGGCTCGCCGGCTGCGCCGACCCCGTGCTCGCGGCGATCGCGGCGAAGGGCGTCAAGGAGCTGACCTACCACCGGCAGTACGCGGCCGAGTGGGCCGTACGCCTCGGCGACGGCACGGACGAGTCGCACCGCAGGATGCGCGCCGCCCTCGCCGACGTCTTCCCGTACGTCGACGAACTCCTCGCCACCGGACCGGGGTTCGGGATCGACGCGGCGGACGTGCGCGAGGAGGTGACGGCCGTGCTCGGGCAGGTGCTCGACGCCGCCGGACTCGCCCTGCCCGACGTACGGCCGCTGCCCGGAGCCGGCCGCGACGGCGACCGCACCGAGCATCTCGCCCCGCTGCTCGCCGAGCTGCAGAGCCTGGCCCGGGCCCACCCGGAGGCGACATGGTGACCACGGCCACCCCGCCCGCGGACGTCCGGCGCGCCCGGCACATCGCCGCGCAGGTGCCGGACCCGGAGCTGCCCATGCTGACCCTGGCCGACCTCGGCGTCCTGCGCGACGTCGAGGTGACGGGGGACGGCACGGTCGTCGCCAGCCTGACGCCCACCTACTCGGGCTGCCCGGCGATGGCCGAGATGCGGGCGGACGTGGCCGCCCGGCTGCGCGCCGCGGGATTCGCGCGGGTGGAGATCCGTACCGTCCTGGACCCGCCGTGGACCACCGACTGGATCACCCCCGAGGGGCGCCGCAGGCTCGCCGAGCACGGCATCGCGCCGCCCGGCGCCGCCCCCCGCCGCGCCGCCTCCGGCCCGGTGCCGCTGGTGCTGTCCGCGACCCGGCGCACGGCCGTGCCCTGCCCCCGCTGCGGTTCGGCGGACACCGAGGAGACCTCCCGGTTCTCCGCCACGTCGTGCAAGGCGCTGTGGCGCTGCCTCGCCTGCCGCGAGCCGTTCGAGTACGTCAAGGAGATCTGATGGCCCCGACCGCCCCCGCCTCGGCCCCGGACGCCCCCGCCGCGGCCCCGGCCGTACGTCCGCGTCCGCGCCGCCGTCCGCTCTTCCACCCGCTGCGGGTCGCCGCCGTCCAGCCGCTGTGCGAGGACGCCGCCGCCGTCAGCTTCGAGATCCCCGAGGAACTCGCCGAGGAGTTCGCGTTCGCCCCGGGCCAGTCGCTCACCGTGCGGCGCGAGATCGACGGGCGCGACGAGCGCCGCTCGTACTCCATCTGCTCCCCGGCCGGATCCGTGCCGCGGATCGGGGTGCGCGTGGTGCCCGGCGGCCTGTTCTCCTCCTGGCTGGTGCGCGAGGTGCGCCCCGGCGACACGGTCGAGGTGATGGCGCCCACCGGCGCGTTCACCCCCGACCTCACCGAGCCCGGCCACCATGTCCTGGTCGCCGCCGGTTCCGGCATCACGCCCATGGTGTCCATCGCCGAGTCCGTCCTCGCCGCCGACTCCCGTTCGCGGGTCACCCTCTTCTACGGCAACCGCCGCACCGGGTCCGTGATGTTCGCCGACGAACTGGCGGACCTGAAGGACCTGTACCCCAGCCGCTTCCAGCTCGCCCATGTGCTCTCCCGCGAGCCGCGCGAGGCCGAGGTGCTCTCCGGCCGGCTCGACGCCGACCGGCTGCGCGCGCTGGTCGGCGCGCTCGTCGACGTGCAGAGCGCCGACCACTGGTGGCTGTGCGGCCCGCACGGCATGGTCCGCGACGCCCAGGCGGTGCTGGCCGACCTCGGCGTACCGGGCGAGCGCGTCCACCAGGAGCTGTTCTACGCCGACGACGAACCGGTCCGCGAGGTGCGGCACGACGAGGACACCGACACCGCCGACGGACCGGTCAGCCAGGTGACCCTCACCCTCGACGGCCGCTCCACCACCTCGGCCCTCTCCCGCCGGCGCACCATCCTCGACGGCGCCCAGCTGACCCGCCCCGACCTGCCCTTCGCCTGCAAGGGCGGGGTGTGCGGCACCTGCCGCGCGCTGGTCACCGACGGCGAGGCCGACATGCGCCGCAACTTCGCCCTGGAGCCGGGCGAGGTCGACGCGGGCTACGTCCTGACCTGCCAGTCCTTCCCGGTGTCGGAGAGACTGACCGTCGACTTCGACAGCTGAGCCGAGCGGGACACCCCGGGACGCGATCCAGGCGTCCCGGGGTTTTCTCATGTCCGGCTGCCGAACGCCCTCTTGACGACGGCTCACGACGGGCCGACACTCCCGATAGGAATCCTAGTGAATAGGTAGGGAAACATGGGCTGCCTCGGGCCGGTCACCGCGCGCGCGGGCCGTTCGCCGTCCTCGCCGCCTCGCCCGACCCCTCTTCTGACCTCCCGCCGTCACATCGACCTCCAGCGCGTCTGCAGTGCGATCGGCCGAGCCGTCTGAGCCGGCCCCGCACGTCCCGGCCGCCGCCTCCCGCGGGCTGCCGTCCGAGCGCACCGGGCCGCCCGTCCGACGTCGCTTCCGCCGCGCGTCCGTCGCGCGATCGCTCTCGGGGAGAGTCATGACCGTCACACCGCTCGCCGCCGTGCCCTCCACCCGCGTCGCCCCCGCCTTCCGCGGCCGCCTCGGCCGCGACGCGCGCAGCGGCCACTACGCCGTACCGCGCCGCTACCGGCTCCACCTGTCCACCGCCTGTCCCGACGGTCTGCGCATCGCCGTCACCCACAGCCTGCTCGGCCTCCTCGAGGCCTGCCCGGTGACCTGGCTGCCGGCGGTCCCCGACGACCCCGACGGCGGACACACCGCACTGCGCCCGCTGTACGAGGCGAGCGCCCACCGCTACACCGGACCCGCCCTGGCGCCGGTGCTCGCCGACGACTGGTCGGGGCGGATCGTCAGCACCCACGCCCCGGACATCATGCGCGACCTGGCCCGCGGCTTCGGCGGCGACGGCCCCTCGCTCTACCCGGACGGCACCGAGGCCATCGAGTGGCTGTGCGTGTCCAACATCGACGAGGCCGCGCAGCACGCCGGACGCGCCGGGGCCGGCGAGGACGAGCGGGCCGCCGCCCTCGACACCCTGCTGGCCGCGCTCGGCGCACTGGAGCGCAGGCTGGCCGGCCGCACCTGGCTGGCCGGCGACCGGCTCACCGCCGCCGACGTGGAGCTGTGGGCGACCCTGGTGACCCTCGACACCGTGCACCGCCACCATCTGGACGCCGCCGCCGTGCACCGGCTCGTCGACCACCCGGCCCTGTGGGCCTACGCCCGGCGCCTGACCGCCCACCCGGCCTTCGGCGCCCACCTCGACCTCGACGGCATCGCCCGCCGTCACCACGACCGCTGCCGGGGCCTGGAGGCGGCCGGGTCGGCCGTCCAGATCCTGGACTGGGCCGCCCACGCGGCCGACGGCGCGACGGCCCCGGCCCGCACCGACCGGCGGTGAGGACGCGGACACGGCGGCGGGCCGGTGACGTCTCCCTCCCCCGAAGGAGACGTCACCGGCCCTTTTCCCCCGGCGCCGGACCGTGGTCCGTGTGCCCGGGCCCGGCCGGCCCTGTGCTCACCAGCACATGACCGCCGTCTCGCCCGACCCCCGGACGGAGTACAGGCGGACCCGGACGAAATAGCGGCGGCCCCTGACCAGACGGGCCCTGACCGTCGCGTTGTGCGGGGTGCCCCCGTCGTCCCGGCCGGCGAGGAAGCGGGGCTCCCCGTCCCGTTCCTCGAACACCACGACGACGGTGTCGCTGTCGCCGAACGTGCCCACCGAGTACGTACGCGTCTCCGTCGGCTCGACGGTGAAGTCGGCCTGCTCGCCCGGGCCCAGCCGCAGCGGCGCCGAGCGGAACGGCACCAGCGCGGGCGGCCGGCCCGGACCGGCCGGCGGATACCAGCGGAGCACGAACTCCTTGTCGAGGGGGGAGAGACCACCGGGCGGGTTCAGCCCGCCGCGGAACTGCTCGGGCTCCAGGACCAGCCCCGACGCGAACGGGAACTCCATGATCGACAGCGGGTCCCAGACCGAGCCGTTGGCCTCGGCCGGGTCCAGCTTGCGCAGGACGTTGACGTACGTGGTCTCCCGGCTCCAGAAGTTCGGCGGGCCCGCCAGATCGGCGTACACGGCCTCGTCGTCCCAGTGGAGACCGGCGAACGGGCTCTGGTGCTCGTGCACCATGCCCAGCGCGTGCCCGATCTGGTGCAGTGCCGTCGGACGCTCCCCGGGCACGGTGAGATCCCAGCCGAAGTTCATGGTGCGCTCGTTGAGACCGACCCGCAGCGCGTCCTTGCCCACGGCCGACCAGGATCCGTCGCCGAGCTGGAAGCCGATCCGCAGCTCGGCCTCCGAGCGGTCGCCGACCTCGACGAAGGACACACCGATACCGAGGTCCTGCCACTCCCGGAAGCACTCGCGCACCAGGTCCCGCTGTTCCTTGGCGCCGACCCACGACACCCACCGGGTCTCGCCGCTGCCCGGCAGGGCGATCGGGGAACCGTCGGCGTCGCCGTCGAAGAAGTGGTAGTGCACGACCGTGCCGTTGACCCACATCGACCGCCCGCCCACGAGCGCGTCGAGCCGCTCAGCGGTCAGCCCCGCCGGGAAGGCGGCTGCCGACTGCTGCGCGAGGGAGCAGTAGCGAGCGGTCATGGGCACAGCCTGCCGCGGACCGTCCCCCGCACACCTGAGTCGCGGTCTACTCAAGTCGCCCTGTATCAGGGGTGAGTATCCCCGCTCATACCCTCGTGACGACTTTCGAACGGGACGCGAAGACCCTCGGAATACCTTGGCCGTTCACCGGACGCGAGGACGAACTGGAGCTGGTCAGACGGTCCTTGGCCGCCGGGCGCCCCGGGATCGTGGTGACCGGCACGGCGGGCTGCGGCAAGACCCGGCTCGCCACCGAGGCCGTGCGGGGGACCGGCTGCGTCCACGTGGCAGGCACCCCCGAGACCCGCGACCTGCCGCTGGCCGCCTTCGCGCCGCTGCTCCCGGACACCGTCTCCCTGCACCGAGCCGTCCGACTCCTGTCCGGCACCCGGCTGTTGATGGTCGACGACGCCCACCTGCTGGACGACGTGTCCGCAGCCCTGGTCCATCACCTGGCCGTGCACGGCCGCACCCGGCTGCTGGTCGTCGCCACCGACGGCGCCCCCGTGCCCGGCGCGGTGAGCCGGCTGTGGACCGGCGAACTGCTGCCCCGCCTCGCGCTGACGCCACTGCCCCCCGAGGAGAGCGCACGACTGCTGGAGGCGGGGGCCGCGGGTCCGCTCGACCCGCTCACCGTCGACCGGCTGCACCGCCTGTCCCGGGGCGATCTGCGACTGCTGCGCGAACTGCTCGGCGCGCTGCACGCACACGGAGCCCTCACCCCGCACCCGGACACCGGCGAGCGCGTCTGGCGCGGTCCGGTACCGGTCACCGCCGCCGTCCGCGAACGCAGCGCCCCGCTCCTGGAACGCAGCTGCCCCGACGAGCGCGAGACGTTGGACCGCCTCGCCTTCGCCGAGCCCCTCCCGCTGCCCGCCGACACCTTCGACCTGCGCATCCTCGAACGCCTCGAGTCCGACGGCCTGATCGAGACCGACGACCTCCCCGAGGGCGCGCACGCCGCCCGGCCCGCGGGGACCGCGCACGCCACCCGGCCCGCGCACGCCGTCCGCCTCGCCCACCCGCTGCACGGCCCGGTGCTGCGGGCCGCGGCCGGCCGGCTGCGGGCGGGGCGGCTGGCCCGGACCCCGCAGGAACGGGAACACGCCCTGGAGAGCGAGTCGGCCGCGCTGGAACACCGCATCGCCCACGCGGACGTACGGGACCTGCCGGCCCCCGTGGGGGAGTGGCTGGTGGCGGAGGGCGCACCGCTGCCGCCCGGCCACGCGGCCGTACGGGCCCGGTTCTGCCGGCTGCGCGGACGGCTGCGCGAGGCCGGAGCCTGGGCCAGGGAAGGCCTGCGCAGCGCGCCGGGCGACACCGCCTGCCGCCGCGAACTGGCCCTGGCCGCAGCCCAGTCGGGCGACGTCACGACCGCGAGCGAAGCCGCCGCCGACCAGGCGTCGCAGGCGTGGCTGGCGGCCGCCCGCGGAGACCTCACCGCCGCACTGAAGGCCCTGCGTGACACGTCCGGGGACCGTGACCCGTACGCCCGCTACGAGGCCGTCCGGCTCGGCGCACCGGCCGAGGCCGCCGGCCGCCTGCCCGCCGACGGAGTGCTCGCCGCCCACGCCAGAGCCCTCGCGCGCGGCGACGCGCCCGCGCTGGACCGCGCGGCCCGGGCCCTGGAACAACGCGGCTTCCTGCTCTTCGCGGCGGAGGCGCACGCCCAGGCCGCCCGGGCCCACCGCGCCCCCGGCGCCGCCCGCACCTCACGCACCCGCGCCGCCGCACTCGCCCGGCGCTGCCAGGGCGCCCGCACCCCGGCCCTGTCGGGACTGGCGCTGGGCGAACTCACCGCCCGGCAGCGGCAGATCGTCACCCTCGCCGCGGCGGGCCTGAGCAACCGCGAGATCGCCGAACAGCTCACCCTGTCGATCCGCACCGTCGGCAACCATCTCTACGGTGCCTACGCCCGCCTCGGCGCCGGCGACCGCGAGGCACTGCCGTGGCTCGTCACGGACGGCCGGCAGCCGCAGCCCCGCTCGGCCTGAACCCCGAACGGGCCACGGAATCAAAGGTGTTCAGGCAGCGCCGAACGCGGTGAACGCCCACCCCGTGGCCTGGTGCACCGCGTCACCGGGCAGCGCCGTGCGCGCGTCGCGCAGGGCCTCGGCCAGGCTCAGACCCGTGCTGAGGCCCTTGTGCAGGGCGAGCATCAGCGGCACCACCGCGGCGTCGTTGACCGGCGCGCTGCTCGCCACCACCCCGGCCGTGCCCAGCGGCAGCAAAGC
Organism: Streptomyces sp. NPDC107559; assembly: GCF_055657365.1. Lineage (NCBI taxonomy): Bacteria > Bacillati > Actinomycetota > Actinomycetes > Kitasatosporales > Streptomycetaceae > Streptomyces > Streptomyces sp. NPDC107559. The sequence continues at coordinate 51,416 of NZ_JBVKBD010000002.1, read as the reverse complement.
GGTGACCAGGCCGAGGAGTTCGTCGGCACCGACCGAGGCGAACCGGGCGGTGTCACAGCTGGAGAGGATGATCCGGTACGGGCTGCGGTCCAGACGCTCGAAGTCGTGCACGATGAGCGGGCCGTCGGCCATCCGCAGCGACGAGAACAGCGGGGAGTCCGCCCGGAACGTGCCGTGCGCCGCGATGTGCGCCAGCGCGGCACCGTCCAGCTCCTCCAGCACCCGCGGCACCCGCGCGTCGGCGTGCTCCAGCACGACCGGTGTCCCGTACCGGTCGGCCAGCCCGGGCACCTCCGCGCCACCGGTGGCCAGACCCGGACCCCGCACCAGCACATGACGGCCGCCCGACGGCGGTGCGGTCTCCCGGGCCCGTAGCCAGCTGCTCGCCGACGGCGACACGTTCAGCACCCGCTCGCGCAGCGACGGCAGCAACGCCCACGGCACCCGGTGCAGCCGGCCCGGCGGCACGACCACCACCGGCCCGCTGCCCAGCTGCCCGGCGGCCGGCCCGAACAGCAGCTCCTCCAGCCGGGCGCCGGCCGCCTCCACCACCGGCAGCCGGCCCTCCGCCCCCGGATGCGCCAGCCGCCGCAGCCCCGCCTGGATGTACTCGGCCTCCCGCTCCGCGTCCACCAGCAGCCCGGCCGCCCAGCGCCGCACCCGGCCCCGGGCGCACAGCAGCACATGCACCCGCCCGTCCACCACGGCGAGTTCGAGCAGCCGTACGTCGTCGCCCAGCCGTCGCAGCAGCCGGTCCGGGTCGAACCGGTCGCCGCCGCCGGGGTCCGCACCGCGGATGTGCAGGGTCCGCGAGCGCACCTCACGCTCCAGCCGTCGCTGCTCCCGCTCCAGGGCAGGCACCGGGCGCCCGTCCCGGCGCGCCTCCTCGGCCCGCGCCGCGATCTCGCGGTAGGCGGTCATCCCGCTCAGCAGCGCCGGATCGGCCGGCGGCCGGGTGGGCGGCGCGGACAGCACGGTGGCCCGCCAGCGCTCGCTCCACTCCAGCAGCCGCCGCGGTCCGCCCCGGGCCAGGCTCGCCTGCTGCGCGAGCGCCGCCAGCTCCGCGCCCTGCTCGGTGGCGCGGGCCCGCAACTCCGAGGCGCCCAGCGTCATCCGGTGGTCGTCGAGCACGTCCAGGCCACGCCGGCAGGCCTCCAGCACCCCCCGGCCGGAGCCGGCCGCTCGGGCGCTCAGCGCCTGCGCCGCCCAGCCCGTCACCCGCGCCAGCGGCGGCCCACTGTGCCGGCTGCGCGCCGCGACGGCCAGATGCCGTTCGGCGTCCGCCGTCCAGCCCAGACCGAGCGCGATCCGGCCCGCCAGCAACGACGCCTCCGGCGCGGCCGGCGCGCCGAAGGCGGCCAGCCGGTCCGCCACCGCCGCCGCGTCCGCGACCAGCCGGCCCGAACCGCGCCCGGCGGCCACCCGCGCCTCGATCAGCACCAGCCGGGCGTGCGTCTCCCACCAGCCGCGCCGCTGCGCCGCGAACAGCCGTACGGCCAGGTCCGCGCGGGCGATCGCGGTGTGCGGATCGCCCGAGAGACGGGCGGCCCGGGCGGCCCCGAGCAGCAGCTCCGCCTTGCGGGTGGACTGCCCGCCGATCCCGTCCAGCACCCCGATCGCCGCGTCCGCCTCGGCCAGCGCCTCCGGCGCCAGCCCGGCGGCCATCAGCACCTCGCAGCGCCGGATGTTGAGCATGAACGTCGGGGTGCCGAGCTTCGCGTACCGCTCCTCGGCCTCGTCGAGGAGCCGCAGCGCGACGGGCACGTCCCCGGAGCGGAACGCGGCCAGGCCCCGGCTCTCCACCGCGTCGGCCTTGTCGTGCTCCTGGCCGGTGGTGTCCCACAGCGCCTCGGCGGCGGTGAAGTCGGCCTCCGCCCGCTCCACCGCGCCCAGCGCCAGATGCACGGTCGCGCGCAGGGTCAGTGCGCGTGCCGTCCAGATGACGTCGTCCGCCTGCCGCAGCACGGGGACCGCCTTGCGTACGTCCTCCAGTGCCTCACGATGATGACCCAGTACCCACCAGGCGTAGGCCCGCCGGTACAGCACCCGGGCCCGGGTGTGTCCGCTGCCGCGGCCCACCCCCCGCTCGAAGGCGGCCAGACCCTGCCGGGTACGGCCCGCGTGCACGAGCGCCACCCCGAGCGTGCCCAGCACGTCCGCCTCCCGCTCGGCCGACTCCGCGCGCGCCGCCAGGTCCCGGGCACGCCGCAGATGCCGCAGGGCGATCCGCATGTCGCCCCAGTCCCGCTGCCAGATGCCGATCACCTGGTGGGCGACAGAGGCGTGCAGCGGCGGCGGATCGGTGCCGAGTACTCCCTCCGCCCGAGCCACCGCGTCGTTGGGAGCGGCGAACACCATGGGCAGCAGTTCGAGAACCGAGTCGCTTCCCGCTGTCACGCAACGGATGGTAGTGCTCCGCAGCCCACCGAACCATGGAACGGCACTTTGACGCTGTATCAATCAACGACCGTACGACTCTGATTGAAGACCACCGCCTCTGTGGGAGGACACGCATGGCACCGCAGCGATTCCACGAGCAGTTCGACCAGATCCAGCGCTCGATCCCCGATGTCCCCCTCGCGATGGGGCCGGACGACTCCGCCGAGTTCATCTACGAGAAGGGTGTCGTGCTCGCCCGCGACGGCGAGGAGGCGCGCCTCGTCGAGGACACCGTTCGCACGCACTTCACCGGCACCACCGGTCTCGTCGCCGACCATGTGCGCCGCGCGGGCCCGGACACCAACCGCTCCGGCATCACCCGGATCCAGGTCGGCGACCCCGGACACGGCGACCGGCGCGCCGACCGCGCCGTCGCGGGCGCCCTGCGCGCCCTGCGCGAGGCGGAGGGCCGCGCGGGCCGCCGGCTGGTCAGCCGCAACCACGTCGTGTCCATCGCCGTCAACGCCTGCCCCGGCGACGAGCCCGTGCCCGCCCCGCTCACCCAGGCGCCCAACCCCGCGCCGGCCGAGGCGGCGTACGACCAGGACAGTGCGGTCGGCGTGCTGGTCATCGACACCGGCCTCATGCACGACCACCGGTCCTACCCGCTGCTCGCCCACACCGAAGGCGACGCCCAGCTCCAGGAGACCGATGAGGAGGGCGTCCTCCAGCAGTACGTGGGCCACGGCACGTTCATCGCCGGCCTGGTCGCCGCGGTCGCGCCCAACACCGACGTCACCGTACGGAACACGCTCAACGACGCGGGCGCCATCCTGGAGTCCGACTTCGGCGACGCGCTCTTCGCGGCCGTCGACCGCAACGGCTGGCCCGACATCATCAGCCTCTCGGCCGGCACCAGCAACGGCCGCACCGACGGCCTGCTCGGCGTGGACGCCTTCATGCGCGAACTGCGCGACCAGCCGACGCTGTTGGTCGCCGCGGCCGGCAACAACTCCAGCGCTGCCCCGTTCTGGCCCGCCGCCTACGCCTCGCTGCCCGAGTACGCGGACACCGTGCTGTCGGTCGGGGCGCTGCGCGGGGACGGCGAGTTCGGCGCCTGCTTCACCAACCACGGCTCCTGGGTGCAGGTCTACGCCCCCGGCGAGCGCCTCACCAGTTCCCTCACCGGCTTCGACGCACCCGTCCCGTACGTGTACCGGCACTCCACGTACGACGCCTGCCGGTACGGCTTCACCTATGTCTGCACCTGCCAGTCGCCGCGCCACACCGGCCTGTTGAGCGAGGAGCGGGAGACCTCACCCGGCAAGGCCGACCAGGTGATGTTCGAGGGGTTCGCGCACTGGAGCGGCACCTCCTTCGCCACCCCGGTCGCCGCCGGACTGATCGCCTCCCACATGACCGCCCACAAGGAGACCGACCCGCGCGCGGCCCGCAGGCAGCTCCTCGCGGCGAACACCGGGTTCGCCGAGGTGCGCGGAGCACACGTACCGGCGCTGCGGCCGCCCACCTGGCGTCCGGTGCCGGTCGTGCAGCTCGCGCCTCCCGCATGAGGGCCGGAGCTGCCCCTTCCACGGCGTACGATGACATGCCGTACACGAGGGGTGGGGCCGTGGATCGTACAGATGTCGGCGCGCTCGTCCAGTCCGCCGTAGACGGTGACGCGGCGGCCTGGAAAGCGCTCGTGGAGGGGCTCAGCCCCCTGGTGTGGTCCGTGGTGCGCGCACACCGGCTCTCCGACGCCGACGGACACGAGGTCTACCAGACCGTGTGGTTCCGCTTCGCCCAGAACCTGGGGCGGATCCGGGAACCGCACAAGGCCGGTTCCTGGCTGGCGAGCACGACACGGCACGAGAGCCTGAAGGTCATCAAGAACTCGAAGCGGCTGATGCCGACCGACGATCCACAGCTGCTCGACCGGGTCAGCGAGGACCGTACGCCGGAGCAGTCCGTGCTCGACTCGGAGGAGGCCGCGGCCGAGAGCGAGCGCATCCGGCATGTGTGGCAGGAGTTCGAGGAACTCGGCGAGCGCTGCAGGCAGTTGCTGCGCGTTCTGATGGCCGCGCAGCCACCCAGTTATCAGGAGGTGTCCGCGGCACTGGGCATCGCCGTCGGCAGTATCGGACCGTTGCGCCAGCGCTGTCTGCGCCGGCTGCGGGCCCGACTCGACGCACGGGGAGCGCTGTGAACATGGGCGACATGAGCGATATGAACGGCCTGGACCTGCCCGACTTCGACGAGGACGGGTTCGACGACGGCGAGCCGGACGAGGAAGGGGACGACCGCCCGGCGGACGAGTTCGACGACGGGCCGGACTGCGACCGGCTGGAGGACGAACTCCGCCGCGCCGCCGCCGTCCTGGACCCGGTGCCGGCGGAGCTGTACCGGATCGCGGTGGAGGCGTACGCGCTGCACGACCTCGACGCCCGGATCGCCGAGCTGACCTTCGACTCGCTGACCGACGCCATTCCGGTCAGGGGGGTGTTGGACCCGCCGCGGATGCTGACGTTCCGCACGGGTGAGCTGAGCGTCGACGTGGAGGTGACCTCCGAGGGGCTGATGGGGCAGGTGCTGCCGCCGCAGGCGGCCCGTATCGAGGTGCTCAGCGGTCCGCGGACGGCCGCTCCGCTCACCGCGGACGACCTGGGCCGCTTCACCTGCGACGCGCCTCCCGCCGGTCCCTTCGCGCTGCGGCTGCGGACCGGCGCCGAGGTGGTCGTCACGGAGTGGCTGCGCGCCTGAGACCCGCGTCCAGGACCGTCGGCCGCCAACCGCGGCCGACCGTCCCGCCGGTCAGCGGGGGACGGCGTCGACCAGGGCGGCCAGCGCCTCGGCGAGCCGGGTCAGTCCCGGCCCCGCCGGGCCGCCCGGCTCGCTCATGTACGTGTCCCGGCGGATCTCCACCATCAGGGCGCTCACCCGGGCGTCCTTGCCGTGGAACTCCAGCGGTACGTACGTCCCGGCGAACGGGCTGTCCAGCCCCGTCTCCCCGCACCCGGCGAAGGCCTCCCGTGCCGCGGACAGCAGGGCGGGCGGGGTGTGGAAGGCGTCGGTGCCCAGGCAGACCGCCGGCCGCGGGCCCTCGCCGTGCAGCTCGTAGGGGAGCGGCTCGGCCGGGTAGGAGTGCACGTCGACGATCACCGCCCGCCCGGTCGCCGCCAGCCGGTCCGCCACCGCCTCCGTCATGGCCCGCGCGTACGGCTGGAAGTAGCGCTCGATCAACGGCCCAGGGTCGGCTTTCTCGGCCCGCAGCGCCTCCCGGTGCGTGGTGCGGGTGTAGACCGCGCCCATGCCCACGGCGAGCATCTCCTCCCGCTCGTCAGGGAACCGCTCCGGGTCGATCACCAGCCGGGAGAGCCGGTTGACGAACCGCCAGGGCGCCACCACGGCCCGCCGGGCCGCCTCGGCGGCGATCCGCGCGGTGTGCGCGTCGGTGATGTGGTCCAGCTCCCGCTCCAGCGCCGGGCCGTCGAGCAGGATCCTGGCGCGTACCGCGGGCGGTATCTCCCGCGCGGAGTGCGGCACATGCAGGATCACGGGCGATTCGTCGGCGCCGGGCAGCAGCTCGAAGGACGGTGCGGCGGGCGGCATACGGCGGCTCCAGGGCGTTGTCAGTGGCGTGGTGCACGATCAAGGTGTCACATCGAACGCCGTGAAGGACGGGCAGCAGCATGCCGATCGACAACCAGCAGGTGACCGCACATCCGTTTCTGCGCGGACTGTACGACAGCGACTACTACCCGGATCACGTGGTGGACCTGGGCAGGGCGATCCTGCTGCGCCTGTGCGAGCGCATAGAGGCCGAGCGGCCCGCGGACCTGGACGCGCTCTACGTCCTGACCCAGGCCGCCACCGAGGAGTTCAACGACCTGCAGACGGCGTTCGAGGAGGCCGACAGCGATATCGAGACGGTGGCGCGCGAGGTGATAGCCGAGGACTTCTGGTTCGTCGCCGACGCCTACGGCTTCCCGGACGCGGACGTCGAGGAACTCATCGCCACCCGGGACTGGTGACCCGTCGGGCACGGCGGTGTCGGACACGGCTCCGCCCCGGCCGGGCGCGAGGCCGGCCGGGGCGGAGGCGGGGAACAGCGGGCCGCGGGCCCGGTGCGTCAGCTGAGGGACGCGAGCGCCGCGTTCCAGGTGGCGGACGGGCGCATGACCGCGGCGGCCTTGGCCGGGTCGGGCTGGTAGTAGCCGCCGATGTCGGCCGGCTTGCCCTGGACGGCGTTCAGCTCGTCGACGATCTTCTGCTCGTCCGCGGCGAGGGACTCGGCCAGCGGGGCGAAGGCCTTCGCCAGGTCGGCGTCGTCGGTCTGCGCGGCCAGCTCCTGCGCCCAGTACAGGGACAGGAAGAAGTGGCTGCCGCGGTTGTCGATGCCGCCGACGCGACGGGTCGGGGACTTGTCCTCGTTGAGGAAGGTCGCCGTGGCGCGGTCGAGGGTGTCGGCGAGGACCCGGGCGCGGGTGTTGCCGGTGGCCGTCGCGTACTGCTCCAGGGACGGGACCAGCGCGAAGAACTCACCCAGCGAGTCCCAGCGCAGGTAGTCCTCCTTGACCAGCTGCTGGACGTGCTTCGGCGCGGAACCGCCGGCGCCCGTCTCGAACAGGCCGCCGCCCGCCATCAGCGGGACGACCGACAGCATCTTGGCGCTGGTGCCCAGCTCCAGGATCGGGAACAGGTCGGTGAGGTAGTCGCGCAGCACGTTGCCGGTGACGGAGATGGTGTCCTCGCCGCGGCGGATGCGCTCCACCGACAGCTTGGTCGCCTCGACGGGGCTGAGGATGCGGATGTCCAGACCCTCGGTGTCGTGCTCCGACAGGTACGCCTGGACCTTGGCGATCAGGTTGGCGTCGTGCGCGCGGGTCTCGTCCAGCCAGAACACGGCCGGGCTGCCGGTGGCGCGGGCGCGGGTGACGGCCAGCTTCACCCAGTCCTTGATGGGGGCGTCCTTGGTCTGGCAGGCGCGGAAGATGTCACCGGCGGAGACCGTCTGCTCGATCACCACGTTGCCGGCCTGGTCCACGAGGCGGACCGTGCCGGTGGTCCGGATCTCGAAGGTCTTGTCGTGGCTGCCGTACTCCTCGGCCTTCTGCGCCATCAGACCGACGTTCGGGACCGAGCCCATCGTCGACGGGTCGTAGGCGCCGTGGGCGCGGCAGTCCTCGATCACGGCCTGGTAGACACCGGCGTACGAGGAGTCCGGCAGCACCGCGAGGGTGTCGGCCTCCTGGCCGTCCGGGCCCCACATGTGGCCGGAGGTGCGGATCATGGCGGGCATCGAGGCGTCGACGATGACGTCGGACGGCACGTGCAGGTTGGTGATGCCCTTGTCGGAGTCGACCATCGCCAGCGCCGGGCCCTCGGCGAGCTCGGCGTCGAAGGACGCCTTGATCTCGGCGCCCTCGGGCAGGGACTCCAGGCCCTTGTAGATGCCGCCCAGACCGTCGTTCGGGGTCAGGCCGGCCGCGGCGAACGTCTCGCCGTACTTCGCGAACGTCTTCGGGAAGAAGGCGCGCACCACGTGACCGAAGACGATCGGGTCGGAGACCTTCATCATCGTGGCCTTGAGGTGCACGGAGAACAGCACGCCGTCCTCCTTGGCCTTCGCGATCTGCGTGGTGAGGAACTCGCGCAGCGGCGCCACGTGCATGACGGAGGCGTCGACGACCTCGCCCGCGAGGACCGGCACCGACTCGCGCAGCACGGTGGTGGAGCCGTCGTCGCCGAGCAGCTCGATGCGCAGCGCGCCCGCCTCGGAGATCACGGCGGACTTCTCGGTGGAGCGGAAGTCGTCCACACCCATGGTGGCGACGTTCGTCTTCGAGTCGGCCGACCAGGCACCCATGCGGTGCGGGTGGGTCTTGGCGTAGTTCTTGACCGAGGCCGGGGCGCGGCGGTCGGAGTTGCCCTCGCGCAGGACCGGGTTCACGGCGGAGCCCTTGACCTTGTCGTAGCGGGCCTGGATCTCCCGCTCCTCGTCGGTCTTGGGGTCGTCCGGGTAGTCCGGCAGCGCGTAGCCCTGCGCCTGGAGCTCGGCGACCGCGGCCTTCAGCTGCGGGATCGACGCCGAGATGTTCGGCAGCTTGATGATGTTGGCCTCGGGCGTCTTGGCCAGCTCACCGAGCTCCGCCAGCGCGTCCGGGATGCGCTGGTCCTCGGTCAGGTACTCCGGGAACACGGCGATGATGCGCCCGGCCAGCGAGATGTCCCGTGTCTCCACGGTGACGCCCGCCTGCGAGGCGTACGCCCGGACCACCGGCAGGAAGGAATACGTCGCCAGGGCCGGGGCCTCGTCAGTGTGCGTATAGATGATGGTCGAGTCAGTCACCGGTGCTCCGCTCCACGTCTGCAACATTGCTCGACATCAAGATATCTCGTGAGCGGCCCCGGCTCGACAGGGGTCCGGCGGCTTCCGTGTCCCGACGGGCAACCGAAGCGGCCGAAAGGGTGGTCCTGGAAGTAGATCGTCTTCCGATCCCCACGACGGCCGGGCCGACCACCCGGCCGCCCGAATAAAGGCTGACCATGAGATATCGCACCAGAGTGACGGCCCCGGCGGCCGCCCTGTTCGGCACCGCCGTCGCACTGACCGTGGGCGGCGGCGCCCACGCGGCTCCGGGGGAGCCCGACGCACCCGGCGCACCCGGCGCGCCGGGTGCCGAGACGCTCGGCGACCCCGTGTACCCGGGCCTCGGCAACGACGGCTACCGCGTCCACGCCTACCACCTCGACTTCGCCTACGACGCCACCACCCGGCTGGTCGACGCCACGGCCACCCTCCAGCTGCGCACCACCCAGGCGCTGACCCGCTTCTCCCTGGACTGTCTGGGCCTGGACATACGCAGCGTTCAGGTCGACGGCCGCGACGCCGTGTTCGAGCAGGTGGGCGAGAAGCTGCGGATCACGCCCGCCCGGCCGCTGCCCAAGGGCGCCGGCGGCACGGTCCGCGTGGTGTACGGCGCCGATCCGCGCCGTATCGCGCAGCCGCTCACCGGCTGGGTCGTCACCCCGGACGGTTTCGCGGTGGCGGGCCAGCCCAACCTGGCCCACACCGTCTTCCCCTGCAACGACCACCCGTCGGACAAGGCGGACTTCACCTTCCGGGTCACCGTCCCCGCCGGTCTGAAGGGTGTCGCGAACGGCTCCCTGGTGTGCACCGAGAACCTGGCCGGCGGCCGGACCGCGTACACCTTCCGCTCCCGCTCGCCGATGGCCACCGAACTGGTGCAGATCACCGTCGGCGACTACGTGGTCAAGGAGCGGCAGGGTCCGCACGGGCTGCCGTTGCGGGACGTCGTGCCGACCGCGCGGGCGCAGGCCCTGGAGCCCGCCCTCGCCCTCACCCCGGGCCTGGTGGCGTGGCTGGAGGCCCGGCTGGGCGCCTACCCCTTCGAGACGTACGGTCTGCTGCCCTGCAACTCCGACGACCCGGCGGCCTTCGACTTCACCGGCCTGGAGACGCAGACCCTCACGCTGTACAAGCCGAACTACCTCCTCCAGGAGGAGTCCAAGATCGGCTCGCACATGATGCACGAGCTGGTCCACTCCTACTTCGGCAACCTCGTCTCCCCGGCCACCTGGGCGGACCTGTGGCTGAACGAGGGCCACGCCGACTTCTACGGCCTGCTGTACCGCTACGAGCGCGGCTGGCCGGACTCGCTGGGTCTGACCACGCTGGAAGCCCGGATGAAGGCGACCTACGCGCTCGGCGACCAGTGGCGCCGCGACTCCGGCCCGGTCGCCGCCCCGAACGCGGCCAACCTCTTCGACAACCAGCGCTACGTGGGCGGCGTACTGGTGCTGTACGCGCTGCGCGAACTCGTCGGTGAGGACGTCTTCCACGCGATCGAGCGCGCCTTCCTGGACCGCTACCGCAACTCCTCGGCGACGACGCAGGACTACATCGCCGTCGCCTCGGAGATCTCGGGGCAGGACCTGTCCGGCTTCCTGCGGGACTGGCTCTACGGCACCGTCACCCCGCGGATGCCGAACCACCCGGACTGGACGGTCACGCCGGTGGCCACGTCCTTCGCCGTCCCGCGGCAGCGGACCGCCGGGCACCACGACAACTCGGCCACCCTCTGAGGCCTGGAGCTCCGAGCTGTCGAAGCTCCGAGGTCCGTAGCTCGGAGCTCTCAGTCGTGCAGGGGGACCTCCCCCTGCACGACCTCGTGGCCGCGCTGGTGCGGTATCACCACCGACCCCTGCTGCAACGCCACCGTCCGGGTCGGCGCGGGGATGCGGATGCCCTCCTCGCGGAAGCGGCGGTGCAGACGCTTGATGAACTCGTGCTTGATCCGGTACTGGTCGCTGAACTCGCCGACGCCCAGGATCACCGTGAAACCGATGCGCGAGTCGCCGAAGGTGTGGAAACGCACCGCGGGCTCGTGGTCCGGCAGGGCGCCGTCGACCCCGGTCATCACCTCGGCGACCACCTCGATGGTCACCCGCTCGACGTGCTCCAGATCGCTGTCGTAGCCGACACCGGCCTGCACCAGCACGGTCTGGTGCTGTTCGGGCCGGGTGTAGTTGGTCATGTTCGTCTTCGCCAGCTGGCCGTTGGGGATGACGACCAGGTTGTTGGAGAGCTGGCGCACGGTGGTCTGACGCCAATTGATGTCGACGACGTACCCCTCCTCGCCGCTGGTCAGCCGGATGTAGTCCCCGGGCTGTACGGTCTTGGAGGCCAGGATGTGGACGCCGGCGAAGAGGTTCGCCAGGGTGTCCTGAAGGGCGAGCGCCACCGCCAGACCGCCGACACCCAGGGCGGTGAGCATCGGGGCGATCGAGATGCCCAGCGTCTGGAGCACCACCAGGAAGCCGATCGCCAGCACCAGCACCCGGGTGATGTTGACGAAGATCGTGGCCGATCCGGCGACGCCGGAGCGGGACTGGGTGACGGTCTGCACCAGCCCGGAGACCACCCGCGCCGCCGACAGCGTCACCACGAAGATGAGCAGCACGGTCAGGCACTGGTTGACGTGCCGCTGCACCGTGTGGGTCAGCGGCAGCACCGCCGCCGCGACGGCCGCGCCGCCCGCGAGCGAGGCCCACGGCACCACGGTCCGCAGGGCGTCCACCATCACGTCGTCGCCGCTCCAGCGGGTGCGCTTGGCGTGCTTGGCCAGCCAGCGCAGCAGCGTGCGCGAGAGGAAGGCCCCCAGCAGCCCCGCCGCCAGGGCGATCCCGGCGAGCATCAGGTCGTCGAGCGTCACCGCGCGGTTCACCGGCCGCCTCCGGAGGGACGGTCTGCGGCGTGAGCCGCCGCCGACGGCCGGGTGTGAAGTCTCGTCACGTTGTCACCTGCTCGATTCCGGGAAGCGCGAACGCGCCGCCCGCATCTTCCGCGCGGACGGCGCGATCGCTCATCCTGCCGTATCCGGTAAGGCAGTTCGTACCGGACCCGGAGCAAGGACGCGCAGCTCGGACCGATTTCGGCGGCTGCCGGACCGTATGACCGGCAGGCCTCAGACGATCCCCTCGGCCAGTTCGGCCTGTTCCCGGTCGGAGCCGTACGCGGCCGTCGTGGGCGTGCCATACGAGCGGCGGGCGACGAACCACCACACGGTGGCGAGGACCAGGACCACGGCGAGGGCCACGGAGGCGTAGTTCATCGTGTCCACCGTCACCGGCGACGCCTGCGGCAGGCAGAACAGCACCGTCACACCGGCCACCCACACCACCGCGATCCAGCCGATCGGCTTGCTCCACCGGCCCAGGTTCCAGGGACCCGGCCGGAAACGGTCGCCCGCGCGCAGCCGCAGGAGCACGGGTATCGCGTACGCGGGGGTGATGCCGATGACGTTGATGGCCGTGACCGCCCCGTACGCGGTCGCCGAGTACAGCGACGGCAGCGCCAGCAGAGCGGCGACCACCACCGACAGCCACACGGCGGCGACCGGGGTCTGGGTGCGGCTGCTGACCCGGCGCCAGATGTCGGACCCGGGCAGCGCGCCGTCGCGGCTGAACGCGAACACCATCCGGCTGGCGGCGGCGACCTCGGCGTTGCCGCAGAACAGCTGGGCGATGATCACGACGACGAGCAGCGCGCTCGCACCGTCCGTGCCGAGACCGTCGAGCAGGATCTGCGCGGGCGGCACCCCGGTCGCGCTGTTGCGGGTGGCGTCGTAGTCCTGGATGGCGAAGGTGAGACCGGCCAGCAGGACGAAGCCCGCGATCCACGACACCCAGATGGAGCGCACGATGCCTCGGGCCGCCGACACCGAGGCGTTGGAGGTCTCCTCCGACAGGTGGGCCGAGGCGTCGTAGCCGCAGAAGGTGTACTGGGCCAGTAGCAGGCCGAGCGCGGCCGCGTACAGGGGGTTGTCCCAGCCGGTGTCGTTGACGAACCTGGTGAACACGAAGGACGGCGACTGGTGGTGGTCGGGGACGATCGCCAGCGCGCCGACGATCAGGGCGACGCCCGCCAGGTGCCACCAGACGCTGATGGAGTTGAGCACGCTGACCAGCTGGACGCCGAACAGGTTCAGCACGGCGTGCAGCAGCAGGATCGCGATGAAGATCAGCATCGTCTTGCCGGGCGTCGGTTCGAAGCCCCACTGGAGGTTGGCGAAGGCGCCGGCGAACAGGGCGGCGCCGTAGTCGATGCCCGCGATCGCACCGAGCAGACCGAGCAGATTCAGCCAGCCCGTGTACCAGCCCCAGCGGCGGCCGCCGAGCCGGTCGGCCATGTAGTACAGCGCGCCGGACGTCGGATACGCGCTGGTCACCTCGGCCAGCGCGAGCCCCACGCACAGCACGAACAGACCCACTCCGGCCCAGCCCCACAGCATCACGGCGGGCCCGCCGGTGCCGAGGCCGAAGCCGTACAGCGTCATGCAGCCGGACAGGATCGAGATCACCGAGAAGCTGATCGCGAAGTTGCCGAAGCCGCCCATGCGACGGGCCAGAACAGGCCGGTAGCCGAGCTCGCGCAGCCGCTGCTCCTCGTCGTGCGGACTGCTCGGGCCGTGCGGACCGTCCGGCGCGTCCACGAGCGGACCGGCCACGGAACTCTCCTTCGTACGGGGCGGATCGGACGGATCAGAGGTGCGGGACATGCGTAACCTCCGGAGGGATGGGGGACATCGACGGGAGTACGTCGAGGGGGTGCGTCAGTCGGGGTCGTGCGAGGCCGCCCGGGACCGCGTGCGGGCCTGGAGGAAGACCTCCATGGCCCGGCCGCCGTCCGGGGCGCGGTACGCCCAGGGCACAGGCGTGTAGTACGGCCCGATGGCATCGAACACCCGGGCCGCGTCCGGGAACCTGAGCGCGCCCCACAGGGCGTGCGCCAGATGGTTGAGGTCCTGCGGGGAACGCTGCTCGGGGACGCTCGACTCGAACCAGGTCACCAGCGCCCGCCGCGCCTCACGGCTGGCGTCCTCCGCCACCCAGTGCAGGTCCAGGGCGGCGTCGCGGCCACCGCCGCGCCGGTAGCGCTCGGCCCGCACGTACAGCGGCAGCAGATGCAGCGGGGACCCCTGCGGTGCGGCCCCGGCGACCCGGTGGGCATAGCCGGTCGCCTCCGCCAGCCGCTCCGAGGCCGCACGCGTGTACAGGAACTGCACCATGCGGTGGTGGGCCTCGCGGTTGAACGGGTCACGCCGGTCGGCCTCGCCCAGCAGGCCCCAGGGACCCGGCGGCAGCGTCGGCTCCGGTGCCGCCACCCGGTGCTCGTCCCACAGCAGCTGCCGGTCCAGCTGCGCCAGCGACAGCAGGCACACCCACGGGACCGGATCCGCGGGCGCGCGGTCGGCGGCGGTACGGCTGGCGTCCCAGGCCTCGATCCACAGTTCATGGGCGCGGCGGTGGCTCTCCCGGTGCGCCCGCAGGGCCCGCTCCACGGCCACCCGGGCGTGCATCACCGCCGCCGGGACGCTGGACGGCTCCTCGGCCAGCCAGGCGCGCACCACGTCGCTGCCGGCGGCGGCCGCCGCCAGCACCTGGGTGCGTTGTGTCCACTGCCACCACTGGGCGGTCTCGTCGAGCAGCCCGCGCATCGACATCCAGCGTCCGGCACGCAGCTCCTGGAGGGCGGCACGCAGCGCGGAATCGTGGCCTGCGGGGTCGTAGGAGGGTCGGGCTCCCTCTCTGGCCATCAGCCGACCGCCCCGGGACGAGGGCGGGGCATGACGGCAGGGTGGAGTAACAACAGCCCTCCTCTGGGCGGCAGTCGAGGAGATCGCGCCGGGACGGCGGTCACTATAGAGGTGCTTGTTAGGCATCACCGCCGGATTCCGGTTGGTCTCGAACTTCGTTATCTACGCGCTTAGTTGACTGTCCCTCAGCCAACGATGAGTGAGGTGGGGCGTCAGGTGGGCGGCGCTTGACGCGGTACCGGCGACGACGGCAGGCTGTCGGGCTGTGATCACCTCCGGATCACCTGCGGAAGAGGTGTAGATGACAGGTCCGGTACTCGCCGTAGACCAGGGCACGTCCGGCACCAAGGCGCTGGTGATCTGCCCCGAACGTGGCGTCATCGGCACTGGGTTCACGGCCGTGCGTCCCCGCCATCTGCCCGGTGGCCTGGTCGAGGTCGACCCGGGCGAGCTGTACGCCTCGGTGGTCGAGGCCGGTACCCGCGCCCTGGCCGAGGCCGGTGAACCCGTCATCGCGGTGGGCCTCGCCAACCAGGGCGAGACGGTGCTCGCCTGGGACCCCGCCGACGGCCGCCCGCTGACCGACGCGCTCGTCTGGCAGGACCGCCGCGCCCAGAGCGTGTGCACCGAACTGGCCGAACACGCGGATGAGTTACGTCACCTCACCGGCCTCCCGCTCGACCCCTATTTCGCCGCGCCGAAAATGGCCTGGATACGACGTCATCTCACCCGCGAGGGGGTGGTGACCACCAGCGACGCGTGGCTCGTGCACCGGCTCACCGGCAGCTTCGTCACCGACGCCGCGACCGCCGGGCGCACCCAGCTCCTCGACCTCGACCGGGCCGGCTGGTCGCCCCGCGCCCTCGACCTGTACGGGCTGTCCGGCGAACGGCTCCCCGACGTCGTCGACAACGCCGCCCCCGTCGGCACCACCACCGCCTTCGGCCCCGAGATCCCGCTCACCGGACTCGTCGTCGACCAGCAGGCCGCCCTGCTCGCCCAGCGCGTCACCGCGCCCGGCGGCGCCAAGTGCACCTACGGCACCGGCGCCTTCCTGCTCGCCCACACCGGCGACACCCCGATGCGCGGCACCTCGGGACTGGTCAGCTGCGTCGCCTGGCGGCTCGGCGGACGCACCGCCTACTGCCTCGACGGCCAGGTCTACACGGCCGCCTCCGCCGTCCGCTGGCTCACCGACCTCGGCGTCATCACCGGCGCCACCGACCTCGACCGGGTCGGCGGCACCGCCTTCGACAGCGGCGGCGTCACCTTCGTACCGGCGCTGGCCGGCCTCGCCGCCCCCTGGTGGCGCGGTGACATCCGCGGCTCGCTCACCGGGCTCGGCCTCGACACCGGCCCCGGGCACGTGGTGCACGCGCTGTGCGAGGGCCTCGCCGCCCAGGTGGCCGAACTCGCCGACGCTGCCGCGGCCGACCAGGGCGTCCCGCTGTCCGAACTGCGCGTCGACGGCGGCCTGACCCGCTCCGCGCTGCTCATGCAGACCCAGGCCGACCTGCTGCAACGCCCTGTCGAGGTGTCCGCGCTGCCCGACGCGACCGCCCTGGGGACCGGCGCCCTGGCCCTGCTCGGCGCCGTGCCGGGGACGACGGTCGCCGACGCCCTGCCGGAGTGGAAGCCCGCGGCCGTCTACGAGCCGCGCATCTCGCCCGGCCAGGCGGCCGAACGCCGCGCCACCTTCCGCGCGGCGGTGGCCGCGCTGCTGGACGGGGCGCCCGTATGACACGCCCGGCGGCCGCCTTCCTCGCCGGGACGCGCGTGAGCTGTACGTGGGTGAGCGGTGCGTGGGTGAGCGGTGCGTGCGTGAGGCGTATGGGCGTGAGCTGTACGTCCGTGGGTCGGACGCGCGGATGACGGTCAGCGCGC
This sequence comes from Streptomyces sp. NPDC107559, assembly GCF_055657365.1. NCBI lineage: Bacteria > Bacillati > Actinomycetota > Actinomycetes > Kitasatosporales > Streptomycetaceae > Streptomyces > Streptomyces sp. NPDC107559. The sequence goes on along the minus strand of NZ_JBVKBD010000002.1, from coordinate 35,034 downwards.
ACGGGCCCCTGCCCGCGACGACCTACGACGTGGCGGTCGTCGGCGCCGGAGTCGTCGGCTGCGCGATCGCCCGGGAACTCGCCCGCCGCCCCGGGCTGCGCATCGCGCTCGTCGAGGCGCAGGACGACGTCGGACAGGGCAGTTCCAAGGCCAACACGGCCATCCTGCACACCGGCTTCGACGCCGTCCCCGGCTCCCTGGAGGCCCGCCTGGTCCGCGAGGGCGCCCGGCTGCTGGCCGCGTACGCCACCGAGTGCGGCATCCCCGTCGAACCCGTCGGCGCGCTGCTCGTCGCCTGGGACGAGGAACAGCTCGCCGCGCTGCCCCGCCTCGCGGACAAGGCCGTGCGCAACGGCTACCACGACGCCCGACACCTGGATCCCGCCGCGCTGTACGCCCGCGAACCGCACCTGGGCCCCGGCGCCCTGGGCGCCCTGCACATACCCGGCGAGAGCATCATCTGCCCCTGGACGACGACCCTCGCGTACGCCACCCAGGCGGTCCGCAACGCGGTCGACCTGCACCTCAACTCGCCCGTGGAGCAGGCGAGCCGGCAGGACGGCATGCATGTCCTCGGCACCGCGAGGGGCGAACTGCGCGCCCGCCGGCTGGTCAACGCGGCCGGTCTGCACGCCGACACCCTCGACCGGCGGTTCGGCCGGCACGACTTCACCGTCACCCCGCGCCGGGGCCAGCTCCTCGTCTTCGACAAGGCCGCCCGCGACCTGGTCCGGCACATCCTGCTGCCCGTCCCCACCGCGCTCGGCAAGGGCGTCCTGGTCGCCCCCACCGTCTACGGCAACGTCCTGCTCGGCCCCACCGCGGAGGACCTGCACGACCGACGGGCCACCGAGTCCACCGCCGAAGGTCTGTCCCGGCTGCGCGAGCAGGGCCGCCGCATCCTGCCCGAGCTGCTCGCGGAGGAGGTCACGGCCGGCTACGCGGGCCTGCGCGCCGCCACCGAGCACGAGGACTACCGCATCCGCGCCCACCCCGGGCAGGCGTACGTCACCGTCGGCGGCATCCGCTCCACCGGGCTGACCGCGTCCCTCGCCATCGCCGAGCACGTCGTCGGCCTGCTCACCGCCGACGGACTCGACGCGGCCCCGGCCCGGGACCTGGAACCGGTCCGCATGCCCAACCTCGGCGAGGCGTTCCCCCGCCCCTACCAGCGGGCCGAACTCATCGCCGCCGACCCGGAGTACGGCCGCCTCGTCTGCCACTGCGAACGCGTCTCCCGCGGCGAGATCCGCGACGCGCTCACTGCCACGGTCCCCGCGCGCACCCTGGAGGGGCTGCGCCGCAGGACCCGGGCCAGAGCCGGCCGCTGCCAGGGCTTCTACTGCGGGGCGGCGGTACGGGCGCTGTTCGAGGAGGCACAGCCAGGCGGCACAGCGGTGACGGCCGGACGGGCACGGGCCGAGGAGGCCGGGACGTGACGGCCGTACGCCGGGTCGACGTCCTCGTCGTCGGGGCCGGCCCGGCCGGACTGGCGACGGCCGCCCGGCTGGCCACGGCGGGCGTGGGCCGGGTCGAGGTACTGGACCGCGAGCAAGAGGCCGGGGGAGTGCCCCGGCACTGCGCCCACGGCGGCTACGGCACCTGGCTGCACCCGCTGACCGGACCCGGGTACGCCCGGCTGCTGCTCGAAGCGGCGGACCGGGCCGGGGTGAGCGTCCGTACCGGCGTGACCGCCCTCGACTGGGCCGGACCGCTGTCCCTGCACACCGTCGGCCCGCACGGGCCGGAGACGATCGACGCCCGCGCGGTCGTCCTGGCCACCGGGGCCCGGGAACGGCCGCGCGCCGCACGGCTGGTGCCCGGCACCCGCCCGGCCGGCGTGTACACCACCGGCGAACTCCAGCAGGCGGTGCACCTGTACCGACAGCACATCGGCACCCGCGCGGTGGTCGTCGGCGCGGAGGACGTCTCGTACGCGGCGGCCGCCACCCTGCGGGCCGCCGGAGTCGTCGTGGCGGCCATGGTGACCGACCTGTCCCGCGCCCAGACGGCGCCTGCGCGGGCCGCGGACGCCCGGCTGCGGCACCGGCTGCCGCTGCTGACCGGCACCTCGGTGACCGAACTCGTCGGCCGTGGGCGGCTGTCCGGCGTACGGGTCCGCCACCGCGACGGCCGCACGGCCACGCTCGCCTGCGACACCGTGGTCTTCACCGGCGACTTCGTCCCCGACCACGAACTGGCCCGGCGCGGTGGACTGTCGCTGGACCCCGGCACCCGCGGTCCCGCCGTCGACGGCGGCCTGCGCACCTCGCGGCCCGGTGTCTTCGCCGCCGGCAGCGTGCTGCACGCCGTGGAGAGCGCGGCGACGGCCGCCCGCGAGGGCGCGTACGCGGGCAGCACGGTCCGGGACTGGCTCGCCACGGGCGGCTGGCCCGACGGCGTCCCGCTGCTGGTGGACCCGCCGCTGCGCTGGATCGCCCCGAACCGTGTCGTCCCGAACCGTGTCGTCCCGAACCATGTCGCGCCGAACCGAGTCGCGCCGAACCGAGTCTGGCCGAAGCATGTCGCGCCGAGCCGAGTCGTCCCGGCCGACGGCATGCCGGGCGGGTGGGGTCCGTACGTCCTGCGCACCTCGATCGTGGTCGCCCGCCCGGTCCTGCACGTCAGCCAGGACGACCGCCTCCTGCACACCGAGCGCCCGCGCACCCGCACCGCCGTGCCCCATCGCACCCTGACCCTCACCGCCCACTGGACCGGACGGGTCGATCCGAAGGGCGGCCCGGTACGGGTGTCACTCGCCTGACCGCGGCACTCACCCGACCGTCCGCGACGGCGCTCACGAGGCGGGTCCCTCAGAGGTCCCCGAACGCCCCGTGCCGCCCCGCACCCCCCGCGAAGCGGGCCGCGCCCTCCAGGCCCTCCGCCAGTACACCCATGCCGTGGCGCAGCTCGCCCCGGATCGCCGCCGCCTCGTCCAGGCCCTCCTGGTCCAGGACCGAGGCCCGGTCGGACCGCAGGCACGCCTGCGGGAAGAGGGCGATCGCGGCGGCCAGTTCCTCGGCCGCCGCGCGGGCGGTGCCGGTGGCGACCACCCGGTTCGCCAGCCCCATCTCGTAGGCCTCCCGGGCCGGCACCGGGCGGCCGGTCAGGATCATGTCCAGGGCGCGGCTCGTACCGATCAGCCGGGGCAGCCGTACCGTGCCGCCGTCGATGAGGGGCACGCCCCAGCGGCGGCAGAACACCCCGAAGACGGCGTCCTCCTCGGCGACCCGCAGATCGCACCAGAGCGCCAGCTCCAGCCCCCCGGCCACGGCGTGTCCGGCGACGGCGGCGATCACCGGCTTGGACAGCCGCATCCGGGTCGGCCCCATCGGGCCGTCGCCGTCCTCCGCGACCCGGTTGCCGTGCTCGCCGCCCGCCGCCTTGAGGTCGGCGCCCGCGCAGAACGTACCGCCCTCGCCCCAGAGCACCGCCACCCGTGCCTCGTCGTCCGCCTCGAACTCGCGGAAGGCGGCGGCCAGTTCGGCGGCCGTGGTGCCGTCCACCGCATTGCGGGCCTCGGGCCGGGAGAGCACGACAGTCGTGACGTATCCCCGGCGTTCCGTCCGGATCGGCATGGTGGGATCCCCTTCCGTACGACGGGCTCGTCGCGTCCGTCGCGTCCGTCGAGTTCGCTGGGGCGAGTCTCGCAGGAGCGCTCCGGGCTCGACCGGGGACCCAGGTCCTGCCGGGTCAGATCACCTTCAGCCGCACCAGCGCGCCCAGCGTCAGCGCCCCCGGCAGCAGCGGCAGCCACACGGTGATGATCCGGTACGCCAGGACCACCGCCGTGGTCACCGCCACCGGGCCGCCCGCCGCCACCAGTGCCACGATCAGGGCCGCGTCGACCGAGCCGAGCCCGCCCGGGGTGGGCACCAGGGCCACGGCGACGGTCGCCGCGAGGTAGGCCACCGCGATGTGCGCGGGCGGCACCGGCAGCCCCAGCGCCTGCCCGACCGCCGCAAGACCGGTGGCCTGGAGCGCCGGGAACGCCAGCGAACCGCCCCACAGGGCGAACGCCCGCGCCGGACGGGTGTGCACCGAGCGTGCCTCGCCGAGCGCGGTGCGCAGGAAGGAGAGCACGGCGTTGCGCAGCCTGCGTACCGCCGCGAGCACGACCGCGGCCACGGCCACGACGCCGCCCGCGGCCCACAGCAGGGGCCCGAGCGCCCCGTGCGGCAGCAGGGTGCCGACCCGCAGCGCGTGCGGGAAGGCCAGGAGCAGCGCGGCCAGCAGACCCACCCGCCCGACGCTCTCGGCGAGCAGATACAGCGCGAGGGCGGCCGACGACCGGGCCAGCGGCACCCCGCAGACCGTCATGAAGCGCAGGTTCACGGCGCTCGCGCCCAGCCCGGTGGGCAGCAGGTGGTTGGCCGCGCCCGCGGCGAACTGGGTGAGGAGCAGCCGTCGTCTGGGCAGCCGTTCGACGAGCGCGCCCTGGCGGGTGAAGGCCGCCGCCACCCAGGTCAGGCAGGTCGCCCCGGCCGCGGCCAGCAGCCAGGGCCACTCGGCGCCGCGCAGGTGGCCGATGCCCTCGGCCAGCACGGAGCGGTGCTGCACCGCGACCACGCCGAGCAGCAGCAGCGGAAGCAGGCAGAGAATCTGGCGGACGGGGACGCGGGTCACAGTGGGAGAGGTTTTCCGCACCACGTCAACGACGGGTTGCGGCTGCGGGGACAGGGGCTTACGGACGGGCAGCGGATGGGGAGAAAGGGTCATCGGATCCTTCGTCTGCGGGAATTCCGGACGGACATTGACCTCAACGAAGCTTGAGGTCCTAAGTTCTGTCTCATGAGCATGGAAACCACCGCCTGGACGCAGCTGTACAGCGTCATGAACGCCCGGCAGGAACGCCGCCCCTACAACCGCGCGACTTTGCGCCGCATCGGCGCGTTCGCCCGCCCGCACCGGCGCCGTATCGCGCTGTTCGTCGTCCTCGGGGTGGTGACCGCGCTGACCGCCGTGGCGACGCCGGTCCTGGCCGGCCACGTCGTGGACGCGATCGTGTCGCACGGGGACCAGCGCACGGTCGTACGGCTCGCCCTGCTCATCGCGCTGATCGCGGTGCTGGAGGCGGCGCTCGGCATCCTGGGCAGGCGGCTGTCGGCCATGCTCGGCGAAGGGCTCATCCTCGATCTCCGGACGGCGGTGTTCGATCATGTGCAGCGGATGCCGGTCGCGTTCTTCACACGCACTCGTACGGGAGCGCTCGTCTCCCGTCTCAACAACGACGTGATCGGCGCCCAGCGCGCGTTCAGCAACACACTCTCCGGAGTCGTCAGCAACCTGGTCACGCTGCTGCTCACGCTCGTCGTCATGCTGACCCTGTCCTGGCAGATCACCCTGCTCGCCCTGGTGCTGCTCCCGGTGTTCGTGGTGCCGGCCAGACGCATGGGCAGCCGGATGGCCCGGATGCAGCGGGAGGCGGCCACCCTCAACGCGGCGATGGGCACCCGGATGACGGAACGCTTCTCCGCCCCGGGCGCCACCCTCGTCAAGCTCTTCGGCCGGCCCGAGGAGGAGTCGCAGGAGTTCACCGTCCGCGCCGGTCTCGTGCGGGACATCGGCGTGCGCACCGCCACCGCCCAGTCGGTGTTCATGACGGCCCTGACCCTGGTCTCCGCCCTGGCCCTGGCCCTCGTCTACGGCCTCGGCGGCTGGTTCGCCCTGCGCGGCACCCTGGAGCCCGGCGCGGTCGTCTCCCTCGCCCTGCTGCTGACCCGTCTCTACGCCCCGCTCACCGCGCTGGCCGGAGCCCGGGTCGAGGTGATGAGCGCGCTCGTCAGCTTCGAGCGGGTCTTCGAGGTGCTCGACCTGAAGCCGCTCATCGAGGAGAAGGCGGACGCCCGTCCGGTCCCCGACGGGCCGGTGGCCGTCGAGTTCGACGACGTCCGCTTCGGCTACCCGTCCGCCGACAAGGTCTCCCTCGCCTCCCTGGAGGAGGTCGCCTCCCTCGACACCCGCGGCGGCGCCGAGGTGCTGCGCGGCATCTCCTTCCGCGCCGAGCCGGGCCAGACGGTCGCCCTGGTCGGCTCCTCCGGCGCCGGCAAGTCCACCATCGCCCAGCTCCTGCCGCGCCTCTACGACGTCGACGAGGGCGCCGTGCGCGTCGGCGGCGTCGACGTGCGCGACCTCACCGCCGCCTCCCTGCGAGAGACCCTGGGCATGGTCACCCAGGACGGCCACCTGTTCCACGACTCGGTCCGGGCCAACCTGCTGCTGGCACGCCCCGGCGCCGCCGAGGACGAACTGTGGGACGCGCTGCGCCGGGCCCGGCTGGACACCCTCGTACGATCCCTGCCCGACGGCCTCGACACGGTCGTCGGGGAACGCGGCTACCGGCTCTCCGGCGGCGAACGCCAGCGCATGACCATCGCCCGGCTGCTCCTGGCCCGCCAGCGCGTCGTGATCCTCGACGAGGCCACCGCCCATCTCGACAACACCTCGGAGGCGGCCGTCCAGGAGGCGCTCACCGAGGCCCTGGCCGGCCGCACCGCGATCGTGATCGCCCACCGGCTGTCCACCGTGCGCGCCGCGGACCAGATCCTGGTGATCGAGGCGGGCCGGGTCGTCGAGCGCGGCACTCACGACCAGCTCCTGGCCGCCGAGGGCCGCTACACGGAGCTGTATCGCACCCAGTTCGCGAACGGGACGGCGGACGCGGCCGCGCACGCCGCTCCGGCGGACTCGGCTGCCGGGGACGCGCTCCCCGCGGCTTCCGCCGCCACGGGCACCGGCTCCGTCGACTCCGCCGCTCCGGGTTCCGCCGGGACAGCCGGGGGACACGGGCCGCTGTCCGCCGCTCCCGTCGGCTGAGAGCGACCGGAGCGCGGCCGGAGCGTGGGCCGGAGCGCGGCGGGTTCTCCGGCCCTGGACGCGGTCAGTCCTTGTAGTCGGGTGCGATGCGCTCGACCAGGCGCAGCAGCGCGGCCCAGGCGAGGTCGTAGGCGTCGTGGTCCTCGAAGTCGGAGGCGGCCTCGCCGGCGAGCTGCCGGGCGGTGTACTCGCACACCTGCTCCGAGGGCAGGATCAGCGGGGCACCGCCGGCCTGGGCGGTGACCTGGATCTCGCAGGCCTTCTCCAGGTAGTACATGCGCAGGAACGCCTGCTTGGCGCTGTCGCCGACGGTCAGCAGACCGTGGTTGCGCAGGATCAGCGCCGGGTGGGCGCCGAGGTCGTCGACCAGGCGTTCCTGCTCCTCGAGGTTGAGGGCGACGCCCTCGTAGTCGTGGTAGCCGACGCGGTTGTGGAACTCCATCGACATCTGGTTCACCGGCAGCAGACCGCCCTGCTGGGCGGCGACGGCGCAGCCCGCCTTGGTGTGGGTGTGCAGCACGCAGTGGGCGTCGGGGCGCGCCTTGTGGATCGCGCTGTGGATCACGAAGCCGGCCGGGTTCACCGGGTGCGGGCTCGGCTCGACGGCGTTGCCGTCCAGGTCGATCTTGACCAGGTCGGAGGCGGTGATCTCCTCGAAGAGCAGGCCGTAGGGGTTGATGAGGAAGTGGTGGTCCGGGCCGGGCAGCCGCTGCGAGATGTGGGTGAAGATCAGGTCGGTCATGCGGAAGTGCGCGACCAGGCGGTACACGGCGGCGAGTTCGCGCCGCAGGCGCAGCTCCTCCGCGGCCGCGGAGGCGTCGGTGCCGCCCGTGACGGGGGCGGTGAGGGTGTCGGTCACGCGGATGCTCCTTGGGTGTGGCGGGGTGAGGCGGCGGATGCCGGAACCGGATCCGGGACGACGACGGGCGTGTGCGGGCGGCCGGTGGTCCACCAGGCGATGACGTTGCGTGCGGGCTCGGTGGCGTAGGCGCGCAGCGAGGCGTCGGAGAGGAAGGCGCTGTGCGGTGAGAGCAGCAGCCGCGGGTGGCTGCGCAGCGGGTCGTCGGCGGCGGGCGGCTCGACCGGGAACACGTCGAGCGCGGCACCGGCGAGTCGCCCGCTGTCGAGCGCGGCGAGCAGGGCGGCAGGGTCGACGAGGTCGCCGCGGGAGACATTGACGAGAACGGCGCCGGGGCGGGTGCGGGCGAGCAGTGCGGCGTCGACGATGCCCCGGGTCCGCGGGGTCGACGCGGTGTGCAGCGACAGGACGTCGGCGCTCGCCACGAGGGTGTCCAGGTCGACCCGCTCGACGTCCGTGGGCCAGTCGGCGGTGTGCGGGTCGTGGGCGACGACGCGGCCGAAGACGGGTGCGGCGAGTCGGGCGAGGGCGCGGGCGATCCTGCCGAAGCCGAGCAGGCCGAGCGTCATCCCGCTCGCGCGGCGCGGCACTTCGGTGAAGTCGGTGTTCCAGCCGCCGGCGCGGACCACGGCGTCGGCCTGTGGCAGCCGCCGGGTCAGGGCGAGCGCCGAGGCGAGGGCGTGCACCGCGACCTCTTCGGTGGCCGAGCCGGGCAGGTTCGCCACCCACAGGCCCCGGCGGGCGGCCTCGACGGTGTCGATCATGTCGTAGCCCGCGGACATGGTCGCGAGGATCCGCAGCCGCGGCATCCGGTCCAGCAGGGCCGCGTCGATCCGCGCGTAGCCGACGATCAGCGCGTCGGCGTCCCGGGCGGCCCCGGCGATCGTTTCCGGGTCGCGGCTGCCGACGACCCTGACGTCGAAGCCGGCCTCGGCCAGCAGGGCCACGCCGGGCTCGGGATCCAGTTCCTCGGTGTCGGTGATCACGACGACAGGTCGCGGCACGTCGCCCTCCAAGAACGATTCGATTGCTTTGCGGGTAGTGAAGTTACGTTTCGACTGTGTTGGTTGTCCAGCCCGGACGAGATGATTGTGGATGTCGATCCGGGGGCGGGTGTCGAGCGGTGGAGTCCCCGCCGTCGGGGCGGCCGAGTCCCCGCCGTCGAGGCGGCAGGTGGGCTGGCCGAGAATGGGCGGCGTCCGGGCCGTGGGTCCGGTGGTGGGTCCGACCATGGAGGAGATCAGCAGGTGGAGCGGGTGGAGCAGGTCGGCCAGGCAGGGCCGGTGGAACAGGTGGCGCTCGACGACACCGATCTGGCGATCGTGCGGGAGCTGCAGACCGATGGGCGGCTGACCTACGAGACGCTGGCGCAGCGGGTGGGCCTGTCCCGTCCGGCCACCCGGATGCGCGCCCAGCGGCTGCAGGAGTCCGGTGCCGTGCGGGTCGTGGCCATCGTGCATCCGGCCGTGCGCAGCCTGTCCGCCTCCGCCCATCTGGCCATCGACACACACGGCGCCGCAGCCCCGGTGGCGCGCGAGATCGCCGCCCTCCCGCAGGCGCCGTTCGTCACCCTGACCAGCGGGCGGCGGGCCATCATGACGGAGCTGCGCACGGCGGGCTTCGGCGAGCTGGAGCGGACCGTCGAGCACATCCGGGCGCTGCCGGGCGTGCGCACCGTCGACCCGCTGATCGCGACCCGGCACGTGAAGGACCCGTACCTGCTGGCCGAGGAGCCGACCGTCGCGCTGCAGGACGCGATGGACGAACGGATCCTCGCCGAGCTGGAGGAGGACGGGCGGCTTCCGTTCGCCGAGCTGGCGGGTCGTGTCGGCCTGTCGCCGGGGGCGACCCGCTCACGCACCCTGCGGCTGCTCGACGGCGGCGTGGCCAAGGTCGTCGCGCTGGTGCGGCCCGACGTGCTCGGCATGGGCTACCTGTGCGGCTTCAGCCTGCGGGTGACCGGGGAGGCGGCGGCCGTGGCGGAGCGGGTCGCCGGGCTCGCGCGGGTGACGTTCCTGTCGACCTGCCTGGGTCGCGCCGAACTCGTCGGCACGATCACCGCGGAGTCCTTCGGCGCGGTGCGCGCCACGCTGGAGGAGATGCGCGCGCTGCCCGCGGTGCGCGAGGTGGAGAGCTGGCTCCACCTGGAACTGATCAAGGAGCGGTACGACCTGGGGCCGCGCACGGCCTGACGGCACCGGGCGGCGCGCCTGACGGCACAGGGCGGCGTCCGGCGGCTCGGGAGTGCGGGGGCGGTGCCGGGAGTGCGGGCGCCCCGATCGGCCGCCGACCGAATGCTCGACCGACGATACGGAACTAGACGAGCGAATCGACGTAACAAACATTCCTCCACGTCCCCTCTGGTCAATCAGTCGTTCGCTATCTATGGTTCTGCATGCCGAATCGTCTGTCGGCGATCTCCCGTACCTCCCCGGTCGAAAGCAGGCCCCCATGCCCCGACACACCCAGAACCCCGACCGCACGCTGCTCGTCACCGGCGCCGACGTCGCCGCCGCGGGCACCCCGGTCCGAGCCGAGGCACTGGCGGTGCGTGGCGACCGCGTCGTGCACGTCGGAACCGCCGAGGACGCCCGCGCGGCGCTCGGCGGCCGGGCGGACGAGGAACTGGCGCTGGACGGCGGCCTGGTCCACCCCGGATTCGTCGACGCGCACTGCCACCCGGTGATGTACGGCCAGGCCCTCGCCTGGGTCGACCTGCGGCCCGAGCGCGTCGGCGACATCGACACCATGGTCGAGGTGCTGCGCGAGGCCGCCCGCGACCTGCCCGCCGGCGTCCCGGTCCGCGGCTTCGGCTACGAGCACCGGCGCCTGGCCGAGGGCCGCCACCCGAACTGCCACGACCTCGACCGGGTCGCCGACGACCGCGAGGTCTACGTCATGAACGCCTCCGGCCACGGCGGAGTCGTCAACTCCCACACCCTGCGCACCTGCCGCGTCACCGCGGGCACCCCCTCGCCCGAGGGAGGCAGCATCGGGCACTTCGAGAACGGGGAGCCCGACGGCCAGCTCTGGGACGCCGCCTGTGACCTGCTCACCGGCCCGGCCGGAGTGAAGATCGGCAACCACGGCCCGAACTTCCACCTGTCCGAGCCCGAGGACATCATGGCCGACCATCTGCTGCGCGCCCAGGAGGTGTTCCTCGCTGCCGGCGTCACCACGATCGGCGACGCGCAGGTCTCGCGCCGCGAGATGGAGACGTACCTGCGCGCCCACGCCGACGGCAGCCTGCGCATGCGCGTCTCCGCCTATCTGACCTCCGCGCTCCTCGACACGGCCCTCGAACTGGGCGCGGTACGCGGCTTCGGCGACGACCTCTTCCGCATCCAGGGCGTGAAGTTCTACGCCGACGGCACCCTCGGCGGCTGGACCGCCTACTTCCCCGAGGGCTACGCCGCGGACTGCTGCCACCACGGCCAGCTCTACCACTCGGTCGAGGAGTACGCCCAGATCGTGCGCCGCGCCCACGCGGCCGGCCTGCAGACGGCCACGCACGCCCAGTCCCCGTACGCCATCGGCATGGTCCTCGACGCGATCGAGAAGGCCCAGGCCGACCGCCCGCGCGGCGACATGCGCCACCGCATCGAGCACTCCGGTCTGCCCACCGACGAGCAGATCGACCGCATGGCCGCGCTCGGCGTCGTCCCCGTCATGCAGCCGCAGCACCACCTGCGCACCGGCGACGGCACCCTGACCGCCATCGGCGACATGGGCCACCGCTACAACCCGGCCGGCCGCTGCGCCACGGCCGGCGTCCCGGTCGTCTTCTCCTCCGACGCGCCGGTCGCCCCGCCCGCCCCGCTGGAGGGGGTCGCCGCCGCCGCGACCCGCCGTACCGTCCTCGGCACCGTCCTCGGCGACGAGGCGCTGCGTCTGCCGGTCGCCGACGGCCTGCACGCGCACACCGCCGCCGCGGCGAGCGCCCTGCACCGCGAGCACGCGGTCGGCGCCCTCGCGCCGGGCATGCTCGCCGACTTCACGGTGCTCGACGCCGACCCGCTGACCGTGCCGGCCGACGAGCTGACCGGCATCCGGGTGCGCGAGACCTGGGTCGGCGGCAGCCGCGCCTGGGCCGCGGCCGGCCGCTGACCCCTGCATCGCCCGGACACCCGGGCGCCCGGCGGCGCCACCGCGCGCCGGGCGGCCGGGCACCGTCCCCCTGCACGCCCGGCGGCCGGAGGATCCCGCCCACGGCCCGGCCGCCGGGTCCCGATGCCCCACACCCCGCGGGCCGATCCGCCCGCACACTCCCGCGGGCCGATTCGCCCGCACCCCGCCGCCCCGCCGACGGCCTCGCCCGTCGCGGCCGTCGCGCTCCCGTCCCCGTCGTCATCCCTAGTTGCCGGAGGTCCCCATGACGGACCGCACCACCTCACGCACGCCCCGGAGCCCGTTCAGATCGGCGTTCGCCGCCCTGGCCGGCACCTCCATCGAGTGGTACGACTTCTACGCCTTCGCCACGGCCGCGGCGATCGTGTTCAACGACGTGTTCTTCCCCGCCGACATGCCGACGGCGCTGAAGACCCTCGCGTCCTTCGCCACGTTCGCGGTCGGCTTCCTGCTGCGTCCGCTGGGCGGCATCGTCTTCGGGCACATCGGCGACCGGGTGGGCCGTAAGAAGACCCTCGTCATCACGCTGCTGATGATGGGCATCGCGTCGTTCGCCATCGGCCTGCTGCCGACGTACGACCAGGTGGGCGTCCTCTCCCCGATCCTGCTGATCGTGCTGCGGCTGGTCCAGGGCCTCGCGATCGGCGGCGAGTGGGGCGGCGCGGTGCTGATCGCCGTCGAGAACGCGCCCAAGGGCAGGGCGACCTTCTTCGGCTCCTTCGCCCAGCTCGGCTCGTCGGTGGGCGCCCTGCTGTCCACCGGCATGTTCAGCCTCATGAACATGTTCGGCGACGACGCCTTCGACAGCTGGGGCTGGCGCGTGCCGTTCCTCGCCTCCGCGGTCCTCGTCGGCATCGGCCTGGTGGTGCGCACCAAGCTGGAGGACTCCCCGGTGATGGAGGAGATCCACGCCGACCAGGAGAAGTCCGGCCGCCTGCCGGTCGCCGAGGTGCTGCACAAGGACTGGAAGACCGTCCTGGTCGGGGTGTTCTCGCTGGCCACCGCGACCGGCGGCTACTACGTCGTGACCAGCTACCTGCTGTCGTACGGCACCGACGACCTGCACCTGTCCGAGTCGATGCTGCTCAACGGCCTGTCGCTGGCCGCGTTCCTGGAACTGGTCGTCACCCCGTTCCTGTCCCTGCTGGGCGACAAGGTGGGGGCGCACCGGGTGGTCGTCGGCGGTCTCGCGGGCGTCGTGGTCCTGGCGATCCCGCAGTTCATGGTGATGGGTACCGGCAGCGTTGCGCTGATCTACCTGATGATGCTCGCCATGCGGTTCGTGATGTCCGCGCTGTACGGGCCGATCGCCGCCATCCTGGCCGACGGGTTCGCCCCGCACGTCCGCTACACCGGCATCTCGCTCTCCTACCAGATCTGCAACCTGGTCTTCGGCGGCTTCGCGCCGGTCGCCGCGGTCTGGCTGGCGTCGCTGGCCGGCGGCGTCTACTGGCCGCCCGCGGTCGCGCTGATGGCCGTCTCCGTGATCGGCATCTGGTGCACGCTGCGGCTGCGCACCTACCACCGGCGGCGGGCCGCCGCCGCGACGACGACGACCGCCGAGCGGACCCCGGTGCCCGCAGGCGCCTGACCCGCTGTCCCCCGGAACCGGCCCGGCCCGGTCCTCCCCGCTCCCGCGGTGCGGACCGGGCCGCGGTGTGTGTGCTGCGGCGCGCCCCGCCGCATGAAGCGCACCCCCACGGGTACTCGCGGGCCCTGTACGGGGAAGGTGGACGGCTCCGGGGCCTGCATGGCGCCGCGCGGCAAGCGGGAACGGTCGGACAGGCCCTGGAGCGCCCGCCGGCCCGGTGACAGCCGATCACGGCGGGTGACAGGGCGGGTGACAGGGCTATGACCACCGAGAACGATCCGAAGTCCGGCGGACGGACCGCCCGGGCCACCGACGAGGCAGTGGTCCGCGCCCTGCTCGACCGTCAGCAGCGGACGTACGCGGAGCAGGCCGGCATCCGGCTGCGCAACACCCCGGCCCCCCTCTACCAGACGCTGGTGCTGGCGACCCTTCTCAGCGCCCCCATCCGGGCCGACACCGCCGTCGCCGCCGCCCGTGCGCTGTTCGAGGCGGGGCTGCGCACCCCGAGGGCGATGCTGGAGTCCTCGTGGCAGGACCGCGTGGACGCACTCGGCCGGGGAGGCTACCGCCGCTACGACGAGCGCACCGCCACCATGCTCGGCCACGGCGCCGCGCTGGTGCTCGACCGCTGGCACGGTGACCTGCGCCGGCTGCGCGAGGAACCCGACCCGAAGCAGGCCCTGCTGGACCTGCCCGGGATCGGGCCCACCGGCGCCGACATCTTCCTGCGCGATGTTCAGGGGGTGTGGCCGGAGCTCGCCCCGTACATCGACCGCAAGGCCCTGGAGGGGGCCCGGCGGCTCGGACTGCCGGCCTCGCCCGGGAGACTCGGCGGCCTCGCCCCCGACCGCGACCTCACCCGGCTGGCCGACGGCCTGGTCCACGCGGCGCTCGACAAGCCACTGGCCGGCGAGGTCCTCGCCGCGGCCACGGCGACCCGGCCGCCCGCGTGAGCGACGGACAGGCCGCAGCGGCTACGGAGACCCGGCCGCCCGCGTGAGCGACGGACAGGCCGCCACCGGGAGACCCGACGGGATCCGGGCCCCGCGCGCCGGATCAGCTCGGCACCACGGGGTGCAGGTCGGCCGACACCATGTCGAAGATCCCCCAGTACCCCTCGATCCAACTGCCGTCCGGCAGACCGGTGCTGGTGGCGACATGGGTGAAGGCCTCGATCCCGACCCAGCCCTGGAACTCACCGGCGTCGTCGACGACCTGAAGCATCGGGCGGGGGTGGGAGTTGTGGACGTAGCAAGGCTTGCCCTGGGCCAGGGACTGGCACCAGTACTCCTCGGTGTTGCGGCGGCCCCCGCCGATCTCGCCGATGTAGCGGACCCGGTCCTTGTCGGTGCCCGCGCACCCGGTGTTGGGCTGGAGCCAGCCCATGCACGGGCTCGTGGCACACGTCTTCCACGGGTTCGTGGCCGCTCCGAAGGTCCAGGCACCGCCCGAACCCTCCCGCCCCACGATCTCCGTACGCGTGGCAGGGTCGGACGACGACGCCTTGGCCACGACGAACGCACCCCGGTACGGCTCCGCGTTGTAGCGCGGATCGTTGACGAGCTGACTCATCGTGGCCCGGCCGGTCGCGTCGAACGAGGCGTTGCTGCCGTAGCCGACACCGAAGTCGGCGTTGTAGTCGGAGAAGACGCCCTGCGCCGGGATCTCCACGTTGTTGCCGGAGGCCCCGTAGAAGGTGGGACTCGTGATGCGGGCCGCCCACCCGTCGGCCAGCCCCGTGGTGATGTTCCACTGTTCGGTGGCCGGCTGCGACAGCGCCGTACCCGCGGCGTCCGTGGTCCAGGTCACGACGAGCCGTCCGTCCGAGGTGTAGTCGAAGGTGCCCCGGAAGCCGCCCATCGGGCTGCCGTTGAATCCGTCGACCGTGCGGATCGAGCAGGCGGGGACGTCGCCGCCGCAGTCCGCCGTCATCGCGGGCACCCGCTGCGCCTGCTCCCGCTGGTTCCAGGTCCAGTAGTTGGTGATCACGGTGCCGTCGGGCTGGAAGACGTAGTACCCGAGCCGGACCCAGTTGCGGTAGTTGTTCAGCGTCGCGAGGTTCAGGTAGCCGACGGAGACGACCCAGTTCGCCTTTCCGCCGGGTAATGGTGTGTCCGCCCGGGCCGGCCCTGCCGTGACCAGCATCGAGGCCAACAGCGCCACGACCGCCACCAAGGCCCCGGCCCCTCTCCTGACGACGGCTTTCATCACTGTGCTCACCAACGACTTCGCCTTTCGGGTGTCCGCCGGGCGGGCGCCCGGCACATCTGTTTACCCGAATCACTCGTACGGGTGCGCGATTTCCGTGAACCCGCACGAGGGCGCCCGGCGCTGCATCGCACAGGGCGAACCGCTGGGTACGACGACGTCGGCACGGGGGTGAGGCAGCCGATCGCGCGCCCCTGGGAATGTCTGTTCCGGCCGGGTCGTGAAGGCGGGGAACCGCTCCGTCTCCGCCGAGCCGCTGCGGCACCCCCGTGCCCGTGAAGTCGGAGCACCCCAGGCAGTGCGCGGCGGCTCGAGCGCTGGGCCGGGCCACGGCCACGCGTCGAGCACCGGGCCTGAGCGCCTGTTCCGGCCCTCCTCGGCCGAGCTCACGCTCACATACTGCGATAAACTGTGACAAGAGTGTCCGGGTCCGCCGGTCCTTCGCCGCGCAGCCGCCCCGAACGGTGCGGGACGGCGGCCGACAACTGCTCGACCAGCCGGGAATCCACTCCAACCTCCCCTGGGGACCGTCGACTTCCCGCGTGTCCGGGTCCCCTTAGGCCGGTGCTCATGGACCTCAACACCATCACCGAAGTAGTCCGGCGACCGTCCGAGCGGCCGGGCGCGGACTGGCGCGAGGGCGACGCCTGGCTCGCGGGCGGGACCTGGCTCTACTCCGTGGAGCAACCGGACCTGCGACGGCTGATCGACCTGACGGCGCTGGGCTGGGAACCCCTCGTCCCGACGGACCGAGGCCTGGAGATCAGCGCCACCTGCACCATTCGCGATCTGTACGCCTTCCCGTGGCCGGTGCGCTGGACCGCCGGAGTCCTCTTCCGCCGGAGCTGCGAGGCGTTCCTGTCCTCGTTCAAGGTCTGGAACGCGGCGACCGTCGGCGGCAACATCTGCATGTCCCTGCCCGCAGGCCCGATGATCACGCTGACGGTCGCGCTGGAGGCGCGGTACGAACTGTGGGCACCCGACGGCTCCGTGCGCTACGTCGACGCCGTCGACTTCGTCACGGGCGACCACCGCAACATCCTCGCGCCCGGCGAGATCCTGCGGCGCGTCACCGTACCGGAGCACGCGCTGCGCGCACGCGTCGCGCACCGCCGTTTCACGCTGACCCGGCTCGGCCGCTCGACCGTGTTCCTCGTCGGCACCCAACAGTCGGGCGGGCACGACCTGTTGCTCACCATCACCGCCGGGACCACCCGGCCGGTCCGCATCGCCTTCGACTCCCTGCCCGACGCCCGGACCCTGCGGCGCAGCATCGACACCGTGCCGGCCGACGTCTGGTTCGACGACCCCAACGGATCCCCTGACCACCGTCGGCATCTGACCCGGCACTTCGCCGAGGAGATCCGCCGCGAACTCACGGCCGGTGACCTGACATGAGCTACCGCGTGAACGGCAGGGCATTCGACCGGGAGCCGGCCCCCGGCCAGTGCCTGCGCACCTTCCTGCGCGAACTCGGCCACTTCGGCGTCAAGAAGGGGTGCGACGCGGGCGACTGCGGTGCCTGCACGGTGTGGCTGGACGGCACACCGGTGCACAGCTGCATCACCCCCGCGTTCCGCGCGGACGGACGTGCGGTGACCACGATCGAGGGCCTCGGACGGCCGGGCGCCCCGCACCCCATGCAGCGGCAGTTCGAGAACGCTCCTGGGTTCCAGTGCGGGTTCTGCACCGCCGGGATGATCATGACCTCGGCGACCTTCACCGAAGAGCAGAAGGCCGACCTGCCAAGGGCGTTGAAGGGCAACCTCTGCCGCTGCACCGGCTACCGGGCGATCGAGGACGCCGTGAAAGGCGTGGCCGCGGTGGAGAGCGCCGCACCGGGCAAGGCCGTCGGCACGAGCGTCGGCGCGCCCGCGGGACACGACGTGGTGACCGGCCATGCCGAGTTCACCATGGACACCCACATCGACGGCATGCTGCACCTCAAGGTGCTGCACTCGCCCCACGCGCACGCCCGGATCCGCTCCGTCGACAAGCACGCCGCCCTCGCGGTGCCCGGCGTGCACCGGGTCTACACCTGGCAGGACGTGCCCCGCAGACGCTTCACCACGGCGATCCACACCGACCACCTGGTCGACCCGGACGACACCTACATCCTCGACGACACGGTCCGCTTCGCCGGCCAGCGCGTCGCCGCGGTCCTGGCCGACACGGTCGGGGCGGCCGAGGAGGGCTGCCGGCGTCTCGACGTCGCGTACGAGGTGTTGCCCGCGGTCTTCGACCCGGAGGCGGCGATGGCCGACGGGGCACCCCAACTGCACGGCTCCCACGACCCGTTCGTCCGCGACCCCGTCCACAACATCCTGATCGAGCTGCACTCGCACATCGGTGACGTCGACGCGGGGTTCGCCGCGGCCGACGTGATCCACGAAGGCACCTACTTCTCACCACGGGTGCAGCACGCGCATCTGGAGACCCACGGCTCGATCGCCTGGATGGAGGACGGCCGGCTGAACGTCCGTACCAGCTCGCAGTCACCGTCGATCGCGAAGGTCAAACTGGAGTACCTGTTCGCGCTGCGCCCGGACCAGGTGCGGGTGTTCTGCAAGCGTGTCGGCGGCGGCTTCGGCGGCAAGCAGGAGGTCATCACGGAGGACCTGGTCGCGCTCGCCGCGCTGGACACCGGGCGGCCCGTCTGCCTGGAGCTCACCCGGGAGGAGGAGTTCACCACCGCCTCGCCGCGGCATCCCATGTCCCTGACGGTCAGGCTGGGCGCGAAGTCCGACGGCACCCTCACCGCCTTCCAGGTGCGCAACGTGTCCAACACCGGCGCCTACGGCAACCACGGCGGCGAGACGCTGTTCGCGGGCGGCGCGGCGGTCATGATCTACCGCTGCCCCAACAAGAAGTACGACGCGTACTCCGTCTACACCAACACCGTGCCGAGCGGGGCGCTGCGCGGTTACGGGATGACGCAGCCGGCCTTCGCCGTGGAGTCGGCGATGGACGAACTGGCCCGAGCCCTGCACCTGGACCCGCTGGAACTGCGACGGCGCAACATCGTGCGGCCCGGCGAACCCCTGGTCGCCCTGGACGACGGCCCCGACGACGTGACCTTCACGGAGGACGGACTCGCCAAGTGCATCGACCTGGTGGACGGCGCCCTGGCCCGTACGGCCGACCGGCCGCCCCCCGGCCCCGACTGGCTCGTCGGCGCGGGCGTGGCGAGTTCCCTGCACGAGACCGCGCCCCCGACGGAACACCTCTCCGAGGCCTGGGTCACCCTCGGCGACGACCTCATCTACGAAGTCGCCGTCGGCACCGTCGAGTTCGGCGAGGGAACCTCCACGGCCCACGTTCAGATCGCGGCGAACCAACTGGGCACGACACCGTCCCGGATCCGTCTGGTGCAGTCCGACACCGACCGCACGGGATTCGACACCGGTGCCTTCGCGAGCGCCGGCCTCTTCGTGGCGGGCAACGCGGTGCTGCGGGCGGCGAACGCCGTGCGCGACCGCATCCTGGAGTTCGCCGCGGCCCACACCGGCGTCCATGTGGTGATGTGCTCGATGGACGACGACGGTGTCACCTGCGAGGACCGGCGGGTGTCGCTGGCCGAACTCGTCGCGCTGGCCCGCAGGCGCGGCATCCGCTTCCGGGCCGCGCGCAAGGCGTACGGCTCGCCCCGGAGCGTCACCTCCAACACGCACGGGTTCCGGGTCGCCGTGCACCGGGTGACGGGCGAGATCCGGATCCTGCACAGCGTGCAGGCGGCCGACGCCGGGGTGATCATCAACCCGGTGCAGGTCCGCGGCCAGATCGAGGGCGGTGTCGCCCAGGGCATCGGCTTCGCCCTGACCGAGAACCATCACGTCGACGGCAACGGCGTCATGGTCAACCCGAACCTGCGCAACTACCGCATCCCCACCTACGCCGACATCCCCCGTACCGAGGTCCTCCTGGTGGGCTCGGCGGACTCGGTGGGGCCCATGCGGGCGAAGGGGATGGCCGAGTGCTGCATCAACCCGGTCGCCCCCGCGCTGGCCAACGCGGTGCACGACGCCACGGGCGTCCGCTACCGTGCGCTGCCGTTGACCCCGGAACGCATCTACGGCCGGCTTCCCGCGGAACAGTCGGTGTCGGCAGGCTGAGCCACCATGGACACCGAGAAGAACGTGGCCGCGGCGGCGACGGCGATCATCGGCCAGAAGGTCCTGCCCGGCATGGACCAGGAGTTCGAGTCGTGGCAGGAGGACCTCAACGCCGCGGCCGCCTACTACCCCGGCTTCCTCGGCGCCGAGATCTCCGCGCCGACACAGCTGCAACCCGACTGGGTCGTCGTGTACCGGTTCGACTCGGTGGCGCACCTCCAGGCGTGGATCAACAGCGGGACCAGACAGACGTATCTCGACGCCGGCGCCAAGTACTTCGACGGCCCGGCGACCCAGCAGGTGGTCAGCAGCGGCTCCCAGTCACTGGACCCGCTGGTCACCGTGGTGGTCACCCACCGCGTCCCGCCGAACCAGATCGACAGCTTCCTCGACTGGCAGCGCCGCATGGTCGAGGAGGAGAGCAGGTTCGACGGATTCCGCGGGACCGAGCTCTTCCGCCCCATCGAGGGACTCCAGGAGGAATGGACCACGCTGTACCGCTACGACAACGCCGAGCACCTCGACGCCTGGCTGACCTCGCCCCAGCGACAGCGGATCCTGGCCGAGGGCGAGAGGTTCAGCGATTACAAGCTGCACACGATCGACAACTCGTTCGGCAGCTGGTTCGCCTTCGAGGGCAACGGCAAGGAGGCACCGCCGCCGCCCTCCGAGACCAAGACCTCCCTCGCCGTCTGGGTAGGCCTCTACCCGACCGTGGTTCTCCTCACCCTGGCCCTGTCCCCGGCACACCTGCCCCTCTGGATCAACCTCCTGATCGGCAACCTCCTGTCGAGCTTCATCATGAGCTTCCTGACCATGCCCCACTACGTGAACCCGCTCCTGGGCCGCTGGCTGCGCCCACCCCCCGGCGAACCCCCGAGAAGAACCAACCTCCGGGGCCTGTGCACGGTCGCCGTGGCGATGGCGGTCTGGGCGCTGGTCTTCTACCTGATCACGGTGCGGTGGTGGACATTGCCGTGACCGGTGACGGGGACGGAAGGCCGCCGCCCGGCCCCCGTCCGCAAGCGCTGAACGCCGCCTGGCGCGGCGTCAGACAGCGGCCTTCGACAGTGCGTCGAACTCGTCGTCGGTGAGCTGGACGGTCGCGCCGCCGAGGTTGTCCTCAAGGTGCGCGACGCTCGATGTCCCCGGGATCGGGAGCACTACGGGGGAGCGCTTCAGGAGCCAGGCGAGGGCGAGCTGTGAGGGCGAGGCGTTGTGCTGCTTCGCGAGCTCGGTGAGCGGGCTGTCGGCGCCGGTGAGCTGCCCGGTGGCGAGCGGGAACCACGGGATGAAGCCGATGCCCTGTTCGGCCGACCAGTCCAGTAGTTCCTCCGAGGAGCGGTCGGTGAGGTTGTACAGGTTCTGCACGGAGACGATCGGCGCGATGGCCTGCGCCGCCTCGACCTCGGCGATCGTGACCTCGCTGAGGCCGATGTGCCGGATCTTGCCCTCGTCCTGAAGCGCCTTCAGTTCGCCGACCTGGTCCTCAAGAGGGGTGTCGGGGGCGATGCGGTGCAGCTGGAACAGGTCGAGGCGGTCGACGCCGAGGCGGCGCAGGCTCAGCTCGGCCTGCTGGCGGAGGTAGGCGGGGTGGCCGACGGGAGTCCAGAGGTCCGGGCCCTGCCGG
Source organism: Streptomyces sp. NPDC107559 (assembly GCF_055657365.1). Taxonomy (NCBI): domain Bacteria; kingdom Bacillati; phylum Actinomycetota; class Actinomycetes; order Kitasatosporales; family Streptomycetaceae; genus Streptomyces; species Streptomyces sp. NPDC107559. The sequence goes on along the minus strand of NZ_JBVKBD010000002.1, from coordinate 13,690 downwards.
GTGAGACCGGCCTTGGTGGCGATGACGATGCCGTCACGGTAGGGGTGGAGCGCCTCACGCAGGAGAGGCTCGGCGACGTCGGGACCGTAGCTGTCGGCGGTGTCGAAGAAGTTCACGCCGAGTTCGACGGCGCGCCTGAGAACGGCCACGGCCTCGGCGCGGTCGTCGGGCTCGCCCCAGACGCCCTTGCCGGTCAGGCGCATCGTGCCGTAGCCGAGTCGGTTGATCTCGAGGTCGCCGCCGAGGCGGAAGGTGCCGGAGGCCTCTGCGGGACGGGAGGTGTGGGCTGAGGTGGCCATGAGGAGCGCATCCCTTCGGTGAATCATCCGGACAGGAGCCGGGACCGCTCACGCCTGGGCACGGGTCCCGTCGGAGCGAACGCTACTACGTATGTGTGACATTGGTGTCAAGGTGCTGGATTCGCTCGATGAAGGCGCCGGCCGCAGCCGGACAGAACGCGGCGTGCGCGCGGGCCCGGGCGAGGGGCTACTCCGTGCCGACGGTGGGCTGTTCGGCCTGCTTCCGGCCGACGGCCTCCATATAGCGGTCGATGGCGTCCCTGTTGAGGGTGAGGCAGTCGATACGGGCGGTCATCCGGTCGCGTTCTCGCGCGAGAAGGTTCAGCAGCTCCGGATCGGCGTCTTCGACGACTATCTCGCAGGGCTTGTCGAGGCACGGCAGCATCTGCTTGATGACGCGGGTGGGGATGCCGCTGTCGATCAGGCCCCTGATCTGGATCACCCGGTCGATCAGGTACTCGTCGTACTCGCGATACCCGTTCGGCAGCCGCCGGGGGTGGATCAGCCCCTGGGTCTCGTAGTACCGCAGCAGCCGCGCCGGTGTCTCCGTCAGCTTTTCGAGCTCTCCGATGCGCATGTGTCCGCTCCTCGCTTCCCGTCCACCGTCTTCGGTTCAGCCCTGCCGCCTTGACATTGATGTCAATCATGCACTATAGGGTTGACGGCCCAAGTAGAGCACACGGCCGTATCCGGCCGCCGGACCGAGCGCTCACGGCCGGGGTGCCTGGCGCGCATTTGCGAGATGGCTCGTGTCTGCATTTGGAGAAGGCGACGGAAATGCGTGACCGGGGCGGTTCGGGTGGTGGCCGAAAAGCGTCGCACACTATCCCGGTGTCCCGCTGCGACACTCCTCCCTCGTAGAGTCGGCCGTCAGGTCGACCAGGGCCGGTAAAACGCCGGACGTCCTGATTCCGAATCGTGGCAGGACTTGTCCGGAATGCGTCCCGGATGTCCGTCCGTCTCTCGTGCGCTGCCCAAAGCTCTGCACTATTAATATGCTTGTAAAAAGGCTGACATGAATCACTGCTCACGTTATTCTCGGGCCATGTGACGCATTTCACTGGACCGGTCGTGCGGCACACTTGGCCTGATGATAAGGGGTCTGACCTGGGAGTGGCTCAGCGATCTCGTATCGTGGTCAGCGTAATGGGCGGTGGAGGCTTCAGGAGGGCGAAGGCAAGATCAATTAACGTTGACAAGATCGCTCGCTCGGTATTTTAATGACGAAGTCACTTGCGGAGCGCTTATGTTCCGATGCCGACACTCGTCTAGCAGGGGGAGCCAACGAGTATGGCTATTGCTGGCATGTCTGAAAACTGCATTGAAATTCCTGGAGACCGACAGCTGTTGTACGAGTTCCCGGAGAGGGTGAGGTTACTCGGCGAACTGCGCGGGATGTTCGAAGGAGGCTGGAGAGAGGGCGGCAGTGTCGCGATCGTCTACGGGCCCGTGGGGTGCGGTAAGACGGAGTTGCTGAATGACTTCGCCGTTCATGTGGAGGCGTGCGAGGGGGTCTACCTCGGAGCGATCGCCTCCCGGCCCGAGCAGGCGGTGCCTTTCGGGCTCATGGCCCACTTGTTGCACAGCGACAGGATCGACCCTCGGTTGAGGGGGCGCGCCGAGCGATGCGCGGCCGAAGCCCGGTCCGGAATGATCGACCAGGATCCCGCGAGCGGAACCGCGGGTGATGTGGCGCCGCAACTGTTCCACGAGATGTGCATGACGCTGCTGGATGTCGTCGAGTCGGCGGACGGACCCGTCGTGCTCGGCATCGACGACGTCCACTATGCCGACGCAGCGTCACTTCGCTGCCTTTCATCCGTCGTCCGCAGGCTCCGGTCGTCCCCGTTGCTCGTCGTGCTGAACGAGTCGCCCCACTCCCGGCGGCTCGCGACGCTGTCCGAGGCCGAGTTGCCGGCCGAACCCTTGGTGCGATTCCTGAAACTTCCCTTGCTCTCGCCGCGGGACGTCGAGGAGGTGCTCCACGGTCACCTGGGACCCCTGTCGGCCCGGGAGCTCGCCGCCGATGCCTACAGGGTCACGGGCGGCAACGCCACACTGCTCCACGGACTTGTCGAGGACAACCGCGGCACACTGGATTCCCCCGCACCCCGGCTTCGGGTGGCCGACGGATTCGGCCAGGCGCTGATCAGCTGCCTCTTCCGCTGCGAACCCGAAGCCCTGCAAGTCGCCCGCCGACTGGCGGTGCTCGACGACGCCCCCTCGGTCCAGGTTCTCGCCCAACTCGCGGGCATGGCCCAGGAGACCACCGCCCAGGCCCTGGACCTCCTGCGCGAAACCGGGATTGTCTCCAGGGGAATGCTCCGGCATCCGCACGCCAAGAGGGTGCTGCTGAGCGGTATGGCGTCGGAAGCGCGGGCCGACCTCCAGATCCACACGGCCAACGTCCTCTTCAAGCACGGCTTTCCGGCGAAGACGGTGGCGGGACACCTGTTGGCCGCCAGCCGCGTCGACACCGACTGCGCGATCCCGATACTGCTCGAGGCCGCCCAGCAGGCGCTGTCCGAAGGGGATCTGGATTTCGCGGTGGACTGCCTGCGCATCGCCCTTCGTTACGATACGGACGACCGGCGCAGGGCCACCACCACGGCGATGATCGTGCGGGCCACCTGGCGTCGCGAGCCCTACGCCGCCTACCGCCTCGTCGACGGCCTGATCGAGGATTCGCGGGCGGGATGGCTCTCGGGATGGCACGCGACATCCGTCGTCGATGCGTTGCTGTGGTTCGGACGTCCCCAGGAAGCCGGTGAACTGCTGGAGCGCGGGTCGAAGAAGGCCCTGGAGACGCACGACATGATGGCGGCCTCCCACCTGGAGGCCTCCAGGGCATGGCTGGAGACGCTCTATCCGCGCCGGGCCGGCGGACCGGCACCGAAAATTCCACGTCATGACGAAGTGACAGCCGGCGGTGTGTCGCCGGACGCATGGGCCAAGCGACGCGCTGCGGAGCTGTTCGGCCGCAACCTCACCACGGCACCCGACGCCGGACAGCTGAACGAAGCCCATCAGGCCCTGCGGCACCACGACCTCGGCGACGGCACGGCTCCACTCCTGATGGTCGGCCTGTACACCCTGATGTACGCGGAAAGGCTCCAGGAGGCCGACGCATGGGCCGAGGAGTTGATCACCCAGGCCGGAAGGGCCTCCTTCACCGCTTGGCATGCCGTCTTCCGTGCGGTCCGTGCGGAGATACTCCTGCGGCAGGGCGATCCGGCAGCCGCGGAACGCGAGGCCGAACAGGCCCTGGCCCTGCTTCCCGCACAGAACTGGGGCATCATGCTGAGCCTTCCGGTGGGCACCATGCTGCATGCCAACACCTTGACGGGACATGCCAGTCCGGTGGCCGACGGTGTGCAGTCCGCGATGCCGCAGGCCGTGTTCGAGACGCCCTACGGCATGTGTCTGCTGCGTGCCTACGGCCATCGTTACCTGGCGTCGGGACAGGTCTCGGCCGCGCTCGACGAGTTCCGGGCCGCCGGTGATCTGGCCGAGCGGCTGGATCTGGACAATCCCGTCGTGATTCCGTGGCGGTCGAGCGCCGCACAGGCCCTCATGCGCCTCGGAGACCGCAAGCAGGCCCAGATTCTCCTCACCGAGCAGTTGCACAGGTGTGGTCCCGAGCATCCACGGGTCCATGCGGAGACGCTGAGGATCCTGGCGGCCACCAGTACGCTCTCCGAGCGGACCAGACTGCTCACCAAAGCGTCCGAGTACCTGCAGAGGTGTGAGGCTCCGCTTGAACTCTCGTTTGTGCTCCACGATCTCGGATGCGCGTGGCAGGAACAGGGGCAGTACAGCAAGGGGCGGCAGATGCTGCGGCGGGCCGGACTGATGGCCGAGCGACGGGGAGTGCGGATCCCGCCGCCGGGCGCCACCCGGCCGACGGCGAACGAACCTCGCCCGAGCCCCCAGTCGACGGCCGGGAAGGTATGGGCCGCCGAGGCACTCAGCGACGCCGAGATGAGGGTCGCTCAGCTCGCCGTCGGAGGGTGCAGCAACCGGCAGATCGCCAGTCGGCTGTTCGTCACCGTGAGTACGGTCGAGCAGCATCTCACGCGGGTCTACCGCAAGCTCGGCATCAGGCGCCGGATGGATCTCGTCGGCGCGCTGCAGGCCGTCGGGCCGGCCGAGCGCGACGAGTTGGCCAGCTAGCGGCACCGGGACGAGGCCTGTCGGGCGGGAGCGGTCCCTGCCCTGGGAGGTCTCGTCGCTGTTCACAGGGTGCCGAGAACGGCCCCGGCCACCGCCGAGGTGTTCCTGTCCAGGTAGAAGTGGCCACCGGGAAACACCCGGAGGTCGGCTTCCTTGGTGGTGTGGGCCTCCCAGGTCCGGGCCTCCGGTACCGGGGCGACAGGATCGGCCGCTCCGACGAAGACCGAGACCGGGCAGGTCACCCTGGCGTCGGCGGGCACGGGGACGTAGGTCTCCGCCGCCCGGTAGTCCGCCCGGACGACGGGGAGTATCAGCGCGCGCAGTTCGCTGTCGGCCAGCAGGACGTCAGCCGTGCCGCCAAGGCGAGTCAGTTCGGCGAGCAGGCCCGCGTCGTCGTGCAGGTGAACGCGGTCGTCCCGGGCAACGGACGGGGCGCGCCGGGCCGAGACGAACAGCCGCACGGGCCCCTGCACGGTCAACTGCTCGAAGCGGCGCGCCACTTCGAAGGCGACCAGCGCCCCAAGGCTGTGACCGAAGAAGGCGAACGGCCCGCCGAGCGTGCGGCGCAGAGCGGCGAAAGCGGCGTCGGCGAGTGCGGGAACGCTGTCGAGGAGGGGTTCGTGACGCCGCTCCTGCCGGCCCGGGTACTGGACGCACAGTGCCTCGACACGCGGTGCCAGCGCCTGCGCCAGCGGCCGGAAGTACGCCGCCGATCCGCCCGCGTGCGGGAAGCAGACGAGCCGCAGCTCGCTGTCGGCCGGTTCCACGAAGCGGCGTGTCCATGGACTGTGGCTCTCCGCGCTGACCTGCATGGGCGTCAACCTCAGGGTCGGGGCTGCTGGGAACGGCGCGTGACGTCCGGGGCGGTCCGCCGCCGGTGGTGCGGTTCCGTGGCCGGTCGGGGGAATGCCCGGCCACGGAACCGCGTTCGGGGGGTGGTGCCACCCGGCCCGGGTCAGTGGGAGACGGCACCGATCTCGTCGGCCTGACCGGCCGGCTCACCGGCCGGCTCCGGTGCCGGACCGCCGGGCTTGCGCAGGGTGAAGGCGAGCAGGCCGCCGACGACCGCGGCCGCTCCGCCCACCCATGTCGCCGTGCGCAGGCCGTCCGCGATGGTGGACAGAGCCGGCTTGGCGTCGGAACCCAGGTCCAGGCCTGCGGTGGAGATGGCCACCAGGACGGCGAGCCCCGCGGCGCCGCCGATCTGCTGGGCCGCGCTGGCGAGCGCGGAGGCGATACCGGCCTCGCTCGGGTCGACGCCGGACGCGGCGCAGATGAACATGGCCGGGAACGTGACACCGCCGCCGATGCCCCATACGGCCAAGCCGATGAGGAGCTGCCAGAAGGAGGCGTCGGTGGTCATCGTCACGGCCAGGATGATCATGCCGATGCCGTTGATGAGCATGCCGACGAAGAGGGTCGCGCGCGGTCCGAACTTCCCCAGCAGGACGCCGGTGAGCTTGAGCGAGGAGATCATCGAGATGACGGTGAGCGGCAGGAAGGCGAGGCCCGCCTGCAGCGCGTCGTAGCCGAGCACGTCCTGCATGTAGTTGGTGAACAGGTAGTACGAGCCGGACAGCGAGCTCTGGAACACGAGGATGATCAGGATCGCCGTCACCAGACTGCGGTTGCGGAACAGTCGCATCGGTGCCAGCGGAGCCCGGGTCTTGCTCTCGACCAGGGCGAAGACGCCGAGGAGCACGACGCCGGCGACGATGGAGCCGGCACCACGCAGGGAACCCCAGCCCGCCTCGGGGCCGCTCACCAGGCCGAGGACCAGGAGGGACGAACCGGCGGTGGCGAGCAGCGCGCCCGGAAGGTCGAAGCTGGCGTCGCTGCTGGAGCGCTCGTCGGGGGGCAGGACGGAGGGAGCGGCCACCGCGGCCACCAGGGCCATCGGGACCAGGATGAACAGCACCCACTCCCAGCCCCAGGCGTTGGTGAGCAGGCCGCCGAGCAGGGCGCCGGCCGCCAGGCCGCCGCTGCCGGAGGCACCCCAGACGGCGAGCGCGCGGTTTCGCTCGGCGCCCTCCTCGAATCGGGTGTTCACCAGCATCAGCGTGGCGGGGGAGAGCAGTGCGGCGCCGAGACCCTGCACGGCACGGGCGGCGATGAGCACACCGGGATCCGTGGCCAGACCGCCGACGAGGCACGACAACCCGAAGACGACCGCGCCGATGACGAAGAGGCGCCGGCCGCCGAGCCGGTCGACCAGCCTGCCGCCGAACAGCAGGAGGCCGCCGAAGGCCACGGCGTAGGCGCTGACCACCCACTGCAGCGACTGCGTGGTGAATCCGAGCGCGCTTCCGATGTCGGGAAGTGCCACATACACGATGTTGTAGTCGGCGGCAACGATGAACTGGGCGAAGGCCAGCAGCGCGAGCATCAGCCCGGGGCGGTGCTGGCTCTTGGGGACGGTGTCAACCACGACAGGGCTTCCTTTTGTCACTGGGGCCGGTCCTCAGGGTGGGTCCGGCAGATATGAGCGATGTCGAGTACACGGTGTTCAATAACAATACGCCGGAGTGTGACTCAACGGTGCTCGACTGTCAAACGCCGTTTCTGCAAGGGTGGTTCGCCCTGGCCGGAAAGGCCGCCGGGGTGCCGATGCCCGTGCGTCACGCCCCGGGGTGCCCCGAGATGCCGCGGGGCAGGTCATGACTGCGTGAGGCCACGCAACGAATCCGCACGCCAAGCAGAGAGTGAACGGCGATCAATAATTGATCAGGAGGCAGTGAACTTCACGCTGTTACGATGGGTTCATGGCAGACCCGAAACCGAGCAGGCGTGAGCGCCTCCGCGCAGAAGCCGCCCAGGAGATCAAGACGATCGCGCTGAAGCACATGGCGGAGAACGGCACGGCGGCTGTGTCCCTGCGCGCCATCGCTCGCGAGATGGGGATGACCGCCGGCGCGATCTACAGCTACTACGACACGCGCGACGCCCTGATCACGGCCCTCGTCGCCGACGTCTACAACTCCCTGGCGCAGGCGCTGGAGGAGGCTGTCGCCGCCGCGCCGGAAGGGCCGGTCGGCCAGGTCATGGCCTACGGTCAGGCGTACCGCAACTGGGCGGTCGCCAACCCGCAGGAGTTCCGCCTCGTCTACGGCGATCCCGTGCCGGACTACCAGGTCCCGGTGTGCGGTCCGGCCGCCGACGCCGAGCACCGTGCCTGCACGGCGTTGACCGGAGTCGTGGTCGCCTCCTGGCCCTGGGCCCGGCGGCTCCACATCGACGAGGGCTACACCTGGGGCGACTACGATCCCGAGTTCATCAAGACCGTGCGCTCGGCCTTCCCGGACCTGCATCCGTCCGCCGTGGCGCTGGCGATGCGGTTGTGGGGGCGGCTGCACGGGCTCGTCTCGCTGGAGATCTACGGGCACCTGCGACCCCAGGTGCAGGATCCGGCCAGGCTGTACCACGCCGAACTCGTCGACCTCACGCACCTGTTGGGTCTGACCGCGCCGGTCGGCGCGGTCCTCGACTGACGTCGCGCCTCGTCACACGGCGCCGGGCCGCACCCACGGGTGCGGCCCGGCGCCGTTTTGCGTGCCCTCCTCGCGGCAGGCGACTGGCCGGAAACGCGCGCAACTTGACAGTGACTGGCGTTTCGCTACTGTGGGCCGTGGCATAACTGAACGGCGTGTACTTCCCGGACCCCGTGCCGAGGAGGCTTGGGCAACGGCGTCATCGAGTCGGCATCCAGCCTTCCCCGCTCATCCACCACGGCATCGCCCCATGCGGCTTTCCCTGGAAATAGGGGTGGCCGGTGGTGAAGAACTGGGGTTGGCGATAGGGGGAGTGCGTCATTAGCTTTCTTGCGTGCCGCGCGTCGATCGAAAGAGGATTCGCCGATGACCGCCTCACCAGCCGATGGTGAAACCGCACTCCACACTTTCCTGGCAGATTTATTGACGGGGCGTTTCGACTGGAACACCTGGCGGGACTTTCCCCGGCACAGCCGCGCCGAGCGTGAACTGGGCGACCGGCTGGTCGCCGAGGCCGAGACGTTCCTCGCCCGGCGTGTCGACGCCGACAAGGTGGACGACACCCGCCTTCTGCCCGACGGACTCCTCGACGACCTGCAGGAACGCGGCTACCTCCGACTCGTGGTCCCTTCTGAACTCGGCGGCCTCGGACTGCTGCCGTACACCGCCTTCCGCGTGATCGCCCAGGCGTGCGCGCACTCCGTGCCCGTCGGACAGGTCATCGCCATCCAGAACGGCGTCGGCGCGGCGGCGATGCTTCCGGCGCTGCCGCCCGGTCCGCTGCGGGAGTTCGTCGGCGAACGGATCGCCGCCGGCACTGTCTCGGGATTCGGCGACACCGACCGTTCGGGACAGAACAACGCTCGCCCGACCCTGACCGCGACCCCGACGGAGGGCGGCTATCTGCTGAACGGTGCCAAACTGTTCATCGGCAACGGCCCGGTCGCCGACCTGATCGCGGTGTCGGCGACCGTGCCCGGCGACGGCGCACCCAAGGTCGGAGCCTTCTTCCTCGACACCGGCACCCCGGGCTTCTCCACCGGGCCCCATGTGGAGTTCATGGGCAGCCGGGGCCTGCCGAACGCGTCGCTGCGTTTCGACGAAGCGTTCGTCCCGGCCGCTCAGGCGCTCCTCGACCCGGACGGCGACCAGCTGCCGCCGATGGTCGGTCTCGTCGCCCTGCTCGGCCGGATCCACTTCACCGGCGCTCCCGCGATGGCGATCGCCAGGAACTGCCTCGCCTGGTCCCGTGAGTTCATCGCCAGGCGCTCCATCGACGGCCGCCCGCTCGGCGAGTACGACGAGATCCAGCGGATCGTCACCGCCACCCTCGCCGACGTGTACGCGATGGAGTCGGCGGTCCGATGGAGCCTCGCCCCAGGAAGCCTGGCCGATCGCTGGTTCGAACGATTCGTCACCAAGAACCTGCTGGTCCGCGCGGCCTGGCGGACCGTCGACCGGACCGTCTCGCTCCACGGCGGCGAGGGCTTCGAGACGGCCGCGAGCAAGACACGCCGAGGCGCCGCACCCGTACCGCTGGAACGCGCCCTCCGCGACGCGCGTGGCCTGCGCATCGCGGGCAACGTCGACTTCCAGCTCGACAACCAGCTCGGCCGCATGCTGCTCGCCCGGTTCTACTCCGAACCGGCGGCCCCGGCCACGACCACGGCTCCGGTATCGCATGCCGAGGCCGGCGGACTGTCACCCGCCAACCGGGACCATCTGCGGGCCGTCGCCGAACTCGTGCGTGACGTGCGGGAGATCTCCGTCGGCCTGGTGCACCGGCACCCCGACCCCGAGCAGCTGTACGTCGAGGAGCACACGGTCGTGCTCCTCGGGCGCATTGCCGGCGAACTTTTCAACGCCCTCGTCGTACTGGCACGCGCCGCCTCCGACGACACCACGGCCGACGACGAGCCGTGGCAGCACCAAGAACTTGCCGATGTATACGGCGTCGAGGCGCGCCACAGGCTCGCCGGACTCCTCGCCCGGCTGCGGACCGAGGCGGAGCCCGACCACGCCGAGATCAGCCGCCGCTGGCTGATGGGCGCCGCCGACCAACTCGTCCGTCACTGAACGGCGACGACCGCCGAACCCGAGAGGACCACATGACGCACGCTGACGAACTCCCGGAGGTGCTGGGAGGGTTCGATCTTTCGGATCAGTCCCGATTCGCCGACGGAGTTCCCCACGACCTGTTCGCCCGGCTGCGTGCCGAGGCTCCTGTGCTGTTCCATCCCGGCGGACGCACCGCGGACGGCGACGGCTTCTGGGTGCTGACCCGGCACGCCGACATCGTGGCCGCGGCCGCGTCCCCCGACTTCTCCGCGCAGGGCGGCGGCGACCGCGCCGGAGGCGGTTCCCACCTGGAGGACCTGCCCGTCGGCGTCCACGCCGGAGTGCTGTTCGCCATGATGGACAACCCGCGCCACTACCTGATCCGGCGACTGCTGCGGCCGGCCGTCACGGGCGAGGTCGCCGAGGGCCTGACCGACCCGCTGCGCGCGATCGCCGACGAGCTGCTGACCGACGCGCTCGCCCGGGGCGGCCGGGGCGACTTCATGAAGGACCTCAGTGAGCCCTACGCCCTGCGTGCCGTATCCCTGCTGCTGGGAGCTCCCCGAGAGGACTGGGACAGGCTCGCGGGCTGGGGCCGGCTCAACCTCGGGTTCGTCAACCGCCTGACCGGCACGGTCGACGCCGGATCGACCGAGGTCTTCCACGCCATGTCGGCGTACTTCAAGGATCTGCTGGACCGCAAACGCGACGCACCCGCAGCGGACCTCGGCTCGGTCCTCGCTCGCGGTGCCATCGAGGCGGACCACGGCGAGGAACCGCTCACCGACCAGGAACGGGACGCCAACGCCGTACTGATCCTGATCACCGGCTTCGAGCAGCCCCGGAACACCATCGCCAGCGGAGTCCTCGCCCTGGCCCAGCACCCGGACCAGTGGCAGGCACTGCGCAAGGACCGCTCGCTCCTGCCCCGGGCGATCGAGGAGATCCTCCGCTGGGCCCCGCCCAACCCGTACAACCGGCGCACCGCGACCCGGGACGTGGTTCTCCACGGACACCGGATCAAGGCCGGTGACAAGGTCACCTTCTGGTGGCCGTCCGCCAACCGCGACGAGGACGTCTTCGACAACGCGTCGGCCTTCGACATCAGCCGCACGCACAACCCTCACCTCTCCTTCGGCACAGGCACTCACTTCTGCCTCGGTGACCAGGTCGCCCGGCTCGAACTGCGGCTCTTTCTCGAAGCGCTCCTGGACAAGGTGGCGGACGTCCGCCTGACCGGACCGGTCGTCCTCGCCCCCAACAACAAGCACACCGTGATCCTCGACATGCCGGTGGAACTGGCCCCGCACGCGGACGCCGGCTGACCATCCGCCTCCTGATCAGACAGGACACCTGAGATGACCGACACCGTGGAGACCGCGGCCACCGAGGACCTCCCGGAGGTCCTGCCCTACGACCCGCTCGACCCTGCGTTCCACTCTGACCCCTATTCCACCTACACCAGGCTGCGCGCCACCGGCGGATCGGTGATCCGCACCGGGGCCGGGGTCGCCGTCCTGGGCTACAGCGACGTCAACGCCGTCCTGCGCAACCCCAAGCTGGGCCGCGGCGAGGGCGCCGGCTACCAGGACACGCTGATACCCACCCCCGAGGGCCTTCGGCCCGCGGTGATGTTCATGGACCCGCCGGACCACACCCGCATACGGGCGCTGGTCAACAAGGCGTTCACCCCGCGTGCCATCGAGCGGCTGCGCCGGCCCGCCGAGGAACTGGCGGCCACGCTGGTTGCGGAGGCGGCCGCGGAATCCGACGCGCACGGCACGGTCGATCTCACCTCCAAGGTGTTCCGCCCGCTCGGTGCGGGCGTGCTGAACATCCTGGTCGGCGTCCCGCGGAAGTACCTCGCGCAGTGCATCGAGTACGCCAACGACGCCGGCCGGGGCCTCGACCCGGCCTACACGCTCTCCCCGAACGCACTCGCCAGCCGGCTCAAGGCCCGGGACGGGTACGTGACCATCGCCGAGGAGCTGATCGCCGAGCGCCGCGCCCAGCCGGTCGGCGACCTGATGAGCGAACTCGTCCTGGCCGAGCAGGACGGTGAACGGCTCAGCGAGATAGAGCTTCTGACCACGGTGGCCAACATCTTCCTCGCCGGGTTCAGCGCACCGCAGGCCGCGATGGGTCTGGCGGCGCTCTCCCTGCTGCGCCACCCCGACCAGCTGGAGTGGTACCGAAAGCACCCCGAGGAGGCGGTGGGTTCGGTGGAGGAGCTGATGCGGTACGACGCGTCGGTGCAGTTGATAAACCGGACCGTGCTGGAGGACACCGAGGTCGGCGGCGTCCCGGTCAAGGTCGACGAGGAGGTTTTCATGCTGCTCGGCGCGGCCAACCGCGACCCCGCGGCTTACGAGGAGCCCGACCGGCTCGATCTCACGCGGCGCGGCACCAAGAGCCTCGGGTTCGGCCACGGCATCCACTACTGCGTGGCCGCCCCGATAGCCAAGCTGGTCATCGAGGTCTCACTGAACGCACTCGTTCAGTACGACGTCGAGCTGCGGACCACGACCCCGGAGACCAACGGGGCGCTCGCCATCCGCAGTCTCGCCGAACTGCCGGTGACGATCCGGCCGCGTGCCTCGTCCTGAGTACGCGAGCCGGGCGACGCCGACTGTCCGGAACACCACAGAAAGAGGAGAAGCAGCACGTGAGCAGTGACATCACCACCATCGTGAAGAAGTACATCGAGACCTGGAACATTGTCGACGCCGCCGAACGCCGCGCCGTGATCGACGAGTTGTTCACCGAGAACGTCGAGTACGCCGACCCGAACGTGCACATCGAGGGCCGTGCCGCCCTGGACGCGTACATCGTGGAGACCCAGAAGCAGATCTCCGGGGGCGTGTTCTCGCTGGCGAGCGAGGTGAGCGCGCATCATGGCCTGGGCCGGTTCACGTGGCAGGTCGGCCCCGCCGGCGGTGCGCCGTTCGTCGTGGGCTACGACTTCATCGCGGTGGAGAACCGCCAGGTACGGCGGTTGTACGGCTTCTTCTCCTAGCCGAACGCCCCGGCTTCGAGCAGAGGCCGGACAGAACGGCAGGACCGCCGGGCCGAAGGGCCCGGCGGTCCTGCCGTGTCCGCACTGCCGCGTGCGGTCCGCTTCTCAGTCGACGCCCCGGAAGATGTGCGGGTCGGCGTCCTCCTCGTCCTCGCCGGCGAGCCGCCACGTGGGCGGCGCGGGGTCGGCAGCGTGGTCCTCCGGAGTTCCCGCGTGATCCTGTACGTGCGCGTGCATCCGAGCAACCTCCCATGAGCGGTGGGTTCCTGTGGCCGGTGTCAGTCCTTGATCTCGCAGATGGCCGCGCCGGAGGTGACGGAGGCGCCGACCTCGAAGTTCAGGCCCTTGACGGTGCCCGAGCGGTGGGCGTTGAGGGGCTGCTCCATCTTCATCGCCTCGAGGACGACGATCAGGTCGCCCTCCTTGACCTCCTGGCCCTCCTCGACGGCCACCTTGACGATGGTGCCCTGCATCGGGGAGGCGAGGGTGTCACCGGAGGCGACCGGGCCGGACTTCTTCGCGGCACGGCGCTTGGGCTTGGCGCCCGCGGCCAGACCGGTACGGGCCAGCGACATGCCGAGCGAGACGGGGAGCGAGACCTCCAGGCGCTTGCCGCCGACCTCGACGACAACCGTCTCGCGACCGGCCTCCTCGTC